>NZ_AADV02000001.1 GCF_000167195.1 Crocosphaera watsonii WH 8501 | reverse complement strand
TGCAAATGATTATCATTATCGTTCATTCTCAATAAGCTCTCTGGTTGCCGACAATTGTTTAGGGTCGGGTAACAGAGAAAAACCGCTCTGGACTTACTTTTCAACCTACTTGTCACCCCGTGAGGTCTAAAACCCCGCCCTTTAGGGCGTAATTGTGTTAGAATTACATTGTAGCAATATTCAGCCACCTACTGGGAGTCCCCCAGAAAGTGACGACTAACTCTGAATTGGCAGGGCGTCTGGAAACAGATGGATGTATGACCTAGTAAGGTAAGTACCAGTCAGCCTAGTAAACCTCGTATGAGAGTAGGTTTCAACAAGTAATTGTTGAATCCGAATCCACTCGCCTTTAGGCAGTGGAGTATGTCAAATTTCTAGAATCGCTCTTATGCCAAATCCGATTGTCAAAACCTCTTTATCGTTTTGCTCTCCTTCCTCCCACACTCCCCACCCTCATCAACTAGAAAGAGAAAAGGGGTATCTAAACCGGATTTGGTATTAGAGATTGGAAAATAGCACTTAATCTGCTTCAAAATTAAGAATATCAATGGGAAACACTCTAACCCTTAACTCCACTGGTTGTCCCATCTTATCTGAGAGTATTTTTTGAGTTTTTTTAAGGTTTTCTTCTGGATCAATTTTATCGAGTCTATCAGGGGTAATAATAACATCAGCAATGACAACAATTTTGTCTTCTTTTAGTTGAACATCTACCTTTGTAATAAGACTGTCTTCCCTATCTTTATGTTTACGGTGACGTTTAGCTAATTCATGACGAATTTGATTTTCAATAATCATTTCCCGAAAGGAGAAATTGAGGGGTAAAGTAATCATAATGAGACTTGCTAGTAACCCAAATAAGCTAGCTGTGGCCTTTTTCCAACTACCATAAGACTCAAAAAGAAAGACAACAGAAGCTGTTAAAATAATCCCCACCAAATTTGTCAAAAATAGCATAAAAGAGCCGCTAGATAAGCTTAAACCCTCCACTGCAAAGCCAATCCCTACCACACATAAAGGAGGAACTAATGCCACTGATATGGCTACCCCAGGAATAGCATCAGAAACGCTACGACGTACCTTGGCAAACCCTCCTGCTGTTCCTGCTGCGATCACTACTCCTAAGTCTAGTAAAGTTGGTTTAGTACGAGCCAAAATTTCTGATCCTGACAGTTGATATCCAATAATTTCTGTAGTTAAAAAAGCAATACCAATAGTTAACAAAATACCGAAAATTAAACGAATGAAAGAATAACTAATTAAACGAGGATTAAAAGTAACTAACGCATAAGCTATACCAATAATAGGAATCATCAAAGGAGCAATAATCATCGCTCCAATAATAGTGGCAGCACTATTAGAAATTAAACCAAAAGTAGCAATGGTTGTGGCTAAAATAAGTAAGATAGAGAAATTACGGGCTAAAACTTGATTAAGAAGAATTTGAGATAACTTATCTTCTGAAATCTTTTCTTCTTCTATTTCTGTTCTAAGTTGACAGAAGAATATCCATTCCCGTTTTATAAATGACTTTAGTTTTGACCAAGACATATAGCAGCTAGTTTTAGGAGTTCGGAGTTCGGAGTTCGGAGTTCGGAGTTCGGAGTTAGATATTATATTTACCCCATGAGTCCGAAAAATGCTAGAAAATTTCTTATAAATTAATCTTCTGGTGCTTTACGAATTTGAAAACAACACCATTTTTTACGTTTCCATAAAGCAGCGACGATCCATCCTTCTTGTTCTAGGGTATCAGCGATCGCCTGAGATTGTTCTAACAAAATACCACTTAAAATCCCCCAGGTATTGGGTTTAGCTAACTTAGAAAATTGAGGAATTAAATCAATAATCACCTCAGCTAAAATATTACAAACGATGCCATCTACTCCGTCACTAACTAATTCTAATAACTCTGTCAAACTCCCTTGATTAATAGCCAAATTATTAGGATCAATTTGATTTAGATGACGGTTTTCCCTAGCTGCTTTAACCGCCAAAGGGTCAATATCCACAGCATAAGCTTTACTGGCCCCCAATAAAATAGCCCCAATAGAAAGAATACCCGAACCCGAACCAATATCAGCAATTACCACATCCCTATCAGGTTTCGATAAACGCATTTCCAAAGACTCTAAACACAACTGAGTGGTGGGGTGGGTTCCTGTGCCAAAAGCAACCCCAGGATCGAGTTTAAGAATGAGTTTATCAGTGTTTTCAGGAGGTGTTAACCAAGCAGGATAAATAATAAAGCGATCGCCCACTTCCGTTGGTTCCCAGTATTGTTTCCAACTACTGGACCAGTCTTCCTCGTCGATTAATTTCCAACGGGTTAGAGGTTGGGGTAAATTTAAAACTAAAGCATCTTGCTGTAACCATAGGGATAAAGCAGAGATATCTAGGGATTGATATTTAATTTGTGGAATATAACCCTGAATGATATGAGATTTTCCTTTAATTTCCCGTGAAGTCCCTGAGCAGCCGAACTTATCTAACCGCCAAGTTATTGATTCTTCCAAATGAGGATGGCATAAAATGGTGATTTCCCACCAACTGTTGGACATAGGATTTGTTTTTTAATTAAAAGGACTCGGAGACGGGGGAGATGGGGAGACGGGGAGATGGGGGAGAAAAGTATTAATATTGTTCCCACACTTCCCACACTTCCCACACTCACTATCCTCTATTAAAGCTTAACGGTATAAGCGTCTCGGATGCCATCTACTTTAGTAATTTCGTTCAAGAGTCCTTCTGGTAGGGGATCATCCAAACTTAGGGCCATAACGGCATCTCCTCGAACAATTTTCCGTCCCACTTGCATACTAGCAATGTTAACGTTAAAACTTCCCAAAAGAGAGCCAATTTTACCGATAATTCCTGGCATATCTCGGTGAACGGTAAATAACATATAGTTACTTGGGGGTACGTTAATGGGGAAACCATCCACATCTGTAATGCGAATTTCTCCATCGCTTAATAACGCCCCAGTCACAGAATGTTCTCCTAATGATCCTTGTGCTGCTAAATGCAAAGAGTCGGAATAGTCACGAATAGAAGCGTCGTGGGTTTCAATAATGCGGATACCTCTTTCTTTGGCTTCGATGGCTGCATTTACGTAATTAACCCGTTCTCGCAATGCTTGAGAGAGTAACCCTTTAATCGAGGCCACGACGATAGGTTGACCCTTGGTACTAGCCAATTCTCCTTGTAAACGAACCGTTAACCGTTCAATACGCCCTCCAGCTAATTGACCGACTAAATTGCCCAAAGTTTCTGCTAATTGTAGATAAGGGCGCATTTTTTCCATGACATCTGGGGTGAGTCCTGGAATATTAACCGCAGATCGGGCTGGAAGTCCTAACAAAACATCACGAATTTGTTCGGCCACATCAACGGCCACATTAACCTGTGCTTCGGCAGTAGAAGCCCCTAAATGGGGGGTTAAAATGATGTTTTCGTGTTCTCTGAGTTTGGATTCTTTGAGGGGTTCTTCTTCAAATACATCTAAAGCAGCGCCGGCAATTTTCCCTTCGGCGATCGCTTCAGCTAGGGCAGATTCATCGATAGTACCACCCCGCGCACAGTTGATAATGCGGGCGTTAGGTTTCATCTTACTGAGGGATTCTTTATTGATGATGTGGGTGGTTTCTTTGGTTTTGGGGATGTGCAGGGTAATATAATCGGATTCAGCGAAGAGGAGATCGAGATCCACTAAGGTACAACCTAATTGATCGGCTCTTTCTTTGGAAATAAAGGGATCATAAGCTAATAATTTCATGCCCATTGATTTAGCCACATTAGCCACATGGGAGCCAATTTTTCCTAAACCAACAACCCCCAAGGTTTTCTTATAGACTTCTGCCCCAATGAAGCGTTTACGTTCCCATTTGTCATTTTTGACGGATTGATTAGCTTCGGGAATATGACGGGATAGGGATAACATCATGGCTAGGGCGTGTTCTGCTGCGGCGATGGTGTTGCCTTCTGGAGAGTTTACCACCACGATCCCTTGACGAGTGGCGGCCTGTACATCGATATTATCCACGCCAACCCCGGCCCGTCCAATAATTTTCAGTTGGGTTGCGGCCTCAATAATCTCTTTAGTAACACGGGTTCCCGATCGCAGCATCATGGCATCGTATTCGGGGATAATTTTTACTAACTCTTCTGGGGGTAATCCCGTTTTAACATCCACCTGTGCCACTTGTGAGAGGATTTCAACACCAACTTGGTCAATGGGATCTGATACAAGAACTTTTGCCATAGTAATTCGCCTTGGTAGGGTGATCGTTATTTTGCTCTCATGGTTGCAGTAGTTTATTGTAAGGGTTGATCTCCCCTAAACCCCGAAATCGTTAACAAGTTTTCCAGTTTGCTTATTGGTGGGATTTACATTTACGACTAATGAGCATTATTTCCTAACAAGTCTTGATATTCCACCAGTGCATCAACAAAAAAATAATCCCGAGAGTAATGCAATTTTTGCTCAAAATGACAACTTTACTAGGGGAGAAGAGGTATCATTTAGTACCAGTGGAAATGTCGATTATGAATTAAGGGTTTTAGGTAATCAGTATAAGCTTTTGGCGAATAATTCACAAATTCTCAACGGTTCACTTCGTGTCTATTCTTTTGATCCTGGTACGAGTAATCCGCCATTAGGGACTTTTAACCCCTATGAAATTCCTAATTTTCTTTTTTTTGGAGATAACACGGGTCAAGAATCTGGTGAGTTTACTTTTAGGTCTGCTGAGGTAACAATTAATTCTACTACTGTACCTGAATCTTCAGCTTCCTTGGCTTTGGGAATTCTTGGTGCCTGGGGAATTATACTCAAGATAAAACATATACTATAGCACTTCTCATACTTGTGAGGTACAGAGTTTTCTAGTTTTAGGAGTTCGGAGTTCGGAGTTCGGAGTTCGGAGTTTGGAGGCTCGATATTAGGTGTACATATTGAGTCCGAGAAACGCTATATAATAATAGTTTACTCTTCCTCTCCCCATTTTTTCTTATTTTTTTCTGCTGCCCGTAAAGATTTTTTAGAGGGCATTTCATAGGGAGAATCTAATAATTCTAATTGTTGAGGTTTGGGTGTCTTTGTTCCTTCTTTTCTGCGCTGTGATGTTCTTTCTTCACTGGTATCTTCTGCCACAATTTCATAAAGGGTTGCTAATTTATTTTTCCCCTTCCCTTTCCGTAAAATACGACCTAATCTTTGTACATATTCCCGTGCAGAACTGGTTCCCGATATAATTATCGCAACCTTTACTTCTGGAACATCAACACCTTCGTTTAAAACATGAGAAGTTACTAAACTTTTATAAATTCCTTCTCGAAACTTTGTTAAGATATCGTGACGCTCTTTTACTGGGGTTTGATAGGTGATAGCAGGGATTAAAAATTCTTGAGAAATTCGGTAAACCGTTGCATTATCATTGGTAAAAATTAACAATGAATCTTGATCATGTTCACAAACTAATTCCTCTAATACTCTTATTTTTCCCTCTGTCCCGGCTGCAATTTCTTTTGCCTCTCTATGGGCTAACATTGCCCGTCTTCCTGCTGGACTTCTGGCACTAGCTTTAACAAAAATTTGCCAACCGTTTAAACTCCCTAAAGATATATTAGACTTGCGTAAAAAATCATTTCTAATTTGCATTGCTTGATCATATGTTTTTCTTTCTTTTTGTGATAATTTGACCTTAATTTCTACTACTTTATGATCAGCTAATGTTCCCCCGGCAAGTTCTTTTACTCCCTTGCGATAAACCACTTCACCAATTAAACTGTCTAAGTCACGATGGCTACCATCAGCCCTTTCTGGGGTGGCAGTCAAGCCCAAACGATAGGGAGAAATAGCGTATTCTGCAATAACACGGAAAAAATCTGTGGGAAGGTGATGACATTCATCAAATATCTGCAAAGCGTAACGATTTCCTAATGTTTCGGCGTGAATGGCTGCGCTGTTATAAGTAGCAATTAAAATGGGACTGCGATCACGTGATCCTCCTCCCAATAACCCCACCTCAATGTCAGGAAACGCTGCACACATCTGCGCGTACCATTGGTGCATCAAATCTAGGGTAGGTACTATAATTAGGGTGGTGCGAGGGGTAGCAGTCATGGCTAACTGTGCTAAATAGGTCTTTCCTGCTGCTGTGGGTAACACAACCACCCCTTTACGCCCTGAAAGTTTCCAAGCTTCTAACGCTTCCGTTTGATGGGGATAGGGTTCCCTCTCAAAACTAGGGGTTAAGTCTAGAGGAAAAAAGTCCTTAGCATTGTCAACAAAGTTGAGATTATTTGCTTCTAAGGTTTCAATCAAAACCCGATAATAAATAGCCGGAACCCTAAACTTCTCGATGCGATCGTCCCATGTAGCAAACTCGATCCATGCTTTCCCTCTTGGGGGTGGATGTAAAATTAATGTGCCGCGATCGTACTTCAGTTTACTGGGACGTGCCATGTAGTTATTTAGTATTGTCTTATATTTAAGTTATAGAATTTGATGGATTTTCTCAACTACATCCTCGACAAAATCAACGGTTTCATTGACTAAATTATCATCAATAGACCCACGGTTTCCTATATTATAGGTTGGATCGATGTCTGCTTGATGAGAAATTATATTTCTACGCTCAACAATAAAAGTTAGTTGTTGTTTAATATCTTCTATTGATTAAAAATTTAAACTTAAAATTGCTACCATAGAGATAAGAGTTATTTCTTGTACAAATTTAATGATTTCGGGTCTGCTCTTTGCCTTAATGGGATTTTTTCATTTGTTGAGAATCCTATTTCAATGGCCAGCAATGGTAGGAATATGGACAGTGCCGTTTACCATCTCTGTAGTAGCGATTGTTGTCGCAGGGTTTTTGAGTTTCTGGGCATTTCGTCTGTCAAGGAAAGTGCCTATATCCAGCCATTAGAGAAAAACTATGAGAGAAACTTCTGATGTTTCAATTCTTAACAATTGACACTCTACTCGTCTTTAGGCAGTGGAGTGTCAATCAATGGATTAGAACTTATCACTTTAATATCCATTTTTGATAGTTGATGATTAAGTTTTCATCTTTAATAACGTTTTCTTTACCTAAATAAAAATGGTGTTGCTAAAAGTCACTAACACTGTTATACTGTTAACCAGTATTAAGAGAAATATATGTCAGAAATAGAACAAGTTATTGAAGATTATGTATTAGGCTGGAATAGTTCCAAGCCAGAAGATAGACTGTTATTAATGAAAAAAGTTTTGGCAGAAAATTGTCTTTATCTAGATTCTCATCTACCTAAACCAGTTGATAACATAGAAACACATTGTCAATTGATAGAGAGCTTCAGAGAAAAATTTCCCGAAATTAGCTTACAATTAAGCACAGCACCAGATAGTCATCATGGTCATTTTAAATTAACCTGGAAGATGGTTAAAAAAAATGGAGATGTGTTCCTGGGAGGTAACTTTTTTGGAGAAGTAAACCAACAAAATAAAATAACAAAGTTAGTGGGATTTGTTGATAAGAAATGAGCATGATTAGTATGGGAACTTAATCTGAAATGTTTATGACTTGATTCTGAGTTAAATAAACCTGATTGATATTATACTTGACAATTTGATAAAATAAACCTCTTGCAAAAATATTTTATGCTATAATTAAAGGCTATTTTTTTGCCAATTTAACTTGTTCAGATGTACAAAATATCTGATAATTTTTGAATAATTGAGATAAGAGCGATCGCTTCTACACAAAATCATTAAAAATAGGCTGCTTAAAACAGTTAAGCTAATGATAAAAAGCTCAACCCACTAGAGATTAAATAGATTTTTTTTACAAATTAATTAGCCAAATCGTAGTTATGAAGTCCAGCTATTAAGTTGGCTCTTAATCCAAATCTCTTACCACGATTTCGATAAGGATAAGAAAGGATTTTAAAGATTTTTAAGCGACGATTTATATGTTCGACTGTGATTCTTAATCGATTTAGTTGCCGATTATATTTTTTCTCCTCTTGGCTTAACTTCTTCCCTTTCTTTTTCTTGATGGGTGTTTCACTTAATTGATGAATTTTTCCTATTCCTTGATAGCCTTTATCAGCAAGAACTTTTATTGATGTCCCAAATTTGACCCCACTGTTTTTAAAGTATGTTCTCTTTGTTTTCCACTATAAAACTGTTTTTGTCGTTTTTTCGGCCTTTCAATTTGACTTTCCATGACATCCATTACTACCATTTCCTCTTGATAATTCGTTTTCCATAATTATTTCTTTCCAGGTAGTCGAAATTGACGAGATTTTATTAATATATTTTCGATTTTATGGACAATGCGACAAACGTTAGATTCGGACATTTTCCACGTTAGACTAATATGGTAATAAGTCCTATATTCTCTTAAATACTCAAGCATTATGAGAATGTGGTCTTCAACTATTAATTTTGGTTTACGTCCGGGTTTCTTTTTTCTTTTTAGATAAGCTTTGACAGTGCGAACCATCACTCTGAAAGTTTTTTTTTACTCCTGTCAAACGCTTGAATTCGGTCTCTTTTAACTTTTTAACTTGCCAATATTTCATTATCAAATCAATTTTCTTAGCTGAATAGTTATCTTTAATAATTATACAACGATTCTTGTTTTAAAACTTAATTGATTTTTGGGGTTCAGGCGATCGCCACTATGAGAGTGCGATCGCTTTACCAATGGTGGCTATGCAAAAAATGAATAATCTTTTATCATACCACGAAAAACTTTTGCAAGAGGTCTAAAGTATATTTAATAAACAGGGTAATTCGGCGATCGCAAGAAGTGTTTTTTTCTGTTTATTTAGTTGGCGATCGCCTACGGACATTTTTCCGTAGGAGCCATTCAATTGTACCTCACTAGCCTGGGAAATGCTATAATTGAAGAATATAATTTTTGGTCAAATATCAGGACTATGTTAACAACTGCGGAAATTCTGGGAACAATAAAAATATGAGTGTTGCTTAATTGTCCGAGATGGTAACAATTGGGAACAAAAGCACTTCTTCGGCGACGTTGACCCCTTATTTATTTGATTAATCAATGATTCCTTCTCTTCTGGCCAGGGAAATTCGTACCAGTATAGCCGACTTTCTGACAACAGAATTTCGGCCAGCTACACCAAGGTTTCAAGGACTAATAGAACAATTTTTACAACAACCAGAAGCGGTCTTTAAAGGGCCTTATTTATCCATAGGGTTGCCTTTTCGCCAAGGAACCGTAGGGAAAGACTATTTTCCGGATGTTCCCATGGCCTTCTCCCCTCATCGCCATCAACAACTCGCTTTTGCCCGACTACAGGCCCCACAATACCAATCTACCTTAGTGGCCACAGGCACCGGTTCAGGGAAAACAGAATGTTATATGCTCCCCATTTTGGACTATTGCTACCAAAATCGAGAACAACAAGGCATCAAAGCTATTTTAATCTATCCTATGAACGCTTTGGCCACAGACCAAGCCAAACGTTTAGCCAGTTTAAGTTGGCATAACCCTAACCTAAAAGGTAAAGTTAGCGCAGGGTTATTTGTGGGAGAATCAGAACGAGAACCTAAAATATTAATGGGAGAAGATCACTTAATCACCGATAAAAACCTTTTACGACAAAATCCTCCCGATATTATTTTAACCAACTATAAAATGTTAGATTATTTGCTGATTCGTCCCCGTGACCAGCAAATATGGGCAAATAACACCCCAGACACCCTCCGTTATTTAGTCGTTGATGAAATTCATACCTTTGACGGCGCACAAGGAACCGACTTAGCCTGTTTAATACGTCGTCTCAAAGCCCGTTTAAAGACCCCTGCACAACATTTGGTCTGCGTCGGAACCTCAGCCACATTAGGAACCGGAAACGCCAAACAAGAGATGTTAGCCTATGCTCAAACCGTCTTTAATGAACCCTTCGATGAAACCGCCATTATAGAAGAAGATAGACTCAGTTCCGCCGAATTTCTGGCCGATGCTTTTATTGATCCCCTACCCATTCCCTCCCCTGCCGTTATTGAGCAACTTAACCCCAATTATTATTCAAGTCTCGAAACCTATCTAGAATCTCAATATGAACTTTGGTTCCATCGTTCCCTTGACGGGACATTTACAAATATAGAGACACGCATTGAATTAGGCGATCGCCTGAAGTCTTTACCGATCATTCATAACCTACTCAAAATATTAGACACGGATCAAGTTATATCCCTAGAAAAACTATGGCAAGAACTCAACAAAAAAATGAGTTTACCTCATATACCCCATAGTGAGCAAACAGAATATTCTGTTTTATTATTAGATAGTTTAATCGCATTATGTGCCATCGCTCGGAACCAAGAAAATAGACCTTGGGTTAACTTAAGAGTACAATTCTGGTTAAGAGAACTTCGTCGGATGGTGGCCAAAGTTAACCCACAACCAACCTTAGTTTACACCGACGACTTGACCCCTGAAGAGAAACAAAACACCCTACCCGTGATGCACTGTCGAAGCTGTGGAAGTACCGCATGGGGAGGTTTGAGGAAACAGACAGGAGATCGTAAAATTAGTGGGGAGTTACAAGACTTTTATCGCGCTTTCTTTGCCAAAAATCCCTTAACTACTTATATTTTCCCCTCCGATGAGTCACCAGAGACAGGGTGGCGATCTTGGAAACTTTGTTGCGACTGCTTAACCTTGACAAGAAGAGATGCACACCATTGTTCTCGCTGTGGGGGTGAAAGATTAATCAATGTTATTGAACCCGATAATATTCTGCACACATCCCAACGAGGAGGGCAAACCAAACGAATGGTGAGTCATGACTGTCCCATTTGTGAAACTAAAAATGGATTAGCTATTTTAGGATCACGGGCCGCTAGTCTTGCCAGTGCTGCCATTAGTAGTCTTTACGCCTCCCGTTATAACGACGATCATAAACTGATTACCTTTTCTGACTCAGTACAAGATGCCGCCCACCGTGCCGGATTTTTTGAAGCTCGCACCTATCGAACCACCCTACGGTCAGCTTTATGTCAATATTTACAATATCAAGGCAATGGTCAAACCCTTGAAGATATTCGCACTCAGTTTCCCACTTATTGGCGTAGTCAACTCTTCAATGGTAATGATGCAGATTATGTGGCCACCTTCATGCCTTCTGACATGGAATGGCTCAAAGAATGGGAAGATTTACAAGCCACAGGGAAAGCCGCCGAGAGTTTAGTGGATTTAATCAATAAACGACTGGATTGGGAAGTAGTAGGCGAAATTGGCTTAAAAACCTCATTAGGGGGGTCATTAGAACGGACAGAAAGCTGTGGAGTGGGGGTTGATGAGTCTTTATTACAAACGGCGATCGCTCAATTATTAGAAATACTTCCTAACGAAATCGGTGGGCTAGAAACGTTAACCGAACACACCCTACAGCAGTTTATTTTAGGGTTTGTCTATCATTTACGCCAACGGGGAGGGATCATACATTCTGTCACCGAAAGTTACATCACCAGTGGGGGTAATACGTTTCTCTTACAAAGACCATTATTTATGCCAGGGTTTGGACCAGCTTCGTTAACACCCACCTATTTTTCTAACTATACGGTACCTCGCTTTGAAACCCTTTTGAGAACAAGCGAAAAATCAACATGGGCTGAAACTTGGGGATTTAAGTTATTTATGTCTTATTCCCCTTTAATTATTTCGCAATTAGAAAATTTATATGAACTTACCCTGAAAACATTAGTAGAACAGGGAATTTTTCAAGCTTATTCTACCAACAAAAAAGCCAAAGTTTGGGGAATTCAACAATCAGCATTGAGACTTTATACAGAGAGTCAGACCCTAAAATGTGATCATTGTGGTCATCGTGTCACTGCTACCCCAAAAGACTTATCAACTTGGGAAAAAATGCCTTGTTTACGTCCTCTTTGTCAAGGTCATTATCAGACTGTCCCCAGTCCCAGTGGTAACTTTTATCGCAGTCTTTACACAAAAGGAACCTTATGGCGAATTTTTGCTAGGGAACATACCAGCTTATTAGATAGAGAAGTTAGAGAAGAATTAGAAACTCAATTTATAACAGGACAACGACGCAGTGATCCTAATCTTTTATCAGCTACCTCGACCCTAGAAATGGGGATTGATATTGGAGACTTATCTTCTGTATTATTATGTTCAGTACCTCCGGGACAAGCTAATTATCAACAAAGGATCGGACGGGCCGGACGACGGGATGGTAACGCTTTTATTACAGCGATCTCCAATGGAACCCCCCACGATCTCTTCTTTTGGGCCGAACCGATGAAAATGATTAATGGGGATGTTAGTCCTCCTGGTTCTTATTTGAATGCTTCGGCTATTTTACAACGACAATTAACAGCTTATTGTTTAGATCAATGGGTATCAAAGGGGATTGCCCCTGGACAACTTTTAGAAGAATTAGGAACAGTTCTTAATACAGTTCAATCGGTCAAAGAATCTCATTTTCCTTATCCTTGGATTCAGTTTGTAGAAGAGCAACAACAACAATTATTAAAGGATTTTCTTGAATTATTCCAAGAAGAAATCAGTGAAAGAACTCAAACCAAGTTACAGCACTTTATTGAAAAAGGACAGAATCATGAAGGGGGGTTAACCTGGCGTATTCTTAATCGATTACAAGAGGTTGTAAAAGAACGGACTCGTTTAAAAAATCAGATTGAAACCTTACGTCGTCGCATCAAAGAAAAAGAAAAAGCGGCTCATTCCCAGAATTATGAAGAGGAAATGGCCGAACTTAAACGAGAACGTAGTGGTCTTATGGAATTAGTTAAAAATATTAACCAGAAAAATATTTTAACTTTTTAACAGATGAAGGATTACTTCCTAATTATGCTTTTCCAGAACCCGGTGTCACCTTACGTTCCATTATTTGGCGCAGAAACAACAGTCAAGGGAATAGTCAAGGAAAACAATATGAGACAAGAACCTTTGAATATGAAAGACCCGGTGCGATCGCTATCAAGGAGTTAGTCCCCAGTGGGGTATTTTATGCTGAAGGAAAACGAGTTAGTATTGATCAAATTGACTTAAACTTATCCAAAATAGAAGAATGGCGATTATGTCGTAATTGTTCCTATGCAGTCCCAACTCTTCACCCCACCGCTAAACAGTCAACTTGTCCCCGATGTAATGATCCCATGTGGTCAGATGAAGGACGAAAGCGAAAAATGGTACGGTTGCGTCAAGTGATGGCTACCACCAATGCTAGAGAAAGTCGTATTGTAGACGACCGAGATGAACGAAGTCCTGCTTTTTTTACCAGACAGTTATTGGTTGATTTTGAACCCAGTTGTTGTGAAAGTAGTTATTTAATTGAAGAAGAAACATTTCCCTTTGGCTTTGAATTTTTATCACGGGTTACATTTCGAGATATTAACTTTGGGGAGTCCTCTTTACAAGCAGAATCTTTTGAAGTCGCAGGAGAGTCAAGAGCTAGGGCTGGGTTTCGTATCTGTCGTTCCTGTGGGAAAGTCCAAAGAGATCCTGAGAAACCTAATCATGCTTTAACTTGCGCTACTAGAAATCAGTCTAATAATGATGAGGATTTTCTTGAGGTTCTTTATTTATTCCGTGAGTTTCATTCCGAGGCAATTCGATTTTTATTACCCATTGATACTCTAAATTCTGATGACAAATTACATTCTTTTATTGCTGCTTTACAATTAGGACTGAAATCTTATTTTAAGGGGAATGTTGACCATCTCAAAACCTTAATTATTCAAGAGCCTTCTACTGATAGTTCTAGCTTACTGAGGAAACCTTTTCTGTTCCTTTATGATACAGTACCAGGGGGAACAGGGTATTTACGCCAATTAGTTCAGCACCCAGATAATCTTTTCTCTCTGTTTCAACAAGCACTAGATGTTATTCGTGCTTGTAATTGTCAGGATGGCTGTTATAACTGTGTTTATGCTTATCGGAATAGCTTTGATCAAGATCGTACCAGTCGAAAAATTGCTAGGGATCTACTCAATGAAATTCTGAGTCGTCAGTCTCTATTAAAACCTTCTCCTCAAAGTCTTTCTCAAACCTCATTTAATGCTTTATTTGACAGTGTTCTTGAACAGCGATTTATTGAAGCAATACGTCGTCATCGTCATCAAGATCATCCCACTGTTGTTCGCTCAGAAATTATTAACGGAAAAGCTGGTTATTATATTCAAATGGGACAGCAATCTTGGATGATTGAACCACAAGTAGAACTTGGGATTGAAGAAGGAATTAGTGTTCCTAGTCGTGCCGACTTTATCTTTTATCCTGTTAAAAATACCTCTCATGTTTTACCCATTGTTATCTTTACAGATGGTTGGCAGTATCATGCAAATCGTCTTAAAACGGACTTTGCCCAAAGAATGGCGATCGCCAAAAGTGGTAACTATCATGTTTGGTCTCTAACTTGGTCGGATGTGGAGTCTCAACTTAATCAAACTAAAAAAATTGATTATTACACCAACTTTTTAAATGAAGAAGCCAACGATACCTTTCATCGTACTAAAAACACTCTTTATAAACAATATAATTGTGAAACTTTTATTTCTTTTATAACAGCTAATAGTTTCAATTGGTTAATGGAATTTCTGACTAATCCCGCTCAAATCCCTTGGGAAAAATTTGCTTTGGTTTCTACTTTAGCTCATATTGATGTCAATTTTTCTAAAGACAAACTCAAACGGCAACAATGGGAAAAAGAAGTTCAATCTATAATGTCTCCTGATGTTTGGTCGCAATTCAAAAATTCTTTATCAACACAGTTATTATTAGGACTGATTGAAAAACTTTCTACTAATCAAGATGCCCTTTGTAAATTATATACAGCTATCTCTCCTAAAGAGCATCGAAATAATGAGGCTCAAAGTGCTTTTGTTATACTTTGGATTAATGATAAAAATGCCATTGAAGAAGAAAAAAAACGAGTTTGGAATGGACTTTTACGACAGTTTAATTTACTTCAATTTCTTCCTTATACCTATATTATTACTAATCAAGATTTTTCTGAGGTTAATTTTAATTCTCTATCCGTTGACAGGAAAAATAGTTCTTTTGAGTTGTCTAATGTGGATCAGGAGCAATGGCAAGAACTTAAATCCTTATTATTTGAGGAAACTGCTTTAATATTATTCGATTATATGCAATCCCATCAATGGTTATTACCAGAAGTTGGTTTCGAGTTAACTAACCAAATGGGGACGGTTATTGCAGAAGCTGAAATTGCTTGGACTGACCGCAAAATAGCTTTAGTGACAGATGAATTAGATGTAGAACCGCTTAAAAATGAGCCTTGGCAGGTTTTTACTATAGCTTCTGTCCTAGAAGATACGGAACTTTTTTATCAAACTTATTTAACTTAATTTGGAGATATTCTGATGTCAATCCCTCCTATTCGTTTGGCGATCGCTATTGATTTTTTTGACTCTTATAATCGGCTTCCTAAAAAAGTTCAAGGGAAAGCCAGTAAGTTAATTGATCAATTTAAGAAAAATCCGACTCAAACAGGATTAAATTATGAATCGATTAAAAATGCCCGTGACAGTAACCTAAAATCTCTGCGAGTTGACCAATCATATCGTGCCATTGTTCGTAAACCTGATAACGGCAATACCTATCTTCTTTTATGGGTTGATAAACACGATCAGGCTTATCAGTGGGCGCAAAATCGGGTTTGTAAAATCAACTCAGAATCCGGTGCTTTACAAATTGTTGATGTTGAACAAGCTCAAAATTTAGAGAAACAAATTAACCACAATAACTCTTCAGAAGTTATCGGGCTATTTAGTCAGATTTCAACTCGTCATTTTCTACGTTTGGGGGTTCCTGAAGAATTATTACCTTCTGTTCGGGCTGTTGTTAGCGACTCTGATATTGATCAACTATTACTCCAACTACCTGAAGAAGCGGCTGATGCCATACTAATGTTGGGAGCAGGTTATTCTCTTGAAACAGTTCTCAAAGAACATCATAAATTAAAATCCGAGGTTATTGATCCTAATAACTTAGATGAGGCACTTAGCAAAGATGAAACAAAACGACGCTTTTTCTTGGTGGAAGATGACTCAGCGTTACAAGAAATTTTAGCAGCCCCTCTTGAAAAATGGCGAGTTTTCCTACACCCTAGTCAACGTCGATTAGTTGAACGAGATTGGAACGGACCGGTACGGGTGTTAGGAGGGGCTGGAACCGGTAAAACCGTTGTTGCCATTCATCGTGCTAAATGGTTAGCACAACACTGTTTTAATCAGGAAAATGATCGTATTTTTTTTACCACCTTCACTCGCAATTTAGCTATAGATATTCAGATGAATTTACACAAAATTTGTTCATCTAATATTATGAAACGTATTCATGTAGAAAATATTGATTCATGGGTTAGTAATTTTCTGAAAAGTGAAGGGATTAACTATAAAATTGTCTACGAAGAGCAAGTTAAAAACCTTTGGCAAGAAGCTTATACCATTGCTCCGACTTCTCCTTCATTACCTTTATCTTTCTATAAGGATGAATGGAAAGACGTTATTCAAGTTCATGGAGTTCGGACATTAAAAGATTATCTAAAAGTATCTCGTGTTGGTCGAGGAACCAGTCTTAAACGTTCGGAACGGGCGGCTATCTGGCCTGTTTTTGAAGAATATCGTTCTCTATTACAACATAAGGGTTGGAAAGAAATTGAAGATGCGTTACGCGATGTTTGTAGTCTTCTTAAAAATAAACCGGGAATTACTCTTCCTTTCCGTTCCATTATTGTTGACGAAGCACAAGATATGAGTGAGGGCGTATTTCAATTACTTCGTACTATAGTTGTTTCTAATAATCAAGGTAACGATCTGTTTATTGTCGGAGATCCTCATCAAAGGATTTATGGACATAAGGTTGTGTTAAGTCACTGCGGAATTGAGATTCGAGGTCGTTCTCATAAGCTTAGAATTAATTACCGTACAACAGAGCAAATTAGAAAATGGGCAACGGCAATGTTAAAAGACATTCCCTTTGATGATCTTGATGGAAAATTAGACAATTTAAACGATTATCGTTCTTTACTTCAAGGCACTGTTCCTAATATTCAAGGTTTTTCTTCTTTTGAAGATGAAATCAATTTTTTAATCTATAAATTGAAGACTATTTCAGAGTCTGAACCGCTATCAAATACTTGCTTAGTATTGAGAACAAATCAGTTAATTAAGCATTATCTTCATGCCCTCAATGAACACAATATTCAAGCTCAACAAATTAAACCTAGTGAACCGGATAATGAAGAAAAGCCTGGGGTTAGAATCGCGACTATGCACCGCGTTAAAGGACTTCAATTTAATCGAATTTTTATCTGTAGTTTTAATTATGACTTGATTCCTTTAAAATTTGCTTTACAGGATATCAGTGACGACACAGCACGTCAAAACTTCTTGCATCTAGAACGTTCTCTTGTTCATGTAGCTGCAACAAGGGCTATACAAGAAGTTAACATCATCTATTATGGAAAACCCAGTCCATTTTTGAGCAGTCTTGAGCAAGATTGTTAATTATTTATTGTTTTCTACCTCCAATAATAAATCTTCGATTCCTTTCAATCTTGTCTGGATCTTTTTCCAAACTTTGGGATCAGTTTTCCACGGTTTGACTTGGTTAACTCGACGAGTAACATCACTTAAATGTTGACTAGGAGATAAAACTTTGGGGTCAGCATTACTTTCCTTTATTTGTTTAATCTTTTGAGAAATTAGTTTTTGACTCCACCCAAGTTCAATTGCTTCATTTAATAAGGATTGTCTTAACTTATCGTCTTTTATTGATTTGAATTTCAACCCCTTAGAATATTCAATCTGACCCGTGGCGATCGCCTGATACACATCTTTGGGTAAATTTCGTAGTTTGAGTTGACTACATACATAAGAATACCAATTATACCCATAAGACTCAAATAGGGTAATCACCGTTTGATAACGGTCATCAGTTGAGTTAGGGAAATTGATTTCCCCAGACGATTTTTTCTTCTCTTGATGAGTCTCCCTTCGCCGTTTCATCTCATAGAGTAATTTACAGACATCATCTTCAGATAATTGTAACTGGTCACTAAGTAAACGCAGAAGACTGTTTAACACCTCAATGGGATTTAAGTCTTCTCTAAGTAAATTTTCTTTTAAAGCTGCCTCAAGAGCATCTGTATCATTGAGGTTTTCTATTAAACAAGGGATTTCTGTTTTCAGGGCCAACTGAGCAGCTAAATATCTTCGCTCACCCGCAACGATTTGGTATTTGTTATCCTCAATGGGTCGAACTAAACAAGGATACTTAAATCCTTCCACTTCAATGGTTTTAGCTAATTTGTTAATTGCTTGTTGATCAATGTAATTTCTAGGTTGGTTTTCCCAGGTGACAATCTGTGAAATAGGTATTAACTGATAACTAGCAGTTTGATTTGATGAGGGGATAACACCTTGTCTAATAAAAGCGTCCTGAACCTCTTTAGATAAAGTTTCATTATCAGTGACTGTATCCGATTTAACTTGGCGAATGGTGCGACGAACCATCGAGAACCTCCCTAAATAAATTGGTGTATGCTTTAACTAAATCTTTTGCCGGACGAGACTTCTCGTCAAATAATGTGTAACCTTGTCCCATGACATCGGCAGCGATTTGACGTTGAGGAATGACTGTTGATAATAACGGGACATCCTCAAAAGTCTTTAAAAATTCAAGAGAATCTTTGAGTAATAACGTATTTGGTACGATCCTCGTTAGAAAAGTATAAGCTAAGGGTAATCCATTCCGAATGGTTCTCGCTCTCCTAACTGCTTTGATCATTTCTTCGGAGGCATCAATATCGAGAAAACTTGGTTGAATAGGAATTAACACGACATCAGCTAAAAGTAATGTAGCCCTCTGAACTTCAGCTAACCCCCCGGCTCCATCAATTATCGTATAGTCCATGTTTCTCGCTATTAAGGGAAGTTCGTCGATAATTAAATCAGGGTCGGTTAAACGAAAAACTTTTGGTTTGACAATACCCTCATTTAATTGCTCCATCCAACGAGAACTTGTTGCCTGGGAATCACTATCAACCAAAGCAACTAAATATCCTTTGTCTAAAAGGTAACGACAGATATGAACTGACGAAGTTGATTTCCCACAGCCGCCTTTCAAATTGTTAAAGCTAATAATCACAAGATTTAATCTTCCTACATCTTAATTGTTAAATTAAAGGATTTAACTTTTTTGACTACAACTTAATCAAAGATAGTTCCTTTGATTATCACATCTTTTGTCCTCTTGAGCATTCAAAGATCACTCCAATCTCGGAGCGGAGCTTGGTATATCGTTATGGGTGCGCTTTCGCGCGGATCACCGAGAAGAAGAATTCAGGGCAGATCCATGAAAACAACGAAAACAGTGCAGGGGAAAATTGATCCCCTTAATTTCCTGCAACTATCTATTTTCGACTTACCTGTTCAAGATACCCCTACAAAACTAAGGTATCCCAATCCCAAGAAAGCTCAGAAATTCAGAGACTTAGCTGACCGAATGCAAAGCCAAATCGATAATAAACTTAATCCTGCTATTGGGCAACAACGTCCAACAAGGCGAAGGGCGAGGATTGCTGCATCTATAGCAATCGGATTTGATTTGTGAAAAACGATAAGCTTACCGATAAGAAGATAAGTTTTAGGCTTGACGGGGTGACAAGGGTTGGAAAAGACTCACCGTGAGGGGTTTAGAGATTAGCGATCACTTTTCAAAATCAATTTCGCTCTCTAAAAAAACAGTACAAATAGTCTATTTAGATGACGCATCAGAAGTTATAAAATATTATAAAATGAGAGGTGGAATTGAAGCTATGTTCCGAGATTATAAAAGTGGTGGCTATAACCTTGAAGGGAGCAAAGCGAATACCCATAGGCTTACTAACCTAATTTTATTAATAGCGATCGCTTACACAGCCTCAGCTTTAAAAGGTAAGTCAATCAAGAATAAAGGCTATCAAAAATATATTTCTAGACTAACCGAACCCAAAAAATACGTTAGAAGACATAGCGACTTCTGGGTAGGACTCTATGGACAGAGTTGGATTTTAGCCTGGGACTTTTGTTCTGGGATATAGCATTTCCCAGGCTAGTGAGGTACAATTGAATGGCTCCTACGGAAAAATGTCCGTAGGCGATCGCCAACTAAATAAACAGAAAAAAACACTTCTTGCGATCGCCGAATTACCCTGTTTATTAAATATACTTTGAGATGAAAGCCTATTCTGTTGACCTCAGACAAAAAATTATTGATGTTTATAATGAAGGGAATCTATCTCAACGTCAATTAGCCAAACAATTCCATGTAGCTAAAAGCTTTGTCCAAAAATTGCTTAAACAATATCGACAAACAGGAAATCTTGCTCCACTTAAACGAAGGAAACAAACACCTACAAAACTTAATTTAAAACAATTAAAAGTTCTCGAAGAGTTAGTCAAAACTAACAATGATGCGACTCTAGAAGAACTTCGTAAGCAATTCATAGCGACCACAGGAATTATCATTAGTCGTTCAACAGTAGATAGAATGTTGCATCGTTTGAATTTGACTTTAAAAAAAAAACACTGCATCCAACGGAAAAAGGGAGTGAAAAAGTCCAACAGCAAAGATTAGAATTCTGGGAGACTATTCAGAAAATACTAGCTAAAGACCTGGTTTTTCTAGATAAATCGGGAGTAAATTTAGCTTTAATCCGCTTATGTGCTAGGTCTGAGAAAGGACAAAGAGCTTATGGACAAAGACCATCAAAACGAGGGATGAATGTATCTATTATAGGTGCAATGACTTTGAATGGTATTGTTGCTCAATCTAGTCTAATGGGAGGAACTGATGCACTCACTTTTGAAGCATTTATTTCTCAAAAATTAGTCCCCAAACTGTGGAAAGGAGCTTGTGTAATCATGGATAATTGTTCTATTCACCTGGGCGGTATCAGGATTATCTAGAACAGTTGCTGCTACGGTTATTTCTTGAAATCCTTTATATTGGGTATCAAATTCTTTAACTTTATGGTGTAATAGGGGGTTTTTGATACGTTCGTTGATACCAGGAGAACCACTAATGACAACTACAGGGGACTTTTCTGCAAAACATTGAGCAGTGGTATTAGCAATCTTTAAACCTCCAACACAATAAGTCACACAAACAACACCTAACCCTCGTAAACGAGCATAAGCATCGGCTGCAAACCCTGCCCCTTGTTCATCACAAGTATTTATAAATTCAAGGTCACTATTTTCTAATAGTTTATTAAAGCCTAAAACAAAATCTCCTGGTACGCCAAAAACATGATTTACTCCTAATTCTAGTAGTCGTTGAATTAAATAGTTCCCTATAGAATTATTATGGCTCATTTTTTCACCTCTGGAAAAATATAGATTAATGAACAATGGATAATGGATAATTGATAATGAGTTATTAATTATTTATTCTTAATGAGCGTTGTAATGGTGTCTTTTTCTGATAGCTAAAAAAGCTTTAAGTGATTCAATTATCTTAGTAAAATATTTCTAAGTAGAGAGTTGTCATTAAACAGAAAATTGAAGAGTTCGTTGTCAAAGGATTGCAGATTGCATTCTCGCAGAGTCCATTAATAATTCCATTTTACCTTGAACTATCGGTTTTTAGATGAAATAATCTATATAAATAGGAATTGAAAGAGGTAATCAACCATAGCAAGATATCGACGACGACGCAGTTCCGCTATTGATGGGTTTACGGATGGGGACTTTAAGGCATTGTTTGCTCAGTCTCAGGGAGGACAAACCATTTATGTTGAGGTTGTGTCTGATGAACAACACAGCCAAATAGACAGTCCATTTCAACCCCTAACTGAAGTGGAACTTGCTGAAAAACAACGATTGGAAGCTGTTGTTATTGGAGCGGTTTGGGCGGCAGGGAAAGCATTACAGCAACTTCGTGACCAAAAGTTATATCGGGATACTCATACGAGTTTTGAACGCTATTGTCGGGAGCAATTTGGCCATTCCCGTCAAAAGTCGGATTATTTGATTGTAGGAGCTAACATCTACGAAAATCTGACAACGAATCGTTGTGAAATTCTCCCGACTACAGAGTTTCAGGTACGTCCGTTGGGTGTCCTAGAAACGAAAGACCAAGTGGTTGCTTGGGGAAAAGCGGTGGAGATTGCTAATGGTAAGGTTCCCACTCATCGTATTGTTAAACAAGTTGTCAGAGAAATGACAAGAGATGAAAAAGATAATCCGTTTGAGTTAGGTGAAGTAGTAGGTATTATGTCTCTTGATAATCCTGATTTAAAGGGGAAAAATGGTTGTTGGGCTATTGTTACGGGACTATCAAAAAACACTTGTGATCTACAAACATGGGATACCGAGTTAGAAGGGGTTGAAATTGAGTTTTTACAGGAGTTGGAATATACAGAAGAAGATTGTCAAACGATTCAAAAACTTCATGGTAGAATTTCTAGATTACAAAAGGGGTCAGAGTTGGAAGGGACAGCAAAAGGGGTTTTGAGATTGTTGGGGAAAATTGAGCGTCCTTATCTAACTCCTTTGGAAGAAGAAATGCTTAAGTTAGTGGAAAAAGTTTATGGTTAAGTTACTCTCCAAATGTCAATTAAGTCAAGGGAATACTCAAGACATTTGGATAATTCGATTATTTGTTATGGTACTAAAATGAACAAAATTCTGGGAACAGCCTTATCTGTGAGAGGTTTAACTGAATATATTCAATTATTATTAGAAGATGACCCCCAGTTAATTCGAGTCTGGGTTAGTGGCGAAGTTTCAAGTCTTAAGGTTCATACGGTTGGTTTATTTTTTACCCTCAGTGATAGTGGCGGGCAAACAACATTAAAATGCGTGATCTGGAACTCCCAAAAAACTCGATTACAAGAGTTACCTAAACTGGGTACAGAGATTTTAGTTAAAGGAAATATTCGTTTATATCCTAAGAAGGGAGAATATCAATTAACAATATTTGAAGTATTAGCTACAGGGGACGGACTTCAGGCACTACGGTATCAACAGCTAAAAACCAGACTAGCGAAAGAGGGATTATTTGATCAAAGTATTAAGAGATCGCTTCCCTTATTCCCTCAAATAATAGCAGTTATTACCGCAACAACAGCAGCAGCTTGGGGGGATATCCAAAAAACATCTTATCAAAGAAATCCAGGGGTTAAAGTGTTATTTTCCCCTGCAACTGTTCAAGGAAAAGAGGCTCCATCTTCTATTGTCAAAGCTATCGAAAGAGTAAACAATGATGGACGAGCAGAGTTAATTATTTTAGCTAGGGGTGGGGGAGCAGTAGAAGATTTGTTCTGTTTTAATGATGAAAGAGTTGTGAGAGCGATCGCTCAGTCCCCTATTCCTGTGATTACTGGGATTGGCCATCAAAGGGACGAAACCTTAGCGGATTTAGTGGCAGATGTAAACGCTCATACCCCCACCGCAGCAGCAGAAATCGCTGTTCCTTCTTATGAAGTGCTAAAAATTGAACATCAACAGCGCAAACAAAGACTAATAGCTAGTATTCAGCAAAGACTCAAACAAGATTTAGAGCAATTAGACGGGTTGAAAAACCGTTTAAAAAGTATTCCCCTTAATGCAGTTTCTATCAGAGAAGCAAAAATAAAAACGTTGATGTTAAGGCAGAAATTAAAAGCATTAGATCCTCATGCTGTGTTAGAAAGAGGCTTTTCTGTGGTGAGACAAATTGATGAGGAAATCGTTAGAGATGTTGAACAATTAAATGAAGAACAAGAATTAATTATACAATTGGCACAGGGATCGATTAAAGTAAAAGTAACAGAAATTATTACAGACTAATTGTATTTGTATTTATGTCTTCTTCCAGAGAAACAGAACCAAATTGGAATTATGAAGCATCGGTAGCAGAGATTGAGGCTTTAATCGAGAAGATAGAATCAGGAGAGTTACCATTAGAAACCATCTTTTCTGAATTTGAAATAGCGGTAAAACAGATTCAGCAGTGTGAGCAATTTCTCTCTCAAGGAGTTAAACGGATGGAATTATTGATAGAAACTTTAGAGGATGATTTAGATTTTTAAATTATAAAGCCATCACCCTAAAGATAATGTATAATTAATAACTAACAATGACCTCTCAGTTTTTTCAATCCTCTTCCCTAACAAAACTTGAGACTTCTCCTCAATTTGATGTTGTGGCTCAATTAATTTTGTAGCTTCAATTGTAATTCTAATTAACGCGCATTTAATAAGGCAAAATCAAGTTTTCTCTTTTTACCTAAACAATGCCCATTGATTTACCGTCTCAACCAGGAACCTACTGTTTACTTTTCCTCTGTTCGACATCTTTATTAGTAACCATCGGAAAACGAGATATTGTATCATCAAGTTAGGGAGTTTTCAACACATGACCCTATCCAAGTTTTTCTTAGAAATACTAATGTCTCACCCATTTGAATATTATTATGAGATAATATATACATAATTAGGGTTTGACCCCCATGTTTCAGAGCCTGACAGAAGAGAGATAGTCAGAAATAAAATAGGATAAAAACCATTGAACTTAACCTTGAAATGAATACAAAAAGTAAAATTCCCCCTGCCCCCGGTGCTAGAGTTGTTATTCGTGATGCAGAATGGTTAATTCAATCCATTGATAAAACCCCAACAGGGGCAAAAGTCTTACAAGTAGTAGGAGTTAGCGATTTTATTAAGGGGAAATCTGCCTGTTTTATTGATCACCTCGAACCCGACTTAGAGGTATTAGACCCGAAAACAACAGCTTTAGTCACTGATGAAACGTCAGGTTATGTGCGATCGCTTTTATTTATTGAAGCCCATCTCAGGCAAACCGCCCCGACAACACCCCATCTCTATGTGGGAAATCGGGCTGCAATGGATGTTTTACCCTTTCAGTTAGATCCTTCTCTAAAAGCTTTGAAAATGCCCCGTCAGCGCATTTTAATTGCCGATAGCGTGGGGTTAGGTAAAACTCTCGAATCAGGAATTTTAGTGACGGAATTAATGCGACGAGGGAAAGGTAAACGAATTTTAGTAGTGACTACTAAAAGTATGCTAACCCAGTTTCAAAAGGAATATTGGTTTCGTTTTACCATTCCTTTAGTACGCCTTGATTCTGTAGGCATTCAGCGTTTGCGTAATCGGATTCCCACTAATCATAACCCCTTTCATTATTATGACAAAGCTATTGTTTCTGTGGATACCCTCAAACAAGATCGTGAATATCGGACTTATATTGAACAGGCATACTGGGATATTATTGTTATTGATGAATGTCATAATGTGGCACGACGGGGAAAGGGACGCACCGCTTCGTTACGGTCAAAATTGGCTGAAAGATTAGCTACTCGTTCAGATACCCTGATTATGCTTTCAGCCACTCCCCATGATGGCCGTCCCGAAAGTTTTGCCAGCTTAATGAAAATGCTAGACCCAACGGCGATCGCTTCGGAGTCGGATTATACTAAGGATGATATTCGTGATTTATATGTGCGACGCTTTAAAAAAGATGTCAAAGAACAATTAGCTAAACATTTTCCTGAACGAGAAGTGTTACCCATTGAAGCTGAGGCCACCTCTGAAGAGGAAGTTGTTTTTGACTGTCTTGATCAATTAAAGTTAGCTGCCATTGATAGTAAAGCGTCTGTGGGCAATTTGTTTAAGACTACTTTATTGAAGGCCATGTTATCGAGTCCTATGGCCTGTTTAGAAACGGTTAATAATCGCATTAAACGGATTGAAAAAGCAAACGAACCTGGACTTAAAACAGATTTAGAAGAACTTTATCCCTTAAAATTAGCTTTAGAAACTATTACCCCTGATACTTTTGCTAAATATCAACAACTCCTTGAATTAATTAGAGGCACACAACCAGGGGCGTTTGCTTGGACTGGAAAAGAGACAGAAGACAGACTCGTTATTTTTACCGAACGTCTCGAAACAATGGCGTTTTTACAGGAAAATTTACAACGGGATCTTAAACTGAAACAAGGAGCGATCGCGACCCTGGATGGTGGCATGAAGGATATTGTCTTAAACGAGGTAATCGAAGAATTTGGAGATGAAAAGTCAAAATTACGGTTATTAATTGCTACAGATGTGGCTTCAGAAGGAATTAACTTACATTTTCTCTGTCATCGGTTAATTCATTTCGACATTCCCTGGTCTTTAATGGCATTACAACAACGTAACGGGCGTATTGATCGTTATGGACAAGAACAACAACCGCAAATTCGTTATTTATTAACCCGTTGTCAAAATGCTCAGATGGATGAAGCAGAACGCATTATTCGAGTCTTAATTAAGAAAGATGAACAGGCGGTTAAAAATATCGGCGATCCTTCTGTGTTTATGGGAGTATTTGATATAGATGAAGAGGTGAAAATTACCGCAGCGGCCATCGAACAGAAGGAGTCAGCAGAAGGGTTTGAGGCACAACTTGACCCTGGTAATGCGTCTAGTGATGAGTTTGATTTTTTTGCTTTATTGGATCTAGAAGCTGAGGTAAGCGACGAGTCTGACACGGTAGAGGAAATAGGAGAAATGCCGAGTCTTTTTGAAGATGATTTTAGTTATACGGTAGCGTCTCTGGAGAAAATTCACCAAGAAACCCCTTTGCAGTATCATATTGTTGAGGATCAGGCTTTGATTGAGTTAACGTTACCTTCTGACTTAAAACGACGTTATCAGAGACTGCCTAAAGAAATTCAACCGAGTCCCCAAGATCCCCTTAAACTCTGTGCAGATAAGGAGTTAGTGAAACGGGATCTAGAAGCGTCTCGTCGGGCCGAAGAACGCTGGACTCCTCTACAATATTTATGGGAACTGCATCCAACGGTACAATGGCTTAATGATCTCAATGTGACTGCGTTTGGACGACATCAAGCTCCTGTTATAACGATACCTTCCTTATCCCAGGATGAAGCGGTGTTTGTTATGACGGGGTTAATTCCTAACCGTCGGGGTCAACCCTTGATTAATCAATGGTTTTCTGTGGTATTTATGGGGGGACAGTTTAAACGCATTGAAACTTTTGAGGAAACTATCGGGCGATCGCAGTTGGGAAAACAGCCGATTCCTAATCGTCTTTTACCCATTGATGAGGGTTTATTAAATTTACGGGAAACTGCTGTTAATCAAGCTTATCAGGCCATGTTAAAGGAGTGCGATCGCTTTGAGTCTCGCATCGATGAGGAGTTACAACAACAACTTAATCGTTTAGATACCCTCAAGGGGCAACATACTCATCAATTAGAGTTACGTTTTAGTGATGGAACTCCTTTAGTAAAAGAGCGTAAGGAACGAGAAAAACGCCATATTGACCATATTTTTGATGACTATTGGCGTTGGGTTGAAGATAGCATGACCATCGAGCGCGCTCCCTACATCAAAATTATTGCAGTTTTACAAGGAGGATCAATAATGGATAATTGATAATGGACAATGGATAATTAACAGTTAACAATGGATAATTAACAGTTAACAATGGATAATTAATAATTAATAATTGTTAATTAACAATGGATAATTGAATAAGAATCTGGACAAAAAGAAATGTTACAGTTGAGACGAGACAGGGGAAGAGTAGGGTTACAAATATGTTATAATAAAGCATTACACTTTCAATAATACTAGCTAGTGAGGAGCATCAACAGGTAACAGCCAAGAGTCTTTTTTTTGAGTCTAACTACTTTAGAATTGACGGCTTTGTTTTTAGCTATTATAGTCGTTTCAAATAAGTTTAAGACAGAGGAATATGAGCATAGTTCGATAAGCTCAGTACAAGTCTCGCTCACTATACTAATAATAAGAAAGGTGGGTTTTGTCTGATTTTAACTTGAAATAACTATAAGTTTTATAGTCCTGGTGCAAGATATCAGTTATAACTGGGTTTAAAGGGTGTAATCATGTCTAATTTTTATCTTATTTTTCAATCAAATGTGTAAAATTTATTGTTTATCATCCATCTTTAAATATCTATTTAACAGTATTTTTTATTGACTATTAATCATTAACTATTAAGTGCCGTTTATTATTATTAACTATTAATTACTAACAGTTCATTGTTCAAAGAAGGAAATAAGCTCTAATATGGGTCAACTAACAGGTATTACCAACGCTAACGAGTTCTATTCTCATCATTATCTTGATGCTATCCTCACTGATGATCTTAAAGAGGTGGCCAAACGATGGAAGGAACAAGCAACAGCATCGGAAGACAAAACACCTCCAGAGCGTTTAGGTTCCTTGACAAAAACCTATTTTCGTGCATTAAATCAATGGGAAGCGGAAGATCAGGCCCCAGAGCGTTTATTATTACAGCAGCAATGGTTAAGCCAATTTTTGGAGGTGTTGGGGTATAAGTTTTTCCCCCAAGTTAAACCGTTGGAAGATGAAGCGGTATTACCTATTATTGGAGAAGTGGTTAAAAATAATGGTTCTCCTTGGTTATGGGTGGTGGAAGTGTTACCAGAGGAGACAGAAGCTATTGATTTATTGGATTTATCCTTAAATAATTGTCAATTTCAGCAGTCTTGTCCTCATATAACACCTATTCTACAACCTAAGACGACAGAACAAGATTTTATCACTACCCACACCTCCCACACTCCCCCCTCTCCCCAAACTTCCTTATCTGGGGACCACATTAAGGAAAATGCTCTCACGGAATTAACCTTAGAGGAAGTGGTTTCTGATTGGATCTTTGCTTTGGATGATCCCCCTCGTTGGGTGATGTTGGTAAGTTTATATCAGGTGGTGTTGATCGATCGCTTTAAGTGGAATAGTTCTCGTTTTCTACGGTTTGACTTAGGGGAAATTTTAGGACGGAAGGAGTCTGAGACGTTATTGGCGATCGCTACTTTACTCCATCGAGAGCATACTTGTCCCACGGAAGGAACGGTATTTTTAGACCAGTTGGATGAAAATTCCCATCGTCATGCGTTTGCGGTGTCGGATGACTTGAAATACGCACTACGAGAGTCTATTGAGTTATTGGGGAATGAGGCCGTTTGGTATTTACAACATAAGCGTAGGGAAGGGGTATTTAAGGGACATTTGGATGAGGAACAGTTAACGGTGGAATGTTTACGTTATATGTACCGTTTATTGTTTCTCTTCTATATCGAAGCGCGTCAGGAGTTGGGATATGCACCCATGAATGCGGAGATTTATCGGGAGGGGTATAGTTTAGAGTTTTTACGGGACCTCGAACAAGCAGAGTTACGCACCAGTGAGGATAGTGAGGGTTATTTTCTTGATTTGTCTCTCAGTAAGTTATTTGGCTTAATTTGGCAGGGTTATCCTGATACCAAGGCTTCTCAATTAGATGTGTTAGCGACACAAGAACCCACGTTACACAATACGTTTGAGCTTTCACCTCTAAAAAGTCATTTATTTGACCCAGAGCGCACTAAATTGTTAAATCGGGTGAAGTTTCGCAATGGGGTGTTACGACGGGTGATCGAGTTGATGTCTTTATCACGGGAGGGTAAGGGGAAGCGTCGGGGACGTATTTCTTATGCACAGTTAGGGATTAACCAGTTGGGGTCGGTTTATGAAGCGTTGCTCTGTTTTCGGGGCTTTTTTGCGGAGGAGGATTTATATGAGGTGAAAAAGGCGGGTGATGATAATCCTGATGCGTTAAAGGTGGGTTATTTTGTGAAATTGGCTGATTTAGATAAGTATAGTGACGAGGAACGGGTATTTAATGAAGATGGCACCCCGAAATGTCATCCCAAAGGGACGTTTATTTATCGGTTAGCTGGACGCGATCGCCAAAATTCTGCTTCTTATTATACTCCTGAGTCGTTAACGAAATGTTTGGTTAAATATACGTTGAAGGAGTTGTTAAAGGATAAGACAGCAGATGATATTTTAGGGTTAAAAATATGTGAACCGGCCATGGGAAGTGCTGCGTTTTTGAATGAGGCAATTAATCAGTTATCAGAGAAATATTTAGATTTAAAACAGGATGAGTTAGGGAAAAGAATACCTCATGATCTGTATCAGTTGGAAAGACAAAAGGTTAAGATGTATTTAGCAGATAGGAATGTGGTGGGGATTGATTTAAACCCGATAGCGATGGAGTTGGCAGAGGTTTCTATTTGGTTGAATTGTATTTATACTCCAGAAAAAGGAGATGCGTTTATTCCTTGGTTTGGTAATCAGTTACACTGCGGAAATTCTTTGATTGGTGCTAGGCGACAAGTTTATCATAAGTCTTTAATTCCTGTTAGTAAGAAGCATAAAAAAGGTAATTATTGGTATGAACATGAACCCGTTAACAGTTATCAGTCATCAGTGAACAGTGAACAGTTATCAGTTATCGGTGAAAAGTTATCAGAAAATGAGGAACAGTTATCAGTTAGTAGTAAACAGTCATCAGTTAGTAGTGAAAAGGGAGAAGGGAATAAAGGGTGGGAGACATCCTTTTTAAAAGATTCTATTTATCATTTTTTGTTACCCGATCCAGGTATGGCCAATTATACGGATAAGGTGATTAAGTCTTTAGCTAAAGATAACATTGACTTGATTAAAAATTGGCAAAAGGAGTTTATCAAAGAAGTTTATAGTGATTATGAAATAGAGAAATTAATCGAGTTATCCCAACGCATTGATGAGTTATGGATGCGTCATACTAAGGAGTTACGAAAGTTAAGAAAACGTACCACTGATCCGTTATCTATTTGGGGACAAGAAGAAACAGAAGTATTAACAGAAACTTCTTTACAGATGAAGGATAAAATATATCAACAGGAAAAGTTATCAGAAGGAGTAGGAAATTCTAGTGCGTATCGTCGCTTAAAATTTGTCATGGACTATTGGTGTGCGTTATGGTTTTGGAAGATAGAAAAAGCTGATTTATTACCCACTCGTAACGAATTTTATTTAGAAATTGGGGTTATTTTAGGGGAAATGGAAATGATCTTTGATGTGGAACCAGAGTTACCTTTATTTCCTGAAACCGATAGGGATAATGAGATCCAAAAGTGGGTAAAAGAATATGGTTTAGTTAATTTAGATAAGATTATTGAGCGTTTCCCTAGATTAGCATTGGTGGCAAAAATTGCGGAAGAAAAACGCTTTTTTCATTGGGAATTAGAGTTTGCTGATATTTTTGCCGATAATGGAGGGTTTGATTTATTCTTAGGAAACCCCCCTTGGATTAAGGTAAAATGGAGTGAAGGGGATGTATTAGGGGATGCTGAACCTTTATTTATTTTACGCAAGTTTTCTTCTAGTAAGCAAAGTAAGTTAAGAGAGGAAGTTTTTACAGAATATCCTCAGTTATTTTCTGATTACTTTAATGTATATGAAGGTTTTGATGGGTCACAAAACTTTTTCAATGCTTATCAGAATTATCCTCTATTAAAAGGGGTTAACACTAATTTATATAAGTGTTTTATCCCTCAAGGTTGGCAATTTTCTAGTCAAACAGGTGTACAAGGTTTAATTCATCAAGAGAGTAATTATGATAATCCTAAAGGTGGTAGTTTTAGAGAAGCTATTTATCCCCGTTTAAAGTATCATTTTCAATTTGTTAATGAATTAATGCTTTTTAAAGATGTACCTAATAGCATAAAATATAGTTTTAATATTTATGGTCAAAGTTCAAGACAAATTTGTTTTGATAATATTTCTAACTTATTTACTCCGATAACAGTTGATCAATGTTTTGAACATAATGGACAAGGAAAAGTAGGAGGAATTAAAAATGATGAAAATAAATGGAATATCGAAGGACATATAGATAGAATTCTTAGCGTTAGTGAAGATGATTTACAACTATTTGCAACTCTTTATGATCAAGAAAATACACCAGCATTACAAGCAAGATTACCTGCTATTCATTCTCAACAACTATTAACTATATTAGATAAGTTTGCGAATCAAAAACAACGTTTAGGTGATTTACAAGGCGAATATTTCTCTATAGCAATGTGGAATGAAACTAATGCTGAAAAAGATGGAAAAATTAAGCGAAATACTTGTTTTTCGAAAGATTCTAAGCAATGGATTTTATCGGGTCCACATTTTTTTGTAGGAAACCCTTTTAATAAAACACCGAGACAAATTTGTAAAAGTAACCGGGCTTATGATGTTATTGATTTAACTAATATTCCTGATGATTATTTACCCCATACTAATTATATTCCTGCTTGTGATGAAATAGAATATATTAACCGTGTTCCTACTGTTCCTTGGGTTGAAGATAAAGAAATAAAAGAAAAGAAAGTCACAGAATACTATAGATTAGTTTTTCGGGATAGGTTAGGTCCTAATCGAGAAAGAACTTTAATCAATACAATTATTCCTAAAAATACCGCTCATATTAATAATGTAAGAAGTTATGCTTTTATCAATAAATTACAATCAAAATTTTTAATATTTAGTGCTTTAACTTCTTCTATTCCTTATGATTTTTTAGTTAAATTAACAGGTAGAACAGATTTACATCAAACATTAGACGATTTTCCCATTATTTACGGTATAAAATATGATAGTGCCTTAATTATTCGCTGTTTAACCCTAACTTGTCTCACCACCCATTACGCTGAGTTATGGGAAACCAGCTACACCCCAGACTATAATCAAGATAAATGGGCTACCTTTACCCCTGAGCGATCGCCCACAGAAGAAAACAATAAACGCTTAAATCAGAACTTTTTTGCTAATCTAACCCCAAAATGGCAAAGAAACAACGCCTTACGGACAGATTACGAGAGAAGACAAGCATTAGTAGAGATAGACGTACTCGCAGCAATGGCATTAGGATTAACCCTAGATGAACTAATCACCATTTATCGAGTACAGTTCCCCGTCATGCGTCAATATGAGAAAGACACCTGGTATGACATCAATGGACGCATCGTCTTCACCAATAATAGTAAAGGCTTAGTGGGTGTAGGTTTCCCCCGTAACGCCAACCCCAAAAAAGGCGAACCCATCGGCTGGAATGACATCAAAGACATGACATCAGGGACAGTCCAACGCACCATCCTAGATGATACCATGCCCAACGGACCCATAGAACGCACTATCACATATCAAGCACCCTTTACCCTGTGTGACAGAGAAGAAGACTATACCGTAGCGTGGGAAGTCTTCGAGAAAAGGTTAGAGTAATTAATAATGGATAATGGATAATGGATAATGGATAATAACCTCATATTTTATATAAAGTTGTAAAATCTTTTTGTAGGGTGGGCAATGCCCACCTTACTCAACAAATGAAAGAGGAAATATTCAGTGAACCATTAGGAGAGTTAGTCATTGAACAACTACCATTAAACCTAATAGTTATTAACGTAATATAACAGGAGGTACAACAATGGATAAATTAAACAAATATCGCCAAATTATTGCGGAATTAATTCTTAAATATGCACAATTTAGACCTTCTCATGGGAAAATTCGCCTTGATCCCGTTTTGGATCAACAAAGAGATCATTATGCCTTAATGCAGGTAGGTTGGGATAGAGAAAAAAGGATTAGAGGTAATCTAATTTATATTACTATTGAACAAGGAAAAGTATACATAGAATATGATGGCATGGAAAGAGGCATTACTGATGAATTGATTAATATGGACATTTCTGAAGATGATATTATTTTAGCTTTTCAATGTCCAGACATGGAATTAATGCTATCATAAAACGTCAAGAAAACACTCAAAAAAATAAAAGCAAGAAATCTTATGAAAAGTGAACATTTAGGCAGTAGTTTTGATGATTTCTTAGAAGAAGAAGGATTATTAGCTGAGGTAGAAGAAAAATCTTTAACTCTTTTGCGTCCCCGTTCAGGAAAATCAATATTAAGACACACAGGAACATGGAAAGGAGAGGATTTTGAAGAGTGTTTAAAAACCGTTTATGATAACCGTAGTGAAATCGAGTTTGTGTGATGTATTTGCTGGTTACAAACCATTGTAATACCAGTTTCCTAAAGTTAAGCTACACATTCAAAGTAGGGGTCAACGGCCGTTGACCCCTACAACGTTAACATCTGTAGTCTCACTTAATGAAAAGGGTATAATTAAGGTTTAGTTACCTTACCTTTACGGGACAAAGATTTATCTGTTACACTTATTACAGTTAGGCAGGAAATCAGAACAATGAAAGAAAAAGTAAAAGAGTCAAATTTGCCCGTATTTGAGACGAATTTAGAAAATACTGACCTTTTGCGCCTAGAAGAACTCTTAGAAAATGCCCATCCTAAGTTAGTCGGTGTAGATGGGGAAGAAGTTTTTTTACCAGAGTCAATTTACCAAATTTTGCGACAAGTAACCTCCTTACTCGCTCAAGGAAAAGGCGTTACTCTCGTTCCCCAAGATCATTGTCTTACTACTCAAGAAGCGGCTAATTTGCTCAACATTTCTCGTCCTTATCTTTATACCCTTTTAGATAATCAAGAAATTCCTTATATTTTGATTGGAACTCATCGACGGATAAAAGTTGAAGATATTCTCGCTTATAAAACCAAACGAGACAGCGATCGCAGACAAACCTTAGCGCAATTAATAGAAGAAAGTCAAGAATTAGGGTTTTATGAAGTAGAAAGAGCAGAAAGTCAGGAGAAAGGATAAATGACAGTTTTTGCTGTTGTTCTCGACTCTTGTGTACTTTACCCCATGTATTTACGAGATACCTTGCTCTGTGCTGCTGAAGCAGGACTTTATCAACCCTATTGGACAGAAGAAATATTAGAAGGTGCATTTGGCAACCTAATCAAAGATGAAAGAATAACTCCTCAAAAAGCAGATTCTCTGTATAAATTGGTGAATAAAGCCTTTCCTGAAGCGATGATCCCCGTCACACCTAAATTAATTCCCTGTATGGATAATCACGAAGGCGATCGTCATGTTTTAGCGGCGGCCTTAATTGCCAAAGCACAAGTAATTGTTAGCGATAACTTAAAACATTTTCCCGAATCTTCCTTAAACCAATTTAGAGTAGAAGCGCAAAGTGCTGATACATTTCTAACATTTTTATGGGATTTATCGCCAGAAACAATGGTCGATGTTTTAAGAACTCAAGTTAAAGGTAAAAAAAAGCCCAAATTAACAATATTAGACCTACTAGACAGACTAAAAGAGCAAACGCCTACACTGGTTCAACGTTATCAAACTTTTAACCAATGAATTGAATTGAAAAAAAACATAATTTTTCGTCAAATATAGCAATCACCGAATGATATATGAGAACTGACTAGGACATAATAATATTATGTCCCTACAAATACACTCTCGTAGGGATTTAACACTGTTAAATCCTTAACACCGTGTTTTATTCTGGGCGTTCCTGAAGGGGTTGAAAAATTTTATAGCGTTTCTCAGTCTAGTGAGGTACAGTAACAACAATGAATAAGCCAGTTACGAATATCATATCGAGAGATTTGGTTGAAAGCAGATTCAATAGCCTTTGCTAAATCAGGATATGTTCTTGCACCAATGTGACGTAAAATACTTTTAAGCTTTGACCAACAATTCTCAATGGGATTAAAATCGGGAGAATAAGTAGGAAGATAGAGTAACTTAGCTCCAGCTTTTTCGATTAAAGACCTAATTTTTTTTCCCTTGTGAATAGAACAATTATCCATGATTACACAAGCTCCTTTCCACAGTTTGGGGACTAATTTTTGAGAAATAAATGCTTCAAAAGTGAGTGCATCAGTTCCTCCCATTAGACTAGATTGAGCAACAATACCATTCAAAGTCATTGCACCTATAATAGATACATTCATCCCTCGTTTTGATGGTCTTTGTCCATAAGCTCTTTGTCCTTTCTCAGACCTAGCACATAAGCGGATTAAAGCTAAATTTACTCCCGATTCATCTAGAAAAACCAGGTCTTTAGCTAGTATTTTCTGAATAGTCTCCCAGAATTCTAATCTTTGCTGTTGGACTTTTTCACTCCCTTTTTCCGTTGGATGCAGTGTTTTTTTTTTAAAGTCAAATTCAAACGATGCAACATTCTATCTACTGTTGAACGACTAATGATAATTCCTGTGGTCGCTATGAATTGCTTACGAAGTTCTTCTAGAGTCGCATCATTGTTAGTTTTGACTAACTCTTCGAGAACTTTTAATTGTTTTAAATTAAGTTTTGTAGGTGTTTGTTTCCTTCGTTTAAGTGGAGCAAGATTTCCTGTTTGTCGATATTGTTTAAGCAATTTTTGGATAAAGCTTTTAGCTACATGGAATTGTTTGGCTAATTGACGTTGAGATAGATTCTCTTCATTATAAACATCAATAATTTTTTGTCTGAGGTCAACAGAATAGGCTTTCATCTCAAAAAAACTCTTGCAAAAATATTTTATGCTATAGTTAAAGGCTATTTTTTTGCCAATTTAACTTGCTCAGATGTACAAAATATCTGATAATTTTTGAATAATTGAGATAAGAGCGATCGCTTCTACACAAAATCATTAAAAATAGGCTGCTTAAAACAGTTAAGCTAATGATAAAAAGCTCAACCCACTAGAGATTAAATAGATTTTTTTTACAAATTAATTAGCCAAATCGTAGTTATGAAGTCCAGCTATTAAGTTGGCTCTTAATCCGAATCTCTTACCACGATTTCGATAAGGATAAGAAAGGATTTTAAAGATTTTTAAGCGACGATTTATATGTTCGACTGTGATTCTTAATCGATTTAGTTGCCGATTATATTTTTTCTCCTCTTGGCTTAACTTCTTCCCTTTCTTTTTCTTGATGGGGGTTTCACTTAATTGATGAATTTTTCCTATTCCTTGATAGCCTTTATCAGCAAGAACTTTTATTGACGTCCCAAATTTGACCCCACTGTTTTTAAATAGTTTAAAATCATGAGTTTTTCCTTTTCCGTTGACTAGGCATACAATTTGACCAGTTTTCTGTTGAATGACTATTTGTGTTTTTAAAGTATGTTCTCTTTGTTTTCCACTATAAAACTGTTTTTGTCGTTTTTTCGTCCTTTCAATTTGACTTTCCATGACATCCATTACTACCATTTCCTCTTGATAATTCGTTTTCCATAATTCTTTCTTTCCAGGTAGTCGAAATTGACGAGATTTTATTAATATATTTTCGATTTTATGGACAATGCGACAAACGTTAGATTCGGACATTTTCCACGTTAGACTAATATGGTAATAAGTCCTATATTCTCTTAAATACTCAAGCATTATGAGAATGTGGTCTTCAACTATTAATTTTGGTTTACGTCCGGGTTTCTTTTTTCTTTTTAGATAAGCTTTGACAGTGCGAACCATCACTCTGAAAGTTTTTTTTTACTCCTGTCAAACGCTTGAATTCGGTCTCTTTTAACTTTTTAACTTGCCAATATTTCATTATCAAATCAATTTTCTTAGCTGAATAGTTATCTTTAATAATTATACAACGATTCTTGTTTTAAAACTTAATTGATTTTTGGGGTTCAGGCGATCGCCACTATGAGAGTGCGATCGCTTTACCAATGGTGGCTATGCAAAAAATGAATAATCTTTTATTATACCACGAAAAACTTTTGCAAGAGGTCTATAGTATGTTGCGTTCTGCCCATTCCATCAAAGGAGGGGCGGCCATGATGGGATTTCAAACCCTCTCAACTATTGCCCACCGCTTAGAAGACTTCTTTAAAGTTCTCAAAGCAGGAGACGATCGCATCGTTGATCCATCCCTAGAAAGCCTGTTTTTAAGGAGTGTCGATCGCTTACGACAAGTCGCCCAATGGAACCGTCAAGGGGTGACAATAAACTACTCTTGGTTAGAAGAAGAGGTTAACCCTATTCTTGAGGGTTTATACGAACGTTTGGGGGATCTTCAACCAGAAGATGCAGCCAAACTGCTATCAGAAGAAGAAGAAGAAGATATGGTAAGCTTGATGTTTCAAACAGAAGTAGATGCCTGTTTAAACCATCTCGAATCCCTCTTAAATGATCCCCAAGATGCTTGTTTAAGGGAAGAATTTCTGATCGCGGCACAAGAGTTAGAAGGGTTAGGGCAAATGTTAGAATTAAGTCCTTTTTCTTCTCTCTGTCAGTCTATTATCCAAGGCATTGAAAGCCATGACGATGATCTCCCCCAGGTGGCTAAATTAGCCCTTCAAGAATTGCGGCGATCGGACGCTATGGTGATGATTGATCAACGGGAAATGATCCCCACAGAACTCAATTTATCCACCCTTGGGGCAACCTTACCTGATCTAGAACCCCATAACTGGGATGATAGCTTGGAAACCTTGGATGAATTTGATAATGACTTTTTCGGATCGCCAGAACCCTTATCTTTAGATATATCTCTGGATCTCAATTCAGAGATGGAGTTAGAAGAGTCAGAGGAAGCTAATCAAATCGTTATTGCTAATAGCTTAAAATCTTCTGCTACTAGGGATGAGTTTGCTGAAGAGACAGAAAACTTTTTAGCAACATTAAATAGTACCGATCAATCAAAATCAGAAGACTTCATTGTTCCCACAACTTCCCAAAAGATAGACACCCCAAAACCCCAGGAAAATGAGACTATACGGGTTCCTGTCAAACAACTAGAAACCCTAAGTGATATGTTTGGGGAACTGACTATTGAACGTAATGGCTTAAATTTACAACTGCAACGTCTTCGTCAACTGATCGGATTATTAGGCGATCGCATCCAAACCCTAGAATCTTCCAATCAACAGTTGCGCAATAGTTACGATCGCATCACCCCTCAAGGGGAGAAACAACGGGAACGGATCAGTACCTTACTAGAAGGTTTTGATTCTTTGGAAATGGATAGTTATAACGATCTTCACCTTGTCTCACAGGATATGATGGACACAGTGGTACAGTTACGAGAAGTTACCAGCGATCTACAACTTAACTTAGAAGATACAGAGAGTTCCTCTCGGGCATTTTCTCGTACTTCTAAACAGATGCAAACCACTATCACACAAGTGACGACTCCCGACACTGAACGGAGTACCGTTACAGTGCGGGCTTCTCCAAGCCTCGAAAGACAGAGAGAACTTCCTTAGAGGTAAGATGAGTAGTAGAATCAACTATTACGATTTTACCTTTACGGCGTTTTATAGTAGGGAACTCGTCCAGCCCTACTCGTTTTATATTGATAGCTGCTGATATATCTCTATCAACAGAAACTTGTTCAATTTCATCCCAATATTCTCTGATGCTGCAATCAGTAAAAACAAATTCATCACGATAAGGCAACAGTTGGGATGTATAGGCAGGATTGATTTCAATCACAGCAACTCCAGCTTTTTCAGCTATGTAGTTAAAGATTGAAAAGAACTGTCCAAAAGCAGCATCAGACCAGGATTTATTAAGCCCTGATTTGGCACTTTGCCCGTTTGGAAGATATTTCCCATTGTCATCTTGCACGGGCTTATTTTTGCGACTTAATCCTTTAAGATTAAGCTTTTCATGAAAGAAAACTTTTTTTCCTGTTTTTAGCAGCTTATGTGCTGTAGAGTAAGCATGATCTTTTCTTGCCCTAGCAATTCTCTGATGTTCTCGACTTTCTCTTTTAGCTAGTTTTCTTCTGGACTTACTTCCCTTTTTCTTGTTAGCCTTTCGCTGTGAAATTTGTGCTAATCTTGCTTCAGATTTACGAAGAGATTTAAGAGAAGAGAGTTTTTTTCCGTCAGAAGTAGCCAGATAATCATCTTCATAAAGAACAGCATCTAAGCCCGTTGAATTATCCCAGTTAGCTACAATTTTATCTTTGTTAAACTTAGGAATAGTAGGGTCATCAAGCCTTAGATTTACATACCAACCATCAGCTTTTTTGATAATCTGGGCTTGTTTGAGGATTGCTCCATCAGGTAAATATCGGTGCATTCTTACTTTAATTAACCCTATTTTTGGAGTTTTTAAGTAAAGATATTTTTTACCAACAGAACAAGAATGAATACTTAATCCTCCTCCTTCAAATACCATTGACCGAAATCGGTTACTAGATTTAAAGCGAGGTTTACCTGATCTTTTGCCATTACTATCCCCTGAGATATAACGAGAAAAAGCTTTATCTACCCGTTTACAAACTTCTTGTAAAGTCAAAGAGGGAACTTCTGATAAATCTAATTTTTCTTTTGACCATTGAACAGTTACCACATCTTTTTTAAGAATAGGTAACTGTTTTTTTTGTGAGTAGTAATTGGGTTTTTCTTTTAGTTCAGGGAGATGACAAATAAGAGGACAAGAATTAACTGCACATCGATTTTGTTCCCACCACTGGAAACGTTCACCCAATTGCCGATTAAACCAAAAACGACAGACTCTCAACCACCTATTCAAGGTGATTTTTTGGTTTGTCGTTGGTAAGATTCGGTACTGATAAGTGTACTTCATCAGAGTAGAATATATATCATACTCTGATTATAGCTATTTATCCTGGGAGTGTCAATGAATAAAGATTTTGTTTCCAGTGGTAGGTCGGTCTCTGACTTAAAAGCACATTTAGTATTAACTACCAAATACCGTAAAGATGTTTTTACAGGAGAAATGATTGAGCGTGTACATGAAATTATGTTTGACTTGTGTAAAAAATGGGATTGTAAGCTGATTGAATTTAATGGAGAATCCAACCATGTTCATCTTCTTTTCCAATACTATCCTCAAATGGAATTACCCAAGTTTATTAATAGTATTAAGTCTGTTTCGAGTCGTAAAATTAGACAAGAATATTCAGAACACCTTAACAAGATATATTGGAAAAAGGTTTTATGGAATGAGTCTTATTTTATTGCTTCATGTGGTGGTGTTACTATATCAGTTCTTAAAAAATACATTGAAGGACAAGATAAGCCCCAATAAATTATTTGTAAAAAGGGAGGGCATCGAACCCTCCCTTTTTACCGCCTATCATCCCGACACTAAAACATCGGGGGTACTCACCTACGGTTCGATAAATCCCCCTCGTTTATAGTGCGGGGCTTCTCGGCGGTTAGCTAAATCTGGAAACTGTACCCAAACTAACTAAACCTAATAAGGCGATTATAGAAGTGGGTTCTGGAACCTGGGTGTTAGAGTTATTACTGGTGCTAACCTGTGGAATAGCTTTAGTTATTCCAGTACCGTTAGGATCGCAAAGTTCAGCAATAGCATCTCCATCCCGAAAAATGTCTAACTCAGAAGAATCATTGCAATAATCATCACGACTACCTTTTCTCTGAAAGTCCACATCGAATTGTAAATTAATGTCATTGGGAAGATTTGGCAATGTTCTCCCAGTGGTTATAACTCGGAAGGCCAAATCATTTGTTTCATCTATTTTGTACTCAAATAGGTCGATAGACTTTGCCTCTTCAGCAGTGATCTCCCCTAGTAAACCATAGTCATTAGTAAAACTAGCAGAAAAGGATGTCACCTCATTGGGAGAAATAATTTGGTCATTATTATCATCATTTGCGCTGAATATCCCTTGCAAGGAAACGTCAACATATTCTCGATGGAAGGGTACGGTTATAGCACGAGCTTTGTTTAGAGGGAGCAAATTTACCAAAATGCCAACGCTAAGACTAAAAAGAATTCTATAATTCATTTTTCTCTCCTTTGTAGATTGATTAAGATAGGACTTAAGTGAATTCAACTATCCCAAGCAAGTCCATTGAAACATAAGAATTTGAAATTCGGTAGATGTCTCGTTGTTTCAATTTATGAAGTTTGCTATACAGCAGGCTGGTGTTACCTGTATCTGATCGTGAGAAAAGTCATATTATCTACCATGTTTGGTAAGGATGCTTGACTAAATTGACATTGTAGTATCTTGGATCATGACTGACTTCTTCTCCCACCCAGTCAGGAATATTTATCGTTTGATTTTCGTTTTCTAACTCAACTTCTGCTAGGATTAGTCCTTGATTTTCTCCTTTAAATTCATCAACTTCCCAGATTAAATTATCGTAGTCAATTTTATAACGAATCTTCTCAATTAAAGGGCGATCGCACAAAGTATCTAGGATTATTTGAGCATCTTCTAAAGGAATAGGATATTCAAATTCGTTACGACTGATTCCTTCTGTTTTACTTTTAATAGTCAAATAAGCTTCTTCTCCAATTATTCTGACTCGAATAGTTGTCATTTTATCTGCTGTTCCAATATAACCTTGTTTGTAAACTTTTCCCTGTCCTAAAGAACGCCAATTATCATTAATTACTAAAAACTTACGCTCAATTTCAACGCTCATAATTGTCAACCAAAAGTAAAGAATCTTAATATTATCAACCTTTTAGACCTGATTTGACCTACCATAAAGTTACTCTTTCAACAAATATTATGTCAATGTTTGCCAATTTTAAAAACCTAGTTATACAAACTTCAGAGGTCAAAATTAATCTACTAAAAGGAGGAAAAGGGTATCCAATGTTATTATTACATGGTTATCCTCAAACCGGGGTGATGTGGCATAAAATTGCTGAGAAGTTAGCTGAGAATTTTACTGTCATCATACCTGATTTACGAGGTTATGGAGACAGTGATAAGCCATCAGGAACGGCCAACCATTCTAACTATTCTAAACGAGTTATGGCAGCAGATCAAATAGAAGTCATGAGTCAATTAGGATATGAAGAATTCTACCTAGTAGGACACGATCGCGGGGGAAGGGTTGCTCACCGTTTAAGTTTAGATTATCCCCATAAAGTCAAAAAATTACCTTTATTAGATATTGCTCCCACCTATCAAATGTATACCACAACAAATCAACAATTTGCTAGTGCTTATTATCATTGGTTTTTTTAAATTCAACCTTTTCCCTTTCCTGAGACTTTAATTAATAATAATCCTGACTTTTTTCTAACTCATTGTTTACAAAGTTGGAGTAAAACTGAATCTGCGTTTACTCCAGAAGCAATGGCAGAATATTTAAGATGTTTTCGTGATCCTCAAACAGTTCACGGAACTTGTGAAGATTATCGAGCATCAGCTACTATTGATCTAGAACACGATCGCCAAGATATTGAGAAAAAAATAGAATGTCCTTTATTAGTTTTATGGGGAAATAAAGGAGTTATTGAAAAGAAATATGATGTGATTGAAAGTTGGCAAAAAAGAGCCATAAATGTTCAGGGAAAATCCTTAAATTGTGGACATTTTTTACCAGAAGAAGCACCAGAAAAAACCTATCAATTTATTAACATATTTTGCCAATAATTAGGTAAAGTAAAAAGAAAATTTAAGATGTGTTTTCATTTATTGTAAATGTATCTAAATATTAATATTCTTGATTTCTCAATGCAAAATGTTTAGAATATATAGCAATCAGAAATGATTCATGAGATCCTCGATATCCCCCCTTAATAAGGGGGGTTAGGGGGGATCAGCATTCCCTTAATTCTCACAACTGATTAGTGATTGCTATAGGAGGACAAAAATTAGTTAGGACATTGTGTGAATCTGTCACTGTCATTGGTGAGGTACGAAGAATCTCTTTAACTTCCTAACTATAATGTATGTGTTAGGATTTTAAAAAGACTCCTGACAAAATCAAAGTAATTACCATAATAAACGTTATAATCATGACTAATTTTCCTGATTTTAGTGCGAAGGGTTATCAAGTTATTGAACAACTTAGCCATAATATACAAGGGGGAAGAATAACATATAAAGGGATTTACATAGCAACCCAAACCCCTGTAATTATTAAACAGTTTCGTTTTGCTATAAGTGATGATTGGAATAGTTATAAAGCGATTGAAAGAGAAATTGAGGTATTACAAGGATTAAATCATCCAGGAATTCCTAAATATTTACAAAGATTTGATCCTGGGAATGGTCTCTGTTTAGTCCAAGAATATAAAAATGCTCAAAATTTATCTATTTCTCGTAGTTTTAGTCCTGAAGAAATTAAAAGTATTGTTTTTCAATTATTGGAAATTTTAGTCTATTTACAAGAAGAAAGAATACCAGGTATTTTTCACCAGGATATTAAACCCGAAAATGTTTTAGTTGATGATGATATTAATGTTTATTTAGTTGATTTTGGATTGGCGAGAATAGGTGATAATACAATGGCGTTGAGTAGTATTATGGGGGGAACAATGGGATTTATGCCCCCCGAACAAATTCGTAATTTAAAGCCAACAGAAGCATCAGATTTATATAGTTTGGGAGCAATATTAATTTGTTTACTAACTAAAACAAAATCTGTTTATATTGGTAGTTTGGTTGATTTTGATAGCAATAAATTTACCTTTAAAGATAAGGTATCTAAGTTTAGTTTTAGATTTCTTCAATGGTTAGAAAAAATGGTAGAACCCAATCCAGCTAACCGTTATGAGAGTGCAAAAATAGCTTTATAAGCATTGCAACCGCTCTATGTAATGCGAGTACCAGAAGTTAATGTTAATACATCGGAGTTAGAATTTATTGCTAATAAAGTTGGAGAAAAAATAAGCAAAACTATTATAGTTAGTAATCCTATTCCTGAAACAACTTTACAAGGAAAATGGTCTGTTTTACCTCATCCTAGTGATCCTCCTCATACACCAAATAGTCACGCGTGGATTCATTTTTTACCACAAAAATTTGAAGAAAATAATATTAATTGTAAAGTAATTGTTGATACTGGTAAATTAAAAGCTGATCAATATTATGAGAGAGAAGTTGTTTTAATCAGTAATGCTCAAGAGGAAAATTATAAGTTAAAGGTCAAGGTAAAAACTGCAAAATTAAAAGTAAATATTATTTTTCCACCCTATCGCTTTATAAGCATTTTTTCTACTAGTCTGATTGTTATATCGTGGTTAATTACTTTATTAGTAATATGGTTAACTCAACAATATCCTGAAGTATGGAATGATGGTTACATAACATCAACAGAAGAATATATTTCAGGAGAACTTTTGGGAGTAATAGTAGGCGGAATAATCGGTATTTTCAATGAAATTAAAAAGATTTTTTTCAATAAAGGCTTTAATAATATTACTACATTTATATATTTTGTTTCTATTATATCAACCAGTATTTTAACAGGAATAAGTGCTGAGATTGGGTTTAATCCTTATTTAATTAGGGTTTGCTGAAAAAGTTTCTCCAAAATTTATGCCACTTTTGACCAAGAATTTTCTGACAAATCAATAAGTTTTAGTACATAAAAATTGTTTAAAGTATAATCAAAATTAATGAAAGGCGGTTTGATGAGTTCCCCTGTTCTATTATTAGTAAATAAGGACAAAAAAAGCGACAAAAACTGCCTCAGAAGTTTACAAAGATTGACAACTAAAAATGTAATAGCAATAGATGTAATGGAGGTTTCAGGGAGTTTTGTCATCACGAGATTTAGGCTAAATCTTCGTTTAGCTTGTCCAAACTTTCCCTCAATAGCATTACGGAAGCATTCATCGGAGTGGGCTTGTTTCTTTTCTTCTTCACTGACATTTTTCGGAGGTCTTCCTAACTTCGGACCACTGATTCTTATCCCTCTTTCCTTACACCAATTTCTGTTTTCCCTAGTTCGATAAATTTTATCTACATGGACGGATTCGGGATAATAGCCAAACGTTTCTTTATACTTTTCTACTTGTTCTTTTAAATGACAAGATTCATTGAAGTTTTCCCAACTTATTTTGTCTAGAAACACATAGTTATCTACACAGCTTACTGAGAGTTTAGCTCCAAATTCTATTGGTTTTCCTACTTTTCCCCTCACTATTGGACGAATATGCGGTTGAGTTAAACTTACAATTCTTTGAGGAACACTCTGGGTCTTATTCTCCCACATTGACTGTTGTTGTTCATAAACTTTTTTGATAGTCTCTAGACAATTTTTCTGTCTTTTACTCAGATTTTCCAGGGAAGCCCCAGCTTGAATTAAGTCTTCTATATTTCCTAAATTTTTCTTAAGGTATTTTAACTGTTTCCCGATAGCTTTTCTTCTTTCTTGATAAGATACTTTTCGTTTTTTAGCTACTTTTAAGTATTCCTTTCTAGCAATTATTCTAGAAGTTCTCGGCTTTTTTCTCAATTTTACTCTTAATGGTTTATAAAGATTATCTATTATTCTTTCTGTCTCAATTCTGGCTTGATTTAATATGCCTAAATCCGTTGGGTATTTGATGTCTGCTGGCGCACAAGTCGCATCTAAAATTAGTTTACCTTTATTTTTTATTTTTTCTCCTTTTTCTTGGAGACAATCCTTTTTTTTTACTTCTTTATCACTCTTGTCTATTTCTCTTTTTACTATTTTTTTATTGATTTTGTTTATCAATTCTCCATCAATTCTTTTCCTAAAATGAACTAGCATTGAAGATTCCAGTGGTGGCTCTTGTTGATAACAATTTAAACCTATAAAGTATTGTAGATAGGGATTTTCTCTAATCTGTTCTATAGTTTCTCTATCACTTGTTCCTAATTTTTTCTTAATAATTAATGTCCCTAATGCCATTCTAAATAGTTTGGCTGGCGCACCTTTTTCTTCTGAAAAAAGTTTAGCATATTCTTCCTCAAAATCATCCCAAGGTATCAACTCTGCCATGATTACCCAACGATTATTGGGGGACAATTTGCCCTCGAAAGGTAATTCAAATTTTTCTGGGGGCGGTAAAGGTTGCTCCTCTTTTCGATACATTTGTTCTTGACCAACAACTGGGAGGTGTTTCTACCAATTATAGCGGTTTGTAGCCGACAAAGCTGATCTTTTTTGCGATCGCGAATATGGGTGTAACCTTTTAAAGAATAGGGTTTTGCTTTTATTCAGCAAACCCTAACTAAGCCAATATTTTGATTCTTCAAGCTAAAATATTGTCTATTTTCAACGGAATGAATATCATCAAAATTCAAGGTTAAAATTTGGTCAATTCGAGACAGAGGAAAAGCATAAGGTTCTCCAGCAATTTCCACCAATAAAGTACGAATAACCGATAAAGTTAAAGGCAGTTGAAAATGGAAATTCATGCCCTGTCCAGGTTTAGAAATAGCCTGAAGATTACCCCCACTTCTTGAACCATAGTCTTAGCGATATTTAAGCCCACACCCCGACCCGAAATTTCTGTCACTTGATTAGCTGTAGAAAAGTTGGGTAGAAAAATAAATTCCATCAACTCAGCTTCGTTTAATTGCTGAGACATTTCCTCTGTTACCAAACCCTTTGTGACAATAGATTCTCGTAAATTATCCAAGATAATCCCTTTACCATCATCAGAAATGGTAATAGATAACATTCCGAAACGATGGGTTGCTTCTAAATGAATGGTTCCTTCTGGGGGTTTTCCTTTAGCAACTCGCTCATCAGGAAACTCAATCCCATGATCGATGGAATTACGTAAAATTTGTGTTAAAGGGGCTTCTAATTTCCTTAGAATATCCCGATCAACCATAGTTAACTTACCAATAATTTCTAATTTAACCCGCTTCTTTAACTGTCTAGCTAAATCCCTAACCATACGGGGAAAACTACTCACTCCTTCTTCAAAAGGACGCATATGAGTACCAATCACCTCTCTATACAAACGATCCGATAAATTAAAAGAACGATAACTAAACTGTTCTAAAGCATTTAAGCGATCGTTGAGGACTTCCCCTTGAGTTTCTACTTCCAAGCTAAAAAGATCCAACATAGAAAAATCACTCAAGTCCATTTTTTCGTTCACAACTTACCTCCTAAAAAATACTGTGAAGTACCCTATTATCGATTATGCTAAACATCCTGGCTTAGTGTTTGACGAGCTATCATACAGTCTTGGGTAATTTGGTTTTTCAGAGCATCCAAAGAAGGAAATTTTTGCTCCGAGCGTAAAAATTTTTCCAACTGAACTCTTAAGAAAGTTGCATATAAGTTTCCAGACCAATCCAACAAATGAACTTCTACTGTTGGCACTTGACCATTGACTGTAGGACGACTACCAATATTAATCACACCCTTAATTACTTCTTCTGTGGCTAAAATAACACGGACACAATAAACCCCACGACGGGGTAATAATTTATCGGCAGGAATTTGGAGGTTAGCAGTAGGAAAACCGATAGTTCTCCCCACTTGTTGTCCTCTAACTACCATCCCTTCTAATGAGTAAGGATAACTCAACATTTCTTTTGCCTGTCTAACATTGCCAACAGCTAAACATTGACGAATTCTCGAACTACTAATGCGTAAACCACTCTCTCCACTGACAAGAGTTTTTAACTTGGTAATATAGACGAATATTCCCAAATTGTTGGCTAATTCTTGTAACATTTGGGCATTTCCTTCTCTCCCCTTGCCAAAACGGAAATCTTGTCCCACACTGATATATTTTACATTAAGTTGCTTGACTAAAATATCTTCTACAAACGCTTGTGGTCCCAGAGAGGCTAGACTGCTATCAAAAGGTAAACGCACTAATTGTCTGATCTTAAGAGACTCTAACCGTTTGACCTTCTCTGTCAGAGGCGTTAATAACTGTCTGGTTTTACCAGTAAAAAATTCTTGAGGGTGGGGAGTAAAAGTTACAAGGGTGGGGATATACTCCGCCTCAAGTTCTATAATTGGCTTGATAACTTGTCGATGTCCTAGATGGATACCGTCAAAGTTGCCCAACGCAATGGCCGTTGGTGTTTTAACGTTGCTAGTTGATGATGTTACCCACACAATTACCTACTAATTCCTCACTCAAACCAACAAAACTTCCTGTCATAACTCAATATTGAGTTATGACAGGAGAAAACATCAACCGTGATTAGGCTTTGATTGTTTCATAAACTTCAATATACTGTTCTACGGGCTTCCGCCAAGAATAGTCACAACGCATTCCCTGAATAGCTAATTTATTGAATGCTTGGCGATCGGTGTACCATAGCTCTAAGGAACGGTGCATGGCTGATTCTAAGGCTCCGGGATCGGTTTGATGGAAGACAAAGCCATTGCGCTCTTCGGGCAGATGATTTTCGTCATTGTCGTAGTCAAACACTGTATTAACCAGGCCACCAACCCCACGCACAATGGGAACAGTTCCATATTTGAGGGAAATCATTTGGGTTAGGCCACAGGGTTCATAATTACTCGGAACCACCATCATATCTGCCCCGGCATAAATGAGATGGGATAATTCTTCATTAAAACTCAGTTCAAGATGTACGTCAGGATGATCATTTAAACGATTTTTTGTCTGCCAAAACAGATTTTTTAAGTGGTCAGAAGTAGCTGATCCCAATAGAACAAACTGTGCGCTCCGCCTCAGAGCGTACTCTAAAGCATGGAGAACTAAACCCACTCCTTTTTGGTCATCCAGACGACCAATATAGGCAATGATCGGTCTATCTTTCTCCTCTAACCATAGCCGTTCTCGTAATCCTTTTTTGTTAAGGTCTTTTAATTCAAAATCATCTGGACCAAAGAGCATCGAAATATGCTCATCTACTTCTGGGTTCCATACCTCATAGTCTAAACCGTTGAGAATACCTTTAAACTTATCTTGATGAACGGCAAGGGTATGACCTAACCCATAACCCTCATTGCTAAAACGGGCTTCCCAAGCATGGTGAGGAGAGACTGTATTAACTGCATTAGAATAAACGATGCCAGCCTTCATAAAATTAATATGATTGGGGATACTGCTATCTTTGAGGCGATCGGGACTCAGATAATAACCCTCATTATTCAACTGAGTTGCCCCTAAAATACCAACACTACCCCCTCCTTGATGTTTAAAATTATGGATGGTGTAACAAACCCGTTGACCATCCATGCCACGATATTTATACTGTTCAAATAACATCACAGGTAGCAGTCCCGTTTGCCAATCATGGCAATGAATAATCTCAGGACGCTTATTGTGCATACACATATATTCTAAAACCGCTCTACTAAAGAAAGCAAAGCGTAAGTTGTCATCATTGTCCCCATAGTATTTGCCTCGGTTAAAGAAATTCTCATTAGAATGAGGTTCAATAAAGAAGCAGTTAAGTCCATGAACTTTACCACCCAACACAGTACAGCGGATGGAGCCATTGCCCCAAGGTACTGATAAATCATCATAGGCTTGGTGTAATCCCGAGATATGGTCATAACGCATACAATCATATTTGGGAAGAATAACATCTACAGCATGACCCTGGTTTTCGAGTTCGCGACTCAGCCCGAAAACAACATCACCTAAACCCCCTGACTTAATGACCGGGGCGCATTCCGAGGCTACTTGGACAATATACATAATGGCTTCTTACTTTGATCCCTCTTTATTTATATCGGTTATTGTATCAATTCTTAATATGCCACAAGCAATGTGTCAACTCTTTTCAAGAGAATAAATAGGTTACATTAAGAACACTACTGGTGTGATTAAGAAGTAATAGTATTAATAATACATTAATCCCACAGGCTTCTAGCCGTGGGAGTGTCAAGACACCTGAGTTTTATTGTTCTTAACTAACTAGAAAAAGCTCTTCTAAGGGTTGCCAACGAAAATATCGTTCTCCCCCCAGTTCAACCACAACTTTCAGGCGAGGTTCTTGTTGAGGTAAGGATACTAAGTATTCTAATTCTGCTTTGGAGAGAATATAACCCTCTATAATCCATAAAACTAGACCTTTTGAGCGAGGAGATAAACTTTCCAGTTGATAAGCGGCGATGGGTGGCACGAAATATACAGGGCCAACTGCCGCATCTTGAGCAATGTCCTTTTTTCCTAAATGGGGAGGCCGTACCCCATGAATTCCCATTAAATAAGCACCCACATCCCCTAAACCTCTAGCAGATAGGGATAGACTCTCATAACCATTAGTGCGTAAGCGTCTTTGATAGCGTCCTTCATACCCTCCTTCTAAGGGAGCATAAACCCCTAATGTACCTGACTTTTCTAGTGCGCGAACAAATCCTTTTCCCGTGGTTAACAGTGCCATCTTATTAATATAACGATTATATTGACATATTCCCTCTCGATTATAGGGGAAGGACTAGCAATGTGGAGAAGATTCAGTCCATAATTAAGATTGAAATCGATTAAGCCCAAGACAAAAAGTCCATCTATGGGTTAAAGTCAGATAAGAACTATTAACATTTTTTCGGAATCAATCCTTCCTAAGGAGAATAAAATACTATGCTAACCTTAAAAGTTGCTGTTTACATCGTCGTGGCCTTCTTTGCTGCCTTGTTCATTTTTGGTTTTCTTTCGAGTGATCCCACTCGTAACCCTGGACGCAAGGACTTTGAATAGAACTTTTTGTGCAGATGTCACAAGTGTTCATTCAATAAGCTCGAGTCTAGATATGTTAATTTAGGTGAGTAAAACGATAGGGGCGAGATATGGCTCGTCCCTGTCTCGTACCATTTAATCACGCTGCAGGTAGCCACTAAACCATTGAGCTTGATACTGTCAATTTTAAGATGGCCCCATTCGTTCAACCACCTAATGTCCCAGTCTCCATGGAAATAGTTGTTTCTCCCCATCAGGAACAGCAACGAACCCCCTCGGTAAATTCTCCAGCTAGACCCAAAGAAATCACCAATGCTAAAAGTTTATTAGCCCAATTATCATCTGAGTTGTCACAGGAACCTGTAACCCTCCCACTAGCAGAGGATGTTCCTGCTTCTGCGCCAGAGGTAGTTGAATTTTATTTATCAGCACCAGAAACAATCTCTGATCAAGATGTTACCCCTCCCTTGCCTCATAGGGGACAAAGTGCAGACCTTTTGGGTGATCCCATTACCACAGGAAAAATGCGCTCGCCTCAGTTAACCCCCTTTAAACCTAAGGCTCAACAAGGTTTCTCGAAGACTATCCGCTTAAAGGGGCAAGGGGTTAAATCCAGTCGTTTACTCCTCAAACCCCGAGGAAGGCAAACGCAACCCTTAGAGTTATCCATCACCCCCTCCTCAAATTTGGCTCAGGGACAAGTGGGAAATTCTAATGCTACACCCAGTGAAGTAGTACCAGTGATCGAATTAGTTTCCGATCGCCAGGAATACGACGCGGAAAGGGAAGTAGTTTATGCAGAAGGGAAAGTAATCATGCGCTTTGCCAATGGGGTTTTATTAGCAGATCGCCTCTGGATAAACCTTCCGGATCAATTTGCTGTAGCCGAAGGCAATGTGGTTCTCGATCGCGGAGAACAAACCCTAAGAGGAGAAAGATTCGAGTATTATTTTGTTCAAGATAGTGGGGTGATTTTTGAAGCCAATGGAGAAATTTATCAACCTACCACAGGTCAAGACTTTTCTCCCACTTTGCCCACATCTGTCGATAATAATTTAATTCCCAATCGAACCCTCAACGAACGCCTGGCCCTAGAACAACCCCTACAACGCATTACTCAAGCCCAAGGTATCAGTTATTCTTTTGGGGTCTCCTTTGGAGAAGAAAATGCTCAGAATATTGGGGCCAACTTCGGACAAGGAGCCGGGAGGCAAATTAACCGCCTTCGCTTTGAAGCCGATCGCATGGAATTCGATTCTGAAGGTTGGCAGGCCACAGACGCTCGTTTGACCAACGATCCCTTTTCTCCCCCCGAGGTAGAAGTACGGGCAGAAACGGCCACTTATCGGAATATTGCCCCCTTAGTCGATGAATTGAAATTGACTAATTCACGGGTGGTACTCGATCAAGCTAATTCATTTCCTACTCAAGATCGTTTGATTTTCGACCGACGCGATCGCCAACCTGGGGTAATCGGTTTTGGGTACGATGATCGCGATCGCGGAGGTCTCTTTGTAGAAAGGGGCTTTAATGTCATCGACACCGAAACTGTCAGTTGGCAAGTGACCCCTCAGTATTACCTACAAAAAGGGTTCTCCCCCGAAGGATTGACGGTTGATGATCGCAATACAGATTTATTTGAGGAAAATAAGGACGATATTGACGTAGTTAGTCCACCTACCCTGGGTTTTGTTAATGAATTTAACGCTAATTTAAGTCCACAAACCACCTTTTTTTCGAGAACCTCCCTAACCAGTCTAGAATTTGGGGACATTGAAGATCGCTTGCGGACAAAAACCTTTGTCCAGTACCGTTTTGGTGAAACCATCGCTCCCTATGATGTGAGATTGGAATACAACTATCGCGATCGCCTCTTTAATGGCTCTTTAGGGTTTCAAACCGTTCGCAGCAGCGTAGGGTTACTCCTAATTTCCCCTCAAATTCCCATCGAAGAAACGGGAATACAGGTGAGCTATCAAGGTTCAATTCAAACCGTTAATGCAGAGACAGATCGCCAAAGTCTTTTAAATTCCGACTCAGATGATCGTCGTGTGAGCTTAACCAGAGTTCAAGGAGCAGCGTCTTTATTTAAACCTTTCCTGTTGTGGTTTGGCCAAGCTTTACCTCCTACTCCAGAAGAAGGCTTAAAATATACATCAACCCCAGTGTTACCCTATTTAGCCCTATCTATTGGCGTAACTGGTGTTACCAGTCTCTATGGCAACGGAGACTCCCAACCTTCCCTTTCAGGCACCATTGGTGTATCTGGACAGGTTGGTAATTTTTCCCGACCTTTCCTGGACTATACCGGGTTTAATCTCAGCTTTAGTCAGGCACTGCGGGGAGATCCATCTCCTTTTTTCTTTGATCGTTTTGCTGATTTGAAAACCCTAACCTGGGGCATCACCCAACAACTATACGGTCCTTTGCGATTTGGGGTTCAAAGTGCCTATAACATTGATACAGATCAAGAAATTAATACGGATTTATATTTTGAGTACAGTAGGCGGACCTATAGCATTCTTCTCCGTTATAATACAGTGCTAAAGGTAGGGTCGATTTCCCTTCGCATTAGTGACTTTAATTGGGGTGGTAATCCAGGTCCGTTTGATGGTACTGGTATCCGTCCTGTTATTCAGGGTGTTCCGCGATAAAATCCCATGATATAATAAGAAGTTCGAGTCAAACAAAAAACAACTAAGCTTTAACTAGGAGTCAAAAGAATCAAAATGGTTAAGTTACGATTAAAAAAATACGGCAAAAAACGAGAAGTCAGTTATAGAATTGTGGCCATTAATAGTGCCAGTCGTCGTGATGGTCGTCCCCTTGAAGAACTAGGATTTTATAACCCTAGAACCGATGAAACCCGATTAAACGTTCCGGCTATAGTAACTCGCCTCAAACAAGGGGCGCAACCCAGTGATACTGTGCGGAGTATTCTCGAAAAAGCAAAAGTATTTGAACAAGTTAATGGTTAAATCGATTGACACTTCTAATTTATCTTATTCTGTCTCCCCTAATTACTTAAAACTCCTCTCATTTTTAATTGAACCTCTCTTAGATTCTCCAGATTCCCTGAAGATCGACTGCGAGGAAATTCCCAGTACAAAACGAGTTTGGATTAGATTGGCAGTGGATGAAGGGGACAAAGGGCGGATTTATGGACGGGGAGGACGAAATATTCAGTCCATACAAAATGTTTTGGCGATCGCAGCTAAACAGGTGGAACAAACCCTTTATTTGGAAGTATACGAAGAGTCCGAAGATAATAGTGGACGTTCCAGTTATAATCGACGCTCTGAGTCAAATCGCAAATTTGTACGCCGTCGTTCTCGTTCCCAAAGTCCAAGCGATCCTAAACTATCCATTCGCTCTCGTTGGCAAGAGAATCCGACAAACCCAAGCTAGGTTAACCGATGAAACCCGTTGACATTCTCATTCTTTCCAACGGACCAGGAGAAATTACTACCTGGGTTCGACCTGTGGTTAAGGCGTTAAGGACAGAATTGGGAACTGATCCCCAGCAAACGAGAATTTCAGTCATGTTATCCCCTTGCCCCCATAGTACAGGTCAAGAAGCTACTATCGCCAGTCGTTATCCTGAAGTAGATCGAGTCCAGTCCAGTGAGCAGTTTTTTTCTTTTCTTGTGGGGGGAAAAACTCGAGATGACTGGAATTGGCGAGAGCAAGGGGTGGTTTTATTTTTAGGGGGGGATCAGTTTTATGCTCTGATGATTGGCAAACGTTTGGGATACCGTACAGTGATTTATGCTGAATGGGAAGCGAGATGGTATCGTTGGTTAGACTATTTTGCTGTGATGAATCAAAGGGTCATCGAATCTATCCCCGGAGCTTATCGGCATAAATTGGCGGTTGTTGGGGATTTAATGGCGGATTTTTCCCCAATATCCTTGAATTTCATGGAAATGGCTACTAATCCAGTCATAGGAATTTTACCTGGCTCCAAGACCGGAAAATTAACCCAAGGGGTTCCCCTCTGCTTGTCCATTGCTGAACATATTTATCAACGGAAACCCCAAACTCGTTTTATCCTACCCATCGCACCCACTATAAATATAGAGACATTAGTTCGGTTTGCTGACCCTAAATATAATCCTTTTGTGATGAAAATGGGGGGTGTTAGTGGGGAACTAAAAAAAGAAAATGGAAAATATTATTTACAAACAAAAACAGGGTTAAACGTCGAACTAATTAGTCAATTTCCGGCACATGAAATCCTGCAGCAATGTTGTTTAACCTTGACTACGGTAGGAGCAAATACGGCTGAGTTAGGTGCTTTAGGTATTCCTATGATTGTGCTGTTGCCAACACAACAACTGGATGCTATGCGAACTTGGGACGGGATACCTGGGATTTTAGCAAATTTACCCTTTGTGGGTAGTCAGTTAGCTAAATTAATTAATGCCAGAGTGGTAAAAACGGGCCGTTTATTTGCTTGGCCTAATATCTGGGCCAAAGAAGAAATTGTTCCAGAATTAAGGGGAGAATTACAAGGGGAGAAGGTAGCAGACTTGGTGTTAGATTGGTTAGATAATCCCTCAGAGTTAAATAAAATTCATTATCGCTTATTAGAAGTTAGAGGAAAACCAGGGGCGGCACAGAAAATTGCTAAAATTGTTCATGAACAGTTGTCTCATAATAATTAACAATTCCAAGCTTTAAAGGGTTATGAACTTGAGAAAATGGCTAAGTTTAGTCGCCAGTGGCACTATAACAATTGTTTTCAGTATGATTCTTGGTTTTGGGGGGTTTGACGTTCTCTCGTCCCAAGCAAGTCCCATAGGGTACTTAGCCCAAACACCAGCACAGATCACGGCTGATAGTTTTGTGGCGGCCGCAGTTACTCGAACGGGTCCTGCGGTGGTTCGTATCGACACAGAAACAGTGGTTACTCGACAGGTAGACCCTTTTTTTGATGATCCGTTTTTCCGCGACTTCTTTGGTCAACAGTTGCGGCCACCCCGAGAACAAAGGATTAATGGCCAGGGTTCCGGTTTTATTATTGATGGTGATGGTATTATTTTGACCAATGCTCATGTGGTTAATGGTGCCGATAAGGTAACCGTTACCCTCAAAGATGGCCGAACTTTTAACGGAGAAGTCAGAGGAACCGATGAAATAACAGATTTAGCGGTGGTGAGAATTAAACCCCAAGGAAATACTTTACCTGTAGCACCTTTGGGGGACTCTAACAGTCTCAAAGTGGGTGATTGGGCCATCGCTGTGGGGAACCCTGTGGGTTTAGATAATACCGTAACTTTGGGTATTATTAGTACCATTGGTCGTTCAGCCGCAAAAGCCGGTATCCCTGATAAGCGTCTCGACTTTATCCAAACCGATGCAGCTATTAACCCAGGTAACTCTGGGGGGCCTTTGTTGAATAGTCAGGGAGAGGTGATCGGTATTAATACCGCTATTCGTGCCGATGCGATGGGTATTGGTTTTGCTATTCCCATCAATAAGGCCAAAACCCTAGAAAAAACTCTGGCTTCTGGACAAAAAGTACCTCATCCTTATATTGGGGTGCAAATGATTAATTTAACCTCTGAAATAGCCAGGGAAAACAACGATAACCCTAATTCTCCCATTATCGTTCCCGAGGTGGATGGGATCTTAGTGGTGCAAGTGGTTCCCAATAGTCCAGCAGAAAGGGCTAGATTACGCCGTGGAGATGTGATCGTGGCTGTTAATGGACAACCAGTGCAGGATGGCACCGATTTACAAAAAATTGTCGAAAAATCTGGGATTAATGCCAGTTTACGGGTCAAATTGTATCGAGGCGATCGCTTGTTAGAGTTGACAGTGAAAACAGAGCAATTACAAGGAGTATCTTAGCTTACCGCCGAGAAGCCCCGCACTGTACCGTAGGTCAGTGTCGGGATGATAGGCGGGTCAATGATTGGGGTTCGATGCCCCAATCATTGACAAGAAAGTAAGTCAACAATACAATAAAGGCAGTCTAACCGACACCACCGAAACAGGCTCAAAATTTAAAGGGCGAACCCCATCGCTCTAGCTAGTGGAGATATGCGTCCCTAGATTGCCCCAGACAATCAACAATGCTCAGAAGCTAGAAACGGGTAGAAAAATATTTCTGGATAAAAACTCGATACATTGCAGCCGATGGATAGTCGGTTGTGCTGACTGTGGAGGTATCTGGACGGGGATATGTGAATGGCAACATTTGTGTATCTAGAAAAGACCGATGAAACAGTAACGTCCTGTCGTGAGGTAGAGAGGTTCCCCGCTGTACCCACTGGATCAGCGTCGGGAGGAGTGTCACTTAGTTAATACTTTTGATTTAGGGGTCAACGGTTGTTGACCCCTACTTAATGTTAATATAATAATGATAAATAAAAGCTTAAATTAGTTTTACTTAGATTAAATATAATGGAATCTTCTTTTAAAAGAGTTCATCTAGAAACCTATAAAAATCGTTTTTTAGAATTTTTCAATTTACCTTCTTTTTCCTGGCGTTTTCTGCGGTTAGCGTCTATTAATATTTTATCTAATTTAATGGTTCCCATTGCTGGGTTACTTAGTATTACATTTTTGGGGCATTTAAAAGATATTCATCATTTAGCTGGAGTCACCTTAGCTACTATTATTTTTAATTATCTTTATCGTGCCTTGGGATTTCTTCGTACTTCCACAACAGGAATTACTGCCCAAGGAATGGGAAGAAAGGACTCCCAAGAAGTGTTATTAGTCTTACTTAAAAATGGCTTGTTAGCCTTAAGTTTAGGGTTAATTATTTTAATATTACAGTATCCCTTAAGATGGATTGGGTTTAGTTTAGTTAGTGCAGCACCTTTGGTAAAAGTTTCCGCACAAGCTTATTATGATACTCGTATTATAGGCGCGCCGGCTGTTTTACTTAATTTTGTCTTAATTGGTTGGTTTTTGGGAAAGGAACAAAGTGGTAAAGTTTTATGGCTTTCTCTTATTGGTAACGGTGCTAATGTTATCTTAGATTATTTATTAATTATTCGTTGGGGTTTAGAAAGTGGAGGTGCAGGTTTAGCAACTTCTTTAAGTCAGATTCTTATGTGTTTAATTGGATTATTATTAGTCGTAAAAGATATTAATTGGCAAGATGTTAAACAGATTACCAAAAGAATTTCATTAGAGCAATGGAAAGATAACTTAATGCTCAACCGTGATTTGTTTATCCGTACTTTAATTTTCCTCTCTGCTTTTTCCTTCTTTACTAATATTAGTTCTGCTATGGGAACACTAACTTTAGCGGAGAATTCTGTTTTATTGCAGATATTTTCTCTAGTGGTTTATTTTATCGATGGAGTAGCTTTTGCAACAGAATCTTTAGCAGGTAATTTTAAAGGACAAGGAACGAAAAAACAATTAATCCCCTTGCTTAAATTCTCAGGAATTCTCGGTTTCATATTTGCCTTAGGAGCAGTTTCTATCATAATTTTATTTCCACAAACTTTATTCGGACTATTGACAAATCACCAAGAGATTTTTCCTTCCTTAAATGCTCATGTTATCTGGTTGTTACCTGTTCTTAGTTTTGGTTCAATTGCCTTTATTTTAGATGGTTACTTTATCGGGTTAGCAGAAGGTGTTATGCTAAGAAATACAGCACTAGGAGCAACTTTCGTTGGTTTTGTACCTGTTGCTACTATTGCTTGGCATTACAATAATAGCAACCTATTATGGTTAGCTTTATCCTTATTTATGGTCGCTAGAGTTGTTTTGTTAGGATTAAAGGTTCCCAAAACTTTAGATAATTAATTGTCCATTACCCGTTATTGATTAAGAATTGATTGCAGACAAATTTATGAATGACTTAGCAAAGAACATTAAAAAACTAGATAATAAACTCTCAAAACGTCCCATAGCTCTTGATCCAGGGGGGTACTTTATTATTTATATCGACAGAGAAAATAGTCTCATCTGTACTAAATACTTTACCAATATTATTAATGAAAAAGGATTAGCAGTTGATCCAGAAACAGGGGAAGTTATTGCAGCAAGAGGTCAAAAAAATCGTACAGAAGAAACCCTTTTTACAGGACGTAGTGCTAAAGAATTGTGTGTCAAAGTGATAGAAGAAAATCCTAATTGTGCTATCACAATGTTAGATCATGCCGCTTATTTAGGAAGAGAATTCATGCGGGCAGAAATAGCGTTAATCCAAGGAACAGAATATATACAAGATTGATATATATTATTGATGGTTTAACCTAGTTTTCTCAGTTTTCCCTGACTTTGTGTTTTTTTGATGACACGATCGCTGATTTTTGAGTGATAAATGTGTTATCCCATAATCAGTAAACGAGGCGTTAATAATTTCAGTCTCTCGTCAATTGACAGTTTGTTTTATTTTCCTTAAACTATGAGCAAAACAGGTAAAATTTACTGTTTTCAAGCAGATTATCGAGCATCTACCCAGTTTGATGCCCATCAAGTTCCAGATTGGTTATCCCTAGAAGTTCACTGGCAAGGTTATTGCATCTCAACAGTTCCTTGGGTTGCTGATGTAGCCAGGGTTTTAGGTCTTTTACCCGTTGAGGATACGCCAGAAGCATGGATGAGTCATTTAGAGGAATTAGGGCTAAAAGGCATAACTCAGGTATGTTGCGAAGACTTCTTTGAAGACAGATTATATTGTTAACCGAAGGGGGCAAAATAGCCCCCATTAAAAAGACTTAAGAACTAACAGCCGGAAGGGCAATCCCTTCAGCCGCTTGACGGAATTGTTCAACCTGATCGCTATAATCGATCGGCAAAACTCCAACCACATTCTCATGGGGACGGGGGATGATTACCCAAGTTTCCAGGGTAGCTCCTTCAGTCCTTTCAATGGCATCAATTCCCGCTGCTATAGCGACTTTAACCTCTTGAACGTCTCCCCGAATGTTGAGAGTAAAACGCGCGCTCCCTGCGCGAATATAGCCGACGATGGTAATTCTTCCGGCTTTAACCATAGCATCGGCAGCGGCTAAAATTCCGGGAAAACCTTTTGATTCGATCGATCCAACTGCTTTTTGAGTCATAATTTAAGTCTCCTAAATAATCATTGATGGGATGCTTAACAATAGGAATAATTTTATGGTTAAAGGGGACAGTCCCTTTATGAAACGCGAAATTGTTCCACTGCTTCTGTAAAATCTAAGGGCAGAACTGAGAGCAGATTTTCTGGTGGGTTAGGGACAATGTAATGACTAGCTACTTTACCGTTGTAGGATTTTTCAGCCGCTTCTTTTCCTGCTTCCATAGAATTTTTCACCTCAGAAACGGGGCCACGAATTGCCACTAAAAATTCTCCACGTTCAGCTTTATCAAAATACACAATTGTCACCGTTCCCCCTTTAACCATTGCATCTGCGGCGGCTAAAACTGCGGGAAATCCTACGGTTTGAATAACACCAACGGCTTGAGGCATAAGGGTAATAATGGGAAAAGCATGGTTTTTCTTGCTCACCAATCATATCACGATAGGGATTCTGCTGTCAGACCCCGTCGTTAACGACGGGGTTTGGGTTCTGCTACACAAAACTTAACTAAACCTCTTTAATCTTACTCATAATATAAGCTATCATAGCATTATGAGCAAGTTATTATCAATTTCTGAAGCAGCTAAACTCAAAGGGGTTAGTACAAGTACCCTCAGACGATGGGAAGCCGAAGGAAAGTTAATTCCTCAAAGAACTGCCAATGGCCATCGGCGGTATGAACTGTCAGAACTTCTTGGGATAAAGAAAGAACTTTCTTATACCATTGGTTACGCTCGAACCAGTTCCCATGACCAGAAAAAAGACCTAGAGCGTCAAATTGAAGTCTTAGAATTATTCTGCGCTCAACAAGGATGGCAATATGAAATTATCAAAGATTTAGGAAGTGGGATGAATTATAATAAGCGGGGATTGCAAAAACTAATTCGTTTAATTGTAGATAATAAAGTAGAGCGTTTAGTCTTAACTCAAAAAGATAGATTATTAAGATTTGGCGGTGAATTAATATTTAGCTTGTGTGAGCATTTTGGCACAGAAGTTGTTATTATTAATAGGACAGAAGATTCAAGTTATGAGGAGGATTTAGCGCAGGATGTTTTAGAAATAATAACTGTATTTTCTGCTAGATCATATGGGTCAAGAAGTCACAAGAATAAAAAGATTATCGAACAATTAAGGGAGATTGCTCAGGAGATATAAAATATGCAGAGCTTCAGCAATTAATAATGAACAATTAATAATTAATAATTAATAATTACCTTTATCCTATTAATAGTGAACAATACGAAAACCAATATCATAAAGGGAAGTTAAGGGATCAAGTCTCCCCCGATAAGCGGAACGACATTTATGGGGAGAACAATTCCAAGATCCTCCACGAAGCACTCTTCTTTCTTCATCGGTATGGGTGATCCAAGTTTGGCCATCGTCAGGACAACCCAGATAATTTCTATGCCAAAGATCATCACACCATTCTCGTACATTGCCGTACATATCATAGAGTCCAAAACCATTAGCCACAGCAAAATAGCCCACAGGAGTAGTTTCCCGTCGATCTTCTCCCAATAAACCTTGACCATAAGCACCTTGGCTGCAAATTTTTCCTTGATATTCCCAATTTATCCCTGAATAGTTGGCTAGATCGGTGGTAATGGTTTCCCCAAAATGAAAAGGGGTGTTGGTATTAGCACGACAGGCGTATTCCCATTGCGCTTCACTCGGAAGATAATAAGAACGTTGACTATGTTGGGATAATCTAGCGCAAAATTCTACAGCATCATACCAAGATACTTTTTCAACGGGATGATTCGGGTGAGAAAAATTAGCGGGGTCCCCAAGAAGAGATTGTTTAATGGTGGGGAGTTGAGCAACTATTTTCCATTGTTGTTGGGTAATGAGATATTTACTCATCCAGAAGGGTTTGAGTGTGACTCGGTGTTGAGGGGTTTGAGAGGGGAGACACCCTTCTTCCGTCTTGAGAGAACCCATATAAAAGGTTCCCGGCGGAATGGCTACCATCTCTAAATGACAGTCATCTTCTAATGTTTCTAGAAAATATAAGGTTTTTTTATTTTCTCGTTGAATAATTTTGCCTTGGGGGTTGACTGTGACAACCTCGAATTCATAAGAGGATAGTTTAGTCGTCATGAAAATTATCAGATTAGGGAGTTTAGCTAAAATATTTTGATGATAATGCTGGTGGGCAATGGGTTTAAAAAATATAGATTTAATTCCTCCTCTATCTCCATTGCCCACCCTACATATTTAGTCCGATTGAACTAACTCGCTTGGGGACTCAGAGGTATCAAACACCAATCTTAATAAAGGAGGGGATAAAAAGGTGGTGGCAATAACCATCAAAACAATAGCTACATCAATAGAGGGAGGTAACGCCCCTGTTGCTGAACCTAACCCGGCAAAGACTAACCCAACTTCTCCACGGGGAATCATTCCAGTCCCGATACCAAGACGGTTAATTTTTTCATCGGTAAAGGCAAAGAACCCGGCAGATACTTTACCGACAATGGCAACAATAATCAAAAAACCAGCTATGATCAAACCTTCTCTATTAGCCGGAACCGAAGGGTTAAGAACACTGAGATCGGTTTTGGCCCCAATGGAGACAAAAAACACTGTTGAGAATACCACAGAAAGGACTTCAATAGCCTCAACTAAGCGTTCTCGTGCTGTGGTTCCTCCTAAGATTAATCCTGCTGCAAAGGCTCCCAGAATCGGTTCTAAACCCACAACTCCTGCTAGAAAACTGAGGAAAATAAACAGAATAAAGTAACCCATCCCTCTGTTGGGGGATTTTAATTTCTCTAACTGAGTAACAAACCAAGGTCCGAAAAACTGATTCAGGACAATGGCAGCTATCATAAACGCAGCCGCAATGAGGATTAGTGTCAGGGCTTTAACCACGTCCACTTCTCCTGTTTCCACAATACTGATGACCACTGCCAGGATGACAATGCCTAAAATATCATCGAGGATAGCTGCCCCTAAAATGATTTGACCTTCCTTGGATTTGAGAACCCCAAGATCCTGCATCACTTTGGCTGTAATACCAATACTGGTGGCAGTTAAGGCTGCCCCTGCAAATAATGCTGGTAAGGTGGGAACGTGAAACAGATAAGTTAGTCCCAAAAATCCTAAAACAAATGGTAGGGTTACTCCTACAATGGCCACACTGGCTGATTGAAAGCCCACTTTGAGCAATTCTTTTAAGTCAGATTCTAAACCGATCAAGAATAATAAAACCCCAACCCCAAATTCGGAATATTCATCGATGATCAGGGGAACGGGTTCCTCAAAAACGGCTTTAACTTGTTCTGGGGTGCTGTTGGAGAGGATCTCAATCAAATGGCTTAAAGAGGGATTAATTTCCCCTCCATCTAATACCACCAGATGTAATCCTGAAACCCCAATCACTACACCTGCAACTAAATTACCCAGTACCGATGGTAAGGCTAGTGCAGCTTATCAAAAATAATCCACCAGTCACTTATGATCTTTAAAGCCCTTAAATTTCCAAACGAACGGCTTAGCAAAATGTTGATTAAAGTAATCAATAAAATTGAGAATTTTTTGGGATAGTTCTTCAGTTGAACGGACAGTAATTCTTTTGAGTAAACGCCTGACTAAGATCGAAAACCAACACTCAATTTGATTAAGCCACGATGTATGTTTGGGAATATAAACAAAGCGAATTCGATGAGATTCATCTGATAAAAAATCTGCTCTGCTGTCCATAGATTGCAAAATCCCCTCCTTTCCTTTTCTCCCCAAATCAATAGTAATTCCACAGCTTTCTGCTACTAATTTGACTAAGCTTTCCGATTTATGAGTGTTGAGTTGATCTACAATAAAAATCCATTCTGCTTTTTCATCAATCTTAATCGTTCTCTGGATATGTTCAGAAAAATCTTGTTCTGTTCTTGTCGGTCCAATAGAGGAACTAACAATTTTTCCTCTTGCCACATCCCAGTTCGCAATCAAGCTTAAAGTTCCGTGTCTTTCATATTCAAATTCGATTTTTTCTACTTATTTAGGCTTGATTCTTTTGTTCGGAAATAATCTCTCAAGAGCTTGAATCCCTGTCATTTCATCTGTACTAATTAAATGAATTCCTTGTTCTAACAAAGTTTTAGCTTCTTGATGAAGTTCACAGATATATTTGACTTGCTTTTTAAATTTTAAGGGATCATCAATTTTGGCATTTAACCAGTAACGAACGAGATGTGGTTGTAATGTCGCTTCTTTTTAAAAAACGCCCCACACTACGGGGGGAAATCTTTTCGACAATTCCTCTTTTTATGGCTTCATCCGCCAACTCTGAAGGTGTCCAATGGCTCACTGGTCTGTCTGATTTTTCACATTCTTCACAAGAGATCGCTACAATCTGGACTACTTGTTCGACCGTAAAGGATTTTGTTGTTCCAGGTCTTGGGCGATCGCTTAAAATTCCTTTGATCAAGACCATTAATGCTTTCTCCGTTACCTGTTGTTCTTCGGCGGCACTCAGTTTTTCTCTCTCCTCAAACCATCGCGATCGCCACTGACGCACTTGTACTCGGTCTAATTCTAATCTTCGACTAATCGAACTATTGCTCTCTCCTGATGCTGCGGCTAAGATTAGCTTGGCTCGTCTAACAAGGCGATAGGGGTTTGTTGTCCCTCTCACTATTTGTTGGAGTACTGTTTTCTGTAGGTTGGAGAGGTTAATTGGCAATGCTTTTATCATGGACATCAACTTCGAGATTCTTCCGTTAGTTTCATTGAAACACATTGTCGTGGCTAGTCACGAAAGTTTCTGTAAAAAATCTGGTGGATTACTTTCGCCAAGCTGCACTAGTAATATTAAAATCGAAACCTGAAAAATCAAAATCACCAACGGGGAAATCACCTCCCACTGTATCAAGCTCAAGCAAATCCAACTGAGTCAAACTTTCAGCTACATCCCCAGTAACGGTAACACTAACTCCTCCTTCTGGTGGGGGTTCGCTAAGGGTAAAGTTAAAGGTTAAAACAGTTTCCTCTGACTCAAAGAGAATCTCAGGGGTGGTTGTGAGGGAAACAATTGGCCCGGAGGGTCCAAGTTGAGAGCGGGTATCTGCTAGGGTTAGAGCGACCACATTAGCACTGCCATCAACTTCGTATCCTGCCCCAGGAAGCAGGGTAAAGATAGAGTCTTCTACCCCTTGATCATCATTGCGCAATGGTCCGTCGGGATCAGTTATATTACCTTCCGGTGTACGATCTGGATCATCAAAAATAGCAATGGTGATGGTAGCAGTTTGATCAATAACGGTGAATTGAAGGATCTGGTTCCCAGCGGGTCCACCAAGGCGGCCACGATCGATACCAGTAGTGGTGGGAGGAATTGGAGAAATAGGGAAAGGGGCTAATTGAAAGTCAGCTAAACCAAATGGTTGATTGTTCTCAATACTAACCTCAATACCACCATCTGGGGGGGGTTCACTCAAGGTAAAAGTAAGGGTTGTTTGAGTGAGTTCGTCTTCAACCAACACCAATTCATCGGCTATCATACTGATTATGGGATCAAAGACACCAGTATAAGCCTGTTGAGTTGGGGGTAAAAAGGCTAATTCCTCTGCAATCTGCCCGACACTAACATCTAGATGCCAATTTCCACCTTTGAGGGCATTACCAACACGATCGCTTGAAGCAGCAATGTTAGCCCCTGTAACCTGGCGTAAGCGTTCCAGAAAGCGACGGCCTTGTTCTCCTAAAGCTACCTGACAACCATAGAGTAATAGTGATGCCCCGGTCAACTTTTTAGCCCAAGTTCCCACTTGACTTAGATACTGCTCGAAAGTATCAAGACTTAGTTCACTGTTTCCCAGTTGCAGTCCACCGGACCAACCGTGAGAAACGAGGTGAACACTATCAATATTGGTGTGAGTAGCTAAAATTTTGCTGATTTGTTCGACACCGTCTTGATTTTGGTCTAAAATAATGGTGCTTGTTCCTCGCGCAACCCCTTCTTTGAGTTGCTGAGGATGGTCTACATTACCGTCAATGAGGACTAATCTGGTCTTTTCTAGCATATTAGTATGTTTATTTGGCAAATTGGTCGCTAATAAGGGTTTAATCTTCTCAAGAGTTGAATACTTTTCCATGATAACTTTGCTACGGGGATTTATAAACATAAAATGAGCATTTATGCAAGATTTCCTTAACAAATCTTCTTTAATTATGCAAGTATGACATTTCATGTCAAAATGTAATGCTTGCTAACCATAGACATCGACTTGAAGCACAACAACAATAATCGAATTCCTGTGGGAAATTCGACCGGGTTTTCCAATATTTTATATCCTGTAATTATTAATTCATCCAACGAGTTAAGAACTCATATATATTGTTGGTTAAATTTAGGATTCAACTAGCACAAATTAACTGCACCATTGATTTGTGACTGAACTATAACACTGACAACAATATAACACTTTTTACCAATTTCTGTCAAGTAAAGCAATAGACTGAAAATATTTTTTTAATAATTATTCGGTAATTTTGAAGATTCAGAAAAAATTTAAACCCTACTTTTTGCTTTTGGCTCCATATCTTCGGCAACTGTTGAGCCTATAAGTTTTCCTCTTGCATGAGCAAACTTTTCTAGGGTATCAACTGCTTTGGTATTTCCAAAACGTAAGCTCCCTGATTCTTCACCACCAAACTTTTTACAGATTTGTTTATGGGCATTTACGAGACCCCAATAAGCATTAATAAAATTTTCATACTCTGGTTTTAATGAAGATGGTAAATTGTTAAAAATAGGGCGAAGTTTTTTCCAAAGCTGTATTAAAGCTCCGTGTTCCCAAGACATCAAACCACTAAAGTTTTGTGATTCAACATTAGGTGGTTTCATGGTTTGACGCACGTTATCTTCGTACTCTTGTCGGTTAAAAGTACCTGCTAATTCCATAGCTGCTCCCGAAGCTAAAATTAATTCGGTGGCTGTTTCTAGTTCAATTTTAGCTTTAGTAATGTCTTCAACTATTACATATTTTTCAAAGCGTTTTAGACAAATAATTAGACCCTGGATATTAATAAAAAAGCACCAGTGGAATCCTTTCCAGGTTTCTAGAGATTTAGGCTGTTTCATTTGCTATTATGGTCAATACTAAATTTTTTGCAATGTAATTAAAGAGATATAGCACTTCTCATACTTGTGAGGTACAGAGTTTTCTAGTGTTTGGAGTTCGGAGTTTGGAGGCGCGAGAAACGCTATATTGGAGACATATCTGGAGAAGTAATAGGTAAATCACATACCCTCATCAGTAATTTTGCATAGCTGATAAACCCTTTTTTTTGCAGTTCTATCTGAGTTGAGTTTAGTTGTTTATTTTCACATTCAACTAAAACAATTGAATGATAAGCAGTAACAATGCCTTTCAACAAAGAGAATGCTTGTTTAGAACTTTTGATCCGCATGACATTAAAATACTGATCGTAATCAAAAATTTCCCAGTTCTCAAGATAGGATTGTGTTGAAGGAATTTCACAGTAAACAACTTCTATGGAGCGAAGACAGACTAATATCTCTTCCAGGATTATTAGTTCTTTTTCAGATGATGGTTGCTTGAATACTTGTAAAAATTTAGTGACTATTTGGCTCAATTTTTCTTGATCAGAATTATTAAGTTCTTGCTCTATGGGTAAGTCCCCTGGAAACAATAAGTCCAGTGAATGGTTAGGATAAGTTTGAGTCATAGATTTGTGTACCGATTAGCTTTTATGTTTCAAAAGAATTAATGTACTAATAATAGACATATTAGTTTTCACCCCACAAACCAATTTAGAATAAACAATTTTTTAAGACAAAAACTAGACTCTCATTTTCATCAACGTCTCTATGGTAAATATTATTCCATCTTTTTTCGCAAACTTAAGGGACGCATATCTGTCCAGACTTCTTTTATATACTCAAGACAGTCTTCTTTTTGTCCACTTTTTCCTGTATCTCTCCAACCGGCCGGAATATCTCGATAGTCTGGCCAGATAGAATACTGTTCCTCATGATTAACAACAACCCGATAGTTTGTTGTATCTTCTCGCTCATCTTGTTTCATTGTTCTTTCTGATAGATTAGACCGTATATATTCCTAGATTATTTTTAGGCGTTAACCATAACATAACTATTATACTAGATTTATTTTTATTGGGCAATCAATTAAGATTTTTTAGTTAATCAGATTCAACAGATAAGGGATTTTCAAATTGGAGTCGCTCATGACAAAATGTTTTCCACTCATCCGTGACTTGAGCAAAAATAACATTTTCGTCTTTAAAGATACCATCAGTAACAATATAGTTTTCTTGTAAATAAAGAAAATCATCTTCACTCAAATCTCGCTTGATTTGAACCTGCTTTCCATCAATTTCTTGAGTTTCTTCCCTGACATTTTCTAGTTCTTCAGTCCATTGCTCGTACTGACGTAAACTTTTTAAGGGATATGCTTTGCAATATTTTCCGATAACTGCCATCTTAATCAATCTCCTTAATACTAATCGTTAAGAGTTTTTCATCGACAAATAATTAAACTATTCTAAAAATCCTCCAGCTTGTAAATCATTAATACTATCTTTAAATGCTTGGATAATTAGATTAATATCGTTATCAGTATGAGATGTGGATAAAAAGCCACCGCGATCGCCTTGTCGTAAATGAATCCCTCGGCTAAGTAAATAATAGGATAATAAAGTGAGTGCTAGGGGTGAAATGACACTTTGCGAAAGGTCTAAGGCAAAAAACGAGCCAAAACAAGTAAATTTAAGCATTAATCCCTGAGATGCCAAATCGGAGTTAAGACAATCAACCATTTTCGCAGTCTTTTGGTTAAGTGTTTCTTGAAGGGTTGCTCCTTCTGTTTTGAGATGGGTTAAGGTTGCTTTGGCCGCTGCTAGGGAAAGAGGATGTTTACAATAAGTCCCTGCAAAAAAGGTGGTTTCAACAGAGGGTGATGAGTCATCCCCAAAGTTCCATATACCTCCATCAATACGGTTTAAATAGGTTGATTTTCCAGCAATAATGGATAGGGGTAAACCTCCCCCTGCGATCTTGCTATAGGTAACAATATCAGCATCTATGCCAAACCATGCTTGTGCGCCGCCTTGATGAATACGGAAACCTGTGACCATTTCATCAAAAATCAGGGCAATACCTCCTTCTTGGGTAACTTGTCGCAGTTCTTTAATAAATGCTTCTGGTTGCACCTGGGGACAACGACTTTGGACGGGTTCCACCAGAACTGCTGCTAGTTGTTTGCGGTTAGCCTTGATAATATCTAGGGATTTATCGTTGCCATATTCTAACACCAAAACATCTTTGGCTTGACTGGGGGGAATGCCAAGAGCGGCCGGCACTGCTTTGGGGTTAAGGTTATTTTGCAGTTGGTTTTGTAGGGGACGCATCAACTGGCTTAACCAGCTTTTATCGCCTATTTTTTCAGATATTTTCCTATTTATGGCTTTTTTAGCATATTCTGCTAGGGTAGCTCTGACTAAAGTTTGATCGCTGTGGCCGTGATAGGAGTTGGTAAATAGAGCAATTTTTTTGCGCTTAGTTGCGGCTCTAGCGATACGAATAGCTGCCATGATCGCTTCTGTACCCGTGTTACTGAGGGTTACTCTCTCCATCCCAGTCAAGTCTTTGACTAACTGGGCAACTTCGGCGGCTAAAATGGTTTGAGAGCCAACTTGTATGCCTTTTTCCAGTTGTTGGGCGATCGCTTCTTTAATAAAAGGAGGGTTATGTCCTAATAAATTAACCCCTAATCCCATTAAAATATCAATATATTCATTCCCATCAATATCCCAAATTTTTGAGCCTTGAGAACGTTCTATAATAATCGGATAACAGATTTCTTTTATTTCGGGAGAAAACTTAACTCCCAAGGCACTGCGATCGGCTAAAATGGCTCTATTTTGCTGCGCCTTATGTTTTGATGTAGCAGTTTTTTGGTTATGAGATTTAACCAAATTGTTGAGAGCTTGTTCTTGAATTTCTGATTTATTTTTAGAAGTTACTTGCATGATTCAATTACTTTTTACTTATTCTTTCATCGGTTTACGACAGAGGAAATAAGCGGAGTGGTTACCGTCTACATTGTCGTTTCCGTCAATAGTTTTGATTTCAATATCGACAAAACCCACTGACATTAAAGTATTTTTAATCTCCTCTAACTGGTGTCCTCGTACCTTATAAACCATTTGCGATCGCTGCCAATCTTTTTCCCAGTCTGAAAAGTTCGCTAATAATTTAACTCGCAATCCTATAAATCTGTTTGAGCTTAAAATTTTGTATAAAAGTTTTTTGAAAGGTCGTTTAATCAGAGATGCGACAGAAAAGTATAGACTATCTGGCTCTTTAAAGAGAGTAATAGTAAAGTCCCCTGTCTTTTGTTTTAGATCATAACTGGGAACTAGCATCCAAGCATATCTACTCTCAATTTCTCCTTCAACTATTTTCCCTTTCCACCATTTTTCCATTTGTTCTGGATGATTTATATCAAATAAGAATAACCCATTATTGTTCAATGCTCTATAAACATTTTCAAACACCTTTTTTAAATCTTCTAGACTCAAAATATGGTTGAGAGAAGCACTGCTGGAAACTACCCCATCAAACTCATTTTCTAGGAGAAATTCTCGGGCATCTCCTAGCATAAATTTACCTTTTGGAGCATTTCCCTTGGCATAATTTAACATTTTTTCGGAACCATCAAATCCTGTGACCTGATAGCCTTTTTCTAGTAATTGCTGGGTTAAATGACCTGTTCCACAACAAAGATCCAGGAGTTTTGCCTCTTTTTCCAGACGAGACAATAACATTATTTCTAGAGGTTTTTCTTGATTTTTGCCGTATTCAGGCCCCATTGTTTGGTTATAGAGCCAAGCCCAAGTATCGTATTCAGTATAACGGTCTTCAGTAAGCATGGTTGGGGAATTAGGGAAAGTGAAAAAAAAGAAAGAAAATAATGAGTTCTTATGTTTTCTATAGGAAATAATAGTATTATGTGCCTACAAATAAACCCATTTAACACTGTGTTTTATCCTGGTTTTGGTTTTCTCACAACTGAAACCTCATTGTTATATCTATAGCAGTCAGTAATTATATGTGAGAAGCAAGAATGGATTAGGACATAATAGTATTATGTGCCTACAGATAAACCCAGTTAACACTGTGTTTGATCCTGGTTTTGGTTTTCTCACAACTGAAACTTCACTGCTATATCTAGTTGAAAATCCTTCTAATCATTGTTTAATGGTTTTAAAAGACCATTTTCAAAGAGATAGGATATGTAAGTTTTCAGTAGCTGGCGATTAATTGGGGGACAGTCAATGCCACTATTAATTAATCCCTGTAAAGTATTATAACAGTCAAATTTTAAATTGAACGATTTCGCTGAAGCATCATCAGAGCGAGCAGGGGAAAACAGAGGAACTAAGGGATACAAGGGATGATCGGGGGAGTTTTTGGCGACTTCCAGAAGTTGGCTATACCATTGCTCATAGGCAATTCTTTGAACTTTGTAACCCATTTCCTCCAATTCTTCAAATAAGATATGGGAAGAAACGGGTTGAGAATGAATTAAATGAAAAGCTTTGTCTAATGATTTTCCTTGTTTCGAGAGATGAACAATGACATGACCTACATAGTCCACCGGTAAAATATCTAGGAGCATTTCTCCTTCCGGGGCAGATCCTAAGTGAACATAACCAATAATCAATTTATAGAGGAAATCATGGGGATTAAAAAGACCTGTGTTACTATGACCAGAAATGGGGCCAACTCTGTAAATAGAGACGGGTAAACCCCTTTCTCCTGCCATTGTAACCAATTTTTCGGCCACCCATTTACTTTGGGAGTAACCCCCTAAAGGAACTTCTTGGGGATCTAACTCATCGCTTTCTTTAATAACTCGTTTTTGAGAGAGATCACTGGGGTTAAACACCGAAATAGTTGAAATAAAATGAACGGGTTTTGTGGTCTTTTCACAAGCTAATCTTAATACTTCTTGGGTTCCTAAAACATTGGTAGATTTTAAACGAGAATAGGGAGAAGTATGATTAACCCATGCCCCGTTATGATAGATAACATCGGTTTCTTTTGCTATCTGCTGAAACTGTTGTTGGGAAAGTCCTAATAGGGGTTTTGATAAGTCTCCCACCACTGGAATAATACGAGGTGCAAAGCTATCATCCCAACCGTAATGTAATTTTAAGGAATTATAAAGTTTTTCTTGGGCTATTTCTGGGCTTTCGTCTCTAACTAAACAGTAAATAGTCGCTGATGTTTGTTGTAATAAGTCGTAGAGTAAGGCGTTTCCGAGGAAACCCGTTGCTCCTGTTAAAAAGATGTTAGTAGGTTCAGGAACTATTTTTACAGGGGTTTGGGGGACAATGGTGGAGTCAAGAACCGCTTCAGCGTCTAAGTTAGCTTGTGTTTTTATTGGGGTGAGAAAGGCAATAATCTCTGGTTTACGGGTTTTTAGTTCTTCTTTTATGTCTGATGTTAACACTCCCTTCGGGGCATTGCAACGCAAGCGATCGCCTTCTAACAGTAGTTTAATATCTAAATTATCTAATTCTGTTAGAAACTCATTGATTGATTTCTCTGGAGTTGATTCTTGTTCGGTATCCATTAATAAGGGGGAGGTTGGAAATTGTTCTGTTGTCATTTTTTCTAAGGAGTTAACAGGATCGTTTCCTGAATGTTGTGTGCTGATTGTTGAATGCAAAAATATTTCCTGACGACCGAATAATCTTTCACTGATAATATTATGATTATGACAGTATTGTACCAATTGATTAGATTCAATAATAGGACGAGATTTTTCTGTGTAGTTGAGAGAGGTAATATATTTCAACCAGGGTTCTTGCCCCATAGCATAAACATAAACTTGTTTTGGGGAAAACCGTTCCACCAGTTTTATTGCTTTTTGAGCATTCGAGCCATCTAGTCGCCGTGTTTGGTCCATTTTTCTGGCGGTTGGTTTTGTTAATAACGGTTTATAAGCCCAAGTATAGGGTGCGCCGTCGCATTCCATACCAATAAATAAAATGTCTAAATTACCGAATAAATTGTGTAAATGATCATAAAGTCTTGGTTCAATATTATTGGAATCTGCTGCACATAAAATGGAACGTCCTTGTACTTGTATTAAATAAGCGGTTTTTGCTGCAATATTGAGGTCTCCATGTTCTCCTAAAAAGGGTAAACCGATTATTTGTCCCCCAGGAATATCAACGTTTTCTAGTTCATCTATTTCTTTGACATTAGAAAAGCCGATATATTCTAAAGCGAGTTTTAGGGAAGGATCAATTAATAGTCCCTTATTATTTTTTGGAACTAGCACTGTTCCTATTTTATGGCGTATTTGTAATAAGGTTTCTAACATCACATGGTCTTGATGATTATGGGTAATCAGGGCATAATCAATCTTTGGTGGTAAGTCTGCATAGCTATAACGAGGTATTCCTGTGGGGTTTTCATTGCTAATGAGGGGATCACAAAGAATACTAATATCTTCAGTTTCAATTAAGACACAAGCGTGACCAAAATAACGAATTCTTACCCCATCACCTTGATATTTTGGCGTTATTTTCGGGATTTTTTCTGTAAAAAGGGACGAAAATATAACTTTTTGCTCTGGTTTAATAGGTAAAATATTTTTAATTTTTGCATAAGGTTGAGCCGTGTGACGCATAGCTAATAATTCATCAATTTCTTTAGCTTTGAATGGTAAATTGATGTGCAAATTTTGCACAGAAGGTAAACGAGGGGTACTGAGAACAAAAGAACGGCGATCGGGGTTTTCTAAGGAGAGGGCAAGACTTTGATTTTGATGGTTATAATAAGGACTGTGATATAGTAGTCTTTCAATAAAACGAATAGAGGGATTATTGGAAGAATCATAGACTAATTCCACATAGCCTTTTAATTGATCAGGTACTTTTTCATATAGAGGTTCCAAAGAATAACCTGTTGCTTCTTCAGCCAAAATTTGTTCTAATTTATCAATTGCTTGGGCTAAGTTTATCAACTGTATTTGTTGCTTTTTGGTTCTTTCTAATAGCTCTTTAATTTCTCCTACTCGACTTACATCGTGGTTAATAAAAGGTCCCCCCATCATAGCAGGATTTTTCAATGCTGAATAATGGACTTGAGGGGCAGCTACGAATGATTCCATCATTTCTAGATGAGATTTTGCCACATACATGGCTGCAGTAGCAGGAGAAAGCAAGTATGACCAAGCATACCACTGATTTATTAACGGCTCAATGATAACATTAGGTTTCAGGTAAACAGGAGTATTCATCATTATTAAGGATATTTTTTTAGAGCAAAAGATAAGGAAAACTAACAATTTAATTTTCTATTTTACCATTTTTAATTATAAATTTTTAATAATATTTTGCCTAATTATTAATTATAACTTTGGGCTTAATAATATTAAGCCCCTACTTTACAGAATTATTATTGATGTGTTTTTAGCCAATTTTCTAAATCTGCCATACTACTAAAATCAAGTAGTGCTTCACCAAGGTTTTCTAATTGTTCAATGGAGAGACTGTCAATATTTTGACGTACTTCTGAGGATAGTTCTCCTACCTTTCTTGTTAGTAGTCTCAGAAGAAGCGATTTTTTCCCTTCTTCCCGTCCTTCCTCCCGTCCTTCCTCCCGTCCTTCTTCCCGTCCTTCTTCCCGTCCTTCCTGCTTAATTTCTCGGTAAACTTGTGTTTCCTTAAGAGTAATTCCTAACATTTCTTCTACCTCTGTTTGACTAAGTTTATCAAATTTGTACATTACTATTGTAGTCACCATTTCTCTTGAAAAAGTTTATAGAAAATTGAATCTCGACGCATAAAAAACGTTCAATAATGGACAATTGATAATTGTCCATTATTGATTATTAAATTTCAATCTCCTCCCGTTCTTCTGTAACCTCTTCCTCAACTGTTTGAAGGCGATCGCGTAATTGTTTTCCGTCAATACGTTCAGCTAGTCCGGCAACAGTGGGGGCTTCAAAAAGATCGATAATAGTAATCTCAACGGGAGACATTTCTAATAATTGAGCTATTAACCGAGTTGCTAACAAAGAATGACCACCTAACTCAAAAAAGTCGTCGTTAATACTCACTTTTTCTATTTCCAACACCTGAGCAAAAATCTTAGCCACTGATTCTTCTGTTGCTGTTCTTGGCGCGATCCACTCCCCTGTAGAACGAGCCTGATCGGGGGCAGGAAGGGACTTAGTATCGATTTTTCCGTTAGGTGTGAGGGGGAAGGAATCTAAAGGAATAAACGCGCTAGGGATGGCATATTCGGGCAGTTTTTCCCTCAAAAACTGTCGCAGTTCACTGGCCACTGGAATGGGATCACTCTCACTGACATAGTAAGCGACTAAACGTTTATCTCCTGATGTGTCTTCCCTGCCAATAACGACATTGGCTTTAATTTTGGTATTTTGTTGTAGTAAAGTTTCAATTTCCCCTGTTTCTAAACGAAAACCCCTAATTTTTAGTTGATTATCCAGACGACCTAATAATTTAATCCGACCATCGGGCAAATAACAGGCCAGATCCCCTGTTTTATAAAGACGACTACCGGGAATGGCACTGAAGGGGTTAGGAACAAAGACATCTGCTGTTTTATCAGGACGCTTGAGATAACCCCTAGCTAAACCAACACCCCCAATATGCAGTTCTCCTAATACTCCTACAGGAACGGGTTGCAGATGGGAATCTAAAATATAAAGCTGTTTATTGGTACTGGGAAGGATGGTAGGAAGGGTGGGATGTCCATTACCACAGGGGACCATACTGGCGTTTACTGTGACTTCTGTGGGTCCATAAGCGTTGATAAAGAGGCGATCCCTTGACCAGTTTTCGATCAAGTCTGGGGATGGTGCTTCTCCTCCCACTAAAACCATTTCTAGATCCGGTAACTCGGTAAAGGTTAAGTTAGCTAAGGCCGAAGGAGTAATAGTAATATGGGTTATCTTTTGTTCTTGTAATAAGTTTAAGAGAGCAGGCCCTGGTATTAAAGTCTCTAACTTAGCTAAACAAAGTTTTGCTCCAGAGGCCAAAGCCATGATAATTTCGGGAATAGAAGCATCAAAACTAAAGGAAAAGAACTGAAGAATACAACTATTAGCAGAAACTTTACAAACCCTAATTTTATCTTCCGTTAAGTTAACTAACCCTCCATGACTAATTAAAACTCCTTTGGGTGTTCCGGTTGAACCTGAAGTATAAATAAGATAGGCTAAATTTTGCGGTGTTACGTTACTAAGAGGATTATCTTTTGACTCTTGATTAATGGTTTCTAAGTCTCGATCAAAACAAACTATTTGAGTTTCAGTTTGAGGCAAGGTTTCTGCTAAGGTTTCGGTGGTTAATAAAACAGAAAGTTCGGCATCGCTTACCATAAAGGCAAGCCTTTCTTGGGGATAAGCTGGATCTAGGGGAAGATAAGCACCCCCTGCTTTAAAAATAGCTAATAAAGCGATAATCATCTCAGGCGATCGCTCCACACAGATCCCCACTTTTACCTCTGGTTGCACTCCCAATTTTTGTAAATAATGGGCCAGTTGATTAGTTTTTTGATTCAGTTCTTGATAGGTTAATAATTGATTTTCAAAGATTAAAGCAACTGCATGGGGATTTTTTTCTACCTGTGCCTCAAATAGTTGATGAAAACAACTATTTTCATCATAATCGATATTCGTATTATTCCAATCGTATAATATGGCTCGTTTTTCTGTTTCCATCAAAATGGATAACTCAGAAATGGGTTTTGTGGGATTATCAACAATACTTTCCAAGAGAGTACAAAAATGTTCCACCATCCGTTCAATGGTTTCTGGAGCAAATAAATCTTGATTATATTCAAAACCCCCTACTAAACCGTTTGCTGTTTCGTACATATCTAGACTTAAATCTAATTTAGCTGTAGAGTTAGCTTGTTTGAGGGAGCTTAAAGTTAAGTTGGGCAGGGAATAAGAATCGGTTGGAGCATTTTCTAGGCGAAATTTTACCTGAAATAAAGGGTTATAACTAAGATCCCTTTCTGGGTGTAACTCTTCCACTAATTTTTCAAAGGGTAAGTCTTGATGATCGTAAGCTCCCCAAGTTACCTTTTGCACCTGATTTAATAATGTTTGAAAACTAGGATTTCCTGTCAAGTTTGTCCGCAAAACTAAGGTATTGACAAAAAAGCCGATTAACCCTTCAATTTCAGTTCTATTTCTGTTAGCAATAGGAGAACCGACAATGATATCTTTTTGTCCACTGTAACGGTAAAGTAGTACCTTAAAGGCAGCTAGAAGGGTCATAAATAGGGTGACACCTTCTTTTTGAGCTAGGGTTTTCAGTTGCTCTGTTAATTGAGTAGAGAGGCTAAATGTTTGATTTCCGCCCCGAAACCCTTGTATTCTGCTACGAACAAAATCAGTAGGCAGTTGTAAAACAGGAAAACTGCCCTGTAGTTGTTCCTTCCAATAGGCAAGTTGTTGGTCTAGTTTTTCCCCTTGAAGTCGTTGTCGTTGCCAAGTAGCAAAGTCTCCATATTGGATGGGTAAAGGGGGAAGGGGAGAAGTTTGTCCGTTGGAAAATGCTTCATAAAGACAAGTTAGCTCTTTAATTAAAATTTCCATTGACCAACCATCGGCAATAATATGATGTAGGGTTAATAACACTACATGATCCGTGGGATTAAGTTTTAGGAGAGTAACTCTAAGTAAGGGATCTTTTGCTAAATTAAAGGGTTTTTTTGCTTCTTGAGTAGCTAATTTTAATACTTCGCTTTCTTGCTCTTTTCCCTCAAAAACTTCTAGGTTTAAGATAGGGATAGATAGATTTAAAGTTGAATCAATTATTTGAACTGGTTCTCCGTTTACCGTTGTAAAATGGGTGCAGAGGGTTTCATGACGGTCAATAATCTCGTTAAAACTCTTTTCTAAGAGAGGAATATTGAGAGAACCAGTTAATCTGACTGCCGTAGGAATATGATAGGTAAAACTTCCTGGTTGTAGTTGTTCGAGGAACCATAAACGTTGTTGAGCGAAAGATAGGGGAATGTTACCGTCTCTATTAACTGGTTCGATGGGTTCTAACTTACCGTCAACTGTGAGTGTTGCTTCTTTGAGAAACTCAATTATCTCCTGTTTTCTACCTTGAAGTTGTCCCGTGAGTTCAGGAGTTAATACCTCTTCCGGTGCGCTACACCGTAAGCGATCGCCATCTAACCAAAGTTTAACTTCTAAACCATAGAGATAAGATAAAAATTCATCAACGGTTTTCATAAAATTAGTCTATTTAGAATGTGAATATATCCGTGACACCTAGAGGTTGATTCCTGATAGTGTTGCTAAAAATTATAATATAATTCGTTCACATCCCCACCGCCCTAAAACTTTGGTGATTCCTAAACCTCACGACCTAGGTTTTTGCTTCAACCTGCTGTCCAAAAGGAGGTAGTGATTCCCATGTAGTGAAAGAATCTTAAGTAGTATTTTCGTATTTAAGGAAAAGGGGGAGACAAAAATTAGTTAGTTTCAGCTATATTAGGCTTATATTGTGACATCCTCCCCACCCAAATCACAGATTATGGGTGGGGCTTCCCGACTCACGACGGGATATTCCTGCCCACAGGGGTATTCCCCTACGCCAGTTATCTAGGCTCATCACCCCCGACACCTCGACTTGACAGACGGTTTCCTTTTCCCTGAGTCCCAGGGTAGTAGTTTCTATCCCCCGATTACAGACTTCTTGCGCACTAGCTACGTCACGGTCAACAGGATAGTCAACTCCGTAACCGCATTCATGACAGACGTGAAGCCTATCAGATAGGGTTTTTCTGACTTCTGCACGGCAATTAGGACAAGTTTGGCTGGTTCCCCGATGATCAACCAGTCCAAAATATTTTCCCCTAACCTTGCAAACATATTTCAGAATATCCCTAAATTGCCCAAAACCTGCATCAAGGGTATGTTTTCCAAGAAAGCCTTTAGCCATAGTACGAAAATCAATATCTTCCATAAATATGCTATCGCCCATGTCACAGATTTTGTGGGCTAACTTGAATTGATAATCTTTACGTTTGAAAGCAATGTGATTATGTTGCTTTTCTACTTTTTTTCTGGCTTTTTCGGAGTTTTTGGAGCGTTTATCTTTTCTACTTAAGCGATGTTGCAGTAATTTCAACTTGCGGTATTCACTCTTGAAGAATTTGCGTCCTTTTTCTACATAATTATCTGAGGTAGCTAAGTAGCTAGAAAGTCCAACATCAAGGCCAAGAAAATGCCCGAATAGTATTTCTATTTCAGGTAAAATTATATCAGATTGGATACTAACTACAGCAAACCAACCTTTAGCTTTTTTAATGACTCTTACCTGTTTAATAACAAAACCATCAGGAATTGGACGATGAAGATTTATCTGGACTTTCCCTAATTTGGGTAGCTTGATCTGCCACCCTGTTAATGGATTGCTTTTGAACTGAGGAAAAAGCAAAGACTTCATCTGTCCGTATTTCTTGAACCGAGGAAAGCCGAACCCTCGATTACGAAAAAAGTCCCAAGCATCGTGAAGTCTTCTAACGTTAGTTTGCAAGACTTGGCTTGGGACTTTAGCTAACTCAGGATATACTTTTTTAGCTTTTGGTAATTGGTTTTGTTGCTGATGATAACTTGGGAAAGGATAACTTGCCGCCATGATATATTCTGACTCCAAACTACATCTATCTACTAGGCACTTACGACTAGAGATCCAATCCTTCAACTCACGCAAAGCATAGTTGTATGAACGGCGACAAATTTCTAGCCATTCAGACAAGATTGCCTCTTGTTTATTGTCAGGATAGATCCTGTATGTGTAGTTTAGTGTTAGAGTCATAGATTGATTCTACCATAAGAATAACAAGATGGTAGTCTAAGTTATAACAAGAGGATGTGCTGTCGCACGTCAATATGCTGGTCAAAATTCATCCCTACCTAAAATATGGGAGCTTCTGATAGAATTTTTAGGTAGGGACTTCTTTTGACATTTTTGTTAAAAAATTGTAATGCAAGTTAGATCAATCCTCACCGCCACGATCACCGCCCTGACATCAGTCGGCATCGCATTCGCCGCTAAGGCCGATACGGTAGCGGCTCACTGTGATATTTATGCCCCCGGCGACAGTTATCCATCGCTATCCCATAACTGCACCTTTTCGCAGCGCCAAGGCTTTATCGATGTTCGGCTGGATAGTGGGCGAGTGTTTGACTTCAGCCCGGTGGGGGATCGGCCCGGTAATTTTGTGGATGAGAACGGCAAAGCCGTCTATCGTCAGGCGGGCTTGGGCACCCATGGGCAAATCTTTCTCCTCCCTGATGGTGCCAAGCTTTATGTTTATTGGGATACGAGCAGCTCTTACGGACAGCCGCCAGCATTGGTTGCTAATCCTCGGGTGGCAACGTTAACAACTCGTGATGCTAGAACCCAAATTAATCTGCGGACGGCACCTACGGTTTACTCCCGCGCGAATGGTTACGGCTTACCTAAAGATGAGGTCCACATTCTCGAATGTGTCATTGATCAAGACACCGTCGGCAGCGAACTCAACTGGTGTCGAGTTCGGTTTTTGCAGTCTGGTGCCATTGGTTGGATTCGTAGTGACTTCATAATCTTCCCTAGTGATGGCTCCCTCTAATCAGCCCATCGCATTTCGGTGCATCTATACATATTTGACATCTTGTGCCAAAATAGTTAGCTTTTGGACAAATAATTTGCATTTCCTTTTTCAGCGATCGCTCCCTTTAAAATAAGTATAAAATATGACTATTTCTTTAGTTTCCCCAAAAATTTATCAAGTTGTTTTTGGTTGAGGTTTGCTTTAGAAAAGTCTGAGGGAGTGTAAGCAGCAGTTTTTGAAGACTGAGAATGGACAATAAATGCTTCTAAGTTATTAACAACTTTTTGTCCTAATTTTTCTATGGTTTGACGACGATATATCTGTCGACTATAAACAAAGGTTAATTGTAGTTGTTTTTTGCTAAATGCTCCTATTATTTCTATTAGATGACTGCGAGTTCCTTGGGGACTGCGAACCCATCCTGTGGACTCTTCTGCTATTCCTAAGATAAACCCTTGAGTCGTAATTCTGTCAACTTCACCCAGGTAATTAAATTTGACGGGAGACTCGGTTTTATTGTCTATTCCTGAGCCTAAATAACGAAGAACACCGTACTTAATTCCCTGTTTACCTACCTGACGGTATTTCTCCTTGACAAATTTAATTAAATCTCCCAAAGAATTCATAGATTTTAATTCTAATTCCAGGGGGAAAATAGTGGTAAACCAGCCAACGGTACGGGAAATATTAACACTTTCAAATATATCTTCCCTACCATGTCCTTCTAAGTCAATTCTCAACAATTGTTGATCTGTCCATTGATAAATACTTTGATATAATGCTGCTAATATAATCTCATTTATTTTGGCATTATAAGCAGTACCTACTTCTTCTTGTAAAGCTTTAGTTTTCTCAACAGTAAGGGTTAAAGAAAGGCGATCTTCCAATTCCACTTGATTATTATTTAAAACTGCATTATCGGTTGGTAAAGAAAATTCTCTAGACATTGACCATAAATCAATATCTAAATTTTCGGACTGACTATAATCAAGTAATTTGTTAGCCCAAGTTTGATATGAAGTAGTTTTTTGTGGTAGTTTAACCTCTTTTTTTTCTAATAACTGTTGATACACTGTAACAAAATCTTCTAATATAATTCGCCAAGATACACTATCAATAATGAGATGATGAATCACAAACAAAAGACGACTTTTTTGCCCTTTTCCTAAGTCAAACCAAACGACTCTAACCAGTGGACCATCACCTAAGTTTAAGGTGGTTTGTACTTTCTCGGAAACCGATTCTATAGCGAACTTTTGTGTTTTTTCAGCCAAACTTTCGAGATTAACCGTTGCAAAAGGAATATTATTCTCAACATCTCCATAAAACTGTTCCCATATTGTTTCTTGTTGTCTAAAACCCATTCTTAAGGCATCATGATGAATTAAGATATAATGTAACGCCTGTTGCAAATAGTCGGGGTTAAGATCGGGGAGAGTTTCTAATAATAACGTTTGATTATAATGGTGAGGGTTAGGTAATTCTTGCTCAAAAAACCAGTGTTGAATAGGAGTCAGAGGAAGTAAACCGGTTAATAAACCTTGTTCTGCGGAGTTTTTCGGTGCAATAGTGGCAACAGAGGCTAATTCTGCAATATTTTGATGTTGAAATAACTGCCTTGGGGTCAATTGTAAACCAACTTGGTTAGCTCTAGCAATGATTTGTAATCCTAAGATAGAGTCACCCCCCAATTCAAAAAAGTTATCATAAATACCGACCTCCATCTTACCTAAAACATCTCTCCAAATCTCTGTTAACGCCTCTTCTTGCTGTGTTCGAGATGCTATTAGTTCTTTTTTGACATTTCTCTGGAAAAAGTCAGCTGCAGGCAACTTTTTCCTGTGTATCTTCCCGTTAACTGTCAAGGGGAAACTATCCATTGTTAGGAATAAGGTGGGAACCATATAACCAGGAAGTTTATCAGAGGTAAACTGTCTTAGCTCCTCTATTTCCGACTCAGCGACCACATAAGCGACTAAACGAGGTATTTTATTGTTATCTTCTTGAACAACTGCGATCGCCTCTTTAACTTGGGGATGCTGTCTTAAAATACCTTCAATTTCCCCTAATTCAACCCGAAAACCCCTAATTTTGACCTGATCATCTATTCTTCCTAAATATTCTATGGTTCCATCTGATAGATAACGAGCTAGATCACCTGTTTTATACAAACGACTTGAGGATGGGGTGGGTTGTCTTCTTGTAAAAGGATGAGGAATAAACCTTTCTGCGGTTAAGTCGGGACGGTTAAAGTATCCTCTAGCTACCCCCAAACCACCTATATATAGTTCTCCTGGGACCCCAATGGGAGTTGGTTGTAGATATTGATCTAAGATATAAATTTCAGTATTAGTAATAGGACGACCAATAGGAACATTTTCTGAGTGAGAGACTTGGGGAGGTACTTGGTAAACGCAGCAACCAACAACGGTTTCTGTTGGTCCATATTCGTTGATTAAACGAGTTTTGGGAGACTTTTCTTGCCAAAAAGTTAGACTTTTACTGGATAAAGCTTCTCCCCCAATAATTAAAGCATGACCTTGAGGTATTTCTTCTTTTTGGGTTAATAAAGGGTTTAAAATACTTAGATGAGCGGGGGTGAGTTTGACTAAACTCAAAGATTCTTGGATAAAAGTTTCACTTAAAGCTTCTATTTCTCCTGTTTCTGGCAGTAAAATAACTTTTTTGCCCACTAAAAGTGGTGTAAATATACTGGTAATAGTTGCATCAAAAGCAATAGAAGAATTAACAGGAGATCCAGAACCTTCTTCTACTGGATAAGTAGCGATCGCCCAAGTTAAATAATTACTCAGTCCATGATGAGTGATCAAGGTTCCTTTGGGTTTTCCTGTTGAACCTGATGTATAAATAACATAAGCTAAATTATCTCTAAATAAGGAAATATTGGGGTTTTCTTCCCTTTCTTGAGTAATAAGCGGCCAGTCTTGATCAAGGTTTATTGTTGTAACAGAATTAAAGTTCTCAACACTATTATTTATTGTGGTTAATAACACAGCTATTTGTGAATCTTCTACCATAAAGGTAATGCGATCCAAGGGATAAGTTGGATCGAGAGGTACATAAGCTGCCCCTGCTTTAAGAACACCGAAAATAGAGATTAACAAGTCAAGCGATCGCTCCATTAAAATACCGACTTTGACTTCTCGTTTAACTCCCAATTTTCCTAAATGATGGGCGAGTTGATTAGCTTTATTATTGAGTTGTTGATAAGTTAGTTTTTCTTGACCAAAAGTAACAGCAATATTATCAGGATTTTTCTTAACCTGTTCTTCAAATATTTGATGAATAAAACTATTTTCTAGTTGTTTAGTCTCGGTTTGATTCCACTCAAACAATAATTGTTTTTTTTCTTGTTTGGTTAATAAAGATAGTTGAGAAATTTGAGCTTGAGGATCACTAATAATCTCTTGTAAAAGTACCTGAAAATGACCCAACATTCGCTTAATAGTTTCTGCTTTAAAGAGATCCAGACTATATTCAACTACTGCTAAAAGTCCTGTTTCCCTTTCTACTAAATGCCAAGTCATGTCAAATTTTGTGGACTCAGTTTCTATCCAAGACTGAGAGAGACTTAAACCAGGTATTGCTAGTTCTGGAGAAACAGCATTTTGTAGTTGATAAGCTTCATTTTGCACCTGAAACATCACTTGAAATAGAGGGTTATGACTTTCATCTCTTTCCGGTTGTAAGGTATCTACTAACTTAGCAAAAGGTAAATCTTGATGTTTATAAGCTTGAGAGGTTGTTTCTTTTACTTGCTTTAAAACTGTTAGAAAAGAAGGATTATCAGATAAGTCACTTCTTAGCACTAAAGTATTGACAAAAAAGCCTATTAATGGTTCTATTTCCGCCCAATTTCTATTAGCAATAGGGGAACCAACAACAATATCATCTTGGCCACTATAACGATGTAACAGAATTTTAAAAGCAGTTAACAGAGTCATAAATAGGGTAACTCCTTGTTCTCTACTAAGAGTTTTAAGGGTATCTGTTAAAGACTTATCCAGGGTTAATGATTGAATACCACCCCGTAATGTTGGTATATTAGGTCTAGGGTAATCTGTGGGCAAATTAAGAACAGAAACATCGGCTAATTTTTCTTGCCAATAGTTTAACTGTGTTTGTAACTCTTCCCCTGCTAACCATTTTTTTTGCCAGGCTGCAAAATCGCTATATTGAATAGATAAACCTGGTAAAGAAACAGTTTTATTAAAAGTAAAAGCTTTATAAAAACTAGAGAATTCTTTTAGTATAATTCCCCGTGACCAACCATCAGCAATAATATGATGACAAACGACTAAGACAAGGGAGTCTTGAGCATTAATTTGAAGTAAACAAACCCGTAACAATGAACCTTTTGCTAGATTAAAAGGTTGTTTTGCTATTAGATTAGTTAAACGTTTTTCTTCTTCTTTACGTTGCTTTTCTGGTAATTCTTGTAAATCAATTTTTGGTATTGTTAAAGTTAGATGGGGGTTTATTTCTAAAACAGGTTTTCCTTCAACCGCCATAAATCTTGTTCTTAAAGATTCATGGCGTTTAATAATTTCATTAAAACTTTTTTCTAAAATGGTATGGTTGAGATTGCCTGTAAAACGCCAAGCGATCGCAATATTATAAGCAGAATTTTCAGGGTCTAATTGATCTAGAAACCATAATCTTTCTTGAGCTAGAGAAAGGGTAATATTTTCAGAATCTAAACGTTTTGTAATAGTTTGTTGAGGAATTTGTAAATTTCTTTTTTTTAGTTGTTCCTCAAAAATTGCCCTTTTTTCAGGAGGTAAGGCCGCAATTCGCTTTTTTAATGCGTCTAAATCTAACTTTTTTTGAGACATTTAACAATCGTTATTTTGATACTAATTTATTTATAGTATAGAAATCAGGTTTCAGTTGTGAAAACCGTTGGTTCAGGGTAAAACACAGTGTTAAACCCTGACAAGGATATATTTGTAGGGACATAATACTATTATGTCCTGATATGGCTGTGCTGCCAAAAATATAATAGACTACGTAATAAAATGGTGGGTTACGGCACAGACTAAAAGTTATTGTGTTTTAATCAAAATCAACCCTGCGCCTAACCCACCCTACGAGGTATAGATTTTTCTTATCACCATAACTACTGGAGAGCCGTGCTATGAAACACTAATTAACGTTGTAAGCAATGGGCATTTTTGCTTTACGGGAACGTCCGTCACTGGGGGGACTAAATTTCATTTTACTAATAGCCGAGACAGCTGCTTGATCTAATATATTATTTCCACTCGACTCCAAAACCTGAGCATTACTAACACTACCATCGGATTCTACCTTAAATTGCACAATTACTCGGCCAGGCACTTTTTGGCTAATACTGCTAGGATATCGGGGCTGACAATTACTCAAACATTTTAAGGATATCCATGATGCTCCTTGTCCGTTACCATCACCTGTTCCCTGAGAATTTCCTGTTCCCGAACCATTAGGGGAACCTATGGGACCACCTTGAGAGTTCCCTTGGCCGCTAGTCCCAGCACCAGTACCTTGAGTACCAGTTAAAACACCCCCCAAAGATTGACCTCCGGGTGTCCCTAGAGGTATTTGTTGGGGGGAGGAAGAAGAAGGACTAGGGTTCATAGGTTGAGGTTGAGGTGCAGCAGGTTCTGGAATGGGTTCGGGTAAAAATTGCTTAGTAGAAATACGCGCTTCTTGAACCTGTTCTGGTACGGGTTCAGGTTCTGGTTCAACTATAGGTTCTGGTTCCGGGGTAATTTTAGCAATTTCGGGTTCAGGCTCCGGTTCAATAACTTGAAATTCGATGGGTTCTGGTGGTTTTTGAGCCACATTTTCGGTGTTACTTTTATTTAGCCAAAATAGTGCGATCGCTCCTCCTATATGGAGTACACCCGAAACAATCAATGCCAAAACAGTTATATTTTTGAGGAGTTTTTCGTTTTTACTACGATATTTCTCGCAAAATGTTGATAGACTCATAAGCGGCAAGGAAAATAAATAACTAACCAATCTAATTTATTTTTATTCACTAATCACTCAAACCTAAAAAACTTCCCTATTTGTTAAGTTTTTCCCCATATTTATAATAATCAGGAAATTTTCCCAATCGTAGGGTGGGTTAGCTGCGGATTTAATTTTCATAACAACATTATAAGTTTTTATTTGCACCGTAACCCACCATTTTCAATATGTACACTGTTAGTCAGATTTAGTGCTAGCGATCGCTAACTTTGCCCCGGGAACTTGGCGAACCTGATCCATAACCCCCACTACAATAGCGTGTTCTGCTTTTTTATCACCATTAATAACAACTAAAATTTGTTCTTCTTCTCCCATTAAATTAGTAATAGAAGTTTTTAGGTTATCAACTTCTGTTGGTTGACGATCAACAAAGATGTCCCCGTCAGAGTCAACAGTAATATTAATTTGTTTAACTTCTTGAGGTTCACTGGTTTTGGCCGAGGGCAAATCAACCGGTAATCCTTCGGAACGGGTTAAAGATAGAGTAGAAATGATAACAAAGGCCAAAATTGAAAAAATAATATCAATCATTGGCAGAATATTAATTTCTCCCGGAGTATCTATTTCATCTGGTAGTCGCATAGGGTTTATTTCCTTTTTCGTAATGACGACGATATAAAAGTTCTAATTGACCTGCATATTCTTGAATTAGGGCAAATTCTTTGAGATACAAAGAACGAAATGAGTTAGAAAATAATAGAATTGCAATAGCTACCACTAACCCCATTACTGTGGAAGTCAAAGCTTCTGATATACCTCCAGTCACTGCACCTGTATTTGTTCCGCCAGTATTCCCAATATCTAAAGCAGCAAAAGAACGCATTAAACCTAAAATGGTTCCTAATAGTCCCAATAACGGTGATACTGCAATGATAGTTTGAAAGACAGTATTAAAACGTTTTAAGAGGGGGAGTTCACCTTGAGTTGCTGTTTCTAGTGCTAAGCGAAACTCTGTGGGAGTAGCATCATAGAGGATTAATGCTTCTAGAAAAATACGGCACAAGGGTAAATCAGCATTTTTCTTTAATTTGGCGATCGCTGCCATTGGTTCATTCCCTTGATAGAGTTTCAAAACAGTGTTTACAACTCTTTTTTCACGAGCTTTTATCTGAAACCAAAACAAAAAACGTTCGATAATCAGAGCTACTCCTAAGAGAGAGAATGCTAGTAATGGCCAGGCAACAATGCCACCGGCAACTAAAAAATTGGTCATGGATACAGATACGATCTTGAGTCGCTTTGACTAAGTATTGGACTTTGGACAAAAAACAATTGTTAGCGTAAATTTTACGCTAAACATATCTCCAGAGCTAAAATAGAGAATTAAGGTGATTTTAAAAACTCTCTTTCCATCTTTTTAGGGGATTTTAAATATTAAATAGCTTCATTCAGTTTCGGTTCCAATATAGATATCTAAGTAGCTTTCAGTTAGAGATTGAATGACTCGTTCTAATTCATCAATGAGATTTCTTCTAGTGAGTTTTTCTACAGCATCAATATGAGCAGAACTTCCGGCTCGTCCTAAATATTTATATTTGGTTTTTTTCTCATTATTAGTGGCCATAGGAAAAATTGATTCAGCAGCCTGTAGTTTATAATACCAGTAGATTGTTCCCTTTCCATTAACCTGATAACGAATAATATGACAATTAGCTGGTGCTACTTCCCCTTCCCGTTCAATTTTCTTTATTTTCTGTTTAAGAGAGCGAATTAGACTCTTAATTTGTTTGGCTCTCAGGTGGACATCTTGACTGGTCTTAAGTTCGGAATGTGATGACATTAGCCTTAACTGTAACAAACAACCTCTTTTGATGTTAGCGTATATATTCAGCTAATTTATAAGGTAATAAATTTTAAAAATGACCAAAAATGAAACGGCTACGTCTGTCGAGGAATTCCTGGTGTGGAGGTCTAACCTCTTCCAAGGACTAAAAGCTAGAAAAGAAACTATTATAGAATTACTCGATGCCCTCTCCAGTAACCAACAAGCTCACTCAGTCGTTGAATTGTCTCTCAATCCTTTATTTAGAAGAGATTATAACAGTTTATATAGAGGAATTCAAGAGTTTTTACCCACTCAAACTGACCCTAATTATGAACAGAGAATTGAGACTTTATTTTCAGCGGTATCGAGAACAATTCCTCCCACTTCAAAACATTATAACTTATTTGGTATTGACACAACTCCCTGTCCACGACGGTTTGCCGAAACGTTAGCGGATAAAACCTTTATTCATTACCCCAATCCAATTAAGGGAAATAAACCCATTAATATTGGACATTGTTATTCCGTTGTCTGCGCTTTACCTGACCAAATAGACACAGAAAAAGTCCCTTGGGCTGTCCCCTTATCAGGAGAGCGAGTCCCCTCTAAACATAAAGGAGTAAATCAAGGCAATCAACAACTAAAAAAAATCTGGCAAAGTTCTTTATTTTCTGATAAATTATCTGCCTTAGTGGCTGATAATGACTACAGCCAAAAGGATTTTATTGGGGAACAAGTTAAGCATGAAGACGTAGTTACTATTACAAGAGTTAGAAGTGACCGAGTTTTTTATCGTCAATTTATTCGGGACCCAAATCAAGCCAAAACTTCGGGACATCCCCGTTGGTATGGGGATAAATTTGACCTTAAAGATGACCAAACTTGGACTGAACCTGATGAAGTTCATCATGTTCCCTTTACAACGAAAAAAGGTCGTCAATTAACAGTGACTATTTCGGGATGAAAACAGATGTTAATGAGAGGAACTAAAAACTATAAAATGAACAATCACCCCTTTACTTTACTCCAGATTGTTGTCAGAGATCAAGAAAGAAATAGTATTTGGAAACCTATGTGGCTTATTGTTATTGGTTCTCGGCGCGATGAGTTAAGTTTAGTTGATTGTTATCAGTGTTATCGACAACGTTATGACATGGAACATCTTTTTCGATTTGGTAAACAAAGATTATTGATGACATCTTATTTAACTCCCGATGTACATCATGAAGAAAATTGGTTTAAACTAACACTTCTTTCTTATGTAAATTTGTGGGCTGCCAGAAAATTAGCTGTGGTTTTACCCCGTGATTGGGAACAGTATTTGAAGACTAATAAATCCATCAAAATCACCCCTAGTCTAGTTCAAAGAGACTTTTCAAGAATAATTACGACCTTGGGGACTTTCGCCAAATTTCCCAAACGTCGAGGTTTTTCTTCCGGACGTATTAAAGGTTACAAAAAAGCCCCACGAACTCGTCATGATGTTATCAAGAAAGGGAGCAAAAAATCAACTGAAAACTTAAAAGCTCCTTAGTTTTCCTCAGAATCTATAGATTAGCCCTATTTGTCAGCCAGTTTTATTGACTGATACAGAGCCGATATTTTGGGATTTTAGTTTAGCGTAAAATATACGCTAACGATTTTTTTTGTCCAAAGTCCAATTATAAGGTTTCCCGAAAAATCATCCCTGCGCCTAACCCATCCTACGAATCATAAGTTTTGCTTATAACCATAAGTTTAGGAGAGCCTGAGTGTCACGAAATAGGTCTAATCAGAAAAAATAGCTCCTTCGAGTTCTTGTAAAGCAATTTCTAAATCATCGTTAACAAGACGCTGATCAAATTCTTCACTAACTTTCAATTCTTCTTTTGCCCTTTCTAAACGGCGTAAAATTGCTTCTTCTGTGTCTGTTTTTCGACTTCTTAAACGATGTTCTAACTCTTCTAGTGAGGGAGGCAAGATAAAAATTCTTAAAGCATCAGGAAAGCTATCTTTAATGGAGTTTGCCCCAACCACTTCTATTTCTAGAAGCACAATTAAACCTTGGTCGATTTTTTCTTCAACCTTAGTACGGGGAGTTCCATAATAATTGCCCGCATATTCTGCCCACTCTAATAACTGGTTTTGTTCGATCATGGTTTCAAAGGCACTCTTATTTAAAAAATAGTAATCTTTACCCTCTATTTCTCCTTCACGGGGAGAACGAGTGGTTGCAGACACTGATAAATAGAGTTCGGGGTGACGCACCAATAAAGAGCGCACCAATGTACCTTTTCCCACACCGCTGGGACCGGTTAAGACTATTAGCTTTCCTGATGCCATAAAATTAGCTAAGTAGAGTTTAATTACTGTTGAGAGAGGTTTCTTTATTGACCACAAAACGATGGGCTACGGTTTCCGGTTGTATGGCGGATAAAACCACATGACTCGAATCAGTGATAATCACGGCCCGAGTCCGACGACCATAAGTCGCATCGATCAGTTGACCTCTTTCACGAGCATCGGTGATAATACGTTTAATAGGGGCGGATTCTGGGCTAACAATAGAGATAACTCGGTTAGCAGAAACAATATTGCCAAACCCAATGTTGATGAGTTGTATGCTTTCCATAATGCTTGAGGGTTATACCAAGTGAGAAGTAATTAATACAATACTTTTCTTATGATATCGATTAAAATTGAGACTTACAACGTCTAAAGTAATATTTGTTGATACTTTTCAGTTTTTTTCAGCTTTTTCTCATATTTATCCTCCAATTAACCTGTTGTATAGATAATAGTCAATCGATCTTAAATCAATTGGGCTAACTTTTTAGACAGGGCTTCTGGGCTAAATGTTGCCAAAGTTTTTTCTCTCAACCACTCTCCCTGACAGCGTTTGTCATTATTTTGCAAAATTTCAATGCACCCTTGCGCCACTGCATCGGGATCACGATGGGGAACTCGCCAACCTAACTGGCCATCTTGCAGGGGATCTGCTGAACCGTCAGCATCTCCTGACAATACGGGAACTTTACAGGCCATGGCTTCTAGGTAAACTATACCAAATCCTTCTTGGGAGGGCATAATATAGGCATCGGCTAGGCGATAATGGTTAACTAGGTCTTCGCTGGCAACAAACCCGGCAAATACCACGCGATCGCTTATCCCTAAGTCTTTGGTTAATTGTTCCAAACGGGGGCGATCGTCTCCTTTACCAATAACAACATATTTAACATTAGGAAAAGATTGTACAATCTTTGGTAAAGCCCTAATTGTAACATCTACTCCTTTATAAATGTCTCCTGACCATAATCTAGCCACAGTCATTAATATTTTTGTGTCTTTTAGGTTATATTTTTCTATCAGTTCGCTGGGTTTTTCTCCTGGGGTAAATTGTTCACCATCTACAATACAAGGAACAATCTCTAGTTTGTTAAGATTAATATCATTTGCTTGACATAAACAGTCACGACTATAACGGCTAATTGTCCAGATAGAATCTGCATTTTTCAAAGCGGTTTGTTGTGCTTTGGGTAAGGTTTTCTAGACTTCTTTCCCATAAGTTAAAACCGTGTAAGGAATACCCAAGGGTTGACAGAAAAATTGGGTTAGTGGGGCGAGGTTTATATGACCACAAAACACTCTTTTAGGGCGGTTTGTGACTAAATGTTTTAATAAGTTTATCGCTAATTTTAATCTTCCTTTCCAGGGGGAAAGGGTTTTCAAGTAATGATAAGTAATTAATTCACTGGTTAAGGGGTTATTACAGTCTGGTGCATCTCTTAATAAAAAAATGTCGGTTTTTGGTGCATTAGAAAACTTTTCTATGAGGGATAAATAAGCTTTGAGGACATCTTTAACATAAGCTTGTATTCCCCCTTCTTGGGAAAATATTTCTAAGAAAACAAAGGTGTAATTAGACATTTAATAATATAATTAATTTTTCCTCTAATACTGTACCATAAGCATCCTGTTTGTTGTAAAAAAGTTTTACTATCAAATTTTTGATTTATTTCTGTACAATTTTTACTTAAATTATAGTTAGGTAAATCAGTGGTTAGTCTGATTTCTGAGAATAGTGTTAGTTGCATTTATAGCAGTGGTTGGTATTCAATAATAATAGCGATCGCTGTGATAACTTCTTGTAAATCTGAAGTTGACAAAATACCTAATTGACGGATAAATCTTCTTTGATCAATACTCCTTAATTGTAAAGCATCGGCTGCTGATAATTTTCTTAATCCATTTTCTGGATTGGGAGTTAGACGAAGATGCCAAAGGTTATTAGAAAAGGCCGGTTTCCAATCAGTAATAGGGACAACTAATTTAAGAGGAAGTTTACCTATTATATTGGAATTAATAACTATTGCTGGCCGAGTTTTTTTGATTTCTACACCAATGGTTGGATCTAAATTAACCAGCCAAATTTCACCCCGTTTAGGATCTTTATTCATCAATGTCTCCAAGATCAATATTAACCCAATCTTGCCATTCATAATCTGTTTTATAGTATTCTTCCATTGCTTCTACTTGTTCTTTTAAAATGCGATTCCGTTCTTCTATCGGTAATTTTATAAAAGTTTTGCGATCAATTATCGGGTTCGTTTCTGTTGTTTCTTTTTGATTTAATTCCTCTTTTTTAAAATCTCTATCTTGAGCTTTTTTAGCTACATTTTTTCTAAATAATTGAAATTCCTGTATATTTGCTTCAGTTAATCTTTTATAATCTTCTATAGACATTATCACAGCTACCTCGCAATCATTTTCACGAATGATAACAGGTTCTTTTTGCACCTTACTCATGACTGATGGGAAGGTTTGGGTAACTTCAGTGGTTGAGATGGTTTCCATAATTACAATTAATTGTTTTCTTTTATTATAAAGGCTTTTTTCAATTCTGTAGTATGGGTTAGGTTGCAATCTTCTCTGATATAAGTTGATTCATTAGTTTTCTTCAAAATCAATATTTTCTGAGTTTTGAGGTTTCTCAACAAAGTCAATTTCTCTTCTCACCCATTGCCAAATTAATGCTTGTTGTTCCGGTGTAAATTTACAATTATCTAATTAATTTTGTACTTTATCCATGTATTGAGGTTCGTATCTAGCAATAAATGTATAGAGAATATGATTAAAAATATCAGGTTTATTTTCCCCTTCGTATTCTGCAAAATCGAATAATTCAAAAAGAAAAGAAAAATCACTTATAACTGCTTCGGAAACAAATTCCAGGTAAGTCTCAAATTCTGTGAAAATCATTATGAGTAAAGAAAAAGTGAAAAGAGAATCAAAAAATATATCTTTATCTCTTCCTAAATAATAATCATCTAATAAACTTGATATAAGCAGAAATTGTTTTTGATTATTAAAAATTGGTTTTTCGGTAATCATTATTATTTCTGCAAAAGAGTTCATAAATGATTTGTATTCTTGCATTTCTTCTGGTGAATTACTTATTAGTATTCCAGTCAGCAAATCCTCACCTATAGAACAGATATAAGTATTAGGAAAAAGAATATATGGATAATATTCAAATAAACCTTCAAATCTATGCTGATTAATTAAATAATCAATTGAAATCCATTCATATCTAAGATAGTTATAAGTATAGGGTAACATCTTATTTTGAAGTAAATTTAAAATACTTATTTTACAGCTTGAATTTATATCAAAACTTATCGGAGCAAATAAACTTCTATCATATTTCCCTAAAATTTCTAATGCTAAAATCTTTTGATCATTATCACTGTTGTTGATATAATCTATTAAAACTAATTTGCTTTTATCTACAATAGATGAAATATTTTCTTGATATGAGTCACTCAAGTTGTCTAATAAATTTCCAGGTTTAATATACTGATCTCTCTCAGATTTTTCTACACATCCCCAAGTAATACAATAATCAATAGTTGCTTTTGTAATCTTTTTAGTAACTTTAGGACTAGGAACAATAAACTCTAAACATCTGACAGTAAAATCTAATAAATTACCTTGTATTTCTAGATTATCTTGAGCTTTTTCTATTTCATCTACTAAACTATCTAATAACTCATCTCCCGCATCTTCTGTCTTTTTATCTTGAATTTTAAATGCTAATTGACAAACCATATCCCATTCCTGGTTAGCAATTTTTGGTAATAGTATATTAAATAATTCTTCTACGCTTTTACTATTTCTAACTAAGCTACAAGCAGTAAAATATTCTAAGAAAGTTCTATGAGTAAACTTATATAAATTATCTCCATCTCTATTAGTTCCTACATCAGTAAATACCCAAGCACTTCCACGACAAAAACGGACAAATTCTCCTGCTGCTTGTTCCGCATCATCAGGATCTTCAAAGCGACGTTTTAAGAGATATTCTGATGCTTTTGTAATCAACTTTTGTTCAATAACTCCACCTTGTAATGATTGTTCTCTATATATCCAATTAGCTAAATACATGATAGTTGGTTTTATTTTTGTTTAAATTTTTTGGATAGGAATAGGTAACTTAATATCTCTTCTTTTGTCCCATCTTTCAAATAACATATCAGCACATTTTGCATAAACATCTGGTCTATTTCTCGGGATATATCCTTCTCCCCGATAGATGTTACACATTAGTCCTAACATTAAGGGATTTTTTTGTAAGTCAGGAACTCCCTTACTTTCATTAAGGAATGCTTCTACCTTTTTAGTCCTTTTATTTTCTGTCTCCTCTATTGTTACTTTGAACCATTTTTCTGTGTACTCCTTAACTTGTTCATCATTAAAAGATCCTAAGCTAAAACTATTAAATATCTCCTCATTTAAAGGTGCTTCTTTATAACCCACTTCACGGGAAGTAACCAATATAGGAACAGAAGGATAGAAGTTAGCAAAAGATTCTATATCATCCCGATTTTTTTTTTCGATCGCTTGTATTTGTGAGTTCATCTAACCCATCAAAAATAACCACAGCACGACCACTTAACAATAAATATTCAACTGCATCACTGGGAAAAGATGTTATTTGATAATCAGCTTTAATATTATCATTGATAAATTCTAAAATAGAACAGGGTTCTTGTTGTTTTTGAGAAGCATAGTCTCTTAAAATGACTAAGAAAGGAGTAACTTGTCTATCAGCTAATAATCTATTTTCATATTTTGTCGCTAAGTCGTAGCATAATTTTTGTGAAAAAGTCGATTTTCCACCCCCAGGATCACCTAATAAAACGGTACGATGTAATAAAGTATAAAATTCAGTGATTGATAAGTCTTCCGATCCCTTTTGACTAGAATAATAGTTAGGAAGAAAGTTAGGACAAACATAAATCTTATCCATCGGAATTTTTTTAGTTGCATCGACAAAGGGAGGAGTAATAAACCCGTGACGGTTAACAACTTGATTACGGTATTCTTCCTCAAACTTTAAGATATCTTCAACAGTTGATTTATCTTGTTTAGCTAAACAATCTAAAAGTCCCTTAATATTCCCTAATTCATCTACAATAATACGATGACGTAAAACAGATTTAGCTTCATGTGCAGACAATCTTCCTTTATCAATAGCCTTCGTTAAAACTTGTTCACATCCTTCGACTAAAATATCAAAAATTTGAATATTTTGTTCTTCAATCTTACTATCATCAATACCTGTGTATAAATAAAAAGCCTGTAAAAATTCTCTTTTAATTGTCTCTAAATTATTTTCTTTATTATCCAAACTGGAAGCACTATAAATCTGTCTAATAATCTGTTCTGCTTCAGGGGAAAGAAGGAAAGAACAAATAGGATGACTTTCAGGATCATCATATTCTTCTATAATGTCTAAAACTTTTTCTGTAGCTTCTTGTAAAATTGGTTGTAATGCTGTTTCTTTTAACTCCCTTTTCCCTAATATTTCTCTACCAATAATTTTGTCATGAGTCCAACTTAGGGTAGGTTTAAGTAAAGGGGTTAATCCTTTACCAATTAAAGATAAATCTAGTGGCATAGTTCTTATATTAATCTCTTCTGAATGATAGTTCTAGTTTAATGCTAAAAAGTCAATGTTTCCAGTGGAAACTCTGGGGGTTGTTTTGCCTTGCGCACTAGGAACACCACGAGTCATACCTAAGAAGTGGGAAGGATCGCCAGACAGATATTATGACATACTTCTGTCTAAAAGTGAGAAGCTTCCTGGGCTGAAGTTGCCATCACTGGTTCTATTTATTCATATCTCCCAATGTGTGAATTTCGGGGGTGAATTTCGGGGGTGAATTTCGGGGTGCCGTCCCGCATGGTACTATTTGAGTATCGTTACGTCCTAAAGTACGGGGTTTTAGAGCCTTCATTTTTCGATAAGTAGTGTAAAACAAATATGACTTTAACAGACTTATTAAACGAAGCGAAACAGCTTGATTTGCAAGAACAAGTGCAACTTGCAACACAACTAATGCAATGGGTAGAAATTAAGCTGAATCAAGAAACTAAATTGACAGGAGATAAAAAAGTTAGAAAACCTGGAATTAATCGAGGTTCTTGTTTAATTTTAGATGATTTTAATGAACCATTATCTGACTAATTTTGGTTAGGAAAATCATGAAATTTCTATTAGATACCCATACTTTTATGTGGTGGAATAGTGACCCAGAGAAGATCCCTCCTAATAGTCTCTTATTATTACAAAACCCTAACAATGACGTATTTCTTAGTATGGTAAGTTTGTAGGAAATGCAGATAAAAATTCAATTGGGAAAACTAACATTAACAGATGATTTAGAAACAATCGTTAAATCTGAACAAGAAGAGAATAGTCTAGCGTTAATGCCAATAACATTGCCTCATATTATTAAACTCAAAGATTTACCTTATTATCACAAAGATCCTTTTGATCGTCTTTTAATTGCTCAATCTCAAGTTGAAAACGCTACTCTCATTAGTTGAGATTCAATTATTAAAACTTACGATTGTGCTGTGATTTGGTCTTAATTAAAAGGTTCATAAGATTACTCGTCTTCTCGGAATGACAGTTCTACTTCAATTAAAATTGGGAAAGTGACAGAACCATAGAATAACCTTGTGGTGATAACCTAATCATTCTATTGATCCACAACTTTCCCAAAACCTTACGGTTAAGTTAAACAGAGTTAAACATTAGCGACGGGGAACCAATGCTAAATAGTCAAGGTTTCCAGTACCAATTCTGGGGGCAGGATTCCCTCTTGAAGTCAGACCACGAACCATACCTAAGTAGTTGGAAGGATCGCCAGCTTTGGCTTTTTCTTCTTGGGGAGTAAAACGACGGATTTCGTTTTGCCAAATAATTTGAGGGAAACCCAAAATACCGCGATAGTAGCTATCGTAACGGGGAGATTTGATGTTAAAGGGTAATTCTCCTTGATCTCGCCCAGGAAGGTTCCGACGACGCTGATAGGGTACGGTATCATAGCCAAAGTTATCTAGGTATTCATCGCTGTCGAGTAAATCATCGATGAAACCACCATATCCCTTAGTAGCAACGACGATAGACCAAGCGATTTTTTCGTCTTCGCTGTAAACATCTCGTCCTAATACCCGTTGAACACATTGCTCAACATAACGATAGTTACTGTTTTTCTCGTAAAAGCTGGTAACAAAGGTATTAGAAAGGAGCAAACCACGAATGAAGTCCCGCACGGTGATTTGTCCGTCACGAAGTTGGGACTCTAAAAAGCGTTCACGATCCTGTTTGAACGCATGGAAAAAGATTTGACGATAAGCTGCTTCGATTAAAACATCCATGTCTCCAGGAGAGAGAACATTCTCAGTGCTGAAAATGATGGGTTGATCGTCTCCTGGTACAACGTATCCTTCTACACGCGCATTTTGGGTTTTAGGCGCGTAATTTAAAAGAGGAATAGCCAAAGAAAGAACCTCCGTTATTTTACAAAGTCTTTAAAACTTTAATCCTAATCATAAGGGAGTTGGGGTCGTTAAACGGTTAAATGTTAAAAAATGTTACAAAAAATGAGAAAAAGTCATCCTGTTTTCCTACTTGTTAGTTTCGGGAGAGGGGGAGTGTGGGGAGTGTGGGGAGAGGGGGGAGTTGTAGGGGCTTAATATTATTAAGCCCTAAAAAAGGAATACTGGTCACTGATCACTGATAATTTACCATCCTGTGATGGAATAACCCAAGTTGAAAGGGGTAATATTGCTTGTTTGGGTTTCTGAGTCCACATCATCCCCTTGGCGCATTTCTGCACAAAATGTGGCGGTATTAAACCCTCCAAACCTTTGCACGGTGCTAGTCCTTAACCGTAGGTTTGGGTTAACAAACCAAAACCTCTCAATGGTACTCATGGTATCGTATTCGGTGATTAAAACTAGGGCATCATCGCCATCCAGATGATAACGGCCAGCAATGGGAACGATTTCCGCATAACCTCTTTCTCTCAATAAAACACCTTCTCTGGGGTTATCTTTTTCAGGAATGAGAGCAAAAATGGTGGTTCCAGTGTGGTTTTCTTCGTTTCTATCCCAGGCCATGGAACCATCCCAACTGACAAAAGCACCACCAACAGCTAAAGCGGGGTCAACGTCGTGCATTTGGCAAATTTCGATGATTTTGGGGTTATCTGCCTCTAATGCCTCTACATAAATCTCAGAATCGCCAATTTCAGCCCTTCTGAAAGCTAAATGATGGGTTGTACGTTGCGATCGCCATTTTCCTGAACTATTTTGAAAAAATTTGAGTGCGTCCATGTTTGGGTTCCTAATCATTAAATATATGATAAGATTCTTCTTCTAATTCTTGGGTCAACACTAAGGGTTGGCACTGTTTTATATTTATGATAATCCCTTGCGCCCCTTCTTCTTGCAAGTCTTCCACATAACCCCCATGATGTCCATAAGCTTCGGGAAAGTTGTCAAAAGGACCAAAGTAATAGATACAATGGGGACGAGTGGTGGTAATTTCCACCCACCAGTGAAAATCATCCTCATGGTGGCTAGAAAGGTCATCTAATGCACTAATAGCAACAATATTGAGAATTTTACCCCCCAAACGGCTGATTCTCTGCATTTCTTGGCTCATCCTATCATAAGGCACCCTTAAGTAAAATTTACCCCGACGTTGAAATAAACCGTTAATCTGAATCGGTTTAACCATTTTGGGGTTAATCATTACTTCATACAAAAAGACACGATTACTTTTATCATTGTTGGAGACCATACTGATTCAGATAACAGGAAACATAGACTAAGTCAAGTTAAATGAACTTTAACTTAATTTTGCTTTACCAATGTAGTTACTTTTTGTAAATTTTTGTAAAGAAACATACGGAGTACAATCGATTGTTATTCTCTAGCCTATTATTATTGGTGTTTTTATTAATAAAACTGGTAAAATAATTAATTGATAATTAAATTTCAAAATAATAAATTGCTTATGCGTGTCATTATTCAACGAGTAAGGTCGTCGCAAGTAAGGGTTAATGGGGAGATTGTGGGAAAGATAGAGAAAGGATTAAATTTGTTAGTGGGAATTGCTACTAATGATAGTATCAATGAAATTAATTGGATGGTGCGTAAATGTTTAGAATTACGATTATTTTCCGATGAAAATTCTGAAAGTAAATGGACAAAATCGGTTCAGGATATTGGAGGGGAATTATTAGTTATTAGTCAGTTTACTTTATATGGGGATTGTCGTCAAGGCCGCCGTCCTTCTTTTAGTAATTCTGCCCCTCCTGCTGAAGCAGAGAAATTATATAATTTATTTGTTGAGCAGTTAAAAAAGAGTGGTTTGAAGGTTGAAACGGGGATATTTGGAGCAATGATGGAGGTGAGTATTAATAATGATGGGCCAGTAACTTTGCTGTTAGAAAAAGAAGCTTGATTCACTGATTGTAAATCCCAATAAAATATGACTAGATTATCAACAATATCTCTTGAAGAATATGAGAAATTTATCGTTAAATGATTACAAAAAATATGAAAACTTTGATTTTCGCTATCCTGGTTCGATTCAACCTCATGGTGTATTATTAGTAATTGACATCAAAACCTTTACTATTATTCAAGTTAGCGAAAATACAAAAAGATTTTTAGGGGTTAAACCTAAGACATTACTGGGTAAACCTTTAACTTATTTAATGTATTTAAAACAAATTAAAAACATCAAAAATATACTTGAGAATAATAATCATTTTGTGGATATTATTAAACTAAAAAAGAAGAAATATGATACACAATTTAAAGGTATTTTTCATAGAGTGCAAGATAGTATTATTGGCGAATTGGAAACTTTTAAGTTAAATGATAATAATAAAAATATTGATTATTATAAGCTATTTCAAGACGCAATTATTAATACTGGAAAAACTAACGATCTGAAGAAACTTTCAGCAAAAATAACTGAAGAGATCAGAAAAATCACAAAATTTGATCGGGTTTTAATTTATCGTTTCGAGAATGATGATAGTGGAGTGGTTATTGCTGAAAATAAACGGGAAGATATCGAAAGTTATTTAGGATTACATTACCCTTATTATGACATTCCTAATCCAGCGAGACAATTTTTTAGTAAGAAATTGCTAAGAATGATTCCCAATATTCATGATGAACCTATTCCTATACTTCCCCGTAAACATCCGCTCAAAAAGAAAAAATTAGATTTGCAGAATGCGTTTTTACGAAGTATTGCACCCTGTCATATTGAATATCTGAAAAATATGGGAGTAACTGCTTCTTTCAACATTTCTTTGCTCAAGGAAAACAAGCTTTGGGGACTGATTGCTTGTCATCATTATTCCCCTAAATATGTGATTTACGAAATTCGCAAAATCTGTGAACTTTTAGGGGAAATTTTTTCTCTCAAACTAATGTATGAAGAAGAAAAAAGTTTTCGTCAGTATCGTCAGACAATTAAAGAGATTAAGAAAAGGATTAAAGAAGAACTATCAAAAAATAAGAATAAACATGATTTTATTGACAATATTATTCAGAAAAATGGTGATAGTTTTCTCAAGTTGATTTCTGCGAGAGGAATCGCTATTTGTCTAGATAATAAAATTTATGTTAAGGGAAATACCCCTAAAAAAAAGCAAATTAAAGCATTGATAAATGATTTTTTGCTCCCTAAAAAAAAGGATGTTTTTTTACAGATATTCTCACAGAGTCATATCCTATTTCCAGAAAAATTAAAGAAATTGCTTCAGGAATTTTAGCTATTTCTCTTGCTGCCAATAATAGTACCTATCATATTATCTGGTTTCGGCCTGAACAAACTTATGAAGTACAATGGGCGGGTAATCCTTATGATGTTAAATTAATAACCGATTCCCAAGGAAATACTGAGCTATGTCCTCGGAATTCTTTTCTCCAATGGAAAGAAATTGTGACAGGAAAATCCCTTCCTTGGAAGTCTTTAGAAATAGACGCAGCCGAAGAATTAAGAGGTACCTTGCTATTAGCAGTTTTGGGTTATTCCCAGTCTATTCTCGAAGAAACAACCAGAAAAGCTAATCAAGCGAATTTAGCTAAAGGCCAATTTTTGGCCAAGATGAGTCATGAATTACGCACTCCCTTAAATCCCAGATTCCGCACTTCAAAATGTAGTATAAAAAAATACATAGGGTTTGCTGAAAAAGTTTCTCCAAAATTTATGCCACTTTTGACCAAGAATTTTCTGACAAATCAATAAGTTTTAGTACATAAAAATTGTTTAAAGTATAATCAAAACTAATGAAAGGCGGTTTGATGAGTTCCCCTGTTCTATTGTTAGTAAATAAGGACAAAAAAAGCGACAAAAACTGCCTCAGAAGTTTAGAAAGATTGACAACTAAAAATGTAATAGCAATAGATGTAATGGAGGTTTCAGGGAGTTTTGTCATCACGAGATTTAGGCTAAATCTTCGTTTAGCTTGTCCAAACTTTCCCTCAATAGCATTACGGAAGCATTCATCGGAGTGGGCTTGTTTCTTTTCTTCTTCACTGACATTTTTCGGAGGTCTTCCTAACTTCGGACCACTGATTCTTATCCCTCTTTCCTTACACCAATTTCTGTTTTCCCTAGTTCGATAAATTTTATCTACATGGACGGATTCGGGATAATAGCCAAACGTTTCTTTATACTTTTCTACTTGTTCTTTTAAATGACAAGATTCATTGAAGTTTTCCCAACTTATTTTGTCTAGAAACACATAGTTATCTACACAGCTTACTGAGAGTTTAGCTCCAAAATCTATTGGGTTTCCTGCTTTTCCCCTCACTATTGGACGAATATGCGGTTGAGTTAAACTTACAATTCTTTGAGGAACACTCTGGGTCTTATTCTCCCACATTGACTGTTGTTGTTCATAAACTTTTTTGATAGTCTCTAGACAATTTTTCTGTCTTTTACTCAGATTTTCCAGGGAAGCCCCAGCTTGAATTAAGTCTTCTATATTTCCTAAATTTTCTTAAGTATTTTAACTGTTTCCCGATAGCTTTCTTCTTTCTGATAAGAAACTTTCGTTTTTTAGCTACTTTTAAGTATTCCTTTCTAGCATTTTTCTAGAAGTTCTCGGCTTTTTTCTCAATTTTACTCTTAATGGTTTATAAAGATTATCTATTATTCTTTCTGTCTCAATTCTGGCTTGATTTAATATGCCTAAATCCGTTGGGTATTTGATGTCTGCTGGCGCACAAGTCGCATCTAAAATTAGTTTACCTTTATTTTTTATTTTTTCTCCTTTTTCTTGGAGACAATCCTTTTTTTTTACTTCTTTATCACTCTTGTCTATTTCTCTTTTTACTATTTTTTATTGATTTTGTTTATCAATTCTCCATCAATTCTTTTCCTAAAATGAACTAGCATTGAAGATTCCAGTGGTGGCTCTTGTTGATAACAATTTAAACCTATAAAGTATTGTAGATAGGGATTTTCTCTAATCTGTTCTATAGTTTCTCTATCACTTGTTCCTAATTTTTCCTTAATAATTAATGTCCCTAATGCCATTCTAAATAGTTTGGCTGGCGCGCCTTTTTCTGCTGAAAAAAGTTTAGCATATTCTTCCTCAAAATCATCCCAAGGTATCAACTCTGCCATGATTACCCAACGATTATTGGGGGACAATTTGCCCTCGAAAGGTAATTCAAATTTTTCTGGGGGCGGTAAAGGTTGCTCCTCTTTTCGATACATTTGTTCTTGACCAACAACTGGGAGGTGTTTCTACCAATTATAGCGGTTTGTAGCCGACAAAGCTGATCTTTTTTGCGATCGCGAATATGGGTGTAACCTTTTAAAGAATAGGGTTTTGCTTTTATTCAGCAAACCCTAACTACGATCCAGAAACAGGGGAAATGAATGAAGAAGGCGATCTCAAAGATGATGAAGTTGAGGAGGTTGATCCCGAGAAGATAGAAGTATGGGAAGACGATGTTAAAAACTTAGTTAACGAGTATCAAGTGGCATATAACCTGAGTTTATTTTCGGTTAAAGTCATCCTTGACTGGGTGAACCGGATCAGGAATGTTTTCCCCTCCCCACCTGAATGAGAACTGGATGGCAACCAGTCGAAATAACCTTACTAGAGGTAAGGTTATCGTGGGAAGCTTCCAACCCTTTCCACCGGGTAGTAATGGGTTTAAGTGGCTTTTAGACAGAATTATTATATATGGTGTCTGTCCAGTATCTGTCCTAAACCACCTAAGCGGTTAAATACAGAGATAGGGAAAAAGTTGGGGAAGAAATGGGACAATTTCAAGGAGGTTAAGCAAGCTAAGGGGAAAGATGCTATTATGCGCTTAACGTTCTGTGCTACTCGCTTGCTTTTCCAACAACTCAAGGATAATATCTGCTTTTAGCTCTACAGCAATAACCCACCAACTTGTTATGGTGGGTATAATTTTGACAGAAGTTTGATCTAGAGAAATAAACTTTCTAACAACTGTAAATGTTGATCAACTGAAGCGAAGGTATTAGCCAAGATCATGCCACTAGCGGCCACTGCCGGTAAACCGATACCCGGAAAAGTAGAGTCACCGCAACACCATAACCCCTCAAGGGGTGTATTGGGTCCTGGAAACAGCGCTTTTCCTGCCTGGATAGCTGGTCCATAAGATCCTCGATGACGACGCAAAAACCGTTCATGGGTTAAGGGAGTCCCCACTAAAGAGACAGAAACGCGATCGCGGATATCGGGAATAATACGTTCTAATGTTTGCCACATAACCTGACTTCTTTTTTCCTTCTGTTGCTCATAAGCGTTACTATTGCGCTTTAGTTGTGACCAAATATGGTACGGTTCGTTACCTGGGGTATAAACATGGATCGTTTGTTTTCCTGGAGGGGCTAAACTGGGGTCGAGTAGGGAGGGAATAGAGACTAAAACCACATTTTGATCGCCCATAATACCTTTTTCCCAGTCATTGACGATAATATGATGACAAGGTAAGTCTGGAGGTAGGTTTTTACCGTCAATACCTAGATGAAGGTGCATAAAACTTTCACAGGGGGGAGTCTCTTGTTTTTGTTTTCTCCACTGTTGCGGTACTGCATCTGAGGGTAAGAGTTTCAGAGTGTCCCAAACCGAGGCATTAGAAATGACCCCACGACTGGCGGTTAGGGTGTCACCGTTGCGTAACTTTACCCCGATCGCTTGTTTCTTTTTGACTAATATTTGCTCGATATGGGCGTTTAAACGCAGTTTACCACCATTTTTAGTTAACCCACGCACTAAAGCATCTACTAAAGCTCCACTACCCCCCACAGGATAATCTAACATCACTCCTGGCCGATACCAGTCAGCAAACATAAAGGCCATTTCTGCTGTACTAGTTCCCGAAGCTGGAAGTCCTGATAAGAGGAAACATAACAAGTCTAACCAATGACGAATAAATGGATCACGGATCACTTGATCAACAATATTACTGAAAGGCCCCGTGATTTGAAAAACTTGATTACTTTTCAGGAGTAAACTAGGGGCAAACTTAGCAACGGTTAAGATCGCATTCCAGTCAAAGCGAATAGCGGCTGGAGGAAGGGCAACACTGGCTTCGGCTAAGGGTTTCATCACCTTTTGTAACTTGCGCCATTCTTCCACTGCTGTTTTGCCTTGTAGTTGTTGCAGAATATCGCAAAATTGATCGACTCCTACGGAGGTGTTAAAGTTGCCCTCGGGTAAGTAACAACCCCAAGTATCATAGTTTATGCAGGGTAAGGGTTCCCCAATAGCATCTAGGACTTGTTTTAAGGGGTTAGGTGAAGGACTATAAGAAAGGCCAGAATATAAGGATGGGCCTGAGTCAAAGATAAACCCATCCCGTTGAAAACTATGGGCTGCCCCACCAGCAATGCTATGACTTTCGCAAACAGTGACTTCTAAGCCATAATGGGCTAATAAAGCCGCACAACTTAAGCCACCAATACCGCTACCAATAATAATAATTTCTGTAGAAGACATAGTTAAGAGATAAGAACCAAAATTGTGTTATTTTTCAGAGAAACAAATGTAAACAAAATGAACTTATGAATATCGGCGTATTAGGCATAGGATTAATGGGCAAACCCCTGGCAGAAAGGCTTTTACAAGCTAATTATTCCGTAATTGTCTATAATAGAACTATAAGCAAAGCCTAAGAATTAAAACCATTAGGGGGTGAACTACCTACGCTCGTCTAAGGACAGAGCGTAGGCTTCTGGTATCCTCTTAAGAACTGCCAGAACTTCCTTTGCGGTACTATTAGTTTGAGATTTAACAATTTTCCCACTACGGCGGTTTATAGTCGGGAACAGTTCCAACCCGACTCTTTTGAGATTGATAGAAGCAGAAATGTCTCTATCAACCCAATTTTTTTCAATTTCATCCCAATATTTTCTGATACTACAATCAGTAAAGACAAACTCATCACGATGAGGTAAGAGTTGGGATGTATAGGCAGGATTAACTTTTTTGACCACAGCACCAGCTTTTTCGGCTATGTAACTGAAAATATCAAAAAACTGCCCAAAAGAAGCATCAGACCAAGACTTATTTAGTCCTGATTTAGCACTTTGGCCATTAGGAAGATAATTCCCCTGATGGTCTTTTTTTGTCTTATTTCGTTTTCTCAATCCTTGTAAATTCAGATTTTCGACAAAGAATACTTTTTTGTCGCTATGAACTAAGGAATGAGCCATTTTATAAGCATGATCTTTTCTGGCTCTAGCAATTTGTTGATGTTTTCTTGCCTCCCTTTTAGCCAATTTCCTTCTAGCTTTAGAACCTTTTTCCTTGGTATTTTTTCGTTGAGAAATCTTGGCTAATTTGGTTTGATTCTTTCGATAGGACTTAACAGAAGGTAATTTATTTCCTTCCGAATTCGCCAAGTAATTATCCTCGAAAAGTACCGCATCTATTCCCATAGAATTATCCCAACTTGGGATAATTTCATCTTTGCTGATTTTGGGGACAGAAGGATCATCTAGACACATCGTGCAGTACCAACCATCGGCTTTTCTTGTTATCAAAATGTTTTTGAGGGAAAACCCTTGTGGCAAAGGACGATGTAATCTGATCTTTAACCAACCACCTAATTTAGAAATAGAAAGATAAAACCAATTTTTTTCTATTCTTTTAATCTTAATAGCTTGAGCCTCTATTTTGAGGGTACGATAACGGTTTTTGAAGCGTGGTTTTCCACTTCTACTGCCATTAATATCACCCTTAATATATCGGTCGAAAGCTAATTTAACACGCTTGGAAACATCCTGTAAAGTTTGAGACGGAACAATAGAAAAGTCGAGTAATTCTCCTGAATGCTTTACTATCTTTAAGTCTTTTTTCTTCTCAGGTAACAGTTTCTTTTGAGAATAAAAAGTGGGTTTATCTCTTAGCTCTAAAGGAGGTAGGCTACAAGAGATACAGCAAAACTCACCGCTAGGAATAACGTAATTAGTGCGATTTCTATCCCACCAACGAAAACGATCCCCAATTTGCCAATTGTACCAATATTGACAAACCCTCAGCCAGCTATTCAACTGGCTTTTCTGGGGTGTCTCTGGATAACATCGGTACTGGTAATTGAGGATCATTTTATAGGTTATCCGGCATGAGTGAATATATAATTGATATCACTCATCTTAGCACAAGGAAAAATTAAGTGTCAATGAAAAATGATTTTTATAGTCGAGGAAGGTCGGTAAGTGACTTAAAAGCTCATCTAGTCTTAACTACAAAATACAGAAAAAAAGTCTTTACAAGTGAAATGTTAACCCGTCTCCACGAAATCACAGAAAATTTATTAGAGAAGTGGGAATGTAGGTTGATAGAAATAAATGGAGAAGAAGATCATGTGCATATCCTCTTTCAATACCATCCTGCTATGGAGTTAAGCAAGTTTGTCAATAATTTTAAAAGTGTCTCTAGTCGTAAATTAAGACAAGAGTTTCCAGAGCAAATTAATAAATTTTATTGGAAAGAGGTTTTTTGGAATAGTTCTTACTTTATAGCCTCTTGTGGTGGTGTCACTATTTCTACTCTTAAGAAATATGTTGAAAATCAAACTTGTCCTCACGAGTAATCTCGGACGGCAATTCATCCCACGCTGATTTTCTGATAGTGATTACTCTGCTTTATTTTCTGCCATTAATCCTGAGAAAGATTAATTTGATTATAATTTAAGTTCAAGTTGACGTAGAATGATTTTATGACTATTTCTAAAACCGAAGCCAAACAACTCTTAGAAAGAATGATTTTTGAGGAAACCCACCCCCAAGACTGGGTAGAAGATGTGTGGGGTTTAAGTGCAGTTCATGGGGAAATTTCAGCCAAATTATTAGAAGCTTTTTATAGTTTAATTGAAGCTTGTCCAGAGGAAAAATTGGATAATTTCTTACAAACCATACTGGCGGAAAAATTCAATTCTCAATAATCAAATCCCTTCTTGACTCTGAATGAGAGTTAAAAAATTGTTACCTTTTAATGTCCTAACCATAATGGGTAGTGCTATAGTTTCATCATGAAATCCGAGATAACCACATTGTTATTACTATCTAAATCCAATAAAGAATGAGGGATAAAGGGTTGATCGCAGATCATCCGTTATCCCTCATTGGGTTTAAAAATTTTTGATTTTAACGCTCTCTAGTATGGTTTTAACTCAAGTAGAGTAAAAAGAGGGAAGAGAAGAGATATCGAAAGAGTAAAAAGAGAGAGTAACTGGCTAACAGAAGTAGTATTAGAAAGCTAATAACGTTCATCCAGTCTTTTAAGGTAGAGAATAAGGTTGAGAAATACATGTTTGATAGAAAAATTTATCAAGGATAGGATAGACTGTAGATATTATCCCATATTACGCACATCTTTTGTCCCATAAAAAATGGAAACCTTAATCAACCAAATTAATCAAGAATCTGCCCCAAGTCCTTTATCTGAATGAGATTATGTCCCAAAGTTAGAATATTGAGTGGGAACCCTACACTACTTTTGCCAACATTCTGCTAAATTAAAAATCAAGTAGGTGTGTGAGGAAACAAAGAATTAGTGTTAAATCTTATCAATAGTTTACAAATAGTGACCTTATTGCCCATCTTGGGGGGGTCTGTCTTTTCTGTGCTAACTTTAGGCACGATTAAACGGTTTTTTAAGAGAAAACCGACTCGTAACCCTTTTACTCCCCCAGTATCTGTCTTAAAACCAGTACGGGGTTTAGAAAAGAATTTATTACGCAACCTAAAAACCATTGCTACTCAAGACTATCCTGACTATCAAGTGATCTACTCGGTTCAAGATCCCCAAGATCCGGCCTACCCTATCTTAAAAGAGATCCAACAAGAGTTAGGCAAAGAGCGCATTTCTGTGGTCATCAGTACCGTCGAAGCAGGAGCAAATGGCAAGGTTAACAACCTCTTAGGAGCTATTCAAGAAGCCCGTCACGATATCATTATCATTAGTGATAGTGATACCTATTTACAGCCCGATTATATTAAAAATATTGTCAACCCTCTAGCTAACCCCGATGTAGGTTGTGTCTGTACCCCTTTTAAAGTTACAAAAGCAGATACTTGGTACGAAAAAATGGAACTTTTGACCATGAACGCTGATTTCATGCCTAGTGTCATGTTTGCAGAGGTAACAGGGGCTTCTAACTCCTGTTTGGGTCCATCTATCGCCATTCGTCGCTCAACTTTAGATCAGTTGGGGGGTTTAGAGAGTTTAGCCGATTATTTAGTAGAAGATTACGAGATCGGACGACGGGTATGGACATCGGGACAAAAAATGGTGCTGTTACCTTATATTATCGATGTCGTGGTGGATTTAGCCAGTTGGAAAAATTGGTGGAGTCATCAGGTTTATTGGGACCAAAATACCTATTTAGCTAGACCGGCTGCTTTTATTTCCACTATTTTAATTCGTTCTATTCCCTTTGCTTTAATTTTTTCTTTTTTGCGATGGGATATTATTGGATTAGGGGTGTTAACTGCTACTATTTTAGTTAGAGTAATAACTGCTGCTATGGTAGCTAAGGAAATAGGAGACAAAGAGACAATTAAGAGTTTATATTTATTACCTTTTCGTGATGCAGTGGGTTTAATTTTTTGGGCTTTGGCTTTTACTCAGCGTACTGTCATTTGGCGTGGGGTTGAATTCAAGTTAACCAGTCATGGAAAAATGGTGAGAAACCGTTTAATTCAAAATTGAGGTCAATAGATAATGGATAATTAATTAATAATTATATGCAAGAATTAACCCAACAAATTAAAGAAAAAGCCCTTGAAATTGGCTTTCATAAGGTTGGTATCGCTAAAGTTGACACTGACTATCAAGATAATGCGGTTGAGCATCTTCAAACTTGGTTAGGGTTAGGATATCAAGCAGAGATGGCCTGGATGAATAACCCGAAACGGTTTGATATTCGTCAATGTATGCCAGAGGTTCAATCAGTCATTTCTGTGGCTCTTAATTATTACACCCCTCATCAACACTCCCAGGATAAACAACAGGGTAAAATCTCCCGTTATGGATGGGGTAGAGATTATCATAGAGTCATGGAAAAAAAGCTCAAAGCTTTGAGTCTATGGTTAGCTAATCAAGATAATAATATTAAAACCCGTTACTATGTTGATACAGGACCCATTCAAGATAAAGTTTGGGCTATGCGATCGGGCATTGGTTGGATCGCTAAAAATAGCAATGTTATCACTAGAGAATACGGTAGTTGGGTGTTTTTAGGAGAAATTATCACTAATTTGCACTTAATTGCTGATACTCCCCATACAGAACATTGTGGCACTTGTACACGATGTTTAGAAGCCTGTCCCACTGGTGCGATCGCCAGTCCTTTCGTAGTGGATGCTAATCTTTGTATCGCTTATCATACTATCGAAAATCGTGCCGAACATCTTCCTAAAGATATTGTGAAAAACTTACAGGGATGGATAGCAGGTTGTGATATTTGTCAAGAGGTTTGTCCCTGGAACCAGCGATTTTCTCAAGTAAGCGATGTTCCTGATTTTCAGCCTTATTCTGGCAATATAGCCCCAAATTTAGAAGAATTAGTTAACATAGATCAAGAAAAATGGCAGGAAAAATTTCCAGCTTCTGCATTAAGGAGAATTAAACCGAGGATGTGGCAACGAAATGCTCGTGCTAATCTAGAAACATAGGCTTTCTTAGATCATTATTATGATGTGCATAAGTTAGGCTTGCTTGTTCCCTAAATTGTTTTGTCTTATCTAAGGGGCGAACTTCTCTCTATCTATTTATTCTAACTTATTTCTCTTACCACTCTTACTCTTCATTCTTCACCTGCTAAAAAATGACACTCAAAGTAATTGTTTTCGATTTTGATGGGACTCTGGCCGATACTTATGATGCGTTTATTGAAATCGCTAATAGCTTATCAGAAGAATTTGGCTATAAACCGGTTAATGAAAAAGAACAGGAAAACCTAAAAAATTTAAGTGCAAGGGATCTGATTAAACAATCAGAAATTTCTGTCTTTAAAATCCCATTTGTTTTAAAGCGTCTTAAGTCTGAGTTGACCAGTAAAATTAAAGAACTTGAGCCAATTCAGGATATTCCTCATTGTATTGAACAATTAAAAAGTCAAGGTTATAGCTTAGGAATTATCACTTCTAATGCTGAGGAAAATGTGCTGAGTTTTCTTATTCATCATGAACTAGAGCAGTTTTTTGATTTTATTTATGCAGGAACAACTCTATTTGGTAAACATAAAATCATTAAAAGATTACTAAAAGAGAAACAACTTCTTTCCCATGAAGTTATGTACATCGGAGATGAAACAAGAGATATTAATTCTGCGAAAAAAAGTCAGGTTAAATCTGTGGGTGTAACTTGGGGATTTAATTCTGGTGAAGCTTTGGCTAAACACCAACCAGATTTTCTCATTAACAGTCCCTACGAATTAATGAAAATACTGGATAATTCTCAATATAATCTTATGGATAAGCAGTCTCATGCTAATTCCTTGACTATCTAGGAGGAGATGATTAATTAGGGTTTGCTGAATAAAAGCAAAACTCTATTCTTTAAAAGGTTACACCCATATTCGCGATCGCAAAAAAGATCAGCTTTGTCGGCTACAAACCGCTATAATTGGTAGAAACACCTCCCAGTTGTTGGTCAAGAACAAATGTATCGAAAAGAGGAGCAACCTTTACCGCCCCCAGAAAAATTTGAATTACCTTTCGAGGGCAAATTGTCCCCCAATAATCGTTGGGTAATCATGGCAGAGTTGATACCTTGGGATGATTTTGAGGAAGAATATGCTAAACTTTTTTCAGCAGAAAAAGGTGCGCCAGCCAAACTATTTAGAATGGCATTAGGGACATTAATTATTAAGGAAAAATTAGGAACAAGTGATAGAGAAACTATAGAACAGATTAGAGAAAATCCCTATCTACAATACTTTATAGGTTTAAATTGTTATCAACAAGAGCCACCACTGGAATCTTCAATGCTAGTTCATTTTAGGAAAAGAATTGATGGAGAATTGATAAACAAAATCAATAAAAAAATAGTAAAAAGAGAAATAGACAAGAGTGATAAAGAAGTAAAAAAAAAGGATTGTCTCCAATAAAAAGGAGAAAAAATAAAAAATAAAGGTAAACTAATTTTAGATGCGACTTGTGCGCCAGCAGACATCAAATACCCAACGGATTTAGACATATTAAATCAAGCCAGAATTGAGACAGAAAGAATAATAGATAATCTTTATAAACCATTAAGAGTAAAATTGAGAAAAAAGCCGAGAACTTCTAGAAAAATTGCTAGAAAGGAATACTTAAAAGTAGCTAAAAAACGAAAAGTATCTTATCAAGAAAGAAGAAAAGCTATCGGGAAACAGTTAAAATACCTTAAGAAAAATTTAGGAAATATAGAAGACTTAATTCAAGCTGGGGCTTCCCTGGAAAATCTGAGTAAAAGACAGAAAAATTGTCTAGAGACTATCAAAAAAGTTTATGAACAACAACAGTCAATGTGGGAGAATAAGACCCAGAGTGTTCCTCAAAGAATTGTAAGTTTAACTCAACGGCATATTCGTCCAATAGTGAGGGGAAAAGCAGGAAAACCAATAGAGTTTGGAGCTAAACTCTCAGTAAGCTGTGTAGATAACTATGTGTTTCTAGACAAAATAAGTTGGGAAAACTTCAATGAATCTTGTCATTTAAAAGAACCAGTAGAAAAGTATAAAGAAACGTTTGGCTATTATCCCGAATCCGTCCATGTAGATAAAATTTATCGAACTAGGGAAAACAGAAATTGGTGTAAGGAAAGAGGGATAAGAATCAGTGGTCCGAAGTTAGGAAGACCTCCGAAAAATATCAGTGAAGAAGAAAAGAAACAAGCCCACTCCGATGAATGCTTCCGTAATGCTATTGAGGGAAAGTTTGGACAAGCTAAACGAAGATTTAGCATAAATCTCGTGATGACAAAACTCCCTGAAACCTCCATTACATCTATTGCTATTACATTTTTAGTTGTCAATCTTTCTAAACTTCTGAGGCAGTTTTTGTCGCTTTTTTTGTCCTTATTTACTAATAATAGAACAGGGGAACTCATTAAACCGCCTTTCATTAATTTTGATTATACTTTAAACAATTTTTATGTACTAAAATTTATTGATTTGTCAGAAAATTCTTGGTCAAAAGTGGCATAAATTTTGGAGAAACTTTTTCAGCAAACCCTATACTAAGAATACAGTAGGTTCGTTTTGTCTCATTTTTAGGTGATTTCTGATAAAGGAGATCCCTTACTATAGCACTACGCATTTTTGTTAGGACATCAACAAAACCCGAAAGTCTTTACCAACCTACTTTTGCCTTTTACCTTTTGCCTTTTGCCTTTCGCGTAGCGGTATATCCCCCCTAACCCCCCTTAAAAAGGGGGGAATAATTGGAAAAGCAGGTATATTCAACAGATAATATTAATGCGAAGAATTGTTTATACATTTATTTATTGATGAAGGATAGGGGATTAATTTAAAACGTTTTCTAAAAGGTTTTTAATTTCATCACCTCCTTGATTTTGGACAAAGGAGAGGATAATAGGGAGAAATTGAGCTATCATTCCACTATCTAATCCTAGCTTAGAGAAACCTCCTGGCAAACTCATGAGACTTCCGATACCAGCAGCTTCACCTCCCATAGCTGAAGCTAATCCCCCCAATGCACCCATCATTCCTCCAGCTTCTGGGGCAGAGGAGAGCAGATTTTCTATCCCTGGAACATAACTTGCGACTTTAGCAAAATCATCGTCTCCTAACTTATCTTTTGCTAGTTGGAAAAGAAGTCCAGCACCACCTTCAGCTTGTGACTCCTGTACTCCGAGACTTTCCGTTAAAAGTTGAATAAGTTCCATGAACATCACCCTCTAATTTTTCTTATTCTCAATGTGTACTTACTATAGCAATCAGGAATGATTCATGAGATTATCTAGATCCCCCCTTTAGTTCCCCCCTTAATAAGGGGGGTTAGGGGGGATCAGTTTCAATATTAATTCTCACAACTGATAAATGATTGCTATATTGTCTATGGTGTTTATTCTACATTATTTTGTCTTCACACAGTGTATCATTAAGATTAGCAGGAATTTAATCATCCTTAAAAAATATGGAACCTAACACAACACTAGACTTTATTTTAGGAGGTATTGCCCTCATTATTTTAATTGTAGGAATGTTGATGCTATTCTCAGGGACATCAGAGATTAATAAAAAATAATTATTAATTGATCAGAGGATTATCAATCAATATAGCACTTCTCATACTTGTGAGGTACAGAGTTTTCTAGTGTTAGGAGTTCGGAGTTCGGAGTTAGATATTAGGTGTACATATTGAGTCCGAGAAATGCTATATTCGTGACAAATTAATAACATAATGCAGATTTCAAGAGAAGTAAAAAATACCTCCCAGGAGCTTAACGTGAAGGGAATGGGAAAATTGAGAATTAATTTTTTTGTTCATCTATCCATTGTCCATTATTAATGTGTTACTTGCTGAAAGAAAATCATGTTTTTCTAAAATTTCTAATAAATTAACATTATCTTCTAATAGACAAGCGTGACCACTTTCTGGTAAAATTGTCAAGCGACTGTTAGGAAAATAATTAATTAGTTCTCTTCCTTCATCTACAGAGGGTAATAATTTATCTTCTTGACTAGCTAATAATAATATAGGTTTTTCAAACATCCTCAATTTTGCACTATTAATCCGAAAATCCCTTAACAAAGAAAGTCGCCAACTGACAACATCTTGAGGAAGGGATTGCATCGCATCTAATAAAGCTTTACTATCCTTAGTATTCATACGATTTGATGAGCCTAAAAACCCTAAAAGAACCATAGTAGCTACTTTATAAACAATATTAGGAACCCATTGATTTAACTCAACTCCAAACTTTAAAAAAGAATGTTTATTAAAAGAAGACGCAGGATTAACTAAAATTATTTTTTCTATCAACTCAGGGAATTCTAGAGCAACTTTCATCGCTAAACAACCCCCAAAAGATTCCCCACATATATAAACAGAAGAGTGAGGATGAGCTTCTAATTCTTTCCGAATCAAAGTAACAGTTTTATGTACCAAAGTTGACCAATCACTTTGATCATAAGATGGGATAGATAGACAACGAATAGCAAAAAAATCCTTTAGTTTTTCTGCTTGCCTATCAAACAATTTTCCTGTCCCATCCATCCCAGGAAAATAAATAAATAGAGGGTCAAAAGATTGAGAAGAAAAAGGAGATAATAACCTCATAATAATTAATAAATAGAAGAAAGTACAGGTTCTTGATAAAGACTTTCCTTAGTAGCGATCGCCCCTTGAGCATCCACCCAAACAGAAGCAATATCAGTCACAGTATTGTTATCCAGAGAAACTAAAGAAAAATTGCGTAATTTATGACCATTTTCTTCAATAACACGAGGAACACAAGCAGCGTTTAAAAACACGGTTTGCTCTGCATTTGTTACCACCCTTGTACGGAGTCGGGAACGAGTATGACGGAGACGATGGTGCATATGACCAAAAGTTACTAAAGGAATCTTTTTCCCGAAATCATAACTTTGTGCGATCGCTTGAGAAAAGTCGGGATCACCGTGATCACCCCCTATAGGTTGCCAGTCTTTACCACAAATATCTTCGGGATCTCTTCCTAAACCAGCAGGGCCATTATGACCCAAAAAAATAACATTTTGTTCGCTAGTTTCTTGCACAGCAGACATTATTTTTTCCGTTGAGTCTTTAAAACTAGAAACTTGATAACGATCGCTCAAAAACCCTTTATTTTTCCATTCTGGTCCCCCCCAACTATAGGGACGACTCCCCACAACCGAAAGATTAAATTGAGGAAAATCTAACTTACTATAACCCACATGAAGATCCCCCAAAATATCCAATTGATCCTGTAACCAATCTTCCTTTGAGCGATCGTAAGGGCATTTTTTCCGTCCCCAACCCGAAGCAGTGTACCAAGCGTCATGATTACCCATAATCACTGCTTTTGGCACAGATAACTGACTAATTTTCCGCACTATGGGAACAGATTCGTTACCAAAGTCCCCGACAAACAAAACCAAATCAACTCCTAACCCTTCTAAAGCAGAATTATCGGCCTCTTCCCATTGCTCATGAACATCTCCCACCACAGCAATAGTAATGGGTTTCTTTTGATAAATAGTCATACTAAAATCTATTAAATTATTTATGTCTTATTTTATCCGATTTTGACTAACTTAAAAGTTCTCACCTTCCGAACGAGGGTTAACCGATCCAGGTGGGTTCAAGAATAAGTTCCCGGCAGCATCATTAGGATAGATACAATCGATCTTGGGGTTACTATCCAAAGATCCCACAAACCCAAAGGTATTCATGCGGTTTCGACAGCTTCTGGCCTGTTCTGAGGTAATTAGTCGTTTTTGTTCCAAGAGGTTCATATTAGAACGACGTAACACACAACCCGGTTTCATTTGGGGTTGAGTTACATAGACACTAAAGGGGTTCAGGGTGATAAAAACTCGCATATCCGTGACAATGGAACTTGCACCGTATTGTACACAGAGTTCTGCATTAGGCGCGCTTTTATCGATAACTTCCCGTGAAGCGACATTTTGGGGGTCAAAACTAGCATTAGAAGTTACTCCTATTCCTACCCCGATCCCTAAGACAAAAATGCCACCAAATAGAGCAATGGTTCCATAGTTGATTTTAGATCCTAAAGAGGGAGAAGAGGGTGACGGAGAAGGGTTAGAACGGCGATCGGAATAACGAGGAGGAGGTCTACGGGCCATAAAGTTTTTTAAATTTGTTATTCTTCTATTTTACGCTACACATACGGTGTAGGGGTCAACGGCCGTTGACCCCCACAAAATTTCTATTTCATCGCTGAGGTTAACCGTATCTAAGTTTAAGATTACTGCTGTAATATAGCAATCATTTATCAGTTGTGAGAATCAATGTTGAAACTTATCCCCCCTAACCCCCCTTTGTAAGGGGGGAACTAAAGGGGGTATCTCTAAATTATTTGTCAAGTAATCGTTGTTTATCTTAACTTTTGTTTAATAAGTGGACAGTTAGAAAAACTGACCATAGATAATTTAATCAGTAAATCTAGCTGATAACATATAAGACAACGCATCACTTAGAATCTATAACTTATGAAATCATTATCACTTATTATCTTATTAACATTAGGGGTTTCTCCTATTTCTGTGGTTCAAGCGCAAGTTCCCTCTGCCGAAACCTATCAACCTGGTTATTGGCAACCTGTGGCTAGGTTTGATACCAAAAGAATCGTAGAAGTTAATATTATTAATAACACAGATATTCCTATAGAATACGACTTAACAGACCTAGAAGCAATGAACCCTCAAAAGTTAGAACCACAACAAACAGGAAACTTAAAAGGTTTCGGTAGTTCTGCTAATATTGTCATTTATCCTTTGGTTAATGATACCAGTGAGTTTAATTTACGTTACACAGTAGCAATGGATGAAGATAATAATATTGTTAATATTTCAGTTATCAAAGATAAGCCCAGTTTTCTAGGACATCGTTCCGTTAATTTACAACAAACAGGAGCAGTTTATCTTTACTAAAGTTTAAAGAGTGCGGACGGAGAGACTCGAACTCTCACGCCAAAGACACTAGAACCTAAATCTAGCGCGTCTACCAATTCCGCCACGTCCGCATTTTGTTGTCCAGCTTTTTATTATAACATATATGTCTATCAGTTTCAAGACATTTGTTTCCTTTTCCCTTTTGCCCTTGATCGTGATTGCCGAGAACTCCTCATAGTTGGTTGAGAGGGTTCCTTTGGCATTTGATCCCCATAAATAGGAATTGTAAAGTGGAACTGACTGCCATGATCTTTACCTTGAGACTCTGCCCAAATTTTTCCCCCCCAACCCCGAACTATTTGACGACAGATAGCTAACCCTAGACCGGTTCCCCCAGCGCTGCGACGTAACGCCCCTTCTTCCTGGTAAAAACGATCAAAGACCGTTTCTAGGCGTTTTGGCTCGATTCCTCGCCCAGTATCAGCTACAGTCACCTCTAGTTGATAGGGAGTTTGAGAACTGACTTCTAGGGTAATTTTGCCTTCTTGACTGGTAAATTTACAAGCATTGTCTAATAACTTCGCTAATACTTCCACTAGCCATTCCCCGTCTGCTCTCACCAGGGGTAATTCATCTTTTACGTGGTTTTCAATTTTCGGCAGGGCTGTCCCTTTATGACGGGCCCGCACATTACTTAAGGATAGTTCTACGCATTCCTGTAAATCTAAAGCTTCAATGTTCCATTCTACTCGTCCACTTTCTAACTGGGAAAGGGTTAAGAAATCTTGTACCAGCTTGCGCATTCTTTCCGCATCCTCTAGGGCTGTGTTGAGCATGACTTGGCGCAACTCAGGGGACATATCTGGTTCTGAGGCCAAACTTTCTAAACACACTTGAATGGTGGATAAAGGAGTTCTTAACTCGTGGCCAGTGATAGCAACTAAATTGGAACGAGTGCGATCGAGGGCTTCTAGTTGTTCATTAAGATCCTGAAGATTAGCATAGGCTTCCGCTTGGATTAAGGCTACCCCAATTTGTGTGGCGATCGCATTAACTAAGCCCACATCATCCTCTTTCCAAGTCATGGTCTTAGGGCCACAATGATGTAACTCTAACATTCCTAAGAGTCGTCCGCGATAAAAAATCGGCACTAACATCCAGGATAAAATTGAACAACTGTTCACTAAGATTTGTAAAGATTTTCCTGATAATCGTCCTTGCTGTTGATCATTGGTTAGGCGAGGATCACGGATAGCGTCATCTATAGTTAAAGCATCTCGTAATTCAACTACCTCTTGAAATAAAGGGTTATGTTTGAGGGGCCAAGTTTGTCCTTTAATCGAGGCAATTCCTTTATTAAGAAATTCGTGTTCAATAGTTGCCGTGGAGTCTGTTTCTTTGCAGCGATAAACTAAACAACGACAAACTCCCAAACCTTCCCCTAACTTTTGTACAGCAATTTGTAGAATTTCGTTAGGATCGAGGGATAAACGAATGGCAGTGGTAATGGAATTAATTAATCTTTCTTTATGTTCTTTGGACGCTAAGGAACGATTAGCTTTAATCAGTTTATACTGACCTGCCTGGATATAGGTAACTAACCGTTGTACAAAAGGATCAGGATCATTGGGACTAATATCCCAACTGGTGTTATCAATATTCTTCGGTTGGGTGATGGTTTGGCTTAAAATATCGGGGTGCAAATATTTTTTACGGGCAATGTCAACTTTTTCTTGTAGCTCAGGACGATATTCAACAATAGTATTTAGGAGGATGTAAGCGGCCTGTTGTGTCACCTGACGGTCAAAAGTCCAGATTCCCTCAAAACGACGATTGTTATCAATGTCATCTATCATCTGTTGACTTGTAGAGACACTTTTTTCCTGACAAATTAAACAACTGGCATAATTAGCTCCCAAAACTACTAGATGCCACTCCTGGGTCAAGGTATCGTCAGGATCAAAGGCAATGGTTTCGTATTCTCGGGAACAGTTTTTAAACTCAGTTTCAGGAGCAGCCAAGACATAGACTTGATCACTTTTTTGGGAGATCCGCCGATATCGTTGAGCTTCTTGACGATAAAATCGTTCTTTTTGAAAACTAGCGATAACTAACGGCTCTTCTGATCCTGCTAATACTTGATCTTCCATAGCATGAGATAGAGCCGTCAGGGAAGCCTTAAAATACATCTGAGGCCGCCATTGAGGAAAAATTTGCAGTAGTAGTGTTAAAACCGATTTTGATTTGCTCATCAATGATTTTATCCAAGGTCTGTCTTTCACTCTCATCTTGGATGGATGGACTCCAAGTCTGGCTAAAGTTCAGGTTTATACCTTCTGGCCACCCTCATTGTATCACAAAACTTTTGGTTTCCTGGCTCTCATCCCTCGGTTTTCGTTCCTCAAGCAAGAGCAGGTCTGGCTCACCTGAGTTCGGAGTTCGAAGTTCGGAGTTCGGAGTTTTTTCCATGAGATAATCAGGGTTTAAGACTCTTGATTTTGACCAGTTGTTTATAAATTTCCTTATATCGAACTCAGGTTGCTCAATCGGGGAGTTCTCCCCAGGTAGAACTTAATATTTCCCACCGTCCAATTCTCCCTACACTTACCATTTCTTAACAATTCTTAATCAATAATGGTTAAGTTCAAGGTTTTATCTGGGAAATTTAACAATTTAGGAACGATTTTAGAAATCACGCTTATAATCGGTACAGGATTAATTATGATCTGAACATACTTCTTAGTTAACGTTTACATTTAGTTATCATTTGTTGCAATGCCTCGAATACTCGTAATTGAAGATGATGATGCCATCAGAGACCTAATTGCCACTAATCTAGAGATGGCAGGTTATGACATCAAACAAGCACCAGACGGCATTAAAGGACAGGCTTTAGCCGTCCAGTTACAGCCCGATTTAATCATGCTCGATTTAATGTTGCCCAAAGTAGACGGGTTTACCGTCTGCCAAAGACTCCGCCGGGATGATCGTACTTCTGATATCCCCGTGTTGATGTTATCTGCTTTGGGTCAAACCCAAGATAAAGTAGAAGGGTTTAATGCTGGAGCCGATGATTATTTGACCAAACCCTTTGAGTTAGCAGAAATGCTGGCTAGGGTGAGAGCTTTATTAAGACGAACAGATCGCATCCCCCAAGCAGCGAAACATTCAGAAATTTTGAATTATGGTCCCTTGACCTTAATTCCTGAGCGTTTTGAAGCTATCTGCTTTGAGAATACGGTTAAGCTAACTCACCTAGAATTTGAGTTACTACACTGCTTACTACAGCGTCACGGTCAAACGGTTTCACCTAGCGAAATTCTTAAGGAAGTGTGGGGATACGATCCCGATGACGATATTGAGACTATTCGTGTCCATATTCGTCATTTACGGACAAAATTAGAACCAGATCCCAGACATCCTTGTTATATCAAAACCGTTTATGGAGCCGGCTACTGTTTAGAGTTACCCAGTTCTGAACAAATGCCTTTATCTACCGATGCGGCAGTGGTGTAAATGGTTCCGAAATATGGGGATTTGTTGGTGACAAAATCCCAGAATAAGGTGGAAGTGGGGGGGGATCCGAAACATCGGTTCGCTGAAAAAGAGTGGACAATGGACTAAGATTATAAGTTCAATTATCAAGCCATTTAAGGAATCATATTTTCCCTTTATGTCACCCCCCATTCAACTTCTTTCCCCTGAGATTATCAATTTAATCGCAGCAGGAGAGGTGATTGACTCCTTAGCTGCTGTGGTTCGTGAATTGCTTGAAAATGCCATTGACGCACAAGCTACCCGTTTAACCGTTTCAGTTTTTCCCGAACTTTGGCAAGTTATGGTGGCTGATAATGGGAGGGGAATGTCGTTAGATAATTTACGTCACTGCGCTCAAGCTCATCACACTAGCAAAATTTTCGACCTAGATGATCTCTGGAAAATTACCAGTTTAGGATTTCGTGGAGAGGCTTTATTCAGTATTGCTCAGGTTGGCCAGTTAACCATTCAAAGTCGTGATGCTACAAATGACAGTAACGGATGGTTGGTTAACTATAATCAGCAAGGAGAGATGAGCGAAGAATCAACAGCACCAATGGCACCAGGCACCATTGTTACGGCTTCTCATTTGTTTGGGACTATGCCTGTCCGTCGTCAAGGTTTACCTACCTTCTCGCAGCAATTAAAGGCGATACAGGGAATAGTTGAGAATCTTTCCCTTTGTCATCCTCAAATCACTTGGCAAGTTCACCACAATAAAAAATCTTGGCTAAGTATCAGTCCAGGTAAAACCTCACAACACATATTACCTCAATTATTAAAGCGAGTCCATTTTAATGATCTACAGTTTCTCTGTGAGACTGTAATAACTCCTAGCCATGAACAGGCTAAAATCGAGATGGTTTTAGGATTACCCGATCGCACTTCACGGGGTCGTTTGGACTGGTTAAAAATAGCAGTCAATGGCCGTGTGGTGCGATCGCCTCAGCTAGAACAAACTATGTTAGCCGGGTTGAGTCGAACTTTACCTAAAGGCCGTTTTCCTGTGGGATTTCTTCACTTGATTATACCACCTTCAGAGATAGATTGGAATCGTCATCCAGCCAAAACAGAAATTTATTTAAAGTCCCTAGAATTTTGGCAAGAAAGAGTTACAGAAGTTATAGACAAAGCCTTAAAATTATCCCCCATAACTATCAGCACAGGAGAGCAAAACCAACGGGTTAAAAAGTTACTGAAAGCTTCAGAGAACAAAGGTGTTTATAATCTTGGTCATTCTGAATCAAACGAATTAGAATTAATTCAATTAAGGGCAGTAGGACAGGTTAACCAAACCTATATTGTTGCTGAACACTCTCACGGTTTATGGTTAGTTGAACAACATATTGCCCACGAAAGAATATTATATGAAAAATTACAAGATGAATGGCAATTAATCCCTGTGCAACAAGCCATTATTTTAACCCAAATATCCCTTAAGCAAGTGGAACAACTACAAAGAATAGGTTTAGATATTGAACCATTTGGGGACAATACTTGGGCAGTAAGGAATGTCCCCAAATTGTTAGAAAATAGAGAAGATTGTCCAGATGCTTTGATAGAATTAAGTTTAGGAGGGGACTTAGAAAGCGCACAGGTAGCTGTTGCTTGTCGTAGTGCTCTTCGTAACGGTACAGTATTAGAATTATCTCAAATGCAAGAAATTTTAAATAATTGGAAAAAAACCCGTAATCCGCGAACTTGTCCCCACGGTAGACCCATTTATTTACCCTTAGAAGAATCTTCTTTATCCCGTTTTTTTCGTCGTCATTGGGTAATTGGAAAAAGTCATGGAATCTAAGTTTTAGTGGTTCTATAGCAGTACATTATCCATGATCCATTGAGAATTTCGGATTTCGGCTCAGCATAGGTTTTTTATTTTACGTTATAATCTAATCTGACCTATAAAATCAATCTAAAAAATCGTCTTATTAGCCTGTTTATGAAACCTCTTCAAGTCTCAGAAATTGAATACGTTGATGTTGTTGTCGTAGGTGGTGGTATCGCTGGAGTGGCCATTGCCGAATTTTTAGCCCGTCATAGTAACTTATCCATTAAACTGTTAGAAAAAGCTCCCCAACTGGGTACTTTAGCATCAGGAAAATTAGAAGGATGGTACCATACTGGTGCGTTATATTCTGGTCAAGATGATGCTCAAACTTTTATTAATTGTGTCAACGGTTTAGAAGATTTAATAAACCTTTACAGTCCTTATTTTAAGGAGCAATGTAATGTTAATTTAGTAGAAAAAAACACGAATTTTTTCAGCCCTAATATTTGTCCTAACTCAAAAGGTTGGTTTAATGATGCTCCTGTTTATTTAATTTATCCCCAAGAAGATGCCCCAGAAATTCGCTCATCTCGCTTAAAAAGTGATGCCATACAAATAAATATCCAGCGCAATAGAGTTTTAGGAAGATTAGAAGTTGCCTACGGAAAACAACATAATTGGTTAGTTAATGATCAATGTTTAGCACCAACTTATGAACAAGTCGAAAATTATGAAAAGTTAGATTGTTCTTTGAAAGATTCAACAGAAATTATCCGTAATCTTTGCAGTCAATTTGATGAATCTTATAACATGGCTCCCTCTAATTATGACTTTATTAAAACCCTAGATTGTTCTATGCACACCAGTAGAATACTACAAGATTTAGTCGGAAGTTGTTTGAGTCGTGGGGTAACATTTGAGACTGGAATAAAAATCAACAAATTGTTAATTGATGGTTATGGTAAACTAAGAATCAAAAGTTTATTATGTGAAACCCAAGAAGGACGTTCAAAACGATTAAAAGCCAAGTTATTTATCTTTGCAGTTGGAGAAGGTTTTGAACCCTTTTTAAAAGATTTACAAGTAAGGGCAAAATTAAAGAGAAGTCGCAGCGCAATGGTGGTAGCTTATCCTGCTTTAGTGGATACTAATTTTGTCAGAATGTCAACTAAAACCCGTTTTCATTTTAATCATTTTGTGCAACAAAGAGAACTAGGACATGAAAAATATATTTACTCTTTATTAGCTGATTCTGGCTATGCTAATGATGATAGTAATGATGGAGTTGATATAGAACCCATTTTAGAATCAGCAGAACGTTATTTTGGCAAAGAAAAGTTATATAGTCGTCAACTATATAGTTATGAATGTGTTAAGACCGAATTTATTAGTCAGGAAGAACAAAAACGACGCTATAGTTATTGGATTGAGTCTGATGAGGACAGTAATTATATGTGTGTTTTACCAGGTAAGTTTTCCTTCTTTCCTACGGTTGCTTATCAAGCATATCAACGCATTAAAACCTTACTTGACTTTGAAGAAACTCAGCCAAAATATGCGTTTCAATCTAATCTCAATATTGAAACAAAAGCTAATCAATTAGTAGCTGAATCTTATCCTATGCATATTTTCCTAGCTAATTAGAAATAAAAACAATTAACTACATTAATAACATTGTCATGACTAAACTTTAAATTTGCTTTACTAGGATAAAAAACCATCTATAATTTGTTTTATTTTAGTAATAGCTACGTCTTGCTGATCAGATTTTGAATAAATAGTTACTAAAATAATCTTATTTGAAGTCTTAAGATAATAAATAAAGCGATAACCTCCACTTTTACCCTTTTGGTTATCACTATTTTTTATTCTAACTTTAAAAACAGTATAAGGAATCTTAGGGATCTGATCACCAACTATTTCTCCTGATTGTAACTGATCAATAATAGGTTGAACATCAGAACGAATATGACGATACCTTTTAGATAATATCTTTAAATTTCTCTTGAATTCAGAAGTAACTAAAATTTGGATAGATTGTGATTCATTCTGCATCAATTCCATCCCAAAGTTGAGAAACAGGAATAGTATTATCTGTTATTGCTTCATACCATCCTTGACGAAAACTCTCTTCTGCTGATTTCAGAGTTACACTTTCACGAAATAGACGAATCATTTCTAACAAATTGGGTAAATATTCTTCTGGTGTTTGTTCAACCTCCGCTATAACTTTTTCTCGTATTTCTATATTATGAGAATTATGGGTGTCTGGATGATAGTTTGGCATGACTTAGCTTTTAAAATGTACTTTATCTTGATTATAATCCATTTTTTCCAACCATTGTAGAGACATTTCCTAAAACATCTCTACAATGGGATCAAAACAGTTATTAACCTTGTTTTTGATTCTTCTTAGCTAATTTGCGTTTAAAAAATGCACCAAAACCAATGGCAGTTCCAGCACCTAAAATAGTTAAAGGTTCTGGTACGGGTTGGCTATTTGTAAACACATAAGCTGAACCACTATCAATTCCATTATCATCATCACGGAAACTACCCACTAAAGCCCTATCACCTGACAATGACACAGAAGCCCCAAATAAATCACCGGCCGAACCATCAGGGGCGGTTAACTTTTGTAACCCAGATTCCGCACTTCAAAAAGTAGCATTAAATACTACAAGCCTGGGGTTAATAATTAAGTATAATTGCTTAAGCTCTTGAAGACAAAAAAGTGGGATAATTGTTTAAGTTGTTTCCTCTGTAAAAAAAGAGCGAAAAATGTCTTATTTAGAAGAAATACAAGTTAAAAATTTAGACCATTTAGGGATAGTAGCTGGTTTAATTGATGAAATAGGAATAGTCAAAATAATTAATAATAAATTAGGAATAGATGTTAGAGAAAAAATCTCAGCAGGTACAGTAGTTAAGTCTATTTTAATCAATGGACTAGGATTTGTTTCAAGACCTCTATATTTATTCAGTCAGTTTTTTCAAGATAAAGCCATTGAGAAATTGTTAGGAGAAAGAATTAAACCTGATTACCTTAATGATGATAAAATTGGGAGAGTAATGGATGAATTATATAAATATGGACTAAATGATATTTTTATTGAAGTAGTTTTAGAAGTAATTAAAAAATTTAAAATAGACCTTAAATACTCCCATTTAGATTCCACATCATTTCATTTAGATGGAGAATATAAAAGGGAAGAAGATAAAGAGAAACAGGAAGAAGAAAAAATTATTAAAGAAAGACCAATTTTTATTAAGAAAGGATATTCTCGGGATCATAGACCAGACTTAAAACAATGTGTCTTGGATTTAATAACAAGCCAAGATGGAGATATTCCATTATTTGTGAGAGTAGGAGATGGAAATGAATCTGATAAAGCTGTATTTGGAAAAGTTTTAGTAGAATTCAAAAAGCAAATAAAGTTTGATAGTATCATGGTTTGTGATAGTGCTTTATATGGTCAAGAAAATCTCCAACTAATCCAACATTTAAAATGGATAACGAGAGTTCCAATGACCATAAAAAAAGCAAAAGAATTAGTGCAAAATATAGAGGTGGAAGAAGTAAAAGACGAAGATAAAGAAAAAAGAAGTGACCTAAATTTAGAAAGTTATACCTGGAAAGAAGAAATTGTTACTTATGGTGGAATCAAGCAAACTTGGTTAATAGTCTTGAGTGAAAAAAGACAGAAAAGTGATTTGGAAAAACTAGAAAAACAACTTTCCCAAGAAGAGAAGAAATCCCAAAAATTTCTTAAAGAAATACAATCTGAAGAATTTGAACATCCTCAAGCTGCTCGATATAAATTAAAAGCTATTAATAAAAAATTGAGATTGTTGGAAATAAAAGAAGTTGAACTGATTGAAACTTACTCGAAAAAAAAGGAAAAGATTTATAAAATGATTAGTCTGATCATCAAAAAAGATGAAGAGATAAGTAGAAAGACTAAAGAAGCAGGAAAATTTATTTTAGCAACTAACTTAGTAGAGGAAAATAAATTAGAAGCTAGTGAAATTCTGATAACTTATAAAAACCAGCAATCTACGGAAAGAGGATTTCGATTTTTGAAAGATCCCTTATTTTTTACTGATAGTTTCTTCGTTGAAAAACCAGAAAGAATAGAAACAATGTTATTTTTAATGTCTTTGTGTTTGTTGATTTATAACTTGGGGCAAAGAGAATTAAGAAATTGTTTAAAAAGAGTCAAAAAAGGAATAAATAATCAAGTAGGGAAAGTAACATTGCGTCCGACTTTGAGGTGGATATTTCAATGTTTTCAAGGTATTCATTATGTGATTTTAAACGGAGTTAAACAAATTGTCAATTTAACAGAAGAAAGGCGTTTTATATTGAGTTTATTACCTGCATCTTGTCAAAGATATTATCTATAAATTGAATTGGATAAAGCAAAAATAATAAAAGAATAAGAGTCTAATGATATCAAATGAGAAGAGGAAACTCTCCTTCGTTTGTGCTGAGTCTTACTAAGTTTTCAATGAGTATAAATCTTCTTAATTTGATTATTTTTCCTAAAAATTTAATGAAAAGAGAAATATTCTTGCCCAGGTATGATTTTCGGACTTTTTAAAACTATGTATTTTTTCATACTACATTTTGAAGTGCGGAATCTGGGTAAGAAGACTACATGATGCTTGGGATTTCTTTCGTAATAGGGGTTTTGGTTTTCCTCGGTTCAAAAAGTATGGACAGATGAAGTCTTTGCTGTTTCCTCAATTCAAAAACCCACCCCTCCAACTCCCCTCCCAGGAGGGGCTGGGGGTGGGTGGATGGCAAATAAAATTACCAAAATTAGGAAAAGTACAGATAAATCTTCATCGTCCAATACCTGATGGTTTTGTTATTAAGCAGATAAGAGTTGTTAAGAAAGCAATGGGATGGTTTGCCGTAATTATCATTCAATCAGACATTAACTTACCTGAAGTTAATGCTCCTTTTGGGCATCCTTTAGGGTTAGATGTGGGGTTATCTAGTTACTTAGCAACTAGTGATAACTATGTAGAAAAAGGGCGTAAATTCTTCAAAAGTGAACAACGCAAGCTGAAATTGCTGCAACGTCGCCTAAGTAGAAAACAGAAGCGTTCCAAGAACTACGAAAAAGCTAGAAAACGAGTAGAACAACAACATAATCATATTGCTTTCAAACGTAAAGATTATCAGTTCAAATTAGCCCACAAAGTTTGTGACATGGGAGACAGTATCTTCATGGAGGATATTGACTTTCGGACTATGGCCAAGGGCTTTTTGGGTAAGCATACTCTAGATGCGAGTTTTGGGCAGTTTAGGGATATTCTGAAATATGTCTGTTTGATAAGAGGGAAATATTTCGGTTTAGTTGACCATCGGGGGACTAGCCAGACTTGCCCAAATTGTCGTACAGAAGTCAGAAAAACTCTAGCTGATAGGACACATTATTGTCCTGAATGTGGCTATCGCTGTTATAGAGACGTAGCATCGGCACAGGAAATTTGCAATCGAGGAATAGAAACTACTACTCTGGGACTCAGAGGAAAGGAAACAGTCTGTCAAGTCGAGGTGTCGGGGGTGATGAGCCTAGATAACTGGCGTAGGGGTACACCCCTGTGGGCAGAAATATCCCGTCGTGAGTCGGGAAGCCCACGCTATACTGCCTAGCAGTTAGCGTGGGAGGATGTCACTAATCAATAACCCCGGTAAAAACCTCTTCAGCAGGGCCTGTCATATACAGTCGATTATCTTTTTTAGACCATTCAATTGTTAAACATCCTCCAGGTAACTCCACTGTGCAAAGGCGATCGCAATGTCCCGTTAATACCCCTGCTACAACAGAAGCACAAGCACCTGTTCCACAGGCTAAAGTTATTCCTGCCCCCCGTTCCCAAACTCTCATTTTCAGGTAATCACGGCGAACTACTTCGATAAATTCTGTATTGGTTCGTTCGGGGAATACAGCATGATGCTCAAATTTTGGACCAATGGTTTCCAAAGGAATCTTAGCTACATCTTCTACAAAAGTAATACAGTGAGGATTACCCATACTCACACAAGTCACTAACCAAGATTGATCTCCTACTTCTAAGGATTGATCAATGACCTTTTCTTCTGCTTTGGTTAACGTGGTAGGAATTTCCTTGGCCAATAAAAAAGGGGTTCCCATATCCACCTTTACTTGTCCTTCTGCTTCTAAATTAGGGATGATGATACCTGCTAAGGTTTGAATACGGTAAGATTTTTCTGTAGTGTCAATCCCTTCTAATTTAGCCAAGAAACGGGCTAAACAACGAATTCCGTTGCCACACATTTGCGGTTCTGAACCATCAGAATTAAAAATCCGCATAGTGTAATCGCTATTTTCATCTCCAGGGAGAGCAAAAATCACTCCATCTGCCCCGATTCCAAAATGGCGATCGCATAATTTAACGGCTTCTTCTGGGGACAATGAGGGGGTGGTACTGTGGCGATTATCCACTAAAATAAAGTCATTACCTAGACCCTGATATTTAGTAAATTCCATAATAATTCAAGCGAGGACTATATCAACAATTATCAATTAACCGACACATAAGGACAAGGGATACCTGATAATAGAAATAAATCATCATAGTACCATGACTGAATTTGATACAGGGCTACCTAGTGTTCGACAAGTTCAAAAGTACATCAAAGAGCAACAAAAAATTGTCATACAGCTAACCACACAAGAAACCATCACCGGTCAAGTTTTATGGCAAGATCCTCAATGTATTTGTGTTTCGGATCAGTCCGAGCAATCTCTGTTAATTTGGCGACAAGCCCTAATCTATATTAAACCTGTTCCTTAACCCGATCAGATTGCTTCTTTTGTCAACAAGGAAATTAATGCTATCTGGTTGTAACTTTTAGTTCAATTTTTGGTAATCTAACGTCAACCACTCCTAGATACAAACAGTTAAGTCTGTTTTAGGGAATCCCTGCTTGTTTCAGGGCGGGGAGGATGTCAAAGATTGCTCCTCTTTTTAGCAAACAATAAAACCATGAGCATTCAACAAATTGTCGAAAACGCACTCAAAAATGGCTATTTAACACCCCTAATGGAGGAAGAAGTCGGACGACTCTGTGAATCGGCTTCAGACTTATCTACGGAGGAATACACCGCATTAGATCGCCTGATGGGGGCATTATTAACCGGAGAAGTTAAAGCCGTAGCAAGAAAACAGTTCATTAACGTTATGGAAGAATTGGTCTTGAGTGAAGCCATTAACCAAGTTGCCAAACAAGAATCAAAAGAAGCCTGTAACCTTGATATTGGAGACATAGCAGCTTATGCCCTCAACCGTTTACCTCCCCTCTATGCCACCACCCATGAAGGGGCAGACTATCAAAGAAAACGGGCAAAAGAAGAATTACAAAGTTTGATTGCTCAAGAGGTGACAGAAGGAATTGAAAGCTATTTTCAACGTCCTACGATTCCTAACCGAAGACCCCTCGAACGAGAACAACGCAGGGATATTCTAAAAAATATGACTGATATGCTTAAATCCTTAGCCCCTGATTGATAAATATAAAAACAAGATTAAACCCAAGGGAACCATTGTTTGAACTCTTACGTCTAGGATGCTAACGTGAGGAGAATTCATCGTCAGGTAAACTTATGAGTCAAGCAATTACAGGATCTCAAGGACTACTTCGCCAGTGGGGCAAGCAATCGCTAGTAGCTCCAGAAAAGCTCTCAAACTACGATTTGATTGTTAAGTGCCAGGAGGGAGCAAAGCCAGATCGTGTAGCCTTTGCTGAACTTCTAAACCGTTATCAGTCCCACGTAGATAGAATTCTTTACCATTTAGCCCCCGATTGGCAGGATCGCGCTGATCTAGCTCAAGAAGTTTGGATTAGGGTTTATCGCAATATTAAGCGTCTTAATGAACCGGTTAAATTTCGGGGTTGGTTAAGTAGAATTGCCACAAACTTATTTTATGACGAATTACGTAAAAGGAAACGAGTTAGCCATCCTATCTCATTAGATGCTCCCCGTCGGGTAGACGATGGAGAAATAGAATGGGATATTGTCTCAGATTATCCTAGTCCAGATGACGATTTAGCTACTCGTGAATTTTATGAGCGTCTCAAAGTGGCGATCGCCGATTTACCCGAAGCTTTTAGAACCACTATAATTTTAAGGGAAATCGAAGGTCTAGCTTACGAAGAAATCGCAGAAATGACTGGGGTTTCTTTGGGTACAGTCAAATCCCGTATTGCTAGAGCCAGAGGTAAACTACAAACGGTTTTAAAGAAATATGTTGATTAGTTGAGATCCTTCTCATCTCAATTATCATTCGTGATGGGTGTCATGACTGTGCTTTTATAAGCATTTGTCTCCGCAACCAAGGGTCTTATTTATAGGATCGAAGGAGAAATTAATCATGATGTCTAATTTTGAACATAAGCAAGGTTTGTTTCCCACTGATTCAAGTGATATGGATAATCAGTTTGAGCGTTTTGAGTTGTTGAGCGCCTACATGGACGGAGAACTGACAGCGGAAGAACGTAAACAGGTTCAGCAATGGCTGGATATTGATCCCGAGTTCCATGAGTTGTATAAGCAACTGTTACGGGTGCAACGAGAGACTCCGACTCTTAAGGTCCCAGAAAGTTCTATTTCTGTGGATGACTTATCTCAGGGAGTTTTTGACACCATAGATCGTCAAGACGGGAGAAAACGGGGCTTGATTGCTAGTGCGTTAGGAATTGCTGCGGTGATTGTTGGCTCCATTACCCATATTTCTTTACAGGATGGATTATTTCCCCGTTATGCTCGTACCAACGGAGATAACCAAGCTCTAACCATTGCTTTAAACCGTCCGGCGGTAGAAATACCTCCCACTCTTCGTTAACTAAAAGCAGATGAACCAAGATCAGGAGGAATATCTTGCCAACGGCCAGGGCCAACAGCCCGAACTGCCTCGGTTAAGCTGACATCTCCTGTGTATAATGCCTTACCAATAATTACACCAGCTACGCCGATGGGTTCTAAGGACAATAACCCTAAGACATCACTCAAAGAACTAACACCCCCCGAAGCAATCACAGGGATATTTATCTGCTGTGCCAATTCTCCCAGGGCTTCACGGTTAGGCCCTTGTAGGGTTCCGTCACGGTGTATATCTGTATAAATAATGGCACTCACCCCAAATTCGGCCATTTGTTGGGCTAAGTCCACTGCTAAGACTTCGGAGGTTTCTAGCCATCCTCTGGTGGCAACTTTCCCGTTGCGAGCATCGATCCCCACTGCAATTTTACCTGGAAAAGCTTGACACAATTCTTGCACCAAAGCAGGATTTTCCACCGCCACAGTGCCGACAATGGTGCGTGCGACCCCTAAATCAATCAGTTGGGCGATACTTTGGCGATCGCGTAATCCCCCTCCAACTTGTACAGGAATGGATATAGCTCTAACGATAGCTTCTATGGTATCAAGATTGACTGGGTGACCCTGTTTTGCCCCATCTAAGTCCACTAAATGTAAACGGGTTGCTCCTTCATCGGCCCATTGACGGGCTACTTCCACAGGATTTTCGTTATAAACTTGGGATTGTTGATAGTCTCCTTGGTAGAGACGGACACAACGTCCTTCTAGCAGATCGATCGCAGGGATAACATCCATGAAAGGTATATTGTTTGAGTTTTTCAAATATTATAATCTTATCAAAAGGGGGACTGACTGGTTCTGTTGATCAAGAATTACTCACTAGGGGGGTAGGAAAAGCATCAAACTTAGCATTTCTCAGAGCTTCAACCACAGATTTATCATTGTGTACCCAATAATCTTCACCTAAGCGAATTAATTGACGATTTTCTCCACTTCCAATAATGGCAATTACCGGGATTTTTGATTTATTTTTATCTCCAGCATTGTCACGAAGAATCCTTTTTAAACTAGAATAATAGTCTCTATTTCTTGCTTGTTCAACACTCAATTTTACCATTACCATTCTGACTGTTTCTACCGGTTCAGCATCGTTAACAATTAGTTGAATTTTATCCTCTCTGTGGTCAACTTTTCCCCAAACAATGAGTCGAGAATCTTCAGTTAAAACCTCACGAACTTTCTTGTAAGTTTCAGGAAAGCAAACCCCTTTCACCTGTGCTGATCCATCTTCTAAAACTAGAAAAGCCATAGGATCGCCTTTCTTAGTTGTGTATTGTTTGACCTCATTAACCATAATAACAGCACTAACTTTTGTATTTTTTTTCTGTTCTGCTATTTCATTTAAGTTAATCGGTGATAATAACTTTGCTGCTTTTTTAAGGGCTGTTAAAGGATGTTCCGATACATAAAATCCTAAATGTTCTTTTTCTAATCTTAATTTATCTTGTAAGGAATAAGCTTCCACAGGAGACGTACTGGGTGCCTGCTGAAAATCGTTTTTTGATTCTGTTGTTTCCCCATTGTTATCACTCACTAAGTCAAAAAGATTTAGTTGACCACTTTCTTTTTCTTTGGTTCGTTTTTGCGCCCAAGGAATAACCAATTCTAAGTCATTAATTAATTGTTGACGATTGGCATTAAGTGCATCAAAAGCTCCGGCATAAATCAAGGTTTCTAAAGCCCTTTTATTTACCGAACGAAGGTCAACACGACAACAAAAATCTGCCAAGGATTTAAACCCTCCTTCTTCTTCTTCTCGTGCTTTTAAAATGTTCTCGATCGCCCCTTCCCCTAAGTTTCTAACCGCTGACAAACCAAAGAGAATTTGTTTATCTATGGGAGTGAAATCTTTTTTGGAGAGATTGATATCGGGTGGCAAAACATCAATGCCCATTTTTTGACAGTTTTCCCGATATTTTTCCACCTTATCTTGACTATCACTACTAGCTGTTAATAATGCCGTCATGTATTCAACGGGATAATTTGCCTTTAAATAAGCGGTTTGATAGGTAACATAAGCATAGGCTGTGGAGTGAGATTTATTGAAACAGTTAGAAGCAATGGAACCATTGGCTAACAAAAAATTGTGATCTTTTTCCACCCCAATATCATAAACCTTCTGTGTTCCTAAGGAACGACAACCAATAATTTTAACCATAATGTTTCAAGTAATGATACCCTAAGAAAAGGTTAGCAAATTTACAAAGAAAATGGATCTAGCTGTTGTTATTATTAACTATCGAACCCCAAAACTGGTGATCGACTCTTTACAATCCCTCCAACCCCAAATAGACAGTTCGCGTCATAAAGTAATGTTAGTGGATAACGACTCTGGGGATGATTCTCTTCCTATTTTAGAACAAGCTATTAAGGAATATCAGTGGGAATCTTGGGTAACTTTAATTCCCTCACCCGTTAACGGTGGGTTTTCTGCGGGTAACAACGTAGGAATCAAAGCAATTACTGCTAAAGCTTATTTGTTGCTTAATAGTGATACCATCCTTAGGCCTGGGGCGATAGCTTCTCTAGAAACCGCTTTAGAAAAGCATCCCGAAGCGGGTTTAATCAGTCCCCGTCTCGAATGGCCCGATGAAACCCCACAAATTAGCTGTTTTCGCTATCATTCCCCTATCAGTCAGTTTATCGATGGTGCAGCAACTGGACCTATTACCAAGCTGCTTGATGCTTATAATGTCCCCATACCTGTCCAGAATACGCCTTTTAGACCCCAATGGACGAGTTTTGCCTGTGTTTTAATTAGGGTTTGCTGAATAAAAGCAAAACCCTATTCTTTAAAAGGTTACACCCATATTCGCGATCGCAAAAAAGATCAGCTTTGTCGGCTACAAACCGCTATAATTGGTAGAAACACCTCCCAGTTGTTGGTCAAGAACAAATGTATCGAAAAGAGGAGCAACCTTTACCGCCCCCAGAAAAATTTGAATTACCTTTCGAGGGCAAATTGTCCCCCAATAATCGTTGGGTAATCATGGCAGAGTTGATACCTTGGGATGATTTTGAGGAAGAATATGCTAAACTTTTTTCAGCAGAAAAAGGTGCGCCAGCCAAACTATTTAGAATGGCATTAGGGACATTAATTATTAAGGAAAAATTAGGAACAAGTGATAGAGAAACTATAGAACAGATTAGAGAAAATCCTTATCTACAATACTTTATAGGTTTAAATTGTTATCAACAAGAGCCACCACTGGAATCTTCAATGCTAGTTCATTTTAGGAAAAGAATTGATGGAGAATTGATAAACAAAATCAATAAAAAAATAGTAAAAAGAGAAATAGACAAGAGTGATAAAGAAGTAAAAAAAAAGGATTGTCTCCAAGAAAAAGGAGAAAAAATAAAAAATAAAGGTAAACTAATTTTAGATGCGACTTGTGCGCCAGCAGACATCAAATACCCAACGGATTTAGGCATATTAAATCAAGCCAGAATTGAGACAGAAATAATAATAGATAATCTTTATAAACCATTAAGAGTAAAATTGAGAAAAAAGCCGAGAACTTCTAGAATAATTGCTAGAAAGGAATACTTAAAAGTAGCTAAAAAACGAAAAGTATCTTATCAAGAAAGAAGAAAAGCTATCGGGAAACAGTTAAAATACCTTAAGAAAAATTTAGGAAATATAGAAGACTTAATTCAAGCTGGGGCTTCCCTGGAAAATCTGAGTAAAAGACAGAAAAATTGTCTAGAGACTATCAAAAAAGTTTATGAACAACAACAGTCAATGTGGGAGAATAAGACCCAGAGTGTTCCTCAAAGAATTGTAAGTTTAACTCAACCGCATATTCGTCCAATAGTGAGGGGAAAAGCAGGAAAACCAATAGAGTTTGGAGCTAAACTCTCAGTAAGCTGTGTAGATAACTATATGTTTCTAGAAAAAATAAGTTGGGAAAACTTCAATGAATCTTGTCATTTAAAAGAACAAGTAGAAAAGTATAAAGAAACGTTTGGCTATTATCCCGAATCCGTCCATGTAGATAAAATTTATCGAACTAGGGAAAACAGAAATTGGTGTAAGGAAAGAGGGATAAGAATCAGTGGTCCGAAGTTAGGAAGACCTCCGAAAAATGTCAGTGAAGAAGAAAAGAAACAAGCCCACTCCGATGAATGCTTCCGTAATGCTATTGAGGGAAAGTTTGGACAAGCTAAACGAAGATTTAGCCTAAATCTCGTGATGACAAAACTCCCTGAAACCTCCATTACATCTATTGCTATTACATTTTTAGTTGTCAATCTTTCTAAACTTCTGAGGCAGTTTTTGTCGCTTTTTTTGTCCTTATTTACTAATAATAGAACAGGGGAACTCATCAAACCGCCTTTCATTAATTTTGATTATACTTTAAACAATTTTTATGTACTAAAACTTATTGATTTGTCAGAAAATTCTTGGTCAAAAGTGGCATAAATTTTGGAGAAACTTTTTCAGCAAACCCTAATTAGAAGATATCAGAACATATTCAGTTAATGTAGTGAAAATCACAATCATAGGGAGCAAAACAAGTTAAGGTAAAAATCCCATGATCCACATATAGGGTTATTAATCTATCATCATTGGACAAATAACACCATATATGTGGTATAACCAGAAAGTGTCCTTTTCAAGTTGACATAAACTTACCTGAAATTAAAGTACAAAGTTATTAGTTATTTCATTAGTCCTAAGTAGTATAAATGATGCAACCCACCGTCTTAACTTCCCCTAAACAAACCTCTCATGGCGACACTCAAACCTCTTCTCTTTACCATTCACAGTTAGGAGAGAGTAAGATTAGAGTGAGACGACGGGACGGATCTTGGACTGCGTTAAATATAGTCAAGATTCGGGCAGTGGTAGACTGGGCCTGTGCTGATCGAGAAGTAAACAGTATTGCCTTAGAAGCAGGGTTAACAACTCGTTTACGGGACGGTATCACCACCAGGGAGATCCAGGATAACCTAATTAACTGTGCTTTGGAAATGTGTAGTCCCGATGAACCAGACTGGCGTTATATTGCCGGAAGACTGCATATCTGGAGTCTCTGGAAAGATACCCTAGTCAGTAGGGGTTATCAGTATGGTAACTATGAAATTGTAGCAAAGACTAAAATAGATGCTAAACAATACGATAATCGTCTCTTAACCTATTCTACAGCAGAATTACAAGAGGCTGGAAGTTGGATTAATCCAGACTGGGATACTGACTACGACTACGCTGGAGCGGTTTTGTTAACCAGTCGTTACCTTTTGGACGATGAACTTCCCCAAGAAGCTTTCTTAACCTGTGCTTTACTATTGGCAACGGTAGAAAGCCCTGAAAATAGATTACCTTGGGCAAAACGATTTTATGAAGCCATAGCCAAGGGTAAAGTGTCTCTGGCAACCCCTATTTTAGCTAATTTACGGGTTCCGGGGGGGTCTTTGACCAGTTGTTTCATTTTGTCTATAGACGACAACTTAGAGAGCATTTTTGAAGAGATTACCAACACTGCGAGGATCTCCAAAAATGGCGGTGGTGTTGGGGTTAATGTCAGTCGTATTCGGGCCACTGGTAGCTGGGTGATGGGGAAAAATAACGCTTCTGGGGGGGTTATTCCTTGGATTAAGTTGTTAAATGATACTGCGATCGCCGTTAACCAAGGAGGAAGAAGGGCCGGTGCTGTTACCGTTGGACTGGATATTTGGCATTTAGATGTACCAGAATTTTTAGAGATACAAACAGAAAACGGGGATCAAAGACGCAAAGCTTATGATGTTTTTCCTCAGTTAATATTGACCGATGAATTTATGCGTCGGGTGGAAAATAAAGAGGAATGGACTTTAGTTGATCCCTATCAAGTCAAAGAAAAGTTGGGTATTGAGTTAGCAGAATTATGGGGAGAAAAGTTTGAGGAAGCTTATGGTTTAATCGAGGCGGAATTAGATAGAGAAATTACTCTGTATAAGCGTGTTAATGCTCGTGAATTGTTTAAAACAATAATGCGATCGCAGGTAGAAACAGGGATGCCTTATTTAGCTTTTAAAGATACTATTAATAAGGCTAATCCGAATAAGCACGTGGGCTATATTCCGGGTGTAAATTTATGTGTTGCCCCTGAAACAAAAATTTTAACAGATAGGGGACAAATAGCGATCGCTGATGTAGCAGGAGAAAAGGTTAATATTTGGAATGGTTCAGAATGGTCGGAAGTTTTAGTTAAAAAGACAGGAGAAAATCAACCTTTGTTAAAGGTTCACTTTTCTAATGGTGAGTCCTTGGACTGTACTTATTATCATAAGTTTCATGTTCAAGAAAATTACAAAGGCAAAGTAAAAATTGTTGAGGCCAAAGATTTACAAGAGGGAGATAAATTGATTAAATATCGTCTTCCTTTAGTGGAATCAGAGAATGACATCGATTTTCCCTATGCTTATACATCAGGCTTTTTTAGTGGTGATGGAAGTCATGACGGTATGGGAAAACCAGAGATAGATTTATATGGTGAAAAGAAAGAACTACTACCATTTGTTACCGTTCGTAATAAGTATTACGGAGGAAGTTATGGGGATAAAAGTTGGCGCATTGAACGGGATGAAGTAGCAGTTTATGATGATGTAAATCAAGATAGAATTGTTTGTAAACTGCCGTTAGATATCCCTGCTAAATTTACCGTTCCTGTTAATGGTTACACCATACAATCTCGTTTAGAATGGCTTGCAGGGTTATTAGATGCTGATGGAACTGTTGCTAGAAATGGTGACAATGAATCTCTACAAGTTGCTTCGACTCATCAACAATTTCTTTTAGATATTCGTCTGATGTTACAAACATTAGGGGTGGATTCTAAAGTGGTCAAAATGGACGAGATGGGTTATCGATCTCTTCCTGATGGAAAGGGAGGATATCAAGACTATTTTTGTCAGGCAAAATATCGTTTATTGATCTCATCTAATGGTTTATTCCAGTTAGGAGAACTCGGATTAAAAACTAATCGTTTACAGTGGAACTTGAGGGAACCACAGCGAGAAGCGAGTCAGTTTATTCGTGTCGAAAAGGTAGAGTTAACTTGTCGTTATGATGATACTTATTGCTTCAGCGAACCAAAACGTCATTTAGGAATGTTTAATGGCATTTTGACAGGACAATGTACGGAATCTTTTTCCAATGTTACTCCTGGAAAGTTTGCTCATTGCTGTAATTTAGTTAGCTTAAATTTAGCCAATATTGAGGAAGAAGAACTGGATTATCTTTGTAATATTTCTGTTCGTATTCTGGATAATACTATCGATATTACTAACCCTCCATTTAACGATGCAAAGGCACATAACGATAGATATCGCACCGTTGGAGTTGGTTGTATGGGGTTAGCTGACTGGTTGGCTAAAAAGGGTTTAACCTACGAAAATATAACCGAAATTAGTAACTTATTTGAAGAGGTAGGTTATTGGTGTACCCATACATCTATGGAGTTGGCCAAAGAAAGAAGTCCTTATAACGCTTTCGAGGGAAGCGACTGGAGTAAAGGGTTATTAATAGGTTCAAAACCTGTTGATTGGTTCGTTGAAAATGCTTCTAAAAAAGAGCGTTGGGTGCAGTTATCAGAAGACATAAAAACTTATGGTATTCGTAACTCCCATATCACTGCGATCGCCCCTAATACTTCTTCTTCTTTGGTACAGGGTTGTACGGCTAGTATTCTCCCTGTTTATAGTCGTTTCTTTTACGATAAATGGGCTAAGGGAACGATTCCTATTGCACCTCCATTTATTAAAGAATCTTTCTGGTTTTATCACGAAAATAAGACCCTAGAACAACAAAAAGTGGTCAAAGCGGTTGCAACTATTCAACAATGGATAGATACAGGAATTTCTATGGAATTGTTGTTTAATTTGAATCAGGGTGTTTACTTTGCTGATGAACCAGAACGCTGTTTGACTGCTAAGGATATTTTTGAGACGTTACTATTAGCTTGGAAAGAAGGTTGTAAGGCGATATATTACGTTAGGACAGTTCAGAAAGACGATTTTAAAGAGTCTGATAATAATTGTACTGCTTGTGCTAATTAATCTCTGGGAAATGCAATTAAGCTAAAATCCATGAAATATGGGTTTTAGCCAAGCGAAAGACAAACAATCACTAAAATGTTTTTTAGCTTGACGAGTAAGAAACTGCAATGGACACTAAAATTACAGAAGTTACAAGAAGAGATATTATAGATTCAATATTCTTGGAGGAGATTGAATTGTATGGTCGACTGGAAGAAATTGAGTTTCTTTCAAGAATTTGGGATTTAGAATCTCTGGAGTCTTTTGATGGCAGATTTAACAATGCTGAACAAGATATATGGCAACATACTGTTAATAATAATGACTGGCCAATAGACTGGATTTTTGATGATCCAAGATTTAACTTAATAAGGGGTGATGATGAGACTTTTCTCAGATTTCTTTGTGAAACTATTCATCCTGTTGTCAGACAAGATATTCACGAAGCACAAAAACTCTGTGAACTTTATAATAAACACTTAAAAAACGATGGATATCAAATAATTGAAAAAGGACAAATTTCAAAGAAACCAATCTTTAAAGGCCAGTTTATAGGAACATCAATCTTACCAGGAATACCGTTAGTTCAAGAATTATTCTCAGGTATTGATGATGAATATATTTCCAAACAACTTGAGCGTATGGAAAAAGCTATTAATCATGATCCAGAATTAGCAATAGGTACTGCGAAGGAGTCAGGAGAAACTTGTTGTAAAAGCATATTAGAAGAATGCAATATACAATTTACCAAAAAGGAAAAGTTGACTAAACTTGTTAAGCTTACTGTTAAGCAATTAGAGTTAACTCCAGAAGATATTCCTGACAAAGCGAAAGCAAGTGACACTATTAAAAACCTACTCAGTAATTTAGCAACAATTACTCAAGGAATTGCTGAGTTAAGAAATCACTATGGTACTGGTCATGGTAAATCCAATTCAAGCAAAGGTTTACAACCAAGACACGCAAAATTAGCTGTTGGTGCAGCATCTACACTTATAGTTTTTTTGAGTGAAACGCACAAACATAGAAAGACCTAAATTAAATTGAGTAGGGTGGGCATTGCCCACCTTACCACTAGACTAGGGTAAAAAACAATTCTTACATAATCTCTAACAATATCTGTCATTCACCAACATAATTTTTAATGTTATCAAAATTAGGAATTTTATCTAATTTTCCCTGACAAACACATCCCCAACTAGATGAATATCCATCTTTTTGAACCAAACTATGAAAACTTGAATATGACCACAAATGGGGACAAGAAACTAAACCATGTTTAACTGGATTATAGTGAATATAATTCAAATAAGTTTCTAACTCTGATTCATCTTGTATTGTATGTTCCCAAAAACGTCGTTGCCAAACATTACTTTCACGGTGTTTTTGTCGAGAAATAGAAACCGTCTTAGGTAAAGCGTTATTACCCCGAAATGATTTTGTAAATAGGGTTTTAATGTGTCCAATACGTTTAGAATAGTTTTTATCATTAGGAGGTAATACCCAAAGAAAATGAAGATGATTAGGTAAAATAACTGCACCAAAAATATTAAAAGGCATTTCTTTTTTGACAGTTGCTACTGCTGTACGAAGTTTATTCACATTATCTGAATTAGCAAAATAAGGCCGTCTTTGATAAGTAACTATTGTGAAAAAATAGGTTCCACCAGGAACATAAAGACGACGATAATTAGGGTTTGCTGAAAAAGTTTCTCCAAAATTTATGCCACTTTTGACCAAGAATTTTCTGACAAATCAATAAGTTTTAGTACATAAAAATTGTTTAAAGTATAATCAAAATTAATGAAAGGCGGTTTGATGAGTTCCCCTGTTCTATTATTAGTAAATAAGGACAAAAAAAGCGACAAAAACTGCCTCAGAAGTTTAGAAAGATTGACAACTAAAAATGTAATAGCAATAGATGTAATGGAGGTTTCAGGGAGTTTTGTCATCACGAAATTTAGGCTAAATCTTCGTTTAGCTTGTCCAAACTTTCCCTCAATAGCATTACGGAAGCATTCATCGGAGTGGGCTTGTTTCTTTTCTTCTTCACTGACATTTTTCGGAGGTCTTCCTAACTTCGGACCACTGATTCTTATCCCTCTTTCCTTACACCAATTTCTGTTTTCCCTAGTTCGATAAATTTTATCTACATGGACGGATTCGGGATAATAGCCAAACGTTTCTTTATACTTTTCTACTTGTTCTTTTAAATGACAAGATTCATTGAAGTTTTCCCAACTTATTTTGTCTAGAAACACATAGTTATCTACACAGCTTACTGAGAGTTTAGCTCGAAACTCTATTGGTTTTCCTGCTTTTCCCCTCACTATTGGACGAATATGCGGTTGAGTTAAACTTACAATTCTTTGAGGAACACTCTGGGTCTTATTCTCCCACATTGACTGTTGTTGTTCATAAACTTTTTTGATAGTCTCTAGACAATTTTTCTGTCTTTTACTCAGATTTTCCAGGGAAGCCCCAGCTTGAATTAAGTCTTCTATATTTCCTAAATTTTTCTTAAGGTATTTTAACTGTTTCCCGATAGCTTTTCTTCTTTCTTGATAAGATACTTTTCGTTTTTTAGCTACTTTTAAGTATTCCTTTCTAGCAATTTTTCTAGAAGTTCTCGGCTTTTTTCTCAATTTTACTCTTAATGGTTTATAAAGATTATCTATTATTCTTTCTGTCTCAATTCTGGCTTTATTTAATATGCCTAAATCCGTTGGGTATTTGATGTCTGCTGGCGCACAAGTCGCATCTAAAATTAGTTTACCTTTATTTTTTATTTTTTCTCCTTTTTCTTGGAGACAATCCTTTTTTTTTACTTCTTTATCACTCTTGTCTATTTCTCTTTTTACTATTTTTTTATTGATTTTGTTTATCAATTCTCCATCAATTCTTTTCTTAAAATGAACTAGCATTGAAGATTCCAGTGGTGGCTCTTGTTGATAACAATTTAAACCTATAAAGTATTGTAGATAGGGATTTTCTCTAATCTGTTCTATAGTTTCTCTATCACTTGTTCCTAATTTTTCCTTAATAATTAATGTCCCTAATGCCATTCTAAATAGTTTGGCTGGCGCACCTTTTTCTGCTGAAAAAGTTTAGCATATTCTTCCTCAAAATCATCCCAAGGTATCAACTCTGCCATGATTACCCAACGATTATTGGGGGACAATTTGCCCTCGAAAGGTAATTCAAATTTTTCTGGGGGCGGTAAAGGTTGCTCCTCTTTTCGATACATTTGTTCTTGACCAACAACTGGGAGGTGTTTCTACCAATTATAGCGGTTTGTAGCCGACAAAGCTGATCTTTTTTGCGATCGCGAATATGGGTGTAACCTTTTAAAGAATAGGGTTTTGCTTTTATTCAGCAAACCCTAATTAAATCTAACTAAATATTGAGTAAAATCTTATGATTAAAAGTCCCTTAAGGTATCCTGGTGGCAAATCAAGAGCGATTAAACAAATACAAGAACAATTTCCTAGAAGGTTTACTTTCTCTGAGTATCGAGAACCCTTTGTTGGGGGTGGTTCAGTCTTTATTTATCTTAAACAAATCTATCCTAATATAGATATTTGGATCAATGATTTAAACCCAGAGTTATACTTATTTTGGAAAATTGCTCAATCGGATTTAAAAGCATTAGTTACTGAACTTAGACAGATTAAAAAGAATAGGAAAGATGGACGAGAATTATTCCAAGAATTACGTGAGCTTGATGTAGGAAAAATATCTGATTTTGAAAGAGCAGTGCGTTTTTTTATTTTAAATAGAATTACTTTTTCTGGTACTATAGAATCAGGGGGATATTCTGAAAAATCTTTTCAGACAAGGTTTACAGAATCATCCATCGATCGCTTAGAAAAGTTAGGTCAGATTCTCCCAGGAATTCGTATTACAAACTTAGATTATCGAGAAGTTGTTAAGCAAAAAGGAGAGAATACTTTTATCTTCTTAGATCCCCCATATTTAACCGCAACTAAATCTAGATTATATGGAAAAGATGGGGACTTACATACCTCATTTAATCATCAAGACTTTGCCAATACTATGAAAAAATGCGATCATCAATGGTTAATGACCTATGATGACTCTCAATAAATTAGAAACTATTTTCAAGACTTTAATATTATTCCTTGGCAGTTACAATATGGGATGAATAATTATAAACAAGGAAAAGCCGAAAAAGGACAAGAAATTTTTGTTAGAAACTATGATATAGGGGTAACCCAATTATCTTTAAATTTGAATATTTATTGACTTATGATGCAACACCGAGATTATTGGTAACTGTTTACACTTTTGGTAAAAATCACTATAATTAGTTTGAAAGAGCAAAAAGACTACCCATGTTAACTTTCAATCCCAGTTTAACCCCATCACTCCAAGAAAGTAGCTTGTTGACAGACTTGTATCAGTTAACAATGGCTGCTTGTTACGCAGGAGAAGGCATTGCCGAAAAAAAAGCCAGTTTTGAACTATTTGTACGCCGTTTACCCGATAATTTTGGTTATTTGATAGCTATGGGACTGGCTCAAGGGTTACAGTATCTAGAAAATTTACGTTTTTCAGCAGAACAGATAGATTATCTGCAAAGTACAGGTATTTTTGACCATGTAACCCCTTATTTTTGGTCATTATTGCAAAATCAAGGCTTTACGGGAGATGTTTGGGCTGTTCCCGAGGGAATCCCTATCTTTGCCAATGAACCCTTATTGCGGGTTGAGGCACCGTTATGGCAAGCACAAATAGTAGAAACCTACCTTTTGAACACCATCAACTATCAGACCCTAATCGCCACCAGAGCAGCGAGAATGCGCGATATAGCAGGGGAAAAGGCAATTTTGTTAGAATTTGGTACAAGGCGAGCATTTAGCCCTCAAGGGGCAATTTGGGCGGCTAGAGCAGCTTTAGGAGCGGGTTTTGATGCCACTTCTAATGTTTTAGCAGCGAAGGAACTTAACCAGCAACCCAGTGGCACTATGGCCCACGCTTTGGTGATGGCTATTAAAGGTTTATCTGGCAGCGAAGACGAGGCGTTTATGGCTTTTAATCGTCACTTTCCAGGGGCAACCTTATTGATCGATACCTATGATACCTTAGCTGCGGCGCAACGGTTAGCCGAAAACAGGGAAATAGAGATTAAAGGGGTTCGTGTGGACTCTGGGGACTTGGGGAGTTTATCTCAAAAAGTGCGATCGCTACTACCAAAGGTAAATATTTTTGCCAGTGGGGATATTGATGAATGGGAGTTGCAACGGTTACGATCAGAAAACGCTCTTTTTGACGGTTATGGGGTGGGAACTCGTTTGGTGACGGGACATCCGGTTAATGGGGTCTATAAATTAGTAGAAATAGATAACGTTCCTACCATGAAACAATCTAGCAATAAGATGACTTATCCGGGAAGAAAACAGATATTTCGTCGCTATAATAACGGAATTATAGAAAGCGATCGCTTAGCCTTAATAGAGGAAGAGATTGAATCAGGAGAAACCCCCTTATTAGAGTTAGTCATAACAGAAGGTAACTTGTTAAAAGAAAATGAATCTTTAGACACCATTCGTCAACGGGTTCAAACTTCTCTTAAAAGTTTACCTGAAGATACTCATAAGATAACCAAACCGAGTCCTATTCAAGTGAATATTTCTCAACCCTTAGAAACCTTACGTCAATCTTTAATTGTTTAAGTGTGGGAAAAAATTAGATGACAAAAATTGCTTTATTTGGAACCAGTGCTGATCCCCCAACTGCCGGCCATCAATCGATTATTCACTGGTTATCCAATAATTTTGATTATGTAGGAATTTGGGCTGCTGATAACCCATATAAAGATCATAAAACCTCTTTGGATCATCGTCTAGCTATGTTAAAGCTATTAATTGATGATGTTGATTCCCCTGGAGATAATATTTATCTTTCTAAAAGTTTAAGTCATCGCCGCAGTTTGATTAGTGTTGGCAAAGCTAAGGAAATATGGGGAGAAAATTCTGACTATTTTTTCGTGATTGGTTCTGATATAGTTAAACAAATTCGTCAATGGTATCGCATTGATGAATTATTAGCTCAAGTTTCCCTTTTAATTGTTCCTCGTCCTGGTTATACTATCAATGAATCTGACTTAAAAGCTTTAGAAGATATAGGAGGTAAATGTCAAATTGCTGACTTAAATGCCCCTGCTGTTTCTTCTACTGCTTACCGAAAAGATGGTAACGAGAATGTCTTAATTCAACCAGTTCAAGATTATATTCATCAGGAAAAACTATACGCATGAATTCCAATAGTAATAAATTGACTTTAGAGAATTTTAAAGTAGGGGTTGATAATGTAATTTTTTCCATCGATTCTTCAAAAAATAGGCTCTTAGTTTTATTGGTTAAACGCTCAGATAAACCTTATATTAATCAGTGGGGTTTACCAGGAACTTTAGTAAGAAAAGGAGAATCTTTAGAAGCAGCAGCTTATCGTATTTTATCGGAAAAAATAGAGACTAATAATTTATATTTAGAACAACTCTATACCTTCGGGGGACCAGAAAGAGATCCCAGAGAATCACCATTAAGTTATGGGGTTCGTTATCTATCAGTTAGTTATTTTGCTTTGCTGCGTTTTGAAGAAGCAAAATTAATCAGAAAGGATTATAACACTACTTGGTATATGATAGGAAAAGTTCCTGAATTAGCTTTTGATCATAATCTTATTTTAGACTATGGTTATCAACGACTAAGGAGTAAATTAGAATACAGTCCCATTGCTTTTGATGTTTTACCTGATGTGTTTACTTTAAATGATTTATATCAATTTTATACCACTGTCTTAGGAGAAAAATTTGCTGATTATTCTAATTTTAGAACCCGTTTACTTAAGTTGGGTTTTCTGATAGATACTGAGAAAAAAGTATCTAGAGGTGCAGGAAGGCCAGCAACTTTATATCGCTTTGATCCTGAAGCTTTTGCCCCGTTAAAAGATAAACCTTTTGTTTTTATTTAAACCTAGAAATTACTACTATTATGAAAATTGCGATCGCTCAACTTAATCCGATTATTGGTGATATTGAAAACAACGCTCAAAATATCTGTAAAGCGGCAGAAATAGCTGTACAAGGAGAAGCACAATTATTATTAACCCCTGAACTCTCTCTATGTGGCTATCCTCCCAAAGATTTACTATTAAATGCTAGTTTTGTAGAAATGTTATGGGCAGAATTAGAAAAACTAGCTAAAACAATCCCCAATAATTTAACTGTTTTAGTGGGAACAGTTATCGAAAATCCTAATGCTTATAATGAGGGAAAGAAACCCTTGTTTAACAGTATTGTATTAATCGAAAATCAAACTATAAAACAAATTTTTCATAAACGGCTTTTACCCACGTATGATGTTTTTGATGAAGATAGATATTTTGAACCAGGAAAAGAAAGTAATTTCTTTCAATTATCTTCTAACATTCCCAATACAAAACCTCTTAAAATTGGGGTTACAATATGCGAAGATTTATGGAATGATGAAGAATTTTGGGGTAAAAGAAACTATGAAAATAACCCTATACAAGACTTGGTTAAATATGGGGTAGATTTAGTGGTTAATTTATCTGCTTCTCCTTATAGTGTTGGTAAACAAAAGATAAGAGAAGCTATGTTAAAGCATAGTGCAGAACGTTATCAGGTTCCCATTATTTATACTAACCAAGTAGGAGGAAATGATGACCTTATTTTTGATGGTAATAGTTTTGCTGTTAGCAGAAAAGGCGAAATTAGCTTACGTGCAAAAGGATATCAAACTGCCATAGAAGTTATTGAATATGACCAAAATAATGAAGACTTAAAAACCAGTTATATTGCTAATTCTATAGAAACAGAAGAAGAGGAAATCTGGTCATCTTTAGTGTTAGGATTAAAAGATTATGCTACTAAATGTGGCTTTTCTAAAGCTATTTTAGGGTTAAGTGGTGGTATTGATTCATCTTTAGTTGCTGCTATTGCTGTTGAAGCATTAGGTAAGGAAAATGTGTTAGGAATATTAATGCCATCACCCTATAGTTCAAGTCATTCTATTAGTGATGGAGAAGCGTTAGTTAATAACTTAGGAATTAATAGTCATACTTTAGCTATTGGGGATGTTATGAAAGCTTATGATTTGTTGTTAGAACCCTTATTTAAAAATACAGAGTTTGGGGTTGCAGAAGAAAATTTACAATCCAGAATTCGTGGTAATTTGTTGATGGCGATCGCCAATAAGTTCGGACATTTACTATTATCAACCGGAAATAAATCAGAAATGGCAGTAGGTTACTGTACCTTATACGGGGATATGAATGGGGGTTTAGCGGTTATTTCAGATGTTCCTAAGACCCGTGTTTTTAGCCTGTGTAAGTGGTTAAACCGACATCAAGAGGTAATACCCCATAATATCATAGTTAAGCCCCCTAGTGCCGAATTAAAGCCCGATCAACTGGATCAAGATTCTTTACCAGCTTATGACATTTTAGATGCTATTCTCGACAGATTAATTCATCGTCATCAATCTGTAAAAGAAATTACAGCAGCAGGGTTTGATTATGATACAATTTGTAAGATAGTAAAATTGGTGAACCGTGCAGAATTTAAGCGTAAACAGGCTCCTCCTGGATTAAAAGTAAGCGATCGTGCATTTGGTACAGGTTGGAGAATGCCCATTGCTAGTCGTAGAAAATTAGATTAACAGCCCTTTGACGATTATTAATGAGAACGCTTTCTATTCTCCAGGAAAATCTAACTCAGGAATAGAAATAATTGCCCCATTTTTTTGTAGCGAATCACTTAAACAAGTTAAAATTTGTACTAATTTAGTGGCAACTATTCCCGAAGAAAATTCACAAGGGGTATTGGTATGAACAGCGTTTAAAAAGCGATCGCAAACTTCTTTGAGGGGTTCCGCTTTCTCCACAGAAATAACCTGTTTTTCTAGTCCTTGAGGGATAAATTTTTCCCCTTGCGGTTGCACATAACCCTGTTGCAAAACGAGGGGTTCATCTGACAACATTTCCTCAAAAATTAACGTTCCTTGACTACCTACCACACACAAACGACGCTGTTTATCAGGATTACACCAACACAGATGAATAGTTGCTTGAAATCCGCTAGGATAATATAGAGTGACCCAAACCATGTCCCCTAAACCATCAGGAGACAAAGCAGTAAGGCGATCGCCCCGTAACCAAACCTTTCCTTGTGCTTGGACTCGATCAGGATATTCCCCCAACCAATGGTTAAAGATGCTAATATCGTGAATAGCTAAGTCCCAAAGTGCATCTACATCCTGACGAACTGGGCCCAAATGAGTACGACTGGCATAACCATAGCGCAATTTTCCTAACTCACCCTTTTCTAGAAAAGATTTGCCTTGATTGACAGCAGCATGGAATAAATAAGTATGATCAATCATTAACTGTCGCTGTCGCTGTTTTGCTAGACGAGTTAATTCTAAACATTCCCCAGGATCAAGGGTTAAGGGTTTTTCCGCTAGGACGTTATAACCTGATTGTAAAGCGTCCTTAATTAGGGTTTGCTGAATAAAAGCAAAACCCTATTCTTTAAAAGGTTACACCCATATTCGCGATCGCAAAAAAGATCAGCTTTGTCGGCTACAAACCGCTATAATTGGTAGAAACACCTCCCAGTTGTTGGTCAAGAACAAATGTATCGAAAAGAGGAGCAACCTTTACCGCCCCCAGAAAAATTTGAATTACCTTTCGAGGGCAAATTGTCCCCCAATAATCGTTGGGTAATCATGGCAGAGTTGATACCTTGGGATGATTTTGAGGAAGAATATGCTAAACCCGGATTTCTCACAAATTAATTTGAAAGCCCAATCCAGAGATGAAAAATGATAATTTTTAGGACTAATAGAAATTTTGAATATAGATGAATAAAAAAATTGACTTTGATTATCCAAAAATTGAGTTTAAGAGGGAATAATTATATTAACTTTTGATTTTCTCCACGATAAATAAGACTAAATGAAAGTATCAGTCAGTCAACAACTTATGATAGATATCTTTTTTAAAAAACAACTTATTCTACTTATCCAGTATTAGGAATAGTTTTAATTCTTTTGTTAGCAATAGATAAAATATCTTGATAAGGACAAGCACTAGCTATAGCGATAATAATTCTTCTACAACTAATCTTTATTCTGGCTCCCAACTTAAGAAGATTTAGACGTATTCTTCCCACAGTTGCTTTAGCCAATGAAGTTTTTTTTAAACAGTGTTGACGAAAAGCATTTATGAGAACATAAGCCCAGGAATGTATCCATAATCTTAGTTGATTACTTTGAAATGTTTGAGTTGAAGTTCTATCAGCTAACAAGTCTAATTGTTGTTCTTTAATCCGATTTTCCATCTCGCCTCTCGGACAGTATTTTTTTGTATAAAGTTTTGAGGGTGGAATTTTTGAAGCGGGCAAAGATGTCACCACATGGCGCATTTTTAAGCCATCACTTCCATAACAAACTTTTGTCACTACTCTTCTTTGACAACTCCATGACTTTTCTGTTTTATAACGAATAGAGCGATACCAAGTAGAAATTGGTACTAATTTTTCAACTTCTTCTAAATCTTCTTTTTTCTGAAATAAACTATCCATTAATTCAGTTATTGGAGCTAGTTTTTTTTCATATTCATGTTTGGCTTTTTCAATTACATCATCCGCTCGTAACTTAAGAACGCCATTTGTTCCCATAGCTATAACATAATCAACTAAAGGCTGATTTTCACAAAAATAGAAGATTTCTTCACGGGCATAGGCACTATCACCCCTAACTAGGATATGAGTCTCTGACCATTTTTCTCTAATTAGTCCGATAATTCTTTGTAATTCGTCTAAGGCTCCATCGGCTGGATCTACATTAGATGAACGAAGTTTAGCCACTAATAAATGATGCCCACAGAAAATATATAAAGGAGCATAACATACTCCGTGATAATAACTATTAAAAAATGCCCCTTCTTGATTACCATGTACTTGGTCATCCGTGACATCCATATCTAATATAATACTTAAGGGAGGTTTTTTATAAGACTCTAAACAAAATTCGACAAAAGATTTTTCAATGGCTTCAAAGTTGGGTTCTATTTTATGATAACGACTCGTTTTTTGGTCGAGAATAGTCTCAGGACAATATTCCAATCTATTAATTGTACTTTTTCCAGCTAACCATCCCTTTTTATCTTCAAGTTCATTAAGCTTTTCTAAAGCGATCTTAAGGGCAGGATCGTGACTTAATTTATCATGGTCATTGACATCTTCATAGCCTAAAATAATTCCATAAAGCCTTTGTGCTAATAACTCATGAACGGAATGATCTACATAAGATTGATGACGATGATCTTGAAAACAGTTACCAAACTTCTCGGTAATTCCCAGTTTTTTATCCAACTCAGCTATCCAGACAATCCCCGCATCTGAAGTGATTAGTCCCCATCAAAATTAGCGATTATTTCTTTTCCTTTCTGTTTACTAAAGTTGATTACTTGACGAGGGGTTCGGGGATGACTGGGACTCATTAAATCAGTTTAAGGTAAATTGCTTTAATAATTGAATTATAGCATATTTTATTCTAACAATCTAGTACTATTAGAGATTTTATTAATAATTTTTTTGGAAAAATGAGTGATTGATTTATCTTTTCATCTTTGTCTAATTCGGGTTGATTTTAACTTAAAATCTGACAACAGACTGTTGGTTGGGGAAATCTGCGACCGCTCTGTTCAAACCCACTTCCTGTAAGGCTCCTGTGTTTGGCGATCGCAGATTTTGTGAGAAATTCGGGATAACCATTCGTATTGCTTCTTTAACTGAGGTATAAGTTTTTTTACCTCATACCCTGACAAACCCTTACCTGTCTCTATATACGTTTGGTTCATCAAGTTAAGGCAATAATTCCACAACCATCGGCAGTTACCAAAGCTTTGCTCCAGTGACTGCTTTTGTTCTGTATTTGGATATAACCTTACCTTGATAGCTCGTAGCATTTTAGAGGAAATTTAATTTTATATAAATTATTCTAGCACAAGATTTCTGTTTTGTGTTAAAAGCTCTGACTGCCATTCATCCCACGCTCTCGTGCGTGGGTGTTTTTGGGGAAAATACAGCGTGGGGCTTCTGGCAGTTAAGCTAAAATAGAAATCATACCCGATTCCCAGTCCCGTTTTACACTGATATATGCAGCAACTTCGTAACTACTACGCCATTTTAGGGGTTTCTCGAGATGCCACCGCCGAGGAGATTAAAAAATCTTTTCGGAAACTCGCTCGGCAGTGTCATCCTGATGTTAACCCGGGGGATAAGACAGCAGAGGAAAAATTTAAGGGTATTAACGAAGCTTACGATATTCTCTCCGATGAAGCTAAGCGTGCTGAATACGATCGCGGTCTTTTTGGCAAAAGCAAACGTCGTCCTCCTCGTCCCCAATCTCGACCCCCTCGTAATGGCAACAATAACAGTGGTTACAAAAGGGATAGCGAGTTTTGGCGGTTCCAAGACTACAACCCTGGGGGGACAAAACGGGCTAAAGTAGTTAACCCTTCTCGCAGTGCGAGGGATGTGGAAGCGAAGTTAAATATTCCCCTAGAAAAAGCCTATCGGGGGGGACGGGAACGCATTCGCTTAGAAGATGGGCGATCGCTGGAAGTGGATATGCCTTCTGGTATGATCGATGGGCAAAAAATTCGCCTCAAAGGTCAAGGACTCCAAGGAGGGGATCTCTATCTTAAGATTACCATCACCCCTCACGCTGTTTTTGAGTTACGGGGTAGCGATATCGCTTGTCAAGTGCCTGTAACCCCTAGTGAAGCCATTTTAGGGGGTTCTGTGGAGGTTCCTACTATCGATGGTTTGGTTAAAATGACTGTACCGAAAGGGGTGCGTCCCGGCCAACGGTTACGGTTAGCTAATAAAGGTTATCCCGACAGTTCGGGAAAACGGGGGGATCAACTGGTAGAAATACAAATTGCTATCCCTTCGGAAATAAGTGAGGAGGAAAGGGCTTTATATCAACAAATTCGGGAAAAAGAACAATTTAACCCCCGTCAACATTGGTTATAGTATCCGGTGGAGAAACTTAATTTTCACGTTCCAAAAACTATGTGGTCAATTGGACACTAAAAACGGACGTGGAGGAAGGCGTAAGACTACTTCATCTGTAGCAGCATCCTGTGAAGCGTCAACCACCCCTAAATACAGGCAGTTAAGCTTATTTTAGGGAATCACCGTTCTTTAGCGTAGCGGAGGACGGTGAGGATGTCAACGGACATAATGGTAAAAACAGAATGCAAATCTTGTGGTTGAGGTTGTCTAAATAATTCCATAGAAGGATACCAAGGACTATCGTTTCTATCTAATAACCAACGCCAGTCAGAATTGTAAGGTAAAGCCAACGGCATTGAGGCGGATCAAAAGCCATAAATTGTGGAGTTTGCAAACGCCATTCGTACTCTTTCCAGCCTTCTTGATATTCTCCTAATTGCAGTAATGTCATACCCAAATTGTAATGGGCTTGAGCAAACTTGGGAGCAACATTAATAGCCTGTCGATAATATGTAATTGCTCTATCTAATTGTCTTTGTTTACTATAGATAAAACCCAAGCTATTGTAGGCTTCTGCGTGTCGGGCTTCAGCTTGAATAACTTGCTCTAACTGCTCAATGGCTTGGGAGTATTGACCTAGATTGCCAAGGATAACGCCTAAGTTGAAACGGGCAGATAAATAGCTACTATCTAATTCTAAGCATTTTTCAAAAGAAGCGATCGCTTCTTGTAATTTCCCTTGAGTATAAAGTTGATTGCCTTTGGCGAAATAAGTTTCAGCAAATTGCCAATCCGATGAAGGCATCTCGGTTTGATTTATAGCTTCATCAGGTAAAACATAATTCATACCAATAAACTCTAGATCAGCATCGATGACATCGGGAAAAACCATATTGGGCAAGACGGAGACAGCAAAAATCTCTTGCACAGCCTCTTCAAACTTTAAAAAGGCGAGAATATTTCCGTTGCGAATATCTACAACCCAAACGCCACAGATTCTTTGTTCGAGGGTTTGAGTGAGAGGTAAACCAGCAAAAACGGCAGATTCTCTAATTTGTGATAAACCCACAAAGGCTAGATTACCATAGAAGTCTAAACCACGAGTAAATCCGGGTAATTTGGCGATGGTGATTAACTTGCCTGAGTTATTATCTAAATAGCATAAGCCCCCATGTCCTGATTCTAGTAGCCAAAGTCGATGATCATACCAACGAGGAGAATGAGGCATGGATAAACCTCTGAGCAGTATTTGATTGGTTTCAATATCGATCAAGATCCCTCCATTAGCTTTATTACCCCGCCATCCATTGGGTTGATCAGTTTCTCCTAAAGCAGTAACGTATCTGGGTTTCTCGTCTCTGATGCCTAAGCCATTGAGATGGCATCGATCCCGTAAATCGTAGGCCGTAATAAAAGGGGGTTTCCAGCGAGGCACAAAACTATATTCTTTTTCAAGGGTACAAAGACAAGAAAAACGAGTATTAACAAACCATAATTCTTGAGCGCACCATGCCATTTCATGGATGTCAATATCCCCGGTAAAGTGTACATTACGAGGTACAAAGCAACCATCGTGTTTACCTTGAGGTTCAAGATGAGAAGCGGCTGAAGGGTTATTGTGTAACTCCCAAATAGAGGATTTCACCCCTAATGCCATACGGTTATTTTTAACGGCAATTCCCATCGGTTTAGGAAACATTTTAAAGTGGGTATTAACATAATTTTGCTCGCTTCGCACCACAATTAATTTACCGGCTTGATAAGTGGAAACAACTAAGGAAATACCCATTTGTTTTAAGATTTCTGTCAGGGAGTCGCTATGAATACTGAGTAAAGGTTCTTGTTGTGGTGATGAGGGATTTAAAGATGTCATCTATAAAATTGAGAATAATTTGGGTGCTGTCTCTTTTAGTTTAGGGCTTTATTGATTTTTTAAAAAGCAGTTGATAGACTAATAGGAACTGATTTAAGCTATCAAGCATAAACTCAGAATTCTTTTAGATTTACTTCAATCCTTTCTCATGCCAATTAGCTCTCTGCTCACAACTAGTCAATATCTACTACAAAACTTTATTATTAATCAAGGTTTTACTTCCGAAAATTTCACCCTAGCTTTCGGAAACGGGTTTAATCACCTTGCCCTTGAAAATTTAGCTCAACAGTTAATTCAGGGTGATTTTAGCTCCTTGCCCACAGTCGATATTAAATCACAGAGTGAGTTAGGTGGTGCTAATGGGGTTTATGTGGCAGAATTAAATAAAATATTCCTCGCTCAAGAATTTATTGACAACGCCCCAGAAAGTCAAATCATAGCCGTAATTTTAGAAGAATATGTTCACGGAATTGATCATTTAATTAATTTCCAAGATAGTCAAGGGGATGAAGGTTTTATATTTTCAGCTTTGGTGAGAGGAGAAAGCTTAACGGATGAACAATTGGCATTAGCAAGAGCAGAAAATGATCAAGTAGAAGTAGTAATTGATCGACAAGTATATCAAGCAGAAGCAAATACCAGTTTAGTAGTAGATACCTTAGTTGATGAAAATGATGGCATTGGAGTAGGAGGAATTAGTTTAAGAGAAGCATTAGGAGCGATCGCAGATGGAGGCACAATTACCTTTGCCGATAGTATTGCCAACGGCACAATTATCCTCAACGGCACAGAATTAGTTATTAATAAATCAGTCACCATAGATGGAGACACAGATAATATTACTGTAAGTGGAAACAATAACAGTAGAGTATTTAATATTGACGATGGTGATATTAATATACAGCAGGTAGTTAATATTAGCGGTTTAACTATTACAAAGGGTAGGACTCATTTTGGAGGAGGAATTGATAACAGAGAAAATTTAACCCTGAATAATAGCACGATTTCTGGGAACTATGCTATGAGTCTTATTAGTGGGGGTGGAGGAATTAATAACTTCTTCGGAACGATAAATATTAGTAATAGCACGATTTCTGGGAACTATGCTAGCGATAGTGCTGGAGGAATTTACAACGGGGCGGGAACGATAAATATTAGTAGCAGTATCGTTTCTGGAAATAATGCTGCGAACTCAGGAGACGAAGTAAAGAATATTTCTGGTACAGTAATAGCGAATAACAACAATCTTTTTGGTGATAGCAGTCAATCCAATAGTGATGCTTTTGATAATTTCACCCCGGGGGCGAATGATATTAATGCCACAACGGATGGTGAGAATGTACCCCTAGACAATATTTTAGATCCTGACGGTTTACAGGATAACGGTGGTTTAACCAAAACGATCGCCTTGGTAGTGGGTTCTCCTGCCATTGATGCAGGTAATAATAATCAGAACTTATTAACAGATCAACGGGGGACAGGATTTGAGCGAGTTATCAATCAACAGGCAGATATTGGGGCATTTGAGTGGTCAAATTTGGAGTTAAAAGTTAATACTCTAAACGACGAAGACGACGGTATCGCAGACGGTGAAATCAGTTTAAGAGAAGCATTAGGAGCGATCGCAGATGGAGGCACAATTACCTTTGCCGATAGTATTGCCAACGGAACAATTATCCTCAACGGCACAGAATTAGTTATTAATAAATCAGTTACCATCGATGGAGACACAGATAATATTACTATAAGTGGAAATAATAGCAGTCGAGTATTTAATATTAGTGATGGTGATTCTAATCCCGAATTTCTCACAAAATCTGCGATCGCCAAACACAGAAGCCTTACAGGAAGTGGGTTTGAACAGAGCGGTCGCAGATTTCCCCAACCAACAGTCTGTTGTCAGATTTTAAGTTAAAATCAACCCGAATTAGACAAAGATGAAAAGATAAATCAATCACTCATTTTTCCAAAAAAATTATTAATAAAATCTCTAATAGTACTAGATTGTTAGAATAAAATATGCTATAATTTAATTATTAAAGCAATTTACCTTAAACTGATTTAATGAGTCCCAGTCATCCCCGAACCCCTCGTCAAGTAATCAACTTTAGTAAACAGAAAGGAAAAGAAATAATCGCTAATTTTGATGGGGACTAATCACTTCAGATGCGGGGATTGTCTGGATAGCTGAGTTGGATAAAAAACTGGGAATTACCGAGAAGTTTGGTAACTGTTTTCAAGATCATCGTCATCAATCTTATGTAGATCATTCCGTTCATGAGTTATTAGCACAAAGGCTTTATGGAATTATTTTAGGCTATGAAGATGTCAATGACCATGATAAATTAAGTCACGATCCTGCCCTTAAGATCGCTTTAGAAAAGCTTAATGAACTTGAAGATAAAAAGGGATGGTTAGCTGGAAAAAGTACAATTAATAGATTGGAATATTGTCCTGAGACTATTCTTGACCAAAAAACGAGTCGTTATCATAAAATAGAACCCAACTTTGAAGCCATTGAAAAATCTTTTGTCGAATTTTGTTTAGAGTCTTATAAAAAACCTCCCTTAAGTATTATATTAGATATGGATGTCACGGATGACCAAGTACATGGTAATCAAGAAGGGGCATTTTTTAATAGTTATTATCACGGAGTATGTTATGCTCCTTTATATATTTTCTGTGGGCATCATTTATTAGTGGCTAAACTTCGTTCATCTAATGTAGATCCAGCCGATGGAGCCTTAGACAAATTACAAAGAATTATCGGACTAATTAGAGAAAAATGGTCAGAGACTCATATCCTAGTTAGGGGTGATAGTGCCTATGCCCGTGAAGAAATCTTCTATTTTTGTGAAAATCAGCCTTTAGTTGATTATGTTATAGCTATGGGAACAAATGGCGTTCTTAAGTTACGAGCGGATGATGTAATTGAAAAAGCCAAACATGAATATGAAAAAAAACTAGCTCCAATAACTGAATTAATGGATAGTTTATTTCAGAAAAAAGAAGATTTAGAAGAAGTTAAAAAATTAGTACCAATTTCTACTTGGTATCGCTCTATTCGTTATAAAACAGAAAAGTCATGGAGTTGTCAAAGAAGAGTAGTGACAAAAGTTTGTTATGGAAGTGATGGCTTAAAAATGCGCCAGGTGGTGACATCTTTGCCCGCTTCAAAAATTCCACCCTCAAAACTTTATACAAAAAAATACTGTCCGAGAGGCGAGATGGAAAATCGGATTAAAGAACAACAATTAGACTTTTTAGCTGATAGAACTTCAACTCAAACATTTCAAAGTAATCAACTAAGATTATGGATACATTTCTGGGCTTATGTTCTCATAAATGCTTTTCGTCAACACTGTTTAAAAAAACTTCATTGGCTAAAGCAACTGTGGGAAGAATACGTCTAAATCTTCTTAAGTTGGGAGCCAGAATAAAGATTAGTTGTAGAAGAATTATTATCGCTATAGCTAGTGCTTGTCCTTATCAAGATATTTTGTCTATTGCTAACAAAAGAATTAAAACTATTCCTAATACTGGATAAGTAGAATAAGTTGTTTTTTAAAAAAGATATCTATCATAAGTTGTTGACTGACTGATACTTTCATTTAGTCTTATTTATAGTGGAGAAAATCAAAAGTTAATATAATTATTCCCTCTTAAACTCAATTTTTGGATAATCAAAGTCAATTTTTTTATTCATCTATATTCAAAATTTCTATTAGTCCTAAAAATTATCATTTTTCATCTCTGGATTGGGCTTTCAAATTAATTTGTGAGAAATCCGGGTAATACACAACAGGTAGTCAATATTAGCGGTTTAACCATTACACAGGGCAATTCTTCTGGGAATGGCGGAGGAATTGAGAATATAGAAAATTTAACCCTAAGTAATAGCACAGTTTCAGGTAACTTGGCGGGTGGTTTTAGCGGGGGAATTTTCAACGTTGGAGGAACGACAAGCATTAGTAATAGCACAGTTTCAGGTAACTCGATTACTTATAGTGCTGGAGGAATTGGTAACTGGGGTGGAACGATAAATATTAGTAATAGCACGGTTTCCAGTAATTCGGCTGGTTTGAATGGCGGGGGAATTTTCAACCTTGCAGGAACAACAAATATTAGTAGTAGTATTATTTCTGGAAATAGTGCAACATCAGGAGATGAAGTTTATAGTAATAGCGGTACGGTAACAGCCGATAACAACAATCTTTTTGGTAATAGCAGTCAATCCAATAGTGATGCTTTTGTTAATTTCACATCGGGGGCAAATGATATAAATGCCACAACGGATGGTGAGAATGTAGCCCTAGACAATATTCTAGATCCTGACGGTTTACAGGATAACGGTGGTTCAACCAAAACCATCGCCCTTGTCACTGATTCTCCTGCCATTAATGCGGGTAATAATGATGATAATTTATCAACGGATCAACGGGGTACAGGATTTGAGCGAGTGATCAATCAACAAGTTGATATTGGGGCTTATGAGTGGTCAATTTTTGAATTAGAAGTTAATACCTTAAACGACGAAGACGACGGTATTGCAGACGGTGAAATAAGTTTAAGAGAAGCATTAGGAGCGATCTCAGAAGGAGGTACAATTACCTTTGCGGATAGTATTGCTAATGGGACAATTACCCTCAACGGCACAGAATTAGTGATCAATAAATCAGTCACCATAGATGGAGACACAGATAATATTACTGTAAGTGGAAACAATAACAGTAGAGTATTTAATATTGACGATGGTGATTCTAATACACAACAGGTAGTTAATATTAGTGGTTTAACGATTACACAGGGCAATTCTTCTGGTAATGGCGGAGGAATTAACAACAGTGAGAATTTAACCCTAAGCCATAGCACGGTTTCAGGTAACTCTGCTTCTGGGAATGGCGGGGGAATTAACAACGTATTAGGAACAACAAACATTAGTAGCACTACGGTTTCAGGTAACTCTGCTGCTTATGGCGGGGGAATTTTAAACTTATTTGGGACGATGCATATTAGCAATACAACGGTTTCAGGTAACTCTGCTTCTGATGAAGGTGGGGGAATTTTAAACGCAGGGACGACAAATATTAGTAATAGTACGGTTTCAGGAAACTCTGCTCCTGAAGGCGGGGGAATTTACCACGCTTTTGGAACAACAAATATTAGTAGTAGTATCGTTTCTGGGAATAGTGCCAACTCAGGAGACGAAGTTTATGGCACGGTAATAGCTAATAACAACAATCTTTTTGGTAATAGCAGTCAATCCAATAGTGATGCTTTTGTTAATTTCACACCCGGGGCAAATGATATTAATGCCACAACGGATGGTGAGAATGTAGCCCTAGACAATATTCTAGACCCCGACGGTTTACAGGATAATGGTGGTTCAAACAAAACGATCGCCCTTGTGCTGGGTTCTCCTGCTACTAATGCAGGTAATAATGATGATAACTTATCAACAGATCAACGGGGTACAGGATTTACGCGAGTTTTTAATCAACAATCAGATATTGGGGCATTTGAATCAGTATTTGAGTTAGAAGTTAATACCTTAAACGACGAAGACGACGGTATTGCAGACGGTGAAATCAGTTTAAGGGATGCTTTAAGGATGATAACTGATGGAGGCACAATTACCTTTGCTGATAGTATTGCTAACGGCACAATTATCCTCAACGGCACAGAATTAGTGATCGATAAATCAGTCACCATCGATGGAGACACAAATAATATCACTGTAAGTGGAAACAATAACAGTAGAGTATTTAATATTAACGATGGTGATAATAATACACAACAGGTAGTTAATATTAGTGGTTTAACGATTACACAGGGCAATTCTTCTGGTAATGGCGGAGGAATTTATAACAGTGAGAATTTAACCCTAAGTAATAGCACAGTTTCAGGTAACTCTAGTGATGCGTTTGGTGGAGGAATTTTAAACTTATCAGGAACGACAAATATAAGTAATAGCACGGTTTCAGATAACTCTGCTAGTTTTGGTGGCGCAGGAATTTTAAACTCAGGAACAACAAGTATTAGTAATAGCACAGTTTCAGGTAACTCTGCTACTAATAGTGGCGGGGGAATTTTCAACCTTTCAGGAACAACAAATATTAGTAGTAGTATCGTTTCTGGGAATAATGCCAACTCAGGAGACGAAATTTATGGCACGGTAATAGCTAATAACAACAATCTTTTTGGTAATAGCAGTCAATCCAATTGCCGATTTAACCCAGATTATTAGTCTAGTCAATCAACCTACTGGGGTAAATCTAGAAATTCAATCCCCAGAAGAGAGTCAGACACTGTATAACTCAGCAACCCTAGATATGGTAGCCAATCCCGAAGTCACTATCTATGATGACATTATTGAAAGAGGGTATCTAAAAGTCGCTACCGCAGTATCAGGGGCAGAATTTGACTTAGAATTTACCAATGCGATGGCTGCTGCTATATTTGGGGATGCCACAAAAGTTGAGTTAGTAAATCCTAGCTTTACCGAAGGCTTCGAGATGGTAGCCACAGGAGCAGTGGATATCAGTGCCAGACGTATCACCAAAACCTCTGGACGAGATGCCACCTTAAATATAGACTTTAGCCCTATTTATTTCTACCCCAGATTCCGCACTTCAAAAAGTAGCATTAAATACTACAAGCCTGGGGTTAATAATTAAGTATAATTGCTTAAGCTCTTGAAGACAAAAAAGTAGGATAATTGCTTAAGTTGTTTCCTCTGTAAAAAAAGAGCGAAAAATGTCTTATTTAGAAGAAATACAAGTTAAAAATTTAGACCATTTAGGGATAGTAGCTGGTTTAATTGATGAAATAGGAATAGTCAAAATAATTAATAATAAATTAGGAATAGATGTTAGAGAAAAAATCTCAGCAGGTACAGTAGTTAAGTCTATTTTAATCAATGGACTAGGATTTGTTTCAAGACCTCTATATTTATTCAGTCAGTTTTTTCAAGATAAAGCCATTGAGAAATTGTTAGGAGAAAGAATTAAACCTGATTACCTTAATGATGATAAAATTGGGAGAGTAATGGATGAATTATATAAATATGGACTAAATGATATTTTTATTGAAGTAGTTTTAGAAGTAATTAAAAAATTTAAAATAGACCTTAAATACTCCCATTTAGATTCCACATCATTTCATTTAGATGGAGAATATAAAAGGGAAGAAGATAAAGAGAAACAGGAAGAAGAAAAAATTATTAAAGAAAGACCAATTTTTATTAAGAAAGGATATTCTCGGGATCATAGACCAGACTTAAAACAATGTGTCTTGGATTTAATAACAAGCCAAGATGGAGATATTCCATTATTTGTGAGAGTAGGAGATGGAAATGAATCTGATAAAGCTGTATTTGGAAAAGTTTTAGTAGAATTCAAAAAGCAAATAAAGTTTGATAGTATCATGGTTTGTGATAGTGCTTTATATGGTCAAGAAAATCTCCAACTAATCCAACATTTAAAATGGATAACGAGAGTTCCAATGACCATAAAAAAAGCAAAAGAATTAGTGCAAAATATAGAGGTGGAAGAAGTAAAAGATGAAGATAAAGAAAAAAGAAGTGACCTGAATTTAGAAAGTTATACCTGGAAAGAAGAAATTGTTACTTATGGTGGAATCAAGCAAACTTGGTTAATAGTCTTGAGTGAAAAAAGACAGAAAAGTGATTTGGAAAAACTAGAAAAACAACTTTCCCAAGAAGAGAAGAAATCCCAAAAATTTCTTAAAGAAATACAATCTGAAGAATTTGAACATCCTCAAGCTGCTCGATATAAATTAAAAGCTATTAATAAAAAATTGAGATTGTTGGAAAGAAAAGAAGTTGAACTGATTGAAACTTACTCGAAAAAAAAGGAAAAGATTTATAAAATGATTAGTCTGATCATCAAAAAAGATGAAGAGATAAGTAGAAAGACTAAAGAAGCAGGAAAATTTATTTTAGCAACTAACTTAGTAGAGGAAAATAAATTAGAAGCTAGTGAAATTCTGATAACTTATAAAAATCAGCAATCTACGGAAAGAGGATTTCGATTTTTGAAAGATCCCTTGTTTTTTACTGATAGTTTCTTCGTTGAAAAACCAGAAAGAATAGAAACAATGTTATTTTTAATGTCTTTGTGTTTGTTGATTTATAACTTGGGGCAAAGAGAATTAAGAAATTGTTTAAAAAGAGTCAAAAAAGGAATAAATAATCAAGTAGGGAAAGTAACATTGCGTCCGACTTTGAGGTGGATATTTCAATGTTTTCAAGGTATTCATTATGTGATTTTAAACGGAGTTAAACAAATTGTCAATTTAACAGAAGAAAGGCGTTTTATATTGAGTTTATTACCTGCATCTTGTCAAAGATATTATCTATAAATTGAATTGGATAAAGCAAAAATAATAAAAGAATAAGAGTCTAATGATATCAAATGAGAAGAGGAAAATCTCCTTCGTTTGTGCTGAGTCTTGCTAAGTTTTCAATGAGTATAAATCTTCTTAATTTGATTATTTTTCCTAAAAATTTAATGAAAAGAGAAATATTCTTGCCCAGGTATGATTTTCGGACTTTTTAAAACTATGTATTTTTTTATACTACATTTTGAAGTGCGGAATCTGGGTTATAAAGTAGCACCAAAACCCCATAAATACAGAGAATAGCCATAGTTAAAGCTGCTCCGAAGCGAGCAAAGACATCTCGCATGATTTTGGCATCTCCAAACGGTTCCTCAGAAACATCAGGGGGCAAAGAAGTCATCCCTGGTAAACCCCGTACTGTTTCGAGGGCATCTCCCAAAGAAACCCCTTCTAAATTAGCCGAAAGTTCCACTTGGCGGTTGCGGTTAAAGCGTTTAATTGCCGCAGGGCCACTCCCTAAACGAATGGTTGCCACTGCACTTAAAGGAACCAGAGTGCCATCGTTACTGGGAACCCGTAGGTTTTTCAAGGTTTCAATATCTTTGCGTTTTTCTGAAGCCACCTTGACACGAATGGGAATCTGACGATCAGGGAGGTTAAATTTAGCTAAGTTGGAGTCTGTATCACCTAAAAATGCTAAAGCTGCCGTACTGGCGATCGCCTGGACAGAAACCCCTAAATCCGTGCTTCGCAAGGGATCTGGTTCAATAATGATTTCTGGTGTGACTAGACTCAAACTAGAGGTAACTTCTACTAATCCTGGGGTTTGAACCATTTCTTCTTCTATGGTATCAGCAGCCTGCTTGAGGGCTACTGGGTTATCACTTTTGAGGATAATGGACAAATCCTTGCTACCACCTCCGGCACCCTCCCGACGAAAAGTAACCCTGGCTCCAGGAATTTCTGTTAATTTGGGGCGCATTTGGTCTTCAAAGACGGCTTGAGATATGTCTCGTTGGTCGTTGGGGATGAGTTTCACGTACATTAAGGCGGTATTAACCCCATCATCTCCAACATCAGCGAGAATTAGATCCACTGTTGGACTCTGTTCCAGAATTTTGGTTGCTTGTTGTACCACTGCCTCTGTCTCTTGCAGAGTAGATCCTGGGGGTAACTCAACATTAAGCCTACTCAACCCGGCATCTAAGTTACTAAATAATCCTTTGGGGATGTAAGGTATTAATTGTAAACTAGCGATAAAAAAGGCGATCGCTAATAACATGGTGAAAATACGATGGCGTAGGGACCAGGTTAAGAGACTGCGGTAAGGTGTGAAGGAAGGTTGACGAAGGTTAGATTGATGTTGTGGTTGGCGACGTTTCGGTTTGAGTAAAGCCGCGCTTAACATCGGAATCATAGTAGTAGCCACCAGGGTTGAAAACATGGTGGAAACCGCTACTGTTACCCCAAAGGGTTGAAAATACTGACCCGGAATGCCTCCCATAAAGGCCACTGGCAGGAATACCCCGACAATAGTTGCGGTGGTAGCTACCACGGCTAAGCCAATTTCTACAGCCCCATCCCAGGCCGCCTGAAAAGGCTTTTTCCCCATCTGTAGGTGGGTGTCGATATTTTCGATCATACAAATAGCATCGTCCACCAAGTTCCCAATAGCCAAAGCTAAGGCCAATAGGGTCATGTCGTTGAGGGTATAGTCAAATAGCCTCATGACTGCAAAGGTGGGAATAAGGGAGAGGGGAAGGGCGATGGAGGTGATCAAGGTGGCACGCCAATCTTTGAGGAACAATCCCACTACAACCACCGTTAAGGCACATCCTAAAATTAGCGCATCAACGGTTCCTCTATAGCTGTTGCGAATGTAATCTCCTTGGGTAAAAATGAGGGAAAATTTCAGGTCATCGGGGAGGGTTTTCTCCAACTCAGCGATGGTTTTGCGAACTTCTTCTTCTACGCCAACTAAGACACTGCCACTGCTACGAAAGACGGAAAAACCTACTACAGGTTGACCATTGAGATAGGCAGACTCCCGGGGATCGTCGTAACCATCTTCCACTTCTCCTAAGTTAATTAGGGTTTGCTGAAAAAGTTTCTCCAAAATTTATGCCACTTTTGACCAAGAATTTTCTGACAAATCAATAAGTTTTAGTGCATAAAAATTGTTTAAAGTATAATCAAAATTAATGAAAGGCGGTTCGATGAGTTCCCCTGTTCTATTATTAGTAAATAAGGACAAAAAAAGCGACAAAAACTGCCTCAGAAGTTTAGAAAGATTGACAACTAAAAATGTAATAGCAATAGATGTAATGGAGGTTTCAGGGAGTTTTGTCATCACGAGATTTAGGCTAAATCTTCGTTTAGCTTGTCCAAACTTTCCCTCAATAGCATTACGGAAGCATTCATCGGAGTGGGCTTTTTTCTTTTCTTCTTCACTGACATTTTTCGGAGGTCTTCCTAACTTCGGACCACTGATTCTTATACCTCTTTCCTTACACCAATTTCTGTTTTCCCTAGTTCGATAAATTTTATCTACATGGACGGATTCGGGATAATAGCCAAACGTTTCTTTATACTTTTCTACTTGTTCTTTTAAATGACAAGATTCATTGAAGTTTTCCCAACTTATTTTGTCTAGAAACACATAGTTATCTACACAGCTTACTGAGAGTTTAGCTCCAAACTCTATTGGTTTTCCTGCTTTTCCCCTCACTATTGGACGAATATGCGGTTGAGTTAAACTTACAATTCTTTGAGGAACACTCTGGGTATTATTCTCCCACATTGACTGTTGTTGTTCATAAACTTTTTTGATAGTCTCTAGACAATTTTTCTGTCTTTTACTCAGATTTTCCAGGGAAGCCCCAGCTTGAATTAAGTCTTCTATATTTCCTAAATTTTTCTTAAGGTATTTTAACTGTTTCCCGATAGCTTTTCTTCTTTCTTGATAAGATACTTTTCGTTTTTTAGCTATTTTTAAGTATTCCTTTTTAGCAATTTTTCTAGAAGTTCTCGGCTTTTTTCTCAATTTTACTCTTAATGGTTTATAAAGATTATCTATTATTCTTTCTGTCTCAATTCTGGCTTGATTTAATATGCCTAAATCCGTTGGGTATTTGATGTCTGCTGGCGCACAAGTCGCATCTAAAATTAGTTTACCTTTATTTTTTATTTTTTCTCCTTTTTCTTGGAGACAATCCTTTTTTTTTACTTCTTTATCACTCTTGTCTATTTCTCTTTTTACTATTTTTTTATTGATTTTGTTTATCAATTCTCCATCAATTCTTTTCCTAAAATGAACTAGCATTGAAGATTCCAGTGGTGGCTCTTGTTGATAACAATTTAAACCTATAAAGTATTGTAGATAGGGATTTTCTCTAATCTGTTCTATAGTTTCTCTATCACTTGTTCCTAATTTTTCCTTAATAATTAATGTCCCTAATGCCATTCTAAATAGTTTGGCTGGCGCACCTTTTTCTGCTGAAAAAAGTTTAGCATATTCTTCCTCAAAATCATCCCAAGGTATCAACTCTGCCATGATTACCCAACGATTATTGGGGGACAATTTGCCCTCGAAAGGTAATTCAAATTTTTCTGGGGGCGGTAAAGGTTGCTCCTCTTTTCGATACATTTGTTCTTGACCAACAACTGGGAGGTGTTTCTACCAATTATAGCGGTTTGTAGCCGACAAAGCTGATCTTTTTTGCGATCGCGAATATGGGTGTAACCTTTTAAAGAATAGGGTTTTGCTTTTATTCAGCAAACCCTAAATAAAGGATTGAGAGACAATTCAACGACTGAGTGAGCTTGTTGGTTACTGGAGAGGGCATCGAGTAATTCTATAATAGTTTCTTTTCTAGCTTTTAGTCCTTGGAAGAGGTTAGACCTCCACACCAGGAATTCCTCGACAGACGTAGCCGTTTCATTTTTGGTCATTTTTAAAATTTATTACCTTATAAATTAGCTGAATATATACGCTAACATCAAAAGAGGTTGTTTGTTACAGTTAAGGCTAATGTCATCACATTCCGAACTTAAGACCAGTCAAGATGTCCACCTGAGAGCCAAACAAATTAAGAGTCTAATTCGCTCTCTTAAACAGAAAATAAAGAAAATTGAACGGGAAGGGGAAGTAGCACCAGCTAATTGTCATATTATTCGTTATCAGGTTAATGGAAAGGGAACAATCTACTGGTATTATAAACTACAGGCTGCTGAATCAATTTTTCCTATGGCCACTAATAATGAGAAAAAAACCAAATATAAATATTTAGGACGAGCCGGAAGTTCTGCTCATATTGATGCTGTAGAAAAACTCACTAGAAGAAATCTCATTGATGAATTAGAACGAGTCATTCAATCTCTAACTGAAAGCTACTTAGATATCTATATTGGAACCGAAACTGAATGAAGCTATTTAATATTTAAAATCCCCTAAAAAGATGGAAAGGGAGTTTTTAAAATCACCTTAATTCTCTATTTTAGCTCTGGAGATATGTTTAGCGTAAAATTTACGCTAACAATTGTTTTTTATCCAAAGTCCAATCGTTTAGGATGAGTCAAAAAAGTTATTTCTAAACGCTTCCTGAACAGAAATTTTGACCTTAATATATAGCGTTTCTCGGACTCATGAGGCTTCGCCGTGAGCGCGGCTCCGAACGGTACACCTAATATCGAGCCTCCGAACTCCGAACTCCGAACTCCGAACTCTGAACTCCGAACCCAGACTTAATAGTTCAACTGTGTCATCATTAAAGAAGAACCCACAGAGTTAAAACTATCAAAGTTTTCACCATCAGATTATGAGTAAAAACTACGAAATTTCTCGACCCCTCCCTCCCCTTCCCCCCAATGTCAAACGTGCTGCGAGAATTCTGCAATGGTCCGGAAATATTGGTTTCTGGGGACAGTTAGTGTTAGGGGTACTAGCTGCTGCTCTGTTATTCTTGGCCTTAGCTGGTTTAGTAGCTCAAGAAACCTCAACAGAAGGGACTTCTTTTAGTGTATTTTGTTCTATTGCTGGCGTTATCGCACTGGTGATAAGTATTTTAATTTGTTTTCGTTATAAAAAAATTGCCCAATTGATGCGAAACCCCGAAGCAAAATCACGGCCGAAAAAGTCATCTACACTACAATTAATTCGGGTCGGTTTACTATCAAATTTAGTAGGGATTTTCCTCTCAATTATTGGTGCAGAAGGTTTTGTTGGTATTTTGTGGCGCAAACTTTCTAATATTCCTCAAGGTGCAGCGGTTTATGATACCAGTAAGTTACCGACTCCTAGCGAAATTTTATTGCTTCTTGCTAATACTCACACCATTCTCTGTCACTTTGCTGGTATTGTTGTGGGTTTATATTTATTAGACCGTTTGGATAGATAGTCACAAAAAAACATGAGGAGAATTAACCTATGCAAAGAACGAGATTAAACACTTTAGTAGAAGTTACTCAAACTAAGTTTAACGAAACTTTTAGTAATCCTTGGCGACGGATTTCTTTAAGTTTAATTAGTGTTCTTTTAGGCTTTTTTGTTGGCCAAGCTGTTTCTATTACAGCAGGACAACAGACTTATTGGGATATTACTGTAGGAATTTTTCTGTTAATTTTTACTGAAGGAATTAGCAGAATCACCTATAGTAGAAGTAAAAAGGAAGGGCGATCACTAAGTCTCGATATTCTCAATCTTTTTAAAATTGGGGTAACTTATAGTTTATATGTTGAAGCCCTCAAACTGGGTTCATAAAATAGCATGGAATCTCTTAAGTTACTAGAAAAAATCAATCAATCTTCTGCTTTGTCTCCTTCTGAAATCGAAACTTTATTACAGGAAGAATTACAAGATAAATCTTTCTGTAATATATTTAATATAAATCCAGAAAATGGTAGAGAAAAAATAAATAACCGTCTTGATTTATTGGGTAAAAGTTATCATTTAATTGCTCAATATTGTCATGATTTAGGCTTTAATACTCTTGACATAATGTCATTTATGTGGAAACTATTGCTCCCTTTAGCTGTTCAATTAAGTCAAGAAAAAAGTCAACAAAAATCACCGTTAATACAAGGAATTTTAGGAGGACAAGGAACAGGAAAAACAACTTTATCAAAAGTTCTTTGTTTAATTTTAAAACAACTAGAATATACAACCATTACTATCTCCATTGATGACTTCTATAAAACCTATAGTGAACGTCAAAAATTACGAGAAATTGACCCCCGTTTGATTTGGCGTGGACCTCCAGGAACCCATGATATAGAATTAGGAATTAAGATTTTAAATCAGTTAAAATATCCTAATCATTTATCACCTATTTCTATTCCTCGTTTTGATAAATCTTTATGGAATGGTCAGGGGGATAGAAAAGAACCAGAAATGATTAATAAGAAGCCTGATATTATCCTATTTGAAGGCTGTTTTCTGGGAGTTCAACCCATCAATGAAACTCAATTTCATGATGCACCATTACCTATTAAGACAGAAGAAGATAGACAGTTTGCTAAAGATATCAATGAAAAGTTAAAAGCTTATTTACCTTTATGGGAAAAATTAGATCGCCTGATTATTCTCTATCCTAAAGATTATCGTTTTAGTAAACAATGGCGCAAAGAAGCAGAACAAAAAATGATTTTATCAGGTAAAACAGGGATGGATGATCAAGAAGTAGAAGACTTTGTTAACTATTTTTGGAAAGCTTTACATCCTGAACTATTTATAACACCTTTAGCCCAAAACCCAACTTTAGTCGATTTAGTGATTACTATCGATAATAACCACCATCCTCAACAGGTAGATAGTCATTTAAAATTAACAAAAGACTAGAATAGCTTTCAGTCTATTCTAGTAAAATTATCTAATTAAAGAGATTAATTAAATTGTATGGAAAAACCCTCAGTCATTGGCCTTGATCTCGGTGGGACTGCCATTAAACTCGGACAGTTTCTCGCAGATGGTACCTGCATCAACTCCTTAACCGTTGCTACCCCCCAACCGGCAACCCCCGAAGCTGTGGTAAAAAGTATGGTGGAGGCGATCGCCCAACTTACCCCCACTGGAAACTGTCTCGCTTTAGGGGTAGGAACCCCTGGCCCGGCTGATAAAAGTGGTAGGATTGCTAAGGCAGCTATTAACTTGTCTGGGTGGCAAGATGTTCCTCTGGCAGACTGGTTAGAGGCACAAACCGGACTACCCACAACCGTCGCTAATGATGCTAACTGTGCCGGTTTAGGGGAAGCTTGGTTAGGTGCAGGGAAAGACTATCAAAACCTGATTATGTTGACCTTGGGAACGGGGGTTGGTGGTGCTATTATCCTCAATGGCCATCTATTTACCGGTCATTTGGGGGCGGCCGCAGAATTAGGGTTAATTACGCTGAATTTTGATGGTCCGGTGTGTAACAGTGGTAATAATGGCTCTCTAGAACAGTATGGTTCTATTCAAGCGATACGCCGTATGACGGGGAAAGAACCAGCAGAATTGGGAGAATTGGCGGAAAGAGGTGATAAACCAACCCTGGAATTTTGGGAAAGCTACGGTTGTTTATTGGGTGCAGGTTTAGCTAGTTTGATCTATGTTTTGACCCCAGAAGCGATCGTTATTGGAGGAGGTATTAGCGGCAGTACAAAGTTTTTCTTTCCGGCGACTCTAGAAGAGATAGAGAGACGGGTTTTGCTCAGTTCTCGCGAAAATTTACAGCTATTAACGGCAAAATTAGGTAATCAAGCAGGAATGGTGGGTGCAGCTAAACTAGCTTGGGAATTATTAGAAAAGTGAAAATTCTGGAGCGTTACAGCATTAGTTTAATTCTAGTTTATCATTAGAAAATAGAGGTTTAAGCATTTGAATTTTCATTATCAGTCAGCATTTTGATAATATGTTTAGCAAGTTGTTCTTTAATTTCTCGATGTCTAGGAATAGGTTGCGAAATTTTCGTTTTAGGGTTTTGATACCAATCATGTTTCCATCCATGACGAACAAAAATACAACCCATTTTCTCTAAATTTTTAATTAAATCCCTTCGCTTCATAATACTTCAAGTTCTGCAACTTTACGAATATGGCTAAGATTATTACTGGTTAATTCATGATAAATATCAAGGAGGTTTTCTTTCAATTCTTCTTCTGTTTCTCCTTGTGTCCAGTAATCAGGATATTCTTCAAAATATCCTAACCACATATCGTCATTTTGCCAATAAACATATTTCTTTTTCATTGGTTCATTCTCTATTGTTATGTATATTATTTAATTTTAGCCAAAATATTAAAGGTTGGGTTAAATCTTCATAGGTTTCTATTAATGCTGCTAATGCGTCAGATACATTGGGGATGACTTCTTCTAAGTTATCTGCTTCTGTAATTAAGTTAGGAATTAAAGGACAGGTGATCGTATAACCACCTTCAGGTTGAGGTTCCAAAATTAAAGGTAATTTATAAATATCTTTCATTTCTCTTGTCAAAATATTTGATACTTTCTATTATAAGAATGTTGCTATCAATGTTTAATACTCTTAAAACCAACAAACTCGTAAAAAAGAGCGAATATTCATGGTTTTACAAAAGATTGTAAAGTTTATACGCTACAGTTGACAAGTATTTTCGCGAAAGAATAACCGCCCTACACTTGACAAACGAATAAACAAAAAAGTTGGGATATGTCCTACTGGTGTAGTATCCCCTAATTTAAAAGTCATGTCCAAGTAATCTAGATATTCTTCTCTTATTCTCCACCCAACAACATCACAAAACTTGTCCCATATTTATTCATTATACATTTTTGTCCCTCCTAGTTCATCCATATAGATTTGCTTTTGGACAGAAAAACCAAATTGTCCGTTACTATACTTCACCCAAAGTTGATCAATAATACGTAAATCTTCACAAGGAAAGTTATCGATATCCTTAAAATCTAACCATCCTTGTTTAACTCGGTTAGCAACTTGAAGTATGACTTGAACAGTTTCTTCATCTGCGTCTTTCCAACGTCCAGAAGACAAGTAATTAATTAAGGTTTGGTAGTAAGAAGGAATAGTAACTCGTACCACTCTTAAAAAGTCTCCTATCCCTTCATAATCTTCCGTTATCCCCTTTCTTGCTGATTGCAACATTTCATCAGCAGTAGGTAAACGATAATCATAAACTTCCTCTGATGATTGTAGGTCTTTTCGAGTCGCTAACCAAGCACAAAACCAACGTGCATCCTGCCATTTTATACCAATAACAGGGCTATTAAAAATCTTATCAGAAATATCAATCACTTCAGCAGTAGAATGAAACTGTCCCGATATTTGTGCGTCCAAAAATAGTTTATATTCTACCCAAGTTATGGGTTCAGAAATAGCGTTTTTTCATCGATAGCTGTTAAGTTATTAAAGTGTTTTTCCAAGGTTGTCAAAGCAAGAATTTGGTCATAAAAAATAAGGGGATGATCTTCATGACTAGCATAATAAGATTTATTGCAATCATTTATTTTTTCTCTAATTGAAGCTGTTACGAGTGACCAAGATTTATACTGATTTGCTATATATAAAGTATTGTAATTAGGATTATTTAAAATTGCAGTAATAATAGGGTTTGCATCGGCTAAACTCATATAAAAATAAATCACTTCTTCCCATGTTTTATCTCCTAATCTTTCAATAACTTTTGCTTGTCCTTCATTTCCTAGATCCTTAAGATATAAAGCAGCAAAATATTCTTGAAAAGTTAAGTGACTAAATTCATAAGTGTCTAATTCTCTTTCTTGTAATAACCCTGTGATTTCTAACATTTCTCTTAAAAATTGTTTTCCTGTTAAAGACTAATTTTCTTGACAACAATCTTTTAAAGTTGATTCAATCCATTGAATTCCTTCTTCTGGGGTAAAAGTTGTTTCTTCTGCTTCCATTAAATGCCAAGCTAAAACCTGTAAAATAATCTTATTATTTTACAGGTTTTAACGTTAGTAAAGTATTCTTATGATGGGGACGAGTTGATAGTAATAAATCTGTGATTTTGCGATATAACTCTTCTCGTTCTGTGGGTAAAGTTCTTTCAGCACGATGGGTTGTAGTAATCATTGTAATTAATAAAGGATTACGAGCTAAATCTTTTAGTGCAAGATTAGCAAACAATTGTTTTCTCAAATCTTCAGCATTTTCTCGTGCTTCTTGATCACTTCTAATTCTCGTTACCTTTTTCGTTAATTGTTCATTGGGTGGATTATTTAAACTATTTTCATAGAGTTTTTTCCATTTCATTTCCCACATAACGGTACGATACCATTTATTAATAAACTGCTCTTTTTGATCATTAGTAAATTCTCGAATGCGTAACTTTAAATCAATTTTAATAGGATAGCTAGGTTGATCAGCATTTAATTCAAAACCGTGAGGACGAGAAGTTAAAATAAATTGAGTATTTTGATATTCTTTCATAACGCTATCTGTCCAACGTCTTATATTCTCTCGTTGTTCTTTTGGTACTTCATCTAACCCATCAAAAATAACTAAACAGTTACCATTATCTAGATTATTTTTTAACCAGATACGATCAGGTTTAAGTTCTTTAAATTCTGGTTGTCTTTCTAAATGAGTAATAATCAAACTAATTAAATCAACAAAATTATTCTTTTCTGACTCAGATTCAGAATTCATTAAAAGAATAAAGGAATAAATATCTCGAAACCGTAGCAAGATAGGAATAAAATATTTTGTATTTCTATAATTTCCTGTACTATAAGAATAAGCTAAATGACGCATTAAAGTTGTTTTACCGAAACCTGGATCAGCAATAACAATAATCCGTCTATGGGGTAAATTTTCAGCTTGTTGACTTGGTAAAAAATCCCAAATTTCTTTAAATCCTTGTTCTATTATTCCCTCCTTTGAGTAAACATTGAGGGGAACAAAAACATCCTTTAACGCCAAACCTGGCAAGTCCTGAAATCCCTCGACTTCTAAAGCATAACAATAGGTTTTCAAGGATTCTAGGTACAACTCGGAAAAATTAGACAATTGAGAACTAAAACCACTTAAACCTTTTTCTATGGCTTTTCCAGCTTGCTCTCCTAAACTTTTTGAACGGGGTTGCAGCACACCGATAACCCCTTGCCAAAAACCAGTTAATAAACTTGTCCCTGTAGCGATCGCCCCTGCAATTATTGCTTTAGGAATACTATCAGTAAACAAAAAATAAAGAGAAGATCCGCCACTTCCTGCCACCAATAGTTTAATTAAAGCATCCGTTAACTGTTCAGATAATTTAGGATCTTTTTTAGGTTCTTCTGCCATAAGCTAATCTATGGGAATCAGGACATAATAATATTATGCCTATAAATTAATTTCCTGTTCTAATCATGTTAGTCTGAGAACAAGTAGATTTAATATTGGAAAATATAGCTTAATTACTGACTGCCAATGTCTCAAGAATACCATTGTCGCATATATGTCACCCTCAGACCGTCGGTTTTAGATCCGGCTGGTGTTGCAGTACAATCAGGACTACATCAGCTAGGATACGAAGGTGTAGAAAAAGTAAGAATAGGGAAGTACATTGAGCTTACCATGACCGCAGAAGATCAAACCCAGGCCGAAACCCAACTGGATGAAATGTGCGATCGCCTTTTGGCCAACCCTGTGATCGAAAATTATAGTTATGAAATCACTGCACTAACAACCAGTGGGAGTCACTAATGAAGTTTGGAGTTATTGTTTTTCCTGGATCAAACTGCGATCGCGATCTAGTAACCGTTATAGAAGGATTACTCGATCAACCCACCCGCATGATCTGGCATCAAGACACGGATATCAGCGATATTGATGTTATGGTCATCCCTGGAGGGTTTAGTTATGGCGACTATCTTCGCTGTGGGGCGATCGCTCGTTTTTCCCCTGTGATGCGATCGGTCATAGAACACGCTAACCAAGGTAAATTAGTGTTAGGGATCTGTAACGGTTTTCAAGTGTTAACAGAAGTAGGTTTATTACCAGGGGCCCTCATCCGTAACCGAGATTTACATTTTATCTGCGATCGCATTCCAGTCAGGGTAGAAAATAATCAATTACCTTGGACAAAAAAATACACCCCTCAACAAGTCATTACCCTCCCAGTTGCCCACGGAGAGGGGCGTTATTATGGGGATGAAGAGACAATCAAAGGGTTAGAAGATAACCAACAAATTATTTTTCGCTACTGCAACTTATCGGGAGAAATAAGCGAAGATACAAACCCCAATGGTTCCCTTTCTAATATTGCAGGAATTAGCAATAAACAGGGTAATGTCTTGGGAATGATGCCCCACCCGGAAAGGGCTTCTGATCCCCTTACAAGGGCAACAGAAGGGCGGATCTTATTTGAAGGATTACTTGTAAGCTGAGTTCGGTGTTAGGAGTTCGGAGTTCGGAGTTCGAGTTTTTTCCATCAGATAATCAGGGTTTAAGACTCTTAATTTTGACCAGTTGTCTATAAATTTCCTTATATCGAACTCAGGTTTGTAAGTTTATCAAGTAGTAGTGTGGGCAATGCCCACACTACAGAAAATTATGGGTTAATGCTAGGAGAAGGAGTTTCCACTTGAGAAATACGAGTATTAACCACCGATGATTGTAAAATCGGGGTAGTGGTCACAGAATTGTTGGCTAAAGTAAAGAGAGGATTAGATAAAATCCCTGCCAGAGAGGTGGCTATGACCGATAACACTAATCCCACTTGTAAAGGACGCATTCCCTGTAAATTCCATTGAATTTCGGGATAGTTTTTAACTGCATCGGACATCTCCTGGGGTTCTTTTACTACCATCATTTTCACCACACGGATGTAATAGTAAATAGATACCACACTAGCTACTAAAGCCAGTATAACTAGGCCATAAAGTCCTGCTTGCCAACCAGCCCAAAAAATATAAATCTTGCCAAAAAATCCAGCCAGGGGAGGAATACCCCCTAAAGACAGTAAACAAAGACTTAACCCTAAAGTTAAAAGGGGATCTTTTTGATAAAGTCCTGCGTATTCACTAATTTGATCAGTTCCGGTGCGTAGGGAGAACAAAATCACCCCACTAAAGGCTCCTAAGTTCATGAACAGATAAACTAATAAGTAAAACACCATGCTAGAGTATCCAGCATCGGTTCCGGCCGTTAAACCAATCATCACAAACCCAGCTTGGCCTATGGAAGAATAGGCTAACATCCGTTTCATGCTAGTTTGGGTCAAAGCTACCACATTACCCAAAACCATACTGAGGATAGCCAAGGCGGTGAAAATTAAATGCCATTGATCCACAATAGAAGCAAAAGCCGTTACAAGTAAGCGAATAGCTAAGGCGAACCCTGCTGCTTTCGATCCCACCGAGAGAAACGCCACCACCGGAGTTGGGGAACCCTCATAGACATCGGGGGTCCATTGGTGGAAAGGAACAGCAGAAATTTTAAAGGCAATACCTGCAACAATGAATACTAAAGCGATCGCCAGTCCCAAAGAAGAACTACTATCGTTGGTCAAAATTTTCTCTGAAATTGCGTTTAGAGTGGTTTCCCCTCCCGATAAACCGTATAACAAGGAACTACCGTAGAGAAAAATAGCCGAACTCGAAGCTCCGATCAACAGATATTTTAAAGCAGCTTCATTAGAACGAGGATCTCGCTTCATGTATCCCGTCATCAGATAAGAAGAGATACTCAACATCTCCAAAGAGATAAAAATCATCACCAACTCATTAGCCCCGGAGAGAAACATTCCCCCCAAAGTAGCTGTTAACATGATGGCGATGAATTCCGCCAGGGAGGTTCCCGTCTGTTCCACGTAGCGAATAGACATGAGAAGGGTGACAATAGTGCATAAGGCGATAATCCCGCGGAAGACAATACTTAAATTATCCCCATCAAACGCCCCGAGAAACCCCAAGGTATCAGGGCTATCCCAAGCTCGGTAAAGGGCAAATAAAGCCGCTAATAAACCAGCGATAGCGAAGTAGGGTAGCCATGTTCTGGCATTACGACCCCCAATCAGATCACCAATGAGAACCAGCATCAAGGTAATGATAACAATTCCTTCCGGTAGAATTGTCACCGCATTTAGTTGACTGGCAACGTTACTAGAAAAGTCCATAGGTTAGTTAATAACAAAGTTTTGGCAAAAAGACACCATTACATTAACAAAAATGTTACAAGAAGTCCCCATCTAAAAATACTATCAAATCTAACTACATTTTAGGCTTCTTCCTGCCATTCTCAACTTCAGCCCATGGGAAATATGGGTTGATATATCATATGCTTGACACCTAGTTCTTTTGTTTCAATAACAAAAAACACGCTTTTTTGAGGACGAAAAGCGCGAGTAATTAAGGAAACTATAGATACTTTTTAGTCGGATCTTACTAAGAAAAACTTTTCTGCTTAGGAAAACTTCCACCTTTGTTCTCACGAGGTTTTGCTTTGTTGACTCTCATCTGTCTTCCTAGCCATTCAGCACCGTCTAGCTCTTCGATGGCGGCCGTTTCTTCGTCATCGTTGTCCATTTCTACAAAACCAAATCCTCTAGGTTTTCCTGTTTCACGATCTGTGGGCAGGGAAACTCGTTTAACCGTACCATAATCGCCGAAAACCTCTGTTAAATCCTCAGGGGTTACATCATAAGATATATTGCCTACATAGATTGTCATGGGATATCTCCAAAATTAGTTATAGGGTTACGAGAGAATCAACTAAAATTTCGGAAACCCACCAGGCGATGTAGACAGGAAAGAACCAATTACTAATCATAACCAATGCTGAAACCGAACTCGAAAAACTCTCAATCATTTATACCCTAACATAGCCTGGTCAACTTGGGCAGTGTAAACCCCTATATTTTGTAACAAAATGAAATATTAATATTGAGTTAAGGGTTTTTTGGCATCATTTGAATGAGGACAACTGGATAATTTAGGCTGCTCAGAGGGATGGCTAATTAAATAATCTTTTAACCAATGACATCCCTGCTCTAAAAGTGAACTTAAGCGAACAAATTCTGATTCTAGAGGCCACATTTTTACTGTACCATCTCTAGCCACTGTCAGTATGGTTTGATTATCGGGGGTAAATTTGACACTTTCCAGGGATTCTTGATAACCTTTCATCTTTGTATGTAGTTTTCCTTCTCGATCCCATAATCTTACTGTTCCATCTTGAGAAGCGGTGACAAAATACTCTCCATCAGAACTAAAATTCACACGGGAAATAGGAAATAAATCGCTTTTTAATGTGGTAATCAATTCTCCTTTTGAGTCCCATAACTTGATAGTGCTATCTTCCGATGCTGTGGCTAAATAGTTGCTATTTGGAGCAAAACTCAACCAATTAACCCTCTCTTGGTGTCCAGATAATAATCGTTCTAAATTCCCTTGCTTATCCCAGACTTTGACGGTTTTATCGGCGGATGCAGTGGCTATTTTGGTACTGTTTTGATTAAAAACAATATGGTTGATGGTATCTTCATGAGCTTGAAATTTTTTAATTAATTGATAGGGCTGCTTTTCTAAATCCCATAGTTCCACTTCTCCCGAACGATTTGCCAGGACTAACTTTTTGCTATCAGAACTAAAATCAAGGCTATAAATTCTCACCTTATTATCCCTCAAATTTCCCAATAAATTCCCTTGTAAATCCCATATTTTTACCACCCCATTATTAGCAGTTGTAGCCATTATTTGCCCATTGGGAGCGATACGAATGGCATTAATTCCACTACCATGCGCCTCAAATTTTTCTAGATTTTTTCCCTGTAAATTCCAGGTATAAACCTGACCCCTTTCATCGGCGATCGCTAAGAATTTACCATCCTCAGAAAAGTCAGCACTGGTAACATAACTATCTAAGGTATTAAACCCATTATTTAGAGTTTGTTTAACAGCCCACAATTTAACCTTGCCATCACTGGAAGCGGTAGCTAATTCTGTGCTTTGATAATTCAAAGCCACATCATAAATAGGATCTTGGTGACCTTTTAAAACTGTTATCTCTTCTCCCTCTGTACTCCAAAGTCTAGCGGTTCCATCACTCGAACCACTGGCTATTAAGTTGCCGTCTTGACTAAAGACAACACTATTGACCAATTCTTGATGACCGTTCAAATTTAAGGTCAAATTTCCCTGTTTATCCCAAATGTAAATGGTTCCATCCCTAGCCCCTGCGGCGATACGTTGACTATCGAGACTAAAACTAATACTAAACAAAGGTGTTGCCTTTTCCTGTAAAGTTTTCCTTAAATTTCCTTGACTATCCCATAACTTGGCGGTTCCATCCCGTGAGGCCGTAGCAATATATTGACCATCGGGACTAAAAGCAACGTCATCCACGGATTTCTTATGACCTTTCAACACTAAGAGGGAATTTCCTTGTTTATCCCAAACTCTGGCAGTATTATCCCGTGAAGTGGTGGCAAGACGTTGACCATCTGGACTAAAGGTAACACTATAAACCGAAGCATCATGACCCTTAAGCAAGGCCAGTTGTTTCCCTTGTAGGTTCCACACCCTAGCAGTATCATCCTGGGCCGCAGTGGCCAGGGTTTGGCTATCGGGACTAAAAGCTACCCCATAAATATTACCTTCGTGGCCCCTTAAAACAGCTTTTTGTTGCCCTTGTCGGTTCCATAAACGAATGGTTCCATCACTGGAAGCGGTGGCTATCCATTGACCATCACGACTAAAGGTAACACTATTAACCGCATCTTGATGGCCGATTAATTTATTTTTTTCTTGGATACGGTTAAGAATTTGTTCTAGAGCAGAAATAGGGCTAGTGGCGGGATAATCTTCTAAAAGTCGTTGATCTTTGACAATAGTTTTTAATTCTTGATTAGCTTCTATTGCTGATACTAAGCCGTCTAATTGTTCAAATTCAAATTGTCGCCAAGCACTATCTCCACTTCGCTCTAGTTGAGTACCTATTTGGGCTTCTCTTTGCTTCTGAAAGGCTATCCTAGCTTGAGTAAATGCAAAAGTTGCACCTACTACAGAAACCCCTAAAATTGTCATGCCTAAGCGGATCATTCGTTGAGCTTTTTGGTTCGCTCTGGTTAAAATCTCATTAGCTTTTTGTTGAGCTTTGAGATTAATTTCTGCTTCCCGTTTATCTAAGTTTTGACTTTCGGTTAAAAATCGATAATCAAGATCACTCAAGCTTTTATCCATTGCCCAACTTAGAGCATCTTTGAGAAGTTTACCTCTTAATAAGCGAGAATCGTCTTCATAATTAGAATTCATCCAACCTGTTAACATTTCAGAATAAGGTCTAATCTTTTCTAATTCTTTTTTTACCCATTCTTCATTAAATACAGATTGATATATTTTATTATAAGCAACTAAGTTGCCATCTTTTTTAACCACCAAACCAGATAATCTTAATTCTGTTTGTTCCGAACTCTCATCACTTTTTAAGAAACCCTCTTGCAAGATTTGTTGATACATACCTAACAGTCTTCCTGCTCTTTTTTCCTGCCTAAAAATTCGCTCTCTAATGGTTTTTAGATGCACGGGTTCATCGTGGGATTCCCAATTTTCAACAATAAACTCTCTGATGAGTTTATTGACCCATTCTTTTTCTTGACCAGCAGGAATAATCTTACCTTGAGTTAACAGTAAATCACAAACTTTTTGGGTTAAAAAAGGTTGCCCCCCTGTCCAGTCTAAAATTGTCTCAAGAACCTTTTGAGGATGGTCAGTAATAGAAGTTAAACCGGGGGCTAAGGGTTCTATTTCTTTTGAAGTAAATCCAGTTAATTCAATAGGAAAGCCAATATTAAAAGGGGTTTGGGTTTTATCTTGAATTAAATCTGTTGGGGTAGCAACTCCAAATAAAGAGAATACTAATCTATTAAATTTAGGGTTTTCTGCCCTTTGATTATAAAAGAAACGGATCACGGAAAAAAAATCATCTAGAGAAAAATTCAAGCTGAGAATCTTATCAATTTCATCGATAAAAATATAAACCTTTTCTCCGAGACAATGAACCAGTAATACCTCTTCTAAAAACTCACTAAATTTTTGAATACCTGATAATTCTTCTCGTTCTCTGAGCCAAACTTTTAAGTTAACTTTGCCAATTAAATTAAACCCTAAAAATAATTGGGTGATGATACCGCTATACCATTGTTTTTGACTAATATCACTGCCTAAACTGGTAATATCAACAGAAGCACAACTCATTCCTTTTGCTTGTAGTTGGTGCATTGCACGTACTCTTAAACTTGATTTTCCCATTTGACGACAGTTAAAAACATAGCAAAATTTACCTGCTGTTAAAGCGGTTAAAAGGGTTTGATCTGCTTGTCTTTCTACATAAGTAGGATGAGCAAAACCTAGACTTCCACCCACTTTATAGCTATAGGATTTTTGAATATTTGCAGTCATTCTTAATATTGAGTTAGTGACAGAGTATGAGAACTAAGATGAAGAAATAGCTAACTTATCATCTCAGTCAGATATCTCTTACTATAGTAATAAAAGTCTAGACTTCCTAGACAAATGAGAAAGTTCCTTTATAATAACTTTAGTAAAATTTTTATAGGTGGTGTGATTTCTCTATGACAATAACAAAAGTGTCTCCAGGATCTCAAACAAAATTCTTGCGCCCCCGTCTTTGGTTTGAGAAAATTATGGCCTCGATAGTCTTAGCCAATTATATATTAGTAATTTTTGATTTAAGTTATATTCCTTTGCGAGATTTTTTGATACAGGAGAGAATTACCTGGTCCATAAAAATTGGTACATTTGAAAGAGAAATTACTCTACTACCTATACCTAGTCGTTTATCACAATTAATTACTCAGTACGATATTATCAAAGGCATTGAGCCTTATCGAGATACTGATCAATATTTACGAAGAGTAGAAGATTTGAATGAAGCTGTTAATCAGCTTATCAGTCAACAAGCATTTACGGATTCTAATTTAACAGAAACAAAAGAAACTCAGCAAAATATTGATGAAATCCTAGTTGATCTCCGTCAAAGAAGTGTGGAAATGGTCAAACAAAATCCCTTTCAAATAGCTAATAAAACAGGGACATTAGAACGCATTAAAAATAAGATTCGAAGACACGTCTTTGATAACCCAGAAAGTTCGGCAAAAGATTCTTTTAGGAAGTTTTGGAGTGCTAAAAATTTCCAGCAAAATGGTTGGCGAAATGAACTAGATTTTTTTGACCAAGAGATTGCCCCTTTAATTGCAACTAACTACTTTCGTCCTGTGGGAGAAAGTGGGGAACCTTTTGATAATTTTGGTTTAATTGATACCCCTTTCTTTCTGTTATTTTTGACAGGATTTTTAGCAAGAACATGGTTCATTAGCCGTCGTCATGCTGGGGTTAGTTGGTTCGATGCTACCTTATGGCGTTGGTACGATATTTTCTTGCTTATCCCTATATTTCGTTTCCTAAGAATTATTCCTTTAACTATTCGTTTAGACCAGGCAAAGTTAATTGATTTCAAAGCAATTAAAAAACAAGCAAGTCAAGGATTTGTAGCAGGAATTGCCCAAGATATTACAGAAGTTGTTATTATTCAAGTTGTGGATCAAGTTCAAGGAACTATTAATAATGGAACCATTCGTGAAGTTCTAATTAAACAAAATACCACGCAATATATTGATATTAACGATGTTAATGAGACTTCAGAATTAGTGAAACTCATGGCTAATTTAATTATTAATAAAGTTATTCCTGAAATTCGTACCGAGGCAGAGGAATTTTTACGCTATAATGTAGACAAGGCGTTAACCCAAACCCCTGCTTATCAAGGCTTAGAAAACGTGCCAGGGGTTAAAGTAATGCAAAGCCAACTAACAGAAAGATTAGTGTCTCAACTGTATCAAGGGTTATCCGTTGGACTGCAAGGACTATTAATAGAAGATCCAGACTTTGATCGACTATTAGAAAAGTTGGTTGAGAAATTTAGTAAATCTTTAGGAAGCGAATTACAAGCAGAACATAGTATTGAACAAATTGAATCTTTACTCAATGATCTATTGGAAGAAATTAAGATAAACTATATTCAAAATCTCTCCCAAGAAAATATTGAGAACATTCTAGAACAAACTCGCGCCCTTCGCCAAGAGAAACCTCTGACTCAGTACAAATAAAAGTTATTGCAACTGGTAATAACCCAGTAATCCTAAAGTAAACCCACCTAAACAAATGATGATTAAGAGAAACATAACTAGCCATTGAGGATACCCTAGTTTTTGTAACTCTAGTTTAGCTAAAATAGCAGCAGAAAGTAACAAAAGAATGCGGGAAAAATCCCCAATCCAACGCAGCATGACGACTGCCACAAACGACCATAATAACACTGCGATAATAGCTTTATTATCCGATTTAAAGCTACTACCAAAAACAATGGTGATGATAGCGACAGGAGCGGCTAAACTAGCGGTTATTAGTAAAACGACTCCTGCTGCTAGAAGATGAAGCAGCAAGAAGATTACTTCATCCTTTAAAACCCATCCCCAAGCTTCCCCTTGGTTAGCTAACCAATGACTCCAGGCGATCGCAGAACTACCTACATACCAGCCAAAAGTGCTATAAGTCACCATAACAATGGCTAAACAAAAGAAAGTAAAGCCGATGAACTTTCCTCTGCTCTCCTTGTCATCAACAGAGCGTTCAGGTGAAAAACCCATAGATAGACCGATCCTGTCTCTTTACTGCTATTACATTCTAGACATTAAGAAGGAAGTCTTCCGTATAATTGGGTCATTTGATGCAAATATTCTGTTAATTTTGGGGTCAACATTTCCTGACGATATCGCCATTCCCAGTTACCAGCAGCTAAACCTGGGGTATTCATACGACAATCACTTTCTGAACCCAAAATGTCCTGTAAAGGGAACACCGCTTGATTCGCTACCGAACTCATAGCGCAAGCAACTAAGCTCCAGTGTATCCCTTGAGGAGAAATACCATCCAAATAATTTGTTACCCTCGTTCGTTGTTCAAAATTTCGTTCAGCAAACCAGCCAACGGTTGTGTCATTGTCATGGGTTCCTGTATAAACCACACAATTACGATTGTAATAATTGTAGGGCAAGAAAGGATTAGACCGATCCGAATCAAAAGCGAAGTGTAATATCTTCATCCCTGGAAACTCATACCTATCCCGCAAAGCTTCCACTTCGGCGGTGATCACCCCTAAATCTTCGGCGACGATGGGTAAGGTTCCCAATGTTTCCTTGAGACAGGCAAAAAGGTCATTTCCTGGAGCTGGTAACCATTGGCCATTTATAGCAGTCTTTTCCCCTTTAGGAACGGCCCAATAGCCTTCAAACCCTCGGAAATGGTCAACCCTAACCACGTCATAGTATTCTAAAGTCCCTCTAAACCGTTCAATCCACCAACTGAAACCCGTTTCCTTAAGTCTTTGCCAGTTATAAACGGGATTGCCCCATAATTGACCAGTTTCACTAAAATAATCCGGGGGAACACCTGCCATTAAGTTCACTTCTAAAGTTTCCGAGTCAACACAGAAAATATCAGGATGAGACCAAACATCTGCGCCATCGTAGGCCACATAGATAGGAATATCCCCAAAAATCTTGATGTTGCGGTCATTGGCGTATTTTTTTACCCGTTTCCACTCACGCACAAATTCAAACTGTAAAAACTTGTGATAAAAAATTGCCTCTGCATACTTAGTCCCATAAGCTTGTAAGGCGTGATGTTCCCGTTTAGCAATGTCTCGATCCCATTCGGACCATGCTTTTTCAGGGTTATCGTCATGAATAGCCATAAATAAGGAATAATCATCTAACCAATAGGTATTACTCTGGCAAAATTGGTCAAACTGTCCTCTTAGTTCGTGGAAATTGCCATTTTTAAAGGTATCACTTGCTTTTTTTAGTAAGGGTAACTTATGCTTAATGACTAAATCGTAATCAACTCGATCATCTGGTAGAGTTGGATAAGCATCTAAGTCAGCTTTGGTAAGTAAACCATCTCCACAGAGAATATCTGGACTAATTAATAGAGGGTTGCCAGCAAAAGCCGAATAGGATAGATAAGGAGAATTGCCAAATCCTGTGGGTCCCAAGGGTAAGACTTGCCATAAATTTTGCCCACTAGCTGCTAAAAATTCAATGAAGCGATAGGAACTTTCACCTAAGTCACCAATACCAAAGCGACTGGGTAAAGAGGTTGGGTGCAACAAAATCCCACTGGCTCTTTGATAAAATGTCATGAATGCTTATGCCTTGTATGAGGTGTAACGATACTCTGCAGATAGTATTATAAGGCATTGGTGAATAGTGAATAGTTAAGGATTTGAGCCTTTGTAATACTTCTTAATAAATAGAAGTAAATGGGTTTTAAACCCAAAGCTTGGTGAAGGTTAACTGGTGAGAAATAACTTAATTAGTTATTCAAAACAATGATACAATGGGGCGGATACTATCTAGGAAAATTGAACAAAAGCAGCGGCCATGACAAGCGATCGCCTCATTTTTCGTCAAGACGTTCTCGGTTCTCGTCGCTTCAGTAATTACTGGTGGGCGGCAGTTTCCTCCATTGGCGGTATTGGTTTCCTTTTAGCAGGAATTTCGAGTTATTTACAAACCAACCTACTCATTGTTAGCGACACCTCCTCCCTACAATTCATACCTCAAGGAGTTGCCTTACTGTTCTATGGAATAGCCGGATCTCTTTTGGCACTTTATCAATGGTTTACGGTCATTTTGAATATTGGGGGTGGTTACAACGAATTCAATAAACAAACCAACAAACTAACAATTTTTCGCTGGGGGTTTCCTGGCAAGAATCGTCGAGTTGAATTTACTTGTCCCCTAGAAGATGTACAAGCAGTTAAAGCGGACATCCAAGAAGGGTTAAATACCAAGAGAAAACTTTATCTACGGGTTAAACAAAAACGAGACGTTCCCCTAACCCGTGTAGGCGTACCCATGTCCCTCTCTGAACTGGAAAACGAAGGAGCGGAGTTAGCTAGTTTCTTAGGAGTTCCCCTGGAAGGGTTATAAGACTTGAGAAACAGAAAAACTGATAATTGATAACTGAGAAAATATCCATGAGAAACCCCAAAAAACGCTGGTTAAACATTTTAGTCTGTCTGCTCCTAGTTTCTGGGTTGATGATAACTGGGTGTTCTGATGCTCCTAGCAACTCCGAAACCATATCCAGTGCTAATACAACGGACAATGAACAAATCTCTTTTCCCAGATTAGAGGGTAATGCTGTGGTACAAATGACTATTAAGGGTTCCCCTGTTACCATCGAAATTAAAGGAGAAGATGCTCCTATTACCGCCGGAAACTTTGTGGATCTAGTTGAAAGAGGCTTTTATGATGGGTTGATCTTCCATCGTGTGGTTACAGATCCAAAACCCTTTGTGGCCCAAGGAGGAGATCCCAAAGGAAACGGAACGGGGGGGTTTATTGACCCTGACACCCAACAAGAACGACGTATTCCTTTAGAAATTAAGCTAAAAGGAGACGAAACACCCACCTACAGCAAAGCATTGGGTCAACAGGGAAGCGGTACAGTGGCCTCTCAACCAGTAGTCCTCAAGCACGAACGGGGAGCAGTGGCCATGGCTCGTTCAGGAATGCCCGACTCAGCTTCCTCTCAATTCTATTTTGCCTTATCAGATTTAGAATTTCTTAATGGAGACTATGCTGTATTTGGAAAAGTGACTCAAGGAATGGATGTGGTAGATGCCATTAAACAAGGCGATCGCATTGACTCGGCTAAAGTGGTATCAGGGTTAGAAAATTTGAAGAAAGAATAACATTTTTTTCTTAACCTCATAATAAAGCTCTCGATGATAATTTAAGCTAAAATCGAGAGCAATTACTATTATATCTAGCTGCATAAATACTTGGAACTATGGCACAGGCAAAAGTTAAAGAAGACAATATCAATCTTAAAGATCCCCAATACTATTTTAATCGTGAATTGAGTTGGTTAGAATTCAATCATCGTGTTTTAAACGAAGCGTTAGATAGTCGGACTCCTTTGTTAGAAAGACTGAAGTTTGCCGCCATTTTTAGTTCTAACCTAGACGAATTTTTCATGGTTAGGGTTGCTGTATTAAAGCAACAACTTAAAGCAGGTGTAAGAAAGTTAAGCGCCGATGGAAGAAGCCCTTTAGAACAATTAAAAGCTATTAGCGATCGCCTTCGTCCTTTAGTGAAAGATCAAGATCATCTTTTTGAATATACCCTGAGAAATTTATTAATTAATCAAGGCATTTATTTAATTAATTATGTAGACTTAGATCAAGAACAAAGGACTTATTTACATCAGTATTTTGAAGATAATATTTTTCCTGCTTTAACCCCCTTAGCAGTTGATCCTTCTCACCCTTTCCCCTACATTTCTAATCTTAGTTTAAACTTGGGGGTGGTGGTTCGTGATCCTGATACAGAAGAAGAACATTTTGCAAGGGTAAAAGTACCTGGAGTTTTGCCTCGTTTTGTGGCACTCCCCCCAGAATTAAGACATCAAGAAGACGAGCAAACAGCTATTTGGACGGGGGTTCCTTTAGAACAAGTTATTGCCCACAATCTTGAGGCATTATTTCCTGGGATGATTGTGCAAGAGTGTCATGGTTTTCGAGTGACAAGAAATGCAGATTTCTCCGTGGAAGAAGACGAAGCAGATGACCTACTTTTGGCCATTGAACAAGAGTTAAGAAAAAGACATATTGGTAAGTCTGCGGTAAGATTAGAAATTCATGCAGCGACCCCTGAACCCATCAGAAAACAACTGATAGAAGATTTAGGCTTAGAGGAAATTGATGTCTATGATATCGAGGGTTTATTAGGATTAAAAGACCTATTTTATTTTATGTCTCTTCCTTGTCCAGACTTGAAAGATAAATCCTGGAGCGCAGTAGTTCCCCCTAAATTACAACGTATAAAAGAGATTATAGATGGTAACGATGACGGGAAAATTCAACAGGATGGAGAGGATATTTTTTCTCTAATTCGTCAGGAGGATATTTTAGTTCATCATCCCTATCAATCTTTTAGTGCTTCTGTGCAACAATTTATTACTCAAGCTGCTTATGATCCCGATGTTTTAACTATTAAAATGACTCTCTATAGAACGTCAGGAGATTCACCCATTGTTAATGCTTTAATTGCTGCTGCTGCTAATGGGAAACAAGTGGCTGCTTTGGTGGAATTAAAAGCTAGATTTGATGAAGAAAATAACATTATTTGGGCCCGTCGTTTAGAACAATCAGGGGTTCACGTTGTTTATGGATTGGTGGGATTAAAAACCCACACAAAAATTATTTTAGTTGTGCGTAAAGAAGGAGAGAAAATACGTCGTTATGTTCATATTGGCACGGGTAATTATAATCCTAAAACTGCTAAATTGTATACGGATTTAGGTCTATTAAGTTGTCGAGAGAAATTAGGGGCAGATTTAACGGATTTATTCAACTTTTTAACTGGTTATTCTCGACAAAAATCCTATCGTAAATTGTTAGTTGCTCCTGTTAATATGCGCGAGCGCATGGTTTCTATGATTAATCGAGAAGCAGAACATTGTCGCAATGGAGGGAGTGGTCGTATTGTGGCAAAAATGAATTCTTTAGTAGATCCACAAATCATTGCAACCCTTTATAAAGCTAGTCAAGCAGGGGTTAATATCGATTTAGTTATACGGGGAATTTGTTGTTTAAAACCCGGTATCAAGGGGGTGAGTGATAATATTAATGTTATTAGTATTGTTGGCCGTTTCTTGGAACATTCACGAATTTTTTACTTCCATAATGGGGGAGAAGAAGAGATTTATATTGGTAGTGCAGACTGGATGACTCGTAATCTTTCTCGTCGAGTTGAAGCGATCACCCCTGTAGAAGATCCGAAAATTGCTCAACAATTACAAGAAATTTTAGGGGTTATGTTAGCAGATAACCGTCAAGGGTGGGAATTACAATCCGATGGTAGTTATATTCAACGTCAACCTCAAAGCAAAGAGTATGAACAAAGTTCTCAAAAAACCTTTATGGAAATGGCGTTGCAATCTAGTGACATCCTCCCCAACTAACTGTAAGCACCTACTAAAAACCTATTAATATCTAACAATGTGTTGTCAGACTAACAGTTTTGGGGTAATTGCTCACCGCAATAAAGAATCTGTCTTGACAACATAAAGGTAAAATCGGGGATTTTTATGTATAGTGGGGGTTATGACCACAAATGCTACCATTGATTCAAAGCTAGTTAGAGCTATCGCCGATGAACAGTTGGCGAACAATGTCTTCATGATTGAGTGGCTAGTGCAGCTTAGCAAAAATAATCCACCAGTCACTTATGATCTTTAAAGCCCTTAAATTTCCAAACGAACGGCTTAGCAAAATGTTGATTAAAGTAATCAATAAAATTGAGAATTTTTTGGGATAGTTCTTCAGTTGAACGGACAGTAATTCTTTTGAGTAAACGCCTGACTAAGATCGAAAAACAACACTCAATTTGATTAAGCCACGATGTATGTTTGGGAATATAAACAAAGCGAATTCGATGAGATTCATCTGATAAAAAATCTGCTCTGCTGTCCATAGATTGCAAAATCCCCTCCTTTCCTTTTCTCCCCAAATCAATAGTAATTCCACAGCTTTCTGCTACTAATTTGACTAAGCTTTCCGATTTATGAGTGTTGAGTTGATCTACAATAAAAATCCATTCTGCTTTTTCATCAATCTTAATCGTTCTTTGGATATGTTCAGAAAAATCTTGTTCTGTTCTTGTCGGTCCAATAGAGGGACTAACAACTTTTCCTCTTGCCACATCCCAGTTCGCAATCAAGCTTAAAGTTCCGTGTCTTTCATATTCAAATTCGATTTTTTCTACTTGTTTAGGCTTGATTCTTTTGTTCGGAAATAATCTCTCAAGAGCTTGAATCCCTGTCATTTCATCTGTACTAATTAAATGAATTCCTTGTTCTAACAAAGTTTTAGCTTCTTGATGAAGTTCACAGATATATTTGACTTGCTTTTTAAATTTTAAGGGATCATCAATTTTGGCATTTAACCAGTAACGAACGAGATGTGGTTGTAATGTCGCTTCTTTTTAAAAAACGCCCCACACTACGGGGGGAAATCTTTTCGACAATTCCTCTTTTTATGGCTTCATCCGCCAACTCTGAAGGTGTCCAATGGCTCACTGGCCTGTCTGATTTTTCACATTCTTCACAAGCGATCTCTACAATCTGGACTACTTGTTCGACCGTAAAGGATTTTGTTGTTCCAGGTCTTGGGCGATCGCTTAAAATTCCTTTGATCAAGACCATTAATGCTTTCTCCGTTACCTGTTGTTCTTCGGCGGCACTCAGTTTTTCTCTCTCCTCAAACCATCGCGATCGCCACTGACGCACTTGTACTCGGTCTAATTCTAATCTTCGACTAATCGAACTATTGCTCTCTCCTGATGCTGCGGCTAAGATTAGCTTGGCTCGTCTAACAAGGCGATAGGGGTTTGTTGTCCCTCTCACTATTTGTTGGAGTACTGTTTTCTGTAGGTTGGAGAGGTTAATTGGCAATGCTTTTATCATGGACATCAACTTCGAGATTCTTCCGTTAGTTTCATTGAAACACATTGTCGTGGCTAGTCACGAAAGTTTCTGTAAAAATCTGGTGGATTACTTTCGCCAAGCTGCACTAGCAACATAGGGATGTTCCTCCCCTAACAGCTTTTTTCTCATAGCTAAAGCATCTACATACAAAGGTTCTGCTACTTCATATTTTCCTTGTGATTTGTACAGTGCTGCTAAATTATTCATACTATTAGCAACATCGGGATGCTCCTCCCCTAAAAGCTTTTTCATCATAGCTAAAGCATCTACATACAAAGGTTCTGCTACTTCATATTTTCCTTGTGATTTGTACAGTGCTGCTAAATTATTCATACTCAGAGCAACATCAGGATGTTCCTCCCCTAAAAGCTTTTTCCTCATAGCTAAAGCATCTACATACAAAGGTTTTACCACTTCATATTTTCCTTGTAAATCGTACAGTGCTGCTAAATTATTCATACTCAGAGCAACATCGGGATGTTCCTCCCCTAACAGCTTTTTCCTCATAGCTAAAGCATCTACATACAAAGGTTTTGCCACTTCATATTTTCCTTGTAAATCGTACAGTGCTGCTAAATTATTCATACTCAGAGCAACATCGGGCTGTTCCTCCCCTAACAGCTTTTTTCTCATAGCTAAAGCATCTACATATAGAGGTTCTGCTGCTTTATATTTTCCTTGTGGTTGGTACAGTGCTGCTAAATTATTCATACTCAGAGCAACATCGGGATGTTCCTCCCCTAAAAGCTTTTTCATCATACCTAAAGCATTGACGAAAAGAAGTTCAGCTGCTTTATATTTTCCTTGTGATTTGTACAGTGCTGCTAAATTATTGATACTACTAGCAACATCGGGATGTTCCTCCCCAAAACGCCGTTTACAAACCGATAAACAGTCTTTATCCCATTTTTCTGTTTCTTGATAATTGGTTTGTCCTTGATAAAATCTTCCCAGTCCGACAAACGGCCACTTAATATCTTCATCATCAATATTATCTCTCATTTATGTTGCTATCATCTCCAGATGAGGGACAGCAATGGTAAATTTATTAATATCATTTAAAGTTGGATCATAATCAATAGACTGAGCAACAGGAATCAAACTTTTACAAAATTTATGTTTTAATGCTTTTCTATCTTCTAACTCAATAAAATTACTCTTATCTGTATTATTTAACTTGCTTTTAAAGAAATAACTAATCAGGGGATGATAACTATATAAGGGTTTCGCCTTAGCATTTTCCTTACGATAATCTAGTAAACTTAAAAATGCAAGTTGGTATAAATGATTAATAATTAAATAATAGATAATACAAATTGCTTGTTTATTAGTTTGTTTACTGCTTTGTAAAAGATTGAAGTTTCGCAGTTCTTCGTCTCTTAATATTTCTAATTCTTCAATTTCCTCCTCTTCATCCTCATTAGGATATAAATGACTGAATTCTACCCATGACCAGTCAAATAATTCCGAACCAAATAAACTGAGATAACAGCCTAATTTTTTCCCTTCTGGTGATAGTTTTTCCCAAGATAATTCAAACGCAGAAGCAATTCCTAATTGCGCTGTCATATCTGCTTCATTATCTTTAGGATCTAATAATGCTCTTGCTTGTAATTGTTTTTTATTGAGTCGTTGTAAAGCTTTACGTAAAGTTAGATCCTCATAAATAATTAAATACCGTCCAACTAATTCTAATCCTAACGGTAAATAACCCAACCATTGACATAATTCTTGCGCTATTTCTAATTCATCATTAACCCTTTTTTCCCCAATAATTTGTTTTAATAAGTTTAAAGCTTCTGATGGTTTTAATACTTCTAATTCTAACTTTTGTAATCGTCCTAACTTCTGGCGACTGGTAACAATAACCTTAAACTTTTCATTTTTTGTTGGTAAACTATTCTTGATATTTTTGTAATTTTCTACATTATCAAAAATTACCAAAACATTCCCTTCTTGCCAATGACTCCAACAATATTGTAGACGTTCCTTGAGAGTATTTAAGTGATCAGGAATAATAACATTAACCGATGATTGAGCAAAAGAAATAATTTGTCCTGAAACATCACTATTGCTTCTATTTGCTTCTACCCAACAGATACCACCTTGATACTTTTGTTGATATCTGAGAGCATATTGTAGAGCTAATTCTGTTTTTCCCACACCTCCCATACCTATTACCGAAGTAATAGCTAATGGTTGATCATCGCTCAAAAGTTCATCAATTTTTTCTAACTCTTTTACCCTACCCATAAAAATCTCTGTCCCCGTATAAGGGATATTTTCAGGTATTCCAATTATCTTTTGAGGGGGTGCTAATGCTTCATTAATAGTAATTTGATCAGCATTATAAATCCTTCCTTTATTCCCAGTTTGCTCATAAGACTTATTCATAATTATTTTTCATTAATAGTAATTTGATCAGCGTTATAAATCTTTCCTTTATTTTGATTTTGTTGATACGCTTTTCCCCCATAAACGTTCATAATATTAGAACCTTCTCCTTCATTTTCTAATGCTTGATTAATCTCATCATAGAGACGCTGAACATCTTCTCTGAAGTCTTTATTTTGTCTAAGTTCACTTTCTAAATAAAATCGGATAGTTTCTAAATCTTTGTCTTCATCTGACTCCTTCTCTAACTCAGTTACAACTTGTGGGTTAGACTTTAATCTTTCTTTAACCATATCTGCTAATGTCTTAATCTTTTCAAGGGTTGCTTCCGTTGCTTTTTGAACCACTGTTGTTGAAGCAGTTGTAAAGACAAACCCCACAATAGATGTAGCTAAAACAGTTAAAGATATTGGTTCTACCATAATCATTGCATAAATTAATATATTGATTATTCTATCTTATTTAATCATTTCTTGGCCGAGTGAATATTTTTGTGAGCATAGTTATTCTCAATGTATATGTTAGATACCCGTAGCAGTGCATCGACATTGTAGGTTGGGCTCGGTACTCAACCCAACAATATTATGAATTATTTAATTACTTTAATTCTATTTTAATCTAGAAGAAAATGGGAAATTTTGTTTTAATTTCTGTTATTCCAGATACTGGGAAGTTAAATTGAATGGAGATAAATATGATTGAAGCTCTTAATAAAGTGATGACAAAACTTGAGCAGTTACCCGAGTCTGAACAAGAAAGAATTGCTAAAATAATTCTTAATGAAGTAGAAAAACAAGAGTTAACCGTCTCATCTTCTGCTTCTTTTTCTCTAGAAAATCAGCCCTTTGTGGGGATGTGGAAAGATAGAAAAGTTATCCCATCTCCTAAACCTACTACCTGGGAAGATTTTTTTGAAAAAACCCCTTTACCCTCAGAAGATTTTATGGAACAAAGAATTGATTTACCTCTTCAAACTAGAGAGGATTTATTCTAAATGTATATGTTAGATACTAACATTTGTATCTATATCATTAAAAAGCGTCCATCCACTGTATTAACTCCTTTTCAAGCGGTTGCTTCCGAAGATGTATATATTTCTGTGATGACTGTAGCTGAATTACAATATGGTGTGGATAAATCTAATGCTAAAAGTAAGAATCAAGAGATTTTAGATGATTTTATCTCACGCTTGCAAGTTTTACCATGGCAAGAAACAGCAGTACAATGCTACAGTAAAATTCGTAATTATTTAGAAGCAAAAGGGACTCCTATTGGTAACATGGATATGTTGATTGCAGCACATTGTCAAAGTCAAGATTATATCTTAGTTACTAATAATACTCGATAATTTGAAAGAATTCCCGACCTAAAAATAGAGAACTGGATCTAGTGCGCTCTTTAATACTTTAATTCTCTTTAAAATTTGATGGAATTCTGCGATCTTAGAAGATAATATATATATAACAATCAGGAATGATTCATGAGAACTTGGAGATCCCCCCTTTAGTTCCCCCCTTACAAAGGGGGGTTAGGGGGGATCAGAATTCACTTAATTCTCACAACTGATAACTGATTGCTATAGTTAGTCTAAATAAATAGTAAAAAATGTAGCACAAGCTTCTAGCTTGTAATATGCAGGATACCTGTGTTACTGTTCATCAATTATTTAGACTCGCTATAAATGATACAGCTTAACATTATGAATCAACTTTCTTGGTACGATGCGTCAGAAGAAGTAAAAGAACTATTAATATTAGCAACAGATAACTGGGAAAATAGCAGTTTAGCTGAACAATATATTAACCAAGCTTTGGAAAAAGCAGGGAATAATATGGACGTTTTGGTGGGAGCTTATCGTTTCTTTTTCTATAAAAATAAGACAGAAATTGCTCTAAAAATTGCTAGAGAAGTCTTAAGACTCATCGAAAAAAAAGAAAATTTACCTTTAAAATGGGAGCAACTACAGCCCATTTTAAAGGAGCGTCAAAAAGAAGCAAATATCAGACTTTATATCAATGCTTATGCCTGTCAAGGTTATATCTTAGCAAAAATGGGTCAAATTGAACAAGCAAAATTTATTACAGAACAAGTAAAAACTATTGATGAAAAAAGAGAATCTTGTGCTACAACTGTGTTTGAAGTATTAACAAAAGACCCCGATGATGATGATTATTAAATAATATAAATTTCAAAAAGTAGGGGTTAACGGCCGTTAACCCCTACAATATAAACATCTATAGTCTAAATTGATGAAAATCCTATAAGCTGTTCAAAATTAAACGGTTTGTGATTCTTTAAATCGCGCGTTTACCTCATCCCAATTGATGGTATTCCACCAAGCATCGACATAGCTTCCTCGAGAATTTTTATAATTGAGATAATAAGCGTGTTCCCAAACATCAGTACCTAAAATGGGATATTTTCCTTCCATGATAGGGTTATCTTGTCCTGGTGAACTGGTAATTTCTAGACGACCATTTTTATCTCTAACTAACCAAACCCAACCACTACCAAAACGTTTAAAAGATTCAGCCTTAAATTGCGCCTTAAACTCTTCAAAACTACCAAAAGAATTATTAATAGCTGTAGCAAACTCACCATTGGGTTCACCACCACCATTAGGAGTCATAATCGCCCAGAATACAGTATGATTGTAATGACCACCACCGTTATTACGAATTGAAGTACGAATATCTGAGGGAATGTTGTCAATATTTCCTAGTATTTGCTCAAGGGTTTTTCCCTTTAATTCTGGGTGTTTTTCCAGGGTTTTCTTAAACTTTTTGAGATAGCCTCCATGATGCCCAGTATAGTGAATTTCCATAGTTTTAGCGTCTATAAAAGGCTCTAAAGCATTGTAATCATAAGGTAAAGGAGCTTGAACAAAATCACCATTGCTAGTTTGGGCTATTTGACTAACTCTAGTAGTATAAGATGGAACTGCTGAGTAAATGGGGGCGTTATTTAAGTTACCCCAGAGACAGCAAATTAGAAGAACAATCCCGAAAAATAAGAAATTAGCCCGATTGGAAATTTTCATACAAAACCTCTTTAAAATTATTGTTAATTTGAGAAAATATTACCTATTTTAATTACTAATTTAATAAAAATATTAACATTGGTCAACAGAGATTATAACTAAGTAGTGAATAGATTAGTTGCCAAACTGGTTAAATCTATTTAGAAAACTTTACCTATTTAATTAGTTAATTAATAATGGTAATTATTTTTCTTAATTTGGGAATACTAAGAAGACATTTCCTATAGACTTGCAGATATAGCAATCAGTAATGGTTCATGAGATTATCGAGATCCCCCCTAACCCCCCTTAAGACCCCGTCGTTAACGATGGGGTTTGGGGGTTAGAGGGGATCAGTTTCAACATTAATTCTCACAACTGATAACTGATTGCTATAGTAAAGCATTTGCTGATTATCTCCCAATATTCTAAATCCTAAATCAATAGGGGACAAATTGCCCTGAAAATTGCGAAAAAAAGCTTAAGAATTATCCAAGAAACCGAAAACTTACCGCTAGAATGAAGGCACACATTACATCATCACTCTTATCTCTCATATTTTAAGGAGACATCATGACAGAATCTCGTCGAGAACAGTATTTTAATTTGATCGATCAATTAATGCGTTGTCCCAATGGAGAAGAACCCAACGTATTAACCTCCAATAGTGAATTATTGGATCAGGGTTTTATAGAATCTTTAGTCCAAGTTTCTACTATGATGGCCCACGAAAATAACCCCGATGGAGCAAAATTCTTAATCCACGTCGCCCGTCAATTATCAAAAGAATTAGGCTTCTATCCTGAAGTTCCTGTTAATAGTTAAGATAGTTAACAGTGATCGGTAAATTGTCAAGAAAACTGCTCACTGATCACTGGTAACTGATAACTGGAGCAATTGATTATGTTAAAAAATATTCTCTCAATTTTTCTCCAGCCAAATTGTCCTTTGTGTGAAAGAGCAACCACGGAAGAAATTTGTAAATATTGTCAGAAACAACTTAAAAGTCACCAACTAAAAGATCCTAAAAAATCTTCGCAAGGGGACTTACCCTTATTTGTTTGGGGAGAATACGACGGTAAATTAAAACAGGCGATCGCAGCCTTAAAATACGATAAAAGTCCTCAAATTGGAGAACTTTTAGGGTTTTGGTTAGCAGAAAGTTGGGGAAAAAATTATTTAATTAATAGTAAAATAAAACCTTTAATTATTCCAATTCCTCTCCACAAAGCAAAGGAAAAAATAAGAGGATTTAATCAAGCAGAGATCATAGCAAGGGGATTTTGTCAAGGTACAAAATATCCTTTAAACCCAAAAGGTTTAATAAGAATACGTCAAACCAAAGCTATGTTTAGTTTGACTTTTCAAGAAAAAGGAAACAATATTAAAGGAGCATTTAAACTAGGAAAAACCCTAGAAAAACATTCCTTATCCAGACCAGTTTTATTAGTTGATGATATTTATACCACAGGAACAACGTTTAAAGAAGCTGCTAAAATTTTACGGGATAATGGTATTAAAGTGTTAGGGGTGGTTGCCGTTTCTAGTCCTCGTCATTTATAATAAGGCAGATTACGGTGAAGACTAATAACAAAATATTGATTATTTTGCCTAATTTTAAAACCATGATTAAACTCAAAAAAATATATATTACCTTGCTCATTGGTGGTTGTTTTTCTTTTGGAAATATCGCTTTAAATCTTGCAGAGAGTTTTGCTCAAGACAACCCAGAAACCCCCCAAGAAAATGTTTTAGAAGAACCAGAAGAAACCCCATCCTTGACAGCTATAGATTGGTATAATAAAGGGGTTGATGAAATAGAAGCCAGGAACTATCAAGGAGCGATCGCAGCCTTTAGTGAGTCCATTAAACTCGACCCAACTGATGCAGACGCTTATTATAATCGGGGTTATTCTTACCTAGTTTTAGAGAAATTTGAAGAGTCCATTGAGGACTACGATCAAGCCATAGAATTAAAATCCGATTTTGCCTATGCCTATGGAAACCGATGTTATGCTTATTATCAACTAAAAAATCATGAACAAGCCATTACCGATTGTTCAAAAGCCATTGAATTAGAATCTAAATATGGAGACTTTTATATTTATCGGGGCAATGCAAAAGATGATTTAGAAATGCACGAAGCAGCTATTTTGGACTATAACCAAGCCATAATTATTAGCCCCAATAACCCCAAAGCTTATTACAATCGTGCTTTAGCTTATAATCGTTTAGGCAAATCCTTACAAGCAGTGGAAGATTACAGTAAAGCCATTCAATTTAATACCAATTTTGCTGATGCTTATCATAACCGAGGAGTAACTCGATTTAAACTAGAAGAAAAAGAAAAAGCGATCGCCGATCTCAGAAAAGCAGCACAATTATTTAGGCAACAAGGTAACACAGATCATGCCGAAAAATTTTTAAATACCATCAAACAATTAGAAAAAGGAGAAATCTAAGAACTCAGTGATCCCTCAAACCGTCATTTCTAGGTTCGGAAAACTACACTACCCTAGAGAACCCCGATCCAGTCACCATAGATATGAGTCATAAATACTCAAGAAAACCCATTATTAATACTTAGGCTGATTAACAGCATTGAGTAAGTCATATAGTAATTACGGAGTCTAGGATATGGGAAAAGTTGTCGGTATTGATTTAGGAACCACTAACTCTTGTGTAGCGGTAATGGAAGGGGGAAAACCCACCGTTATCGCCAACGCAGAAGGGTTTAGAACCACCCCCTCTGTAGTCGCTTATGCCAAAAACGGCGATCGCTTAGTGGGACAGATCGCTAAGCGTCAAGGGGTAATGAACCCCGATAACACTTTTTATTCAGTGAAACGCTTTATTGGTCGTAAACACGAAGAAGTGACCAACGAAGCTACAGAAGTATCATATAAAGTCTTACGAGATAGCAACGCCAACGTTAAACTAGATTGTCCGGCCCAAAGCAAACAATTTGCCCCCGAAGAAATCTCGGCACAGGTTCTCCGTAAATTAGTCGAAGATGCCAGTAAATACCTCGGTGAAACCGTTACCGAAGCAGTAATTACCGTTCCTGCTTATTTTAACGACTCTCAGCGTCAAGCTACCAAAGACGCGGGAAAAATTGCCGGAATTGAAGTAAAACGGATTATCAACGAACCCACCGCCGCTTCTTTGGCCTACGGGTTAGATAAAAAGAGTAACGAAACCATCCTCGTCTTTGACTTAGGGGGTGGAACCTTCGACGTATCCATTCTCGAAGTAGGGGACGGTGTATTTGAAGTATTAGCTACTTCTGGAGACACCCACTTAGGAGGGGACGACTTTGATAAAAAAATTGTCGACTTTCTCGCCGGAGAATTCCAAAAAAATGAAGGGATTGATCTACGCAAAGATAAACAAGCTTTACAACGGTTGACCGAAGCAGCCGAGAAAGCCAAAATTGAACTCTCTAGCGTCACCCAAAGCGAAATTAACCTGCCCTTCATCACCGCTACCCAAGAAGGTCCCAAACACCTCGACACTACTTTAACACGGGCGCAATTTGAAGAACTCTGTTCCGATCTCATCGATCGCAGTCGCATCCCCGTAGAAAAATCTATGAAGGATGCTAAACTCAGCAATAGCGACATCGATGAAGTGGTACTGGTTGGGGGTTCCACCCGTATTCCTGCGGTACAAGAGTTAGTCCAAAAAATCCTCAACAAAGAACCCAACAAAGGGGTTAACCCCGATGAAGTGGTGGCTATGGGTGCAGCCATTCAAGGGGGTGTATTAGCCGGGGAAGTCAAAGATATCCTTCTGTTGGATGTAACACCTCTCTCCTTGGGTGTAGAAACCTTGGGCGGTGTCATGACCAAAATTATTCCCCGTAACACCACCATTCCCACCAAAAAATCCGAGGTATTCTCCACTGCGGTTGATGGCCAAAGTAATGTAGAAATTCATGTTCTGCAAGGGGAAAGGGAAATGGCCAATGATAACAAAGACTTAGGTTTATTCCGCTTAGATGGTATTCCTGCTGCACCTCGTGGCGTTCCTCAAATCGAAGTTACCTTTGATATCGATGCTAATGGTATCCTCAATGTGACTGCCAAGGATAAAGGCACCGGTAAAGAACAGTCCATTAGTATTACCGGGGCTTCTACCTTACCGGATAACGAAGTCGATCGCATGGTTAAAGAAGCGGAAGCTAATGCTAATGAAGATAAGGAACGTCGGGAAAAAATTGACCGTAAGAACCAAGCTGACTCTTTAGTTTATCAAGCTGATAAACAACTGAGTGAGTTAGGGGATAAAATTCCTGAAGCAGACAAAACTAAAGCTGAAGGGTTGATCAAAGACCTCAAAGATGCGATCGCCCAAGACGATGATGATAAAATCAAGTCTTTAACCGAAGAGTTACAACAACTGCTTTACAGCATTGGTAGCAGCGTTTATCAACAAGCTGGTGGTGCGCCTGGTGAGGCCCCTGGTGCTGATGCTGGAACCCCTCCTGGTGGCGGAACTTCTAGCGGTGGCGATGATGTCATTGACGCAGAATTTTCTGAGTCTGATCCTAAATAATTATTATTGAGTATAGTTTTGAGGAGCATCTTAATTAGGGTTTGCTGAATAAAAGCAAAACCCTATTCTTTAAAAGGTTACACCCATATTCGCGATCGCAAAAAAGATCAGCTTTGTCGGCTACAAACCGCTATAATTGGTAGAAACACCTCCCAGTTGTTGCTCAAGAACAAATGTATCGAAAAGAGGAGCAACCTTTACCGCCCCCAGAAAAATTTGAATTACCTTTCGAGGGCAAATTGTCCCCCAATAATCGTTGGGTAATCATGGCAGAGTTGATACCTTGGGATGATTTTGAGGAAGAATATGCTAAACTTTTTTCAGCAGAAAAAGGTGCGCCAGCCAAACTATTTAGAATGGCATTAGGGACATTAATTATTAAGGAAAAATTAGGAACAAGTGATAGAGAAACTATAGAACAGATTAGAGAAAATCCCTATCTACAATACTTTATAGGTTTAAATTGTTATCAACAAGAGCCACCACTGGAATCTTCAATGCTAGTTCATTTTAGGAAAAGAATTGATGGAGAATTGATAAACAAAATCAATAAAAAAATAGTAAAAAGAGAAATAGACAAGAGTGATAAAGAAGTAAAAAAAAAGGATTGTCTCCAATAAAAAGGAGAAAAAATAAAAAACAAAGGTAAACTAATTTTAGATGCGACTTGTGCGCCAGCAGACATCAAATACCCAACGGATTTAGGCATATTAAATCAAGCCAGAATTGAGACAGAAAGAATAATAGATAATCTTTATAAACCATTAAGAGTAGAATTGAGAAAAAAGCCGAGAACTTCTAGAAAAATTGCTAGAAAGGAATACTTAAAAGTAGCTAAAAAACGAAAAGTATCTTATCAAGAAAGAAGAAAAGCTATCGGGAAACAGTTAAAATACCTTAAGAAAAATTTAGGAAATATAGAAGACTTAATTCAAGCTGGGGCTTCCCTGGAAAATCTGAGTAAAAGACAGAAAAATTGTCTAGAGACTATCAAAAAAGTTTATGAACAACAACAGTCAATGTGGGAGAATAAGACCCAGAGTGTTCCTCAAAGAATTGTAAGTTTAACTCAACCGCATATTCGTCCAATAGTGAGGGGAAAAGCAGGAAAACCAATAGAGTTTGGAGCTAAACTCTCAGTAAGCTGTGTAGATAACTATGTGTTTCTAGACAAAATAAGTTGGGAAAACTTCAATGAATCTTGTCATTTAAAAGAACAAGTAGAAAAGTATAAAGAAACGTTTGGCTATTATCCCGAATCCGTCCATGTAGATAAAATTTATCGAACTAGGGAAAACAGAAATTGGTGTAAGGAAAGAGGGATAAGAATCAGTGGTCCGAAGTTAGGAAGACCTCCGAAAAATGTCAGTGAAGAAGAAAAGAAACAAGCCCACTCCGATGAATGCTTCCGTAATGCTATTGAGGGAAAGTTTGGACAAGCTAAACGAAGATTTAGCCTAAATCTCGTGATGACAAAACTTCCTGAAACCTCCATTACATCTATTGCTATTACATTTTTAGTTGTCAATCTTTCTAAACTTCTGAGGCAGTTTTTGTCGCTTTTTTTGTCCTTATTTACTAATAATAGAACAGGAGAACTCATCAAACCGCCTTTCATTAATTTTGATTATACTTTAAACAATTTTTATGTACTAAAACTTATTGATTTGTCAGAAAATTCTTGGTCAAAAGTGGCATAAATTTTGGAGAAACTTTTTCAGCAAACCCTAATTATGAACAGAGAATTGAGACTTTATTTTCAGCGGTATCGAGAACAATTCCTCCCACTTCAAAACATTATAACTTATTTGGTATTGACACAACTCCCTGTACACGACCGTTTGCCGAAACGTTAGCGGATAAAACCTTTATTCATTACCCCAATCCAATTAAGGGAAATAAACCCATTAATATTGGACATTGTTATTCCGTTGTCTGCGCTTTACCTGACCAAATAGACACAGAAAAAGTCCCTTGGGCTGTCCCCTTATCAGGAGAGCGAGTCCCCTCTAAACATAAAGGAGTAAATCAAGGCAATCAACAACTAAAAAAAATCTGGCAAAGTTCTTTATTTTCTGATAAATTATCTGTCTTAGTGGCTGATAGTGACTACAGCCAAAAGGATTTTATTGGGGAACAAGTTAAGCATGAAGACGTAGTTACTATTACAAGAGTTAGAAGTGACCGAGTTTTTTATCGTCAATTTATTCGGGACCCAAATCAAGCCAAAACTTCGGGACATCCCCGTTGGTATGGGGATAAATTTGACCTTAAAGATGACCAACCTTGGACTGAACCTGATGAAGTTCATCATGTTCCCTTTACAACGAAAAAAGGTCGTCAATTAACAGTGACTATTTCGGGATGGAAACAGATGTTAATGAGAGGAACTAAAAACTATAAAATGAACAATCACCCCTTTACTTTACTCCAGATTGTTGTCAGAGATCAAGAAAGAAATAGTATTTGGAAACCTATGTGGCTTATTGTTATTGGTTCTCGGCGCGATGAGTTAAGTTTAGTTGATTGTTATCAGTGTTATCGACAACGTTATGACATGGAACATCTTTTTCGATTTGGTAAACAAAGATTATTGATGACATCTTATTTAACTCCCGATGTACATCATGAAGAAAATTGGTTTAAACTAACACTTCTTTCTTATGTAAATTTGTGGGCTGCCAGAAAATTAGCTGTGGTTTTACCCCGTGATTGGGAACAGTATTTGAAGACTAATAAATCCATCAAAATCACCCCTAGTCTAGTTCAAAGAGACTTTTCAAGAATAATTACGACCTTGGGGACTTTCGCCAAATTTCCCAAACGTCGAGGTTTTTCTTCCGGACGTATTAAAGGTTACAAAAAAGCCCCACGAACTCGTCATGATGTTATCAAGAAAGGGAGCAAAAAATCAACTGAAAACTTAAAAGCTCCTTAGTTTTCCTCAGAATCTATAGATTAGCCCTATTTGTCAGCCAATTTTATTGACTGATACAGAGCCGATATTTTGGGATTTTAGTTTAGCGTATATTTTACGCTAACAAACTTTTTTTGTCCAAAGTCCAAGTTTCCTTTACGGTTGAGATATTCTGTTAATGTTCGGGCTATATTGCGTAAGAAAGCAGCATTATTGCCTTCTGGTTGTTGTTGTTCCAACCAGTCTGCATATTGGTTTGCTATTTGGATAAACTCTTGATTAATTAACTCCTCATTTTCTTGCAGGATCTTGGGTTCTTCCCCTTGAGGACAGTTTAATAATTCTTCGATTAGATTAAGGTATATTTGTAATGGTTCTTCATTCATATTCTTCAAGGGTTAAGACTTTTGTTGACTGCTCATAAGCTTGGATGGCCGCTTCTATATTCTGGTTCCTTTCCCCTTGGATGCGATCGCTATAAACAGTCCCCAGATTATTTTGTGTCATGGCCCATTCATAAGGAAAAGCCTCACGGGTTCTTATTTCTAAAGACTGCTCATAAGCTTGGATAGCCGCTTCTATATTCTGGTTCCTTTCCCCTTGGATGCGATCGCTATAAACAGTCCCCAGATTATTTTGTGTGGTGGCCCATTCATAAGGAAAAGCATCATGGGTATAGACTTCTAAAGACTGCTCATAAGCTTGGATGGCCGCTTCTATATTCTGGTTTCTTTCCCCTTGGATGCGATCGCTATAAGCAGTCCCCAGATTATTTTGTGTCATAGCCCATTCATAAGGAAAAGCCTCACAGGTATAGACTTCTAACGACTGCTCATAAGCTTGGATAGCATCTTCTATATTCTGGACTCTTTCCCCTCGGATGCTACTATAATAAGCATTCCCCAGATTATTTTGTGTCATAGCCCATTGTTCTGCCATTGTTGCACGGGGACGCATTTCTAACACCGTTTCATACCCTTTAATGGCAATTTCTAGATTATTTGCCCGACTCCCTAAAGGAAACTCATTAATATCAATACATAAATTTTCAATCACCTCGACTATGGCCGTAGCTTCTTCTGGGTTCATTTGAGAAACTGTATTTTTTAACCATTGTGGCAGGAGTTGGGCAAAGACATCATCTAATAGGTGTTGATGCTGCTGTAAGATGGGATAAACCACCGCAGGGTTATTATTACTTTCTATTTCTGCTTGTAATGCTTGTTGTAAAAAGTTGAGATAGTCTTGGATTTTATTTCCTTTGCCCTTGAGATATTCTGTTAATGTTTGGGGGATATTACTTAACCAAGCAGCATTATTGCTTTCTGTTTCTTGTTTTTGCCATAAGTCTGCATATTGCTTAACTACTGGGATAAACTCTTGATTACTTAACCCATCATTTTGTTGCAGGATGGCGGTTTCTTCCCCTTGAGGACAGTTTAGCAATTCTTGGATTGGATTAAAATAGGTTTGTAATTGTTGTTTATTCATGTTCTTAAAGGTTTAAATAAATTCCTCGTCCCTCGGAATTCCACGGATATATTCTAATAATTATCCTCAATACGTTTAAGTATTTCTGCGGTAGTATAGGTAAGAGTAGAGGAATAACTCATAACTTGAATACCTAATAATAGAAAAGTAATACAAATTTAAGCGATTGACTCAAAAAATTCTTTAATATCTTTAGTTGATTTCAGATGATAAACTTTTTTAGTCTTTTCTGCTTCTAAAACATAGTCTCGATATCTAGGAGTTAAACGCTGATGACATAACCAAAGATTGTTATAACTTTGCAGAGAACTTTTCCACAAAGGACTATTTTCTGGCCAACCTTTTGGGGGTACAAAAAACCCTGTAATAAACCGTTTTGTCACCCGCCAAAAATGAACAGGTAAAGGCAAATCAATATAAACCAAAGTGTCTGCTTTTCCCAAGGTTAACCAGACAGTTTCTAGAGAACCAAAACCATCAATTACCCATTCATACTTGTTGATAATTTCCGCATGATTTTGTTTAAATTCTTCATAAGGAACCGCAACACCTCCATGTTTATATTGAATTTTATCCAAGACATAAAGGGGTAAATTTGTCATCTCAGATAACTTTCTACTCAAGGTAGATTTACCCCCACCAGTATTACCAAATACAGCTACTTTTTTCATTCTTCAACAGAATTTGTAAACAAATTAAAGTATAAACTTTGACAAAATTCTTTGATAGGGAACGCAATAAAAGTAATGGGATTAATAGTAACGATAATATTACGAATATCCGATTTTGCACCCTTAATAATTTGCTTAGCAACCCAGTCTGCTGACATCACCCCAATAGGATTCAAATTACTTTTAAATGGTCCTAAAATCAACTTTCTGACCACACAAGGGGCATCCAAACGCCGCAAAGTAATTAAATCGCCCCAAGTTCTTTTACTCAGTTCATAAAGGGGACTAACTGCCGGGTTTACCTCTGCTTCTGAGGTATTAATCCAAACCTCCTTACAAACCTTATCCTTATTTGTTTTAATAGTTTGAAAGAAAGTTTCCATCAATCGCCAACCAGAAAAAGTATTGACTTCGTAAGAATTAATAATAGAAGATTGATCTCTCTTATCATGAACATTCATGCCATGATTAATAATTAAAATATCTACCTTGGCCAAATCTTCCAATAATTCGCTTTCTCTCCCCACCTTCCAAGTTAAAGTTTTAACAGGAACAAATTGCTCATCAATCTCTAAATTGATTGTTTTCCTTTGAGAAGTAAAAGCAACAACTTTAGCCCCATTTAACCGTAACTCCTTCAATAAAGCTAAACCTAACGTTCCCGATGCACCAGTAACAGCAACAGTCTTTCCTTTAAGAGATAAAGAAGTTCCCATAATTTTATCAACTAACGTTAATGTGCCACAATAATAAGCCTTTTGATCATCAAAATGATGTCGCCAATGATAAGAACGATTGACAAACCAAGGATTAGGAAGTGTGGTAAAATCCCCAGGACGGTGAGTAATATCCGTCAACTCATCGATGTAGGGAACCCCTGCACCTCTGGCGATCGCCCCACCCAAAAAAGTCAAGGTATAAATAGATCCCGACCAAGCCAACCAACCATAGGAGATGTTATAGTAATAACAGATCACCCCAGGAATTAAGCTTAGAGTGAGCATAACCAAAGCTTCTGGAATATCATTATACCAGTGTGCTTTACGGTAAATTTCTTCACTGACCCGAGTTAAGTCTGGCTTAAATACCTTATGATGCCAACCATGAAGACGGTATAACGGTTGCCAAACATGGGAAAGGACATGATAACAGTCCCGGACAATCTCCACCCAAACAACGGTACTAATAACAAGGGTAGAAGGGATAATTAGATTCCTTAGCATAAATGAGCTAATTTTAGGTTTTTTCTTTACAAAATAAATTATAAGCCATAACCCCTGCCAATACTAAGAACACAGCAAAGACATTGATAGTGCTATGGGCAAATTTGGGAACCCTTAAGGATAGAGATGTGATTGAGATCAATGAGCAATTTGTCCAAAATCATTGATCTTTCGTAACAAACTGTTACATTAAAAGACGAACTTATGGAAAAATACGGAAGAGTTCTATGACAAATACACCCCCATCTATCCCAGAAAACACCGCAGACACCCCTAAAAGTGAGCCACCACCCAGTTATACAAAACTAGCGATGCGTAATATGGTTCGCAAGGGAGGACTATCCCTGAAGCACTTTTTTCTCACCACCCTGGGACTTTTAGCTTTCTTAATAGGCATTTCTTATTTAACTCGCTAATATAACAGGATGATAGCTTCTGAAACTTCAAATATAGTGATCGAGCTAAATATTCAAGACGTTTTCTGGGTTAATTCAGAGCAAAGGACAATAGCCAACCCTATTTCCCCTCAAACTTGGAAGCAGTGGTTTCAAACATGGTGCAAAACCCTGGGTTTTCATCTCCCAGTAGCCTCTAATTATGAATTAACCCTGAGATTAACTGGAGATAAGGAAATACAAAGCTTAAATGCCCAATATCGTCAGAAAAACCAACCAACTGATGTTTTGGCCTTTGCTACCCTAGAGTGGGATTTTCCTGTTGTTACTCCACCAGAAGACTTGTTAGAACCTTTGTACCTTGGAGATATTATTATTTCCGTGGAAACGGCTCGAAAACAAGCACAACAACAAGATCACCCCCTTAAGCGAGAACTCCCTTGGTTAGCCACCCACGGCTTCCTACATCTGTTAGGATGGGACCACCCAGATGAACCGAGTTTAGAAGAAATGCTTCAACAACAGGAAACATTATTAAGATTAGTCGGTCTCTAAGTGGAAAATTGCTAAACTGTATGTTCTAATTGAACAGACTTCGTAAAAATATTTAATTATTCTGTACCAAACTTAGTAAAACTTAAAATTATGAAAGCCGATTTTAAAATGAGTCAGTCCTCCCCTAGCCCCTTATTTTCCAGTGCAGCAACCTTAACACAGTCCCATCTTCCCCAATATTCAGGAGAAGAAAGCGTTTCAGAGATAAGAAAAAATACTGCTTGGCACATCGCCCCCAACCTATTTTCTAGCTTCAAATACGCTTGGGCAGGTGTTTGTTATGCCTTCATGACTCAGCGCAACTTCCGTATTCATACCGCTATGACAGCCATAGCTTTGAGTATTGGCCTAGTTCTCCACATCAATACTCTAGGAATGGCGATCGTTGCCTTAACTTGTGCCTTGGTTATGGTCTTAGAATTATTGAATACCGCTTTAGAATCTGTGGTAGACTTAACCGTCGGTCAGTCTTATCATGAATTAGCGAAAATTGCCAAAGACTGCGCAGCCGGTGCGGTAATGATTTCAGCCCTAGCTGCTTTGTTAGTAGCCGGGTTCATTATTGCTCCCCCCTTAGTCGCCATCGTCTTTCCTTTCTAAGCTAAAAGCATTAATAACCATCATCGAGGAGATAAGCATTGATTCTCGTTATCGATAATTACGATAGTTTCACCTATAACTTAGTGCAGTATCTAGGGGAATTAGGCTTTAAATGGCCCGTCGCTTCGGATATCCAGGTCTACCGTAATGACAAAATCGATATCCCTAAAATTCGTCATCTCAACCCAGATGGCATTGTTATTTCTCCAGGGCCAGGCCGCCCCGAAGACTCAGGGGTATCTTTAGCCCTACTCCAAGAACTTGGGCCAACGGTCCCCATTTTAGGGGTTTGTCTAGGCCATCAAAGTATGGGGCAAGTATTTGGGGGGAAAGTGGTTTCTGCGTCTATCTTGATGCACGGGAAAACTTCCCCTATTTATCACAATGATCAAGGGGTATTTCAGGGTTTAGATAATCCTTTTGAAGCCACTCGTTACCATAGTTTAGTAGTGGAACGAGAAACCCTGCCCCATGTCCTAGAAATTACAGCTTGGACTGAAGATGGAACCATTATGGGACTACAACATAAAGACTATCCGCACCTCCAAGGGGTACAATTTCATCCAGAAAGTATCTTAACCACATCGGGAAAATCCCTGTTAGAGAACTTTCTCAAAGTATTAAACCCGCAATAAATTCTATTTTTAAGATTAATTATGAAACGGCGACAATTTATGCGTTATGCTGGGGCGAGTGCTATGGCAGCCACTGGTTTGTCTGTATCCTCTCGTTTTCAAACAGTTTCAGCCCAAAGTAAAGACTCTTTATCAATTCAATATTTAGGTCATACCGCCTTCTTATTTACTGGTGGTGGTATCAGAATTTTAGCTAACCCTTTTCGAGCGATCGGTTGTACAGCAGGTTATCGTTTACCTCGGGTTGAGGCGGATCTAGTAATTATTAGTAGTCAAATGTGGGATGAAGGGGCGGCTGAAAACCTACCAGGAAACCCCAAAGTATTGTATGAACCAGGGGTTTACGAAATTAATGGTTTCCGACTACAAGGGGTTGGTATTGCCCACGATCGCCAGGGTGGTAAACGTTTCGGAACTAATGTGGCTTGGCGTTGGACTCAAGGGGGTATCCGTGTGGTCCATTTGGGAGGTGCTGCTGCTCCCATTGATATAGAACAAAAAATTTTATTAGGTAGTCCAGATGTTGCTTTAATTCCTGTTGGGGGTGGTCCAAAAGCCTATAATGCTAACGAGGGAAAACAAGCAATGGAAACGTTGCGTCCTAAGGTGATGATTCCTACCCATTATCGCACCTCAGCCGCCGATGAAGAAACTTGTGATATTGATCCCTTAGCTGGTTTTTTGAACCTAGTTGAAGACATGAATATTAAACAGGTTAATAATAATCAACTTCGCTTAAGATTTGAAGATTTACCCAAAGAAGGAACATTAATTCGTGTCTTGAATTACAAACCAGCTTTAAAAGCTTAAATAATGGACAGTTTTATGAAGCAACATATTTCCTTTTTAATGGTCACAGTTAATAGGCTAAATTTAAGAAAAAGGCTCTTATAACCAGAAAAGTTTAGTTATCTAGTATGGATTTGTTAGAGAAACCATCACCCTTATAATGATAGGTATGAACTCATAACATCAAAGGGAAACTAAACAATTTCGTTTACTGGGAACTTATGTTTGAATTTTTGAAAAATCAATCCTCATACACTCATTCTTTACGTTACAAACTTTTTACAACGGCCTTATTATTAACAACAATATTTCAAGGAAAATTACCAGCAACAGCACAACCCCAACTAATCCCTTTTTTACCAGGAATTACAGATAGTAATAGCTGGCTATCTGACAAATCTCAAGAGACAAATGTAACCACTTGCATTCGCTTGGATGGTCGTTGTTTATTTACAATAACTTTGAACAACGAGGGTTAATTATTCGGGTTTGGATTAAAACAAAACCCCTCAAACAATGGTTGGTTTCTCGGGAGTTTCGTCGTCGTCTGAAAATGGAATTTGATAAGCAAGGTTTGCCCCTACCTGTTCCACAACAAAAAATTTGGTTTACAAATGGTAATATGAAGAATAACGATCCCAGTGATCACCTTGTTGTTTAATTTGAAAATAAATTATGCGTCTTTTACATACGATGTTAAGGGTTAAAGACCTGGAAGAATCCCTTAAATTCTATTGTGATATTTTAGGCATGAAACTACTTCGCCAAAAAGATTATCCAGGGGGTGAGTTTACTCTTGCTTTTGTTGGTTATGGTGATGAGTCCGATAATTCAGTTATAGAATTAACCTATAATTGGGGTGTTGACTCCTATGACTTGGGTGATGCTTATGGACATATTGCTTTAGGAGTCCATGATATCTATGGAACTTGTGAAAAAATTAGAGAGCAAGGTGGCAATATTACCAGAGAACCGGGTCCCATGAAACACGGGACAACAGTTATTGCTTTTGTAGAAGATCCTAACGGTTATAAGGTTGAGTTGATTCAAATAGGAACCCAGGGATCAGCTAAAAAAGAAACAGAAACCGCAAAGGCAGCTTAGTAAAATTAAAGTTTGAGAGTGTGAAAAACACTCTCATAAGTCTTTGTTAAATGGTTTAATTTTTCTGTTCTTTTACCCATTTTCTTACTTGTTTAAGAACTGCTGTTTCTCCAATAATTAAACGTTGTTCTAACCATTGAGGAATCAAGGCAATATCTAACTTAGGAAAAGCTATACTTTTACTCATTTCCTCATAAATCTCTCTGTTTTTATTCAATCCATAAAATCGTAAAACTTGACCATCATATCGCCATATCTCTTCTACACCCAAAGCAGCATAAATAGGGAACTTATCAAGGGAACCACTTGTAATATCAATTTCAATGGCTAAGTCTGGAGCAACATCTCCTTTATTCAAATCAATATATTGTTTATTCCTAACTAATGGTTCATTTTTTAAATAAAAACAAGCATCTGGTTCTATTCCTTTCTTAATATCATCTCTTTTTAGGGTTAGAGACCCAACACTTTTAATGTTCAGATCCAATTCCTCTGCCATGATAAAAATAAGACGAGAAATAAACCAATTATTGTTTTCATGTTCCACTAAAGGACTCATAATCTGTAAATATTCTCCGTCATAAGTCAACCTTTTAGCAGAATTTTCACTTAATTCTTCACTCATCCGTCCAAACGTTTCCCAACTGATGGGATACAAAATCATATAATTTTCTGCCTGTGGTTTGGTGAGGGTTTTCATAGTGTATTGGGACTCAAGAGAAACCAGTAGGATCAACTTATCAATTGACCCTACCTATGCACTTTAACATAAGCATCTTGCTTGTTATCACTCAACATGAGGATAGTCTAGAAGACTGTGTTATTCTTCTGTTTCTATACCGAAGACTCGATTAAATGCTTTTTCTACTTTATAACCTGAGTCAATGGTTTCTAGGGGATCTTTACGAAGTCGGTGACGCAAACATAAAACCATGGTTCGACGAATATCATCCACAGTGACCTCTGTACGTCCTTCAAACGCTGCTAAAGCTTTTGATGCACGGTTGGTTACAATGTCACCCCTTAACCCGTCCACATCCAATTCTGAGCAAACTTCCGAAATTTTCACCCGTAAATCATAATCGATGTTAACGGAAGGGAGTAAATTTTGCGCTTGCACTAAACTATTTTGTAAGTCATCTTGTTGTGTTTGATAAGTTTCACAGAATTGTTGGGGATCTCCATCAAATTCTGATCTTTGTTCGACAATTTGTACTCGTAGGTTAGGCTCTTTGACTGTATGGATCTCTGCGTGCATTCCAAAGCGATCCAATAATTGAGGCCGTAACTCCCCTTCTTCTGGGTTTCCTGATCCCACTAAAACAAATCTGGCCGGGTGACGAATAGAAATACCTTCCCTTTCTACCGTGTTCCATCCACTGGCAGCAGAGTCTAATAATACGTCCACCAGGTGATCATCGAGTAAGTTAACCTCGTCTACATATAAGATCCCTCGGTTAGCTTTAGCCAATAACCCAGGTTCAAACGCCTTGACCCCTTCTGATAAAGCTTTTTCAATATCAATGGTACCGCAAACCCTATCTTCTGTGGCTCCAAGGGGTAAGTCAACCATAATGACTTTTTTGTGGGAAATGGGCAAAGAACCCTGTTCTTCCAGCATCTGACGCACGCTATCGCTCATTAAATCGGGGTCAGAGGGATGGGAGTTAAAGGGATCATTTTCTACCACATCGATTTCCGGGAGTAAGTCAGCTAAAGCGCGGATAGTGGTAGATTTTCCCGTTCCGCGATCGCCCATAATCATCACACCACCAATTTTGGGGTCGATGACATTGAGGAGGAGGGCCAGTTTCATTTCTTCTTGACCGACAATGGCAGTGAAGGGAAAGACAACGCGATGGGTTTTTGGGGGTGCTTGTAGGGTTGCAGTCATCTAGATTATTTCGGTTTGTTCTTATCCTAATTTTCCTATGCGATCGCTTACTTGGTCAATCTTTAGTTATTTTTGCATAGGATATAGTTCAGGATGTGACAGTGTTCAGGATTTAACAGTGTTAAATCCCTACAAGGGTATATTTATAGGACATAATGGTATTATGTCCTATAAAAACTCATCTAAACTACGAAAATCAAGTTTTTTTGACGCATCTTAGCTAAAGCGGTAGTGATTCCCATGTAGTGAAAAAATCCTAAATTTTATCTGAGATAGGATTTCTGTGAAAATCCTTAAGATGACTAATTAAATGGTCAAAATAAGGAGTCAGTTCCTGCTGTTGTTCAGGTTTGAATTGCTGTAAGCTATAGATTTTCAAGTTTTCTAAGCCGCAGATCATGGCATCAAGAGGAACCTGCAATTCTTGATAGAGCAAATCCATATTTTGCAGTCCTTCTAGGCTAGTAAATTGAGAACTGTTTCCAGCAATTCCATAGGTGATACAGCGTAGAAAATGCCAGAAATCTCGCCAGCAAGCTTCCGCTCTTTCAGGGGGGTAAAGGCCACCACCTAACTCTGTAATTTGAGGATACGTGGCCAAAACTTGTTCTCTGGCGTAATTAACAATTAAATCGGCGTTGTCTCGCAAAAATCTTGCTTTTTCAACTGCTGATGACTGCTCTGTGTTTAGAGTTTTAATGTTATTTAAGTCTTCATCTGTAAGATAGCGACCTTGATCATCTGCTTGCTGAAAAATTTGCAGGACTTCATCTGAATGTGAACTTTTCCAACGGTTAAAACTCACAATTCTGGCTTTTGGAATTAATTGTTTAGCTCTTTCGCTTAATTGACTACTCATCGAAGATTTGGGTTTGTATTAGTTTGAATTCTCCATGCTTTGAATAACATGGATTCTAGTATTTCCCACCTAAAATATGAGTATTTCTTGGAAAATGTATAGGTGGGTACTTCTGCCAATAATTTTGTTAAAAAAGCGTTTAGAAACTTCTAAACGCCCAATTTGTTCACAAAAATAAAGCCAAAAGTTACAAAGCATTAGCACCGGCAACCACTTCCATTAACTGTTGGGTAATAGCTGCTTGACGGGCTTTGTTGTAAGATAAGGTTAAAGTACCAATTAATTGACCAGCATTATCACTAGCATTGCTCATTGCTGTCATTCTCGCCGCTAACTCACTAGCTGCTGACTCTTGTAATGATCTTAGTAACTGGTTATTAACATACAAAGGTAACAAAGCGTCTAAAATTTGAACAGGATCTTGCTCAAAAATCATGTCTTGAGGAAAACTACTCATGTTTTGAGTAACTTTTGATCTTTCAACCCCTAATTTTCCTTCACTACTAATGAGACGGAAAATTTCATCGTCTTCTGTTTCTAAACCTTGTATGGTTAAAGGGGCTAAGGTTTGCACCACAGGACGAGAACTAATTAAAGAGACAAAACGAGTATAAATTAACTCAACACGATCCACTGTTTCCGATAAAAACAAGGATAGTAACTCATCGGCAATACTAGCTGCCTCATCGGCGGTAGGTATTTGGTTTAACCCTGTATATGTATTTTCGATGGGTGCAGAGCGACGGCTAAAATACTGAGTGGCTTTGCGGCCTACCGTAATTAAACGATAACCGATACCTTGTGCCTGTAACTCTTTAATCCGTTGTTCGGTGCGACGGATGACATAACTATTGTAACCGCCACATAAACCCCGATCACCTGAAACAACGACGATCGCAACGGTTTTTACCTCTCTTTGTTCTAGGAGAGGTAAGCTAACATCCCCCGACTTTAAACGGTTGAGTAAGTTAAAAAGGACGTTTGCTAAAGCGTCAGCAAAAGGACGAGTAGAGATAACTTGTTCTTGGGCCCGACGTACTTTAGCGGCGGCCACTAAGCGCATGGCTTCAGTAATTTTTTTTGTATTCTTCACCGACTGAATGCGATCACGAATGGCTTTTAGGTTAGGCATAATGTGAGAGTGATTTTTGATTAATAATTAGCTTATAGGCCTGAGTCAGTGATCCATGATAGAACCACTAACTCAACAACTCGACATTATTAAGCACCAAAGGCTTGCTTGTATTCTGTAATCGCGTCTTTGAGCAAGCTTTCTGCTTCATCGGTGAGTTTTTTCTCACTCTTGATGATTTCAGTATATTTGGGCTTACTGGCGGCGATATATTCCCTTAAACCAGCAGCGAACTCCGTGGCTTTATCCACAGGAACTTCATCAATATAACCGTTGAGTCCGGCGTAAGAGATAGCTACCTGTTCCCAAACCGCTAAAGGAGAGTTTTCGGGCTGTTTGAGGATTTGACGTAACCGTTGACCCCGTGCTAACTGTGCCTGTGTGGCAGCGTCTAAGTCGGAAGCAAACTGAGAGAAGGCTTCTAGTTCAGCAAACTGAGCCAGTTCTAATTTTAACTTCCCAGCCACCTGTTTCATGGCTTTGGTTTGGGCAGCAGAACCCACCCGACTCACTGAAATACCTGCGTTAATGGCGGGACGGAAACCAGCGTTAAAGAGGTCACTGGATAGGAATATTTGTCCGTCGGTGATAGAAATAACGTTGGTGGGAATATAAGCGGATACGTCCCCTGCTTGGGTTTCAATCACAGGTAAAGCCGTCATACTACCAGCACCAAGAGCATCACTGAGTTTAGCGGCTCTTTCTAATAAGCGAGAGTGGATGTAGAAAACGTCTCCAGGATAGGCTTCCCGTCCGGGGGGACGTTTTAGTAACAAGGATAATTGACGGTATGCTTGAGCCTGTTTGGATAAATCATCGTAGATCACCAAAGTAGCCTTACCGTTGTACATGAAGTATTCTGCCAGGGTTGCACCGGTATAAGGAGCAAGATACTGTAGGGTAGCAGGATCGTTGGCGTTAGCAGCAACCACAATGGTGTAGTCCATTGCGCCTTTTTCTTCCAGGGTTCCGATCACCTGAGCTACAGTAGAAGCTTTTTGACCGATGGCAACGTAAACACAGATAACATCTTCTGTCTTCTGGTTAATGATGGTATCGATCGCGATCGCAGTTTTTCCTGTCTTTCTGTCACCGATAATTAATTCCCGTTGTCCTCTACCGATGGGAATCATAGCATCGATAGCGGTGATCCCTGTTTGCATGGGTTCACACACAGATTTACGGGCAATAATACCGGGGGCAGGGGATTCGATTAAACGGCTTTCTGTGGTGGCAATATCGCCTTTACCATCGATGGGACGACCGAGGGAGTCTACCACCCGACCGATCATAGCTTCTCCTATGGGAACCTGAGCAATTTTGCCTGTGGCTTTAACGGTACTCCCTTCTTGGATACCGAAACCGGTTCCCATTAATACTGCTCCAACGTTATCTTCTTCTAGGTTGAGGGCAATACCAATGGTTCCATCTTCAAATTCCAATAATTCCCCAGCCATGCACTGTTCTAGGCCGTAAATACGGGCAGTTCCGTCCCCAACTTGGAGAACGGTTCCCACATTAGACACGGTAACAGTTTGGTCGTAGGACTCGATTTGTTGGCGAATAATGCTGCTGATTTCGTCAGGTCTGATACTAACCATAGTGGGATCTTTTTCGCAATTAAATGAATTACAATGGGTTAAACTGATTAAGCTCCGGCAAGACTGACACTAATGCGACGGAGTTGTCCTCGTAAACTAGCATCAAATACTTGGGAGCCGACTTTGATAATGACACCGCCAATTAATTCGGGGTCATTATCGGTTTTGAGTTCTACGGATTCTGCGCCGGTCAATGTCTTGATTTTGTCGATCACGTCCCGGCGTTGGCCATCGCTCAACTCCGTCGAAGCGGTGACTTCAGCGAGAACCGTATTGGTCAATTTCCGCAGTAAAGCCAAGTATTGTTCACAGATAGCTTCTAGGAAAACAATGCGTCTTTTATCCACCAACAACATAATAAAGTTGCGTAAATACTGATGGATATCATCTCCTAGTAGCTGATTTAAAACCGCTCGTTTATCCTCATCCTTAATGACAGGAGAGCTAATAAAGGACTGTAAATCCGCAGATTGACCTAACATTTCCAAAATACTACGGCAGTCTTCCCCAACGGAGCGGGTAATGTCTTGGGATTGTGCGAGGGACATTAATGCTTGAGCGTAAGGCTCAGCTATTTCTGAACTAAATAGAGATCCTTTCACCTTTAACCTCCTAACGTAGCGATACTGCGATCGATCAGTCGCTGCTGAGCATTGTTGTCAACTTGTGCTTTGAGTTGACTTTCTGCTTGAGCAATGGCTTCTTCTGCAATTTGTTTTTTCAACTGCGCCATTACCCGTTCTTGCTCGGAGGACAGATCAGCTGCGGCTGTTTCTTTGAGACGAGCGATATCTCGTTCACATTGTGCCTTAATTTCTGCTGTAATTGTTTTAGCTCTTTCACTGGCAGCTTTAACAATATCCTCGGCTTGTTTCTTGGCCTGAGCTAAGTTTTCTTGTTCTTTAGCTAAAGCGGCGGCCGCTGTACGTTGTTTATCTTCAGCCTCTTGGATAGCTTGGGTAATTTGATTACGTCGCTCTGTGAGGATATTACCCACAACTTTGCGACCGTAAAAGAACAAAACCCCTACCAAAATGGCTAAATTGAGGATGTTACTTTCTAAGAAGTCAAAGTGGAAACTAATCAGAGCTTCCCCTTCAGCCTGACTTTCGGTGGCTAATAATAAAAAAGAATCGATCATACCGGTTATTGAAGTCAAGGGACAGTATTGTTATTTGACTAATTCTGGCCCTAAGAGTTTTTCTAGAATTTGACGGCTTAAAGTATCAACCTGTTGTTCTAGAGTTTTTAGAGCCTCTTGACGTTGCTGCTCAATTTCTTGGGCAGCAGCTTCTTTTTTAGCTATGGCCTCTCTTTGTGCTTCGGCCACAGCTTCACTGGCCAATTGCTTAGCTTCGCTTTGAGCTTGGGCGACAATTTCTTGAGACTGTTTACGGGCTTCGGCCAATTGCTGCTCATACTGAGCGGCTAGTTCCTTGGCTTCAGCTAACTCTTTTTGTCCACCGCTTTGTTTTTGGCGGATATAGTCTGCCCTTTCATCTAATGCTTTATTCAAGGGCTTGTAAAAAATGGCGTTGAGAATGATCGCCAATAAAATAAATTGCAATGCCATCAAGGGCAAAGTTGCATCAAAATCAAACATGGTTCACCCATCTATGTCTTGGTTGGTTTAACGCTTTTATTTGATGCAGAGACAGCATAGCTACTGTCTCTACCATTGCTTAGGTTTTAAGCGAAGGGGTTAGCGAATAAAAGAACTAAGGCAATAACCAGACCATAGATGGTTAAGGATTCCATGAACGCTAGGGTTAATAGTAAAGTTCCGCGAATTTTTCCTTCTGCTTCGGGCTGGCGCGCAATACCAGATACAGCTTGGCCTGAAGCGTTTCCTTGACCAAGTCCAGGTCCAATGGAACCTAAACCTACAGCTAAAGCAGCAGCGATAACAGAAGCAGCAGCAACGGTGGGATTCATGTTAATTCTTCCTCGATTTTATTTACAGTATAAGTTGCAAGCTAATGGTTAGCTTAAACGTTTAGGAGCGAGAAGTTTCCCTTTTGGGTTACGAAGTATGGGAAATCCCAATCTGTAAGGACTTGAGATGTCAGAGAAAAGATTGGTTTAATTTTTCTCTCTTGGACTTCTCTGTTATTGTCTTACGTTTTGGTCACTTTTGAACAAGAGATATTGCTCTGTCTCTTGTTTATTCCAAAAGATTTTACTTTTAAGCCGGTTCTTCTTCTTCTTCTTCTGACTCAATGGCCTCATGGATATAAGCCCCTGCTAAGGTGGCAAATACTAAGGCTTGGATGGCACTGGTGAATAGTCCTAAGGCCATTAAGGGTAATGGCACAAACAGAGGGACTAAAAATACTAGCACAGCTACCACCAATTCATCGGCCAAAATGTTCCCGAATAGACGGAAACTCAGGGAGAGAGGCTTGGTAAAATCTTCGAGAATTTTGATGGGCAGGAGAACGGGAATAGGCTGGACATAGTTGGCAAAGTATCCTAGTCCTTTTTTACTCAAACCTGCATAAAAGTACGCTAGGGAGGTTAACAGGGCTAAGGCTACGGTGGTGTTAATGTCGTTGGTGGGAGCAGCCAATTCTCCTTCGGGAATTTCTATCAGTTTCCAAGGTACTAAAGATCCTGACCAGTTGGAAACGAAAATGAATAAGAATAGGGTCCCGATAAAGGGCAACCAAGGACGATAGTGTTTTTCTCCTAACTGAGTTCTCGCTAAGTCACGCAAAAATTCCAGGACGTATTCCATGAAATTTTGCATTCCGCTAGGAACCCTTTGGATGTCACGGGTTGCTAACAAGGAAGCGATAATCAGTAAGGCGATCACTACCCAGGAGGCCATAAATACCTGTCCGTGTAGTTTGAGGTTGCCGATCTCCCAATACCAGTGCTTACCCACTTCTAAGGCAGCAAGGGGCAAGGTGTCTATAATGCGTAAACCATTTAACATTGTCATTGGCTAGGATACCGAATCTGGTTACAAAATCAAGGTTTAATCCCTACTTTAACTCTAGGTCCATGACACTTTGAATTGTGTAGGCGATTATAGAGACTTTATAAGTCAAAAATCCCAGGAAAACTGGGATAATGTGCAGTTGTCGCCATTGACTGGCGACAATTATCATAGCAGCAAAGATGGCTAACCCTTTGGTGCCAACTTTTTGTTTAGATGTGCCAATTGTTTCTACTTCTCCTGCCAGCAGTTTTAGATAAACAATGCCAACACAAGCCCCTAACAGGTAGTTGAGGGCTAAATTGAGGGTGTAGAATTTCCACACAGACACAAAAATAATTCCGGTTAAGACTAAACTCAGCAACAACAGGTTTCGTTGCAAGCGATAGTAGTCTTGCATAGAATCAGTTTTCGCTGATGCTGTTTCGGTAGTTTGGGATATGGTTTGGGTCAATGGCATACAGACATAAAGAAAACGCTATACAACGTTTTATAGCAAACCAGTGGTAATGATATCACGTTGAGGTGACAAGTTGAAATTGCTCAAGGGGTGAGATATTAATTCTCGACTCTTCTATTGCGCTTTAGTACCAGGTCAAGATTTGCACAATTATCATGCAAGTTCTCGTTAAAATAGATCCTCAACCTTGATTTAGGCTGTGAGGGATAAATTAACATGACTTTAAACCGTCGACAATTCACTAAATTGGCGTTATTAAGTAGTGCTTCTTGTGCAACTTCTTCGGGCATATTTTTTCCTAAACATGCTGAGTCTTTAAACCTAGATTTTTTGATCAAAGATGCTAGTTCTCGTAAGATGCTTACGGGTTTGGTAGTTCATGCTGGAGTTAGGATTATTGATAGAATTTTTACCCCTAAACCAGCTACAGAAAAAGCGATTACTGTTGCTCAAAATACGTTAACTGAAAATGGGTTTAGAGAGCAAAGAACGGAATATGGAAAAATTAGGGATCAAAGCATTATGTTTGGAGATGAAAAGCGAGAATTTGATCCTGATTCTCGTTCTCATATTCCTAACCCTGGTTTTGCGATCGCTAATGATTTAGATTATTATGTTGCTCCTTCTATTTTTACTGCCTCAACTGTTGTGGGAATCAATACAGCGAGTAAAGTATTAAAAGAACAACATCGATTTTCTCCTACAGAAGTTGGCGAACTTTTATTACCCACACAGGAACTATTTGAAGATATTACAACCTGGCAAGGAGATAATGATCCTAGTATTGGCAATAATCCTAATGTGGGGTTTACTGTTTATCGATCTAAAGGTGCAGAAGTGATCCGTCGTTATGACAGAATTAGTACAGAGCTAGGCATAATTCAGGTGCAGATAGATTCCCCCAATTACAAAGAAATTATTACCACTAACGTCAAATTTTCAGTATAATATGACTGTTTAACAATTAATCTAAACAAGTTTATTATCATCATCTAACTTAATCAATCGATATAGAGGAGTGTCAACAATGAAAATAATTCATTCTATCCAACAATTAGGGTTAACTGGACTTATTTCTCTCGGTCTAGTTTTAGGTATAAGTCCAATAAGTTATGGTCAACGGCCAACGGATTCCCCTAATATAAGATCCTTAATATCAAAAGATCATTGTAGGGAAAGTGGAGGAGATCATCGGTATGGAAATGGTGAATTAGTTTCGGTTGGTAAACAAGCGTTTGAATATCTTTTCAGGATGGATGCTTCTAGAGGAAACACGGTGATAATGTCTTGTAGAATTATCCGATCTAGAGGCTATAATCCTTCAACTTTAAGGTTAAAATTTGGCATTGAAGATGGAGAAAATTACTATAAAATAAATACGATGCAGGTTAGAATTTATCTAGATGGACAATTAAAAGATCCCTGGACGGTTGTTAGGGGAAAATTACACACAGCAGCACTTGACATTAAGAATGTGAATAGTGTGGCAATTGAAGTTGAATATTCTGAGCAAGCATATACAGACCATTATTTTTATATTGTTGATGCTTCAATGCTATTCGGAACAATTGAAGAAAATAAAATTTATGTTTCTTCCCCTAATAATGTACCTGAAGAGATAATCATTGAAAATAATGTAGAGGAATCGCCTTCACGAACGACACAAGACGTAATAGAAGATACCCAGAATGTCATCGAAGAAATAGACGATTTACGTCAAAAAGTTGAGGAGATTTGGAAAGTATTTTAGTTGAGTCAATTAGATTTTGTAGGTTGGTTTTCACTATCATTTAACCCAACAAAACCTTATTTATTGTTGATTTTAACTTAGTTCCTCAACCCAACCTACACCTCTATTTCTTTACTCCTCCTTGAATGTCCATAATTGCATCATTAGCACGACCAAACTTTTTAAGATTTTCCTGTGATGCAAAAATATCTCTTGCACGTCTTAAATCTTCTAAAGCTTGCTCATTTTTCTTCTTTTGATGATAAATAATTCCTCGATTATAAAAAGCGTCTCCTAGCTGTTTATTAAGAGGAATAGCAGTCGTATAGTCATTTAATGCTTGTTGTTTATTTCCTTTTTGAAAATAAATATTTCCTCTTTCAAACAAAGCATCTGCATCTCTGGGGTTTCTTTTTATTAGTTCCTCAAAATCCCTTAAAGCTTCATCGTATTGTTTCAAATCACGGGAAAGAATTAACCCTCGATTGTATCTAGCATTCGATAAGTTAGAATTTAACTCAATTGCTCTTGAATAGTCTTTAATTGCCTGCTGCTTATCCCCAATCAATGAATAACTTAATCCTCAATAAGAATAAGCTAGATGATTTTTAGAATCTTTTTGAATAGCTTGGGTAAAATAACTAATTGCTGATCCCAAATTATTAGACTCTAATTCAGAAAGACCGAGATCAATGAAAGATTTTTGTACATCTTCACTAACTAATGAATTGAAATTAGGTTTTATATTAATGGCAATTTCAGATATCTTTAAATTGGGTAAAGGTAATAAATTAACAAAATAGTCAATAGGAATACCTGCTGCGAAGGGACCTCTAAGGGACATTTCTTCGTTGCTTTCTTCATTTTTTATTGTTCCTAGACTATCACCTCTACCATGAATCCCTAATAATCTACCGCAATCATTAATAATAGCTCCCCCACTCATTCCTTCCCATCCATTCCCAGCATAACTCATATCATATCCTTTTCCTCTGTTAGCATTTATCTCTATAAGAGTTGTTTCTAGAGGATAAATTTGTGGTTGACCAGTCCTATTAGTAGAAGTAATGGGATAACCTAAAATAGTTACTTTATCCCATTTTTGAGTTTGTTGAGAACTTCCAAAAATAATAGGTATATAATTTTTTGAACTTTCAAAACGAATAATTGCTAAATCAAGAGATTTAACTCCTTCATCTAACAGTTGACCAGCGATAACATTATATTCATCATATCGTGACTGTATCTTAAGAGGGTTATAATCTAATATATCTTGAGATTTAACACCATGAGCAACAGTTAGAACTGTATAGATGTTACTTTTTTTAGAAATAATTACCCCCGAACTAGGTTCATCGTCAACAGGACTAATTTTTACGGTACTATTATCTGCCACATCAGGAATCGTTCTACAGTCTGCTGTCACTTTTTTGTTTTCTACTGCATTACTTACCAGAGTAAATGTAAAAATATCAACCATCACCAATAAACTGATGATAGAAGATGAGATTTTAAACAAACTTAAGTTAATCTTCATTGTTATTATTAGATAATTTTTCAGAAAATTCTTTAATCCATTCTATTAATAGAGTAGAAACTATAGCTATTAAAAAACCTATTATAGCAATTCTTTGTTCTTTGGACATAAACTTAGCCAAAAACTCACCTCGAATATTATAACCAGGTGAGTCAAAATTAAGTCCACTCAAAACTTTTCTAGCAGTTCCATTAAACAAGACTTTAATTCCTTGAGAAGTTAGACTAATATTATATAGTCTTTCAATTCCTTTCCCACCTTGAAACTGTAGAAATTGACTAGGTTCAATATTCAGCTTTTGATCAGTCATACGAACACTACCCTTGATAATGTTGGTAACATAATCTTTCTGTTCTTGATGAAATAAGCGAGTATCTGTAACTGATAAAATTCTTTGAAGCAGAATATCATTGTCTTTAGTTTCATCTTCATTTAATTCTAGTTCAATAAAAAGAGGGTGAATCACTTCAAAATCTAGGGTTTTATTTCCAGATTTGTGTGTCCATTCTAATTTCATTGAATTCGTTTGATTACGAAGTTTGGGTTGCTGTATTTCATATCCCTGTAAAGTAACATCAAAGGGTTGATTACCTAGTTCAATTTCAATATCAGCAATTTTTTTTGAATCATTATAATTTGTTTGAAAAGAACAGGATTTTGCAATATCAAAATCTAGATACAACTCAATTAAATTACGACTCTTATCATACTTGAGACAATTAACTGCGATTGATTTAGATAACTCAATTAATAAAACTTTTAAATAATTTTCTTGTTCCTTATTAGATGATTTTATTTCCAGTTGAGGAGTAATATTTTGACCTTCATTTTTTTTGAGTTTAATAACTTTTGTTTGATTCAATTCAGTAAAATTTTTATAATTAAACTTTTCTCCTGATAATTCTAGTTCAGGTAAACCCCAAAAACTAATTTTTCTCAAATTAAGGTCATCTAGTCCTTTAAGAAAATTTTTCTTTTCATCTAAAACGAACGTTAACTGATTAGTAATTACTTCTCCCTCAAAATAATTAAGAGCCGAAAAACTTGTCAAAAAGAATAGAATGATTGATAAAAATGAAACAATCAAAAGCTTTAAATTCAAAAAAAAGGTTCTGTGTTCACCTAAAAGAATCATAACAATACTGGAAATAAATCCCCAGAGTATTTTTATTAAGTGTTTTAAGATTTCTACTATTTTGACTATTAATGTAAACAGTTTTTGAACAATATTCATAACTTATCATTTCTTTAACCATTGGGGATCATGGAAAAATGTTATCTCTCTTGTAAATTCTCTTTTATCTTTATTATAGGGAAATTGTTCAATATCTAGATACATTAAATACTTTCCTACTGGAGTATTTTGAGCCTCCCATTGACAGGAAATTTCATTATTAGCTGGATAACTAACATCCTCCCCACAAGAAAAAATAGTTTAATTACTTTGACTTCTAATTTCAAAAAGATTAATGTTAGTCTTATGGCGACTATACCAAACTATCTCATAAGTGGTTGCAGTATTATTATTATGGATAACGGGTAAATAGATACTCTGATTACTATTCAACCTTTCCCAGGCAAGGAATCTTAAATTTTCTGGAGGTACTTTTTCCCGTTTTAAAATTCTTGTTTCTAAAGAGAAAGGAAGAGAAACTTTTTGCCAATTTGCTTCATAATCGTTAAACCAAGATTCTATTTTTAATCTAAGTTGCTTTGGGTTACTACTAGGAATGTTTAAGTGTAGTCTATTATCATATTTCTGAATTTTCCCAGTTGAGAAAGAAACTAAACGAAAACTTCCGTTACGAGTTTGTTCTTCTTCTCCTTTCTTAATTCCTTCACAGTGGGTTCGCCTCCAACTATAACTGGTATCCAAAACATTGCTGGGACTAGGACAAGGTTGAGAATAACTAGAAAAAGAGATCAATGCAGAAACTAAACCACTTACTAAAAAAATCAACGAATTTCTTGACATTTTTAGATGATTTTGACTATTTAGGGTTTGCTGAATAAAAGCAAAACCCTATTCTTTAAAAGGTTACACCCATATTCGCGATCGCAAAAAAGATCAGCTTTGTCGGCTACAAACCGCTATAATTGGTAGAAACACCTCCCAGTTGTTGGTCAAGAACAAATGTATCGAAAAGAGGAGCAACCTTTACCGCCCCCAGAAAAATTTGAATTACCTTTCGAGGGCAAATTGTCCCCCAATAATCGTTGGGTAATCATGGCAGAGTTGATACCTTGGGATGATTTTGAGGAAGAATATGCTAAACTTTTTTCAGCAGAAAAAGGTGCGCCAGCCAAACTATTTAGAATGGCATTAGGGACATTAATTATTAAGGAAAAATTAGGAACAAGTGATAGAGAAACTATAGAACAGATTAGAGAAAATCCCTATCTACAATACTTTATAGGTTTAAATTGTTATCAACAAGAGCCACCACTGGAATCTTCAATGCTAGTTCATTTTAGGAAAAGAATTGATGGAGAATTGATAAACAAAATCAATAAAAAAATAGTAAAAAGAGAAATAGACAAGAGTGATAAAGAAGTAAAAAAAAAGGATTGTCTCCAAGAAAAAGGAGAAAAAATAAAAAACAAAGGTAAACTAATTTTAGATGCGACTTGTGCGCCAGCAGACATCAAATACCCAACGGATTTAGGCATATTAAATCAAGCCAGAATTGAGACAGAAAGAATAATAGATAATCTTTATAAACCATTAAGAGTAAAATTGAGAAAAAAGCCGAGAACTTCTAGAAAAATTGCTAGAAAGGAATACTTAAAAGTAGCTAAAAAACGAAAAGTATCTTATCAAGAAAGAAGAAAAGCTATCGGGAAACAGTTAAAATACCTTAAGAAAAATTTAGGAAATATAGAAGACTTAATTCAAGCTGGGGCTTCCCTGGAAAATCTGAGTAAAAAACAGAAAAATTGTCTAGAGACTATCAAAAAAGTTTATGAACAACAACAGTCAATGTGGGAGAATAAGACCCAGAGTGTTCCTCAAAGAATTGTAAGTTTAACTCAACCGCATATTCGTCCAATAGTGAGGGGAAAAGCAGGAAAACCAATAGAGTTTGGAGCTAAACTCTCAGTAAGCTGTGTAGATAACTATGTGTTTCTAGACAAAATAAGTTGGGAAAACTTCAATGAATCTTGTCATTTAAAAGAACAAGTAGAAAAGTATAAAGAAACGTTTGGCTATTATCCCGAATCCGTCCATGTAGATAAAATTTATCGAACTAGGGAAAACAGAAATTGGTGTAAGGAAAGAGGGATAAGAATCAGTGATCCGAAGTTAGGAAGACCTCCGAAAAATGTCAGTGAAGAAGAAAAGAAACAAGCCCACTCCGATGAATGCTTCCGTAATGCTATTGAGGGAAAGTTTGGACAAGCTAAACGAAGATTTAGCCTAAATTTCGTGATAACAAAACTCCCTGAAACCTCCATTACATCTATTGATATTACATTTTTAGTTGTCAATCTTTCTAAACTTCTGAGGCAGTTTGTGTCGCTTTTTTTGTCCTTATTCACTAATAATAGAACAGGGGAACTCATCAAACCGCCTTTCATTAATTTTGATTATACTTTAAACAATTTTTATGTACTAAAACTTATTGATTTGTCAGAAAATTCTTGGTCAAAAGTGGCATAAATTTTGGAGAAACTTTTTCAGCAAACCCTACATAAGGGTTACGAACAGACACTGGCGTACCACTGCCAGTGTTTTCTAATGATATCCCTACACCGCTTGCATAAATAGTATGGGCATGCCCTCCCCACTGTGGAACATAAGCATCAACTCCATTACCCGCATTATGATAGTCTAAGGCAACAGCGGAATGTTGCCCCGGGCCGTGATTCATAGAATGAGTGTGTCCTGGGTCAATGACGTTGTGACTATGCGCTGGCATATTATCCACAGATAAACTCGTTGTAGCACTTCCTCCGAAAGTGCCTCTATCGAAGGAGATACCCGCGCCGACGGGACTTCTATCCCTCATGTCAGGTACACGAAATAATGAACCCACCTGACCAAAACCATAACCAATGGCACTGAATAACTGAGGATAAGTAGAAGGGTCATAAGGTGTACCATCACAAAATAACCAACCGTTAGGGGCAACCGCACCACCGAATACTACAATACTCGATTTCGGTATTATAGAACCGACATTGTCAACGAGTGGTTGAACCAGCATATTAACATTCGGCCTTAAGTCTTCAATTTGCCCTGATATAGAACCACCACTGGTTTCTGCCCTTGCAATCAATAATCCTACTTGTGGGGCGGTCGATGATTTTCGTAAATCACCTTGGTCATCAATATAGATGATGTTAACGACATCATCATCAAGAACTAAGTTAGGTGACATCCTCCCACGCTAACTGCTAGGCAGTATAGCGTGGGCTTCCCGACTCACGACGGGATATTTCTGCCCACAGAGGTATTCCCCTACGCCAGTTATCTAGGCTCATCACCCCCGACACCTCGACTTGACAGACGGTTTCCTTTCCTCTGAGTCCCAGAGTAGTAGTTTCTATGCCTCGATTACAGATTTCTTGGGCTGATGCCACGTCACGGTCACAGCGATAGTGGCATTCAGGACAATCATGAACTCTATCAGAAAGAGTTTTCCTAACTTCTGTACGACAATTAGGACAGGTTTGGCTAGTTCCTCGGTGGTCAACTAATCCAAAATATTTGCCCCTTATCAAACATACATATTTCAGAATATCCCTGAATTGCCCAAAACCTGCATCTAGAGTATGCTTACTCAGAAAGCCCTTAGCCATTGTGCGAAAGTCAATATCTTCCATAAAGATACTGTCTCCCATATCACAGACTTTATGCGCTAATTTGAATTGGTAATCTTTACGCTTGAAAGCAATATGATTGTGTTGCTTTTCTACCTTTTTCCGAGCCTTCTCGTAGTTATTAGAACGCTTTTGTTTTCTACTTAACCGACGTTGTAGCACTTTCAGCCGACGGTGTTCGGTCTTGAAGAATTTACGCCCTTTTTCTACATAGTTATCACTGGTAGCTAAGTAACTAGATAACCCAACATCTAACCCTAAAGGATGCCCAAAAGGAGCATTAACTTCAGGTAAGTTAATGTCTGACTGGATACTAATTACGGCAAACCATCCCATTGCTTTCTTAACAACTCGTATCTGCTTGATGACAAAACCATCAGGTATTGGACGATGAAGGTTAATTTGAACTTTTCCCAATTTTGGTAATTTTATTTGCCATCCAGTTAAGGGATTGCTTTTGAATTGAGGAAACAGCAAAGACTTCATCTGTCCATACTTTTTGAATCTCGGAAAGCCAAAACCTCTATTACGAAAGAAATCCCAAGCATCATGTAATCTTCTTATGTTAGTTTGTAAGACTTGGCTTGACACTTTAGCTAATTCAAGAAATACTTTTTTAGCCTTTGGTAATTGGTTTTGTTGCTGGTGATAGCCAGGGAAAGGATAGCTTGCAGCCATAATATATTCTGACTCCAACGAACACCGATCTATTGGACACTTTCTCGAAGCAATCCAGTCTTTTAACTCTCGCAAGGCATAGTTATAGGAACGACGACAAATCTCTAGCCATTCGTCTAACATTGTCTCTTGTTTGCTATCAGGATAAATTCGGTATGAGTAGTTAAGTGTTGGAGTCATGATAACATTCTACCATAAAAAAATAACATGGTAGTACAACTTTTTAAGCAAGGTTGTGCTGTAGCACGTTAATACATTGGTCGGGCTGTATACCAACCCTAAAACATTGGGGGTACTCACCTGCGGTTCGATGTATCCCCCTCGTTTATAGGGTGGGACTTAGCCCGACATTTTAGTTAAATATTTTGCAGGGACTAACTTATCATCGGGTAAAGTGTCAAGGTCAATACCATCACTGAGGTCAACAACTCTAGGGTCATTACGGTCAATGAGAGCATTAGACAAGGTATTCCTAGTGGGTGCATCGGTTTGTGATGTCCACGCTGCAAAAGAAAACGGTGTGTCATTACCACCTGTACCAGTACCCGGCTCACCACGAATTCCTAATGGCTGCCAGTATTCATTCTCAACAATCGAAGGATTATCGCCTAAAGCACCATTTTCGTTGATGCAAAGGTAGCTACTACCGTCATAAGTTACAATATCACCGTAAACATAAGGAGTAGAGGGAGAATAGAAACCAGCAGGTCTACCCCATCTTAAAAGGTTATTATAGTTGGGGTCAAACGCAATGAGTTGTAGAAGACGGCGAATGTTTGAGGGTAACTGGTCAGTAGAAATCTGAGAGGGTATTAAATCCCTGAAATTAACCTCAGTCAGTACAGGCACTACTGAATGAAAACTATAGATAGCCTCAACAGGGTAAGATAAGTCGTCTAACTGATTATAGACTTCAAAGAAATAAGTTATCTGCTGTGTGTCTGAGGATTCTAGGGTAAATGAAAACTCACCATTAGTAAATGGATATTCTTGGGGGATAGGGAGATGGACAGTCATGTCTGTAGCAATCAAAGGTGCATCTAGTGTCACCACTACTTTTCCATCAATGGGAAAAGACCCACTATCATCAAATTTTCCAGTAATTAAACATTCTACCATATTATTCGGTGTAAGATATAAAGAACTCGCTATAAAGTACGTCTAAGAGAGATAAAGTATCAAAAAACAATCGTAACCAGTATCTACCTTCTTCTTTCGTTTTAAACTCCTTGATTAAAGAGAATTCTTTGATATAAGTTACCGTGTTGTTAATTGACTTGAATAAGTGATAATACTCCTTAGTTGGTGATAAGTCAGGGTACTCAATCAGGAAGTAATCAATAGGTATATCTAATGCTTCAAGGGTTCCCTCATCTACGGGGAAAAATAATTTTACCTTGATGTCGGCAATTAACATATAAGTGCTATGAAGTCAATACACAAGGGCAAATATCCAATAACACCGTGTCCACTTCTACTTGATATAAAACCCCTTACTATATAGCACGATGAATAGAAGTGGACACGGTGTAACGTATATATCATCGGGGTTGATGCCACTTTTGATGTACTGTGATATAATAGTTACATAGACTAAATTACATTGGAGATATTTACTATGAAAACTAGCAAGGAATATACTAGAGCTTATAGAGAACGATTAAAAGATGGGATTGAATTGCCTACTTGCTCATTTTGTGACGCTGTAATGAAGAGTAGTAAAAACCGCCTCAGAGAAGTTACTTGCATTGAGACGGGTACCAAATATATAGGTTGTTGCAGTCATTGTTATCCTAAGAAGACTGTTGAGGGTCATCGTTGGAATTCTGAGAAGCAGAGGGCTTTTCGAGAGCGTCAGAAAATGAGAAAAACTCGTACTCTATGTTAATAGTTTCCTCATCTTCATTGGATAAATCAGGAATTATAGTTTTAGCTACTGACTTCCAGTATAGTTTCTTAGCAGTTTCCGTCAAGTTTTTATCTACCTTAGTAACTTTCTCTGCATTCTCCAAGGTAGATGTTACTATATCAAGGTCAAATTCATTAAGCCCTGATACCTCAATCTCATTGTCATTTTTTCCAGCGATAGAGGCTACAAGAATTGACATACTCCCCCGTTACAACGCAGTTTAACGGGGGATTCTTTCCACTGTGCTTCAAACTCTTGGGAAAATAAACGAGGTGATAGTCGTTTTCTTGCTCTCTCTACTTCATCCTTTGATATCAAAGGATTAGTCCATGTGGGGAAGTTATAAGACTTCCAATCATCATTATCCCTTTCCATTGTAAATAGGTTGTATAGATGATTATTTTTACCTTTGGGAGTACCAGTAAATAAAGCTCTTGAGTGGGGTGTGTCAGCCATTGCAGGTATGATTACAGCGTCAATAACTGAAGGCCTTACGTCTTGAACTTCATCGATGCACACACGCCATAGTTTAAGGCCCCTTGCTCTATCCCCAGCATTGTCATTAAGGCCTGCGAGTATGATATCGGGTCTATTACCTTTAAACCTTATAGTATAATCGCTACGAGATATTTTGTCAACATAAGGGCAATTTTCCAGTGTTTTAACCAGTGGTTTCCATAAAATCTTACGGGCTTGTTTCAAGGTTGGCATACCTACAAGTACAGCCGTTTCCATAGTTTGTTGTTTAACGTTGTATCCAGGCATTAGCTTAGGGAACATTAAACAATCGATAACGTGCTTTGTAACCTGTAAATGTGATTTACCAAACCTCCGACCACAAACTAAAACTTGAAATTTCTGAGGGTCATTAAACACTTCTAACTGTGATTTATGTAATGAAGCATCAAAATTAAACATTATCTCTAACTAGTGACACTCCTTAAAAGCATTAAGGGGCAACGCTTCTAACTCCTCAATGGTGGTACCATCTTTGTTGCCCCATTTAACACAGAGACAAGAAAATAGCAACAATGCTGATTGAATATCGGAGACCCTTGATTTACCTAGAGTATCAATCTTATCACCGATAAATAGAAGGTCTTTGATAATAGGTTCTCTTAGTTCACAAGTGACACCGTTAATCTTGGTCTTATACATATAAATCATAAATGTCAATACACAAGGGCAAATATCCAATAACACCGTGTCCACTTCTACTTGATATGAAGCCCCTTACTATATAGCACGATGAAAAGAAGTGGACACGGTGTAACGTATATATCATCAGTGTTTGAGACAGTTTCAGTGATATATAGTGTACACATAACCAATTACAGAGAAAATTTATAACTGTGTGTCCACTTCTCTTGGGGCTACTATATAGTAAGGGGCTTGATATCCTTGAGAAGTGGACACGAGAGAATGCGGGTTACAGCGTGTCCACTTCTAAGTAAAAAAATCTCTGTATCCCTTACGCTGATTGGGTTACAGAGTTTCAATTCCCCCTTGATTTACAATTCCCCCAGTGGTAGGGGGGGTTCGATTTTTTCATTGCCTAGAATTCGGCATCAGGATAACAGCGATGATAAGCAAGGATATAGAATCCAGGAAAATCGTGTTGATGTGCTTCAAAAGCTTCATAGACTGCTTTTTTGGTAATTTCCTCTACAAACAAGGAAATAATCCTTTCTTCCTTGGGAAAAATAGCCCCATCGTCATCAATGTCTAACTCGTGGCTACACAGAGTTACAGCCACTTCAATAGAGTTCTGTTCTTCGTACTCCTTGATGGCAAATTCGCAGCTATTGGTACGGGGATGGTGAGTCCTTGCCAGTTTTTCAAACGCACTGCACCACCCTCGATTGCGTGAGTCCTGGAAGTCAGAGAACATCGGACAATCAGCGCACATAGCATATGGTTGCAACCCTTGAGTGGGTTGAAAATCTTTGTTTTGTAGCATAATGGAAATAGATACATTTGTAGTTAGGGAGAGCAGCTTGGCTGTTCCTCCCTATTTTTTGTTGGTTGACAAAACCCAAAGAGGACATGGTGTTTGACCTCTTTGTGATTGACTACTCTTATATAGTAACCGATATCTCACACAGTATCAATATATTATTAATTAAATTTACTTATCATTATTATAAAGACCTTACTAAATTAGGACAATTGCCTTAGTGAAATTACACTACTAAGGCATTTTTCTATATATGGAATTCGATAAAGAAGGGTTTCTAAAAGAAGTATTATCAGCAATTAAACCACTCCTCACTGATTTACAGTCCTCAGTGAAAGAATATGTCGATGGTTCTTTAGCCCCCATTGAAGCAGCTATCACCGAGCCTCCTCCTCAGAAAGAAGAACCAAAGAAAGATAATAAGCCAACCGATGAGATGTCAATCCTCAAAGCTCAAATGGAAGAATTGACATCTAAATTACAAGAAAGTGAAAACAAAGCTTTTAATGCTTCATTGGATAATCACTTATCTGAGGTTGCTACTAGCAAGGGTGTTATTGTCCCTAGTGCAGCTTGGCGAAAGTAATCCACCAGATTTTTACAGAAACTTTCGTGACTAGCCACGACAATGTGTTTCAATGAAACTAACGGAAGAATCTCGAAGTTGATGTCCATGATAAAAGCATTGCCAATTAACCTCTCCAACCTACAGAAAACAGTACTCCAACAAATAGTGAGAGGGACAACAAACCTCTATCGCCTTGTTAGACGAGCCAAGCTAATCTTAGCCGCAGCATCAGGAGAGAGCAATAGTTCGATTAGTCGAAGATTAGAATTAGACCGAGTACAAGTGCGTCAGTGGCGATCGCGATGGTTTGAGGAGAGAGAAAAACTGAGTGCCGCCGAAGAACAACAGGTAACGGAGAAAGCATTAATGGTCTTGATCAAAGGAATTTTAAGCGATCGCCCAAGACCTGGAACAACAAAATCCTTTACGGTCGAACAAGTAGTCCAGATTGTAGCGATCGCTTGTGAAGAATGTGAAAAATCAGACAGACCAGTGAGCCATTGGACACCTTCAGAGTTGGCGGATGAAGCCATAAAAAGAGGAATTGTCGAAAAGATTTCCCCCCGTAGTGTGGGGCGTTTTTTAAAAAGAAGCGACATTACAACCACATCTCGTTCGTTACTGGTTAAATGCCAAAATTGATGATCCCTTAAAATTTAAAAAGCAAGTCAAATATATCTGTGAACTTCATCAAGAAGCTAAAACTTTGTTAGAACAAGGAATTCATTTAATTAGTACAGATGAAATGACAGGGATTCAAGCTCTTGAGAGATTATTTCCGAACAAAAGAATCAAGCCTAAACAAGTAGAAAAAATCGAATTTGAATATGAAAGACACGGAACTTTAAGCTTGATTGCGAACTGGGATGTGGCAAGAGGAAAAGTTGTTAGTCCCTCTATTGGACCGACAAGAACAGAACAAGATTTTTCTGAACATATCCAGAGAACGATTAAGATTGATGAAAAAGCAGAATGGATTTTTATTGTAGATAAACTCAACACTCATAAATCGGAAAGCTTAGTCAAATTAGTAGCAGAAAGCTGTGGAATTACTATTGATTTGGGGAGAAAAGGAAAGGAGGGGATTTTGCAATCTATGGACAGCAGAGCAGATTTTTTTCAGATGAATCTCATCGAATTCGCTTTGTTTATATTCCCAAACATACATCGTGGCTTAATCAAATTGAGTGTTGGTTTTCGATCTTAGTCAGGCGTTTACTCAAAAGAATTACTGTCCGTTCAACTGAAGAACTATCCCAAAAAATTCCCAATTTTATTGATTACTTTAATCAACATTTTGCTAAGCCGTTCGTTTGGAAATTTAAGGGCTTTAAAGATCATAAGTGACTGGTGGATTATTTTTGCTAAGCTGCACTAGACTAAATGTCAACGTTTCTAAGAAAGAACATTTAATACTAAAAAGGTTTTGCCAGCAAGAGGAGCGCACCCAAAGTGATGTATTAAGGGAGCTAGTCAGAGGATTAGAGCAGAAAATCATAGATAATACTAAATTATCATAGATTACTACTTACAGTTAGTAACCCTAACCCCATCGCTCATCAAAGATTTTAACCACAATGAATCAAGCAAAACCAAATCTAGAAATTACAGCCTCCCGTCAATTTACATCCTGGTTATATGAGCAAAAAGTAAGCCTTGTTTTTACCACTTATCAAGCAGGAAAAATATTTTTTATTGGATTACAACCGGATGGAAAACTATCAGTCTTTGAACGAATCCTAGATCGTTGTATGGGTTTATGTCTTGACGACAATAGTTTATATGTTAGTACCCTCTATCAACTATGGCGATTTGAAAATACCTTAGAAAAAGGACAAATTTACAACAACTATGATGCTATTTATCTACCCCAATTATCATACGTAACAGGGAATCTTGATATTCATGATATTAGAGTAGCTCAGAACAATAAAAAACCGGTCTTTATTAATACCCTCTTTAGTTGTTTAGCAACAGTGAGCGAAACCCATAGTTTTAAACCCCTTTGGAAACCCCCTTTTATCTCTAAATTAGCGGCCGAAGATCGCTGTCATCTTAACGGTTTAGCTATGAGAGAGGGAAAACCTTATTCTGTAACAATGGTAAGCCAATCTGATGTTGCTGACGGGTGGCGAGAACATCGTATTAACGGGGGTTGTGTCATGGATATTACCAATAATGAAATCATTGCAGAAGGATTATCTATGCCTCATTCTCCTCGATGGTATCAAGAAAAATTATGGATTTTAAACTCAGGAACTGGTGAATTAGGATTTATTGAAAAAGAAACAGGTAAATTTAACCCCGTTACTTTTTGTCCTGGTTATTTACGAGGATTTTCCTTGTACAACGATTTCGCTGTGGTGGGAATATCTGAACCTAGACACAATAAAACCTTTCATGGGTTGCCTTTAGACGAACGTTTAAAAGAGAAAAAAGCCAATCCTCGTTGTGGATTACTCATTATTGATTTAAGAACAGGAGATATTGTCCATTCCTTACGTATTGAAGGAGTAGTAGAAGAATTATATGATGTAGAAGTATTGCCTCAAATTAGACGACCGATGGCTATTGGTTTCAAAACAGATGAAATTAGGCGTTTCGTTACAACCCAAACCTAAAAAGCTGTGAGTTTCTTCTAGAAGACAAAAACCTGTACAATCCTAGACATACCTGTACATAATGTCTAGGATATCTCGTCCGCTCCACGAAAATTGTCAATTCAATAGAGCATTTATTCAGATATAATAAAATATAAGATAAACACTATTCATATATGTACGCAATCAAAAGGGAATTAAAGCTAAATAATCAAGAAAAGAGCTTTTTTGCTGGCTGTGCTGGCTTCTCTCGCTTTGTGTACAATCATGGACTATCTTTACTAAAATCCACCTGGGATATTCCCGAAATTTGTGGCAGTGACTCAAAACGGTTAGATGCTATCAAGAAAGTCTTTACAAACATTACTAAAAAGCAGACAGAATATTTATGGACAAATAAATATTCATCTCGCATCTATCAGAATGCGTTTAGAGACTTGAAAAAAGCATTTTCTCGTTGGAGAGAGCCTAAAATAAAAGCAGACTTACTTCGTTTTAAAAAGAAGAAACATAACTGTAGTTTTACAGTAGATAGTTCTCATGGCAAGGTATTAGTCCAGGAGGGAAAAAAGATAAAAATTCCTACCTTGGGAACTTTCTCCTTAAAAGAAAGCATCCCTTATAACTGTGTTTCTCAAACCTTTACTATCTCGAGAGAAGCAGGGAAATGGTATGTAAGTTTTGCTGTTTCAGCATCTTATATACCTGAGATGAAACACAGCTATAAAAAAGTAGGAATTGATTTAGGAATAAAAACTTTTGCTACTCTTAGTGACGGAAACACCTTTGAATCTCCATCTTCCATAAAAAAAGCGAAAACCAAGCTAGGAAAGATACAGTGGAGAAACAGGAATAAGGATGCTCACCAACCGTCGTTCTGGAATAGAAGCATCTAAAAATGCGGTTAAATATTACCAGAAACTAAGAAAAAAGCATAAAAGAATAAGCAACATTCGAGAAGATTTTCTGCAAAAAACCACCACATTATTAGCTAAAACTTATCAACATATTCTCGTAGAGGACTTAAACGTTAAAGGCATGATGGCTAACCACAAATTATCTGATGCCTTATTTAATTTAGGATTATATCGTTTTCGAGAATTATTGAGTTATAAACAAGAATGTTTTGGTTTTTTGCTAACTATAGTAGATAGGTGGTTTCCCAGTTCAAAAACTTGTTCCGTGTGTGGAAATATACAAGATATGCCCTTATGTGAAAGGGTTTATCACTGTCAAAATTGTGGTCAAGTTATGGATAGGGACTTAAATGCGTCAATTAATCTCGAAAATTGGACAAACAATGCCGATGGCTTATCGGTAAACCCAGAGCGACTTGTCCTGAGCGAAGTCTCTAGAAGTCGAAGGGTGAACGTCTGTGGACAAGAAGGAGCCGTCTCCCTTGGTTGAAGCAGGAATTGAACATCAAGCCTGTCTAGGTTTGTCTAGGTTTCATGAAGCAGAACTCAATCAGGTTATGATGGTAGATAGGAAAGATTAATCACAAGGAATATTTATGGGCTTTCTGGCTGTTATTGACTATGACATGGGTAATCTGCACTCCGCTTGTAAGGGGCTAGAAAAAGCAGGAATTCAGCCAAAAATAACCAATTCTCCCCAAGATATTGCAGAAGCTGAGGCCATTGTTCTGCCCGGAGTGGGTTCGTTCGATCCGGCGGTGCAAAATTTACGATCGCGTAATTTAGAGGAACCTATCAAAAAGGCGATCGCTGAAGGTAAGCCATTCTTAGGTATTTGTTTGGGTTTACAGATTCTTTTTGATGGTTCAGAAGAAGGGAAAGAACCAGGGTTAGGCATTATCAAAGGGATGGTACGTCGTTTCAAATCCGAGCCTAATTTAACCATACCCCACATGGGTTGGAATCAGTTACAATTGGCTCAAGCAAATTTATCTTTATGGCAAGGGTTAACCCCCGATCCCTATGTCTATTTTGTGCATTCCTATTATGTCGATCCCGTTGATGCTGAGATTAATGCTGCTGTTGTGACTCATGGGAGCCAAACAGTTACAGCAGCGATCGCCCGTGATAATCTGATGGCGGTACAATTTCACCCGGAAAAATCATCGGATAATGGATTACAGATTCTTTCCAATTTTGCAGCAACGCTCCAGAAAAACTTGATCAATTGACATCCTCACGCGCCGTAAAACGGCGGTGATTCCTAAACCTCACGATTTAGGTTTCTGCTTCAATGCAACTGCCTCTACCCACAAGGAGTTTTATGGCCTTACGTTCGCTCCACAGACTATCCCCGCAAGCCCTGCGATTTTTATGTGTTGAAATCTCAAACACGAGAGTTCTTATGTTTTTTGATTCTAGGGATGCTTATACCCATTGCCCTATCCTCTTTTCCCGGTCTACCGATTTTTCTGCGCAGCCAGTCTAACTGGACTTCGCTCGTTAGGCTTTCTGAATCCATCGTCTCGGGTGGGTACTTGGCCATTTACATTCTAATACAAAGCCGTCGTAGAACGACGGGGTTTCTACCCAAATTTTCTGATGACTCAATCTAATCATCCCTCCCACGGATTACGTCAACGAGAGTTATGCGAATATCTAGGAATGAACTATCGTGAAGTTGCCCAAACGGCTCGAAAGCTGGGACTTAGTACCCATGCTTATGTACAGCAGCAAACAGGTTGGCTATTGTACAAGGAGCTTTATTATCCCCCTGAAGCAGAAAAACCTTAAAGCAGTGCCGTACATTCCAAAATCAATTTTTGATTGATTAAAGCATAGGGTTGTACCTCTAACGCTTGACGAAAGGCTGCGATCGCATCTTGGTAATTTCCCAAGGCTAGTAAACACAACCCTAAACCGTGTAAAGCCCCAAAATGATACGGTATCAATTGGATCACCTGTTCACAGTCTTTTTTCGCTTGTTCATACCTTTCCAGGGAGAAATAAAGTACAGCCCTTCGATTCCAAGCTTCAGCAAAATCAGGATAATTTTTGATCGCTTCTGTTAGTAACTCTTCAGCTTTTTGGAAATTTCCCTTGTCTAGAAAAGATTGAGATCGCCGCAACAATTCTCGGCCAATTTCTCCTTTCTGTGTAAACCATAGTTGCCACAATTGAGAGGTAGCCCTTTGCCGGGCTACTTCATCCGTTTTTTTCAAGTCTTGTAATAACTGATCTATTTTTGTAGACTTCACGATAATAATTCAAGGATTATTCAATATTTTTTCAAGAAAGTTTGAGCCGCTAATCTATGAATTACTATCCGCAGGTTCCTCTGATTCTACATCGGGGATGTAATCGGGCTTTTGTGCATTTTCCCAGCCGGCAGGACGTTTTGAATTATACCAAGCAATAGAGCCAATGGTGACAGCAGCGATGAAACCTACAACATAGACGATGACAAAATAGGTGGGGAATTGTCCGGAGGTTGCTAATAACAAGTTCATTTTCTTTTAGTTTCTTTTACTGATTGTTTTCTATTTTACCAAACATTGTCCCTTGATTCAAAATAGAACGACTAATCAGTTATTTTTGAGCTAAATTTGACAACTGTTCAATCTATTAATCAATAGGGTTAACCATCCTCTCAACCCCCAAAACTGCATTCCTAGCATGGGTAAATGACCTTGAGGGGCCCAAAGATTAAAATTAAGGTCTGTGTAAGATAGCCAGTTATCGTTTTTTCTCCAACCCACTTTTTCCCCAAAAGCACACCAGATTTTAGGGTCATAATAATGCTTTCCTCCTAAATCTTGATAGAGTTTTTTCTGCACTGAAAAGCCAAAATATCCATTACTAGCTTCATACCAAATTTGATTAATAATTTTCAATTGATGACAAGGTAAATCTGCAAGATGCTCTTGATATAAGCATCCTTGTTTTTCTCGGTTGGTTAATTTTAAGATGATTTGTGCTGTTTTTTGATCTGCTTCTTTTAACTTACCTAGCATTAGTAATTCTCTTAATTTTATACAATCATCTTCTGAGTTGTAAATAGCCACTATCTGTGAACTTTCTTGAGGTTTTATTGTTTGTTTTCTGGATTGAATAATAGATGTTTTTGGGGCTTTTTTTACGGAATTTTGAGAAACTTTTGCCGTGGGTAATTGCTCCTTTTTGGCAGGATCGAGTATGATTTTCCGAGCTTGTCTCCAATTACATCTTCGACTACTTTTGGCTTTTTTTTTGGTAATAATTTTAGCCATTCTTGGATCAATTGCGGTCTCTTTTTTGACCGCAATTCCATCCCTTTAAGAATAGCAAGATTAACAGTATCACTGATATGAGGATTATGCTGTTTTGGAGGAATAAGATTAGCTCCTTGTTGACGAAAAGGGGCAGGGAAGGGCAACTTTAAGGTGAGAACATAGTATAAAGTTGCAGCTAAAGCATAAACATCGGTATAAGATCCCCGTTTAGCTGTTAATTCATATTGTTCTAAAGGAGCAAAAGATTCTGTCCTATAATTGGTGTGAATTTGGGTTTTATCTTGTACAAATTCTCTAGCTAAACCAAAGTCAATTAAAATAGCTTGCATATCCTTTTTACGAAGCATAATATTACTAGGTTTAACGTCTCTATGAATAAATCCTTGTTCATGAATATAGGTTAAAGCTGAACCTATTTGTTGAATATATTTTATTGCTTCGTCTTGGGAAATACCATGTTTATAATTAACATATTGTTTAAGGTTTCCTCCTGCGATATAGTCCATAACCATACACCAAATGTGTCCTTCTTGACAGACGTTATGAACTTTAATAACATGGTTATGATTACATTTTGCTAGACAAAACGCTTCTTGGATAAACTGTTCTTGATGTTTATTAAAATCAGGTTTATTTTGAATAGTGGCATTGAGGGTCTTGAGCGCAACTGGATGTCCATAAGGATGTTCTTTGGCACGATAGGTAATTCCTGAGCCACCATATCCTAAAACTTTATGAATTTCATAACGACCATTTTGTAATCTTGTTCCAGGTTTCCAATTACTCATAATAATTTTTAGTAGGGTAAATTGATGACATTCATGGTTAGGTGGCTTTTCATCCAAGTCTTAAAATGACCTGGCTTTCATGTTCTGCTGTTTTTTTGGTAACTATAGTTAGTATTCCCAAAATTTTCTCAAAGTGTTCACCTAGAGTTTAAGAATATTTAAGCACGACTTCGGAAATCGAGATTAGAGATCAAATACAGTCTTAGCTCCCTACAAAGATATACTTGTAGGGAGCTACTACCATTATGGCTTAATATAGTAATCAGTAATCAGTTGTGAGAATTAACTTTGAGGACAAGGAAACAGCAAACAGAGAACAGATAACAGATAAACAAAAATCATATCTCATGAATCATGATTGTCATTGCTATATATGTTAACTTCCTAGATATAATTACTGGTTGCTATAGTTCAGTTCATTTTTTCTTGAATTAGTTGTTGACATTCTTCTACCGATGCCCGTCTTTCCATCAATTTCACTAACCCTTCATAGGCAGTTTGATGACGAATGAGTAAATTTTTGGCTTGTAACAATGCCCAATTTTCTTTTTGTTGGTAAAGCTCAGCACGAAGTCCTAAAATTTTGAGTAGTTCTCGTAAATTTTGTTTATCTTCTTCTCCTCCTTCAACATTATTGTAGATGACTTTCTCGGCGGCAATACCAGCCATTAAAACAGTAAAAGTCCGCTCCACAATTAAGGGATTTCTACTTACTTTTTCTTGATCGGATAAGAGGCTAAAATCAAATTGTACCCCTCCTATTCCTGCTTTTTCCCCTTGTCTAAAGGTTTCCCAAGCAGTTAAGCTATAACCGGTGATGGGAACACCTAAACAGTAAGCAGCTAAAAAATGCCCTGCTTCATGATGGATAATGCGTTTACGTTCCTCCGAAGAAGTGAATAAGTCCAAAAATAAGGTTAACCCTTTTCCTCCCCAACTGAAACTATCAACGGTAGCTAGTCCTAAAACAGCGAAGGTGGTGGCCGCAGGAATGAAAGGAGATATATTTAAGACAGGACTCAGTAACGCCGATAAAGTCATGACAAAAACTGCGATCGCTACTAAGTTTAAAGATGTTTGTTCCATAACACAAAATAAAAAATTAAGTTAATGTTCTTAACTTAATTTTACAAGATGAGTTGGATTTTGGTTATCCATCGATATTTCCCCATAACCAATTCCCAGGAGACTGAGGATTTTCGCTGTAAAAAAATTCCTGAAATAGACTGGTTAATTCATCTTTTGTCAAATAGCCATCTTGATTTAAGTCTAAGTGTACAAAAGCCTGAGCAGCTTCTTGGGGGTCAATTTCATAGATTTGATAAAATTGTTTAAACTCATCGAGACTTACCCGATCATCTCGGGAAAAATCCATGACTTTTAAGCTAATATTAATAAAAGCTTGTTGGATATAGGAAGCTGAAAAACGATCTAACATTTGTTCTAGATACCATAACCATTCACTTTCTGTAACTTTGCCATCACCATTGCGATCAGCCCAAACTTCCAAACGATTACAAAAACCCATCCAAAAAAAATGGAGTTCTTCGTATTCAGATGTTCCCCATTTCCATTGTCTAATATTAGTAATCTCCTCAATAACCTGTTCAAAATCTTGTCGACTCAGTACCCCGTCGTGATTGCGATCTAAAATGTGAAATAAATGACTTAGTTTTCTTTCTCTAATTGGGTTGAGCATAATAATTTAGTATCCTCTATTCTTGCATTCCATGATAAAGCAATCTAATCAATAATCTAATACCATCGCTTTCTTTAAGTTCTGAGTAGGAAGGTTCAGGGCGTTTGCCAATTTCTCGGAGGTCATTTAAAAGTTCTGGATGAAACTGACAAGTAAAAGAACGGCGAATTTTATTAGTTTCAAAATCTTTGTAGTTGATACAAGTACAAGAACATTCCGTTAAAATTTCCCCATTAGCTTCAGTGGAAGCCAAGATTTTCACAGAATAGGGTAATTGTAATAACCAAGAAAGATGGCTACCTGCAATAATATAGCGATGAGGAACGATGGCATTATGGAGAGCCATATAAGCCCAGTTAGCAAAGAGAATTGACTCTTCGTTCACTTCATCGTAATGAAACATAGAAATAGCCACATCTCGGCCATGTTCTAAAATCATCCGATCAATAATGCCCTCATATTCATGAGCCATTACCTGATGTGCTTCGAGTAATTCAATAGGAATCATTGAATTTTTAGCCTTGGGGGTTTTATAGGGTAGTAAATGACGTTCAGCAATTTCTTTATCTTCATTAAGAACAACCGAAAAATTGATATCGTTCCACCCTTGAGCAACAATGCGACCATCTCGTTTTTCTATCTTAATATTTTCTCCAACAGAGCGAATTTTTTCGCAAATTGCTTTGAGACAGAGCAAGGCTTCATCGTCTTCATCACGAGAATTTTTTTCTGTGTTTATAACATCGTTAACTGCATTTTGTAGTAGTCGAATATTGCTTTCTGCTGCTAGTTGATGACTAACACAAATCATAATAACAGGCGCACTTTGGGGAGATCGTGACAAAAGAAGATGCTCAACTAATGTCAACATATTTTCCCTTGAACAGTTGGGATAAGTCCATTCAGTTGGGTTATGAACTGAAGCATTTCCCCCTTCTAAAATTACTGCCATACTGGCTGACAAAATAGGAATAACTGAATCTAGGTTCAGGGTTCCTGTCTGCCAAACTGGAAACAAAATGGAGTCACAATCAGCAATTTTTTGTGCTATGAAGGCAATATTTTTAGAGGCTCTGACGGTTTCACTAAGCTCATTGATTCCCACATGATCCCAAGGTTCAATAATAAATAAAGAACTACGAAAAATTTGGGGATTTTGCAGAATAAACTGCCAATCTTCCTCAGAATTAATAACTTTTTCTAAAGGAGGTATCTCTCCCCATTCAAAAGTTCCTTGTTCACTGAATAAGGTTTTTTCTGGTAGAGGATCTTGAGAACTGCGATCAGCCAGAAAGCGACCGAAGAATATTAAGGTTGATTCTAAATCCGAGCCTCTTTCTATCAAATAACCTGGATTTAACCGCCATTTTAATTGGTTATTTTGTTTTTTTTCTGAAGTCATAAAGCTTATTAATTAAGAATTAACAATTAAGAGTTAACAATTGATTAATTGGAGGTTTAAAACCTCCCCTTTTAATATTATGGTGACGGTTTCAGGAGGGGAGTTCTGCTTCATGGGACTGTTAAGATTAAACTGTCGGAGGCGTTTAGTGAAAAGTTTATCCTGGATGATGTCGATACCAGTCAATGGTATTTTTCAACCCTTGTTTAAAGTCCATTTTAGCCACAAAACCAAACTTTTCCTTAGCTCGTTGTGTATCTAAACAACGACGGGGTTGACCGTTGGGTTTATCAGTTTGCCAAATAATTTTTCCATCAAACCCCATTAACTCACAAATTAACTCAGCCAAATATTTAATAGGGACTTCTTCATTAGTTCCTAAATTTACTGGCTCAGATTCGTTATATGATTGGGTGGCCATAACTATGCCCCGTGCGGCATCGGTAGAGTATAAAAACTCTCTAGTTGGAGAACCATCACCCCAAACAAGAAGTTCTTTTTCTCCCTCTTTTTGTGCTTCATAGACCTTACGAATTAAAGCAGGAATAACGTGGGAACTGTTGGGGTTAAAATTATCCTCCGGTCCATATAAATTAACTGGTAGTAAATAAACGCCATTAAACCCATATTGTTGACGATAGGACTCTAATTGAACCAATAGAGCCTTTTTAGCGATACCATAGGGTGCATTGGTCTCTTCTGGGTAACCATTCCAAATATCATCCTCCTTAAAAGGAACAGGGGTGAACTTAGGATAGGCGCAAATGGTTCCCACACAGGTAAACTTTTCCACTCCAGCTTCGTAGGCTGCATGAATTAGCTGTGCGCCCATCATTAAATTATCGTAGAACAATTCAGCCGGTTTTTCCTGATTTAAGCCGATCCCTCCCACATGGGCAGCCAAATGAACGACAAGATCTTGTTGTTGTACTGCCCGTTGACAGTGATCGAGTTTCCTGAGATCACAATCACGGGATCGAGGAATGGTAATTTTTTCTAGTTGTGCGCCGGCAGTTACCAACTCGTTAACCACCTGCTTACCGAGAAAACCAGCCCCACCGGTGACTAAAATTCTTTTATCCGTTAAATCTAGCATTGTCTTGATACTCCCTTGATCCCTGAAGTTAAAAGTTGTTCATAAATTAGTGGTCAAGGGTGAACTTAACCTCTAATTTATCAACAACTGACCACTGAAATTAGTCCACCATGACACTCATAGGTTGACGCACATAAGCATTATCCTTGAAGAGTAACGCTTTGTCATTAGATGTTTCGTTAGGAGAAGAGAGACCTAAAGCAGTCAGATCCGCTTCTACCATGAGGTGAACTAACTGCTCAAAGGTGACAGAGGGTTCCCATCCTAATTTTGTTTTTGCTTTGTTGGGATCACCGATTAATAAATCTACTTCGGCCGGGCGTAGATAACGCTTATCAAAGTCTACGTAATCTTCCCAGTTCAAGTTTACGTATTCAAAAGCAATTTTCAAGAATTCTCGCACAGAATGGGTTTCTCCTGTGGCCACAACATAATCATCAGCTTCATTCTGTTGTAGCATCAACCACATTGCTCTGACATAGTCTTTGGCGTAGCCCCAGTCTCGTTTTGAGTCGAGGTTTCCTAAATAGAGTTTTTTCTGAGTTTTAGCCACAATGCGAGCGATCGCCCTGGTGATTTTACGAGTCACAAAGGTTTCTCCACGACGGGGGGACTCATGGTTAAAGAGAATACCGTTACAGGCAAATAAATCGTAGGATTCACGATAGTTCAAGGTTTGCCAATGGGCATATACTTTAGCACAGCCGTAGGGACTACGGGGATAAAAAGGGGTGGTTTCCTTTTGGGGGACATCTTGAACCTTACCAAACATTTCTGAGGAGCCAGCTTGATAGAAACGGACTTCGATCCCAGTTCGTTGTTGATAGTCTCGGATCGCCTCTAAGATGCGGAGAGTTCCCATACCCACAGATTCCACGGTATATTCTGGAGAGTCAAAACTAACCCTAACGTGAGATTGGGCCCCTAAATTGTAAATCTCAAAGGGTTGTACTTCTTCTAAAATACGTCTCAGGGTAGTCCCATCGGTTAAGTCTCCGTAGTGGAGAAATAACTGAGCGTCGTTTTGATGGGGATCAATGTACATATGATCGATGCGATCGGTGTTAAAGGTTGAGGTTCGACGGATAATCCCATGAACTTCGTAACCTTTTTCTAATAACAACTCGCTGAGATAAGAACCATCTTGTCCAGTAATACCAGTGATCAGGGCGCGTTTTGTTTCGGTCATGAGTTAGTTATCCTAAAAATATGAGAAAAAATTAATTAAGTTTTTTAATCCGCTTGAGTCTTGATAACAGACTTTACTTCACAATGACAAGCTTCGGGAACCACTTCAGCAAAAAAATAAAGCTCCCTCTATAGTAGAGAAAGCTTGTTAGTGAGGCTATAGACTCATTGTAGTGTATATTCAATAAGCACCGTTGTTTTTCGGGAAAAGAATCACTCCAATGGTCTTGACAATGATCCAGATATCCATCAACCAATTATGGTAGTTGACGTAGTAAACATCAATTTGTACTCGTTGAGGATAAGGAATATCATTACGTCCTGAAACCTGCCATAATCCGGTAATTCCAGGGCGAATTGTCAGTACCTTTTCAATCTTACTGCCATACTTACACAATTCTTCAGGCACTAAGGGTCTAGGACCGACGACACTCATATCTCCTTTAAGAACATTCCAAAACTGGGGAAATTCGTCTAAACTGGTTAGACGCAGAAATTTACCGATCCAAGTAATACGAGGATCTTCTCTGAGCTTAAAGTTATCTTCAAACTCAGCCCGCATTTCTGGACAGTTAGCCATCATAGTTTCTAGAACCTGATCGGCATTCTGCACCATTGTTCGGAACTTGATACATTTAAACTTTTTAAAGTTTTTCCCTGCCCTCTCTTGGTAGTAAAAAATTGGACCGGGGGAACTTACGGCGATTAATAGTCCCAACAAGAAATAAAGAGGGGAAAATACAATCAGCACCGCCAGGGAAAAGACAATATCAAAGGTTCTCTTAACGATTTGATCGTTTAATCTTGCTCCCGAGTCGGCCTTACGATCCATTCCTCGGGAAACTGAGGCCGGTATGCCCCTTCTTGTCAAAGCTTGTATAGCCTTAACAGCAATAAATTGGCTATTAGCAGTCATCTTACTCCTTCACATCACATCACACCACACTAATCATGATCTTAAAGCCCAATGACATAAATCATAGCAATAAAGATCAGATTGATCGAAAATTGAGTTATCGAACTGTTTTAGTAAAGTCCTGATAACACTGCTCCAAAAACGCCAGATAGGACGTTTCAAAGACTTTGGGAGTAAATTTTGCCGCCTGGTTACGGCAACTCTCTGGTCTAATTTGATGCTGAAACCTAGAGAAAGTTTCAACGGTTTCTGCCAGAGCTTGATGGGTTTGAGGGAAAAAGAAAATCCCTGTCCCTTGATCTTGATCTTGACGAATATCAATTACGGTTTCTAAGGCACCTCCTCCTCCATAGGCAATAACAGGCGTTCCACAGGCTTGGGCTTCCACCAAGGCGATGCCAAAGTCCTCACAGGCAGCATAGACGAATGCTTTGGCTTGAGTCATATATTGCTCTACCACTTGATTGTTCTGCGCTCCCATGACTTTGATATTCCCTTGAGCCATTTGACGAATTTTGGCCAGATCGGGCCCATCGCCAATAATAACTAAAGGATAACCTAATTGATTAAAAGCTCGCACGATTAAAGCAATTTTTTTATAACTAACTAATCGAGAAACCGTCAGGTAGAAGTCTTGTTTTTCTGAGCTAAAGGGAAATCTCTCCACATTGACAGGGGGATAAATTACTTTTGCCTCCCGTCGATAACAACGCCAAATGCGACGGGCAGTATGATGGGAGTTGGCTATAAAATAATCAACACGGTTGGCTGAAATCACATCCCATTGTCTGAGACGATGCAATAGGTAACGGGTGAAAATTCCTGGTATTCCTTTTCCGGCCTGAGAATGATTGAGGTAGTCAAAGGTGAGATCCCAAGCATAGCGCATGGGAGTATGACAGTAACATATATGGAGTTGTTGGGGACTGCTTAAGACTCCTTTGGCTACTGCATGGGAAGAGGAAAGAATTACATCATACTCTCTTAAGTCTAGCTGCTCCATAGCTAAGGGCAGAAGGGGTAAATATTTTTGTACCCCATTACGAGCGAAGGGAAAATTTTGTAAGAATGTGTGACCAATAGTACGCCCGTAAAGATAACTCTCGGGGTTGTTTGACTCGAAGTCAATTAAGGCATAGATATCGGCTTTAATATGCTTGAGAATCTCTTTGACTACCAATTCTGAACCCCCTTTTGCTTTGGGGGTTAACCACTCATGGACGAAGGCATATTTAATGGCACTTTTCATGGGAACATTTAAGTCTGTGAGAATTCTATCAACTCATAGTAAGGATTCTACCTTATCAGTGAGCTATGAAATTTTCAAAATATACTTAAACAAATAGGAGGAGTAAAACAGTGTTAAAAAAAATAGCGATCGCAGCTACGGCCGCAACTTTTTGGATGGGTTTAACATCAGTTAGTTCTGCTCAAAAATTCACAGATGTCAAGGGGAACCCCTATGAGTCGGAAATTGACCAAGCGGCTAAAATGCTAATTATTTCGGGGTTTCCTGATAAAACCTTTCGTCCTCAAGAAACTGTAACCAGAGAACAAGCAATCTCTATGATTATAGACGGACTTCAGACCTTGGTTGCCGTCAATATTAATGAAAAACCCACCCGTCGTGTGCGGCCTTTTCTGGATGTTGATGCTTCCCGTTGGAGTGCCACTAAAATTAACTGGGCGCAATGGAATATTATTCCCGAAGGAACGGCAACAGGAAATTTCCGCCCGACTGACTATATTACTCGAGCAGAATTATTGGGTTTTCTCCGTCGTTCGGCAGAACTTCTCAAAGCGAAGTTAGGTAGAGAAACTGTTTTAAGTGCCAACAAAAGCGCGGTTAAATTTAGCGATGTTTCAGGGTACAATCAGCAGTTAACCCTACAAATGTCTGCCTATTGTGGTGTTGCTTCCCCTCTTAATGAAGAGGGAACTAATTTTGCTCCTAATGAACCAGCAAAACGGGACTATACCGCAGCCGCAATTTTAAGAACCATTAAGTGTGTTCAAAATGACTATAATTAATAAGGTAATTATAGTGGTTTAACAATAAACTATCAAAAATTTGGTGGGTTATTTCGTAACAGATTAATTATGGTTCTTTGAGAGAAACTAATCTTACCTAACCCACCCTACAAATTGATCAATAGTGATTAATAATTATCCTTCATGAACAGCCGCATTACTCGATTGTGCTAGATAAATACCTGTTAAAATAATAACAAAACCAATCCATGTTATTGAACTTAATGCTTCGGCAAAAATAAACCAAGCTAACATCGCACTTACAATGGGTTCTAATAATAAAAACATTGCAATAAAACTAGAGGAAAATTTATCCAAACAATCCGCTAATAACCTTTGTCCTAAACCCTCAGAAATAATTCCCAATCCTATAACTGCTAACCAAGTTTGCAAAGTTATGGGAAACAACTGTCCTTCTGTTAGTAAAACAAAAGGAACTAATAAAATACTACCAATTCCACACCGCCATAATAAAATATTTGTAGCAGAAAACCTGCTTCTTAACTATTCAACAATTAAAAAATAAATACCCAAAAAAACTGCCGATAATAGGGCATAAAAATCCCCAATCAAATGACCGCCAGTCCCTTGTAAATCTTCTAAGCCAAGAAAAATTGCCCCTGATAACGCCAAGATCATGCCTAAGATAAATTTACTATCAAAGCGTTTTCCAAAGCATAACCAAGCCCCAATACTGGTAAACATAGGAGTCATATTATTCAATAACATAGAGTTAGCAACACTGGTATATTCTAAAGAGATTGCCCAGAGTCCTAAAGAGGTAATTGAAATTATACCTACTAATAATAAAAGCAGCCAATCTTTAGTAGTTAAAGGTGATTTTGTTGATATATCTTCAGGAGAATTAAATCGCTGTCTAATAGTTTGAGCGAAGCCAAAAATAATAAAAAATATCAGTAACCGATTGAAAACAGTCCCATTTGCACCTAGTTCAATTTCACTAATACGAATAAAAATCGGAGAAAATGAGATGGAAATTAAAGCGATAATAAGAGTTAAAAATGCTATAGGATTTACTCTTTTGCTATCTTGAATTGATAGTTTAAGTTGCATCATTTTTCTTTAAAAGAGTTTAATTTCTTAGATATAAGACCAGTTTCCCAAAGTAGGGGTTAACGGCCGTTAACCCCTACACATTCTCTGAAGGTTCAACAACCGTTGAAACCTAGAACCTTAACTTATGTAGTCTCGGTTGATGAAAATAGGATAAATAAACAATGTAAACTGATAGTTTATTAGTTTTGAATAAGTTTAAAACTACTATAATTATTAAATAAGGGGTTAGACAATGTATTCCTCAACCCCTTATTTTTAACACCTAAACCCATAAAAGCCTATGGTTAAGAACAGGGTTTACACTAAGTTGCAGGGAACAAACTAGTGTAGCTTAGCAAAAATAATCCACCAGTCACTTATGATCTTTAAAGCCCTTAAATTTCCAAACGAACGGCTTAGCAAAATGTTGATTAAAGTAATCAATAAAATTGAGAATTTTTTGGGATAGTTCTTCAGTTGAACGGACAGTAATTCTTTTGAGTAAACGCCTGACTAAGATCGAAAACCAACACTCAATTTGATTAAGCCACGATGTATGTTTGGGAATATAAACAAAGCGAATTCGATGAGATTCATCTGATAAAAAATCTGCTCTGCTGTCCATAGATTGCAAAATCCCCTCCTTTCCTTTTCTCCCCAAATCAATAGTAATTCCACAGCTTTCTGCTACTAATTTGACTAAGCTTTCCGATTTATGAGTGTTGAGTTTATCTACAATAAAAATCCATTCTGCTTTTTCATCAATCTTAATCGTTCTCTGGATATGTTCAGAAAAATCTTGTTCTGTTCTTGTCGGTCCAATAGAGGGACTAACAACTTTTCCTCTTGCCACATCCCAGTTCGCAATCAAGCTTAAAGTTCCGTGTCTTTCATATTCAAATTCGATTTTTTCTACTTGTTTAGGCTTGATTCTTTTGTTCGGAAATAATCTCTCAAGAGCTTGAATCCCTGTCATTTCATCTGTACTAATTAAATGAATTCCTTGTTCTAACAAAGTTTTAGCTTCTTGATGAAGTTCACAGATATATTTGACTTGCTTTTTAAATTTTAAGGGATCATCAATTTTGGCATTTAACCAGTAACGAACGAGATGTGGTTGTAATGTCGCTTCTTTTTAAAAAACGCCCCACACTACGGGGGGAAATCTTTTCGACAATTCCTCTTTTTATGGCTTCATCCGCCAACTCTGAAGGTGTCCAATGGCTCACTGGTCTGTCTGATTTTTCACATTCTTCACAAGCGATCTCTACAATCTGGACTACTTGTTCGACCGTAAAGGATTTTGTTGTTCCAGGTCTTGGGCGATCGCTTAAAATTCCTTTGATCAAGACCATTAATGCTTTCTCCGTTACCTGTTGTTCTTCGGCGGCACTCAGTTTTTCTCTCTCCTCAAACCATCGCGATCGCCACTGACGCACTTGTACCCGGTCTAATTCTAATCTTCGACTAATCGAACTATTGCTCTCTCCTGATGCTGCGGCTAAGATTAGCTTGGCTCGTCTAACAAGGCGATAGGGGTTTGTTGTCCCTCTCACTATTTGTTGGAGTACTGTTTTCTGTAGGTTGGAGAGGTTAATTGGCAATGCTTTTATCATGGACATCAACTTCGAGATTCTTCCGTTAGTTTCATTGAAACACATTGTCGTGGCTAGTCACGAAAGTTTCTGTAAAAATCTGGTGGATTACTTTCGCCAAATTTCCCAAACGTCGAGGTTTTTCTTCCGGACGTATTAAAGGTTACAAAAAAGCCCCACGAACTCGTCATGATGTTATCAAGAAAGGGAGCAAAAAATCAACTGAAAACTTAAAAGCTCCTTAGTTTTCCTCAGAATCTATAGATTAGCCCTATTTGTCAGCCAATTTTATTGACTGATACAGAGCCGATATTTTGGAATTTTAGTTTAGCGTAAAATATACGCTAACAAACTTTTTTTGTCCAAAGTCCAATCCCTACCTACAAGCTTTTAAGGGGTTTCGGTGGGGGATAGGAATGGAAGCTTTAACATTAATGAAAGTGTACCCTTTCGAGAAGTTCTTAGTAGATGGATTTCCTGTGGTTGAGTGGATAGAAACTAAGAACAATGGGAGACAAAAGCGCAACCGCAGTTTACAACATTTTCAATCCTACTTAGGATTGTCCCGTCAAGTTGAGCAATCAGGAGATAAAGAGAATATACGGTGGTTTAACTCAAAAATGATGCGGTCACATTATTATATATGGTGTCTATCCAGTATTTGTCCTAAACCACCTAAGCGGTTAAATACAGAGATAGGGAAAAAGTTGGGGAAGAAATGGGACAATTTCAAGGACGCTAAGCAAGCTAAGGGGAAAGATGCTATTATGCGCTTAACGTTCTATGCCACTCGCTTGCTTTTCCAACAACTCAAGGATAATATCTGCTTTTAGCTCTACAGCAATAACCCACCAGCTTGTTATGGTGGGTATAATTTTGACAGAAGTTTTATCTAGAGAGATGATATTCTCGACCGACCAGTATTGAAAAAGCTCCTATCCAAGGGATAGGAGCTATAAGAGTTGAGTTTTTATTAATTTCTAACGAGTTTGTGGATGAATAACTTTCTTGCGATTACCTCGGTTAGAATTGCCATGACGCTTAGAATTATTGGGATTATATTTTCCTTTGCGTTTAATGACGGGTTTAGGTACGGCGGACTCTGGTACTTCCCAATCGGTTTTCATCCACTCGGGACAGTCTTGATCGTAGATCATCTGTAAAGCAGCCGCTGCGATCGCTTGGGGATCGTATTCATCACTCAATTCCCTTACCAAGGGTAAAAATGAGGCCATGCGTTCTCCTGCTAAAGATTCTTTAATCTCATTTTGCAGTTTCTCGATGCGTTTTGCTTCTACTTGAGAACGACTGGGGATCTTGCAGGTTTCTAATTTTTGTCGCAGTTTCCGCTCAATTTGTCTTACCATACGGCGATCAACCGGTTCGATGAGGGAAATAGCTGTCCCTGTCTTTCCTGCACGTCCTGTACGACCAATACGGTGGATATAGGTTTCACTATTATCGGGTAAGTCGTAATTGATAACGTGACTTAAATTTTCTACATCTAAACCCCGAGCCGCAATATCTGTGGCTACCACTAACTTAATTTTTCCGTCCCGAAAGCGATAGACTAATCTTTCTCTTTGGGACTGGGAGAGGTTACCATGATATTCGTCCACACTATGACCGATTTCTTGTAGCCTGGTGGTTAATTCTGAGGCAGTTTGCTTAGTACGGACAAAGATGATGGCCGACTCTGGATCTTCCATCTCTAAGATCGGTTGTAGGGCTTTGCGTTTTGACCATCCCCTGGGAACATAATAGAGATGCTGGTCAATGTGTGTAGGGGCGGCTTGCTTGCGTTCTACAGATACGGTGACGGGAGACTTGAGGAACTGATTAACTAAGTCTCGTATTTCTCGGGGCATGGTGGCAGAGAAACAAGCTGTATTACGAGTTTCAGGGGTTTTTCTCAGGATCGTTTTTACATCATCAATGAAGCCCATACTTAACATTTCGTCTGCTTCATCGAGAACCGCCCAACGCAGACAGTCTAGAACCAATTTTTTCCGTTCTAATAAGTCTATAACTCGTCCTGGTGTTCCGACAACAATCTGTACCCCTCGTTCTAAACTACGGATTTGTCTTTCAATGGATTGACCCCCATAAACCGTTAAAATATATAGACGACGTTCTGTCGAAAAATCTTTTAACGCCTCGGCAACTTGTTGAGCAAGTTCACGAGTTGGGGTTAGTATTAATGTCTGAACATTAGGATTTTTGGTATCAATTTGTTCCAGAATAGGTAAGGAATAGGCCGCAGTTTTTCCCGTTCCTGTTTGGGATTGTCCTAAGATATCGTTGCTTTCTAAAATTAAGGGTATTGCTTTTTCTTGAATCTCGGTAGGACTTTCAAAGCCCAGTCTTTGTAACTTGTTTACACGGGCGTCGGATAGTCCTAAGTTCTCGAAGGAAATGGTCATAAGGTCGCTTTCTTGGTTAAGTTGACTATGGTTTAAACATTCGGCCAGATGCAGCTAAATTTTTTTATAGTGGCTTTTCAAACTGCTTATTATTATTACCTATGTTAGCATAAGTAACTATTAGTTACCACTGGTTTTTCTACAGAATTTTAGTTTTCTGTTTAGATAACTTTTCCATAGAGATCGTAAATATCAGCATGGGTTATTTTGACGGGAATGATCGAGTTTAATGGGGCTTCTCCTTGAACATAAACAACGCCATCAACTTCGGGGGCAAATCTACTTGAACGTCCAATATGTTCTTGGGTTTGAGGGTTTTCTTGTTCAATTAATACCTCGACTGTTTTTCCAACATAATTTTGATTTTTTTGAGCGGAAATAGGTTGTTGTATTTCCATTAGATAGTTGCGTCTTTCTTGAGCAATTTCTGGTAAAACTTGATTCTGCATTTGATAAGCAGGGGTCTCTTCTTCGGGAGAAAAGGTAAAAACACCCACATGATCGAATTCGTGTCGTTTTACAAATTTTATTAAATGCTCGAAATATTCCTCTGTTTCTCCAGGAAATCCCACTATAAACGTGGTTCTAAAAATAGCATTAGGAATTGCTTTTTTTAGCTTGTCGATAATATTATCGTTCACCTGCCCTTGCCAGGGACGATTCATGGATTTTAAAATATTTGGGTGGGAATGTTGCAGAGGTAAATCCAAATAGGGTAATATATTTGGGGTTTCTCTGATAGCATCGATGACTGTTTGGGTTAGTCCTGTGGGATAGGCGTAATGGATACGAATCCAGGGAACATCCACTTGTCCTAATGCTCTTAAGAGTTCAGCTAGTTTGGGTTTTCCATAAAGGTCTAAGCCGTAGTTTGTTGTAATTTGAGAGATGAGGATAATTTCCTGTACTCCTTGCTCTGCTAGTTGTTGTGCTTCCCTAACAATAGATTCTATAGAACGCGATCGCTGATTACCCCGCAAATAAGGGATAATACAAAATGCACAACGATAATCACATCCTTCTGCCACTCTAAGGTAGGCAACTGCTTCGTTGGTGGTACGATAACGGGGAGTGGTTTCGTCAGCGACAAAACTAGGATTTTGAGTAACTTCTGTAACTCTTTCCCCTGTTTCTACCCGTTGAACAACCTCTACGATTTTTTGGTAGTCTCCTGTTCCCACTAAGGCAACAGCTTCGGGTAACTCTTCCAATAACTCCTCTTGGAAATGTTGCGCCATGCAACCAGATATGATGATCTTTTTATTGGCTTCGGCCAGTTCAACTAAAGTGCGGACTGACTCTTCTCTGGCTTCTTGAATAAAGCTACAAGTGTTGACTATAACATAGTCGGCTAACTCCTCATTAGCATCGATATCGTAACCTTTGGCTGCTAGTAAGCCTAGCATATGTTCTGAATCTATACGATTCTTCTCACAACCGAGGTGAGATATAGCAATAGTTGGCTTGTTGCCCATGTATTATTTGGTTTTACCCCTTATCTTCCACTGGGGCTAAAAACCAAGCAAATCCTCCAGTATAGCTTTTTAGCTAAAGATGATGTTTGGGTTACTGGCTTGCCCCTTGTACTCTTAAACAATCTTAACAGATTTTTTCTAATAGGGGAAGTCTTTAACCAAAATTCTTGATCTTTAGGGTGAGTTGGATTAGTCGATTTTTTCGGTCCTTTCTCACACTTTACTTTCTCCGTGTCAAAGAAGTTTACCCAGTAGAATAGATTTAAATAACACCTTTTTATTGATTTGACTATATTTTCAGCAAAAATAAATTAGATGGGGACTGCGCGAAACGATTTTGTTCAACCTGGGACGTTAGGAAAAATTGAGTTACATTAGAACGGTAGCCACTACAATGTGATGTCGATCAACATTGCTTTCTAGGGTTATCCATTAGCACATCGATCAAGATTCATTTAGTTAAAGATATGTTAAGCCGTATCCAAGATAAGATTGGCGGTTTATTTGCAGGAAAGTCGGATGGGGTTGGTTTAGAAATCACACCAGAGAGACTGAACCTAGCTAAACTAGCCAAACAAGGTTAAGGTTATAAAATAGCAAAATTTTGCAGTACGGAAGTGCCTGAAGGCATTTTTGAAGAGGGTAAAATTATCGATTCTCCAGGGTTAGCAGAATTGATTCAGGAATTTTTTGCCGAACATAAGATCAAAGCGAAAAAGATTGCCACTGCTGTTCCCATGCGAGAAGCCATTATCCGCATCATTCCCGTTCCTGCGGAATTAGACGAAGCAGAATTACGAGATATGGTTTTAAACCACGAAGCTGCCTTGTATTTACCCTATCCCAGAGAAGAAGTCGATTTGGACTATCAAAAATTGGGCTTCTTTGAAGACGAAGATGGCATCGAAAAAATACAAGTGTTGTTAGTCGCCACCCGTCGGGAAGTAACAGACTCCTACATGGACACTTTCGGCCAAGGTAATTTCCGAGAAAGCTTTTCCCATAGGGGGTAATCGCTTGGACTAAAGGCTTTCAAGAAATAAAAGGAACAGAGAGTTAGCGGATCTTGGTACACAACTTTAAAATTTCATAATTGGCTTGTCTGAAAAAACAGAAGAAATAGATTAAAATGAAGAGGTAAAAAGATTAGAGAGAGTAAATTGAAGCTAAAACAGACAAATCATCCCTTAACCCCGTCGATGGTCGATGATTTACGTTTAGCAGCCTCAAAAATGACGGGAGCAGAGCGTCGTTCATTTCAAGCTGAAATGTGTCTCAAGTATTGTGGAGGAAGTGCCAGACAAACCGAAATCGTGTTTGTTGGGGGGAGAAAAAATGTTCAACTTGGATTACATGAAAAACGAACTGGGATAGTGTGTTTAGGATTACAATCAGTCAATAGTGGATGTAAAAAAGAGGTTTTTGTTCGCGGAAAGTATCCGCGAACAACTTTTTATTTTTCCCTTTTCGCTTATTTGAGATGTTCTACAAACAGATTCTGAGAATGGGTGGAAAACTTTTTCTTGGAAATCACCTAATTCTCAGGAATGCTTAGTTATCAGTCGTCGGGTGAGTAGGGGAAGAGACGGGGTAGGAAAACTGCTGTTAGGGTAGTTATGAAGGTGATAATAGCTGTGATTGCTTCTGAGGATAGATGTTTCGATAAGAGGTTAGGTTGGATGCTTTCTACGGGAAAATCAGGATAAAGTCCTACGGAAATACTATTAGTTTCTCCTGTAATAAATGTTTGTATTCCTGGGGGTAATTTCGGATCATTTGTGATGGTTAAGGATCTAATTTTTCTTATGGCTGTTTCTGGTGATTTGGTTGTTAAAAATTGATTTTTTTCTAGCTCTATTTTCTCTTTACCCAAGCGTATTTCTCCTTGTAAAATGGTTGATATTTTTAGTTCATCTGTAACTATTTGTGTTGTTTTATAGCGACTAAATTGAACATTTTTGACATCAATATCTTTTCTAAACCAGGTTATTGCATTATTTTCATCTTTTTCTTTAGGTAAGGTAATAAATAATTGATGGGAGGAGAGTAAATTTATATTTATTGTGTCATTATTATTAGGGGTAAATTGTAGAGTTATTTCTTCTGTGCGATTAAGATTGAGTTCAGGAATATTAATTTGTCCCAGTTGTATTTCTAGGGTATCTTGTCCTAATTCTAATCTTAATTGACCTATGTTAACAGGTAGCTCATAATTATCGATATTTTCAGGAAATTCACAATATTCTGAACTATGTTTTATTGAATGCAAACAAAATTCTAAACTATTATTTGTATTGTTATAATTTAGTTGATTAATATTTGTTTCTGGTTCAATTCGTAGTTCAATTAATGATACTTGTGTTGTTTCTAGATTATTTTTCTGATTAATAATAAAACGACTTTCAGGAAAAGGTAATTCAACGGTTAATGTATCGATGTTAGCTAACTTATTTTGTAACTCAGGATCATTATCAGTGGAAAAAGTCCCAGATAAAGCAATGGGTTGTTCTAATTTTCCTTGAAAATCAATAGATTTAATAGCTTCAATCTTTTGTAAAAAAAGTTTATCATCATTTCCATTATAGGTAAAGTTTAAAGATTCAATGATTAAGTTTCCTTCAAAAATATAATTACCTGGAATAAAATAACTAACAAGAATAATAATCCAAATAGTTAACAAAAAAATAGCAAAAAATTTATCTATGGTTCTAATCGTTGTTAAGGAACCATACCAATTATCAAATTTTTCTTTAAAACGGTCAAATATATTAGCCATAGAAGCATCAAATTTATAAATTTGAGGTAGAATAGTAGTCAAAAATTAGAAGTTATAATCTTTTTTTAAAAGTACAATTAACAACCATTTTTTTAGGTGGGCAAAATTTTATAGATGATGAGTTGTTAAGATAAATTTCTGATTTTCCCACCCTACCGTTTAGATTTTATCAAAAAATAATGAATAATTTATAACCAATTGAGATCATGTTTAAAAGAAAAACTTATGGATCTTCCATTACCATCTTCTAAATAAAATTGATAGGTTCCTGCCGGGTTATTTCTAGGTTGCCAATCAAAGGTAATTTGTCCTCGCTTGGGAATATTTCTCGGTTGGAGATTACTGGGAATAATTCTACCGTTTTGACTAATTTCTACTTTGGGAAAAGTTCGGCGATTGCGCGTATATATAACAAATTTATAAGCGTTTGATGGTTGTTCTAAAATTACAGGATAATAAATCCTTCTAGAATTTTTTTCAACAAAAGCCAAAGGTAATAAACTATTAAAAGGAATTTTAACCCGTTGTAAAATAGTATTTGTTTTGAGATCAAATATAAATCCTGAATCCCTATATATTGCTTCTACTTCATCCAATCGATAATTTTTTGTATAAGATTGAATACTAATAATTGGTTTATCTCTTCCCGTACCAGGAACTCTAATTTTTAGGGTATCAGGATAATTAGTAAGATTGCTGCTAGAAAAGGCAACTAATTCAAAATTATTACTAATAGGTCGACTATCTAATATTCCCTCACAACGGTTATTATCTCGACGAATATAACTAATATCTCTTGGTCTACCTGTGGGACAAGCATTAGCAGTTAAACTTGTCATATTTAATAGATAAACACTGATGAAGAAGGGAAATAAACGGGATAAAAGTAATTTTTTCTTTTTCATAATCATTAGAGAGTATCAAAGCTACAAACAATAGCAACACATATTATAGCAATCAGTTATCAGTTGTGAGAATTAAGTGAATTCTTATCCCCCCTTTAGTTCCCCCCTTAATAAGGGGGGAACTAAAGGGGGGAACTGAAGGGGGATCTCGAAGTCTCGAAGTTTTTATAAATAATTCCTGATTGCTATATAACTCAGATGTTTAGGAGATTCCTCGTTCTTCGGAATGACAGATAAACAAACAAAAATATCCTCACTAATCTTTGTCCTGCTATATCTTTTACTGATCATATTTTATCTGATCAATTTCCCCCAGTCTCCCTATCAAAACTTTAACTCCTAACTCCTAAATCCTAATTCCGAACTCCTTTCAATATTCCCCATTCCTGTAATTTTTTGATGACAATTTCAATGGGATAAGCTAAACCTAAATCTCCTGTTGAACGGGCATTCTCTAACCCAGATTCCGCACTTCAAAATGTAGTATAAAAAAATACATAGTTTTAAAAAGTCCGAAAATCATACCTGGGCAAGAATATTTCTCTTTTCATTAAATTTTTAGGAAAAATAATCAAATTAAGAAGATTTATACTCATTGAAAACTTAGCAAGACTCAGCACAAACGAAGGAGAGTTTCCTCTTCTCATTTGATATCATTAGACTCTTATTCTTTTATTATTTTTGCTTTATCCAATTCAATTTATAGATAATATCTTTGACAAGATGCAGGTAATAAACTCAATATAAAACGCCTTTCTTCTGTTAAATTGACAATTTGTTTAACTCCGTTTAAAATCACATAATGAATACCTTGAAAACATTGAAATATCCACCTCAAAGTCGGACGCAATGTTACTTTCCCTACTTGATTATTTATTCCTTTTTTGACTCTTTTTAAACAATTTCTTAATTCTCTTTGCCCCAAGTTATAAATCAACAAACACAAAGACATTAAAAATAACATTGTTTCTATTCTTTCTGGTTTTTCAACGAAGAAACTATCAGTAAAAAATAAGGGATCTTTCAAAAATCGAAATCCTCTTTCCGTAGATTGCTGGTTTTTATAAGTTATCAGAATTTCACTAGCTTCTAATTTATTTTCCTCTACTAAGTTAGTTGCTAAAATAAATTTTCCTGCTTCTTTAGTCTTTCTACTTATCTCTTCATCTTTTTTGATGATCAGACTAATCATTTTATAAATCTTTTCCTTTTTTTTCGAGTAAGTTTCAGTCAGTTCAACTTCTTTTATTTCCAACAATCTCAATTTTTTATTAATAGCTTTTAATTTATATCGAGCAGCTTGAGGATGTTCAAATTCTTCAGATTGTATTTCTTTAAGAAATTTTTGGGATTTCTTCTCTTCTTGGGAAAGTTGTTTTTCTAGTTTTTCCAAATCACTTTTCTGTCTTTTTTCACTCAAGACTATTAACCAAGTTTGCTTGATTCCACCATAAGTAACAATTTCTTCTTTCCAGGTATAACTTTCTAAATTTAGGTCACTTCTTTTTTCTTTATCTTCATCTTTTACTTCTTCCACCTCTATATTTTGCACTAATTCTTTTGCTTTTTTTATGGTCATTGGAACTCTCGTTATCCATTTTAAATGTTGGATTAGTTGGAGATTTTCTTGACCATATAAAGCACTATCACAAACCATGATACTATCAAACTTTATTTGCTTTTTGAATTCTACTAAAACTTTTCCAAATACAGCTTTATCAGATTCATTTCCATCTCCTACTCTCACAAATAATGGAATATCTCCATCTTGGCTTGTTATTAAATCCAAGACACATTGTTTTAAGTCTGGTCTATGATCCCGAGAATATCCTTTCTTAATAAAAATTGGTCTTTCTTTAATAATTTTTTCTTCTTCCTGTTTCTCTTTATCTTCTTCCCTTTTATATTCTCCATCTAAATGAAATGATGTGGAATCTAAATGGGAGTATTTAAGGTCTATTTCAATTTTTTTAATTACTTCTAAAACTACTTCAATAAAAATATCATTTAGTCCATATTTATATAATTCATCCATTACTCTCCCAATTTTATCATCATTAAGGTAATCAGGTTTAATTCTTTCTCCTAACAATTTCTCAATGGCTTTATCTTGAAAAAACTGACTGAATAAATATAGAGGTCTTGAAACAAATCCTAGTCCATTGATTAAAATAGACTTAACTACTGTACCTGCTGAGATTTTTTCTCTAACATCTATTCCTAATTTATTATTAATTATTTTGACTATTCCTATTTCATCAATTAAACCAGCTACTATCCCTAAATGGTCTAAATTTTTAACTTGTATTTCTTCTAAATAAGACATTTTTCGCTCTTTTTTTACAGAGGAAACAACTTAAGCAATTATCCCACTTTTTTGTCTTCAAGAGCTTAAGCAATTATACTTAATTATTAAACCCAGGCTTGTAGTATTTAATGCTACTTTTTGAAGTGCGGAATCTGGGCTCGAAGCAATTACGCTTCGTCCTACCCGACTCTAGAGAGTTCCGCATCTCGTCAAGCCTACCCAGGTCTCGACTATTTCCTGGGACTCTAGAATCGTTTTTATTCGTTCCGTCCGATGATTGATTGTCCCTTTAGATGGAACCATTTTGACTATCAGAAACCCTTGGTTAAATCAGTCACAACAAAAAATGCTGATGGGTTTATTCTCTGATGAGGTCAGGGGGATACTATTCTTTCTGCTTTCCTGCCTATGTTTAAGTCACTTTTCTAGGTTCTATTTCATCATGAGGACTCCTGTAACGCCAGTGTCACCAGCAGTCGGTGTCTGATTGCGTCTTGATTCCAGCTTCACTCTGTAGGATTCCGAGCCTACTCGGTGTGGACAGGTTTTGAGTCAACCGTAACCTTCGGTGGGAGGACTTGCACCTCCATCAATCGGACAGTTATCATCTAGCTTGGGGAGCTAGAAGCCTTAGTTTATAAGCCTTTGGAGGCTATTTCCCTAAGAACGAATCGCACTTTGTTTAATAATGACTGCCTGACTTGCGATGATGAATAGCGGTTACTCCATCCTGTAAAACTTCTCCTTTGGTAACGATCGCATAAATCACCCAATGATCTCCACATTCCATGCGATCGCCAACTTTACACTCCAAATAAGCCAAAGCATCCTCTAAAATAGGACAACCATTATCAGCTACCTGGGTTTTCAAACCGTCAAAACGATCTTGCCCAGGAGAAAAGGGCCTCAGAAAATGCTTCATCAAACCCAGATGATCCCCTTCTTTGAGAATATTTAAAACAAAGTAACTACCTTGATGTAACAAAGACTCGATCGCCCGTTCCTTGGCCACTGCTACGGTAAACCCAGGAGGGTTAAACGTCGCTTGAGAGATCCAAGAGGCCAACATCGCCCCGCTTAACTCTTCTTCTTGACAGGTAACAATGGATAATGACCCCACAATACGCCCTAAAGCCTGTTGTAAGCGATCTGTCTGGGACTGATTCACGGAATTTCTCGGTTGACGGCGTTTTTGTGCCTTTTTCACCGCCTGAGCAAAGTCTGTTCCTGCTTCTTCACAGGTTTTTAATGTTGCCTGAGTAGGTTTAAATTTCACCTTTATAGGGTCGAAACCGAACTGATACCCCCCATCCCGAAATTTGTTTTCTAAGAGGTCTATGGCTTCTCCACTCCAGCCGTAAGACCCAAATACGCCAGCCAGTTTCCCTTTATCGGCGTTGGCTAAGGTGATCCCCAACGCAGTTTGGATCTGGGTGGGGGCGTGGCCTCCCAGAGTAGGGGAACCAAAAATAAACCCGGAACAGTTATTAATAGCTTCTTTGATGTCATCTGCTTCGGCAACTTCTGCGTTGATAGACTCAACCCTGACCCCTGCTTTAGTGATCCCACGGGCGATCGCTTGGGCTAAGGTGGCGGTATTGCCGTAAGCTGAGGCATAAACAAGGGCAACGCTTAAGGTTTGGGCTTTTTGTGCCTCTAACCATTGTTGATAGGAAACCGTCAACTCTTTTAACCCATAACGTACCAAGGGACCATGACCGGTTCCGTAAATCTTAGCAGGTTTACGGCTTAATTTTTCCAGCGCGTTATTTATTTGTTTGGCATAAGGGGCGATGACACAATCAAAATAATAGCGTCTATCCTCGGCATAAACTTGCCACCCTTCATCAAAAATTTGATCCCCACAAACATGAGACCCAAATAATTTATCGGTGTAGAGAATTTCTGTTTTGGGGTCATAAGTACACATTTGTGCAGGATAACGAGGGTTCGGGGTTGGAGTAAATTCTAGTTGATGCCCTTTCCCTAAGTCTAAGATGTCCTCTCCTTTAACTACTTTTAACTGGGGTGGAAATTCAGGTAATAAAATATTAGGTAATAGTAATGCCCCAGTATTAGAACAAACAATGGTAATCTGGGGAGCAATTTTCATTAATGCTTTGATAGTTTCCCCTCGGTTGGGGTTAATATGACCCAAGATTAAATAATCAATTGTTGTCGGATCAATTCTTTCTTGTAAGGCTTTTAAAAATATCTCAGTAAAGGACTCTCCTGGGGGATCTATTAAAGCAATTTTATCCCCTTGAATAAGATAAGAATTAGCTGTAGTTCCTCGTTTTAGCCCATATTCGATTTCAAATTTTAAGCGATCCCATGTCCGTGATCTTATGGCCATGGTATCAGAAGCAATGGGATAAACTTGTACGTCTCTGGGTTTATTCATCATATTTTTTTGGTAATTTAATCGAGTTTGCTCAAGTTTGTAACTGTATAGGTTATTTCCTCATCCACTAGGATTTTTTCATAGTCGATAGCGACACGAGTGGGATAACCAAGGGTAGGATCATAACTAATTTGCATTTCATCGGCATTACATTTGATAGCATCTTCGATAATGTTAAACAGTTCCTCAATGGTTTTAGGAGATGTTAAATCGGTTATAACTTGATTATTGTTTAAATTAACCACTTGACTAAGTTTATCATTTTTAACGGAAACTTTGAGAGCATTATTACTGGGAGGTGGACAAAAACATTGTTGTTGATAGATATATTGATAATTTTTTATGGTCTGCGATCGCCATAACTTATGATTTTCTTTTAATGCTTCTCTTAAGGTATATAGCGTTTCTCGGACTCAATATGTACACCTAATATCGCGCCTCCGAACTCCTAACTCCGAACTCCGAACTCCTAACTCCGAACTCCGAACTCCGAACTCCTAACTCCTAACACTAGAAAACTCTGTACGTCACAAGTATGAGAAGTGCTATAGTTGCTCTCACTGTTAGCAGCTATAGGCATAATATTGAGCAACATTACTATTAATAATCCTATTGCTAAAAAAGTCAAAATTTGTAGGTTTTTCATGGGTCTTACCCTTAAATAAATACAGACGTACCTTAGTACGTCTGCTGATGAAAGAATAATTTAGGGATTAATTTATTTAGATTCTTTTTTGGGACTCATTAACATCATCATGTTACGGCCTTCTCGTTTGGGTGCTTGTTGAATTTCTGCTAATTCTTTTAAGTCGGTAGCCATGCGACTGAGTAAGTCTTGAGCTAAGTTAGAGTGTTGTATTTCTCTCCCTCGAAAGGTAATCGTTGCTTTGACTTTATCTCCTGATTTAAGAAAGCGTTTAGCCTGATTGACTCGCACTTGATAATCATGCTCTGATATCTTATAGCGCATTTTCACTTCCTTAACATCAGCCGTGTGTTGTTTTTTCTTAGCTTCCCTAGCTTTTTTCTCCTGTTCAAATTTATATTTACCGTAATCCATGATTCGGCAAACAGGAGGTTTAGCTGTTTCACTAACCAACACCAAGTCTAATTCTCGTTCCTGGGCAACCTTTAAGGCTTCGTCGGGAGTAATAATCCCCAGTTGGGAACCATCACTATCGATAACTCGAATTTCGGGGAAGCGGATTCTTTCGTTGATTTTAGGGAGATCGCGTTGTATGCGTCTTTTATCTATCACAGGCGTTTGTTAATGTCTCTCTGTATGATTAATGAACGTTAGTAGTCAATCCAGGACAAAATAATAGCCTATTTGATTGTAATCATTTTCTACTAAGTTCTGATTGTATTTATTGACTGTATTGTTAGGTTTGGGCAATTTACCTTTAAGGATAATGCTTACCCTATTTATTTCTTAGTTTAATCCTTCTGTGAGCGATCGTAAAATAAAAAGGTGTAAAGATTTATAACAGGATCATTAAGTGAGTCAGCAACAAGCTTGGGAGAGGCGCATCGGAAGGCAACGACAATGGATTTGGCGTGGTTGGCCAATTCGTTACACTTTTGTACCGGGAGAAATACCGCAAGATGCCGAGACAAAACCCCCTTTAATCTTAATACATGGTTTTGGGGCTGGGGTTGAGCATTGGCGACACAATATCCCCACCCTACGGCAATACTATCGAGTTTATGCTTTAGATTTATTAGGGTTTGGTCGATCGCATAAAGCGGCAACGGATTACACTGCTTATTTATGGGCTGAGCAAATTTATTATTTTTGGCGATCTTTTATCGGAAAACCTGTTGTTTTGGTGGGTAATTCCATTGGTTCTTTGGTATGTTTAACCGCCGCGTTTAAATATCCTGAAATGGTAAGCGGTTTAGTGATGTTGAGTTTACCTGACGTTTCTTTGAGACAGGAAGCAATTCCCAAGGGATTACGACCTATTGTTAATACTATTGAAGGCTTATTTAGCCCCCCTTTATTATTAAGAACATTATTCAATATTATTCGTCGTCCTGGGGTGATTCGTCCTTGGGTTGGGGTTGCTTACCATGATAAATCAGCTATTAATGATGAGTTATTAGATATGATTACTATTCCTCCCCAAGAACGGGGGGCTGCGAGAACCTTTTGTCTCTTATTTGAGGGGCTAAAAAAACCTCATTATTCCCCTTCTGTCAAGGTTATTTTACCAAAGTTAACTATTTCCATTTTATTAGTTTGGGGTCGTCAAGATAAAATGATTCCTGTTAGTTTAGCATCGGTATTTTCTAAGTTAAACGAGCAGATAACTTTAAAAGAATTAGATAATGCTGGTCATTGTCTTCACGATGAATGTCCGGATCGCTTTAATCCTATTTTATTAGATTGGTTAAAAACAGTTAACAGTGAATAGTGAACAATTATTTTGACACTCCCCATCTAATTACTCCACCTTGTTTCGTAATATAGATGGGGATTCTTGGTTCTTAGAAGTTACTTGCTTAGACAGGATTTCTCCTCAAAAAGTAGCGGTATCTTCTCCCCAAGCGTTTAGGCTATCTTGTAGCCAAGTTCCCGAATGCCCTGCGGTACTTAATCCAATTTTTAAGATGTTGCGTGCAGCATTTTCGTCACGATCTAAATGGCATCCACAAGCACAAATATGAGTCCTTGTTGAGAGAGATTTTTTAACTATTTTCCCACAATTAGAACATTTTTGGCTAGTGTAGTGAGGAGGTACAGCAACAGTTATTTTGCCGTGTTTTTTCCCCAAATATTCTATCCATTCTCTAAACTGGTACCACGCTGCATCATTAATTGATTTTGCTAGACAATGATTTTTTAGTAAGTTCTTTATCCTTAAATCTTCGTAGGCAATTACATCGTTGGAGTAAATTACGCACCTTGCTAACTTAACAGCAAGGTCTTTACGTTGTCTACTTATTTTAAGGTGAGCTTTAGCCAATTTTGCCCTTGCTTTTCTTCTATTAGAAGAACCTTTCTGTTTTCTAGATAGTCTTCTTTGCAGTTTTTTAAGTTTCTTCTCTCCTTTTCTTAGGAATCTAGGCTTATCAATTTTCTGTCCATTCTGGTCAGTATAAAAAGACTCTAACCCTACATCTAAGCCAATTACACTATTAGCTGGTGAGCTATCTATTTTCACATCAATTGATAAGATAAACTGACAATAGTAACCATCAGCACGACGAATTAACCTGACCCGTTTTATGGACTCAATAGGATAAAAGTGTAAATCGTAAGTACCTACCAGCTTGACTCTACCGATGTTATTCTTGTCTGTAAAAGTAATTGCTTTCCTAGTATTTAAGTCTAACTTCCATCCCGTAGTTTTATATTCCACTGAACGACAGTTTTTCTTAAACTTAGGATAGCCTTTTTTCCCAGGTATTTTCTTTTTACAGTTGTCGTAGAAACGAGAGATAGCTGACCATGCTCTTTCGGCACTAGACTGTCTAGTGCAGCTTAGCAAAAATAATCCACCAGTCACTTATGATCTTTAAAGCCCTTAAATTTCCAAACGAACGGCTTAGCAAAATGTTGATTAAAGTAATCAATAAAATTGAGAATTTTTTGGGATAGTTCTTCAGTTGAACGGACAGTAATTCTTTTGAGTAAACGCCTGACTAAGATCTAAAACCAACACTCAATTTGATTAAGCCACGATGTATGTTTGGGAATATAAACAAAGCGAATTCGATGAGATTCATCTGATAAAAAATCTGCTCTGCTGTCCATAGATTGCAAAATCCCCTCCTTTCCTTTTCTCCCCAAATCAATAGTAATTCCACAGCTTTCTGCTACTAATTTGACTAAGCTTTCCGATTTATGAGTGTTGAGTTTATCTACAATAAAAATCCATTCTGCTTTTTCATCAATCTTAATCGTTCTCTGGATATGTTCAGAAAAATCTTGTTCTGTTCTTGTCGGTCCAATAGAGGGACTAACAACTTTTCCTCTTGCCACATCCCAGTTCGCAATCAAGCTTAAAGTTCCGTGTCTTTCATATTCAAATTCGATTTTTTCTACTTGTTTAGGCTTGATTCTTTTGTTCGGAAATAATCTCTCAAGAGCTTGAATCCCTGTCATTTCATCTGTACTAATTAAATGAATTCCTTGTTCTAACAAAGTTTTAGCTTCTTGATGAAGTTCACAGATATATTTGACTTGCTTTTTAAATTTTAAGGGATCATCAATTTTGGCATTTAACCAGTAACGAACGAGATGTGGTTGTAATGTCGCTTCTTTTTAAAAAACGCCCCACACTACGGGGGGAAATCTTTTCGACAATTCCTCTTTTATGGCTTCATCCGCCAACTCTGAAGGTGTTCAATGGCTCACTGGTCTGTCTGATTTTTCACATTCTTCACAAGCGATCGCTACAATCTGGACTACTTGTTCGACCGTAAAGGATTTTGTTGTTCCAGGTCTTGGGCGATCGCTTAAAATTCCTTTGATCAAGACCATTAATGCTTTCTCCGTTACCTGTTGTTCTTCGGCGGCACTCAGTTTTTCTCTCTCCTCAAACCATCGCGATCGCCACTGACGCACTTGTACTCGGTCTAATTCTAATCTTCGACTAATCGAACTATTGCTCTCTCCTGATGCTGCGGCTAAGATTAGCTTGGCTCGTCTAACAAGGCGATAGGGGTTTGTTGTCCCTCTCACTATTTGTTGGAGTACTGTTTTCTGTAGGTTGGAGAGGTTAATTGGCAATGCTTTTATCATGGACATCAACTTCGAGATTCTTCCGTTAGTTTCATTGAAACACATTGTCGTGGCTAGTCACGAAAGTTTCTGTAAAAATCTGGTGGATTACTTTCGCCAAGCTGCACTAGTGATTCTTAACTAACCTGATTGATCTAAACAAAAATACCTTAGTTGACTTACCCAAGTCTTGTCGTATTTTTACCATTACTAAATTAATCAAAAAGAAGATATGATAAGTATATGTTGATTGAGGGCAGACCAATTTTACTTAATCATACGATTCTAAGATATTTTTTATCTTCATCTGCTTGTTGCTCCATAGAGATTCACTTATTACACTTATTACAACGGTCTGCTCCTTATTTATTTTTTCAATATATTACAATAAATGACGGGCTTTGATTTCTAGATAACGTTCCACTAATTGTTCACTAATTTGATTAGCCGGTGCATCTAAAACTAAAACCCCTTTTTGTTGCAGTTGTGCTAAGGCAACTTGACGTTGTGACAGCATATCTAAAGCAACACTGCGGCGATAAAGCTCCTCAACAGTTTCTGTTTGGCTGTGGGCTATGTCATCTACTTGGGGATCTCGTAAAGTTACACAAAAAGGCAAATAACGAGGTCTTAAGCGTTGCATTGCCGTTAACAACTCTGCTGAGGCAATTTTATCAATAATATCGGTGATTAACACCACTAACGCCCGACGATGTTGTTTATTAACTAATCGGGTGACGGAACCAAAATAGTCTGGTTCCAATAACACTGGTTGTATGGGTGTTAAGCGTTCGATAATTTTTGAAAGTTGGCTTTTGCCCCTTTCTGGAGGGAGCCAAGTCACCACTTCTCTGTCAAATACCCCAATTCCGACGGAATCACCTCTATTTAACCCCGTTAAGGCTAACGAGAGGGTACTATTGAGGGCCCAATCAAAACGCTTTAATCCTTGCACCTGTGCCGTCATCAACCGTCCGCGATCGAGTAGAATAATTAGGGTTTGTTCCCGTTCTTCTTCTAAGACTTTAATGATAGGATGAGTCCCTCTAGCACTAGCTTTCCAGTTAATTAAACGGGTATCTTCTCCACTGACATATTCTCGTAATTCGCTAAATTCCGTCCCTTGAAGTAAACGACGACGGAAGCGCATAGTTCCTGTATTTTCTAGACTAAGGGGAATCAGTAGCGATCGCAGTCCCACTAAATCGGGGTAAACGGCCACTTTTTGACTCGCTGGCACTTTCCAATCATACCAAGCCAAGGCCCAAGGGCTTAACTGTCTGATGCGAATATCCCCCCACAAAAATTCACCCCTTTGATCGGGATATATATTGTAATACAAGTCTTGTTGAGTTTGAGCAGTTAAACTGGTTTCTAAAGTAGGTACAGAAACAGAAAATTGTTGAGGGTAATTATCTTTAATAATCAATTGTGCCGGTTGCTGTTTAGTAGTAAGAGAAAGGGCAACTTTATTTTCTCTCCCAATAGACAATTTTTGCAGAGGATGACGACTAATTATAACCCGATTTTTTCTGACTTTACTCCCATCAATCACCATCACCCCTAAAAAAGTGACATCGAATAAAAGCAGCAACAATAGACCAATTAGCACATTAAATAATGATACTAATCCTGCTACCAATAGAGCAATAATTAAAAGAAAATATGAACGTTTAGCTAGTAAGATCATCTTTTTTCAACACTTAAAAACTATAAAGATATAATTATCCATTGTGAATACTTATCTGGGAACAGCAACCTGTTTAAGAATAGACTCAATTACTGCTTGAGAATTTACCCCTTCTAATTGAGCTTCTGGGTTAAGAATTAAACGATGACGTAATAAAGGAAAGGCAATGTTTTTAATATCATCTGGAGTTACATAATCACGTCCCGAAAGCCAAGCTTTTGCTTTACTGGTTTGTAACCAAACAACCGCAGCACGGGGAGAAGCACCTAAAGCAATATCAGGATGTTGACGGGTTTTTACTATTAAATCTAATAAATAATTGATAATATTTTCTTGTAATTCAACTTTTTTAACTTCTTCTCTTGCGTTTAAAATATTTTCAATAGTAGCCATTGATTGTAATTCTTTAATATTAGTGGATCTTCCTTGAGAACCTTGTTTTGCTTGCATTAACATTTGTTTTTCTGCGGAACGTTCGGGATAATCAATTAATAATTTAAACACAAATCGATCTAACTGAGCTTCGGGAAGGGTATAAGTTCCTTCAAATTCTAAGGAGTTTTGTGTAGCAATTACCCAAAATAAGGGAGGTAAAGCCATGGTTTTTCCATCTAAAGTAACTTGTTGTTCTTGCATTGCTTCTAAGAGAGCAGATTGAGTTTTTGGTGGGGTTCTATTAATTTCATCCGCTAATAAAATTTCTGTGAAAATAGGACCTTTTTTTAGGGTAAAATCACGAGTATTAAAATCAAATATATTTGTACCTAAAATATCTGAGGGTAAAATATCTGGAGTAAGTTGAATTCGTCTAAAATCTGCTTGAATTAGTTTAGATAAAGCTTTCACTAATAGGGTTTTTCCTGTTCCTGGAACTCCTTCTATGATGACATGACCTCCACTTAATAAAGCAATCAAAAGTTGCTCAATAATCGAAGATTGACCAATGATAATTTGTTCCAGGGTTTGACTAATTTGCAGAAATTGTTTATTGTTTGTTGTCATAATCTGATGATTGGAAATTAATTTCTTGGTGAATAGTTTTCCATTGTTTCATCCATTCCAGTAACTTTATATCGTTTAAAGATGGTTTTTTAGTGGACATTTTTAGCAATTTTTCTAACATTATAGGTGTTTTTTTTGTCTGTTGCGTCCAAGCTTGTACAAGACTTTCTCTATCTTGTTTACCTACTTTTAAACCTAATTTTTTTTGTAGTTTTAATTGCTCTACTTCTCCTATAGTTTTAATAATAAATTTACGACTTTGAGCGTTTTGTAAGATAGTTGCTAATGCGTTGATATACTCTTGACTATTATTAGCTGTTGCTCGAGCTAAATTTTTTTTCTTTTCTAGAGTATTATTATAAACGAAAATAAGAATTAAGACAATCACTAATCCTTGAATTAAAATAATTAATAATGTAGTGTTTAGTAAATAAGCAAAAACATTGCTAGTCTCTTCAATTTCTTGTGTTTCCTTATCTTTATAACCGTGAATATATTCATCTACTAATATCTTATTACCTCCACTTGATTCTAATAAGTTAGCGAGAAAATGATAATTCCCAGGGGAAAGTTTATAAGCATTGGCGGCTAAATAAGGAGTGGTTACATAAATAATTTTTCCTTCTGATTGTTTTTCTTGCCAAATAATTGCCCCAAAATCATCTTTAAGAATAGCTTTGAAAGAGTCAGTATTTCTGCGAGTCGTTTCAATTTTAACTGCGCCAAAATCCGTTTCATGACTCGTACTAAAAGGTGCTTCTGTTACCCTACCTTGAAAAGCTAAATTAACTAGAGTATTACCTTTTTTGACCCATTCTCGTTCCGTCTTACTGACTGCAAATTGAGCAGATTTACCATAAACTCTTAACAGAGTGATGGAATTATCTGAATAATTTTGCTGCAAAGTTTTAAAAGATTTTTGCCATCTCTCAATAGGAGCATTTCTTTCCTGCATAAACTCATACCAAGCTGCATAACCATCAGGAGCAACACCGAAAGTTGACCCACTCATTAACTGATTACGGCTCGGAGCAACTAATAATGTCAAAAGAATAATAACACTAAAAAACAGACCAACAAACAGCCATAACTTACGACGAGATTTAATCATAATTTTATTATTTCTTCATAAGCTTGCCAACAAGTTTCCACCAAAGATATTGAAGCAGAAAAATTGCCAAAACAAAGCTCTTGATGTATCCGTAATAACTTTTGATAGGGTTGAGGTTGAGACATTGTTGCTATTATTTTCCCATACTCTCCATCGGTACGACTAGATTGATGTGGTATTATTTTCTGATTATGCAATTGTTGTAGCATAGCTTGATATAGACATTGACAAGCTTGTTGATAGTTTCCTTGTATTTGTGCTTGTTGTGCTTGACTTACCCAATGATCCACAGATCGATCTGGTGTTATTTCTGGGATGTTGTTAATAGTCCTTCGATCGCTATAGGATTTAATGTTACGTCTGTACCATCTCACCCACTGTTGTCCTTTCCAAATGATCCAGATGAGTGAAACAGCAATCATTCCCCAAAACAGCAGATGAGTGATAGCTTTGACTAAGGGAGAGTTTAACCAAGAAGGGAAAGTAGTATCAGCAAGGTTATTGGCCAACCCAGTCCCCATTAACTCCCACTTTTCTGAGATTCTTTGTTGCCATTGAGAGAGTTGCCACCCTAAATTATTGGTTTCTACAGAAATGTCTGACATCGATCACCACAAGAATTGACATACTCCCGTCGACGGAGTCGAGGGATTCTAACACCTCACGATGCTAGTTTTCTGCTTCGTCCCCCACCAACTAGAGCATCCCGTGTGATGCGCCCCGTTGCTCTGAGTCCACAGACATTTTTGGGTCCCAACGCCTGTGAGGTTTCCTCAAAGGACGTAAGCCGACCCGCTACCATCTGCCCGACGGAGGTTATGCCTCGATTCCTAATTTCTTGAGAAGCTGCTACATCTCTTGTAGTTGTGTACCCACACTCATGACAGTGGTGAAACCCTGACATCTAAAGTTTTCTTTCCTGTGTGTGCGCCACAGTTAGGACAGGTCTGGGATGTGCCGTCTTTATTTACCTTGGCAAAATACACATCCCTTGATAACCATACCCACTCTAAGATATTGAAAAATTGTCCAAAACCAGCATCAGCACTATGTTTTGAAAGCATCCCTCTTTGCCAACTGACAAAGTTGATATCTTCTACAAAGATCATACCCACACCATCACAAAGATGATGAGCCAACTTAAAATGCCAGTCTTTGCGAGTGTCAGTTATCCGTTGATGTAGCCTAGCTATTTTCTGGTTTAACTTGTGTCGATTATTCGAGCCTTTCTCTTTGTTCTTCAACCTACGTTGCAGTAATTCAACCTTGCGTTGTAAAGTCGTAAGAAATCTAGGCCGTTTAATCTCTTCACCGTCGGAAGTAGCCACAAACTTTTCAAATCCTAAATCTAACCCTCTAGGATGACCAATCCCCCCTTTCATTCCCCCCTTACTAAGGGGGGTTAGGGGGGATGGGACATCAACATCTAACTGTAGTGACAGACCTACAAAGTAACCAGATGCTTTTCTAACCACCCTAGCTTGCTTAACTTCAAAGCCTTCTGGTATCGGTCGAGATAGTCGCCACTCAACCCATCCTAGTTTGGGAAGCTTAAGAGCATCATTTCTTATGGGGTCTTTCCCCAACTGTGGGAATACAAACGAACGCAGACGATACTTGTTCTTAAAGCGTGGAAAACCAAAACCTCTGGCTCTCATGTCATCCCAAGCTCTGTCCAAAGTTCTTAAAGTTTGCTGAAGAACTTGAGAATGGACTGTATTTAACTGAGGATATTGCTTTTTAGCATCGGTTAGTTGCTTGGCTTGCCTATGGTAATTTGGGAAAGGGGCATCAGCAGAGATGATATATTCACAATTGAGGGAGCAAGCATTGATAGGGGACTTACGAGAGGCGCACCAATCTTTGCGCTGACGTAGGGCAAAATTCCAGACAGAACGACATACATCAAGAGTTTGCTCGATGATGGCAATCTGTTCAGGAGTTGGTTGCAGCTTAAATTCGTAGGTCATAGTTAGCATGGTTCTATTTTAGCTTACACAAGGTAACTGTGACGGTAAAGTTTGTTTAAAGAAGCTAAAATAGGTTTGTTTGTTGGTCGGATTTTCATCCCATCTGTAAAACCGAGGGTCGATGGTCCGACACTTTAAGATAAAGTTTGCGTTATAGATCACAACGGATCAACTAAAAATATTTTATACTGAGAAATGTTACCAATATGTAACAAATCGCAATCTTTAACGGATTACCATTAGCTATTATGATCGTTTCAACGACAACGAAACCATCGTCCCAAGACACTCAGGCACTGCAAGAAGTCTGGTTAAGACTGACTGCCAATAGTTGTCCCTATGAGTATAATTTTCATATGCACACCAAGTGTTCTGACGGGCAACTGACCCCTGAACAACTGATTGAACAAGCAACAAACATTGGACTCAAAGGACTCGCTATCACTGATCATCATTCCGTTGAAGGTTATAAAGTTGCTCAAAATTGGCTCCAAAGAACATCCCTAGAAACACCAAAGGATAGTTTACCTCATTTGTGGACGGGTATTGAGATAACCTCTAGTTTACTGGATGTTGAAGTTCATATTTTAGGATATGCTTTTGATTCCGAACATCCAGCCATCCAACCTTACCTCACAGGAGAGTCTCGAAGTGGAAGTCAAGGTTTAGCGGTTAATGTCATCGAGGCCATTCATCAAGCAGGAGGAATGGCGGTTTTAGCCCATCCCGAAAGATACCGTCATCCAGCAACAAAAGTAATTCCTGTGGCTGTTGAACTAGGTATTGACGGGGTAGAAGCTTTTTATGCTTATAATAACCCCAAACCCTGGAAACCTAGCCCTCGTCAGACAGAAACAGTATTAAGTCTCAGTTCTTTTTACGGACTATATCACACTTGTGGCACAGATACCCACGGTCCTAACTTATTACAAAGGATTTGAAGTTATGTCACCAAAGATTATGATTAAAGACTTGACAAGGCACTATAAATTAGGGCATCATTGTTAATGCGCATTATTGAAGTAAGTTCTCAACGGAACTTTACTAGGGGCTATAACTCAGTTGGTAGAGTGTCACAATGGCATTGTGAAAGCCAGCGGTTCGAGTCCGCTTAGCTCCACTTCTGCTCTAAAACATCAGAAAATTGTGTTTGTGACTTTACCCATAACTTTGCTGTCCTTTTATCTGAGATTTTTTTGCTTAGAAAGAGTTGGGTAGATATGATCACTTCTGTCTATCTTAACTTTAACGCTCTGTAGACTTAGACTAGAGAGTTAGTAGATATCATCCTAGAGGAACATAGATTTTGGAAACTTACGAATTTGATGTGGTCATTATTGGCGGTGGACCGGCTGGGTGTAGCTGTGCCTTATATACCTCTCGTGCAGATTTTAAGACAGTCATTCTAGATAAGAATCCAGCAGTGGGAGCCTTAGCAATCACCCACAAAATTGCCAACTATCCGGGAGTAGCAGGGGATATTAGTGGTGATGGTTTGCTAGATGTCATGCGAGAACAAGCTATCTCATTTGGCACTACCTATCAAAGAGCGCAGGTGTTTGGTATTGACGTGGAAGGCCCACTTAAAAAAGTTTATACCCCAGAAGGAACTTTTATGGGACGAGCGTTGGTCTTGGCTACAGGAGCTATGGGAAGAACCTCTTCCCTACGAGGGGAATCGGAGTTTCTGGGCCGGGGTGTTAGCTATTGTGCCACCTGCGATGGTGCCTTCTATAAAGAGAGAGAAGTGGCTGTATATGGACTGAATACTGAGGCAGTCGAAGAGGCTCAATTCTTAACTAAATTCGCTTCTACTGTACACTGGCTCACCAATAAAGAACCAGAACTAGAAGATACTCATGTTCAACAATTACTAAGTCAGCCTAATGTGAAACACTGGAATTTTACCCGTTTGCTTCGTGTTGAAGGTAATGAAGCAGGGGTCACCAATATTTTGATGAAAACCAAAGGAGGGCCAAAAAGAGTCTTCTCTACCAGTAGAGGGAGTTTTTGTCTATCAAAGCGGTTCCAGACCAATTACAGATTTTGTCAGTCCTCAGATCGAATTCTTCGACAATGGTGGGGTTAAAGTAGATGACATGATGGCAACCAATGTGGACGGAGTTTGGGCTATTGGTGACATTCGCAATACCCCGTTTAAACAGGCAGTAGTTGCCGCAGGAGATGGCTGTATTGCCGCAATGTCTATCGATAGATTCCTTAATAAACGTGAGGGTATTAAACGGGATTGGGATCATTCGTAACTACGAAGATTTTTATCTAGGGAGCGTAAGACCCTCACGTCCCGTGAAGGGATGTAAGCGGATTTAGTTTTACAATTTAAGCTATTGCTTTGTAAAAGTTGTGATAGGATTAGTATATCAACATAAGCATCTCTGTCGAAATGCTAAATCTAACTTACAACTACAAGTTACAGCCAACGAAAAAACAAATAGAAGTAATTGAACATAATCTAAATGTTTGTAAGTCTGTTTGGAATTACGCTCTCTATATTAGAAAGCTTTGGTTTAACTCTCGTAGTTGCGAGATAAACAAATGTTCACTTTACTCTGAATATATTGTTGAACCATTTGAATATCCGCGCTTACCATTTTCAATCTACTGAGTTAACCAAGGCAAAAAAGACTAATCCTTTGCTTAAGTCAGGTAATGCTCAAGCTATGCAGCAAACATTGCGGAAATTAGATAGAGCATTTAATGACATGAAATCTAAAGGAATGGGTTTTCCTCGATATAAAAAGAAAATGAAGTCTTTTAACCTAATTAGCAATAAAATTGAATTAAATGGCAGTTACCTCAAGATACCTTTGCTTAAAAATATTAAGTTAAAGAAATCCAGGGATATTCCTGATGGGTTTAAGATCAAACAAGCCCAAATCATAAAAAAAGCATCTGGTTATTATGTTAATTTGATGATTTAACTTGATGTTGATGTACCATTGCCTAGTCCTCATGGTCACGCATTAGGGTAGCTAATAGAAGGAAAGATTATCATTTCAAATTATCTCATCAACTTTGCCAAGAATCAGGAATGATATTTGTAGAGGATATTAACTTCAATTCATGGTCTAAAGGTATGTTTTGTAAACAATCATTAGATATGGGAATAGGTCAATTTTTCACTATACTAGAATATGTTTGTAGTCAAACAGATACATATTTTGCCAAAGTTGATAAAGATTACACTTCGCAAATTTGTCCTAATTGTGGAACACATACAGGGAAAAAAGAGCTAGATGTAAGAGTTCATAAATGTCTTGAATGTGGCTATGAACAAGATAGAGACGTTGCAGCTTCATTAATAAGAAAACAAAGAGGTTTAGAGCAAACTGCGGTGCAGCTCGGTCTTGGGGGAAACCCCCAAGACCGAGCTGCACCAAGACGCGGTCGGTGCGCCCGTGGTTAAACAGCCCAGTAATGGCGGTCTGACGGGGACTATTTCAGTAGTCTAGTTAAGAGTCTATATGGGAATCCCTCGTCTTTCAGCGAGGGAAGTTCAACAACTAAAATGTCAAAAGAAGTCCCCAACTGTAACGGATTTTAGTTAGGGTACCTCGGAGGTTTTAATAGTAGTGGGCGATACTGGATTTGAACCAGTGACAGCCTGCTTGTAAGGCAGGAGCTCTACCGCTGAGCTAATCGCCCTTGCTCATGCTTTGTTATCGTAACACATCTATCGGAAAAAGCCAACCTTTTTTATTTTTTCGGGAAACTTCACAACCAATAACCGTCTTTGAGAATAACTGATAACTCATAACTGATGATCATGCCTTCTGGCCGTACTCACGATCGCATCACCTATCTTAGTTTACCTCCCTTGGCGGTCATAACCTATATTCTCACTCGTCAATGGGAATGGCTATTATGGTTTAGTGCTGCGTATTTATTCAGTGGCTTAATGTTTGGTCCTGACTTGGATATTTATTCTATACAGTATAAACGTTGGGGGATGATACGCTGGGTTTGGTTCCCCTATCAGTCTTGTTTAAAACATCGTTCTTTTTTCTCTCATGGGTTAATCGTAGGAACGGTGATACGAATTATTTATATCTTCATTATTGTTTTGATTGTAGCTGTTTTTGTAATTGCGATCGCTCAATTCATTTGGGGGTTTAATTGGAATTGGCGTGAGGTTGCAGAAACTAACTTTCAATTGCTAAAAAATCAATATTTAGGGGAAGCACTTATTACCTTTATTGGGTTAGAATTAGGTGCCATGAGTCATAGTATAAGTGATATTGTTGTTAGTCATTTTAAACAGTCTCAGAAAAAGCCAAAAAAACGGCGTTATAAGCGAAAAAAAAAGTAGAATGTTTAAAAAAATACATTCTACCTTTTTCAAATTACCATTTCAAGAGATTAAATTGTTCCATGTCTGTTGTTTCGCGGTTACGATAAATTGTTAAGACAATAGCTAACCCAACGGCTGCCTCTGCTGCTGCTACAGTAATCACAAATATGGTAAAAATTTGACCTTTAATACCAACAGGATCAAGAAAATTAGAAAATCCCATTAAGTTCAAATTAACTGCATTTAACAGTAATTCAATAGACATTAAAACTCTCACTGCATTGCGACTGGTCACTAATCCATAAATCCCAATACAGAAAAGTGCAGCGGCTAACAGTAAACAAAACTCTAAACTTATTTCCATAATACCTCAAATTTTTACAAACTAAATAACAGTAAAATTCAATTTTCTACGATTCAGATGATTTAGAAGCAGACAATTCTCTTGATTCTAGTTCACTCAATTTTTCAGGCAGTTGTAATGAAGTGATAACACCATCTTCCGTTGGTAAAGTATCGGGAATAAAGTCACGACGTGCTAAAACAATTGCTCCTACCATTGCCATCAGTAAGAGAACAGATGCCAACTCAAAAGGCAAGAGAAAATCGCTAAAGAAATGTTTACCAATTTCGACAACAGTATTTTCAATCAACCCCGGAGCATTACTTTCTATGGACCAAGGGGTTATCAAAACCATTGTCCCTAATAGGGCAAAGAGTCCTGCACAAACTAAAGCAGTTGCTCCACGACGTATCCAGGGTGTAGGTATGCTGGAATAATCTTGTTTTTTATTAACCAACATGATAGCAAACAAGATTAAAACATTGACTGCACCTACATAAATTAATACCTGTGCAGCAGCTACGAAATCAGCATTTAACAGGATATAAATCCCCGAAATACTGATAAATACTCCTCCCAATAAGAAGGCAGAATAAACAATATTTTCCAGCAAGACCACACCTAAAGCAGTGATGATAACTAATCCTGCTAAGATGGCAAAGGAAATAATTTGGACTCCTTCAGCTAAATTCACGCTTATTGACTCTCCTTTTTTTAGTGAATAATGGATACATCTGTAACACAAGCAGACTTCGAAAAGCTCAGTACAAGTCCTCATTGTACAGGCTGGAAGCCCATGTTACCGTAGTTGAAAGTTGACAAAAAATTGTTTATTTTTTGGACAATTTTCCGTCAACTACCTATTAACTATGAAGAAGAGTTGGCTTCTTCAATAATTTCCTCCGGGCGTTTACCGGGTCGTTGACTTCCTGGGGGTAAATCATGAGGATCTAGCACACCTTTGGGTAAATAATTTAACTCCCTTAACGGTGTTACCATAGGATCTTGGGTCACTTTATAAGGCAAGCGTCCCAGAGCTACGTTATCGTAATTTAGCTCATGGCGATCGTAAGTAGCTAGTTCGTATTCTTCTGTCATGGATAGACAGTTTGTGGGACAATATTCCACACAATTACCACAGAAAATACAAACTCCAAAATCAATACTATAGTGCTTGAGTTCTTTCTTTTTACTAGCCTTATTAAATTCCCAATCAACTACAGGAAGATTAATGGGACAAACTCTCACACAAACTTCACAAGCGATACACTTGTCAAATTCATAGTGAATTCTACCCCTAAATCTCTCTGAGGGAATCAATTTTTCGTAAGGATATTGTACAGTTACCGGACGACGACGCATATGGTCAAAGGTTACAGACAAACCTTGACCAATATATTTGGCTGCTTCGATTGTCCCTTTAGCGTAATCGCTAACTTGTTTGAGCATACTAAACATGATGTTTATTCCCTAATTTCTTAACAACAAAAATTAACCGCCGAATGCCACAGGAAAGGCTAATTTCAAGGCAGCCGTTAATAGGAGATTTACCAGAGAGACAGGTAAGAGAAATTTCCAACCTAAATCTAATAATTGGTCAATGCGCACACGGGGAACGGTCCAACGCATGAGAATGGCAATAAAAATGAGAAAATAGGCTTTCAACACGGTCATGGTAATACCTAAAGAGGCTGTGATCACCTGTAACCAAGAACTATCTTGACTCACTCCCAACCATCCGGCTAACTTATCTAAGGGAATAGGAGACTCCCAACCCCCTAAGTAGAGGATGGCAAAAACTAAGGCCGATAATACTAAGTTAACGTATGAACCTAGATAAAAGAGAGCGAATTTCATGCCAGCGTATTCCGTTTGATACCCGGCTACAATTTCTTCTTCTGCTTCGGGTAAATCAAAAGGTAGTCTCTCACATTCAGCTAAAGCAGCGATCCAAAAGATGAAAAAGCCCACTGGTTGCCGCCAAATGTTCCAGCCCAAAATACCATATCCCGATTGTTGTTCTACAATATCGATGGTGCTGAGGCTATTGGACATCATGACAACTGCTAATACAGATAAAGCCAGAGGAATTTCGTAACTAATGGATTGTGCAGCAGCCCGTAAACCTCCCAAGAGAGAATACTTGTTATTAGAAGCATATCCCGCCATTAGTAGTCCAATAGGTACGACACTGGATAAGGTGATCCAGAAGAAAATACCCACATTTAGGTCAGTTACCACCAGATTTTGTCCAAAGGGGACAATTAAATAAGAAACGAAGACGGGAAGTACCACTAAAACTGGTCCCAAGGTGAATAACCAGGGATCGGCTTTAGCAGGGATAATATCTTCTTTAAAGACTAATTTAATGCCGTCTGCTACTGGTTGTAATACTCCCAAAGGCCCGGCGTATTCGGGACCGATGCGTTGTTGGGCAGCAGCAGAGATTTTTCTTTCTAACCAAACTACCACCAAAACCCCTACCGTTGCGGCAATAATCATTAAAAATGAGGGTAAAGGTATCCAGAGGGCTTTTGCAGCCCCGTTGGGTATGCCTAAGGCTGTTAGAGACTCGATAAAACGTGCTTGTAGGTCGATTCCTGAATTCATTTTGTTTAAGACAGGTTATTAAGTTCAGATCGTTGGCTTCATTGCTTAGTATATCGCTGTCTGTGGGATAGTTTGGTCAGTTTTACCTTAATTACTGAAATTAAATCTTAACCATTAGTCTAGTGCTATGGTTTTTTGATTTAACTATTGCGCAACAGAAACAATCACTCAAGAAGACTCTTTGTGAAGATTTAGGAAAAATTTTATATTTCCACATCTGGTGTAGTAGTACAGGACAATTAGTCATTTTACAAAAGTTAAAACACCATATATAGTGCTATTTCACCAAGACCTTACTACACATAGTGTTGAGGAAACAGCCCGAGAGTAGCTTAATTTTGAAATATGTCATATTATAAATTTAGCGATTCACCCTATGTCTGAAGTTAACTGTATTATAATGCAGAAAGACTAACCATGACAGAGGAATGTGTCGTGAGATTTGAATTTAAAAAGAAAAAAATAGAAGCACTTTATACCGAGGAAAAAAATGCTCACAAATATCCCGATGTCGTGGTGGACAACTTTTTTGATATTATGTCAGTTATCGATGCAGCAGAAAATGAACAAGAATTATATCCTTTAAAAGGACTGAGGTTTGAAAAACTATCAGGAAGAAGAGGAAAAGAGGGACAAAGCTCTTTACGTTTGAACAATCAATGGCGTTTAATTGTAGTAATTAAAAAAGATGCTCAAGGAAAGTATATTCTGATTATTGATATAGAAGATTACCATTAATAGGAGGAGGAGAACTATGGGGAACAATTTAAAAGCTGCACGAGTTAGCCAACCTGGACGAATTCTTAAACGAGAATTAGAAGCTCGTGGATGGACTCAAAAAGATTTAGCTAACATTATGAATCGTCCCCCTCAAGTTATCAATGAAATCATAAAGGGAACGAAACAAATTACACCCGAAACTGCCATAGAATTATCTAAAGCATTCGGAACATCAGCAAAATTTTGGCAAAACTTAGAAGCTAATTATCAACTTTTTTTAGCAAAAAAGCAGGAAAGCGACTCTGATATTCAGCGTCGGAGTCGTTTGTACACTATTGCTCCTGTTACCGAATTAATTAAATGTCAGTGGATTAAACCAACTGACTCTTTAGATAAACTAGAACAAGAAATTTGTGATTTCTTAGGTATCAAAAATACTTTACAAGAACCAGTTTTAGGGGCTAATTTTCGTCATAACCATCAATTAAATCCTGAATACACATCTTTGATTGCTTGGAAAAGGCGAGTTGAGTTTCTAGCTAAACAATATCAAGTTGCAGACTTTAATCTTGAACAATTTAAGCTAGAAATTACTAGGATACTCTCTTGTGCAGAGGAAGAAGAAATGATTACTAGAATTCCCAAAATATTAGAAGAGTTAGGTGTTTATTTTATTATTGTTCCTCATCTTAATAAAACCTATCTTGATGGAGCAACATTTCCTATTAACGATAATCCTGTGATCGCTCTGACATTAAGATACAATCGCATTGATTCTTTTTGGTTTACTTTAATGCACGAAATTGGGCATATTGTTGCAGAACACGAAGGAATTTATTTAGATAATTTAACAGATTTAGAAGACAATAAAGAAGAAGTGGAAGCGAATACATTAGCTAAAAATTGGCTGATTACTCCTGATACTTTTTCAAATTTTGTTCAAGAAAATCAACCTAAGTTTTCAGGAAAAGTGATTAGTGATTTTGCTAAAACTCAAAAAAGGCATCCTGGTATTATACTAGGCCGTCTTCAGTCTGAAAAATTAGTTGATTATAAAAATTTGCGTAAATATTTAGTTAAAGTTAGCCCTTATTTATCTAATTGGATAGATAATTGATTAACACGAGTTTATTTATTATAGTCGTTAGGAGTTTCGCATTGACAGAAAATCTGAAATGTGCATCCGATATTAAAAGTATCAAGAGATACAATTTTCTGACTCACTCTGGTTTTTGGATGCTTTATTTGCGGTCTCGCTCCGCGAGTGCCTTTGGCAACGCCAATTCCCTCAAACAACGGAATTTCGCGCTTCAGTTGTAGTAATAATGTACGATGCGAAACTCCTAGAAACGTCTCTACAGGAAATCAGTAAATAATTGTAGGGTGTATTAGCATAGCGTAATACACCAAAACCTTTTAATTTTGCTGCCCTGCGGCTTAACGAAGTCAGAAGTCAGAAGTCAGAAGTTGTTTTTGAAACGAGGATTTAAGCCTCGCCTCAAAAACGTTTCGCTTTAAAAAGCCAGGTTTTAGACCCTATTCTCTCGATAATAAATTGGTGAGTTAATATCTAAAACAAAAGTTGGCGCTTAGCGCACCCTACTGGATTGTTTCAACAAAAATGGTGGCTTACGATGGATTCTTATATTCTTGTGATAACGTAAATCATAGCCTTCTAACCCACCCTACTTAGTTCCTGGTTGATAAACAATCTCTGAACATTAATATTATGCAATCTTTAACCAAAGCAACCCTAACACTAGATGAGTTTCTCTCCTCTCCTTTAGCTAACGAAAATTATGAATTTTTTGATGGAGAATTAACACAAAAAATGTCACCAAAACGCTATCATTCTCGTGTTACAGTGAAATTATCAAGACTTTTAGATGATTGGAGTGAAAATAAAGGAGAAGTGGGCATAGAATGGGCAGTGCGTTTAAAAAGAGGGGGTAAAGATTGGTGTCCCCTTCCTGACTTATTATATGTTTCTTTTGAGAAGTTAGGTAATATTATTTTAGAGGATGATGCTTGTCCCATTCCTCCTGATTTAGTTATTGAAGTTATTTCCCCTGGTCAATCTTTTAGTGATATCAGTGAGAAAGCAGAAGCATATTTAAAAGCAGGAGTTGATCGAGTTTGGTTAATTGATACACAAGTTAAAAAAATCACTGTTTTTTATCCTGACTCCCCTCCAGAAACCAAACAAGGTAATGATAGTTTAGGAGATGATTTATTGCCCGATTTAAGTTTGACACCTCAATATATTTTTGAAAAAGCCGATTTAATTGATGCTAGTTAAATAAGAATTAATCCGTTTCTAAGATTTCATTTAATTTAGCTTCTGTTAAACCTCTGTATTTCCCTATTATATCTGTTCAGAGACGTTTATGGTTGATCCTTTTAGCATTAAATACTAATTTCTTCTATTTCATCTATCATCAATAATAAATCATTATTATCCTCTTCTAAATTATTAAAATAACTATCATCTGAGAAAAATGATTGATGATAAGGACAATTACTTTCACAAGTTTTATGATGAGGTAAATCAATATTATTTTGATTTACATCCAATAAATAGTTATCGATATTAGTTAATAAATTTTCTAATTGTAGAGTAGTTTTCTGATGTAGCTGCTGATTATATTGAAATGTTAAACATTCAGGTTCATGGGGTATTTTAACAAACCAATAGGTCATAGATATCTGTTCAGGTAAATAATTAGATGTTTCTGCTAGTAAATATAAATATAGTTTTGTTTGCCAATTATTTGCTATTTTTTGCTTATCTTGAGGTTTTAAATAGGTTTTCCAGTCTAAAATCTGTGCTTTATTTTCATGAATAATCAATAAATCATAGATAGCTGTCAATAAATAATTACCTTTTTCTAATGATCGAGAATGTTCTGCTTCTCTCCAAGAGTGGGAACTAAGATCATGTTGTTCATTAACAGAGTTTAATAAAGACTGCACTATCTTTTTTAACTCTTGATCCATATTTAAAATGGAGTCTAAAGGTAAGTCTAAAAAATGTTGCTGCATCAATTGGTGAAATTGATTACCCCAGAGTAAGTTTTCTTGGACATCTGGACTAATAGGTAAACTTAACTGCTCTAAATAAATCCTTTGAAATTGAGGGGGACACATCTCCAAAAGATTTAATTGTCCTTGGGAGAGACGAATTAAAGATTGATTTTCAGAATCATTAATATTATTCATGGGAGTTCAGGAAAATATAGCAATCAGTTGTCAGTTGAGACAATTAAATTTAAGTATTAGATCCCCCCAACCCCCAAACCCCGTCGTTAACTACGGGGTCTTAAGGGGGGAACTAAAGGGGGTATCTCTAGGATCTCATGAATCATTACTGACTGCTATATCTCAATAAAAGACTACAATAAAGTAACCTTATTGTAGAATGTCATGAATCAAAATAAAGAAACTCTAATTACGGTTCTTTCTCTGATCATTACTCTCGGTATTTTAGGGGGCGGATATTGGTTCTTTACTCAGCAACCCAAAGATAATGCTAGTAATCCCCTCTCTTCTCCCACTTCTAACAATCAACCATTGAGTTCTAATACTCCCTTACCTTCCCCTCCCTCTCCTTCTGAGGTTACTGCCTTTACCCCTCCGACAACGGTTCCCCAAGGAACCACCGTTAAGATTGATGGTTCAACTAGCTTGGTATTGGTCAACCAAGCCCTAAAAAATGGCTTTGAACAGCAGTTTGCAGGGGTTCAAGTCTTAACTAATGCTCAAGGTTCAAGCAATGGCATTAATGCCTTATTAGCTGGTAGCATTGATATTGCAGCCACTTCTCGTCCTTTAACCGCCCAAGAACAAGAACAAGGCTTAGTAGCTATTCCCATCACCAAAGATGCGATCTCTTTAGTCGTAGGGGTTAACAACAAGTTTCGCAAGAGTCTCACTTCAGCGCAAGTTAAAAGCATTTTTCAAGGGGCGATCCAAAACTGGTCCGAGTTAGGGGGAGCATCGGAAACCATAAGAGTGATTAATAGACCTTCTGTCAGTGGAACTAGGAAAATTTTTACACAGTTAGTGCTAAGCTCAGAAGATTTCGGTAATACTCCCAATATTACTACTATTGATAGGGATGCAACCACACCCATGTTACAAAAATTAGGAAGTAATGGTATTGGTTATGCTACTTATACACAAGTAGCAAATCAACAAACTGTAAGGACAGTTCCCATTGATGGTTTAACCCCCGAAGCTGCTAATTATCCTTATCAAAGAACCTTATATTATGCTTATAAAAATCCTCCTTCTGAAGCAGTAAAAGCTTTTTTAGGTTATGCCACTTCTCCAAATGGACAACAAATAATAGAAGATTCTCAGTAATAAATAATTAAATGTTAATGATAATTATTCTCTCAATAAAGCTCTAAAACCTTCTTGTTGAAAATGCTTATCAAACGTTAAAATTTCTAAAATTTCTAATTGCCTCATTATTTCCATTGAAGCACAATCAGTTAAACGATATCCTTTGTCTAACCGTCTTTGATAAAAGTCAAATGCTTGTTCAAATTGTTCCCTGGTTTGAGGAATAATTAGGGTGTTACTATCGTTACGTAAATCACGAGTTAAACGAATGGCTGATTGACGTAAAAACTGTCCTCGACTGCATAAAGCATTGAGTAATTCAGTCAAAACAATTTCGCTAGTAACACCTCTAAAATCACCTAATTTAGCTGTTATATTGATAGCTAAATTGTGAGCATTATCTTGGGTATCTGCTAAAGCTTGTAAATAAAATGTATCTAAAAAAATCTGTTTCATTCTTCCTCATCGTCTCTGGGTGCGCCGTACATATAATGTTCGCCGTTACGGGCAAAATCTCTCGGAAGCTGTTTGTCCCACTCTTCAGCAGGAACAACTTTACCAATTTCTACAATTCTCTGCCAAAAAGGTTTCTTTTGAAATTCGGGGTCATTTTCCAGAGCATCCCATTTAGCATTAAGTTCTTCTATAGATAACTCATTAGTATCAGATTGAGAACGATCATTTAGGCTAGTCATAATTGCTTTTTTGTTTTGTCATAAATACCAGCAATTAATTATAACAAAAAAAGAATTAAGGACAGAAGAGGAAACTTAGCTATAATTAAAGAACATTCGAGCTAAATATGTAAAAATCATAACTTTATTGTCTATGTCTAATGAAATAGAAAGAGAAATTCTTGAAGCAGTACAAAAACGACGTAACTTTGCTATCATCTCCCACCCCGACGCAGGAAAAACCACCCTCACCGAAAAATTGTTACTCTATGGAGGAGCCATCCATCAAGCAGGTGCAGTCAAGGCAAGACGAGATCAACGTAAAGCAACCTCTGACTGGATGGAAATGGAAAAACAACGGGGGATTTCTATTACCTCTACCGTCCTTCAATTTGCCTATCGTAACTTCCAAATTAACCTACTAGATACCCCCGGCCACCAAGACTTTAGTGAAGATACCTATCGTACTCTAGCAGCAGCAGATAACGCTGTCATGTTAATCGATGCAGCTAAAGGGTTAGAACCCCAAACCCGTAAACTGTTTGAGGTGTGTCGTCTCAGGGGACTGCCTATTTTTACCTTCGTCAATAAAATGGATCGCCCCGGACGGGAACCCTTAGAATTATTAGATGAGATTGAACAAGAGTTAGGACTGAAAACCTACGCCGTTAACTGGCCTATTGGGATGGGCGATCTCTTTAAAGGGGTTTATAGTCGTCGTCAAAAGGCTATACACCTGTTTGAACGTCGCTCCCACGGCTCCCAACAGGCTCAAGAAGACGTTATTAAGCTCGGAGACCCCAAAATTGAGGAATATCTCGAACAAGAGCTTTATTATCAATTTAAAGAGGATTTAGAAATTCTCGAAGAATTAGGGGACGATCTCGACTTGGATCAAGTTCATGCAGGGAAAATGACCCCGATCTTTTTCGGTTCGGCCATGACCAACTTTGGGGTACAACTCTTCCTAGAAGCGTTCTTGGAATACGCTCTGAAACCAGAAGGCCGTAACTCATCCGTTGGGGTGCTTGATCCCACTCATCCTGAGTTTACGGGCTTTGTCTTCAAATTACAAGCCAACATGGACCCTAAACACCGCGATCGCGTGGCCTTTGTGCGAGTGTGTACGGGTAAGTTTGAGAAGGATATGACGGTAAGTCATGCAAGAACAGGTAAAACCGTCCGTTTATCCCGTCCCCAGAAGCTTTTTGCTCAAGATCGTGCCTCTATCGAAGAAGCTTATGGAGGAGATGTGATCGGGTTGAATAACCCTGGTGTATTTGCCATCGGTGACACTATTTATAGCGGTAAAAAATTGGAATATGAGGGGATACCTTGCTTTTCTCCTGAAATGTTTTCCTACATTAAAAACCCCAACCCCTCGAAGTTTAAGCAGTTTCAAAAAGGAATAAAAGAGTTAAGAGAAGAGGGAGCAATACAAATCATGTATTCTACCGATGAGTTTAGACGAGACCCCATTTTAGCCGCAGTGGGACAATTACAATTTGAAGTTGTACAGTTTCGCTTGTTAAGTGAATATGGAGTCGAAACCAACTTAGAACCTCTCCCTTATAGTTTAGCTCGTTGGGTAAAAGGTGGCTGGAAAGCCTTAGAAAAAGCAGGACGTATTTTTAACACCATTATCGTCAAAGATAACTGGGGTCGTCCCGTTTTATTATTCAAGAATCAATGGGGTTTACAACAGGTTAACTCAGATAACCCTGACTTAAAACTAGATGTGATCGCCCCAGTTGGTGCCGGTATTGAACCAGAATAATTGTAGGGTGGGCAATGCCCACCTCATTCGTTATTATTAGAGGTAATAAGATGACAGTAAATACTTATCTCAATTATTAATCAATAAGTTTGTCTAAAATCAATTATATAACTAAGTATTTTCTAGGTTATTCAAAATCATTATATTTGAAGCAATTGCCAATAATTACTGAATCAAATTATTTACTCTAATGATAAACTTAGAAGAAGTTATTGAATTAAATTATAATTTTTAAGGATATTTATGATGATTTTGATTATTCCTATTATTCTTGGTGCTGCGGCTGTGATTACTGCTGGAGTTGGAGTTGCAGCCGGAATTGATGGTATGTCTAATATGGAAAAAGCTAAGAAAATTGGTAAAAATTCCGAGTCTAAATATAAAAAAATTTGTAGCTCAGTACAGAAAGATCACAAAAGTACCCAAAATTTAGCAGAACAATACGGTAAACTAAAACTTCAAGTTCAGACTCAAACAATTAAACGTTGCATTACTTTGATTAAACAAATAGGACAAAAAGTAACGAACAATAATAGAATATCTTGGGAAAGTTTTGAAGGATTTTCATTAGAAGAAATACAAGAATACAAAACAGCAGTATTAGAAGCAGAAAAATTAATTACAGGTGGTCTAAAATCCGCTGGGATGGGTGCAGCACCAGGGCAAAGCGCAGTAGCACTTGTCGGACTTTTTGGAACAGCTAGTACAGGAACGGCGATCGGTGGTTTGAGTGGTGCGGCCGCCTGGAATGCGACTCTTGCTTGGTTGGGAGGAGGATCATTGACTGTAGGAGGAGGAGGTATGGCTTTAGGGGCTTGGATATTAGGGGGTATCGCAGTTGGACCGGCCTTAATGGTTGGTGGTTTTGTTCTTGGAGGAGAGGGAGAAAAAGCTTTAACAAATGCTTATGAGTATCAGAAAAAAGTCAATATTGAGATAGAAAAACTCAAGGCTTATCAAGACTTTCTTAGACAAGTACAACAGCGCATTAAAGAGTTGACTGAACTTGTCAATAACTTAAATAATAAAGCTATTGAAAGTTTAATAAAGCTTGAATCAAGGACTTTTATTACTGAAACAGATGCAGCCGAATTTCAAAGACTTTTACTTTTAATCAAAGCACTTCATGAAATTATGAAGACACCGATTTTAGATAATAAAGGTAATCTAAATCGAAATAAAAACAACTTTAAACAAAAGTATGGTAATCTTTAGAAATAATTACTAAAAATAAGCCGCATTTAGATATGGAAAAATTTATTACCCCTCTTCAATGTTTAAATGATATTGTTACTTCTTGTACGGAGTATTTAAAAATTCAAGAACAAGAAAAAACTAAACGCCAAGAAATTACAACCAGGGAAAAAATCACAATTGCAGAAATTCAGGCAAAACGTGATTTATTAATTAACTCTTTAGAATGTTCATTTGATGAACGTGCTAAAAACTTTAACTCGCTTTTTCAACTGGTTGAGCGAGCAATTGATAATGAGGATAATCAACAACTTAGTTTAGCATTACAAGGCATTATAACATTAGCTCAATCAAGTCCTTTTGACAGTCTTACTGATTTATCTAGGGTAAAAGCTGCACTTGATGATCCTAACCATGTATGGGAATTGTAAACCATAATCTTATTAATTGCTTATCCTTGGTTCCCTGTCCAACTAACCATAATGCGTAGTGCTATAGTGAGCAGGATATGATGCTCACATTCCTATTAGGTTAAAACCCAGATTCCGCACTTCAAAAAGTAGCATTAAATACTACAAGCCTGGGGTTAATAATTAAGTATAATTGCTTAAGCTCTTGAAGACAAAAAAGTGGGATAATTGCTTAAGTTGTTTCCTCTGTAAAAAAAGAGCGAAAAATGTCTTATTTAGAAGAAATACAAGTTAAAAATTTAGACCATTTAGGGATAGTAGCTGGTTTAATTGATGAAATAGGAATAGTCAAAATAATTAATAATAAATTAGGAATAGATGTTAGAGAAAAAATCTCAGCAGGTACAGTAGTTAAGTCTATTTTAATCAATGGACTAGGATTTGTTTCAAGACCTCTATATTTATTCAGTCAGTTTTTTCAAGATAAAGCCATTGAGAAATTGTTAGGAGAAAGAATTAAACCTGATTACCTTAATGATGATAAAATTGGGAGAGTAATGGATGAATTATATAAATATGGACTAAATGATATTTTTATTGAAGTAGTTTTAGAAGTAATTAAAAAATTTAAAATAGACCTTAAATACTCCCATTTAGATTCCACATCATTTCATTTAGATGGAGAATATAAAAGGGAAGAAGATAAAGAGAAACAGGAAGAAGAAAAAATTATTAAAGAAAGACCAATTTTTATTAAGAAAGGATATTCTCGGGATCATAGACCAGACTTAAAACAATGTGTCTTGGATTTAATAACAATTGGACTTTGGACAAAAAAAGTTTGTTAGCGTATATTTTATGCTAAACTAAAATCCCAAAATATCGGCTCTGTATCAGTCAATAAAATTGGCTGACAAATAGGGCTAATCTATAGATTCTGAGGAAAACTAAGGAGCTTTTAAGTTTTCAGTTGATTTTTTGCTCCCTTTCTTGATAACATCATGACGAGTTCGTGGGGCTTTTTTGTAACCTTTAATACGTCCGGAAGAAAAACCTCGACGTTTGGGAAATTTGGCGAAAGTCCCCAAGGTCGTAATTATTCTTGAAAAGTCTCTTTGAACTAGACTAGGGGTGATTTTGATGGATTTATTAGTCTTCAAATACTGTTCCCAATCACGGGGTAAAACCACAGCTAATTTTCTGGCAGCCCACAAATTTACATAAGAAAGAAGTGTTAGTTTAAACCAATTTTCTTCATGATGTACATCGGGAGTTAAATAAGATGTCATCAATAATCTTTGTTTACCAAATCGAAAAAGATGTTCCATGTCATAACGTTGTCGATAACACTGATAACAATCAACTAAACTTAACTCATCGCGCCGAGAACCAATAACAATAAGCCACATAGGTTTCCAAATACTATTTCTTTCTTGATCTCTGACAACAATCTGGAGTAAAGTAAAGGGGTGATTGTTCATTTTATAGTTTTTAGTTCCTCTCATTAACATCTGTTTCCATCCCGAAATAGTCACTGTTAATTGACGACCTTTTTTCATTGTAAAGGGAACATGATGAACTTCATCAGGTTCAGTCCAAGTTTGGTCATCTTTAAGGTCAAATTTATCCCCATACCAACGGGGATGTCCCGAAGTTTTGGCTTGATTTGGGTCCCGAATAAATTGACGATAAAAAACTCGGTCACTTCTAACTCTTGTAATAGTAACTAGGTCTTCATGCTTAACTTATTCCCCAATAAAATCCTTTTGGCTGTAGTCACTATCAGCCACTAAGACAGATAATTTATCAGAAAATAAAGAACTTTGCCAGATTTTTTTTAGTTGTTGATTGCCTTGATTTACTCCTTTATGTTTAGAGGGGACTCGCTCTCCTGATAAGGGGACAGCCCAAGGGACTTTTTCTGTGTCTATTTGGTCAGGTAAAGCGCAGACAACGGAATAACAATGTCCAATATTAATGGGTTTATTTCCCTTAATTGGATTGGGGTAATGAATAAAGGTTTTATCCGCTAACGTTTCGGCAAACCGTCGTGGACAGGGAGTTGTGTCAATACCAAATAAGTTATAATGTTTTGAAGTGGGAGGAATTGTTCTCGATACCGCTGAAAATAAAGTCTCAATTCTCTGTTCATAATTAGGGTCAGTTTGAGTGGGTAAAAACTCTTGAATTCCTCTATATAAACTGTTATAATCTCTTCTAAATAAAGGATTGAGAGACAATTCAACGACTGAGTGAGCTTGTTGGTTACTGGAGAGGGCATCGAGTAATTCTATAATAGTTTCTTTTCTAGCTTTTAGTCCTTGGAAGAGGTTAGACCTCCACACCAGGAATTCCTCGACAGACGTAGCCGTTTCATTTTTGGTCATTTTTAAAATTTATTACCTTATAAATTAGCGGAATATATACGCTAACATCAAAAGAGGTTGTTTGTTACAGTTAAGGCTAATGTCATCACATTCCGAACTCAAGACCAGTCAAGATGTCCACCTGAGAGCCAAACAAATTAAGAGTCTAATTCGCTCTCTTAAACAGAAAATAAAGAAAATTGAACGGGAAGGGGAAGTAGCACCAGCTAATTGTCATATTATTCGTTATCAGGTTAATGGAAAGGGAACAATCTACTGGTATTATAAACTACAGGCTGCTGAATCAATTTTTCCTATGGCCACTAATAATGAGAAAAAAACCAAATATAAATATTTAGGACGAGCCGGAAGTTCTGCTCATATTGATGCTGTAGAAAAACTCACTAGAAGAAATCTCATTGATGAATGAGAACGAGTCATTCAATCTCTAACTGAAAGCTACTTAGATATCTATATTGGAACCGAAACTGAATGAAGCTATTTAATATTTAAAATCCCCTAAAAAGATGGAAAGAGAGTTTTTAAAATCACCTTAATTCTCTATTTTAGCTCTGGAGATATGCTTAGCGTAAAATTTACGCTAACAATTGTTTTTTATCCAAAGTCCAATTGCTACCTTAGGATGTTTAATTCTCTGGTTTGGGTGGTTTGGTTTCAACGCTGGGTCTACATTAGAATTGAATTCTCCTGCGGTAGCCCATATACTTGTCAATACTCTTGTCGCAGGGGCAACAGGTGGCATCATAGGAACCCTATCAGCCTGGTTTATGTTTGATAACAAGCCTAGTTTAACCTTCATTATCAATGGAATTTTGGCAGGGTGTGTCAGCATCACCGCTTCTTGTGCTTATGTTCATCTATTGAGTGCAGTTTTTATTGGGATGGTCGGGGGTTGGTTTGTAGTATGGGCAACCGATTTTATCGATCGATTTGGAATAGACGACCCGGTAGGAGCCATTCCTGTTCATCTTTTCTGTGGTTTTTGGGGAACATTAGCGGTTGGATTCTTTAGTGCTGGCCCGGGTGTTGTTGATTGGGTGATTTCCGAGAAAGCTTTTCCCATAGGGGGTAATCGCTTGGACTAAAGGCTTTCAAGAAATAAAAGGAACAGAGAGTTAGCGGATCTTGGTACACAACTTTAAAATTTCATAATTGGCTTGTCTGAAAAAACAGAAGAAATAGATTAAAATGAAGAGGTAAAAAGATTAGAGAGAGTAAATTGAAGCTAAAACAGACAAATAATCCCTTAACCCCGTCGATGGTCGATGATTTACGTTTAGCAGCCTCAAAAATGACGGGAGCAGAGCGTCGTTCATTTCAAGCTGAAATGTGTCTCAAGTATTGTGGAGGAAGTGCCAGACAAACCGAAATCGTGTTTGGTTGGGGGAGAAAAAATGTTCAATTTGGATTACATGAAAAACGAACTGGGATAGTGTGTTTAGGATTACAATCAGTCAATAGTGGATGTAAAAAATGGGAGGAAAGATACCCAATAGTTGCCCAATCATTGAAAGAAATAGCCGAAGCTCACGCACAACAAAACCCCACATTTAATAACCCCATTGCCTATACAAGATTAACGGCGGCTGAAGCCATTAAACAATTAAGAAATCTAGGATATAATGGAGAGGAGGTTCCTGCTGCTTCGACAATGGCAGATATTTTAAATCGTTTGGGCTATCGATTAAGAAAAGTGGTAAAAGCTAAACCTAAAAAAAAATCTCGGAGACGGACGCTATCTTCGAGAATATAGAGAAAAAAGATAGAAAAAAAGACCCTTCTGTGAAACGTTTAAGTATGGATTGTAAAGCAACTGTGGAAATAGGAGAATATTCACGTGGCGGACAAACCAGAGGTTATAATCAAGCTCAAGATCATGATATGGGAACTAAAGAAAAATACGTTCCTTGTGGGATTGTAGATGAAGATACAGGGCAACTTTATGTAACTTTTGGAAGTTCTTATAAAACGAGTGATTTCATGGTAGATAACTTGAAGCAATGGTGGACAAGTCTGAGTATAACTGAAAAGCAGCAACTAGAGAACATCCAAATTAAAGTTGATAATGGAGCAGAAAATAGTGGAATAAGAAGGCAATTTTTGAAGAGAATGGTAGAGTTTGCCGACCAAACTAAGAAATCTATTCAATTACTATATTTTCCTCCTTATCACAGTAAATATAATCCCATAGAAAGATGTTGGGGAATTTTAGAGAGGCATTGGAACGGAACACTTCTGAGAAATGCTCAAACGATGTTAGCTTGGGTAAAAACTATGACATGGAAAGGCTTAAATCCGATAGTTAAGTTAAGTAAAAAAGTTTATCAAAAAGGCATTTCTTTAACGAAAAAAGAGATGAAGGAAATTGAGAAACGTTTAGAACGTAATCCTCACTTACCTAAATGGGATATTTTGATTAGACCCAGTTAGTCTAAAAAGTTAATAAGAGTGTAAAATTAAGTGAATTTCCTTTTTAAAAATAGTCAAAGCTAATTTAAAAGTTAGCGTATTTCTTTCTTTTAGATAGGGAGGTTTTTGTTCGCGGAAAGTATCCGCGAACAACTTTTTATTTTTCCCTTTTCGCTTATTTGAGATGTTCTACAAACAGATTCTGAGAATGGGTGGGAAACTTTTTCTTGGAAATCACCTTACAGGACTTACAAGGGCCAAAAATTCGGGTGGGAGAAATACCTAATAATGGCATGACTTTAACTGAAGGCTCTTCTTTAACTATCGTTCCTTTAGAACCCAGATTCCGCACTTCAAAATGTAGTATAAAAAAATACATAGTTTTAAAAAGTCCGAAAATCATACCTGGGCAAGAATATTTCTCTTTTCATTAAATTTTTAGGAAAAATAATCAAATTAAGAAGATTTATACTCATTGAAAACTTAGCAAGACTCAGCACAAACGAAGGAGAGTTTCCTCTTCTCATTTGATATCATTAGACTCTTATTCTTTTATTATTTTTGCTTTATCCAATTCAATTTATAGATAATATCTTTGACAAGATGCAGGTAATAAACTCAATATAAAACGCCTTTCTTCTGTTAAATTGACAATTTGTTTAACTCCGTTTAAAATCACATAATGAATACCTTAAAAACATTGAAATATCCACCTCAAAGTCGGACGCAATGTTACTTTCCCTACTTGATTATTTATTCCTTTTTTGACTCTTTTTAAACAATTTTTTAATTCTCTTTGCCCCAAGTTATAAATCAACAAACACAAAGACATTAAAAATAACATTGTTTCTATTCTTTCTGGTTTTTCAACGAAGAAACTATCAGTAAAAAATAAGGGATCTTTCAAAAATCGAAATCCTCTTTCCGTAGATTGCTGGTTTTTATAAGTTATCAGAATTTCACTAGCTTCTAATTTATTTTCCTCTACTAAGTTAGTTGCTAAAATAAATTTTCCTGCTTCTTTAGTCTTTCTACTTATCTCTTCATCTTTTTTGATGATCAGACTAATCATTTTATAAATCTTTTCCTTTTTTTTCGAGTAAGTTTCAGTCAGTTCAACTTCTTTTATTTCCAACAATCTCAATTTTTTATTAATAGCTTTTAATTTATATCGAGCAGCTTGAGGATGTTCAAATTCTTCAGATTGTATTTCTTTAAGAAATTTTTGGGATTTCTTCTCTTCTTGGGAAAGTTGTTTTTCTAGTTTTTCCAAATCACTTTTCTGTCTTTTTTCACTCAAGACTATTAACCAAGTTTGCTTGATTCCACCATAAGTAACAATTTCTTCTTTCCAGGTATAACTTTCTAAATTTAGGTCACTTCTTTTTTCTTTATCTTCATCTTTTACTTCTTCCACCTCTATATTTTGCACTAATTCTTTTGCTTTTTTTATGGTCATTGGAACTCTCGTTATCCATTTTAAATGTTGGATTAGTTGGAGATTTTCTTGACCATATAAAGCACTATCACAAACCATGATACTATCAAACTTTATTTGCTTTTTGAATTCTACTAAAACTTTTCCAAATACAGCTTTATCAGATTCATTTCCATCTCCTACTCTCACAAATAATGGAATATCTCCATCTTGGCTTGTTATTAAATCCAAGACACATTGTTTTAAGTCTGGTCTATGATCCCGAGAATATCCTTTCTTAATAAAAATTGGTCTTTCTTTAATAATTTTTTCTTCTTCCTGTTTCTCTTTATCTTCTTCCCTTTTATATTCTCCATCTAAATGAAATGATGTGGAATCTAAATGGGAGTATTTAAGGTCTATTTTAAATTTTTTAATTACTTCTAAAACTACTTCAATAAAAATATCATTTAGTCCATATTTATATAATTCATCCATTACTCTCCCAATTTTATCATCATTAAGGTAATCAGGTTTAATTCTTTCTCCTAACAATTTCTCAATGGCTTTATCTTGAAAAAAATAACTGAATAAATATAGAGGTCTTGAAACAAATCCTAGTCCATTGATTAAAATAGACTTAACTACTGTACCTGCTGAGATTTTTTCTCTAACATCTATTCCTAATTTATTATTAATTATTTTGACTATTTCTATTTCATCAATTAAACCAGCTACTATCCCTAAATGGTCTAAATTTTTAACTTGTATTTCTTCTAAATAAGACATTTTTCGCTCTTTTTTTACAGAGGAAACAACTTAAGCAATTATCCCACTTTTTTGTCTTCAAGAGCTTAAGCAATTATACTTAATTATTAACCCCAGGATTGTAGTATTTAATGCTACTTTTTGAAGTACGGAATCTGGGTTACACGGTAAGAACTAAGCCGATCTACCTTCCTCAACGGGGGATTGAGGGGAATTTTTACAAAATTGATCCTCACTTGGTCAACATTTGGGGTAAGACCAGGGGAGATTTTGGAATACACTTTGATGCCAATGCGCCCGGTAGTGCTGGTTGTGTCGTTATCAGAAACAAGCCAGCATGGGAAGCTTTTCAGCAGATGATGAAAAATTATGAACTAGCCGGATTAAAGACCGTCCCCTTGATTGTTGAATATCAACGTTAGCAATTATCCTTGAGGGGTATCTCTACACAGAATAATATGGCTACCTTTTTGACGCTTTATGTAAAATCCTACCTTTCCCAATGTTTTGATACACTGTTTGCCAGAAATTTGAGGTAATTTACTCATAAAGCAAGGGTAACTGTTTCAACGTTATCTTCAGGAATCACACGACCTTCTTCTTGGAGAACCTCCATATATAATTCTATTGCTTCTTGAATATTAGCGATCGCCTCTTCTTTTGTTTCTCCTTGACTAATACAAGGAGGTAAACTAGGACATTGAGCAACCCAATAACCATCTTCTCCAGGATAAATAATTACTTGTCTCATCTGTACCTGTTTGATGTGAATGAATTTGTCCCCATTTTATCATTGAAATGCGATCGTCTGGATAAGTTTTCTCTTAATTCCCCCCTTTAGAAAGGGGGGTTAGGGGGGATCAAACCCTCAGAGAGATCGCCTGGATAACTTTTCTCTTATTCCCCCCTTTTCCAAGGGGGGTTAGGGGGGATCAAACCCTCAATAACAGCAATAACCCCCTCTAAATTATGCAAAACTTCTTCATTAGTAAATCGAATAACTTTTAAACCTTGGACTTTGGATAAAAAACAATTGTTAGCGTAAATTTTACGCTAAACATATCTCCAGAGCTAAAATTAAAATAGAGAATTAAGGTGATTTTAAAAACTCTCTTTCCATCTTTTTAGGGGATTTTAAATATTAAATAGCTTCATTCAGTTTCGGTTCCAATATAAATATCTAAGTAGCTTTCAGTTAGAGATTGAATGACTCGTTCTAATTCATCAATGAGATTTCTTCTAGTGAGTTTTTCTACAGCATCAATATGAGCAGAACTTCCGGCTCGTCCTAAATATTTATATTTGGTTTTTTTCTCATTATTAGTGGCCATAGGAAAAATTGATTCAGCAGCCTGTAGTTTATAATACCAGTAGATTGTTCCCTTTCGATTAACCTGATAACGAATAATATGACAATTAGCTGGTGCTACTTCCCCTTCCCGTTCAATTTTCTTTATTTTCTGTTTAAGAGAGCGAATTAGACTCTTAATTTGTTTGGCTCTCAGGTGAACATCTTGACTGGTCTTAAGTTCGGAATGTGATGACATTAGCCTTAACTGTAACAAACAACCTCTTTTGATGTTAGCGTATATATTCCGCTAATTTATAAGGTAATAAATTTCAAAAATGACCAAAAATGAAACGGCTACGTCTGTCGAGGAATTCCTGGTGTGGAGGTCTAACCTCTTCCAAGGACTAAAAGCTAGAAAAGAAACTATTATAGAATTACTCGAGGCCCTCTCCAGTAACCAACAAGCTCACTCAGTCGTTGAATTGTCTCTCAATCCTTTATTTAGAAGAGATTATAACAGTTTATATAGAGGAATTCAAGAGTTTTTACCCACTCAAACTGACCCTAATTATGAACAGAGAATTGAGACTTTATTTTCAGCGGTATCGAGAACAATTCCTCCCATTTCAAAATATTATAACTTATTTGGTATTGACACAACTCCCTGTCCACGACCGTTTGCCGAAACGTTAGCGGATAAAACCTTTATTCATTACCCCAATCCAATTAAGGGAAATAAACCCATTAATATTGGACATTGTTATTCCGTTGTCTGCGCTTTACCTGACCAAATAGACACAGAAAAAGTCCCTTGGGCTGTCCCCTTATCAGGAGAGCGAGTTCCCTCTAAACATAAAGGAGTAAATCAAGGCAATCAACAACTAAAAAAAATCTGGCAAAGTTCTTTATTTTCTGATAAATTATCTGTCTTAGTGGCTGATAGTGACTACAGCCAAAAGGATTTTATTGGGGAACAAGTTAAGCATGAAGACGTAGTTAATATTACAAGAGTTAGAAGTGACCGAGTTTTTTATCGTCAATTTATTCGGGACCCAAATCAAGCCAAAACTTCGGGACATCCCCGTTGGTATGGGGATAAATTTGACCTTAAAGATGACCAAACTTGGACTGAAACTGATGAAGTTCATCATGTTCCCTTTACAACGAAAAAAGGTCGTCAATTAACAGTGACTATTTCGGGATGGAAACAGATGTTAATGAGAGGAACTAAAAACTATAAAATGAACAATCACCCCTTTACTTTACTCCAGATTGTTGTCAGAGATCAAGAAAGAAATAGTATTTGGAAACCTATGCGGCTTATTGTTATTGGTTCTCGGCGCGATGAGTTAAGTTTAGTTGATTGTTATCAGTGTTATCGACAACGTTATGACATGGAACATCTTTTTCGATTTGGTAAATAAAGATTATTGATGACATCTTATTTAACTCCCGATGTACATCATGAAGAAAATTGGTTTAAACTAACACTTCTTTCTTATGTAAATTTGTGGGCTGCCAGAAAATTAGCTGTGGTTTTACCCCGTGATTGGGAACAGTATTTGAAGACTAATAAATCCATCAAAATCACCCCTAGTCTAGTTCAAAGAGACTTTTCAAGAATAATTACGACCTTGGGGACTTTCGCCAAATTTCCCAAACGTCGAGGTTTTTCTTCCGGACGTATTAAAGGTTACAAAAAAGCCCCACGAACTCGTCATGATGTTATCAAGAAAGGGAGCAAAAAATCAACTGAAAACTTAAAAGCTCCTTAGTTTTCCTCAGAATCTATAGATTAGCCCTATTTGCCAGCCAATTTTATTGACTGATACAGAGCCGATATTTTGGGATTTTAGTTTAGCGTAAAATATACGCTAACAATTTTTTTTTTCCAAAGTCCAATTTTGAGGTATAACCGCTTAATTGTATTGTATCAAAATTATTGCCCGCAATTCATGAGGGGCTGTGGGGCGAATCGCATTCGCCCCACAGCCCCGTCCCACGGAAAAATGTTGCTTTTTTGAGGGTATTTATGGCGTGCGGAACAAACTAAATGCCATGGTGACACGACATTTGCTATAAATAGACAGAATAGCAACTACGTTATAAAAACTTAGATATAACCACCATGGCTTCCTCATATTTTAAGAGCGCGCCCCTTGGCCTTTTTAATTCTAATCTTATCTCTACTGTCCTTTCTGTAGGGCTTCATGGTCTAGCTTTATTTTTACTGCTTCCCTATGTTACTAATTTACCCACCTCTGAGCCAGAAGTCTCAGAATCAGGAGAGATCAATGTTCCCGTGATTGAATTAAACCCTAACGAACAAAATCGTCTTCCTGAGCAAAATTCAGGGGTGTCGGCCGTACCAGAGTTTCCTAATTCAAGTTTAGGGGATCTCCCCATGCTAGATTCTCCCTCTTTAGGATCTTCTCTACCCAACAATTTCAGTAACCTACCTACCCCTCCAGCTTTACCCCCTTTACCTCCCCTCAATTCTTACAACAACTACAATAGAATTCCCATTGCACTCCCACCAAGACGCTCTTTTAACCCTCCTCCTTCACCCATCTCTCGGACTCCTTTACCCCCTCCTTCCCAACAAACCCCAACCCCAAAAACTCCTCCAGTCCCAGTTCCAAACCTGGAGAATGCTGAAACCCCTAATCCCCGTCAAGCTCTTAATTTTGGCGATCCCACTCCCCGTAAACCCAATAATCCACTGTTTCAAGGACCTAATAATCAAAATCCATCGACCAATAACCCTTCTATCACTCGTAATCCCAATAACAACCCAGATCGACAGCAGCAAATTATCAGAAATCTTTTACAAGATACTTTAAAAGGAGCCGAGAATTTAACCTACAATGCTCAAGGTACAACAAAGGAAGAAGCGAGAGATAGGGATTTAGAGTGGATGCAGCAAACCGGAGTAACCTTGAAACCGACTCAAATGAAGACGGTTAGAGGAAACTATCCAAAAGCTGCTTGTAACCTGAAATTAGAAGGAAGTGCCATTTACAATGTTGTTGTTAATAGTAATGGACAATTACGCAAACCCCCCTTTATAACTCAAAGTTCAGGCTATGGCCTTTTGAATAATCAGGGATTACAACAAGTCAGGGCTTTAAGTTTTCCTCAATCAACAAGGGTGAAGGTTATCTTTCGGTACGATTCCAAAATCTGTGGAACTGGTGTTGTTGAAAAGGACACAAACACTCAAACCCAACCTTCTCCCACTCCTGCGCCTCAAGCTCCCCAAAATCAGGCTCCATCTGTTCCCACAGAGCCTAAAAGTCCTGCTCCTAATCCAGAAAATTCCACTACTCCTACGCCGAAAACACCAACGGAACCCAAACCTCCTGTTGAAGCCTCTCCCATTCCTGAAACTCCCCAAAATCAAGCTCCATCTGTTCCCACAGAGCCTAAAAGTCCTGCTCCTAATCCAGAAAATTCCACTACTCCTACGCCGAAAACACCAACGGAACCCAAACCTCCTGTTGAAGCCTCTCCCATTCCTCAAGCTCCCCAAAATCAGGCTCCATCGGCTCCCACAGAGCCTAAAAGTCCTGCTCCCAATCCAGAAAATTCCACTGCTCCTACGCCGAAAACACCAACGGAACCTAAGCCCCGTGTTGAACCCTCCCCCATTCCAGAAACTCCCAAAAATCAGGCTCCCTCTGCTCCAGTAGAACCATCACCTAACTCAGATTCTCCTTCAACTCCTAAATTGAATGGTACAGTTGCACCACCTGCTGGCAGAAAGTAGATCAACAAGGGTGGGAATTGACACTCCCGCCCGCTACAAGCGGGGGGATTCCTGCACAGAATTAGCCCAAAGTCTAACTCTGATGGGCGTTGTCAAAACGCCTCTATTGACTCGACTCAAATCTAATTCAAGCCTTGCCTTTACTTTTCTCAAGATGTTGGCCGCACCGTGCGATTCGTTGAGCTAGAAAGCTTGTACTAAGTATAAGCGTGTAGCTCGTTCTGTACCTTAAAAAACAGAATAACTGTTGATTTGTTGGCTAAAGGAACCACGCTCGGAATCAAAAGGAGTAATCCTAAGAGTGACGACATAACCCTCCGTTTTGGACTTAGTAAACCCAGGATGGAAGCAGGGTTAAAAAGGGAACCCGTCATGAAGCAGCATGATAAGCCGTTCCATGAGTCAATCGGTCATGGTTAAAACATTTTCGTTGAATCATCGACTTGAACCCTCAAAAGCATCATGTAGCCAAATCTGTTTGACAGGCTGCGTTCAAAAAGAACAAGGTGAAAAGTGGAGAATTGGTTGGATCATCCACATAGATTCCTAAAAGTAACCTGGGGGATAGATGATTAGGGGTCGAAAAGGAAGTCACCTTCCTCTCCTCCCATTCCGAACCGTGCGTGAGACTTTCACCTCACACGGCTCTCGGCAATTAGTCCCTTGTCTAGGGTACTGTTAATACATCGTCTTTCCATTCATAGCCATTATAAGTGCCAATCATAGAGGTAGTCATTTTTGCTTTTGGCATCGTGACAGTGACGATGTAGAGCTTGTAGGTTGTTGTAAGTATCCTTTCCACCTTTCGATTTCGGGATGATGTGGTCAACTTCTATCAAGTCTTCAGGTGTGAAGTGTTGCTTGCATTGAGGGCATATACCTTTCTGTTTCTTTAAGAGTTTCGCAACCCTGGCTGGTGTCCCAGTATATGTACCTCTTCTTTTGCTCCAGTAAGTCCAGTTCCCGTCGTAGGGTGATGATTCAGGCTTAACCAGTGTATGTCTCTTAATTTCCGTTTCGGTGTGGTGATAGAGGACATATTCCCTTGTTTGGAATGTCCATTTCCCTTGTTTTCCGTATGAGAAATATTTTTTGAGGGCATCATACAGTGGTGTCTCTTTCTTTTTCCTGTTTACTGTCCAGGCTCTAAGTGTATTCCATAATATTGAATCTTCGGATGAGAATGTTTCTCTACTTGTTACAGTTCGGTAATAATTACACCATCCTCGGATTATGGGGTTTAATCTTGCGATTAACACTTCTTGTGGGGCTTTCTTGTTGGCTTTTACAACCTCTTTGATTGCCTCATGATGCGCCAGTATCTTTTTCTTGCTTGGTTTGATTAAGGTTTTGAAACCTATTGCTTTGGATTCTATCCCCCATTTTGAATTTCCTCCTGTTTTACCGGAGTGGTGTTTTCCAACGGGGTATGACCTTATGTTGAATCCAAGGAAATCGAAACCGGGGTCAATGGTTTTCCCGTCATGTTCAATACTTTTTAGGGTATGTCTGATGGAGGTTTTTTCTGGTTTGAGTTCCAATCCGACCTTTTCTAGCCATTGTGCAATTAAAGTTTTACATTGTAGAATAACGTCGTAATCCTCGTGGAGAACTACGAAATCATCGGCATAACGGATGATTTTGGGTTTATACTCCCTGTGTAGACTTCCATCTTCCTTACGTTTTGTACGGGGGAAGTGGTTTTCTGTATCTTTTATCATTCCGTGTAGTGCAATGTTAGCCAATAGTGGGCTTATTACACCACCTTGAGGTGTTCCCGAATCGGTTTCCTCTAAGATGCCTTTGTCCATAACGCCGCATTCTAACCATTGTTTAATGATTCTTTTGATGTTGTGTGGACAATCTACTTTAGACAGTAGGTAATCATGGTTAATCTTGTCAAAGCACTTGGCGATATCGGCATCTAGTACATACCTAGCTTTCTTATTAATTGCTGTGTATATTCTGGTGATAGCATCGTGTGCGCTTCTGCCTGGACGAAAACCATAGGATGTTCCCTCAAATTGGGCTTCCCAATATGGTTCTAAGGCTGATTTAACCAAGGCTTGCATTACTCTATCTTTCATGGTGGGTATCCCCAATCCACGTTTTTCATCTCTTCTGTGGTTGGGAATCCATACCCGTCTGAGTGCCTTTGCTTTGTAACCTTTTAAAGTTAATTCTTTGACTAACTTTATTCTTTGGTTAGGGTGTAGTGCCTTTTTCCCATCAACTCCGGCAGTTTTCTTGCCTTGGTTGTCTTGGGTCACTTTGCGTATGGCTAAGAGCTTTGCGTAGTGTGACTTTAACAGTAACTTCTGAAGCTTTTTAGCTTTAACTTTATTACCTGATTTAACAGCTTGAAATATTCTCTTTTGAAGCTTAAACACTTTCCTCTGGACTTTTGCCCAGTTGATTGTGTTCCATTCTGGCGTAGTCTTGGTTATACTCGCATTCGACATTAACTACCTCTAATAAAGACTATTTCTTACTAATAGACCAGCAATACGTCAGCATATCCATACTTATTACAAGTAGGCATTAGCTTCTTATTGCTTCTCACATCCATGACCCTTGCGGTTAAGTTTGTTCCTACTTACCTACCGACCAGTGGTAAGAGCAATCATGGACTTAATTCGTTCCGTTGGTTTGGGTATATCGGTGTTAGGTTTCATCTCTCCCCCAGGTTACTTTTAGGAATCTGTGCGGATGTTACTTCAAAAACTCCACTTTTCACCTTGTTCTTTTGAACACAGCCTATCAAACAGATTTGGCTACTTCGGTTTTTTGAGGGTTCAAGTCGATGATTTAACGTAATGTTTAACCGTGACCGATTGACTTGAGGATTTCTTGTGCTGTTTCACAGTGGGTATCCCCTTTTATCCCTGCTTCCGTCCTGGGTTTACTAAGTCCAAAACGGAGGGTTATGTCGTTACTCTCGGGATTTCTCCCTTGATTCCGAGTATGGCTCCTTTAGCCAACAAACCAACAGTTATTCAAGTTTCTAGGTTCGTTTACTGTTCGGTTATCCCTACTTAGTTAATTCGGTAATTACTACTTAAGTTTGTAAACTTTTCTTTGGTTTTTACCGTTCGGGTATTGTTTTTACCCTTCTGACCTTTGTGTTCTGCCCCTTGAAAATTGAGCTTTAAGGCTCTTGTTTTTCATCTTTGGGGTAGATTGGTCGTTTAACCATTGAATTGCCTTTAGAAGGCTCTTGAATGAGCTACACGCTGTATCCTTGTGATGTACTTGGATGTCAGCTTTTTAGCTCAACGAATCGCACAGAAGTATAACCAAGAGCTTGACGAGCTAAGGTTAAACAGCGTTGCATCATTTGTTGGTCAAAATGTTCTTGGGTCATAACAAATTAGAAAAAGTTAAAGATTTTTAGCATAATTTAGGGAAAATCCTTAAGTGACCTTGACAAAATCCAGGAATTATCTTTAGAGTTTATACACTAAAGAAGGAAATAACTGAACCAGAGACCCTTAACTCAATATTCAGTCATTTCCGGTGTAAATGATTTTCTTACATCATCTCCTAAAATGGTATCAACAAGAACAAAAAAAGATGTACCTATCTGGCAACCGTTAAAAGTAATCGCCAGATCCTTCTCTCCTTATTGGATTGCTTGTATTCCCCTAGCGGCTATTATTACCATCGTTTGGAATAAAGCTGTTGTAGCGGAAAGTGTAGAATTAATTACTGCTGAAGGTAACTCTGAAGCCATTGCGCAACTGCAAGGAACCCTCAATGCTATCTGGGTATTGATTGCAGCGATCCTGGTTATTTTCATGAATGCAGGTTTCGGGATGCTAGAAACCGGCTTTTGTCGTCAGAAGAATGCCGTTAACATTCTCTCCAAGAACCTGATTGTCTTTGCCTTAGCTACTCTAGCTTATTGGGCGATCGGTTATTCTCTGATGTTTGGTGGCCCCGAAAATCCCTTCATTGGCTTTGGAGGATGGTTCCTTAGTGGAGAACCTGCAACCTACGGACTCGACCCCTTCCCTGCTGGACTCCCTATATCCGTAGCTTTCTTATTCCAAGCAGCCTTTGCCGGAACCGCAGCCACCATCGTTTCTGGGGCAGTTGCTGAAAGGATCAAGTTTACTGACTTCATCATCTTTAGCTTACTGTTAGTAGGTATTTCCTATCCCATTACCGGCCACTGGGTTTGGACTGGTAATGGTTGGTTAGGGTCCATTGGTTTTAGTGACTTTGCTGGTTCTACCGTAGTTCACTCCGTTGGGGGTTGGGCTGCATTGATGGGGGCAGCTATCCTCGGGCCGAGAATGGGTAAATATGTGGAGGGTCGTCCCCAAGCCATTCCTGGACACAATATGAGTATTGCTACTTTGGGCTGTCTTATCCTTTGGATCGGTTGGTTTGGATTTAACCCAGGTTCTCAGTTAGCTGCTGATGAGGCTGTTCCCTATATTGCTGTTACCACCAACTTAGCTGCTGCCGCTGGTGGTGTTGCTGCTACTTTCGTCGCTTGGTTTAAAGACGGTAAACCAGACCTTTCTATGATTATCAATGGTATTTTAGCCGGATTAGTCGGTATTACCGCCGGTTGTGATGGAGTATCCTATTTCGGTGCTGTGATCATCGGTGCTGTTGCTGGTGTGATTGTCGTTTATTCCGTCAGCATGATTGATTCTCTTCTCAAAATTGATGACCCCGTTGGGGCGGTTTCTGTTCACTTAGTCAACGGCATCTGGGGAACCCTCGCAGTTGGCTTATTTAACACAGAAAGTGGTCTATTCTACGGTGGCGGTTTTGCTCAATTAGGAAGTCAAATTGTTGGTATCGTTGCCATTGGTGCGTTTACAGCCATCTTCAGTGGCATTGTCTGGACTGTTCTCAAGTCAACCATGGGTATCCGTGTCAGTCCCGAAGAAGAACTCGAAGGTCTCGATGTTGGAGAACATGGAATGGAAGCTTATGCTGGTTTTCTTAAAGAAACGGATACTTTTTCCGGTTCAGGTTCTTCTACGGCTGATGAAGATGTTACCACAGGGGCTGGAATTTAATTAATTTCACCCATCACGTAACTCATAAGTCCGCTACCACTGCGGACTTTTTTTTATGGTATTAATTCAGAAGTTTGTAACAAATTTTGCTATAATAAAAGGTTGCTGGTAATTTTTAAAACTCTTGTGACTATGAGTTTGAGTTGGATGCCTCGTGCCGATCGCCTAAATGCTTTGCCTCCCTACGTTTTCGCTAGATTAGACGAACTCAAAGCTAAGGCCAGAGAACAAGGATTAGATTTGATAGACTTAGGCATGGGAAACCCCGACGGTATGGCACCCCAACCGGTCATAGACGGGGCGATCGCAGCCTTACAAAAGCCCCAAACCCACGGATACCCACCCTTTGAAGGAACAGCTAGTTTTCGGGAAGCCATCACCGCTTGGTATCGTCGCTGTTATCGGGTGGATCTCGACCCCAGTAGCGAAGCATTGCCCTTAATTGGTTCAAAAGAAGGGTTAGGTCATTTAGCCTTAGCTTACATCAATCCTGGGGATGTGGTCTTAGTTCCCAGTCCTTCTTATCCGGCTCATTTTCGCGGCCCCCTAATTGCTGGGGCTGATCTTTATCCGCTTATTTTATCCGCAGAAAAAGACTGGTTAATTGATCTTAATTCTATCCCCGAAAATGTTGCTAAGGCAGCGAAAATTCTCTACTTTAATTATCCTAATAATCCTACCACAGCCACCGCACCGAGAGCCTTTTTTGAAGAGATTATTAAGTGGGCAACCCATTACGAAATCATGTTAGTTCATGATCTCTGTTATGCAGAATTAGCTTTTGATGGTTATCAACCCACCAGTTTATTAGAAATTCCTGGGGGTAGAGAGATTGGTGTGGAATTTCATACCCTTTCTAAAACCTATAACATGGCTGGTTGGCGTGTGGGTTTTGTGGTAGGAAATGGGGAGATTATTCAGGGTTTAAGAACCTTAAAAACTAATCTAGATTATGGTATTTTTTCGGCGGTTCAAGCTGCTGCTGAGACTGCTTTAAACTTACCCGATAGTTATATTAAAACAGTTCAAGAACGCTATCAAACGAGACGAGATTTTTTAATCAAAGGTTTAGGAGAATTAGGTTGGAATATTAAACCTTCTCAAGCAACTATGTATCTTTGGGTTCCTTGTCCAACTAATACGAATTCCACAGATTTTGCTCTGGATGTTTTGGAAAAAACAGGCATTGTTTTCACCCCGGGCAATGCCTTTGGTGAAGGAGGAGAAGGGTATGTAAGGATTAGTTTAATTGCTGATTGTGATCTATTAGGAGAAGCGTTAAACCGTCTTAAACAAGCAGGAATTTATTATAAATAACTTTTGATTCAGCCTTAAGATTTGGTAGCCACAAGAGTAATAATCGCTTAAATTAGGTTATATAAAGAAGAATAGGCATGGAGAGTCTGAATGATTACAGGTGAGTTGAGATCCCAGGTAGATCAGTTATGGACAACGTTTTGGAATAATGGCATTAGTAACCCCTTATCGGTGATTGAACAGATTTCTTATTTACTCTTTATCAAGCGGTTGGATGATTTAGAGTTAGCCAAAGAGAAGAAGGCCAAGCGTTTAGGCAAACCTGTGCAAAATCCAACTTTTCTCCCTGAAAAACAAGGGGCAAGATGGTCTTATTTTAAGAATCTGGATGATTCTGAAGAAATGCTTTATATGGTGCGAGATGTGGCTTTTCCTTTTATCAAGGAATTAGGAGGAAAAGCAGGAGAAACCGCTTATACTCGCCACATGAAGGATGCTGTGTTTTTAATCAGTAATCCTGCCTTATTAAGCAATGTTGTCGCCCAAATTGAAAAAATACCGATGGATGATCGGGATACGAAGGGGGATTTATATGAGTATATGCTCTCGAAGATTGCCAGCGCGGGGCAAAATGGACAGTTTCGCACCCCTCGCCACATTATTAAACTGATGGTGGAATTGATGCAACCGAGTCCTTTAGAGATTGTGTGTGACCCTGCTTGTGGAACTGCGGGCTTTTTGGTAGCTGTGGCGTAATATTTACGGAATTTAAGGGATAGTGAGGGTAATCCGGTTTTAACTGCGGTGGAAAATCGGGCGCATTTTAACAATGAGATGTTTCACGGTTTTGATTTTGATGGAACCATGTTACGCATTGGTAGCATGAATATGATGTTACATGGTATTCAAGACCCGAAAATTGAGGCAAAAGATTCTTTATCAGAAAAAAGTGGTTATGTGGATGAAGCGTTTAGTTTAATTTTAGCGAATCCACCCTTTAAAGGGTCAATTGAAAAGTCAACTATTGCCAAAGATTTAAGCAAGGTTATTAATACAACTAAGACATAATTATTATTTATTGCTCTATTTTTACGCTTATTAAAAGTTGGGGGAAGGGCTGCGCTAATTGTGCCTGATGGGGTTTTATTTGGGTCTTCAAAAGCCCATAAAACTATCAGGAAGACCTTAGTAGAAGACCATAAACTGGATGGTGTTATTTCTATGCCTTCCGGTGTGTTTAAACCTTATGCTGGCGTTTCTACAGCGATTTTAATCTTTACTAAAACAGGAGTGGGGGGAACGGATTATGTTTGGTTTTATGATATGGAAGCGGATGGTTTTTCTTTAGATGATAAGCGTCAAAAGATTGAAAAGAATGATATTCCTGATATTATTAAATGCTGGAAAGAGAGAGAATTACTCTTAAACTCCTTAGAAAAATCCCCCCTAACCCCCCTTTCTAAAGAAGAAGACAGGAAAGGTAAGGCGTTTTTTGTGCCAAAGGATGAGATTAAATATAATGGTTATGACTTATCTATTAATCGTTATAAAGAGATTGAATATGAAGAGGTAGAATATGATCCCCCTTCTATTATCTTAGGAAAACTAAGAAATTTAGAGGCAGATATTGACCAAGATTTGACAGAATTAGAGAGGTTATTATCTTGAGAATTATTGCTGAATTTTTCCGATAATATAAAGGAGAAAATACTATTGTTTAAAATGCTAATCATTTCAATAAATAAGGAGAAAACACTATGATTGAATCCCTGAATAAAGTTATCGCTAAACTTGAACAGTTACCTGAATCTCAATACTGCTCGGTTAGGTGATTTCCACACTTGAATATACCTGCTTTTCCAATTATTCCCCCCTTTCAAAGGGGGATTGTAAGGGATCTCCTTTATCAGAAATCACCTTAAGGGCAAAATTCTTATGTGTAGGTTGGGCCCGTGCGATAGCGCAACCCAACAAAAAAAGCCTTTGATGTTGGGTTTCGTACCTCAACCCAACCTACGATATTCCTTAACCATATTCCCCAACCATATTCCCCAACCTTAGGAGTTTCGCATTGACAAAAGAGCGTAAATATGCAGATGATGTTTTCAGGTGATCGCTAATGAAGGAGAAAAATCATAAGACTTCGGAGTAAACCATCAACAGCCCAATGTAATCTAGATCAATATACATACTTCTTGCTCTCAGAGCCAAAATACACAGGTTGCTGCCGTTTAGCTGAGATTTTAGAAATTTCTCGTCATAGCACCAATAGATTCTTACTAAGAGAGCAATATGAACCAATAGATTTATTTAGAGAAGTTCAAGGAAACCTTAATTTGATTGGAGGAGTGTTAAGTGGGGATGATACCGTTATTGAAAAACACTACTCTCAAGTAGGAAAAGCTCATTTAATCAACTATTATTGGTCAGGAAAACATCAAAAAGCCATCAAAGGAATTAACTTAATTACTTTGTATTATACTGACTATGATGGAAAATCAATGCCTATTAATTATCGCCTTTATGATCCTCTAGATAATAAAACAAAAAATGATTACTTAAGAGAGATGATCGTAGAAGTAATCAAGTGGGGGGTAAAACCTTCTACTATAACGACAGACTGTTGGTATTCTTCTAAAGAGAATTTAAGATTTTTTAGAGACAAAGAACTGAATTTTTAAGTAGGAATAGCCAAAAATAGACAAGTAAAAGTAGAAGGAGGTAAATATCAAAGAGTAGAGGATTTGGAAATTCCTAATAATGGATTGATAGTAATTATCAAAGAATTCGGAAAAGTAAAAATATTTAAGAGGACTTTTAAACACGGAAGTTGTCGTTATTATGCTACTCTTCTATATGATGAATCTAAACTTATGGATTGGAAGCGCGATGATTTTAGAGAGTTACAAACTATTCATTGGGGAATAGAATGCTATCATAGAGCTTTAAAACAATTGTGTGGATTATCTAAGTTTCAAGTAAGAACGACAAAAGCTATTGTTACTCATATTTTCTGTTCTTTAAGAGCATTTTGTCAATTGGAACTGATGAGAATTAAAGCAACTATAGAGTCTTGGTATTCTCTCCAAAGAGAGCTTTCTTTAAAAGTGGCACGGGAGTTTATTTTAGAACAATTATCTCCCACTAATTCTTTGACAGCATAATTTTTATTTTCTGTCAATGCGAAACTTCTAAACCTTATTCCCCAACCTTATTCCCCCCTTTCAAAGGGGGGTTAGGGGGGATAAGCTAAAAAGCATTTTAAATGCTTTTTAGAAGTCAAAAGGCACTCATGCACTCATGCAAAAAGATGGATTGGTAAGGATTTCAGGATTTTGTTACTGGTGAGTTATTTCCACCACGTTGCACTAGGGGGTATAAACTTAATAATATGAAACAAGGACGCTACTTTTTACCTTACAATCCTAAACTAATAGAAAAAGCTAGGGAAATGCGAAAAAATCCTACTTTTAATAGGGGTGGTGAAATGAAAGTCTGGCGACAAAAACCGATTGATAATTTTATTGTTGATTTTTATTGTCCTAAGTTAAAGTTAGTTATTGAGGTTAATGGTGATAGTCATTTTACTGAAGATGGTACGCTATATGATGCACAAAGGACTCTTATTTTAGAGGGTTATGGCTTAAGTGTAATTCGTTTTACTAATGATGAAGTTATTAATTGTTTTGAAGGTGTTTGTGCTAAAATTGAGGATTTACTTCCTTTTTAATCCCCCCTAACCCCCCTTTGAAAGGGGGGAATAAGATAAGGAGTTGTTTTTTCTTTTCTTCTTTTCTCTTATTACTTAATATTTTTATTCCCTTTTTTTTTGTGATTTCTCTCTATTTTCTATTATTCTTAATTATTAATTTTTAAAAAGGAGTATTTTAAAAAGATGACTTTATATAATTCAGAATGGATTTTAAAACCTTTAAGTGAGTTATGTGAAATAGTAATTGGTAGAACTCCATCCCGTTCAAAACCTGAATACTGGGGAAAAGGATATGAATGGTTGAGTATTTCTGATATGAATGAAAAGAAATATATATCTGTCACTAAAGAAACAATTACAGATGAAGGTGCAAGTCTTTGTAAAGATAAATTATTATCAATAAATACCGTTGTTTTTTCTTTCAAGTTATCTATTGGTAAAGTATCAATTTTGGATGCTCCAATGTACACTAATGAGGCAATAGTAGGATTGCCAATTAAAGATCCATCACTATTATATACAGATTATCTGTATTATGTTTTAAAAACTCTTGATGTTTCTAGTAAAACAGATAGAGCCGTAATGGGTGCAACTTTAAATAAGAAGAAATTAGAACAAATTAAAATCCCCCTCCCACCCCTAGAAGAACAAAAAAGAATCGCTAAAATACTAGATAAAGCTGATGAAATACGACACAAACGTAAAGAATCAATCCGCTTAACTGATGAATTACTTCGCTCAACCTTCTTGTTGGACTTTGGATAAAAAACAATTGTTAGCGTAAAATTTACGCTAAACATATCTCCAGAGCTAAAATAGAGAATTAAGGTGATTTTAAAAACTCTCTTTCCATCTTTTTAGGGGATTTTAAATATTAAATAGCTTCATTCAGTTTCGGTTCCAATATAGATATCTAAGTAGCTTTCAGTTAGAGATTGAATGACTCGTTCTAATTCATCAATGAGATTTCTTCTAGTGAGTTTTTCTACAGCATCAATATGAGCAGAACTTCCGGCTCGTCCTAAATATTTATATTTGGTTTTTTTCTCATTATTAGTGGCCATAGGAAAAATTGATTCAGCAGCCTGTAGTTTATAATACCAGTAGATTGTTCCCTTTCCATTAACCTGATAACGAATAATATGACAATTAGCTGGTGCTACTTCCCCTTCCCGTTCAATTTTCTTTATTTTCTGTTTAAGAGAGCGAATTAGACTCTTAATTTGTTTGGCTCTCAGGTGGACATCTTGACTGGTCTTAAGTTCGGAATGTGATGACATTAGCCTTAACTGTAACAAACAACCTCTTTTGACGTTAGCGTATATATTCCGCTAATTTATAAGGTAATAAATTTTAAAAATGACCAAAAATGAAACGGCTACGTCTGTCGAGGAATTCCTGGTGTGGAGGTCTAACCTCTTCCAAGGACTAAAAGCTAGAAAAGAAACTATTATAGAATTACTCGATGCCCTCTCCAGTAACCAACAAGCTCACTCAGTCGTTGAATTGTCTCTCAATCCTTTATTTAGAAGAGATTATAACAGTTTATATAGAGGAATTCAAGAGTTTTTACCCACTCAAACTGACCCTAATTATGAACAGAGAATTGAGACTTTATTTTCAGCCGTATCGAGAACAATTCCTCCCACTTCAAAACATTATAACTTATTTGGTATTGACACAACTCCCTGTCCACGACCGTTTGCCGAAACGTTAGCGGATAAAACCTTTATTCATTACCCCAATCCAATTAAGGGAAATAAACCCATTAATATTGGACATTGTTATTCCGTTGTCTGCGCTTTACCTGACCAAATAGACACAGAAAAAGTCCCTTGGGCTGTCCCCTTATCAGGAGAGCGAGTCCCCTCTAAACATAAAGGAGTAAATCAAGGCAATCAACAACTAAAAAAAATCTGGCAAAGTTCTTTATTTTCTGATAAATTATCTGCCTTAGTGGCTGATAGTGACTACAGCCAAAAGGATTTTATTGGGGAACAAGTTAAGCATGAAGACGTAGTTACTATTACAAGAGTTAGAAGTGACCGAGTTTTTTATCGTCAATTTATTCGGGACCCAAATCAAGCCAAAACTTCGGGACATCCCCGTTGGTATGGGGATAAATTTGACCTTAAAGATGACCAAACTTGGACTGAACCTGATGAAGTTCATCATGTTCCCTTTACAACGAAAAAAGGTCGTCAATTAACAGTGACTATTTCGGGATGGAAACAGATGTTAATGAGAGGAACTAAAAACTATAAAATGAACAATCACCCCTTTACTTTACTCCAGATTGTTGTCAGAGCTCAAGAAAGAAATAGTATTTGGAAACCTATGTGGCTTATTGTTATTGGTTCTCGGCGCGATGAGTTAAGTTTAGTTGATTGTTATCACTGTTATCGACAACGTTATGACATGGAACATCTTTTTCGATTTAAGATTATTGATGACATCTTATTTAACTCCCGATGTACATCATGAAGAAAATTGGTTTAAACTAACACTTCTTTCTTATGTAAATTTGTGGGCTGCCAGAAAATTAGCTGTGGTTTTACCCCGTGATTGGGAACAGTATTTGAAGACTAATAAATCCATCAAAATCACCCCTAGTCTAGTTCAAAGAGACTTTTCAAGAATAATTACGACCTTGGGGACTTTCGCCAAATTTCCCAAACGTCGAGGTTTTTCTTCCGGACGTATTAAAGGTTACAAAAAAGCCCCACGAACTCGTCATGATGTTATCAAGAAAGGGAGCAAAAAATCAACTGAAAACTTAAAAGCTCCTTAGTTTTCCTCAGAATCTATAGATTAGCCCTATTTGTCAGCAAATTTTATTGACTGATACAGAGCCGATATTTTGGGATTTTAGTTTAGCGTAAAATATACGCTAACAAACTTTTTTTGTCCAAAGTCCAAGTATAACGTTGACCATATTTATCCTTTCGTCCTAATTTGGGTTTGCTGAATAAAAGCAAAACCCTATTCTTTAAAAGGTTACATCCATATTCGCGATCGCAAAAAAGATCAGCTTTGTCGGCTACAAACCGCTATAATTGGTAGAAACACCTCCCAGTTGTTGCTCAAGAACAAATGTATCGAAAAGAGGAGCAACCTTTACCGCCCCCAGAAAAATTTGAATTACCTTTCGAGGGCAAATTGTCCCCCAATAATCGTTGGGTAATCATGGCAGAGTTGATACCTTGGGATGATTTTGAGGAAGAATATGCTAAACTTTTTTCAGCAGAAAAAGGTGCGCCAGCCAAACTATTTAGAATGGCATTAGGGACATTAATTATTAAGGAAAAATTAAGAACAAGTGATAGAGAAACTATAGAACAGATTAGAGAAAATCCCTATCTACAATACTTTATAGGTTTAAATTGTTATCAACAAGAGCCACCACTGGAATCTTCAATGCTAGTTCATTTTAGGAAAAGAATTGATGGAGAATTGATAAACAAAATCAATAAAAAAATAGTAAAAAGAGAAATAGACAAGAGTGATAAAGAAGTAAAAAAAAAGGATTGTCTCCAAGAAAAAAGAGAAAAAATAAAAAATAAAGGTAAACTAATTTTAGATGCGACTTGTGCGCCAGCAGACATCAAATACCCAACGGATTTAGGCATATTAAATCAAGCCAGAATTGAGACAGAAAGAATAATAGATAATCTTTATAAACCATTAAGAGTAAAATTGAGAAAAAAGCCGAGAACTTCTAGAAAAATTGCTAGAAAGGAATACTTAAAAGTAGCTAAAAAACGAAAAGTATCTTATCAAGAAAGAAGAAAAGCTATCGGGAAACAGTTAAAATACCTTAAGAAAAATTTAGGAAATATAGAAGACTTAATTCAAGCTGGGGCTTCCCTGGAAAATCTGAGTAAAAGACAGAAAAATTGTCTAGAGACTATCAAAAAAGTTTATGAACAACAACAGTCAATGTGGGAGAATAAGACCCAGAGTGTTCCTCAAAGAATTGTAAGTTTAACTCAACCGCATATTCGTCCAATAGTGAGGGGAAAAGCAGGGAAACCAATAGAGTTTGGAGCTAAACTCTCAGTAAGCTGTGTAGATAACTATGTGTTTCTAGACAAAATAAGTTTGGAAAACTTCAATGAATCTTGTCATTTAAAAGAACAAGTAGAAAAGTATAAAGAAACGTTTGGCTATTATCCCGAATCCGTCCATGTAGATAAAATTTATCGAACTAGGGAAAACAGAAATTGGTGTAAGGAAAGAGGGATAAGAATCAGTGGTCCGAAGTTAGGAAGACCTCCGAAAAATGTCAGTGAAGAAGAAAAGAAACAAGCCCACTCCGATGAATGCTTCCGTAATGCTATTGAGGGAAAGTTTGGACAAGCTAAACGAAGATTTAGCCTAAATCTCGTGATGACAAAACTCCCTGAAACCTCCATTACATCTATTGCTATTACATTTTTAGTTGTCAATCTTTCTAAACTTCTGAGGCAGTTTTTGTCGCTTTTTTTGTCCTTATTTACTAATAATAGAACAGGGGAACTCATCAAACCGCCTTTCATTAATTTTGATTATACTTTAAACAATTTTTATGTACTAAAACTTATTGATTTGTCAGAAAATTCTTGGTCAAAAGTGGCATAAATTTTGGAGAAACTTTTTCAGCAAACCCCAATTACTACGCTTTTCTATCAAACCTGTAAAAAATAACCAAGATAACAATCTACTTCGATAATCTTTGATACTTGTATTTGAAACTGAATATTCTTCACCTAAAAATTCAGTAATTTGAGCCTCAGTAATTAGCTTTGATGGGTTTCTCTGTATTTTCTGATAAATTATATGACTCTTAAATTGTTCACTAAGATAATTCGCAATTTCAGCATCATTGAACTTTAATATTTTATCATTACTGATTATAAGTTTCTTGCTGTTTCTATTATATTCGCAAGGAAACAAAGTAGTAAAATCGGAAAGAAAACCTTTTAAAGAGTTCTCTGAGATATCCAAAATAGTTCTGATTTCTTGCCTTGTTTTATTGTTTTTCATTTGCCGAAACTTGCTTATAAAATTTTCAATTGTTTGAGTTGGTACATAGTTTATCGTTAATTCAGGTAGTTTTTCATGGTTTACATAGTCAGTAAAAATATCCCAGTAAGGCTTATAATTACTCCCATTTCTGATGATTAATTTTTTGTCGGCTAAATCTTCTATAATGTTAGATTTATATTTTTCGCAAAGATTTGTCATATTAACAGGTGAATTTTTTGCAATATATTTTAAACATTCTATTTCTTCCACTGATAGAGATTCTAAATCTTTATCGAATAACTTTTTAATATCATCTTCTGTTATTGGTTTTTTATAATTATTCTCAATAACTTCAGATTTATCAAGAATATCGCTATAGAAAGCACTACAAATTTTTCTAATGAGCCAAGGATATTTTGGGCATGATTTTAACAAAGATTGTATGTTTCTTTTAGATTTATTGAAAGAATTTTCTTGACTAAAACAAGTTATTAAATTTTTAACTTCTTCTTGGTGAAATTCAGAGACTTCAACATCTTTGCGGAACTTAGTTAGATTATGCCATGTATGGTAAGCTTTATGAGAAATTGATGTAATCATATCTGTTCGCCAGGAAAATCCTAACACTAAATTGTCACTTTTAAGACCATCAACTTCATAAACAATTTTTTCAAATAATAAAAATAAATGATCTAAAGATGGTTTAGATAAAATTGTTTCAAATTGATCAAAAAATATAACTAATACTTTATTATTAAATTTCAAGAAGTCTAAAGCTTCTCGAATTGAACGACTTTCTAAAAATGGTGGTTCTACACTTTCTATATATATTTTATGATTAGATAAACTTATAAATTTTTTATTAATGGCTTCTTGAAAAGCTTCAATAATAATTTTATTAAGAAATTAAAAAGCTGTTTTTTCATTAACACTTGTCACATCAGTTGCATAAATATAAAACCTATCTTTATATTCTAGTTTAGTAGAACAATCTTCTTCTAACTTAACAATCAAAGATGATTTTCCTAGGCCAGTACGACCAGAAAAACAAATAATTCTCAGATCAGTTTCAGAAGTTTTAACATTATTTAGAAAATCCCAGAATTCTTGCTTAATTTTTTCTCTCCCAATGAAGTTTTCAGGACGAGAAGGACGATGATAATCATATAAGTCATCAGATTTAGTAATTTTAGAAATCAAAATTTTATCTAAGTCATCATTTTTTTTAGTTTTTACAGTAAGTAGGAGTTACGCATTGACAGATGGTTTACAATGTGCATGGTCCAAACAGAGAAAGCGATCGCTGTTAACAAAAAGCAAAAAACTGATAAAATAGAGAGGATTATAAGAACTGGAGGTAGATATCCGAACTATAACGAAGAAATCAACGGCTAAATGTCATTTAGAACTCTATACTTACTATTTAATTGCTGAATCCAAATATTCGGTTTGTAATCGTTTATCCGAGATATTTGAGGATTTATCTCATGATAGTGTTAACCGTTTTTTATTAAGAGAAAGCTATAAACCTGTTGATTTATTCAATGAATTTAAACAGCACATTGAACTGAGTGGGGGAACCTTAAGTATTGATGATACAGTCATTGAAAAACTTTATAGTAATCCTAAATTAAGTAAATTTATTGGTTATTTCTGGTCAGGAAATAAACATAAAACTATCAAAGGAATTAATTTAGTTACTTTATTATATACTGACCCTGATGGAATTTCAGTCCCTCTAAATTATCGACTTTATGATAAAGAAGATAATCTGTCTAAAATGATTATTTTCGGATGATGCTATCGGAAGTTTTAGCTTGGGGACTGAGGCCAATTTATGTAACTGGTGATAGTTGGTATTCATCTAAAGAGAACTTAAATTTTGAAAAAACAAGAATTAGGTTTCATGATAGGAATAGCTAAAAATCGACAAGTATCAATCGTTAAAGGACAATATCAATCCGTTGAAAGCTTAGAAATAGAGGAAAATGGGACAATTGTTTACTTAAAAGAGTTTGGCGAAGTTAAAGTATTTAAGAAACATTTCAAAAACGGGATGCTTCGTTTTTATATTTTATTTGACAAAGAAAATAAAGACTTAAGAGAAACAGATAAAACTCTATTTACTTTGTTGAAAACAACTCATTGGATTATTGAATGTTACCATCGTGCGCTCAAACAATTATGTGGTATCAATAAATTTATAGTCAGAAAATCAGAAGCTATATTGACCCATTTCTTTAGTTCTTTACGGGCTTTTATTAAACTTGAATTAATGAGAGCTAATGAGTTAATTGATAATTGGTATCAACTCCAAAGAGAATTGTCTATTGAAGTTAATCGGAATTTTATTTTAGAGCAAATAAATTTGAAATTATCAGCCTAATTTATAGATTAGTTATTGTTATTATTACGTCAATTTTAATGACTCTAATAATTAGCGATCGTTGTCTCTCTTTAAAGCTACTCATATTTAAGTTAATTTGTCAATGCGTAACTCCTAAATAAGTCATTTCGGTTGGGGGAGATGGGGGGATGGGGAGACGGGGAGATGGGGAGACGGGGGGATGGGGAGTGGGGAGATCCCTAAGAAAATAACAAATTTTCCCACCTATAGTAACCATTCGTGAGACCCTAGATAAAGAACTTCAGATTGATAATTGCTTCTTCGTTAAATTAGCTCCCTATGACATCCTCTTCTATATCCCGTCGCACAAAAATCGTGGCAACCATCGGTCCAGCTACTCAAAACAAAGAAATTTTAAGGCAATTGATCTTAGCAGGGGCAACCACGTTACGACTCAATTTTTCTCATAATGATCATGACTATCATCAAAATAGTATTCGCCTGATTCGTCAAACGGCTTTTGAATTAAATCAACCAGTGGCTATTTTACAGGACTTACAGGGGCCAAAAATTCGTCTGGGTCAATTTGCCAACGGACCAATTACCGTTCAACCAGGGGATGTTTTTATCTTGACCAGTCGTGAAGTTGAATGCAATCAAACTATCAGTTATGTCTCCTATGAGCATCTGGCCGATGAAGTGCCTGAGAAGGCGAGAATTTTAATGGATGATGGCAAAGTAGAAATGCTAGTGGAGAAAGTGGATAAGGAGAATAAGGATCTTCATTGTCGGGTTGTGGTTGGGGGTGTGTTGTCCGATCGCAAAGGGGTAAATTTTCCAGGGGTTTATTTATCCGTGAAGGCTTTAACGGAGAAAGATAAACGGGATTTGATGTTTGGTTTAGATCAAGGAGTAGACTGGGTGGCCTTGAGTTTTGTGAGAAACCCTCAAGATATTCTCGAAATTAAGGGATTGATTGCTAGTGCCGGCAAAAATGTTCCTGTCATTGCCAAAATTGAAAAACACGAGGCCATCGAGGATATGGAAGAAATTCTCTCCTTGTGTAATGGGGTAATGGTGGCACGGGGAGATTTAGGGGTAGAGTTACCCCCAGAGGATGTTCCTATCCTCCAAAAACGCCTAATTTCTACGGCTAATCGTTTGGGTATTCCGGTGATTACTGCTACTCAAATGTTAGATAGTATGGCCAGTAACCCTCGTCCCACCCGTGCAGAAGTGTCCGATGTGGCTAACGCTATTTTGGATGGTACTGATGCGGTAATGTTATCCAACGAGACTGCTGTAGGTAAATATCCCGTGGAAGCAGTGGCAACTATGGCCACTATTGCGGAAAGGATCGAACGAGAACCAACTATCCCTAAAGTCCTCTCAGAAAAGAAGCAGTCAGTCACTAATTCCATTTCCTCAGCGGTTAGTCACATTGCTCAAGAATTGAATGCGGCGGCCATTATGTCTTTGACAAAAACGGGATCAACGGCCCGTAATGTTTCTAAGTTTCGCCCTCAAATACCCATTGTAGCGGTTACTCCCCATGTGGATGTGGCTAGGCAGTTACAGTTAGTCTGGGGGGTTAAACCTTTGCTGGTGCTTGATTTAGCTTCACCTAATCAAACCTTTCAATCTGCGGTTAATGTGGCCCAAGAAAATAATTGGCTCAAGGATGGGGATCTAGTGGTGATGACGGCCGGAACCCTTCAAGGGGTGGCAGGATCTACGGATTTGATTAAGGTAGAAATGGTCAAGGCGGTTTTGGGCAAAGGTGTGGGTATTGGTCAGGGAGCAGCCAGTGGACGGGCAAGAATTGCTCATAACGCCAGGGAATTGGGCAATTTTGAACCTGGGGACATTTTGGTGGTTCCGGGAACCAATGCGGAGTTTGTGGAAATGATGCGTAAAGCTTCGGGTATTATTACCGAAGAAGCAAGTTTAACTAGCCATGCGGCAGTTATTGGACTAAGGTTGGGTGTTCCTGTAATTATTGATTTTAAGGAGGCAACGGCTAATATTAGAGAAGGGGCAATTATTACGGTTGATGCTGAAAAAGGCCAGGTTTATTCGGGTCTGGTTACGAGTAATAATAACGGCAATAAGTGAAGTAGGGTGGGTTAGACGGCTACAATACAGGATTATTACAGGAATATAAGAATCCGTCGTAACCCACCACTGTAGCTGAAATATTCCTGTAGAGTGCGTGAATAATGCTTGAACGGGTACAAAAAATTTTATCTCAATGGGGAGTTGCTTCCCGTCGTCGTGCCGAAGATATGATATTGGCCCGAAGAGTTAAGTTAAATGGGAAAATAGTCACTTTAGGAGATAAAGCCGATCCAAGTTGCGATCGCCTGGAAGTAGATGGCAAACTCATTCAACCCAATAAACGGCCAAAATTAATCTATATTTTGCTGAATAAACCGGTGGGGGTGGTTTCTACCTGCGATGATCCCCAAAACCGTTCTATTGTCTTAGATTTATTGCCGAAAAAGTTAACTCAAGGAACTGGTATTCATCCCGTAGGAAGACTGGATTTTAACTCTTCTGGAGCGTTATTATTAACCAATGATGGAGACTTGACCCTAAAATTAACCCACCCTCGTTATCATTTACCAAAAACCTACGAAGTTTTAGTCAAAGGACATCCCCCAGAAGAAACCCTACAACAATGGCGTGAAGGGGTGATACTCATGGGCAAAAAGACGTTACCTGCTGAGGTAGAGGTGATTCGTCGTTCTGCTCAACAAACTCAGCTAAAAGTAGTTTTAACTGAAGGCAGAAATCGTCAGATTCGTCGCATTGTTGAACAACTAGGTTTCCGTGTCCTAAGACTCCATCGTACTGCCATTGACTCACTCTGTCTCTCTCCTAACCATAAAAACAGTTTATCCAGTGGACATTATCGTTTACTAACCCCTTCAGAAATTGATTTTCTTAAAGATCGTGCCAACCTGATCATTGAAAACAAAGGAAAACTTTAACTGTTCACTGTTCACTGATCACTGATAACTGTTCAAGGTGCATCTTCCCATTCTGCGGTTAAACGACGATAGTTAAAGTCTTTGATACCAGTATGACAGAGTACACAGCTTTGAGTTGTGATAGGTTCCTTAAACTCTACACGGGGATGAAGAATGGTAAAATACTGGGATTGTTCTACATAATAAGGAATCGGCGAACCTTTGAGCAAAATAGGGCGAGAATTGGTTTTCAGATAATCCCAGATTAATACTTGAGTTAAACGAATCATATTAGGCACAGAGGTACCATAATGTTTTTGAGGGTTCTCTAAAAGTTGCTGCCAGGTTTCTGTGGGTAACACTTCTGCTGGAATAGGAATATGACAGCCGGCACAAGTTTTTTCATAGAGTTCCTTTCCTGCTTGGACGGTGGGACGATTGGGGCTAAGTTGGGCTAAAGTATGGCTAGGACTTGCTCCCAATGCTCGGTTAAAAGCCCAACCTACACTCATACACCACAACAGGATAATTAAGGAAATTACTAAATATAAAAGATTTGAGCGTTTAAAACGAAATAATTGGCTTATTTTAAACATATTTGACAAAGACTATTTTATAGAATAATTGCCTATTGGTCAATTTTATATTAATCAATTAAAAGTCAGAAGGCAATAGTTAAGGGTTTAGCAATGCTAAACCCCTACAAGTCTGAAAAGTGTAATATTTTCTGTTACTAATGGATATTTATTTATCATTATTAGGCAACAGAAAAAGACATAATTCCTAACTCCGAACTCCGAACTCCGAACTCAGGTTTTGATAACGTCCTAAAGCAATTAAGGGAAAATAATGACGATAGAAATGATAACGGATATAGAAATGACAGGGGAAACCAGTTCCAGTAAATTCTGATTCTTCCCAGGTTCCTTCTTCGGTTTGAGTGTCTAATAAATAGTTAACTCCTCGTTCGATCGCATCTGTTTCAAACTTATTTAATGCTTCTCCTGCATCTAATAAACCGATGAGGGACCAAGCTGTTTGGGAAGGGGTACTAACTCCTTTTCCTTTAAGACTTGGATCGTTATAACTCCGACAAGTTTCTCCCCATCCTCCGTCTTTATTTTGACAGCTTAATAACCAGTTAATTCCCTGTTCCATTTGGGTTTTATGTTTTTCGGGGTTAATAACAGCTAATGCGGATAATACCCCACTGGTTCCATAAATGTAGTTTACACCCCAACGACCGAACCAACTACCATCTTTTTCCTGTTCTTTATAAAGATAATTGAGAGATTTATTAAGGCGATCGCTTTCTATTTCTAAATCGCAACTTCCTAACATTTCTACTACCCTAGCGGTGACATCTGCGGTGTTAGGATCGATCATAGCTTTTAAATCCCCGTAAGGGACTTCGTTTAACCAAGCTTGATCGTTATTGAGATCAAAAGCTGCCCAACCACCCTCTTTACATTGCATGGTTTCTATCCATTGTAAACAGCGATTGATGGCTGCTTGTTTGCGTGCTTCATCGGGTAATTTGATACCGTTTAATGCCATTACTACTGTAGCAGAGTCATCGAGGTCAGGATAGAAACGATTGGTAAATTCAAAAGCCCATCCGCCGGGTTTTCCTGCTTTATTTTTAACTGCCCAATCTCCATATTCCATGACTTGTTTATCTAATAACCATTTCCCTGCTTTTACTAGGGAAAAATGATCTTTCTCTAAACCCGAATCCGTTAATGCTCGTACACACCAAGCTGTATCCCATATAGGAGACACACAGGCTTGTAAACGATAAGTATCATCTTCTTCAATAGAAAAGCGATCAATCGCTTCAAAACCTAGTTTAACTGAGGGGTCATTGACATCATAATTTAGGGTACGAAAAGCGAGTAAAGAATTCAACATTGGGGGCATAATTCCACCCCAATCTCCTGTTTCTTGTTGATGGTTTAAAATCCATTTCTCTGCTGCTTTTAGTCCTTCTTTTCGGAAGGGAACTAAGTCAACCTGTTCTGCAAATTTAAAGACTTGATCTATTCCTAAAAAGATGTCACCCCAATTATTATTTTTCGGTAATTCATACTTGACATTTTCTACTCCTTCTGCATATAATTCATCCAGATTAAAGACAGGATCGACTGAAAAAACGGGCTTATCGTTAAAGACAATAATTAGGGGAACGGTGCTTTCCCTTGCCCAACTTGCCATTTCATAGATAGTGAAGGGAAAACTATCAGGAAACAACATTATCCAGGGGGGAATAGAGGGAATTCCTTTCCAGTCGTAACAACCAATTAAAGCAAGATGAAACTTAGTAAAAATTCGGGTTTTGCTGATACCCCCTTTACTAATAATAAAATCTTTAGCACGAATTAAGGCCGGATCATCTTGGGGAACCCCTAATAAACGCAAGGCCATGTATGCTTCCACGGAGGTACTTATTTCTCCACCGTCTCCATAGAAGAGTTCCCAACCCCCATGTTCCCGTTGTTGTTGACGTAAATAAGCTTCTACCTTGTGTAAGGGACGAGTTTTGTCGGTTCCCCAAATTTTATGGAGTAGAACCGTTTCCGCGGTTAAGGTAATATTAGACTCTAATTCTGCCCACCAGTACCCTTGGGGGTATTGTAGGGACAATAAATAATTTTGACTGGCAGTGATAGCATCTTTGAGGGATAAAGGTTGTTTTTGAGTTAGTCTATCTTGCGTTTGCATTGATGATTCCGTTACACTCCTTACATATTTCTATAGGGTAGCAAGAAACTAAGGATCATGACGGTTTGTCCACAAACGATAATATTTATTATTTCTTTGTTTTCATTTTATATCTATAATCGCCTTACTGCTATTATTAAATAGAAGGAACAAAAATTATTTTTCCATGTTAACTAATTATATCAATCAAATTAATAACATTTTGAAACCACAACAGCTAAAATCTCATTTAGTGTTAGATTTGTTTGCAGGGTGTGGTGGTTTATCTTTGGGATTTGAAGCGCAAGGATTTGAGACTTACGGATTTGAGAAAGAGCAAGATTGTTGTCATAGTTATGAAAAGAATTTACGGGGTAAATGTGAGCAAATAGAATTAACAGTTAATAGTAAATTATCGGGTGCATCTGTCATCATTGGTGGACCACCTTGCCAACCATTTAGTGTTGGGGGAAAACAAAAAGGTCTAAGAGATTCACGAGATGGTTTTCCTATTTTTATCAATGCCATTAAACAGGTTAAGCCTGATATTTGGTTATTTGAAAATGTGAGAGGGTTACTATACAAAAATAAATGGTATTTTGATAAGATAACACAATCATTACAAGATTTAGGCTACATTATTGAATGGAAACTATTAAATTCTGTTGATTTCGGAGTTCCTCAAAATAGAGAAAGATTAATGGTAGTTGGACATCGAGGAAAATTCCAGTTTCCTCAAATTTCAGCTAAGAGAATTACAGCAGGAGAAGCATTAGGAGAATTAGCATTTCAAGTGTTACCTGACTCTAAATTTTTAACTCCTAGCATGGATAAATATATTGCTAAATATGAGAAAGCATCTTGTTGTAAACGGCCTCGTGATTTACATTTAGATAAACAAGCAAGGACTTTAACTTGTCGTAATTTAGCAGGTGCAACAGGAGATATGCACAGAATTAAACTTCCCGATGGTAGAAGAAGACGTTTATCAATTCGAGAAGCAGCGCGGTTACAAAGTTTTCCAGACTGGTTTGAATTTTATGGAAGTGAAACAAGTTCTTATAATCAGATTGGTAATGCTGTGTCTCCACTATTAGCTTTTTATTTAGCAAAAAGTGTCCGTAATTATTTAGAATCTAGTTATCGCTTATCAGCCAGAGAACTTAAAAAATATACGCTTCCTCAACAATTATCTTTACCTTTATGAATTCTAAAGACTATACTGCAAAATCAACTAAAAATACTGAAATTAAGTCATTGCTTAATGAAGCATTATTTATTCTTGAACAATTAGGTATTCCCCTAGAAAAACAAACAACTAGAAGGTTAGAAAGACTAGGAATGGCTTTTTTAGCTGTTGCTAATCTCAAAAATAGTCAAGATTGGAAAAATGTTCAGAAAACTTCTCAAAACCATGCTCTAAGAACAAGAGAAATTATTAAATTTTGGAATACGTATTTTGATGAAAATATTTCAGAGAGTTCTTATGATGATATTCGTAGAAAAGACTTAAAATTATTGGTCCTATCAGGAATAGTTATTGCTAGTGCTACTAACCCTAATGCTGCGCGTAATGATGGAACAAGAGCATTTGCATTAAATCCTGATTATGCTATTGTAATTGAAACTTTTGGAACTCAAAAATGGGATTATGAACTTAGTAAAATTTTAAAAAATACAAAAACTTTGAAAACTGAGCTTTCTGAAAGTCGTTCCCTTAATTTAGTTCCTATTATTTTTCCATCTGGTAAAATTTTAGAACTGAGTCCAGGAAAACATAATGAATTACAAAAAGCAATTATTGAGTTATTTCTTCCTCGCTACGGTTACGGTGCAGAGGTTTTATATATAGGAGATACAGCCGATAAATTTTTACATTTAGAGCAAGATAAATTGAAGGAATTAAAATTTTTTGAAATTTCTCATGGTGAGTTACCTGATATTATTGCTTATTCACATACTAAAAACTGGTTATATCTCATTGAAGCAGTTAATAGTTCAGGAGTAATCTCTCCAGTTCGTCTATTAAATTTGAAAAGATTAACCAATAATTGCCAAGCTGAGTTAATTTTTGTTACTGCTTTTTTAGATAAAAAGACCTTTCGTAAGTTTGTTAGTGACATTGCTTGGGAAACAGAAGTATGGATCGCAGAATCACCTGACCATTTGATTCATTTTGACGGTGAAAAATTTTGTAATTCTTATTAAATAAGAATTACAAAATTGAACAAAAAATACACAAAATAGAATGAAATATTATCCCAATTAGAATAATCAACCCTTCTAGTCAATATTTAATCAGATATAAGTTACTAACATGATAGGATAAAAAGTTTAAGCTCCCTCTTTCTTAAATTTTATGAAATCCCTTGATTTAGCCTTTACTCCTGCGTTAGACTTAGCTCAATTAATCCGCGATCGCAGCATTTCTCCCCTAGAATTAACCCAACTTTATCTAGATAGAATCGAAAAATATAATCCTAAACTGGGTAGTTTTTTCCATGTTGCTGCTGAAACTGCCCTCCAAGAAGCCCAAACAAAAACTGAACAGTTACTTAATACATCAGATCCTAATAGTTTACCTCTGTTTTTCGGTGTTCCCACTACCATTAAGGACCTCAATGCAGTAGCAGGAATGCCTTTAACCTATGGTGTAGCAGCATTGAGGGAGAATATTGCTAACTATGATGACGGGGTGACAACCCGCATGAAGGGAGCAGGGTTTATCGTCTTAGGGAAGACTGCCACCTCCCAACTGGGATCATTTCCTTTCACCGAACCCCCAGGCTTTTCTCCTGCCCGTAACCCCTGGCATTTAGACTATACTGCAGGGGGTTCCAGTGGAGGTGCAGCGGCGGCTGTGGCGGCAGGTTTCTGTCCGGTTGCCCAGGGTTCCGATGGTGGGGGTTCCGTTCGTGGTCCAGCGGCCTGCTGTGGTTTAGTGGGTATAAAACCGAGTAGGGGAAGGATATCTAATGCACCTGTGGGAGACTATCAAAGTGGCATTTCTAGCAATGGGCCTTTAGCACGTACAGTGGCTGATGCAGCGGCTTTATTAGATGTTATGTCCGGTTATATTCCTGGTGATCCCTATTGGTTGCCGTCTCCTGAAATCTCTTTTTTAGAAGCAACAAAACAAGTTTCTACCCCATTAAAAATTGCTTTTTGTGACCATATGCCCCCCTTTACTAAAAGCGAACCCATTGTTAAAGAAACCGTCGATAAAACGGCTAAATTATTAGAGTCTTTTGGTCATTTTTTAGAAATAAACTGTCCATCAGTGGAGGCATTAATTGAACCCTTTACTAAAATTTGGCAATCGGGAATAGGGGCATCTGGACTGCCTCCAAGTATGTTGAGTCCTCTGAATAATTGGTTTAGAGAACAAAGGGTAAGTGCAGGAGAATATTTACAGGCTGTTCAGCAAATACAGATTTTTTCCCGTCAATTGGTGGTCTTTTTTGAGCATTTTGATGTCTTACTATTACCTGTTTATTTACATCAACCGATTAAAATAGGACAATGGGCGCATTTATCACCCCAAGAAACTTTAGAAAAAATAATCAATTGGATTGCTCCTTGTCCTGCATTTAATGCTAGTGGTTTACCAGCGATGACGTTACCAATGGCACAGGATGAAAACGGTTTACCCGTGGGAATTCAATTAGTAGGAAAACCTGCTGATGAGTTAACTTTAATTCGCTTAGCTTCTCAGTTAGAAAAATCTAAGAATTTTTCCTTACCTATTCCATCTTCTGTTTCACATTAAAATTAATTTTTGCTTGTATACTTTTATTTGTATAATGTAGCAATACAAAAAAAAGATACTTTTAATGTGGCGTTATGTTAAATTTTGAAAAAATATTGATTAATTGGCCAATAATTCCTGTGGGTTTAGCTATTGTTCTTGTGATAGTTGCTTTACCCCAAATACTTCGTTTATTAGTGATTTTCCGAGAGAACATAGCTACTTCAGAAACTCAAAAGATTTATCAACGAATAATTAATCCTGATCAAGCTTTATTACAGTCAATAATTCTCTTATTATTAGCTGATATTATTTTATTAGTAACCCATCGTTTAGTCCCAAAACTTCAGTCAATCAATATTATTGAATTTCCTGTGGGTTTATCGGTTTCTTTAGTTATTGGTTGGCTAGGTTATCGTTTAGTTGAACGTTTTTTTAAGATTTATCTCACTGAGATTACTCAAAATGGACAAAAGTTAAATAGTGATTTACTAATTGTTGCTAAAGGGTTGACTTTTTTTCTATTTTTATTCATTATTATTACCATTTTTTCCCAAGCTCATGAAATTAATATATTTGGTTTAATTGCTAGTTTAGGTATTAGTGGTGTAGCCATCGCTTTTGCGGCTCAAAAAACATTAGAACAATTATTGGGAGGAATTGTTCTCTATCTGGATCGTCCTTTTATGGTTAGTGATTATATCGGTTTACCAGATGGAACTTTTGGTAAAGTTGAGTCTATCGGGTTATGTTCTACCAAAATTCGTATTTCTGGAAAAGGTACATTAATGGTGGTTCCTAATAACTATTTAGGGTTTGCTGAAAAAGTTTCTCCAAAATTTATGCCACTTTTGACCAAGAATTTTCTGACAAATCAATAAGTTTTAGTACATAAAAATTGTTTAAGGTATAATCAAAATTAATGAAAGGCGGTTTGATGAGTTCCCCTGTTCTATTATCAGTAAATAAGGACAAAAAAAGCGACAAAAGCTGCCTCAGAAGTTTAGAAAGATTGACAACTAAAAATGTAATAGCAATAGATGTAATGGAGGTTTCAGGGAGTTTTGTTATCACGAGATTTAGGCTGAATCTTCGTTTAGCTTGTCCAAACTTTCCCTCAATAGCATTACGGAAGCATTCATCGGAGTGGGCTTGTTTCTTTTCTTCTTCACTGACATTTTTCGGAGGTCTTCCTAACTTCGGACCACTGATTCTTATCCCTCTTTCCTTACACCAATTTCTGTTTTCCCTAGTTCGATAAATTTTATCTACATGGACGGATTCGGGATAATAGCCAAACGTTTCTTTATACTTTTCTACTTGTTCTTTTAAATGACAAGATTCATTGAAGTTTTCCCAACTTATTTTGTCTAGAAACACATAGTTATCTACACAGCTTACTGAGAGTTTAGCTCCAAACTCTATTGGTTTTCCTGCTTTTCCCCTCACTATTGGACGAATATGCGGTTGAGTTAAACTTACAATTCTTTGAGGAACACTCTGGGTCTTATTCTCCCACATTGACTGTTGTTGTTCATAAACTTTTTTGATAGTCTCTAGACAATTTTTCTGTCTTTTACTCAGATTTTCCAGGGAAGCCCCAGCTTGAATTAAGTCTTCTATATTTCCTAAATTTTTCTTAAGGTATTTTAACTGTTTCCCGATAGCTTTTCTTCTTTCTTGATAAGATACTTTTCGTTTTTTAGCTACTTTTAAGTATTCCTTTCTAGCAATTTTTCTAGAAGTTCTCGGCTTTTTTCTCAATTTTACTCTTAATGGTTTATAAAGATTATCTATTATTCTTTCTGTCTCAATTCTGGCTTGATTTAATATGCCTAAATCCGTTGGGTATTTGATGTCTGCTGGCGCACAAGTCGCATCTAAAATTAGTTTACCTTTATTTTTTATTTTTTCTCCTTTTTATTGGAGACAATCCTTTTTTTTTACTTCTTTATCACTCTTGTCTATTTCTCTTTTTACTATTTTTTTATTGATTTTGTTTATCAATTCTCCATCAATTCTTTTCCTAAAATGAACTAGCATTGAAGATTCCAGTGGTGGCTCTTGTTGATAACAATTTAAACCTATAAAGTATTGTAGATAGGGATTTTCTCTAATCTGTTCTATAGTTTCTCTATCACTTGTTCCTAATTTTTCCTTAATAATTAATGTCCCTAATGCCATTCTAAATAGTTTGGCTGGCGCACCTTTTTCTGCTGAAAAAAGTTTAGCATATTCTTCCTCAAAATCATCCCAAGGTATCAACTCTGCCATGATTACCCAACGATTATTGGGGGACAATTTGCCCTCGAAAGGTAATTCAAATTTTTCTGGGGGCGGTAAAGGTTGCTCCTCTTTTCGATACATTTGTTCTTGACCAACAACTGGGAGGTGTTTCTACCAATTATAGCGGTTTGTAGCCGACAAAGCTGATCTTTTTTGCGATCGCGAATATGGGTGTAACCTTTTAAAGAATAGGGTTTTGCTTTTATTCAGCAAACCCTATTTAACTTTAATACTATCAAAAAAGCAAGCTTTCTTTGAAAATCTCATCATCTGAAGTTTAAAAACCCGACTTTTTAAAAGTCGGGTTTGTTCATATTCAAAATTTTCTCTAACTCACCTTTAAGGAACTTTCAACTCCACTAATTGGTTTTCGGGTAAAAAGCTACGGAACTTACCGTGATCAGCGAATACAGCCACTAAATGCAACCAAGCATCCGGTTCACGGTGTAGATCACTCCAAGGAACCGCAATTTCTAAACATTGATTAAACGCCACCTCAATACGGTGATTTTTCGGGTGCCAGTCATTACTATGCCAAGCTTGTTGTAACCAGGCTGACTGAGAAACCAAATTAATCCCTACATGATGGTGGAAAGTATAATTAAGCGGTGCTTCGTCAGGAACATCCGCCAAAGGAACCGAACTGGTAAACACATCGGTATCGGCGTAATACCAGAGTAAATGTAACTCATTGGGTAAGTCTCGACCGGGTTGTGACCCCATTTTGACATCAAAACGTAGATATAAATTCAGGTGATCCGCACCGTAGTAGATGCGTTGCACCGTACTCGCTTTGTGCATAGTTCCCGTTGAGCCGCCAATTTCGATGCGTCCGGCTTTTTCCCAGTCTTCCTCATCAACATCACCATTGATCACAGGTTGAATAAAGCCTTCTGGGGGGCGATCGCCTTTCTTGGTATGATCGTCGAGAGCTTCATATAAGTTATCAGGAATAGGTTCACCCAGAGCCGAATAAACTCCCCGTAAATGCTCCCTATACAATTCATCAAATAAAGCCCCATGACTGGAAGAATGACCTTCTCCAAACCACCAACACCAGTCCGAGCCTTCGGCTGCGTATAACGCTTCCCAGGCTTCGGGGTTACTTTGTTCCGTGGCTTCGGGGTGTTTTGCCATAATCTTACGAGCATCGGTTAAGAGGTCCCAAGCCTTATTTTTGACTGGATCACCGATCCAGGTGCTAAAGCTACCATCTACCCAGGAACCACTGTGTAAATTCTTGGCTGGAATTTCTTCTTTGGGGGGAAACTTCTCAATAAATTCGGAAACGGTGACTAATTCTATATCATCAACCTCGCTTAACTGAGAATATAACGCTCTGAGGAAGTGTAAGCCGTCATCGTGATAGTATTCCCAACAATTTTCCCCATCTAGGGCAATGGTAACTAACCAGGGATCTTCCAGGGTGGTAACTTTGCTTTCTTGACGTTCCACCAAAGAACGAGAAATGGCTTGTAAATGTCCCAGAAAATCAGAAGCAGCGTGACGGGGTTCCATACCACTATAACTAAAGCCGATTAAGTCGGATAAACGGTGATCACGGAAGACAATGGCTAAATCTCCGTATTCAGTTTCGAGGCGATAGGGAAGGTACATTCTGTGGGGATCACAAACGTTTCCGGTTTCATCCCGATAGAAATAATGTTCCACACTCCAACCCAAAACCGATTCATCGGAACACAACCAATTAAACTTTTCTTGAGCTACATAGGGTAGAATGGCAGGGCTAACGGACTGTTCTGACGGCCAGAGTCCTTTCGGTTGGCAGCCAAAGCGATCGACGTACATTTGTTTCGCTTTACGCAGATGACAAGGAATATCTTGAGGATACTGGAACCGTTTTTCAGGTAACTGCATCTCAGGAATGGCTACCTGTCCCGAATCTGTATCCGCTAGTAAGGGTAAAATGGGGTGAGTATAGGGCGTTGTAATTAGTTCTAACTGCCCAGAATCCTGCATTTTTTTGTGTTGCGGGATAATTTGTCCGATAATTTCCCGATGTTTAGCAATAATTTTTTTGCGATCTTCCAAAGAAAAGCCTTTTCCTTGTTCAAACCAAGCAGCTATTTCGGGATCTTTTTCTCGGAAAATGGGGTCGATCCAAGCTAGGTTATGCCAAGCCAAGAGATCGCTATAATCATGGACACTCCAATTTTCAAAGCACCATTCTCGGCCTTTATCGTGCTTTTGCATATTCAATTCAGAATAGCGATAATAGGGATCGATTAAGGTGCGGTGATGAGCATCAAAAAAGTGGTCAAAAATGAATCCTTTATCTTCATCTGTGAGATCGATAGCAGAAGTTAAAGTTAAAGCCATGTAGCGATCGAGTGCAGTTCCTCGGCTATAATCTTCTAACTGTAGAATCAAAGAAGGGACTAAGTTAACCGTTTGATGCAGCTTGGGAAACTCTTCTAATACAAGAATTAGGTCTAAATAATCTTTGACACCGTGTAAACGGGCCCAAGGCATACGATACTGTCCATTGGGATCATTAATCGCTTCACGGGATTTATACAAGGGTTGGTGTTGATGCCAAATAAATGCAACGTATAGAGGATGAGCCATTATATTTTTTAATCTCTGTGGTTGTGATGAGTAATAGCAACAGTGAGTGATTAATGAAGGTATATTTACCTAAAATGTGAGAAACGGCCTTGTTTAAACACCCAAACTTGAACTGCCATACCTTCTAGATTACCTGAAATCTCCCCTTCTTTGTGGAAAATACGGTAACGTTTGCAGCTACCATAGTAAGTTAATAATGTCAATATAAAAGATCACATAACCTTAGTAATTTTTTTTCTTGAGTTTGAGAGCGATCGCATCAATAATTAATGAAAGTTAGGTGAATTGTAATTAGTAATATGGTGATAACTCAAGGCTCATTTGGTACATTAGAATCTATATCTACAAAAACTGTGACTACCGATAACAGTCTCTATCAATATTTTCTCACATTGATAGAAACTAAGCCCAGTTCTGAGGTATTAGATAAACTACATTTACTATTAGCAGAGACTGAGTATTACCCCGATGTGGAAGTTCAGAAAATGGTCAAGAATATAGTATGCTCACCAAATACTAAAGGTAATTGTCTATCATTTTTAAATAATATTTGTCAAATTTGTATTGCCTATTGGATAGTTGAAGAAGATGCAAAAAGTATTATTTATCGTTTACTTAATTTATTTAAAGAACTAAATTTGTCTGAGAAAAAGCCAGAAAATTTTATTGAAAGGTGGCAAGAAGAAAGTCAAGCTTTTTCGGGAAGCTCTGAATATTTAAAATTACAAAGATTAAGTCATATTATCAATCCTCTTCTTAGTTCCGATGCAGCAAAACCACAAGTTTTAGGGGATTTATTAGGACGTTACCCCTTCTTATATAAAGGGTGTTTAGCAGACCATTATAGTCTACCAGAGTATATTAATTTTTTAGCTGGTTTCAAACGACATCAACAAAACTCCTTTCAAGAAAAATTCAACAGAACAATTGTGCTGCAAAAACAAAAAATTGAAGTTGCTCGTCTTCGCAGCATGACAAGCAAAATTCCTCAACCTATACAAGTTGTTCCTAACCCTACCTTATTGAATCATCAAGCTTTTAGGACAGCAGTAGAAACTTTTATTCAATTAACTCCAAGTCGAATAAAGAATCAAACAATATTCAAACTTTTTTTTCAAATTAAGTCCTCCCCATTCAAAATTTTTAAGATTTGGTTGATCAACTATCTAACAGAGGGTTTAAAGGAAGAATCAAAACAACAACTCAACCCATATCTACAGGCCAATATTCCCACAATTCTCACTGATTGTGATGCACAACCCCTGAATGGATTTCTCATTATACGAACCTGTAACCAATTATTAAATCAACTAATCCTTAATCCCGAATTTCTCACAAAATCTGCGATCGCCAAACACAGAAGCCTTACAGGAAGTGGGTTTGAACAGAGCGATCGCAGATTTCCCCAACCAACAGTCTGTTGTCAGATTTTAAGTTAAAATCAACCCGAATTAGACAAAGATGAAAAGATAAATCAATTACTCATTTTTCCAAAAAAATTATTAATAAAATCTCTAATAGTACTAGATTGTTAGAATAAAATATGCTATAATTTAATTATTAAAGCAATTTACCTTAAACTGATTTAATGAGTCCCAGTCATCCCCGAAACCCTCGTCAAGTAATCAACTTTAGTAAACAGAAAGGAAAAGAAATAATCGCTAATTTTGATGGGGGACTAATCACTTCAGATGCGGGGATTGTCTGGATAGCTGAGTTGGATAAAAAACTGGGAATTACCGAGAAGTTTGGTAACTGTTTTCAAGATCATCGTCATCAATCTTATGTAGGGTTTGCTGAATAAAAGCAAAAGCCTATTCTTTAAAAGGTTACACCCATATTCGCGATCGCAAAAAAGATCAGCTTTGTCGGCTACAAACCGCTATAATTGGTAGAAGCACCTCCCAGTTGTTGGTCAAGAACAAATGTATCGAAAAGAGGAGCAACCTTTACCGCCCCCAGAAAAATTTGAATTACCTTTCGAGGGCAAATTGTCCCCCAATAATCGTTGGGTAATCATGGCAGAGTTGATGCCTTGGGATGATTTTGAGGAAGAATATGCTAAACTTTTTTCAGCAGAAAAAGGTGCGCCAGCCAAACTATTTAGAATGGCATTAGGGACATTAATTATTAAGGAAAAATTAGGAACAAGTGATAGAGAAACTATAGAACAGATTAGAGAAAATCCCTATCTACAATACTTTATAGGTTTAAATTGTTATCAACAAGAGCCACCACTGGAATCTTCAATGCTAGTTCATTTTAAGAAAAGAATTGATGGAGAATTGATAAACAAAATCAATAAAAAAATAGTAAAAAGAGAAATAGACAAGAGTGATAAAGAAGTAAAAAAAAAGGATTGTCTCCAAGAAAAAGGAGAAAAAATAAAAAATAAAGGTAAACTAATTTTAGATGCGACTTGTGCGCCAGCAGACATCAAATACCCAACGGATTTAGGCATATTAAATCAAGCCAGAATTGAGAAAGAAAGAATAATAGATAATCTTTATAAACCATTAAGAGTAAAATTGAGAAAAAAGCCGAGAACTTCTAGAAAAATTGCTAGAAAGGAATACTTAAAAGTAGCTAAAAAACGAAAAGTATCTTATCAAGAAAGAAGAAAAGCTATCGGGAAACAGTTAAAATACCTTAAGAAAAATTTAGGAAATATAGAAGACTTAATTCAAGCTGGGGCTTCCCTGGAAAATCTGAGTAAAAGACAGAAAAATTGTCTAGAGACTATCAAAAAATTTTATGAACAACAACAGTCAATGTGGGAGAATAAGACCCAGAGTGTTCCTCAAAGAATTGTAAGTTTAACTCAACCGCATATTCGTCCAATAGTGAGGGGAAAAGCAGGAAAACCAATAGAGTTTGGAGCTAAACTCTCAGTAAGCTGTGTAGATAACTATGTGTTTCTAGACAAAATAAGTTGTAATTGCTCACCGCAATAAAGAATCTGTCTTGACAACATAAAGGTAAAATCGGGGATTTTTATGTATAGTGGGGGTTATGACCACAAATGCTACCATTGATTCAAAGCTAGTTAGAGCTATCGCCGATGAACAGTTGGCGAACAATGTCTTCATGATTGAGTGGCTAGTCAAGGCACAACAACAGTTATCTCTTCAACAAAGACTGATTGACCAGCAACAACAACAAATCTCTACACAACAGCAAGAAATTGAAAAATTGAAAGAAGAGAGAGATAAGCTAAAAAACCGTAACTCAAAAAACAGTTCAGTCCCCCCATCATCAGACCCACTAAAAAAGCCTTCTGACAAAAAGAAACGCAAAAAAGGATTTAAACGCGGACCAAAATATGACCACCTAGGGAAGACCCGTAATGGTTTTGGTCAGCCCGATAAGATAGTCCCTTTAGAACTAGAAAACTGTCCTGTTTGTGGGGGTTCAGTGGAACGAGATGAAGTAGTTCCCGAAAAAGTCCAGCAAGTGGCTGAAGTAGTAGACCAACCCATAGAAATCAGGGAATATCGTCGCGGATTCTATAAATGTCCTAGTTGTGGATGGTCAGATTACAGTCCTGTTCCATTGGGAGTTAAAGAAGGATTCCGTTATGGGGCGCGATTAAGTAGCATCGTGGGCTGGCTTGGCTATGGGGGTAATCTTACATGGCGTAAACAGGAACATTTTATAGAGTATGTCTTTGGCATTCCCATTTCTCAAGGGAGCCTTGCCAAAATGCACAAATGGTTTCAAGAAAGTTTAGAACCCTTGACCCAACAGTGGTTAAAGTACATCCAGCAGCCAGGAATCCGATGTGTTGACGAAACCAGTTATTGCATCGATGGCATCAAGTATTGGGTTTGGGTAGCCACATCAAATGAGGTCTGTGTGTTGATGTTGGCTCCCACTAGAAGCTCCGCAGAAGTCGAGAAATTGTTAGGAGCAGATTTTAAGGGCATCCTCACCAGTGACTGCTATAGTGCCTACTTTAGACAAAGTGCGATGGCCAAACAGAAATGTCTGGCACATTTAGAACGAGAGTTAGAGTCCCTTAAAACCAGTCGTTTTCAAGCGAATCGAGAATTTGCTGCCGATGTACAGCAAGTTTTAGCAACCGCCCGTATCCATTATCGTCATTATCATGCTCGAAATTTAACCCTTGAAGACTTAGGCTCCAAAAGAACAGAAGTCGAGAACTCACTGCAAAAGATTTTTAAAGCAACTCCCAAAAAAGGATGGCCTTATGATGCACAAAGATTGATTAACCGTCTCAAACGTCATTGGGAAGAGTGGTTCACCTTTCTAACTTATCCTGAAGTCAAACCAGATAATAATGATGCTGAGAGAGCTTTACGTCCCATTGTCATTCACCGCAAAGTAAGTGGGGGGGCAAGAAGCGACTGGGGTGCAGAGTTAGTCACCCAAATGTTCAGTTTTTTAGAGACCATGAGATTACAGGGGCAAAATGCCATTGTCCAATTATGCGAATTATTTTCATTAGCTGGTCGGAGTCCCCCAGGATTAGAGATGTAAAAGGCTCCGGAGCCGATGGGGGATAGATTTTTCTTGATCGCCCTATCTCTCTGCACAAAAATACACAGGATTAGCGGATAATCTCCGCTAACAAAAAACTATCTTACTATTCTTTTTTTTCTCATATTGTTGTTTTTATTTGAGGTTTTTAAAAGACTTGATTCTGGGAATGTTAGTCATTAAAATAGCCGTAATAAATTAGCTTAAATTTTACGCTAAATCACAGGGCTTATATTTTTGTTGACTCAACTGATGTTGTTTGTAGTGCTTTTCAATAAGACTTTTTTGTTGCGGTGAGCAGTTACAGTTATACCTGGAAAGAAGAAATTGTTACTTATGGTGGAATCAAGCAAACTTGGTTAATAGTCTTGAGTGAAAAAAGACAGAAAAGTAATTTGGAAAAACTAGAAAAACAACTTTCCCAAGAAGAGAAGAAATCCCAAAAATTTCTTAAAGAAATACAATCTGAAGAATTTGAACATCCTCAAGCTGCTCGATATAAATTAAAAGCTATTAATAAAAAATTGAGATTGTTGGAAATAAAAGAAGTTGAACTGATTGAAACTTACTCAAAAAAAAAGGAAAAGATTTATAAAATGATTAGTCTGATCATCGAAAAAGATGAAGAGATAAGTAGAAAGACTAAAGAAGCAGGAAAATTTATTTTAGCAACTAACTTAGTAGAGGAAAATAAATTAGAAGCTAGTGAAATTCTGATAACTTATAAAAATCAGCAATCTACGGAAAGAGGATTTCGATTTTTGAAAGATCCCTTATTTTTTACTGATAGTTTCTTCGTTGAAAAACCAGAAAGAATAGAAACAATGTTATTTTTAATGTCTTTGTGTTTGTTGATTTATAACTTGGGGCAAAGAGAATTAAGAAATTGTTTAAAAAGAGTCAAAAAAGGAATAAATAATCAAGTAGGGAAAGTAACATTGCGTCCGACTTTGAGGTGGATATTTCAATGTTTTCAAGGTATTCATTATGTGATTTTAAACGGAGTTAAACAAATTGTCAATTTAACAGAAGAAAGGCGTTTTATATTGAGTTTATTACCTGCATCTTGTCAAAGATATTATCTATAAATTGAATTGGATAAAGCAAAAATAATAAAAGAATAAGAGTCTAATGATATCAAATGAGAAGAGGAAACTCTCCTTCGTTTGTGCTGAGTCTTGCTAAGTTTTCAATGAGTATAAATCTTCTTAATTTGATTATTTTTCCTAAAAATTTAATGAAAAGAGAAATATTCTTGCCCAGGTATGATTTTCGGACTTTTTAAAACTATGTATTTTTTTATACTACATTTTGAAGTGCGGAATCTGGGTTCTATTGAAAATGATGCCACTATTTCTGAGGCGGTAACTGAAACTGAGACAAACTGCTGTGACAAGGATATAATCAGCGATACAGAAGTTGAGCTAAAGTCGTTACCCTCTGAAACTGAATCTGAAAATGAGGTAACTGACGTTGATTGGGAAGACGTGGTGACTGAAATTGATCAACAGATGACTCGACTTGGTTGGGATATCGAACGAGGACAACGGTATCTCATTGGAAAATATGGCGTTCGCTCTCGGATTAAGTTAAGCGATCGCCAACTCTTAGAATTTCTCGGTTATCTCAAATCAATCCCCACGTTCCGAGTAGGGCAAACAGTGCTTTTTCAAGGTGTGAGGGTGATGATTGAGCGATTTGTTAATGATGTTGTGGCTGTGGTTAGATCCTCTGAGAACCCCAAAGACAAAGCCTTTGAAGCGGCGCTCGTTCATCTTAGTCTGGTCTAAGGCGTGGAGGAAAAATCCCTTTGTTTGGGGTGGGTTGTCACACTGATTTCTACATTGTGATTGAGCCGACCTAAGATCAGGATAAGTCGATCAATAGTAAAACGTCTGAGATTCGCACCACGAATGCGAACAAACTCGCTGTGATCTACCCCAGTTTTCTCTTGTGCCTGACGGGTTGATAAATCTTCTTGGTCTAAAACCTTGATGATTTCTGCTGCCAGCAAGGCTTTTGCTTGGCGGACATCGGCTTCCCCATCTCCCATGTCTTTATAGACATTGCCACTTCCATGTACCAATTCTAAGGGTTCTTCTGTCATGAGAGTGCCTCCCGTAGTTGTTTAAGTCGTCTCTTAATCAGTTCGACCTCTTGTCGAGGTGTTTTGATACCTATTTTTGATTTTTTCTGAAAGGCATGAATCACCCAAATGGCTTCCCCTAGTTGCACTGCATAAATGGTTCGATAGGCATCACCCTTAAAAGGTAGTGCTATCTCAAAAACTCCAGACCCCGCGCCTTTAAATGGTTTGGCTAAGGATGACTTCGCCCCTTCTGCTGCAATAGTTAAAGCATCAAGAACAATATCCTGCGCTTCAGAGGGAAATTTTCTAAAATCCTTTTGTGCAGCTTTAATCCACGATATACGCCGAGTATTACGCATACCCTTATGGTGGCATAATTGTCACCTGTCGTCAACGATTCTATCTCCTCGTGGTGCGATGATGATGTCAGTTGACAGTTACCCTGCTATTGATGGTAACTTCTCGTAAAAAGGTAACGGCGATAATGCTGATGATGTAAAGGTTTCAGACAACGACTCTAATCCTAGTGCAGCTTGGCGAAAGTAATCCACCAGATTTTTACAGAAACTTTCGTGACTAGCCACGACAATGTGTTTCAATGAAACTAACGGAAGAATCTCGAAGTTGATGTCCATGATAAAAGCATTGCCAATTAACCTCTCCAACCTACAGAAAACAGTACTCCAACAAATAGTGAGAGGGACAACAAACCCCTATCGCCTTGTTAGACGAGCCAAGCTAATCTTAGCCGCAGCATCAGGAGAGAGCAATAGTTCGATTAGTCGAAGATTAGAATTAGACCGAGTACAAGTGCGTCAGTGGCGATCGCGATGGTTTGAGGAGAGAGAAAAACTGAGTGCCGCCGAAGAACAACAGGTAACGGAGAAAGCATTAATGGTCTTGATCAAAGGAATTTTAAGCGATCGCCCAAGACCTGGAACAACAAAATCCTTTACGGTCGAACAAGTAGTCCAGATTGTAGAGATCGCTTGTGAAGAATGTGAAAAATCAGACAGACCAGTGAGCCATTGGACACCTTCAGAGTTGGCGGATGAAGCCATAAAAAGAGGAATTGTCGAAAAGATTTCCCCCCGTAGTGTGGGGCGTTTTTTAAAAAGAAGCGACATTACAAGCACATCTCGTTCGTTACTGGTTAAATGCCAAAATTGATGATCCCTTAAAATTTAAAAAGCAAGTCAAATATATCTGTGAACTTCATCAAGAAGCTAAAACTTTGTTAGAACAAGGAATTCATTTAATTAGTACAGATGAAATGACAGGGATTCAAGCTCTTGAGAGATTATTTCCGAACAAAAGAATCAAGCCTAAACAAGTAGAAAAAATCGAATTTGAATATGAAAGACACGGAACTTTAAGCTTGATTGCGAACTGGGATGTGGCAAGAGGAAAAGTTGTTAGTCCCTCTATTGGACCGACAAGAACAGAACAAGATTTTTCTGAACATATCCAGAGAACGATTAAGATTGATGAAAAAGCAGAATGGATTTTTATTGTAGATCAACTCAACACTCATAAATCGGAAAGCTTAGTCAAATTAGTAGCAGAAAGCTGTGAAATTACTATTGATTTGGGGAGAAAAGGAAAGGAGGGGATTTTGCAATCTATGGACAGCAGAGCAGATTTTTTATCAGATGAATCTCATCGAATTCGCTTTGTTTATATTCCCAAACATACATCGTGGCTTAATCAAATTGAGTGTTGGTTTTCGATCTTAGTCAGGCGTTTACTCAAAAGAATTACTGTCCGTTCAACTGAAGAACTATCCCAAAAAATTCTCAATTTTATTGATTACTTTAATCAACATTTTGCTAAGCCGTTCGTTTGGAAATTTAAGGGCTTTAAAGATCATAAGTGACTGGTGGATTATTTTTGCTAAGCTGCACTAGACTGTATCGCAGTTCACCATCAGAGTCCACAAGAGACAATAAAGCACGACGAACCCTTCCATCAGCATCTACCACAATATCAGAAAACCCCACTTGTCCTGATTCACTCAACACAGGAGGAGCGGCAACTCGACTGCTGGCTATTTTTTCAGTACCAAATAAAATAGAAGTTGATTGAAACAATTTAACTAAATCACTATGGCCAGGTTCTACAGGCAAATCTCGATAGAGATCCAACCCTATTCCTTGAGGATTTTGGGCTTTTATATTAGTAATTGTTTTGGCTAAAATACTATCAGGAATTGGCCACTTTCCTACCTCGGTTAAATCTCTTTCATCGATAGTGACAATGGCAATGCGAGGATCTGAAGGTTCCAGCGATCGCCAACGAAAGAATTGATCCAACATAGACCATTCTAGTCCTTGTAATAATCCACTCCAGCGCAACAAAAGGACAAATATAGTCACACTCAAGCTAATTACAGGTATCCAAACAAACCCAATTCGCCTTTTTTGGGCTTTTCTTTTGGCTTTTGACCTAGTAGATGCTAATAATTGACTAGCTTGTTCTGTAGCTTCTAATAATTGTTCTGTTTGTTGTTTCGCTAAGGTTTGACTAGCGACCAAAAATCGATAGTCATCATCCCAGAGACGTTTTCCCAACGCCCAGGTTAAGGCATCCTGCAACTGAGAGCCTTGTAATAAACAAGATTGATCTTGACCCTCTGAAGCTATCCAAGCTCTTATTTCCTGGGCATAGGGGCGAAATTTTTCTAAGTTCTTTTCAACCCAATGTTTACTAAAAACTGTTTGACAAACAAGATTATAAACCTTGATTTTTCCCTCTTTTTCCACCACTAATCCTGACAGTCGTAATTTCATTTGTTCCGCACTACCGTCAGCAGGAATTTCTCCTTGACCAATAATTTCTTGATAAATTCCTAGCAGTTGTACTGCTTTTTGTTCATTTATAATTATCCTATCTCGTATCGTTCTCAAATGTTGGGGTTCGTCTTGAACTTCCCAATTTTCAATAAGAGAATACTGTATTACTTGTGCAACTAATTCTGAATCTTTCTGTAAATTAGTAATCTTATCACGGTCAGCACGAATTACTAATTTACAGATTTTTTGTGTTAGAAAAGGTTGACCACCTGTCCAGTGTAATATATCTTTTATTACTGCTTCTGGATCAGCAAATTGCTCTTTTAAACCTTCAATAAGTGGTTGAACTTCATCAAATTAAAACCCTTGTAACTGAATAGCTTGACCAATATTAAACGGGGTTTGAGTTTTGTCTTGGATTAAATCTGAAGGGGTTGCCACTCCTAACAAGGCAAAAGTTAACCGTTGATAGTCAGCATAGGTATCTCGTTGGTCATGGCAATAACGAATGAGTCCAAAAAAATCATCAAGAGAAAATTTTTGACTAAGAACTCGATCAATTTCATCGACAAAAATAACAATTTTTTGTTTAATTTCGACTAATAATATTTCTTCAATAAATAAACTTAAACGTTGTATGGGGGTCAACAATTCTAGGTGTTCTCGCCACCAAGTTCGCCATTGAATTTTTGAGGTTAGTTGACAACCGCTAACCAAAGTGTAAAAAATTCCTGCGTACCATTTTTCTGGGGTAGCATCTTGTGTTCCAATTCCCGTTAAATCGATAAAAACACAAACTATCCCTTCTGCTTGTAGTTTTTGCATAGTTCGTACTCGCAAACTAGATTTACCCATTTGCCGAGAATTAAGCACATAACAGAAGTTACCCCCTTTTAAGGCTTTATAAAACTCTAAATCAGCTTTTCGAGTCACATAACTGGGTGCGTCACCGTTAAGACTACCCCCGACTTGATATTGATAGCTTGACTTAATTTGAGTCATAATTTAAAGCCGCTAATGAGTATTAACTACAATTTACGAGAAGTTGCTAAACTCCTTTGAAAACTGAGCAACCTTAACCAAAAAGAGGGATATCGCTCTTGTAGTTGATCAGGAAGTTGTTTTAATAGTTGGTTAAACCAACCACCAAAGAGTAGATTTTTCAAACTATCAAACGTAAACTCAAAATAAGAACCTAACCAACGAATTAAATCCTTATTTCCTGCCATTTCCCAGATCCAAAGCAATAAAGCCGGATTTTTGCTGGCTGCTTTCAAGGCAAGTCGACTAAACATTAACCAAGTTGTCTTATCCTTGATAAAGGTATCTGCGACTTCTGGGGGAGAGTCAGCTAATAAACCAAAAAACGTATTTAACATGGAGTTAATACGCTGTGGTGGTAATATTTTACCCGTCGGAACCATCATTCCCTTAGAAAATAGCCAAGTTACCGCAACATTACTCTGATAAGCCCGAATTTGGTTTAAATCCTCTGCTTTGAGTAAATTATGCTTTAAAGAAAAATCCAGTAAATAGGTTAATTTATCCAAATTACGGACTAAAGACCCAAAACCCGTGAAAATTAACGGAGATTGTAAAGAGGCAGCGTCTCCAATAGCCACCAGTCGATCAAAAGCTATTTTACGATCGCCTTTCCCCACACTAAAATGACCAGGAATATAACCAAAAGTGGGCTTTTTCCAGGTCAATTTTTCGAGATCACAACGGCGGTATTCAGGTAAAATATTGAAAAAATCTTCGTACATTTCCAACAAAGAGCCAGGGTTTTCAGGGTGTACTTGATGGTAATGAAAGAGATAAAAAGTCAACTCATCTCCTTCCCCTGGGAACAACTCCCATATTAACTGTCTACCGCGAGAAATATCCCCATGAGAGTTTAAAACATCACCATATTGATGATCCCAAACTTCAGTATCCATCCCTTCAATAACCGCTCCAACAGTGGGACAAACACTATTAAAAGTTTGCTTACCATTCAACTGCCAAGCAATGGGGGAAGCGGTTCCCATAGCATCTATCAATAAACGTCCCCGAACTTCTTTGCTTTGGCTCGTTTCTAAATCAACTAGATTAACTGTTACTCCTTCTGGATCAATATTAGCTTTCATGAATTCGCTTCTATCCCAAATTTCTCCCCCTGCTTCTTTTAATTTATCACCGCATAACTTCAGCAGTTTAGTGGTATCAATAGCAATATTTAAAACCGTTGGAGTATGCAAAATATCAGCTTTCAAATAACTAGGATTATTCCCATCAAAAAACTTATTAAAGCCATCCACATATTCTTGAGCAATAATAGATTCAAATTCAGCCGATGTAAATAAACCCAAGTTAATCAAACTTTGAAATTCAGAACGAGAAATATTCCACTCACGGTTCATCCGTCCAAACGCCAACCGTTCCATCAATAGTACCCGATAACCTAACCGTGCCATTACCGCAGCGTGAATGACCCCCAAAGCACCGCCAACATAAATTAGGTCGTATGTCGTCTGAGAAGACGGAGAAGGCTGATTTTGTTGAAAAATCACTTGTTTGGGTTGTTGAGGATTTTTAACACTTTCTCGCCATCGTTTTTCCCACCAGTAAACCCGTTGTAAATCTGTGTTTCCTTGGGGCATTTTACGGAAAAAATGCACTGTTTTTGGATAATAAGCTTCTAAAGCATCAAAAATTGAAGCAGCAGCCGTATCTAACTCAGGTAACTGAGGATATTGTTGAGGAAATGCTTTTCTAATCTCTTTTTCCAAGTGACGACAGACCTTTGTTTGTGAAGGAAAAGGTTGATTTCCCCAAGCAAAAATTTTTAGGTAAGTGGTTCGTTGTACTGACCAAACAAAGATGGATAATTCAGTCTCTCCTGGTGTTGAGGGAGAAACTTCAGAAATGACTTGTAAACGAACCCCATTTGGTGTAGGCTTTTTCTTGCCCATTGGAGGATTCCAAAGCTCTTGTAACCAGTGACAGACATCATCGGTGTTGGGATTGGGAATTTCTAAATAAGTGATTTCCTTCATTACGATATGTTAAGAAAAGCAAAAATAAGCCAAAGTACAGATTCCATTTGGTTGAAAGTAAGCTAGACTTTCCGTTACTGTATTCTGAGAGAACCTTAAAAAAAGTTTACAATTTGTGACCGATTTAGACAATTGACGATACCCTTATGCATTATCCCATTCCTGCGAGTCCAGAAGAAATATTTGCCCTGCGTAGTAGGCCAGTAGACGAAGAAATGATCGCCGTTGCTATTACGGGAGTTGTTAATCTTGCCCGTTCTCAGGGACAATCATTAGATGATTTAACCGCCGAAGTCTTAGAAGACGATCCTTTATTGGATCGGGTTCAACGTCGTTGGTTGAGTGATTTAATTCGCCAAGTCTGGCAAGCTTTCCCTTAATTAACTTAAATGTGCCACTAACAGATATTCTAGAAGTTGGCTAATTTACCAATAATACGATGATCCATCAACCACCAGCAGGCGCAAGAGACTTACTTCCCCTAGAAGTTGTTCAGAAAGCTTGGATTAATGATACTCTCCAGCAAGTGTTTGGACAATGGGGTTATCAGCGTATTGTGACATCCACCATCGAAAGACTAGACACCCTCAAAGCTGGGGGGGCGATCGAGGATGATACTGTGATCCAACTCCATAATAACAGTGGTGGACAGTTAGGTTTACGACCAGAATTAACCGCTTCGGTTGCTCGTGCAGCAGTCACACGGATGATAGATACCAGCTATCCTCAAAGACTATGTTATCGTGCCAATGTTTTTCGTAACCCTCCCAGTAGTGATCACGGTAGACAATTAGAATTTTATCAAGCCGGGGTAGAATTATTATTTTCTGGGGGAACTTTAGCCGATGCAGAAATTCTGCTTTTAGTGACTAATTGTTTACAAAAATTACAAGTTCCTAACTGGTATCTTATTTTAGGAGATGCCGGACTAACGAGATCCTTATTATCACCCTTTCCTGAAGCGTTACGACAGAAAGTCCGTAATTGTTTGTCTTCGTTAGATTATGTTCAGCTGGAAAGTTTAGACTATCCTAGTGAGGAACTAAAACAAAGAGCTATTTTATTGTTTAATTTACGGGGTAAACCGGAAGATGTCTTATCAAAAGTGTTGGATTTAAGTTTAGATGAAACAGGAAAAAGTTGTCTAAATAATTTAAAATCTTTGATAGAGTTAGTCAATAAGAGTGCTTCTCAAGAGTTACCTTTGACCTTAGATTTAAGTTTAATTCAAACCTTTGATTATTATACGGGTATCACTTTTAAAGTTATTGAACAAACTAATAATAAATTACAAACTTTAGGACAGGGAGGTCGTTACGATCAATTATTAGGGGTCTATGATCCTGAACAAAAATCAGCCCCAGGAATTGGTTTTTCACTCAATGTAGGGGCTTTACATCGTTGTCTGTTGTCCACAGAGATTTTACCCCAAAAGGCTAATTTAATCGACTATTTAGTAGTAGCAAAAAAAACTGAATCTCAAATAGAAGCTTTAAAATATGCTCAAAAATTAAGAGAGGATGACCCCTCAGTACGAGTTACTATTGACTTAGAAAATAGAAACGATGAAGAAATAAAAAAAGATGCTCAACAAAATGGAATTAAAACTATTGTTTGGATAGAAAAAGGACAAGAACCTATTATTAACTGAGTTCAAAAGTTACCTAAAATTTGTCTAATTTACCTTTTTATGATTAGGAGAAAGATGGTATGATTAAATAAGTTTAACGTCAAAAAAAGAGGTTAACTTTCGTTGGATTTTATTCTGTCTAAACACGCAGCCGATGAATTAAATAAAGCAGGGAGATCCCAAATTAAACAAGAGTGGATTCATCGTACATTAACGACTCCAGAGTATTTGGATCAAGATAATAGAACTAATACAATTCGTGTATGGAAACGAATTCCAGAGTTTGGTAATCGAGCGTTGAGAGTAGTTTATAATCCAGATACAGAACCTATTACAGTCGTTACAGTTTTTTTTGATAGAGGGTATAAAAGATGAGTTTTCAGATTAATTATGATCAAGAAGTAGATGCAGCTTATTTTCGTCTTGAGAATGAGACAGTTTTAGATTCTGAAGAAATTGCGGATGGGATTATTGTTGATTATAATCAACATAATAAGATAGTTGGGGTTGAGTTATTAGGAGTAAAAACCATCAACCTTGGCAATTTAGCTGTACTTATTCCCCTTTTACCTGAATCATTTAAAGCACAAATTAAAGACTTTTTTTCCTTAGAGTTTAAAACAATAGAAAAAAGCACATATTAAAGGATAATAATTAAGGACATAGGAAAGCTTATAATTTTAAGGTAATGGAATTCCTGCTGAACGAATAGCCAACTTGACTACCCCTTTAACTACATCATTGACACTTTTGATGTTAACTCTCCGGGGGGGGATTCATATCTATCTTTCTTGGGCTTATATAGAAAATAGATAATAATATTATTATCATCCATATAATTAGGGTTTGCTGAAAAAGTTTCTCCAAAATTTATGCCACTTTTGACCAAGAATTTTCTGACAAATCAATAAGTTTTAGTACATAAAAATTGTTTAAAGTATAATCAAAATTAATGAAAGGCGGTTTGATGAGTTTCCCTGTTCTATTATTAGTAAATAAGGACAAAAAAAGCGACAAAAACTGCCTCAGAAGTTTAGAAAGATTGACAACTAAAAATGTAATAGCAATAGATGTAATGGAGGTTTCAGGGAGTTTTGTCATCACGAGATTTAGGCTAAATCTTCGTTTAGCTTGTCCAAACTTTCCCTCAATAGCATTACGGAAGCATTCATCGGAGTGGGCTTGTTTCTTTTCTTCTTCACTGACATTTTTCGGAGGTCTTCCTAACTTCGGACCACTGATTCTTATCCCTCTTTCCTTACACCAATTTCTGTTTTCCCTAGTTCAATAAATTTTATCTACATGGACGGATTCGGGATAATAGCCAAACGTTTCTTTATACTTTTCTACTTGTTCTTTTAAATGACAAGATTCATTGAAGTTTTCCCAACTTATTTTGTCTAGAAACACATAGTTATCTACACAGCTTACTGAGAGTTTAGCTCCAAACTCTATTGGTTTTCCTACTTTTCCCCTCACTATTGGACGAATATGCGGTTGAGTTAAACTTACAATTCTTTGAGGAACACTCTGGGTCTTATTCTCCCACATTGACTGTTGTTGTTCATAAACTTTTTTGATAGTCTCTAGACAATTTTTCTGTCTTTTACTCAGATTTTCCAGGGAAGCCCCAGCTTGAATTAAGTCTTCTATATTTCCTAAATTTTTCTTAAGGTATTTTAACTGTTTCCCGATAGCTTTTCTTCTTTCTTGATAAGATACTTTTCGTTTTTTAGCTACTTTTAAGTATTCCTTTCTAGCAATTATTCTAGAAGTTCTCGGCTTTTTTCTCAATTTTACTCTTAATGGTTGATAAAGATTATCTATTATTCTTTCTGTCTCAATTCTGGCTTGATTTAATATGCCTAAATCCGTTGGGTATTTGATGTCTGCTGGCGCACAAGTCGCATCTAAAATTAGTTTACCTTTATTTTTTATTTTTTCTCCTTTTTCTTGGAGACAATCCTTTTTTTTTACTTCTTTATCATTCTTGTCTATTTCTCTTTTTACTATTTTTTTATTGATTTTGTTTATCAATTCTCCATCAATTCTTTTCCTAAAATGAACTAGCATTGAAGATTCCAGTGGTGGCTCTTGTTGATAACAATTTAAACCTATAAAGTATTGTAGATAGGGATTTTCTCTAATCTGTTCTATAGTTTCTCTATCACTTGTTCCTAATTTTTCCTTAATAATTAATGTCCCTAATGCCATTCTAAATAGTTTGGCTGGCGCACCTTTTTCTGCTGAAAAAAGTTTAGCATATTCTTCCTCAAAATCATCCCAAGGTATCAACTCTGCCATGATTACCCAACGATTATTGGGGGACAATTTGCCCTCGAAAGGTAATTCAAATTTTTCTGGGGGCGGTAAAGGTTGCTCCTCTTTTCGATACATTTGTTCTTGACCAACAACTGGGAGGTGTTTCTACCAATTATAGCGGTTTGTAGCCGACAAAGCTGATCTTTTTTGCGATCGCGAATATGGGTGTAACCTTTTAAAGAATAGGGTTTTGCTTTTATTCAGCAAACCCTATTTAGTGATCTTTTAATGTCGAAATATCTAAACTCAGAGTAGTTTGACAACAAAGATTTAGAACTCTCTACCATTGTTTTACAAATCATGAGCAAAAGTTTCTGAGTCAATGATTAACATAAACTAAAAGCTATACAGCTACTATTTATTGCTAATTTTTCTCAGTTTCTACTTAGCTATAACCTTAGCATAAACTTTTTGTTTGCACAACCTGATTGTGCAAAGGTTATTCTTGGTTATAATTGGTACTCCAGAGAGGAACTAGGGGAGCATTCCATTTTTGCAAAAAACGAGATGAATGGAGTTTGACGGGGAGATGGGGAGATGGGGAGACGGGGGGAAATTCATCAGATCAACTATTATCAATAAAGGAGAATTTGCAACTTTGGGATGCTCCCGGAACTAGGGACAAGCAGGATGCTTGCGTTACTCTAAAAGTTCGCTGTCTATATCTTCATCTTCTAACATTTGCATTAATAAATCATCGATTTCTCCTTCGGATAATTCGTCATAATTCTCGGTTTCTACTGTTTCATATCGATCATATTTTTCAATGCGATCGCTCCCTTGTTCAATGGTTTTATTTTCTTGTATTAACAATTCTAATTCTGCAATAGTTGGTGTTTCAAAAAGTTTTTGCAGGGGTAACTCAACTTGAAATGTTTGACGAACTTTAGAAATAACTTGAGTAACTAATAAGGAGTTTCCTCCTAAGTCGAAGAAGTTATCATAAATACCTACTTTTTCAATTTCTAGATACTGTTTCCATATTGTTGCTAATTGTTCTTGTATTTCGGTTTGCGGTGCAACAAACTCTATTGATGATGTTGCAGCTAAAATATTGGGTTTTGGTAAAGAGTTACGGTCAATTTTCCCATTAGCATTCAAGGGTAATTGTTTCAAGATGGTATAACTTCTGGGAATCATATAATTGGGTATTTTATCTTGTAAATATCCCTGTGTTTTATCCCTAAGTGATTCTATTTTTGTCTCAACTTTTGGCTGTAACCATTTTTTAGTCAAAGCTAAATCTATTTTTCCCCCAACAAAACTATGTAGTAATATTTGACTGTCTTCTAACTCTAATAAACTTCGTAATGTCTCAAATTCTAATGCACCAATGGGACACAAACCTAACTCGTTATCTGGTGCTATTTCCATCAATAATTGACTGATATATCCTGCTTCCAATAAACATAAATCTCTTGATTTTTCACCATACAAGGGTTGGATCGCATTTAATTCTCCAATTAAAAATAAGGAAAATGCTGCTCCTTCATAAATTGTCTGATTATTACCATAAATGTTAGTATCAAAATCTGTTTTATTGTTTAAAAAAATCAAGGAATTTTCCAGAGGATGATAATAATAAAAACCACCATCTAATCCTGTCACTGTTTCTGGTTTAATCAATAAATAAACCTGTACAGGATAAAGACTACCTGCTGATCCATAACGATATTTTGCTAGGGGAGAATCTTCTAATTTTATGGGACTTAAACTACTTAAAAACTGTCCTATTTGTTGTAAAGAAATTGACTCGTTTAAAAACTGTCGATAACTTTGTCTCCGTAAATAAATTTCTTCGTTAACATCAGTTTTTGGTAAAGAAATACGGGTTTGAGAACTATTTATACTCTTGATCCCAGGTTGTTTAAGCTTAAACTCCATGCGTTTGATAGGATCATTAATAACCCCTTCTTGTTGTTGGGGATCGTAAGCATCGGGAACCCCAGAAGATTGTAATGGTACTATATAAGCTGCTAATTGTTCATTTTCACGTGATTCTCCGACAATAGTAACTACTGCTTCTTTTATTGCCGGATGTTGCTCTAATGCTGTTTCTATCTCCCCTAATTCTATACGATAACCCCTAATTTTAACTTGATAGTCTTCCCTTCCCAAAAATTCGATATTCCCATCGGGTAAATAACGGCCTAAATCACCTGTTTTATACAATCTTTCCTTAGTATGGGGATTAATAATAAAACTTACTTCTGTTTTCTCTGTATTTTGCCAATAAAACTCCGCTAAACCCTTCCCACCAATATATAATTGTCCCGTCACCCACAATGGACAAGGAGTCAAATATTCCCCCAACACATAAAACTGTTGATTTGTCAAGGGTTTGCCATAAGGAATACTCTTCCAACTGGGATCAACCCTATCAATAGGATAAAAAATGGACCAGATAGATGCTTCTGTTGCACCTCCTAAACTGATAACTTCAGTGATGGGAAAACGAGAATGGATGCGATCGCTTAAGTTTAAGGGCAACCAGTCCCCACTTAATAATACTAACCGTAAATTTTCATCACTAGCTTCGGTTTCTAACAACATTTGCATCAATGCAGGAACAGAGTTCCAAATGGTAATATGATGTTGACTCAATAAGTCGGCCCAGTGGGAGGGATCTTGACGGCGATCGTGTTCTGGAATAACTAATGTTGCCCCTACTGCTAGTGTGCCAAAGATATCATAAACAGAAAGGTCAAAATTGAGAGCAGATAAGGCAATAACCTTATCTTTACCTGAAACTGCAAATCTTTGGTTAATATCCAAGATTGTATTAACTGCCCCCTGATGGGCGATCGCTACTCCTTTGGGCATTCCTGTTGAACCGGAGGTATAAATAATATAGGCTAGATCATCGGGTTTCTGTACTGATTTTAAAGGTTCAAATGTATTACTTGTTTCTAAGGTATCGATATCAATACGTTGTAAATTATCTGGAGTTTCTATATCTAACCAAGACTGAGTTAAAATCTGGTTAGCTTTGATTTCTTTTAAGAGATAATAGCTACTTTCTAAAGGTAATGCAGTATCAATGGGAACATAAGCCCCACCAGCCGTTAAAATGCCCAAAACTGCGATAATTTGCTCCCATCCTTTTTCCATCATCACTGCAACTAACTGGTTAGGTTTGATCCCTAAGTTGCGTAAGCGATGGGCTAAAGTTAAAATGCGATCGCTTAATTCTTGGTAGGTTAAGGTAATTCTTGGGTCAATAATAGCTATTTTCTGGGGATTTTCTCTAACTTGCTCAAAAAATAGCTCATGGAGTAAACTATTTTCTTGTTTAAACGTTTTTTCAGTATTATTAATCTCTGTAATTATTTTAATTTGTTCTGGGGGCAATAAATCAAGGGTTTGACTTTCCCAGAGGGTTGTATCTGCTGCCAGTCTTTCCAGGAAACTACTATAAGCTGTAAACATATCATCTAGTAACCCTGTGGGGAATAATTCTTCAATAGCATCCCAGTTAAATATTAATTCTCCTGCTATTTCCGAAACTTGATGATCGAGGTAAACTTGCGAAGTTTGACTGACACTATAAACAACATCTGCATCCCAACTACGAGAGGATGAGGTTTGTTGAGAGGTTTGTGTCAGGGTACTGGTAAACACCACGGGCATTAATGCTTCCCCTTTCCCTCCACGCAAACGGGATAATTCTCGTAATATTTTCACCCCACTAACATGACGATGATCTAAATCTTCCCATAGTTGTCCCTGAATGCGTCTAGCTTTGGTACTAAAAGAATCTTGTCCTTTATTATTAACTGCTAAGAGTAATGAAGAGGTAAAATCTCCTATGAGACGGTTAATTTCAGGGTGAATAGGCAAACGGTTAAATAGGGTTAAATTTAGGGTAAATTCATGGTTTTTACTCCATGTAGTCAAAATTTCTGCAAAGGCCGCTAATAATAAACCGGATGGGGTTATGCCCAAACGAGAAGCTTGATCCTTTAATTTTTGCCAGTCATTAGCCTTGAGTTTGCCACTGCGACGCACAAAATGGGGTTGAGTCACTGCCCCCAAACGCTTAGTTAAAGGGAGTTCCGGGGATGGGGGTAATGAAGATAAACGGTTTTGCCAATAGGTTAAAGAATGTTGATAGTCTTCCGAGTCTCGCCATGAATTTTCGGCCATGACATAATCTCGGAAAGATATAGTTAAAGGAGGCAATAAATTAGCTTTATTTTCTAATATTTGAGCAAATTCGTATCCCAAAAGCTGAAAACTCCAAGCATCACCTAGTAAAACCTCAAAACTCACCATAAATCTGATTTTATCTTCTGGTAAAAGAATAGCTTGAATTTCAAATAAGGGATATTGATCCGTGGTAAAGATTTGATGGGAGAGGCGATCGCGTAATGTTTCTAAGCGACTGGCAATAGTTGTCTCGTCTTCTTGTTGTAAGTCTAGGGTTTTTAGATCATATCGGGGAACATCTGGTAAAATTCTTTGTTTTCCGTCTTCATCTACTACCATCCGCAACATATCATGTCTTTGAATCAATATATTGAATGCTTCTTCTACTTTTTGAACATTTAAGCCAACTGTTTCGATTTCTCGATAACCATGAGTAGCTACATTTCCTAACTCAAAAGCTGCACTTCTGCCGATGAGATAAGCTTGTTGAATATCTGTTAAAGGGAAAGGTTGATAGCGTTGTTCTGTATTTACGACTAATGTGGGTAAATTAGCTGTTACTGATTCAATTAGCTCATTTCCCGAGATTTGTGCCTCTAAACCTGCGATGGTTGGTTGTTGGAATAAGCTACGAAGAGAAATTTTTATCTCTAACTTTTCGCTCATTTCTGCGATAACATTAATAGCGAGGAGAGAATGACCTCCTAATTCAAAAAAGTTATCATAAAGACCTATTTTCTCAATTTTAAGAGCATTTTGCCAAATTTCAGCGATAATTTTCTCTGTTTCTATTTGGGGTTCTATATATTCATTTTCTAAACTACGTCCCAAATTTTCAGGGAGTGGTAGAGACTTGCGATCTAGTTTGCCATTGGGTAAACGAGGTAAAGCAGGTAATTCTAGAAAGGTGGTGGGGATGGCATATTTTGGTAATTTTTCCCCTAAAAAGCGACGTAACTGCTTTTGGGAAAATGCTTCTTCAACCACAATATAAGCTGTCAACCGTTGATTATTGTTATCTTCTCGCCAAACCATAACAGCATTTTCTATTATGTCTGGATATTGACTCAAAGCTGCTTCTATTTCTCCTATTTCCAGACGATAACCCCGTACTTTAACCTGATTATCCCGTCTTCCTAAAAATTCTAGGTTTCCCTCCCCATCGTATCGTACTAAATCCCCCGTTTTGTACAAACGACTATATATTCCCTCCATAAAAGGGTTAGGCAAAAACTTCTCTGCTGTTAAAGGCGATCGCCCTAAATAACCCCGTGTTATTCCTGCACCACTGAGATATAATTCTCCAATAACCCCTTGAGGAACTAAATTCAAGTAACGATCTAAGATATAAGTCTGAGTATTACTAATACCTTTACCAATTGTTACCACACCATCAGCATTACTTTTTACAGAGGTATAGGTTGAGTAGGTTGTATCTTCTGAGGGACCATAAAGATTGAAAATAGTTTCAATATGACTTAATTTCTCTAATTCCTCTACTAAACGATGGGGTAAAGCTTCTCCTGCCAAATTAATTGCTTTTACTGATGTAGGAATACCATTGATCCGTAATAGTTGAGCGATCGCACTAGGAACGGTATTAATGAGGGTAATTTCTTCTTTTGCTGCTAAATAGGGTAAATCTAAGACATTTTCGCTTAATATTACTTGATATCCCCAACATAACGGCACAAATAACTCAAAAACTGATAAATCAAAACAAATAGAGGTAGAAGCTAACACCCCTTGTAATAGTTGAGGAGAGAAACTATTTTTTGCCCAATATAATAATTCCACGGTATTACGATGGGCGATCGCAACTCCTTTAGGATTACCTGTAGACCCAGATGTATAAATAACGTAAGCTAAATTATTAGGATCTAAATTATTGTCAGGATTTTCTGTCTTTTCTTGTGCAAATTTTGCACAATCTTTGTCTAGGTCAATGGTTGCAAAATCACCTTTCTTTATTTCTTGACTTTGCCGACTTAGTAATATAGATATTTGCGCATCTTCTAGGATAAAATTGAGACGTTCTTGAGGATAAGCTGGATCGAGGGGAATATAAGCCCCGCCGGCCTTAAGAATAGCCAATAAACCGATTACCATCAGGGGCGATCGTTCAAAACAAATCCCTACTTTAACCTCTGGTTTTACCCCTAATTTTTGTAAATAATGGGCTAATTTATTTGCCTGTATATTTATTTCTTGATAAGTTAATTTTTCTTCCCCAAAACTCAAGGCAATAGCATCAGGATTCTTATTAACTTGTTCCTCGAATAACTGAGGAATATTAGCATTATTAGGAATAGATAAACTAGAAAACTGCTCACTATTGACTGTTAATAGTTTTGCTTGTTCTATTTGTGATAATAAAGGTAACTCAGAGATGGGTTTTTCAGGGTTGCTAATAATACCTTCTAGAAGCACTTGAAAATGCTCTGCCATACGAGCAATGGTCTCATCTGTAAATAGGTCTGTGCTGTATTCGATCTGGCCATTAATACCCTCATTTGTATCCTGAAGATTGAGGCGTAATTCATATTTAACTGTTTCTTGTTCTCCTAATAACCGTTCCAAACTAAGATCGGATAGTTGCAAAGGTTTTACTGTAGCTAGTTGAAAATCAAATTTCACCTGAAATAAAGGCATCATTTGACTGAGATGGCGATCGGGGTTTAATACCTCTACTAACTTCTCAAAAGGTAAATCTTGATGAGCATAAGCTCCTAAAGTAACCTCTCGTACTCGTTGTAAAACCGTCTTAAAGCTAGGGTTTCCCGATAAATCAGTACGTAAGACCAAAGTATTGACCAAAAGACCGATTAAACCCTCCATTTCACGGCGATTGCGGTTAGCTATTTCTGTGCCGATGACAATATCATCCTGATCTGTATAGCGACATAGCAACACCTTAAAGGCACTCAGAAGCAGAGTAAACAACGTTACCTTTTCTTTTGCACTAACAGCCTTGAGTGAGTCTGAGAGAGCAGGGGAGAGGGCAATGGGATGATGTTTCCCTCGGTAGGAAGGAACCAAAGGACGCGATCGCTTGGTGGGAAGGTCTAAAATAGGTAAATCTTGCCCTAGTTTTTCTTGCCAATAGTTAATCTGTTTATCTAATAGGTCCCCTTGTAACCATTGACGTTGCCAAATTGACCAATCACCATATTGAATAGGTAAAGGAGATAAATTTAAAGGTGTTTTATTATCTTCTCCCTTGCCAACTTCTGTTGCCTTAAAAAATCCATTGTAAAGGGTGGTCATTTCCCGTAAGAAAACACCGATTGACCAGCGATCGCAGACAATATGATGGGTAGTAATTAATAATATATGTTCTTTTTCAGAGAGTTTTAATAAAATTAAACGTAATAAAGATTCACTAAGATCGAAAGGACGTAAAAATTCTCTGATAACAAGACGTTGAACTTCTGCTTCTGCGTTAGCAATATCTTGTAAATCAATAATAGGCAGAGAAAAGGGTTGAAACGGCGTAACTACTTGAATTGGTTGGCGATCGCTATCTGTAGTAAAGCTTGTGCGTAGCATTTCGTGGCGTTTAACAATCTCGTTGAGAGTTTGTTCTAATATTTCAACTTGTAGCTTTCCCTTGATACGAAAGGAACTAGGAACATTGTAAGAATTATTATCTGGTTCTAACTGTTGAATAAACCAGAGTCTTTGTTGAGCAAAGGAAAGGGGAATAATATCTGATGGCTGGCGTTTAGGAATGATAGAAGAGGAAGGACGTTTAATTTTCTTCTGTTGGAGACGTTTTTCTAATAAAGCTCGCTGTTTTGGGGAAAGATTGGCAATTTGCTGAGAAATATCTTGTTTCATTTATGAGTTTGATCTTAGTCCTAAAAGCTAGTATAGCAATCACCGAATGATATATGAGAACTTTTCAGGTTCAGGAAGTCAGAATTGACATACTCTTAAAACCCCGATTTTCCAGAAAAAACCCCGTTGTTAAAAACGGGGTTTAGGGTTAAAAACAAAAAACAAGGAAAGATAACTTTTCCTTGTTTTTTATTTAGCTCAATTCACCCAAGTTAGTAGCAATTAAACTCTAAATATTAGGTGAGATGGCTTTTTTGAGCTTAAATAGTTACAGAGTCAGCAAACGCAAAATCAGCAGCAGTTAAATCACTAGCAGTAACGCCGAGCAATTTGGCTAACTCATCGTTGCCAAGAGAAATTAAAGTATCGTCACCTTGTTGAGTGATACCCAAATCATCAAAACCGATATCCAAACCAGCAACTCCGATCACATCTTCTCCTGATTCAAAGTCGGTGATGGTGTTAGCTGCAGGGGGAATGTCTGCATTAGCAATCCAGAATTGATCCATATCCTGACCACCAGTAATAGTGTTATCACCTCCTAAGAGGAAGAAGCGATCGTCTCCTGCTCCACCCAAGGCGCGGTCATCGCTACCTAAAATGAAGGTATCATCCCCTGATTGTCCATAGAGACGGTTCCCACCTGTTCCGCCAACTGTATCGATTAAATCGTCTCCTGCTCCACCGAAGGTTAGCTCGTTACTGCCTACTCCCTCGATAGTCTCTCCATCAAGAGAACCAAAGTTGGGTACTAAGGCAGGAGCAGTATCATCAATGTTTAAGGTAACTCCAGCATTGTCGGGGTCAACTTCGTATAGTTCCCCATTAGCTAGTTCAAAGTCAAAGGTTTCTAGACCTTCACCTGGTCCATCATCGAACACTTCCAGGGTGAGACTGGCAGTTGGAGCAATCAAATCAACCAAGAAACCACTGGCAGACGCACCATTAACCTCTGGGAACCCAGCAATACCCTCAAATTCTACGGCTTCGTTGCCCTCTTCATCAAAGATGACAAATTCACCAATAGCTCCAAAGACTCCACTATCTACCAACACTGTTAAAGGATTGTCAGGGGTAGGAAGATCATCTCCCTCAACCGTGAAGTTAACTGTAAATTCGTCTCCTTCAAACAACTCGCTTTCAGTGACAGAGACACCTACATCCGGTCCCACACCAGGGCCCCCAGGAAGACCATCTTCGAGGACAAAGCTGCCTGTGTTGGCATCTGGGTTGACTATGTAATCTGAACCTTCGAGGTCATCTACCAGTTCAAAATTGTAGGTGAATGGTTCTTCTTCGATAATGTCGTCGAAGATGGTAATAGTAAGCTCGGAAGTCTCTTCAAAGAGGATTAATTCAAAGATGTTGGGTTGACTCGCTGCGGCTTCGCTAGAGCCAAAGGTGAGATTAGTTTCGATAAATGTATCAAACTGATTGGCTAATTCAAAAACTTCTTTAACATCTAAGAAGACTGAGAGTCCACCAGCAACATAGTTACCATCAGCATCAAAGGCAACGGGAGGAATATTTCCATCCACGGTGAATGTTCCTGTAAAGGATGCACCATCTTCATTTTCAATTACGGTAAGGCCCCTCAAAGTCTTCATTGGGGTTTCTAACCACTGTTCCCACGGCTGGTAATTCAGGGGCGATCCCTCTAGTTCTCTCTTTGATATATTCTGCTTCTACGATCATTTGTGTGCGATCGCTAATATCCCAACGGAAAGAAGGAGCCATTAAAACCCGCTCATCAATGATTTCAAAATCTTTGAAGGTTTTGCCTGTTTCAAAAGAAGCGGCTAAACGATAAGAGAGGCTTCCATCCTCATTAAGTGGCCCAGTAACATCCACTTCGGGACGATACAACTCGTTTTCCCCAGAGCGAAATTCAAAAGAAAATAATGACTCGGGTTGAGGCACTTTGGTCACTAAATTGACTGTTCCCCCTAAGTTTCCTTGACCAAACATAATAGAAGCCGGACCTTTTAAAACTTCAATCCGTTCTAAATTAGTGGTAATTCCCCCAAAGAATCGTTGAGTATCGTCTCTCATGCCATTTCTGAGGATATTAGTTGATTCAAAACCTCGAATAATCGGAGTTAGAGCAATGGAACTGGTGGGAGAGCGACCACTGGTTACCCCACTAATATTCTCTAAAGCTTCTCCAACGGTGCGATCTGCACGGTCTTCGATAATTTCCTCGGGGATTTGATCAACCTTTTGAGGGGTCTCTAAGTTACTCGAACCATCCCGATTTACGTTGGGATCTGGATTGGGGGTATAGGTTCGGGCTTCTAAAGGACGAGGACGCGGTTCAGGGGCAGGTTCAGGGGTTTGCCCAGGATCTGGTGGTGGATCATCGGGTTCAGCCGTAACAACCACTTCTGGTAGTTCTTCTGGTCCAGTTGGCTGTTGAGGAGGGGCTTGAGGGTCTTCCCCTGGGATAGATGGGGTAGGTATTGTTGACAGGGGGTTTTCAGGATCAGAGGGCGTTATAGCACCCTCTGGAGAGGTTGACGGGTCTATGTTCCCGGCGATGGACTCTGTTCCGGTGTCGGGCAAGTTAACAGCTATTCCCGATGAAGTTGTGCTGATTTGAGCTAGAGGAACTCCCTCTTCTCCAACAATACTGATCAAGACTCCAATGCGGTATTGTTGTTTAATGGTAATTGAGGTGATTCCTGGTACTGGGTTTTGCTGAAAAAACTCTTTTCCTCCTCCAGGTAAGCTTAATTGAGCATCTAAGAGGTCAATAACGAGGGTATTATCAGAACGGGTTTCAAAAAATTGCGGGGGGGAACCATCCGCCGTGGTAATAACCAAAGCTAACCCTTCGGCTGTCCCTTCTAACCTAAGCTCGGTAATTTGAACAATAGGAGGAAGTTGGCTCCAAGCAGCTTGGGGAACAGATAAGGCAATGGCACTACTCACAAAAACACTGGGGAAAAAAAGAGATTGCTTCATTCTTCAATATCTCAACACCAAAGGCAAAATTAGTCGAGCATGAATTAATTTTGTTTTTCGGTGAGGGTCAAACGTTAATTCCAATAGGGGGAGTTGTCCCTTATTTGATGGACAAAATATTGTGTAAAACTAGAAATGAAGTTGCTCGAGTCCATAAACTAGGTTGAGTAAGAGTAATCTGAAGGTTTGTCAGTTTTTTGAAGCTAATCGGATGAAAAACCAATTTTTTGTATTTTTCGCTAGATTTATTTAGTCAAGTTGTGTGAACAATTGAGTTAAGAACACTATAACAAATTGGCTCTGAAAGATTTCTCTGGCCTGGATATGACTAAATTTCTATTTCCTTTCGTTGCTTCGTTGAGTCTATAGGAGTAGCCGCAGGTTGAACAGACAATTGAATAACATCGATTCGCTGTGCTAGGCTGGCTATGGTTGGTTTTTCAAACAAAGTACGCAAGGGTAAGTCTAAGGAAAAAGATTGACGTAAACGAGAGTTTACACGGGTTGCTATCAGGGAGTTGCCCCCTAGTTCAAAAAAGTTGTCATCAATACTTAAATTATCAACTTTGAGAATTTCTTTCCAAATTTCCATGATCGCTGTTTCCGTCTCATTGCGAGGGGACATTATTTCTTTTTTGCTAGAGTAATTCAAAGCAAGCAAGGCTTTAGTATTTAATTTTCCATTGTTGGTCAAAGGAAAACTCTCTAATGTGATAAAAACACTGGGAATCCCATAATTAGGGATTCTTTCACCCAAAAATTGACGTAATTCTTCGGAAATATCTTCTGTCTGAGATGTTTGAATATAAGCCAAGAGTCGGCGATCGCCTGGGGCAAATTCTTTAGCTAGAACAACACAGGCTATAATATCTGGATGTTGGCTTAAGATTGCTTCTATTTCCCCTAACTCAAGACGTACTCCACGAATTTTAACCTGATTATCAATTCTTCCTACATACTCAACATTGCCATCCTCTTGATATCTTACAAAATCCCCTGTTCGATATAATCTTGCTCCTGCTTTAAAGGGGTTTGGGACAAAATTTTCTGCTGTCAAGTCTGGTTTATTTAAGTACCCTCTAGCGAGTCCTTCTCCTCCTAAATATAACTCTCCCACAACACCTACAGGAAGTAACTGTAACTGAGCATTGAGTACATAAACTTGAATATTATCTATAGGTAAACCTATGGGAACGGATAAATCATCGGTTTGACAAGTACAGGCCGTCACATCGATCGCAGCTTCGGTGGGTCCATAAAGATTATTTAACTCAGCTTTTATGGTTTGGAAAAAGCGATTTCTTAAGTCAACAGATAGGGCTTCTCCACTACAAATAACGCGTTTAAGTGAGTTACACTGAGAAGCTTTTTGTTCTTCTAGAAAAACTTGTAACATGGAAGGAACAAAATGAACAGTGGTAATATTTTGCTCAATAATTAAACTGGCTAAATAAGCACTATCTTGATGTCCATCGGGTTTTGCTATTACTAAACAAGCACCGTTTAATAGTGTCCAGAGGAACTCCCAGACAGATACATCAAAAGTATAAGGAGTTTTTTGTAATACACGATCATCAGGGGTTAATTCATAGGCTTTCTGCATCCAGTTTAAGCGGTTTAATAGCCCTCGATGGGTATTAATAACGGCTTTTGGGTTTCCTGTGGAACCTGATGTATAAAGGGCATAAATACTATTATCTAGGCTCAATTCTGGGGTGGGATTGGTATTTTGCTCTGGGTAAGATTGAAAGTAATTTGTTTGTAAGTTAATTAGGGTTTTAACGGGACAGTTAGGGAAATCTTGATTCGTTAATAAGATAGAAATTTGAGCATCTTCAAGGATAAAATTAATCCTTTCTAGGGGATAAGTTGGGTCAATGGGTACGTAAGCTCCTCCTACTTTAAGAATGGCTAAAATAGCGATAACAATTTCTAAAGAACGTTGTAAACAAATACCAACTAATGTTTCTGGTTTAACGCCTAATTTTTGTAGATGATGAGCAACTTGATTGGCTTTTTTGTTAAGTTTTTCATAAGTTAATGATTCTTCTTCAAAAATAACAGCAATATTATCAGGAGTCTTTTCAACTTGTTTTTCAAACAGTTGCGGAAGCAAACTATCTAAAATTTCTACATTGCCTGTACTTTCTGCATTACCTATATTCTCAGAAAGTTCCCAGAGTTGTTGTTTGGGATTTTCAATTATTTTAGTTAGAATATTTTGAAAGTTATTTAATAAGCGATCAATATCTCCATCAGAAAAGCGATGGCAATGGTATTTTATTTTAATGGATAATTCCCTGGTTCCTGCTACTAAAATTGTCAAGGGTAAACTTGTCCATTCCGTTGACTTAACTGAATCTATAGTTAATGATTGAGTTGTTTGAGCTACAGAGAGATCAACGGGATAATTTTCAAACACCAAAATTGTGTCAAATAAAGATGTACCTGTTGCTAAATCGCTATTTTCTTGAATTTCTAGCAGGGAAACATATTCGTACTGAGAGGTTTTTCCTTGTTGGGTTTGTAACTCTTTTAACCAAGAAACTAGATTTTGTTGGGGGGGAACTTTAATCCGTACTGGAAGGGTATTAATAAATAGCCCCACCATAGAATTAAGCCCTTCTAAAGTTCCGGCTCTCCCAGAACAAGTTGCCCCAAAAACTATATCTTGCTCCCCACTATAATAACTTATTAATAATCCTAAAGCACCCCTAATAAGGGTATTTAAGGTTATTTCTTGTTGCTGTGCTAGAGATTTTAAGTTAGTTGTAATATTTTCTGATAAACAGATTTCTTGTTCCGCTTGTGAAATATTTTCTGGTAGGATGGGTTTATTGTTTTCTATACCCCAATTTGTCGGAGTAGTAAACCCGGTTAGTTCTTTTTTCCAAAAGGCTTTAGCAGTGGTTTTATCTTGCTGTTTTAACCAACCAATATAGTCGCCGTAGGGACGGGTATAACTAAGTTCTATTTTCCCATTATACGCCTGAAAAACCTCTTTAACTACTAACCCGGATGACCAACCATCTATGATTAAGTGATGTTGTGTCCAGAGGAAATAATAACGATTGTCTGGGCAATGAATCAGGGTTAAACGCATTTGAGGGGGGTTTTTGAGATCGAAATCTCTTTTTCGGTCTACTTCTAAAAATTCTGCTAACTTTTGTTCTTGTTTGTCTAAAGAAATATCTCTCCAGTCTTGTTCTTCCCAAGGTAAATTAACCTGACGATAAACCGCTTGAAAAGGTCGATCTCGCTTTTCCCAATGAAAAGAGACACGAAAAAGTTGATGTCTGGCAATAATAGTTTCCCAAGCTTGTTTAAATCTAGAAATATCTAAAGAACCTACTAATGTCAGACATACTTGAGGTTGATATACTCCCGAATGGGGGCTTAAAAGAGTATGAAATAAAATGCCCTCTTGTAGAGGGGACAGGGGATAAATATCTGCAATATTTTTTCTCTTGTCAATCATAATAATTTTCAGAAAAATGTCAGTAACGTGAGTTCGGAGTTCGGAGTTCGGAGTTCGGAGTTATGATTTTTTTTACGAGAGAATGAGGGTTTGATACTTCTGATTTGAGTTAGTTTTCTGCAAATTTCCTTATATCGAACTCAGGTCAGTAGGAAGCAATGATATCTTTTTAATGAAAAATTACCTATTCTTGAAATGAAGAGGTGATTTTTCATTGTGATCATGATAACTTTAAATAAGAAATTAGGAGTTAACCAAAGGCAAAGTCATTTTCGTCTAATTGAGTAGAATCAACGTTTAATAAAAGACCTAAATCGGCTTCGTTACTACTAATTAAAGTGTCATTGCCCTGTTGAGTCAGAGTTAAATCGCTAAAACCAACATCTAAACCTCCAATCCCTATGATATCAACATCCACTTCAAAATCGGTTACAGTATCAAAATAATTGGGAATTTCTGCTAGTGCAGCTTAGCAAAAATAATCCACCAGTCACTTATGATCTTTAAAGCCCTTAAATTTCCAAACGAACGGCTTAGCAAAATATTGATTAAAGTAATCAATAAAATTGAGAATTTTTTGGGATAGTTCTTCAGTTGAACGGACAGTAATTCTTTTGAGTAAACGCCGGACTAAGATCGAAAACCAACACTCAATTTGATTAAGCCACGATGTATGTTTGGGAATATAAACAAAGCGAATTCGATGAGATTCATCTGATAAAAAATCTGCTCTGCTGTCCATAGATTGCAAAATCCCCTCCTTTCCTTTTCTCCCCAAATCAATAGTAATTCCACAGCTTTCTGCTACTAATTTGACTAAGCTTTCCGATTTATGAGTGTTGAGTTGATCTACAATAAAAATCCATTCTGCTTTTTCATCAATCTTAATCGTTCTCTGGATATGTTCAGAAAAATCTTGTTCTGTTCTTGTCGGTCCAATAGAGGGACTAACAACTTTTCCTCTTGCCACATCCCAGTTCGCAATCAAGCTTAAAGTTCCGTGTCTTTCATATTCAAATTCGATTTTTTCTACTTGTTTAGGCTTGATTCTTTTGTTCGGAAATAATCTCTCAAGAGCTTGAATCCCTGTCATTTCATCTGTACTAATTAAATGAATTCCTTGTTCTAACAAAGTTTTAGCTTCTTGATGAAGTTCACAGATATATTTGACTTGCTTTTTAAATTTTAAGGGATCATCAATTTTGGCATTTAACCAGTAACGAACGAGATGTGGTTGTAATGTCGCTTCTTTTTAAAAAACGCCCCACACTACGGGGGGAAATCTTTTCGACAATTCCTCTTTTTATGGCTTCATCCGCCAACTCTGAAGGTGTCCAATGGCTCACTGGTCTGTCTGATTTTTCACATTCTTCACAAGAGATCGCTACAATCTGGACTACTTGTTCGACCGTAAAGGATTTTGTTGTTCCAGGTCTTGGGCGATCGCTTAAAATTCCTTTGATCAAGACCATTAATGCTTTCTCCGTTACCTGTTGTTCTTCGGCGGCACTCAGTTTTTCTCTCTCCTCAAACCATCGCGATCGCCACTGACGCACTTGTACTCGGTCTAATTCTAATCTTCGACTAATCGAACTATTGCTCTCTCCTGATGCTGCGGCTAAGATTAGCTTGGCTCGTCTAACAAGGCGATAGGGGTTTGTTGTCCCTCTCACTATTTGTTGGAGTACTGTTTTCTGTAGGTTGGAGAGGTTAATTGGCAATGCTTTTATCATGGACATCAACTTCGAGATTCTTCCGTTAGTTTCATTGAAACACATTGTCGTGGCTAGTCACGAAAGTTTCTGTAAAAATCTGGTGGATTACTTTCGCCAAGCTGCACTAGGAGACAAGGCAAAAGTCCAGAGAAGAATGAAACTATTAAATACATTTCTCCACCAAAGCAAGTCTTGTTTTCCGTCTATTTTGATCACACTTTAACTCCAGATAAAAAGCCATTTCGACAATTTTATCAAGGATTGACGTTTCTAATAGCCGGTAGTGAGCATTTGTTCTATTGCGCAACAGTAAATTTTAGCTGTGAAAGCAAAAAGCAACTTTAACAACAAAAATGTTTCTAAATTATTGTAAGATAGTTATAGATTTAGAGTACCTGACTCCATTGGTCGATGTTGAATACAGAGACAACCCGTATCAACAGAGACTATAACCGCCGATTATAGCCCTTAACTGCATGAACACCCCAACTGTCCAGACAAATAGACTAGAAAACTACTTAAATCATCTCTTAGAGCAGTGTCAAGCCAATTCTCCCCTCATTGACGCTGACTATCTTCATACCCTACGGAAAAATGCTGTTTCTCAGGTTCAAGAATTAACCCTTCCCAAAAAAAAGGATGAAGAGTGGCGGTTTACTGATCTCTCCAAACTGTATGAGTTAGACTTGACCATAGGGAAAACTGAGGCAGTTAGTAAGAATATTATTGATCAATTTATCTTACCCGAAGCCAAACAAAGTTACCTTGTTTTTGTTAATGGGGAATACGCTTCTGAGTTGTCCAATGTTTCTGCATTATCTGAAGGCGTTTCTGTAGGCAACCTAAGTCATTTATCTGATGCACAAACAGAAAAAATTGTCAACTATTTAGGCAAGTCAGAAGGAGAAAAAGACACATTTTCGGCTTTAAATACAGCAGGTTTAAGCGATGCTGCTGTAATTTGGATCAACAAAAATGTTGTTCTTGAAACCCCTATAATGGTACTATTTCTTGCGGTTAGCAGTGAGACAGCAAGTTTGATCCAACCTCGTACATTAGTTATAGCAGAAACAGGTTCTAGTGCTACACTGGTTGAGTATTATGGCACGATAACAGAACAGTCTTTATATGTGAAACAAAATGAGCCTTATTTCACAAATTCTGTCACAGAAATTTGCCTAGATGGTAATGCTCACATCAATCATAATCGTATTCAAAGAGAATTAGGAAATAGCTTTCATATTGGCAGAAGTATCATTACCCAAAATCAAGATAGTCACTATACTTGTAACGAGATAAATTTAGGGGCAAAAGTATCTCGTCATACTCTACAAATTATACAAAATGGCACTCAAACAGAAAGTAATCTCAACGGTTTAACTATGATTGGTAACGAGCAGGTTGCTGATACCCACACCGCCGTTTGTCTAAGTCATCCTCATGGAGTTACCCACCAATTACATAAGTGTATTATGGATGGTAATTCCCGTGGAGTATTTAATGGTAAAATATTCGTCCCCAAACCAGCACAGTTAACCAGTGCAACCCAGTTAAATCGTAACTTATTACTCTCAACCAAGGCCAGAATAAATACAAAACCAGAACTACAAATTACAGCAGATAATGTCAAATGTTCCCACGGGGCAACTATTAGTCAATTAGAAGCTGATGAACTCTTTTATTTACAAAGTCGAGGCTTAAACGAAAGCGATGCCCGTCATCTTTTAATCGATGCTTTTGCTGCTGAAATTTTAGAAAGGATTCCCCTAGACTCTCTGCAACAAAGCTTAACCAAGTGTGTGGTTGCTCAAACCACCGAAGTATAAACTTAACCGCAAAATATAACAAACCTTTTGACTCCAATTATGACTGCTATCCAAGAAAAAACCCTAGCCTCAAAAGTCCGTAAGGATTTCCCTATTTTACACCAAGAAATTCACGGCAAACCCTTAGTATATTTAGACAACGCGGCTACCTCTCAAAAACCGGTAACTGTACTCGATGCCCTGCAAAATTATTATGGAAAAGATAACGCTAATGTTCATCGTGGGGCCCACAGTTTAAGTATTAGGGCAACAGAAGCTTATGAAGGATCAAGAGATAAGATAGCACAGTTTATTAATGCGGCTTCTCGCCAAGAAGTTATCTTCACCAGAAACGCCACCGAAGCGATCAATGTAGTGGCTTATAGTTGGGGATTACATCATCTGCAACCAGGGGATGAAATTATTACTTCAGTAATGGAACATCATAGTAATTTTGTTCCTTGGCAAATGATTGCTAAACAAACAGGGGCAGTGATTAAATATGTACCTTTAACTGATAATGAAGACTTCGATCTAGAAGAGTTTAAATCCTTGTTATCGGAGAAAACAAAGTTAGTTACCATTGTTCATGTTTCTAATACATTGGGCTGCATTAATCCCGTTGAAGAAGTAATTAAATTAGCCCATGAGAAGGGAGTGAAAGTATTAATTGATGCTTGCCAAAGTGTCCCCCATATGGCCATAGATGTACAGGCAATGGACTGCGACTGGTTAGTGGCTAGTGGTCATAAAATGTGTGGTCCATCTGGGGTAGGTTTTTTGTACGGAAAGCAAGAAATACTAGAAGAAATGCCTCCCTTTTTAGGAGGTGGAGAAATGATCAATGAGGTGTTTTTTGATAGCTTTACCTGTGGAGAATTACCCCATAAATTTGAAGCCGGAACCCCTGCTATTGGAGAGGCGATCGCCTTAGGGGCAGCGGTTGATTATTTAACTGATATTGGTATGGATAAAATTCATGCTTGTGAAGAGGAATTAACCGCTTATTTATTTAGGAAACTGGCAGATATTCCTAACCTGAAAATTTACGGACCTTTACCCACCCCAGAAGGAAAAGGAAGGGCAGCTTTAGCCGCATTTAACATCGAAGGTATCCACGGTAGTGACTTATCAACCCTTTTAGATCAAGAAGGGGTTGCCATCCGTTCTGGACACCATTGCACTCAACCTTTACACCGTTTATTTGATGCTTCTGGAAGTGCCAGAGTTAGTTTATATTTTTATAACACTTACGACGAGATTGATCAATTTGTCATGGTTTTAAAAGAAACTATTGATTTCTTTACTAATATCATGGGATAATAGAAATATAGCCTGCGTTTTTGGGGGTGGGATCGTCCCACCTTTTTCAAACTTATAATTTTAGTAAAAAAGGATACAATTTTCTCAAAAGACGTTAATAAATTTCCGTAAATTTACTGTTGATAATAATTCTCATCTCTTCTTCAGCAAAATTTAATATTTAGTGCTTAGAATAGAAATAGGACACTTACTTATTTTTATCCACTCATGTTCAAAACTTTTAGTCATGACCGAGATAAGACAACTTGGAAAAAATCGGTTAGACAAATCTTTTTTGGTGGTCTATTTACAAAGTATATAGCGGGTATATTATTAGTAATACTAGGGTTTTTAATAGCTACTTTTTCATTAGAGTGGTTAGAGCAGTTGGGTATGGGATTGGATAGGATTTATTTATATTTACCTGCCATTGTGTCGGTCTGTCTTACACAAATTATTATCAGAATATCCCCTAGTCCTAGATTTTGGTCACGGGGATTAATTGTTACTATTTTAATTGGGTTAACTCTACGTTATTTATTCTGGCGATCGCTGTCAAGTTTAAATTTATCTAACCCCATAGACGGAATTTTTAGTATCAGCTTATTTGTGCTGGAGTTGCTAGTCATATTTAGTAGTGTGTTGCAATTATATTTAATGTATCATCTTAAAGATCGCAGACGAGAAGCAGATTATTATAGTCAACAGGTTATCAATAAACCTCTTGCAAAAATATTTTATGCTATGATTAAAGGCTATTTTTTTGCCAATTTAACTTGCTCAGATGTACAAAATATCTGATAATTTTTGAATAATTGAGATAAGAGCGATCGCTTCTACACAAAATCATTAAAAATAGGCTGCTTAAAACAGTTAAGCTAATGATAAAAAGCTCAACCCACTAGAGATTAAATAGATTTTTTTTACAAATTAATTAGCCAAATCGTAGTTATGAAGTCCAGCTATTAAGTTGGCTCTTAATCCGAATCTCTTACCACGATTTCGATAAGGATAAGAAAGGATTTTAAAGATTTTTAAGCGACGATTTATATGTTCGACTGTGATTCTTAATCGATTTAGTTGCCGATTATATTTTTTCTCCTCTTGGCTTAACTTCTTCCCTTTCTTTTTCTTGATGGGGGTTTCACTTAATTGATGAATTTTTCCTATTCCTTGATAGCCTTTATCAGCAAGAACTTTTATTGATGTCCCAAATTTGACCCCACTGTTTTTAAATAGTTTAAAATCATGAGTTTTTCTTTTTCCGTTCACTAGGCATACAATTTGACCAGTTTTCTGTTGAATGACTATTTGTCTTTTTAAAGTATGTTCTCTTTGTTTTCCACTATAAAACTGTTTTTGTCGTTTTTTCGGCCTTTCAATTTGACTTTCCATGACATCCATTACTACCATTTCCTCTTGATAATTCGTTTTCCATAATTCTTTCTTTCCAGGTAGTCGAAATTGACGAGATTTTATTAATATATTTTCGATTTTATGGACAATGCGACAAACGTTAGATTCGGACATTTTCCACGTTAGACTAATATGGTAATAAGTCCTATATTCTCTTAAATACTCAAGCATTATGAGAATGTGGTCTTCAACTATTAATTTTGGTTTACGTCCGGGTTTCTTTTTTCTTTTTAGATAAGCTTTGACAGTGCGAACCATCACTCTGAAAGTTTTTTTTTACTCCTGTCAAACGCTTGAATTCGGTCTCTTTTAACTTTTTAACTTGCCAATATTTCATTATCAAATCAATTTTATTAGCTGAATAGTTATCTTTAATAATTATACAACGATTCTTGTTTTAAAACTTAATTGATTTTTGGGGTTCAGGCGATCGCCACTATGAGAGTGCGATCGCTTTACCAATGGTGGCTATGCAAAAAATGAATAATTTTTTATTATACCACGAAAAACTTTTGCAAGAGGTCTAATGAGGAATATTGCCCTTATGTTGACATTTTCATTCCTACTTATAATGAACCTATTTTCACTTTAAAAAGAACTATTATTGGCTGTAAATTATTAAACTATAAACATAAAGAAATTTATGTGCTAGATGATACTGGGCGAGCAGAAGTTAAACAATTAGCAGAAGAGTTAGGATGTTATTATATTAGTCGTTCCCATAATACTCATGCCAAAGCAGGAAATTTGAATAATGCTTTACAGCAAACTAATGGAGAATTAGTTGTTGTTTTTGATGCTGATTTTGTTCCAACTACGAACTTTTTAGAACGAACAATAGGCTTTTTTCAAAATAATAAAATTGCCTTATTACAAACGCCTCAGAACTTTTATAATGCTGATCCTATCTCCAGAAATTTAGGATTAGAACATATTTTAAACCCAGAAGAAGAAGTATTTTATCGTCAACTTCAACCCATGAAAGATGGGGTAGAAAGTGTTATTTGTGCAGGTACTTCTTTTGTGGTTAGGCGTAGTTATTTAGAGGAAGTCGGAGGGTTTGTTACAGAATCAATCAGTGAAGATTACTTCACAGGAATTCGTTTATCATCTCAAGGTTATGAAGTCATTTATTTGTCTGAAAAGCTGAGTGCTGGTTTAGCAGCAGAGAGTATTTCAGAACACATTGCACAAAGATTAAGATGGGGTAGAGGAACATTACAAGCTTTTTTTATTAAAGAGAACCCTCTGACTATTCCTAATTTAACATTCAAACAAAGATTAGCTCATTTAGAAGGAATATTACACTGGTTTAACGGTATTCCTCGTTGTTTATTTTTGATGCTTCCTTTTCTATATTCTATATTCAATATTGTTTTCATTCAGATCACCTCTGACGAGTTTATTTATATCTTTTTACCCTGCTATATTACCCATCTTTCTGTATTCCGTTGGTTAAGTTTTAAAACAAGGTCAGTTATTTTTTCGGATATTTATAGTCTGATAAGTTGTTTTCCTACCTCTTATAATAGCTTGAAAGTCATATTTAATCCTTTCAACACAACATTTAGAGTTACTATCAAAGGAATATCTCGCAATTATTACGTTTACAATTTTAAGTTAGCATTGCCTTTGATAATATGTTTAATAATTAATTTAATCAGCTTGGTGGTGAGTTTATTTAGTGATCCAACCACTGTTATAGATTTCAATATTGGTACTTATTGGAGTTTATATAATGCTTTAATTATTTGTGTTGCTTTATTAGCATTTCTAGATAAACCGAAACCAAGTATATATGATAGTTTTCCCCTGAGAAAAAAGATTAAAATTCTTGCATCTAATCAAGTAATTTATGGTAAAACTCTAGAGATATCCGAAGAAGGAGCAACTATTTTAGTTAATTCTCATAACGATATACCTGCGGAATTTATTTTACAATTAGGGAGACTAAAAATTGATATTTATCTAATGGAAAAAAGCAACAATAATCATCAAGATAAAAAGAAATTAAGAATTAAATTTAATCAATTAACATTACAACAACATCAAGAAATAATTTATCTTTTATATAGTCATCCTCAACGCTGGACAAGTAAAGAACTAAAATTAAGTCCTGGGGAATTAGTATCTTTGAGATTAGCTGTAACTGTACTGTTTAACTTTTTAGCAATTTTACTAATTCCTAAACGAAGAAAACAGGCAAAAATCATGAGTAATTAGAACTGTTTTGCATATTCAAAAATTTAGTTAATTCCGGTTGAAATATTAGTTTAACGGTTCCTGTTGGTCCATTACGATGCTTGGTTAAAATAATTTCAGCAACCCCTCTATCTACCGTATCCGGGTTATAATATTCATCCCGATATAACATCATAATTAAATCAGCATCTTGTTCAATAGCACCACTTTCTCGTAAATCTGACATCATTGGGCGTTTATTATTTCTCGATTCAACGGCACGACTTAACTGAGATAAGGCTATAACTGGTGCTTTTATTTCACGGGCTAAACCCTTTAAAGAACGGGTTATTTTTGATAATTCTTGTACTCTATTTTCGCTAGCTGCACCCTCCATCAATTGTAGGTAATCGATTAAAACTAAACCAAACTCTCCTTTTTTTTCTGCCAACAAACGACGAACCTGGGATCTAATTTGGGTAACAGTAATATTAGCAGCATCATCGATATAAATAGGTAAACTAGATAAAGTACCGATAGCAATACTAATTTTGTCATAATCATTTTGTACAAATCTTCCTGATCTTAAACGGTTACTCTCGATCCCTGCTTCTGCTGCCAATAAACGCATAGAAAGCTGTTCTTTTGACATTTCCAAACTAAACATTGCCACAGGTAAATTCTCCTTTTTAGCAATATTTGCAGCCACTCCTAACCCAAAAGCTGTATTATGAACACAGATATCATTAGCAACGAAATTATGAGTTTTCGGAATTGTTAAATCATATACTTGTTGTTCACCCATATATTCAATAGAAATAATTTCATCCCAATAAATATCACTTGTCGCTAGTTGCTGTAATGATAAATCATATAAAGCTAAAGCTAACTTAAAGAGTCGATTACGGGATAATGCTCGTTGACCAACATGAAGATTACTATAGCTTTTAATTCCTGCTCTTTTCCCTAAACTTGACCAACTTTCATCACCTTTAGCTAAAGCTATTTGTTTCCAAATTTCTATAGGTATAAGATCACAGTTAGTTTGATATCGTTTATTATTTAAACTTTCTTTAGCTAAATCTATGGCTTTTTCTTTTCCAAATATTCCTATTTCTTCGATAAAACTTTTAATTGATTGAGAGTCGCTAATATCAAGTTGCCAAATTTGTCTAGGATTATTCTTATATTTTACTGAGCGTTTTTTCAACTTAGCAATTACGGAAAATCTTAGTAAGAGATGTTGAATTTGACGAGCTAATTTTTCACTAACTGTAGCATAACCTAATTTAACTTGACTACTCTTAAGGACTGAAATCCAACCATCTGTAGCAAATAATCGATTAAGAAATAACGCTAATAGGGAACGCTTTAGTGTGAAAACAATTGATGGAATGGTTTTATGACGAGAAGTTTGGCCCCATATTCCTAATTCTTCTAACCAAATTGTCAAAGAATTTTTCCCATTATTTCTAATACTAGATATTCCATAAGGATCAAGTTCATGAGAATCAACTTTTAGAATTTCACAGAGGTTATAAAAAGTAGTTTCATTAGGAACACAAATTCCTTTTTGCCAATTATATATTGAAGAAACACTAACCTTTAGAATATCAGCTAATTTCTGATTAGATAAATTTTGACTTTTGATTATTTTTTTGAGAGAATCTGCAAATTTTTGTCGATTATTTCTGATCAAATCCAAATCCCCACTTATATAAAAACTTGATGTTCTTCTTTCTCGAGAATCATCTTTTATTATTTTGATTCCTTTAAAATTCTCAACATATTTTATAAAGTCTTTTTGTAATAAGGGGTTTTTGTTAGTGAATAGTGGAGATTTTTTTGTTAAACAACCAGCCCCTATTAAATAAGCTAATACTTTAACTTTGTAGTCAGGAATTTTTTGAGTTCCGAAAATATTAATTTTACGGGGAATTGCAATTTTATTTCCTGGTTTTAGTTGTGACAGTTTCTGCCATCCCTCAATAGTTAAATAGGGATGTGTTAAAGTAGTTTCAATATAACGTCCTAGTTTAGTTGTGACTCTGAATACTGGTTTTATTCCATCATCGATGAAATGAGAAGGTTCGGTTAAGGAAAATTTAAAGTTATTTTTTAAAGTCAATAATTTAGCCTGACGATTATGATAAATATCTGAAATAGTTGCTAAACTTCCATCGGCTAAAATAATTTCTGAATTAGTAGCTAAACATTTTCCCATAGATGGACGACCAGCTATAATAATTAAATCGGAACGTTGTAGTCCTCCCGTTATAGCATCTAAGTCATAAAAACCGCTTTCGATACCAGGTAGTGTGGTTTGTTCATGGAGTTTTTCTAACTCATTAAATGTTTTAATAATAGTATCAGAAAGAGGAATTAATCCCTCTTGAGGACGTTTTTGAGTTAAAGCAAAAATCTTCTTTTCAGATTCATCTAAAACAATTTCTAATTGTTGACTTGTTTCAAAACCTAAATCAACGATCTCATGTCCCGCAGAGATCAATTGACGACGTAAATATTTATCCATTACTAAGGCTGCATAGCGGTCAATATTTACAGCAGAAACTGTTCGATCCAACAACTGGGTTAACTTATTTAATCCCCCAACCTGTTCCAATAAATTATAATCTTCCAAGGTACTTTTAACCGTTAAAAAATCCGTCGGTTCTCCTTGTCCATATAACCTTAAAGCTGCTTGATAAATCTCTTTGTGAGACTGGACATAAAACGCTTCTGGAGAGATGAGATCCACCACCCGTCCCATAGCTTCGGGATCGAGTAATATTCCACCTAAAATGGATTCTTCAGCTTCAATATTTTGGGGAGGAAGGGCTTGACTAATAACCATAAGCAGCTTAAAAAGACAACATCTCAATTTTACTGCAATTCTGGTTTTTTAGGTAACTGTGTACTAAATTGAATTGCCACTACCTGATCAGTTATGCTAAGAAATATAACAATAATTATTTAAACGATGAAAATCGCAATTACTGGCGCAACTGGATTTGTAGGAACTAGATTAGTCAATAGTTTAAGAGATGAAGATCATCAATTCATAATCTTCACCAGAAATATTAATCGCGCCCAAACAATTTTTCCTGCTTCTACTTTTCCCAATCTAGAGATTGTCCCTTATATTGCCACAGAGTCAGGGGAGTGGCAAGAAAAAATTTCAGGGTGTGATGCTGTGGTTAATTTAGCCGGGGAACCCATCGCCGAAAGATGGAGTCCTGAACATAAAAAAGCGATCCTAGAAAGTCGTCAGTTAGGAACAAGAAAAATTATAGAAGCGATTAGTAAAGCAAAAGATAAACCATCTGTCCTAATAAACCCTTCTGCCATTGGTTATTATGGTACTAGCGAAACCAAAACCTTTGATGAAAATAGCCCCCCCGGTGATGATTTTCTAGCAGAAGTTTGTCAAGCTTGGGAAAGCGAAGCACAAGAAGTTAGAAAAGCAAATGTTCGTTTAGTTATTCTGCGAGTCGGTATTGTTTTGGGGAAAGGTGGGGCTTTAGCTAAGATGATTCCTCCCTTTAAATTATTTGCTGGGGGACCTATTGGCAGTGGTCGTCAGTGGTTTTCTTGGATTCATATCGATGATTTAGTAGAGTTAATTAAAGAGTCTTTAAAACGGTCAGGTATCGTGGGAACTTTTAACGCAACAGCACCCAATCCTGTGCGGATGAAAGAGTTATGTGAAGCCCTGGGAGAAACTATGAATAGACCTTCCTGGTTGCCAGTCCCAGATTTTGCCTTAGAAGTGCTTTTAGGAGAGGGCTCAAAAGTTGTTTTAGAAGGTCAACAAGTTCTACCTAAAGAAACACTAGAATTAGGCTTTCAATACCAATATTCTACCATTAAATCTGCTTTAACAAATATTGTTCCTAATGTTTAGATAATTAAAGGGCTAAAACCCTATTGAATTCGTTGCCATTTAGGTCAAAATAGGGTTTTCAACGTCAGGTGCAAGATGTGAGTAGAGAGAAATCAGTGCCCAATCACAATTCCTTCTAAGTTCATGAAATAAGAAATATAGCCTTCTGTGTGCTTTTCTAGAATGATCTTGATATGCTGTATTTACGATCATATTGATAATTTATGGCTAAAGACTTATTTCACCAAACAGTTAAACAAGCATTAATCAAAGAAGGATGGACAATTACCCAAGATCCCTTAACCATTCGTATTGATCGTGTTAGGCTAGAGATTGATTTAGGATCTGAAAAAGTGTTTGCTGCTGAGAAAGACGGACAAAAAATAGCAGTCGAAATCAAAAGTTTTATTAATCCTTCTAATGTCAACGATTTTCACAATGCTTTAGGTCAATTTCTTAGTTATCGTCTCGCCTTACAAATGACTGAACCTCAAAGGGTCCTTTATTTAGCTGTACCTATTGACATTTTTAATACCTTTTTTCAAGAACGTTTTACTAAAGCTGCTATCCGATAATATGCCCTTAATATCATTGCTTATAATCCTAATCAGGAGGAAATTGTTCAATGGAAAAACTAAAAAAATATCGCCAAATTATCCAAGGTTTATTAACATCCCACGCAACCAACAATGATCCTAATATCGAATGTCAACTTCTCTTTGATAAGGAACAGGATCATTATCAACTTCTTGATCTAGGATGGCAAGGATTAACCCGTGTTTATGCGGTTTATATTCATATTGATATCAAAGGCGAAAAAATCTGGATTCAACATAATATGACTGAATATGATATCGGTAAAGAGTTAGTGGAAAAAGGTGTTCCTGAGGATGATATTATCTTAGGGTTACATCCTCCTTATAAACGTCCTTATACCAATTATGGTGTGGCTTAATCAGTGATCATTTATCTTTAGCTAGTAGAGAATTAATGCAATTAAGCCCCTACTAACTAAAGACTAATTTTGAGGATTTCTGGCTTTTTTAACCATACTAATTAGGGTATGGTGGGCATCTTCTGAGTCTTTTAAAACGTGATCAAATTTGACACGAATGGGTCTATTTTCTCCCTTAACCTTTACGGATAAATTCATTCCTTCGGGGTCAATAGATTCCATGATGGCTGTTTCTGTTTCAGGAACATTTCCGAATACTTGAGCATATAAAACAATGGCATTACTATGATCGTCATTCATGTGTTTACAAATGCGATCGCTAACGTCGGGAGTAATAGTATCAGACATAATTTACTATTTAAAACATTGATAACAAAATTCAATGATATCAGATAATTGCTCTGTTTGTTGTGGATAGTTTAGTAAAGGCCGCTTAATTATGATTAAAGGGATGCCTAATGCTTGAGCAACTTGTACTTTAATATTTTCACCTCCTTGTTTTCCAGATGCTTTAGTGACTACTAAATTAATCCCCCATTGTTGCCATAGTGTCCTTTCTAACTGTAAACTAATGGGAGGGCGTAAAGCAATGATTTGACTGGCTGGGAATCCTGCTTTTAAAGCCATCTCTAAAGAGTCTAACTTAGGAAGAATACGAGTATATAAAGTTGCTTGTTGATGCCATAGTTGGAAGCGACATAAATTTTGGCATCCTATAGTTAATAAAACTCGTTTATTTTGTAAATAATTGCCTGTTATTAAATCCTCAAAACTATCTAGATATATAGGATAGGAATTATTAGTTAATAATGGTCTTTCATAACGTAGATAAGGAATCCCTTCCTGTCTAGCAACCTGCATCGCTTGTCGAGAAATATTGACCGCAAAAGGGTGAGACGCATCAATAATTCCTTTAACGGTTTCTCGATTGCATAACTTTTGGATTCCTGCTGTATCTAATTTATCTGTTTGAATACTACTTAGTAAGTTAGTTGGATAAAGATTAGTTGCAGTGGAGGTGGTTACAGTGATCAGACAAGGAAAAGAATGATCCCGAATAGTTTGCACGATAGTAACACTGTCTCCTGTTCCACCTATTAACCAAAGTTTGCCAACTTTTTTCATGGGATGGTTATTCTCTTCTTCCTTTTAAAGCTTTGGTAAAGTTTTGGCGATAAGCACCATTAACAATTAGCAAAACCGGCCAAAGTAAGGATAGCATTAATTTCGTCGGCAACTGACGGTTAAAATTTGTGCAATTGTACCCTGAAATAAATTTTTAGATCCCTACTAGATAAATTCCCAAGACAAGGACAGCAATAATGTTACTCATGTTAACCTTTTTGATCTTTGTTCTTATGGTTCTTATTCAATTCTAACTCATTCTAACTTATAATCTGTGACTTGAGGACTTTCTTAAGGTAACCATTGAGGTTTAAAGCCAAAAATTAGTTCTCGTGGTTGAATTTTTAAGGATTTATTTTCTTCTTTTAAGTCAGGTAATGGTAGTAACCAAACCTGTCCATCGGCGATCGCTTGTTTTTCAGTTGTTAGTAAGTCTGTAGAAGACTGGGGAGAAGTGGTCACAACTTGATCAAATAACAAAGCAACCCCATCAGGGGACATACTTAACATAACATTTTCGGAGTTGGGTAAGGCTAACAAAGGGAAATCTGTTCCTTCCTTAAGATTGATGACAGATAAAAAAGGTTCTGGCCGATATTGTCCATTTTCCCCTTGAATCACATCGGTTTTTAAACAGTAAATAACTTGCTCATCCCTCGGTTCAAATTCACACCCAAGAATAGGATAGGGACTACGAAATACTTCTTTATTTTCCCCATTTTTATCAACAACAACTAAAGAACGAGTGTAGTCAACATTATCTTTAACTAGCAAAAGTTTTTCTGAAAATGGAGAAAAACTAAGGGGTTTTTCATAATTGGCAAAAATACGAGAGTTATTCCCATCACCTCCCAGAGAAATCATCCTTATTCCTCCTTGTTGGCTAACAGCTAAGCTTTTTCCATCGGGAGCAATCACAAATTCAGAACCAGGAATACCCAAAGATATGATTTTATTATTATCTTTAATTAACCATAAACTCTCATCATTTTTATTTCTGTGGTTAACTCTTTGGACAACAATAACTTCCCCATTTTGTGAGAGAGCAAAATTTATATTTTGATACTCTTGAGCATCGAGAATACTTTTCAGTTTTCCTGCTCGCTGAGATGGTGTTTTCGAGGGATCAACATTAAATCCGGTGGTTACTGTATAAAGTTCTTGTGTCGCTAACTCATTGCTACGAAGATTGGGTTCAAAAGCACTAAAAATAATCTTTTCACTATTAGGATAAATCTTGAAGTTAGTAACAATTAAATCTGGGGGCGTGAGAATAGTTTTTTGGGGTTGACTAAGATTAGTAATATTGTATAGGATTAAACGACCTTTTTCTTCTCCTTCGATACCAATATAGGCTAAAACTCGGTCACGGGTACTAAATAAACTAACAAAAGATTTAATTTCTTCATCCTGATAGCTTAGTTGAACATTTTCTAACTTTATTTGATAATTGGTTCCATAAATAGGAGGATCATCCAACGTATAAATTAAAGTCCTTCCTTGCCACGAAATTCTACCAGGAAGAGGGGGTTCAATAATTAGATTTTTTTCAACACTATTAGTATTAACAGGGCGATTAAAACTTAGGGTAAATGTTTTATTTTTAACCCCTACTTTTTTGCCTTCCCAACTAAAATATTGGACTTGAAAGGGAACTTGATCCCCCATAGTTAATAGGGTTAATATGGGTAACATCAGAAATAGAATGCAACCTATAACTATCCAGTCAAATTGTCGGTAACTTTTTAGCCAATCTTTAAGCTTTAGCGTTTTTTTAAGGATATTAACCATAGTTTTTCCCATTAGTCTTCTAGTAGCTCAATAATGCCTTGTTGTCCATCAATTTTTACCCGTTGGCCTTCTTGAAAGATTTCTGTGGCATGATTGATATTCATAACGGCTGGGATTCCATATTCTCGTGCAATAATTGCCCCGTGAGATAAAGCTCCCCCCACTTCCGCTATGATACCACCTGCATTAGCAATTAAAGGCCCCCAACCTGAGTCAGTATAAGGAATAACTAAAATGGTATTGTTGTTAATCTCGGCTATTTGTTGAAGGTTATGGCAAATTTTGATATATCCCTCTACCTCTCCACAACTTGCTCCAATTCCTTGTATTTTTCCAGATTGTTTGGCTAATGATTTCCTACTATTTTCTGGTATTTTGGTAATATTTCCATAAAGAACATAAGGAATATTTTTTAGACTCTTATTGATAGTAAATTCTTCTTTTCTTTCCTTGACTTTTTGCTGTATTTGTGATAAGTTTTGTTGATATTTTCCTTGCACTATTGCGTCGATTTCAGAGTATGTTAGCTGGAATATATCTTGAGGTTGATCAAGTATTTTTTTGTTAACCAACTCTTCAGCTATTGCTAGGAAGTTCCAGCGTAACATAGCTAATAACTGAGAGTAAACCTCTGTTACTTTTCCTTTCAGATTTAGTCTTTTTTGAACCTGTTTTACTTGCCAGGTTTTCTTATTTTTTGTGACTTTATGCTTACTATTATTACTATTAATAATTAACTGAGTAAATAAGTTTTTGACCATGGTAGTATCATCTTGCCAGCAAGGGACAGAAATATCAGTTGCCACATCGCTTAAATAACCATATTTTTCGATAATTAGGTTAAACTTTTGAATTATTTCTTTCCCTTCATTACTACTCCTTAGTAGGGAGAATAAATCATCAATATTATCTGCTTTAATAAACAAAGTCGTTTCATCTGCTAACTTTTCTAATGCTCGTAAAGCAGCAATTTCGGGAGTTACACTATTATCCAGTTGTTCGGGGGACACCTTGAGTAAAGCTTGTCTTATGGCTAAACTCAAAGGGGCTAAAATACTATAGTAAGTTGCGGACTTCAATGAGGATAAAATAGCTGATATATTATCCAGTAATTCTTGGGCAGAAAGTTCCTGTATTTGTTGATCGGCTAACTTTTTTAAGAGAGGTTGGAAAGACTTTTGATAATCTTTAGAAAAGTCATCCTCTAAAGTCCATTCTCTTTTCACTAAGCGCAACAAACCAGGTATATTACTGATGGTGGAAACCAGAGAAGGTTTAGTCATTTTACTTCCTCTAGTTAGAAATTCTAAACTTTCTGGAGGAAGTCCCATCCGTTGGAAAATCTGACCCAATAATGTTGCATTAAAATAAGCTTGTTGGAAGTGTAGTCTAGCAGTTTCATCGAAGTTTAAATCTTTGGCTTTATCTTTTAAAACGAGGGAAAAAATATCACCCCACACACCACAAGTTAAGGGTTTATTGATAGACCAAGTTAAGGGAGATATCACCCCAGGAATCACTTCTGCTGCGATTTTTCTTGTCCAAATAGGTTGTAAATTGGTAATTGTTCTCGTTTGTAATATCCACAAAGTTTCTCCATCATAACTCCATTCTATATCTTGAGGAATGCCATGATAAATGGTTTCAATATACCTCGCTAATATGGCAACCTTTTCTATGATAAAATCTGGAACATTTCTAGACTCAGTTTGTTCTAGACTACGAATTTTAATAGCATCATTCTCTAAATTTTCATAGACTTCAACCTGATACTGTTCCGGGGTAGTTTTACCCGAAACAATTTGATTAGCGTCCCCTGGCAACGTCTCAATAATAACACAGTTATTCATAGGATTAACGGGATCTCGACTAAAGGCAACCCCTGAGAAAGTCCCTCGAACTTGCTTTTGAATCAATAAAGCAATACCTTGCTCATCTTGTTCTTTATCTTGACGATATTTAACAGCGTGGGGATTATTATAAGCAGCAATACAATCCAGTATAGCTCCTGACAATGCTTGTTGATTGGTAATATTTAAAAGAGTCAAATATTGCCCTGCGGCCGAAGCTGTTTCTGTATCTTCTCCCAAGGCAGAAGAACGAACAACAAAAGGATTTTCTACACTGGGGACTAGATAATCTAAAATAATTTGTGGATCATCTCCTGGTAGTAAAATCCAACCATTGGGAACACCATAACCTAAGCTTCTTAAATAAGCCAAATTAGCTGCTTTATTACCGACTTTATTACTATCTAGCTTATCATTTAAAGATGACAGAGATTTTTCCCCTCGAAAAAATTTAAACATAGTTTTAGAAGAAGATTTAACACCACTTTCTGGTAAAGACAGATCGTCAGGAACTTGCTTAAAGATCCAAGCCATTAACCCTGATAAACTCCAAGCTAAGACCACATAAGTTAGATTGTGGGGATGTCTAACCGTTAAAATAAAAGCTAGTAAAAATAAAGCTAATAAACGCCCTGTTACCCGATCCCGAAAAAGAGTAAAACTACTCAAACTAATAAGTGTAGTTAAGAAAGTTGCCCCCAAATCATGAACCATGATACCCCAAAATAAATTAGTGGTTCCTGCCCCTTTTCCCATCCAATACCTACCGATAATTAAGGCTATTAATGCCATCAGTTCCCACCAAGGTTCAACGGGGAAAAAATAACGGGCTAATAAAACCGCCAAAACACCTTTTCCAGCTTCTGATAAAACAGCTAAGATACCAACAAAAGTACCCCCATGATAAAAAGCTGCTGAAACGGAGACATTGCCAGTTCCCATCTGAGATAGTTTCTGTCCTTTAAAAATATAATTTAACCAATCAATTAAAGGAAGTCCTCCTAGTAACGGACAAAAACAAAAAATAATTAAAGAACCAATAATAGTTGTCATAAGTAAAATAGATCAGGGCAAAAAGCAGATACAGCAATCAGTAATTATTCATGAAACCCTCAAGATACCCCAATACTGACTGGATTTTGCTGGAAAAGTTCATGATATAGGGAGGATGAGAAGTCTGATTGCTATATGTTCAGTTCTTTGATCATAATCATTATTTTCTTAACCTAAAAGCAATTTATCTTATCTTAAGACTCCAGTGGGTTTTGAGGGTTATAAAAAACGAAATTAAGACTCAAAATTACCTTGAGTCCCCCAAGAATTAAGAATTAATAAAATTCTACATTCTTAATTCTTAATTCTTAATTTTAACAAATCGGTCCTAAATACTTGCGTAAATAGGGAGAAAAGACCTCATAAATTAAAGTTAAAGGTTTGCGATCGTGCCAGAATAGGTAATGTCTTCCCCAAAAAGGTCCCTTCTCTTGAAATGCTTGTTCTAATACTGGAGAATGACCATAATATATACCTTGGATGTCACGATATAATTCTGTGTGTAACCGTGATAAACTATCCCAAATGGGCAGAGAACGATTTTGTAGATACTCATCTACATGGTTGGCATCCCACCAAGAAGTAGCATAAGCTAATCTTTGCCCCGATCCTGTCTGTAACCAAACCTGTCTTCTTAAACGGGGTTCCGGTACAATTTCGACTTGGGGTGGGGCCCCGTCGTCTTCGCTACCAATGGGAGACATATCAATGAGATCCACTTCCGTTTTTTCCGTGGTCAACAGTTGTAAATGACGGGTAGGGGAACCATCTCCCAACAGCAACATCTGCCACGCAGGGGATAAGGTATCATGGGGGAGTCCACGCTTCACTACGTCTTGATCTCCTTCCCAAACAATGTCTAAGGCGTGCCACTGATGGGCTAAAGTGCTTTTATGATAAGGTTTCAATTTGGCTGTCAAGGTTCTTAATAAAACTTTACTATTCTTTAATTTTTATGATAGCAAAACCTTCGTCAGTTATCAGTGAACAGTTATTAATGGACAATGGATAATTGTCATTCCCAGAAAACCCTCTAAAAACTGCTATATGCTTGGATTTATCCCTTTAAATAAACCATCAGGGTTTACGTCTCATGATTGTGTTGCCAAGGTTAGACGACTCTTAAACATCAAAAAGGTAGGACACGGAGGAACCCTAGATCCAGCAGCAACAGGGGTTTTACCCATAGCAGTTGGTAAAGCAACTCGTCTCTTACCTTTTTTACCAGAAAATAAGGCTTATCGGGCGACTATTCGCTTCGGGATGCAAACCACAACCGATGATCTCCAAGGAGAGGTTATTCAACGTCAATCTGCCTCTCATTTGACTATAGAAGAGATTAAACCCTTATTCAACGATTTTTTAGGTGAAATTGAGCAAATACCCCCTATATATAGTGCTATTCAAAGAGATGGTAAACGATTGTATGAGTTAGCAAGGAAAGGAGAAATCGTGGATATTCCTGTGAGAAGAGTTAAGGTTGACAAAATAGAAGTTTTAGACTGGTATGTAGAAGAATTTTGTGAATTGGTGGTTAATATTGAATGTGGTCCAGGGACTTATATTCGGGCGATCGCCAGGGATATAGGGGACAAGCTAGGGGTTGGGGGAACCTTAGCAGCATTAACCAGAACTAAAAGTTGTGGCATGATTCTATCAGAAAGCATTAGTTTAGAAGAGTTAGAAAAACAAATTGAAGAAGGAACATTTTCTTTAAATGAACCAGGATTACTTCTAAAACATTTACCCAATATTACTCTTTCTTTAGAAGAAGGTAAACGTTGGGGTCAAGGACAAAAAATAGCAATTTCTTCTATTAATTTTGTTACTGCTGATGACATTATTCAGGTAAATAATGAAGCAGGGGAGTTTTTAGGAATCAGTCAAATTATCTCTAAAGATACTCATCAAATTCTCAAGCCAAAAGTTGTTATTAAATAGAGGTAAGTTCGTAGTAAGTCCTAACAGACGAGAAAGTTAGTTATCATCAAGGCTGAAGCCTTGACTACGAACTACACTTCCCTTTTTTTCCACTTGATTGAGGAACTTTATTTTTAATTATGGGACTGACATCCTATGGAACTCTGTCCTATGATGAAATCAAGTTGGGTTAAATTCTAACTTCTGACTTCTAAATTTGAGGGTGTATTATGTTGAACTTAAACTACGGTAAATCAGGAATAGCTGGTGCGATCGCCTTATTAATGGGAATCACAGCAATATCACCATTTCATAACTTAAAACCAGCAAACGCCCAATTATTACCAAGGCCCTCTCAAAACTATTCTCCTGTCAATACCAGCGTTACTATTCCTGCCGGAACCCGTATCCCTATGGATTTTCAAAACGGCGAAAGAATTTTGGTCAGTCCAGAAGAAACCTTACCTATAACCCTGAGAACCGCAGCAACCATCCGTGATAGTAATCGCAACGTATTAATTCCGGCTGGCAGTGAGGTTAATGGAGAAATTAGACCTGTTCGTGGTGGCTCTCAGTTTATTGCCCGTGAAATTATTATTAATGGTCAACCATATCCTTTTAATGCTACTTCTAGAGTGGTGAGTCGAACCGAAACCATTAGAGAAGGGGCGAGTGTGGGAGAAATTTTAGGGGGTACGGTAGCTGGGGCCGGGGCCGCCGCCATTATTGCAGGGGTTACAGGCGATCGCCGTATTGATGCTTTAGAAGTATTAGCAGGGGCCGCAGTAGGAACCTTAGCTGGATGGGGTTTACCAGAAGCTGGAATTATTGGGGGTGGGGAAGCAACGGTGATTGCTATTGAACCAGCACAAGATTTTGTTCTTACCTTACAGTCTAATTTATCTCTAGCTTCTAACCGCAACTATCAAAATAGTGGCTACCGCTTAGGTTTCTTCTAAAAGTCCATAGCAAAAAATCAGAAAAAGCACCTTATGTGATAACATTTTGTGTTGTCACATAGGGTTTTCCTGTTATGTATGTAATAATTGAGACATAGAAAAAAATAGCTCAGCGATTAGTCAAGATGGATAAAGAAGTTAATGTTAGTCAAGTTTAAGAACCCATTACCACGGCCTCCCCAGAAATTTATCAGATTATTGAACGAATTTTGGCTTTAGAAAAAAGTAAATTATCTCAGAGAGCGCCACGGAATATTAATGATGATATCGTTCAAATTATTAAAGAAGTTATTCAATGAAACTTTTATCGATTAAATTATGTAACTTTAGACAATTTTATGGCACGACTCCAGAAATATTCCTTGCTTCTGATGGGAAAAATACCACCATGATTCATGGTAATAATGGCTCAGGAAAAACCACCTTATTAAACGCTTTTACCTGGGTTTTATACGAGAAGTTTACGGCTGCTTTTATTGCTCCTCAATTATTAATTAATAAACGGGCAATTATGCAAGTAGATATAGGAACTTCTGTAAATTGTTGGGTAGAAATTCATTTTGAACACGAACATAAACGTTATAAAGTTAAACGGCAATGTTACGCTTGTCTAGATCAGGATGGGAAGATTCAATATAGCCAAAATAAACTATTTATGTCAATAATAGACGAAGATGGTCGCTATTATCCTACCCTACAACAACCTAATGACATTATTAGCCGTATTTTACCCGAAAGTTTACACCAATACTTTTTCTTTGATGGGGAACATATAGATCATATTTTTCGCAGTAATGATAAAAGTCGCATTGCTGAAGATACAAAAGAACTTTTAGGGGTAAAAGTATTAGATCGTTCTATTGATCATCTCAAAAAAGTCGAAAAAATCCTAGAAGGTGAACTCAAAATAATCGGTGATATTAATATTAAGAAAAAGCTCAAAGAAAAAACAAAATTAGAACAAGAACAAAATAGCTTACAAGAAAAACAACAAAATATTATAGAAACCATAAAATCTCAGGATATAGAGCAACAAGAAATATCCCAAAGATTGATAAATTTAAGTAAAAATGAAGAGATTAAAAACTTAAAAATAAAACTAGAGAAACAAGAATCTAATTTGAAAAATGAGATCAGAGATGCAAAAAAACAAATAAAAAGCCGTATTTCTAGTCAAGGTTATCTTATATTTTTAAGCGATGTTATTCCCAAATTTAGCAAAATAATTACAGATTTACGTCAACGAGGAGAATTACCCAGTGGCATTAAGAAACAATTTGTAGAACAATTATTGAAGAGTCAAACCTGTATTTGTGGTCAAGAATTAATCGAAGGAAATATTCATTATGAAAAGGTAAAACAATGGATGGATAAAGCAGGTATCGCTGCCATTGAAGAATCAGCTATTCGCCTAGAATCTCAAGTTAATGAGATGGAAAATAAAGTAATTAATTTTTGGGACAATATCGATGAAAAACAAGGGAAGCTTGAAAAATCTAGGGTAGAATTATCTAACGTTGAAAGAGAATTAGACGATATTAATCAAAAGTTTCGTCATTATCCTGATATTGAAATCAGACAATTACAAAAAAGTTTAGATAAGATTAAACAAACAATTCGAGAATTACGATTAGAGCAAGGGGGAATTCAACAACAATTAAGCACTGTGGAAAAACAAATAGAAACCCTTGATAAAGAGGTTAATAAACAAAAACTAAAAGAAGAAAAACAAATTTTAGCCAAAAGAAGAATTGAAGCAGCTAGAGAAGCAAGGAAAAGATTGATTGAAGTTAGAAGTCGTCTAGAAAAACAGTTTCGTCTCTCTTTAGAAAAACGAGTGCAATCTATTTTTAGTTCTATTTCTTTTACTCCTTATCTTCCCAGACTCAGTCAAGGTTATGAATTAAACTTAATCGAAAATACATCGGGAAAAGCAGTTAATGTTGCAGCCTCAACAGGAGAAAATCAAATTTTAAGCCTTTCCTTTATCGGGGGAATTATTGATAGTGTGAGAAACTTGAGTCAGAAAAATACCTTAATGGGTCCCGATAGTGGTACATTCCCCGTAGTTATGGACTCACCTTTTGGTAGTTTAGATGAAATTTATCGTAGACAAGTAGCAAAATCAATTCCCAAGTTAGCCAATCAATTAATTATTTTAGTAACCAAAACTCAATGGCGTGGCGAAGTCCAAGAAGAAACCAATAATTATATTGGAAAAGAGTATGTTTTAGTCTATTATTCCCCTAAACCTAACTGCGAAAAAGATACTATTTGTCTTAATGGTGTTGATTATCCCTTAGTTGAACAAAGTCCTAATGAATTTGAATATACAGAAATAATAGAAGTTCATCATTTAAACCCTGTCGTTAACGACGAGGTCTCCAACTCGGGGTAAAAATCTTAAAACTTAATTAATTTTCGATGGTATTTGGGGAATCAATAGGCAATCTGATAATTGTCACTCTCATCAACTCAAAATTGAGCAGCTTTGTCATAATACCTATTAAGTGGAACTCCATTCCCTTGAAATCTGTCTACAGAAAGCGATGAATGGGATTGTCTTTCGCTATTATTCTAGAAACCCTAGAACATCACCTTATAGTTTAAAACATGAAAATATCTAGATTACCCCTAAAATTAGCTACTTTAGCCACTGTTACCCTGAGTAGTTTAATACCTGTCAATCTTCCCGTTAAAGCTTCTACTTTTAGCGAGACTGCTTTAGATCAAAGTAAAGTGATTGCCGTTGCTAGACCCTACGGAGAGGGAAAATATGACCTTTTAGTTATCGAACAAATTCCTGAGAAAAGAGACTGTTGGGCAGAAAATGGCTCAAACCCCACCTTAATAGACCCTTTATTACTCAATTTTGATTTTACCGGCATTTGTCGTCGTTCTACGGATAGTAACGGTTATTCCATTCGTCTCGACGGTAATGATCTCGGTTTAGATTATTTATTGCGTGTGGTTCCCCGTGGTGGAGAATTAGTCTTAGTGGGAACCCCCAGAAGTGCTGGTTACAGTGAAATTGTCCTTGGTAGTACCAAGGGAATGGCCCAAGGCTTCATGAAAATTAACCTTTATCCAGGTTGGCAATTCACCAAACGCACCTATCAAGAGAAAGTGTTAGGCCACTTTTATTTTAGCGGTTCTCAAGCTGCGATCGCTGCAGGTGGTGACATCCCTGATACCCCACCTGCCACCAGTGCATCCCCTAGCCAAAGGACTTCTCAAGCTAATTTTAGCGATATTAGCAGCAACATTTACCAAGGCCAAATTGCCAAGGGGGTTGAAATGGGTTTAGTTTCTGGGTTTGATGATAATACATTTCGCCCTGATCAACCTGTGACCCGTGAACAGTTGATTTCTATGGCCGTTGATGCCATTGGAACCGTTTATAAAGTCGATTTAGATGCTACCCCAGAAAGGGATGTTGTTCCCTTTAAAGATGTGGAGAGTTCCCGTTGGAGTGCCAAGAAAATTAAATGGGCCCAGTGGAATTTCCTGAATATTGGTAATCCTAATAACACTTTACAACCTAGTGAACCCATTAGTCGGGCTGAGTTAATGGATACCATGCGTCGTATGGCCATCCATCTCAAAAATCGTTTAGACTTACCACGGGAACTACAACAAACCCAAGAAGCGATGGCCTTTTCTGATACTTCTGGTAGTTGGGCGAAAACAGTCATCACTCAAATGTCTGGTTATTGTGGTGTAGCTACTCCCATGAATGAAAGGGGAACTGCCTTTCGTCCCGACGAAAAAGCAACCCGTGACTATACTGTGGCCGCTATGGTACGAGTTTTAGAATGTGTTGAAGCTGAAGCACAACAGGCTAATAAAAATTAGCGATCGCCTCTGCCCCCCTGAATAGGGGGGGTACTGAAAAGGGACTGTTTCTCAGCATATTCTTCAGGAATTAATAATTAGGGTTTGCTGAAAAAGTTTCTCCAAAATTTATGCCACTTTTGACCAAGAATTTTCTGACAAATCAATAAGTTTTAGTACATAAAAATTGTTTAAAGTATAATCAAAATTAATGAAAAGCGGTCTAATGAGTTCCCCTGTTCTACTATTAGTAAATAAGGACAAAAAAAGCGACAAAAACTGCCTCAGAAGTTTAGAAAGATTGACAACTAAAAATGTAATAGCAATAGATGTAATGGAGGTTTCAGGGAGTTTTGTCATCACGAGATTTAGGCTAAATCTTCGTTTAGCTTGTCCAAACTTTCCCTCAATAGCATTACGGAAGCATTCATCGGAGTGGGCTTGTTTCTTTTCTTCTTCACTGACATTTTTCGGAGGTCTTCCTAACTTCGGACCACTGATTCTTATCCCTCTTTCCTTACACCAATTTCTGTTTTCCCTAGTTCGATAAATTTTATCTACATGGACGGATTCGGGATAATAGCCAAACGTTTCTTTATACTTTTCTACTTGTTCTTTTAAATGACAAGATTCATTGAAGTTTTCCCAACTTATTTTGTCTAGAAACACATAGTTATCTACACAGCTTACTGAGAGTTTAGCTCCAAACTCTATTGGTTTTCCTGCTTTTCCCCTCACTATTGGACGAATATGCGGTTGAGTTAAACTTACAATTCTTTGAGGAACACTCTGGGTCTTATTCTCCCACATTGACTGTTGTTGTTCATAAACTTTTTTGATAGTCTCTAGACAATTTTTCTGTCTTTTACTCAGATTTTCCAGGGAAGCCCCAGCTTGAATTAAGTCTTCTATATTTCCTAAATTTTTCTTAAGGTATTTTAACTGTTTCCCGATAGCTTTTCTTCTTTCTTGATAAGATACTTTTCGTTTTTTAGCTACTTTTAAGTATTCCTTTCTAGCAATTATTCTAGAAGTTCTCGGCTTTTTTCTCAATTTTACTCTTAATGGTTTATAAAGATTATCTATTATTCTTTCTGTCTCAATTCTGGCTTGATTTAATATGCCTAAATCCGTTGGGTATTTGATGTCTGCTGGCGCACAAGTCGCATCTAAAATTAGTTTACCTTTATTTTTTATTTTTTCTCCTTTTTATTGGAGACAATCCTTTTTTTTTACTTCTTTATTACTCTTGTCTATTTCTCTTTTTACTATTTTTTTATTGATTTTGTTTATCAATTCTCCATCAATTCTTTTCCTAAAATGAACTAGCATTGAAGATTCCAGTGGTGGCTCTTGTTGATAACAATTTAAACCTATAAAGTATTGTAGATAGGGATTTTCTCTAATCTGTTCTATAGTTTCTCTATCACTTGTTCCTAATTTTTCCTTAATAATTAATGTCCCTAATGCCATTCTAAATAGTTTGGCTGGCGCACCTTTTTATGCTGAAAAAAGTTTAGCACATTCTTCCTCAAAATCATCCCAAGGTATCAACTCTGCCATGATTACCCAACGATTATTGGGGGACAATTTGCCCTCGAAAGGTAATTCAAATTTTTCTGGGGGCGGTAAAGGTTGCTCCTCTTTTCGATACATTTGTTCTTGACCAACAACTGGGAGGTGTTTCTACCAATTATAGCGGTTTGTAGCCGACAAAGCTGATCTTTTTTGCGATCGCGAATATGGGCGTAACCTTTTAAAGAATAGGGTTTTGCTTTTATTCAGCAAACCCTATGTAGTCTGAGTTTAACCTTGATTTGAGGGGCGAGTAAAAAATAACAGTGTGCCATTTTAAGCGATCGCTTGAAAAATAAGCCACATCTAACCTCTAGCTGATTACTGATCAGTTTGTGAGAAATGCGGGTTAAGTGCAGCTATTCACGGAGATGAACTCAATGGGGTGGAAATTATTCGCCAAGTCCTCAAAAAAATTGAACCTAGTCAATTATCAGGGACTTTAATTGCCGTTCCCATTGTCAATGTTTTTGGCTTAATTCAAGAATCCCGTTATCTTCCCGATCGCAGAGACTTAAATCGTTGTTTTCCTGGCTCGGCCAATGGCTCTTTGGCCTCCCGTTTAGCTCATTTATTCATGAGAGAAATTGTCAGTCGTAGCACTCATGGTATTGATCTTCATACAGGAGCTATTCATCGCAGTAATTTACCCCAAATTCGTGCCAATTTAGAAAATGAGCAAACCTACGCCGTTGCTCAAGCTTTTAATGCTCCTGTGATGATCCAATCAAGCACCCCTGATGGTTCATTACGCCAAGCAGCCAGTAAAAAAGGAATTCCTGTGCTTCTTTATGAAGCCGGAGAAGCACTACGATTTGACCCCAAAGCCATTGAAGTAGGGGTTAAAATCAGAAAATCTCAATGGGTTCGCGCCTCTCGCAGTGGAATTTTCCGCCGATTTGTTTCTTTAGGGGAAACAGTGGCAAAAAAACAACCATTAGGAATGATTGGGGATGCTTTTGGTGAAAAAACAACCACTATCAAGGCAGCCATTGAAGGAATGGTTATTGGTGAAACTCAAAATCCTCTGGTTAATCAAGGAGATGGCATTATTCATCTAGGAATTTTGGACAAACAAGAAAGCTAAGTTCAAAAACCCATAACTTTTGCCACCTGTGATAATTCAGGTTTAATGCCAGATTTAACTTGATTCTTACTATGTTTAATGGCAGAGTCAGGATCTTTTAAACCATTACCTGTTAACACACAAACCACCGTAGAATTAGCTGGCACTCGATCGCTAACCTTCAACAAACCGGCCACAGAAGCTGCACTAGCTGGTTCACAGAAAATACCCTCATGGGCAGCCAAAATACGATAAGCTTCTAATATTTCCTCATCTGTAACCGCATTAAACTCCCCTTGACTGGCATCTTTTGCCCCCCAAGCTTTGTCCCAGTTAGCCGGGTTGCCGATGCGAATGGCCGTAGCTAAGGTTTCCGGGTTAGGCACGGGTTTGCCGGCTATAAATGGGGCTGCCCCTGCTGCTTGAAAGCCCATCATTTTTGGTAGTTTATCACTTTTGCCGAAACTCCGATATTGACAAAAACCCATCCAATAAGCACTAATATTTCCTGCGTTACCCACCGGAATACATAACCAGTCAGGGGCATTTCCCAGTACATCCACCACTTCAAAAGCTGCGGTTTTTTGACCTTCTAAACGGTAGGGGTTGAGGGAGTTTACCAAAGTCACAGGATAATCTTTGGCCATATTTTTGACCACCGTTAACGCATCATCAAAGTTCCCCTCAACGGCGATAACTTCTGCCCCGTATAATAAAGCTTGAGCCAGTTTTCCTAAGGCCACATAACCATCAGGAATAATTACAAATGCTCGCATCCCAGCCCGTCTAGCGTAGGCAGCAGCAGCAGCAGAAGTATTTCCGGTACTGGCACAGATAACGGCTTTTGCCCCTTCTTCCTTGGCTTTAGAAATAGCCATGGTCATACCTCGATCTTTAAAGCTGCCAGTTGGGTTCAAACCATCGTATTTCACAAACACTTTTACCCCTTTACCCACTTGTTGAGAAATGTAGGGAACCGGAATAAGAGGGGTGTTGCCTTCGAGGAGGGTGAAAACTGGGGTTTTTTCTGTGACAGGAAGATAGGGGCGATAGGTTTCTATTAACCCAGGCCAAGGTTTAACGTCTGAGGAAGGTGTGATTGTTTTTGAGTTGGGTGCTGAAGGAGGAGACGTTAACGGTTGAACAATCATAGGGTTGTTTGTGTCAGGGATTTGGTCAGTTGTGACTCTACTTTATTGTGACATATTTCGTCCCTCAATCGGGGATTTCTCCCTGGTATAGGTTAAAGAAAGGGTGAGCTAACGCCCTCCCTGTTTAGTAGAAATTCTCGTGAATTGATAATATTTATTCGTATAACCAGGCGTTAACGGTGGGTTCCCAAGAGAGTAATTCTTTTTCGCTGAACCAGAGATTAATCTCTTTTTGAGCGGTTTCGATAGCATCAGAACCATGAATCAGGTTCAGCCCTACACTAACGCCAAAATCACCCCGAATTGTTCCCGGTTCGGCAGATAGGGGGTTAGTTGCGCCGATCAATTTCCTTGCGGAAGCCACGACTCCATCTCCTTCCCATACCATAGCCACAACAGGAGAAGAACAAATAAAATCGACTAAACCACCAAAGAAAGGACGTTCTTTATGGACATCGTAGTGTTCTTCGGCTAATTCTCTAGACACTGACAGTGATTTTAGTCCCACTAGGGTAAACCCTTTAGCCTCAAAACGACCAATAATTTCCCCTACCAGTCCCCGTTGTACCCCGTCGGGCTTAATCATGATAAATGTACGTTCCACTCGCTAACTCCTTCCGATTGTTCCAATTAATAGTTTACGTTAATTGGGTTTTGCTCAAACACAAACTAGGGATTTTTCTAGGGCGCGCGCCTTGAAAATTTCGATAACTGCTGGGTTTTGCTATGATCGAGATTCCATAAGTGGTTAAACTAATTTTGATGCAGACAGGAGTGGGAACGTTATACGGGGTGAGTGTGGGAACCGGTGATCCGGAATTAATTACTGTCAAAGGACAACGGTTATTACAACGAGTGCCAGTCATTGCCTTTCCTCTGGGGGTTAACGGTAAACAAGGTTTAGCCCAGAAAATTATTGCCCCTTGGATAACTCCACAGCAAAAAAAGTTACCCCTTTATTTTCCCTATCTTCAAGATGAGACACAGTTACACAAAGCTTGGCACGAAGCAGCCCAAACTGTCTGGCAGTATCTCCATCAAGGAATGGATGTGGCCTTTGCTTGTGAAGGGGATGTGAGTTTTTATAGTACCTTTACCTATCTCGCCCAAACCCTTAGAGAAAATTATCCTCAAGTCCCCATAGAAACCATTCCTGGGGTTTCTTCTCCTATGGCCGCAGCTTCTATTCTAGGACTTCCTTTAACCCTTGGTTCCCAAAATTTAGCCATTCTCCCTGCCTTATACAATATGCCTGAGTTAGACCAAGTTTTAGGTTGGGCTGATGTTATTGTGTTGTTAAAATTTAGTTCGGTTTATACTAAAGTTTGGCAGAAGTTAGATAAACTCAATTTACTAGACCAAGCTTTTATTGTAGAACGGGCAAACCAAGCAGAAGAAAAAATCCATCGAAACCTACGTCATCAGCCAACTCTCAACCTCTCCTATTTTTCTGTGATGATCATCTATACTTGACGAGAAAATCAGGGGTTCAAGCCCCGTCCGTCTTGATGCAGTCGCTCCTTGATGGGAACCACCAAGACCGCGCTGCATCGCTTTAGGACGCACAGTCAGGAAATCTGTGTTAGAATGATACTGATAGGTTGAATATCATTCGATGTTTGTTCTCGAATACAAGGTTTATCCCAAACAATACCAAATAGATGCCATCAATGAGGCAATTAAAACCACACAGTTTGTGCGAAACAAGGTGCTTCGTTTCTGGATGGATAATCGTAGTGTAGGAAAAACTGAGATGTTTCGATACAATACCCGATTGAGAAAAGAATATAATTTTGTCACAGAGTTAAACTCCCATGCTTGTCAAACTGCGGTAGAAAGGACTCTACGTGCCATAACTCGTTTTTACGACAATTGCAAAAATAAAGTTAAGGGTAAAAAGGGTTATCCAAAATTCAAACACAATAGTCGTTCAGTTGAGTATAAAGTGTCAGGTTGGCGGTTAGAAGAAACTAAAAAGCATATTACTTTTACCGATAAAAAAGGTATACTCGTGTTTTACCAATCTAAGCCGTATCTGGCAACGGCAAACCCTTACTCTTCTGAGGAGTTGGAATTTTTTTGTAGTTTCTTGGTTTGACCCCGCTCAGAGCAAGTGCCAGAAAATTATGGATATGAATATCAAGATAATTGGCTAACCTACCAGCCGTGGGTTGAGGTCTTCGATCCCAGGGTCCAATTGATAGAGGTTCAGACATGGCGGCGATCGCTTTGAGTACAAACCCAGCTAGCATCGCTAAACTGATACGACGCTTAATAGCATTCTCAGTCCAGGCTCTGGGCATTTCCATCCCCGCACTATCCTGGGCAACATAGAAGTTAGTTTCCACGGGGAAGCGATGCTTATACCCCAACCAAATCTGTTCAGTAGTTAGGGTTTGCTGAAAAAGTTTCTCCAAAATTTATGCCACTTTTGACCAAGAATTTTCTGACAAATCAATAAGTTTTAGTACATAAAAATTGTTTAAAGTATAATCAAAATTAATGAAAGGCGGTTTGATGAGTTCCTCTGTTCTATTATTAGTAAATAAGGACAAAAAAAGCGACAAAAACTGCCTCAGAAGTTTAGAAAGATTGACAACTAAAAATGTAATAGCAATAGATGTAATGGAGGTTTCAGGGAGTTTTGTTATCACGAGATTTAGGCTAAATTTTCGTTTAGCTTGTCCAAACTTTCCCTCAATAGCATTACGGAAGCATTCATCGGAGTGGGCTTGTTTCTTTTCTTCTTCACTGACATTTTTCGGAGGTCTTCCTAACTTCGGACCACTGATTCTTATCCCTCTTTCCTTACACCAATTTCTGTTTTCCCTAGTTCGATAAATTTTATCTACATGGACGGATTCGGAATAATAGCCAAACGTTTTTTTATACTTTTCTACTTGTTCTTTTAAATGACAAGATTCATTGAAGTTTTCCAAACTTATTTTGTCTAGAAACACATAGTTATCTACACAGCTTACTGAGAGTTTAGCTCCAAACTCTATTGGTTTTCCTGCTTTTCCCCTCACTATTGGACGAATATGCGGTTGAGTTAAACTTACAATTCTTTGAGGAACACTCTGGGTCTTATTCTCCCACATTGACTGTTGTTGTTCATAAACTTTTTTGATAGTCTCTAGACAATTTTTCTGTCTTTTACTCAGATTTTCCAGGGAAGCCCCAGCTTGAATTAAGTCTTCTATATTTCCTAAATTTTTCTTAAGGTATTTTAACTGTTTCCCGATAGCTTTTCTTCTTTCTTGATAAGATACTTTTCGTTTTTTAGCTACTTTTAAGTATTCCTTTCTAGCAATTTTTCTAGAAGTTCTCGGCTTTTTTCTCAATTTCACTCTTAATGGTTTATAAAGATTATCTATTATTCTTTCTGTCTCAATTCTGGCTTGATTTAATATGCCTAAATCCGTTGGGTATTTGATGTCTGCTGGCGCACAAGTCGCATCTAAAATTAGTTTACCTTTATTTTTTATTTTTTCTCCTTTTTCTTGGAGACAATCCTTTTTTTTTACTTCTTTATCACTCTTGTCTATTTCTCTTTTTACTATTTTTTTATTGATTTTGTTTATCAATTCTCCATCAATTCTTTTCCTAAAATGAACTAGCATTGAAGATTCCAGTGGTGGCTCTTGTTGATAACAATTTAAACCTATAAAGTATTGTAGATAGGGATTTTCTCTAATCTGTTCTATAGTTTCTCTATCACTTGTTCCTAATTTTTCCTTAATAATTAATGTCCCTAATGCCATTCTAAATAGTTTGGCTGGCGCACCTTTTTCTGCTGAAAAAAGTTTAGCATATTCTTCCTCAAAATCATCCCAAGGTATCAACTCTGCCATGATTACCCAACGATTATTGGGGGACAATTTGCCCTCGAAAGGTAATTCAAATTTTTCTGGGGGCGGTAAAGGTTGCTCCTCTTTTCGATACATTTGTTCTTGACCAACAACTGGGAGGTGTTTCTACCAATTATAGCGGTTTGTAGCCGACAAAGCTGATCTTTTTTGCGATCGCGAATATGGGTGTAACCTTTTAAAGAATAGGGTTTTGCTTTTATTCAGCAAACCCTATTTTAGAAATTAAATCTCGTCGAAAAGCCGTCACAGAAGAAATAATCAACAAAATTAAAGATAAATCCCTCTCTGAAGAAAAGTATCAAGAAATTCTAGAGAAGGCTAGAACAGTTGACAATATAGATACTTTTGAAACCTTCTTAAAGAACCTTTTACAGGAACTTAAGGAATAGTCAACTATCCGTCAATTTCAAACACTGAACCGCCCGTCGTTTCGTCTCCTCACCCCGTCGATCATACTTAGCAGTAGTCACCGGAGAACTATGACCCGCCAACTTCTGCACCGTGACAATATCCACCCCTGCATCCAATAAATCACTACAAAACGTCCGCCGAAAATCATGAGGGGAAAACGACTCAATCCCCGCCATTTTTGCCCGTTTTTGTATAATCCGCCAAACCGTATCCGAGTTCATCTGGCCTAACTTTAAATGACCCCCCCGATGGATACGACAAAACAAACACACCTCCTCTTCCCCTCGCACCCCTAACCATCGCTGAATAAACGAAATAGCATCGAATGGTAAATAAACCCGTCGAGTCTTCCCTCGTTTACCCTTACGCACCAACACCTCCCCCGTCTGCTCATCAAAATCCCTTAATTCCAGTTTCACCAACTCAGAGCGACGTATTCCCGTCCCTCGCAACATCACCATAATGGCTGCATCCCGAATATCCATAACACTCTCCTCTCCACAAGTCCCCAATAACGCCCTAATTTCCGTTGAATCAAGAGATCGCCCCCTTAACTCAGGTTCTGCTTGAATATTGGGAAAATCCACCGCTTTTTGATAATCATCAGCAGCCATCAACCCCAAACGATAGGCTTCCAATAACACCCGTCGCAACGCCGATAACATCTTATTCGCCGTCACCGGAGCCAACTTTTGCAACAAAGCCACCCTAACAGCAGCCGTATGGTGGTAACGCAGCTTCGACCAATCTAAGGTATCCGCATCACAGTCCCCATTCGTTAATAACGACGCTATAGTATTAAGGGAATAGCGGATGGTACGACGGCTCCCTTCTCCCAACCCCGACAAATAAACTTGAGCCGGATGAAGGGTCACAGGTATGGGTTGAGTTAACTGGAGATTTTCTTTTGGATCGGCATCGAGAGCGGTTTGTTGGAGTTTAACCATGATTATTTTGTTAGAGCATCAAGTTTTTCCAAGAGTTTCAACCCCTCTTCTGTACTTCCCTTGGCTGCCATAGCCTTAAATCGACTTTCGGCATCAAATTCAGCTAACGCTATGGTGGAAAGTTCTTCAATTAACTTGTTGACACTGATGCCCCTCGCTTGGGCAAGCTCCTTTAATCGGTAGTGCTTATCATCCGGTAAACGAATTGTCAAAGTCGCCATTTTAGTTAACTCCTAATAATTTGTTCGGGTCTTACAATTGATAAATTTGGAAATAATAAATCAGTATTTTGAAAATCTTTAAGATTATTGGTAACAATAAATGAAGCATTTCCAGCCATTGCTAATTCGATTAAGTGGTTGTCAGCTTCATCCGTTAAATTAGGTCGCCATAAAAAGTAAATATTAACCCATTGACTAACACTCAAAAAAGCTTGGAATAACACCTCTATTTCTGAAGAAGTCAAAGGACATTTTGCTTTGATCTCTTCTCGATTAATAACAGATTCATACTCACAAAACAGAGCATTTCCCATCAACGGCTGATATTCACCCCTTAAACAACATCGAATTAGTTCACGACTAGGCCCCATAGATCCAATCAGCGAACTCACAAAAACGCTAGTATCCACGACAATTTTGGTAGTCATGGACTTATGATAGCATATATACTATCATAAACCCGAAGGCAGCTTAACTGCTCAATTTCTCATGGAACATATTAAAACGTTCAAGACACCTTTTTTGCGTTTCTTTTTGTCAGAAGGCTTTTTTAGTGGGTCTGATGATGGGGGGACTGAACTGTTTTTTGAGTTACGGTTTTTTAGCTTATCTCTCTCTTCTTTCAATTTTTCAATTTCTTGCTGTTGTGTAGAGATTTGTTGTTGTTGCTGGTCAATCAGTCTTTGTTGAAGAGATAACTGTTGTTGTGCCTTGACTAGCCACTCAATCATGAAGACATTGTTCGCCAACTGTTCATCGGCGATAGCTCTAACTAGCTTTGAATCAATGGTAGCATTTGTGGTCATAACCCCCACTATACATAAAAATCCCCGATTTTACCTTTATGTTGTCAAGACAGATTCTTTATTGCGGTGAGCAATTACAGAAAAAATCGAATTTGAATATGAAAGACACGGAACTTTAAGCTTGATTGCGAACTGGGATGTGGCAAGAGGAAAAGTTGTTAGTCCCTCTATTGGACCGACAAGAACAGAACAAGATTTTTCTGAACATATCCAGAGAACGATTAAGATTGATGAAAAAGCAGAATGGATTTTTATTGTAGATCAACTCAACACTCATAAATCGGAAAGCTTAGTCAAATTAGTAGCAGAAAGCTGTGGAATTACTATTGATTTGGGGAGAAAAGGAAAGGAGGGGATTTTGCAATCTATGGACAGCAGAGCAGATTTTTTATCAGATGAATCTCATCGAATTCGCTTTGTTTATATTCCCAAACATACATCGTGGCTTAATCAAATTGAGTGTTGGTTTTCGATCTTAGTCCGGCGTTTACTCAAAAGAATTACTGTCCGTTCAACTGAAGAAATATCCCAAAAAATTCTCAATTTTATTGATTACTTTAATCAACATTTTGCTAAGCCGTTCGTTTGGAAATTTAAGGGCTTTAAAGATCATAAGTGACTGGTGGATTATTTTTGCTAAGCTGCACTAGTTTATGGAACGTAGATGATGAATCTACCAGTCTTTTGATGCAGCAATTTTATGGTTATCTTCGTGCTGGAAAAAGTAAAGCAGAAGCATTAAAATTAGCACAGCAAGATACACGGAGAAAGTATCCCCATCCCTATTATTGGGCCGGATTTGTGCTGACGGGGGATAGTGGAAAACTAATAGCTGATTAAATTAAACCATTATTTAGCATTTTGGGGCAAAAAGTCTGCCATTACTCTTGTTATGATTGGTTACGAGCGCGCTCTGTTTTTATCTGTGATGATTGTGGAATTCGATCAGAGGTTAAAGTAACAACTTTGCCATCTTTGAGAATACTAATTGACTCGCCTAATCTTCGGTGTCTCTCAATCGCTTTTCGGATTGCTGTTTTAACACCAGTGTCAATTTGCTCAGATAATTTATCAGGGTTTTTGTTAATCATGACGAGAGTTTAGTTATTTGTTGCCAAATATTGGGTTGATAAATAATTGCTGGTTTGTTCAGTGGACATTCTGCTATTAATTGGGGATTATCCCTAGAATTATCATAAACGATCCATTTATCACACAAAGGTAAATATAACTCGTTCAGGTTTCTTTGTCCCCTTTCATAGCGACGACGGATAACTTCAAGGGGAATATTATGACCTCCACTTTCAACCCGTCTTCTTACCCTTTCTATGGCTAATTCAGGAGTTTGTAACCAAAAATAAATCAAATTAATAGTATAACCATCAGATTTACATTTTCTCAAAAAACGGGCAAAGTTTCGAGCGGCCAGTGTGGTTTCAAAAGCAAAATTTGCTCTTTCTTGAACCAGAGTATCTAAACGCCCTAACATTAACCGCCCTGCTTGCATAGCTACTGATTCAGCTTTAAAAGGAGACAGTCCGGCAGCAATTTCATCCGCATTGACGTATTCAAAAACATCAAGGAAGTTGGGTAATAATATCCGGGCAACGGTGGTTTTACCTGAACCATTTGCCCCACCAATTACATAAACATTTGGCATCAATAATTATTCAGATAATAGGTACAACCTCTTGTTCTATTAAAAAGGTTATAAAGACTCACTTTTATAGTAGTTTAAATCAACCTTTGATTTAATGATTTCCAGAAAAACGTAACCAATCTTCATAACTTTTCTGTTTGGTTTCGTATAGTTTCCCATCAAAAATGTTAACAATTTCAAGAATGAGTAATCTGTTCTAACAACCATAAACCTAATAGCTTAGATAACCCATCATTAGATTCAGGACAACCAATTTCCGTCAAACAACGAGGACACCCCATATCCCCACAATCGCAATTAGTTGCCAATAAGAGTGCTTTTTCTACGCAACTATCCCAATCATTTACCAAAGCTTCTGTGGTGCCACAACCTTCGTGAACGCTATCAAAAATGTAAGCGATAGTACGATGAGATGTTCCAATATTAGCCGGTCTTTGTTCAGTATAACTGCTCAAATCTTGATGACTCGCTAAGAATAATAAAGGAACTGTTTTCGTTAGCAAGTGACACAAAGAATGTAAAGCTAAATGCACTGGTTCATAAGTGAAAGTCGGACTTAATTGATGGGGAATATCATCAGGATCTTTGTAACTTTTCAAGATAGCTTTCTTGATTTCTATCACCTTATTCGTAATCGCTGTTGCCAAGGTTTCATTAACTTCAATCCTCAAAAGAAGAACTTCTATGGTTGTTTCTAAAGGAGGTTTAAACTCAAACTTCTCAATTTCTTGGGTATTTAATCGTTGTTTAAGTGTCCACCCACAACCAGGACATTTAGTCACCTGAGAAGCTTTTGGAATCTGATAATGACTACAGTTTCGATTAATACAAGTGGGGGCATAAACTAACTGTAACTCTTTGAATCCCATCACTTGTCGCTTAACTTTACCCCAATAGAAAATCAGTCTTAAATTACCATTGAGAATAGCTGTCTTGACTATCTTTGAGTCTTCTAACTTAGACAAAGGTTCAATGGCTAATTGTACATCAGGTTTCGTTCTTCTATCTGATGAATCTTCTAATTCAAGAAAAGCTTTGTTTTGTTTTAAGTCAAGTTTTTGACATCTCCATACATTAGTTTGTAACTGCTCACCGCAACAAAAAAGTCTTATTGAAAAGCACTACAAACAACATCAGTTGAGTCAACAAAAATATAAGCCCTGTGATTTAGCGTAAAATTTAAGCTAATTTATTACGGCTATTTTAATGACTAACATTCCCAGAATCAAGTCTTTTTAAAACCTCAAATAAAAACAACAATATGAGAAAAAAAAGAATAGTAAGATAGTTTTTTGTTAGCGGAGATTATCCGCTAACCTTGTGTATTTTTGTGCAGAGATATAGGGGGATCAAGAAAAATCTATCCCCCATCGGCTCCGGAGCCTTTTACATCTCTAATCCTGGGGGACTCCGACCAGCTAATGACAATAATTCGCATAATTGGACAATGGCATTTTGCCCCTGTAATCTCATGGTCTCTAAAAAACTGAACATTTGGGTGACTAACTCTGCACCCCAGTCGCTTCTTGCTCCCCCACTTACTTTGCGGTGAATGACAATGGGACGTAAAGCTCTCTCAGCATCATTATTATCTGGTTTGACTTCAGGATAAGTTAGAAAGGTGAACCACTCTTCCCAATGACGTTTGAGACGGTTAATCAATCTTTGTGCATCATAAGGCCATCCTTTTTTGGGAGTTGCTTTAAAAATCTTTTGCAGTGAGTTCTCGACTTCTGTTCTTTTGGAGCCTAAGTCTTCAAGGGTTAAATTTCGAGCATGATAATGACGATAATGGATACGGGCGGTTGCTAAAACTTGCTGTACATCGGCAGCAAATTCTCGATTCGCTTGAAAACGACTGGTTTTAAGGGACTCTAACTCTCGTTCTAAATGTGCCAGACATTTCTGTTTGGCCATCGCACTTTGTCTAAAGTAGGCACTATAGCAGTCACTGGTGAGGATGCCCTTAAAATCTGCTCCTAACAATTTCTCGACTTCTGCGGAGCTTCTAGTGGGAGCCAACATCAACACACAGACCTCATTTGATGTGGCTACCCAAACCCAATACTTGATGCCATCGATGCAATAACTGGTTTCGTCAACACATCGGATTCCTGGCTGCTGGATGTACTTTAACCACTGTTTGGTCAAGGGTTCTAAACTTTCTTGAAACCATTTGTGCATTTTGGCAAGGCTCCCTTGAGAAATGGGAATGCCAAAGACATACTCTATAAAATGTTCCTGTTTACGCCATGTAAGATTACCCCCATAGCCAAGCCAGCCCACGATGCTACTTAATCGCGCCCCATAACGGAATCCTTCTTTAACTCCCAATGGAACAGGACTGTAATCTGACCATCCACAACTAGGACATTTATAGAATCCGCGACGATATTCCCTGATTTCTATGGGTTGGTCTACTACTTCAGCCACTTGCTGGACTTTTTCGGGAACTACTTCATCTCGTTCCACTGAACCCCCACGAACAGGACAGTTTTCTAGTTCTAAAGGGACTATCTTATCGGGCTGACCAAAACCATTACGGGTCTTCCCTGGGTGGTCATATTTTGGTCCGCGTTTAAATCCTTTTTTGCGTTTCTTTTTGTCAGAAGGCTTTTTTAGTGGGTCTGATGATGGGGGGACTGAACTGTTTTTTGAGTTACGGTTTTTTAGCTTATCTCTCTCTTCTTTCAATTTTTCAATTTCTTGCTGTTGTGTAGAGATTTGTTGTTGTTGCTGGTCAATCAGTCTTTGTTGAAGAGATAACTGTTGTCGACCTATTAATTTTGTCATAACTTCTCCTCCTTATCCTAACCGATATAGTTACGTTCATCAAACTAGTGCAGCTTGGCGAAAGTAATCCACCAGATTTTTACAGAAACTTTCGTGACTAGCCACGACAATGTGTTTCAATGAAACTAACGGAAGAATCTCGAAGTTGATGTCCATGATAAAAGCATTGCCAATTAACCTCTCCAACCTACAGAAAACAGTACTCCAACAAATAGTGAGAGGGACAACAAACCCCTATCGCCTTGTTAGACGAGCCAAGCTAATCTTAGCCGCAGCATCAGGAGAGAGCAATAGTTCGATTAGTCGAAGATTAGAATTAGACCGAGTACAAGTGCGTCAGTGGCGATCGCGATGGTTTGAGGAGAGAGAAAAACTGAGTGCCGCCGAAGAACAACAGGTAACGGAGAAAGCATTAATGGTCTTGATCAAAGGAATTTTAAGCGATCGCCCAAGACCTGGAACAACAAAATCCTTTACGGTCGAACAAGTAGTCCAGATTGTAGCGATCGCTTGTGAAGAATGTGAAAAATCAGACAGACCAGTGAGCCATTGGACACCTTCAGAGTTGGCGGATGAAGCCATAAAAAGAGGAATTGTCGAAAAGATTTCCCCCCGTAGTGTGGGGCGTTTTTTAAAAAGAAGCGACATTACAACCACATCTCGTTCGTTACTGGTTAAATGCCAAAATTGATGATCCCTTAAAATTTAAAAAGCAAGTCAAATATATCTGTGAACTTCATCAAGAAGCTAAAACTTTGTTAGAACAAGGAATTCATTTAATTAGTACAGACGAAATGACAGGGATTCAAGCTCTTGAGAGATTATTTCCGACCAAAAGAATCAAGCCTAAACAAGTAGAAAAAATCGAATTTGAATATGAAAGACACGGAACTTTAAGCTTGATTGCGAACTGGGATGTGGCAAGAGGAAAAGTTGTTAGTCCCTCTATTGGACCGACAAGAACAGAACAAGATTTTTCTGAACATATCCAGAGAACGATTAAGATTGATGAAAAAGCAGAATGGATTTTTATTGTAGATCAACTCAACACTCATAAATCGGAAAGCTTAGTCAAATTAGTAGCAGAAAGCTGTGGAATTACTATTGATTTGGGGAGAAAAGGAAAGGAGGGGATTTTGCAATCTATGGACAGCAGAGCAGATTTTTTATCAGATGAATCTCATCGAATTCGCTTTGTTTATATTCCCAAACATACATCGTGGCTTAATCAAATTGAGTGTTGGTTTTCGATCTTAGTCAGGCGTTTACTCAAAAGAATTACTGTCCGTTCAACTGAAGAACTATCCCAAAAAATTCTCAATTTTATTGATTACTTTAATCAACATTTTGCTAAGCCGTTCGTTTGGAAATTTAAGGGCTTTAAAGATCATAAGTGACTGGTGGATTATTTTTGCTAAGCTGCACTAGGATACACAACAGTTGATTGAATGGCTTGGTTACTTTTAGCATGGATGATTACACAACTCTCAAAATTTGGGTGTTTTTCTAGCTTATAGTTTAATTCTAGCAGCCAAAATAATGCAACCATTATCCTTTTTATCACCCTAATTGGGATAATATAGATTACAGTTTGCTGCAAACGAAGCCTATGGTAACTATTATATGACTTGGACTCGCCATCATGTTTTAGGGTTAAAAGATTGGACCGTTGATGAGTATGATACCCTACTACAAACGGCTTCTAGTTTCCGTGAAGTGTTATCTAGTCGCACAAAAAAGGTTCCGGCACTTCAAGGGGTGGTGGTGACAAATATGTTTTTTGAACCATCTACCCGTACCCGTAGCAGTTTTGAATTGGCTGCCAAACGTCTTTCCGCCGATATTTTGAATTTTGCCCCAGGAAACTCTTCTTTGACCAAGGGAGAAACGATTTTAGACACGGCTAAAACCTATTTAGCTATGGGAACAAATCTCATGGTTATTCGTCATCGACAGGCAGGTGTTCCCCATGCGATCGCACAAGAAATGGATCGTCTGCAAACTGGGGTTGGTGTCCTCAATGCAGGAGATGGTCAACATGAACATCCCTCTCAAGGTTTATTAGATTTATTTACTTTGTGTTGTTTATTGGATTTTGATAATCCTAGATTCGCTTTATTAAAGGGTAAAAAAATTGCTATTGTTGGGGATATTTTACATTCTAGGGTAGCTCGTTCTAATATTTGGAGTTTAACGGCCTCTGGTGCTGATGTTCATTTAGTGGGGCCTCCTACTTTAGTTCCTGAATGGTTTAAGGAGATGCAAAATGAGTCCCATGAAGGCAAATTATTTTTACATTGGGAGTTAAAACCTGCTTTGGAAAAGGCTGATTTTGTCATGACTTTGCGCTTACAAAAGGAAAGAATGACTGATTATTTATTACCTAGTTTACGGGAATATAATCAACAGTATGGTATTACTCACAGTCGCTTAGAATTATGTCATCCTGACGTTAAAATATTGCATCCTGGACCAGTTAATCGTGGGGTAGAAATTAGCTCAGAATTAATGGATGATCCTAATTTTAGTTTAATTCAACAACAGGTTACCAGTGGTATTGCTGTGAGAATGGCTTTATTATTTTTAATCGGAACAAGTTCTGAAAAAAGTCTGTAGTCTGTAGGGTGGGTTAGGTGGCCATATTTTCTGAGATTAATTGATTCCCTAACTATCCACCGTAACCCACCAGAAACAAGAATTATTATGTCTCAATATTCATATAATAATTATCATGATTACTTATATTTTTTAATTGATAACTTTGTGCTTAATTATAGCAATATCAAGATTTATGCCATTATTTCCTTTTTAAATAAGATGGTGTGGTGTTTTATGACGGATTTTTATGTTCCTATGGTAACCTAAATTATAGCTGTCTAAACCACCCTACTGTAATATAGTGTTATATGACCATTAATTTAACTGTAGAAAATCAAGGCGATCGCTTGGATATTTGGTTATCTAATCAGCTTACAGATATTTCTCGTTCCCGTATCCAAAAACTCATAGAACAGGGTAATATTACCTTAAATAATGAAGTTTGTCCCAATAAAAAAATTAAATTAAAAATAGGCGATCGCTTACAAGTTAATATCCCCGAACCTCAACCTTTAGAACTACAACCAGAACCCATACCCCTAGATATTTTATACGAAGATGAACAGTTAATTATTATTAATAAATCGGCTAATTTAGTGGTTCATCCAGCACCCGGTCACGAAACAGGAACCCTAGTTCATGCCCTCTTATATCACTGTTCTAATTTAGCAGGAATTGGTGGGGTACAAAGACCAGGAATTGTTCACCGTTTAGATAAAGATACCACCGGAGCAATTGTAGTTGCTAAGACAGATTTTGCTCATCAAAACTTACAATTTCAAATTAAAAATAGAACAGCAAAAAGAGAATATTTAGGTATAATATATGGTGTTTTAAATAATGAAGAAGATGAAAACAACAGGGATAAAGGGATGATTAATTTACCTATTGGTCGTCATCCTGTGGATAGGAAAAGAATGGCAGTTGTGCCCAGAGAAAAACCAGGACGAGAGGCGGTTACTTATTGGGAAATAATAGAAAGATTGGGTAATTATAGTTTAGTTAAATTTATCTTAGAAACTGGTAGAACCCATCAAATAAGAGTCCATAGTAGTTATTTTGGTAATCCTATTGTTGGCGATCCTTTATATAGTAATAACCGTTCTTTGAAAATGAATTTATCAGGTCAAGCATTACACGCTCATAAACTAACATTAACCCATCCTATCACCTCAGAAAAAATAGAAGCGATCGCACCTTTACCCGATGAGTTTATTAAATTATTGAATTATTTACGACAGAAACAATAATTAATTATATATTCATTCTAGATCACCTTAAACTTAATCAAGAAGTATAAGTTCGTAGTGAGTCCTTTAGGAGGATAAAGCTAGTCATGATCAAGGCTAAAGCCTTGACTACGAAGTTTTATATTTAATTACCTCAGAATGACATTTATTCATTTTAGTTTGAAAGAGTGACGATGATGAAAACAAGGAGCATATTCTTGTAAAGCAAGGCGATGTTTTTTAGTGCCATAACCTTTATTGTTTTCTAAATCATAATGAGGATATTTAGTAGCTAAACGAATAATTAATTTATCTCGCCAAACCTTAGCTAAAATACTGGCAGCAGCAATAATAGGAGAAGTGCGATCGCCTCCAATAATTGTTTCTTGAGGAATAGTAATATTAGGGATTTTTTTATTCCCATCCACTAAACAAAGTTCAGGAGTAACCGAGAGTTTAGTTACAGAGCGTTGCATCGCTAATAAGGAAGCATTGAGGATATTTAAGCGATCAATTTCTCTAGCAGAAGCATAACTAATATAATAAGAAATAGCCCTATTTTTAATCTCTGTAGCCAAAATTTCCCGACGTTTAGCCGAAAGTTGTTTACTATCTTTAACCCCTATTTCCGGAAGTTGAGAAATAGCTGCTTTTTCAAATACAACCGCAGCAGCAACCACAGGGCCAAATAAACAACCTCGCCCCACTTCATCAACCCCGGCGATTAAAATTTGTGAATCAGAAAATAATTGAGCAGACATCAACCTAATTTGATATAATCAGAGAGTATAGATAAATTTTAGAAGTTTTATTATGGCATTTTTCCGTCAATATATCGCTCCCCTATTAATTGTTTTAATGTTTTTAGTAGCTTTGGTTGCAGTTACAGCCCGTGCCTTCTTGCCATCAGATTTATCAGCCCCTGCCCCCATAGATGATATCAGTTATCTGTTCTAACCTCAGTTCGATATAAGGAGATTTGTAGAAAACTGACTCAAATCTGAAGTATTAAACCCTCATTGTCTCGTCAAAAAAAATCATAGATTCTAACTCCGAACTCCCAACTCCGAACTCACGGTGTTTTAAGTTCTTTTGATTTTATGTCCTTGAGAACATATACTTAAAAATTCTCTACTTTGGTTTTATTATTTTCTATGGTAGGATAGGATATGTTAGTCTTGTGAACTTTATATTCTAAATTTTTTAGTTTTATTCTCAATGGCAGACTCTTTCCAAGTTTATGAACCCTCTGGGATGGTTGATTGAACAAAAGCTATTCAGTTTCGTCAGCATATCCAAAAACTATTAGAAGGTAAGCCCAAAGTTATTGTGATTGACTTCAAGAATGTTAGTTTTATGGATAGTTCCGGTTTAGGGGCGTTAGTTTTATCCTTAAAAACAGTTCGTGCTGCAGGAGCTAAACTATTTTTATGTTCTGTAAATGAGCAGGTAATGATGCTACTTCAGTTAACAGATATGGACAAGATTTTGAAAATTTATGAAAGTCGAGAGGAGTTTGAGAAGATGATGAAGATGATGTAGGAAATGTATAAATTAGCTATCTAAAAACTCTCCTTGAAAGTAACTTCAACAATAGATAAATCGTCGTCGAACTTTTCTCTAATGTTAGAAGATTGCAGTCGGTTAATTAACCAATCTAAACTAGGTAAATTATCTTTTTGACAGTCTCGAAGCATAGACAAAAAATGACTTAATCCGATCATAGTTCCGTCTTCCTGTTCAATTTCATAGATACCATCGCTAAAAACATATAATTTAGATAAACTATCAATCAATAAAGACTTATTCACATATTTTGCTTCAGGAAACATTCCCACCGGTAGTCCAGGAGTTTTCAGTTGAGTTTCTATTAGTTCTTGTTCCGAGTTTGGAGTTAATAAAATAGCAGGAGGATGGCCAGCACTAGCATAGGAAAGTTGACGACTTTTGCAATTATAAACCCCATACCAAATAGTAAAATATTTATCATTAGTATCGGTCATTTGAAAGGTTTTATTGAGTCCGGTTAAAACCTGATTAGGCTGATAATAGTCGACTTGACTCAAGTTTTGAGAACGGAGTAAATTAATAACAGCTAAAGCAGGTAAAGCAGCCCGAAGTCCGTGGTCTGAAACATCCAAAAGATAAAGAGCTAAATGATCATTATCCAACCAAAAATAGTCAAACCCATCTCCTCCCAACTGACTAGTGCAGCTTAGCAAAAATAATCCACCAGTCACTTATGATCTTTAAAGCCCTTAAATTTCCAAACGAACGGCTTAGCAAAATGTTGATTAAAGTAATCAATAAAATTGAGAATTTTTTGGGATAGTTCTTCAGTTGAACGGACAGTAATTCTTTTGAGTAAACGCCTGACTAAGATCGAAAACCAACACTCAATTTGATTAAGCCACGATGTATGTTTGGGAATATAAACAAAGCGAATTCGATGAGATTCATCTGATAAAAAATCTGCTCTGCTGTCCATAGATTGCAAAATCCCCTCCTTTCCTTTTCTCCCCAAATCAATAGTAATTCCACAGCTTTCTGCTACTAATTTGACTAAGCTTTCCGATTTATGAGTGTTGAGTTGATCTACAATAAAAATCCATTCTGCTTTTTCATCAATCTTAATCGTTCTCTGGATATGTTCAGAAAAATCTTGTTCTGTTCTTGTCGGTCCAATAGAGGGACTAACAACTTTTCCTCTTGCCACATCCCAGTTCGCAATCAAGCTTAAAGTTCCGTGTCTTTCATATTCAAATTCGATTTTTTCTACTTGTTTAGGCTTGATTCTTTTGGTCGGAAATAATCTCTCAAGAGCTTGAATCCCTGTCATTTCGTCTGTACTAATTAAATGAATTCCTTGTTCTAACAAAGTTTTAGCTTCTTGATGAAGTTCACAGATATATTTGACTTGCTTTTTAAATTTTAAGGGATCATCAATTTTGGCATTTAACCAGTAACGAACGAGATGTGGTTGTAATGTCGCTTCTTTTTAAAAAACGCCCCACACTACGGGGGGAAATCTTTTCGACAATTCCTCTTTTTATGGCTTCATCCGCCAACTCTGAAGGTGTCCAATGGCTCACTGGTCTGTCTGATTTTTCACATTCTTCACAAGCGATCTCTACAATCTGGACTACTTGTTCGACCGTAAAGGATTTTGTTGTTCCAGGTCTTGGGCGATCGCTTAAAATTCCTTTGATCAAGACCATTAATGCTTTCTCCGTTACCTGTTGTTCTTCGGCGGCACTCAGTTTTTCTCTCTCCTCAAACCATCGCGATCGCCACTGACGCACTTGTACTCGGTCTAATTCTAATCTTCGACTAATCGAACTATTGCTCTCTCCTGATGCTGCGGCTAAGATTAGCTTGGCTCGTCTAACAAGGCGATAGGGGTTTGTTGTCCCTCTCACTATTTGTTGGAGTACTGTTTTCTGTAGGTTGGAGAGGTTAATTGGCAATGCTTTTATCATGGACATCAACTTCGAGATTCTTCCGTTAGTTTCATTGAAACACATTGTCGTGGCTAGTCACGAAAGTTTCTGTAAAAATCTGGTGGATTACTTTCGCTAAGCTGCAGTAGTACCTTTTTAGATGCGGTAGCTTCCTTACCTCGTACTATTCCTTTAATCAACAGGGAAGAAGTGACTTTGCTGAGATTTGATCGTGAACAGGGTAAGGTAGTTAGACAGGGATTAAATCCCATTAAAACGGTAGAAAATTTAGATGTAACTCAATATGTTACCCTACAAAATGAAGATGTTATTGTTGTTAGTCGGACATTGTTAGGTAAAGTGTTAGCTGCTTTCCGAATCATTACTCAACCGATTCGAGATGTGTTAGGCTTTAGCAACTTTATCGTTGATTTACCTAATAATCGTCTCTTTGGTGGTAACTAACAATAACTTTTAGATTTTAGATAGTTTGTAGTTTATGGAAACAACAGAACTGAAACGAGAAATTGAATTGATTGGTTCGCGCCTGGGGCAAACCCAGGACTATCTTTGACTTACCTGCACTCAAAGCAGTTATTAAAGATCTGGAAAATACCTCCGCACAACCGCAGTTTTGGGATCAACCAGAAACGGCACAAACCACCCTACAAGAGTTAAATGATCTTAAATCCCAATTAGAACAGTATCAACAATGGTGTCTTCAATTAGACGATACCAAGGCGATCGCTGAATTATTGGAATTGGAAGATGATGCCACTTTACGTCAAGAGGCCGAAGATAACATCATTCAACTTAACCATAATCTCGATCGCTGGGAATTACAGCAGTTATTATCCGGCATTTATGATACAAAGGGGGCCGTATTAACTATTAATGCTGGTGCCGGGGGAACGGATGCTCAAGACTGGGCGCAAATGCTATTACGAATGTACACCCGTTGGGGAGAACAACAGGGTTATAAGGTCCATTTAACTGAACTCTCGGAAGGGGATGAAGCTGGTATTAAATCCGCTACTTTGGAAATAGAAGGCCGTTATGCTTTTGGTTATTTAAAAGGGGAAAAAGGAACCCATCGACTGGTAAGAATTTCTCCGTTTAATGCTAATGGCAAACGTCAAACTAGCTTCGCTGGAATAGAAATCATGCCAGCATTAGAAGAAGATGATCTTAAGGTAGATATTCCCGATAAAGACTTAGACATTAGTACCTCTCGTTCTGGGGGAAAAGGGGGACAAAATGTTAATAAAGTGGAAACTGCCGTGCGTGTTGTCCATGTTCCTACGGGTATTGCCGTTCGTTGTACCCAAGAACGTTCCCAACTCCAAAATAAAGAAAAAGCCTTGGCATTATTGAAGGCAAAACTATTAATTATTGCCGAAGAACAACGGGCCCAAGAAATTGCTGAAATTCGTGGGGATATTGTAGAAGCAGCTTGGGGAACCCAAATTCGTAATTATGTTTTTCATCCCTATCAAATGGTGAAAGATTTACGAACTAATATAGAAACAACTGATGTTAATGGGGTGATGGATGGTAGTTTAGATGAGTTTATCGAAGCTTATTTACGTTTTGATACTGCCCCTAAAGGGTAGTCTGAGTTCGGAGTTCGGAGTTCGGAGTAGAAATCAACGGCCGTTGATTTCTACTTTTTGTTAACCAAAGCATCAATGTATCCATTTCCTTAATCCAATCAACGATATACTTTTTACTAACTAAAACCTGTTTAATAGCTAGTCCTAAGTCTTCTTCGTCTTCTACCAACAGAATTCTCATAATTATATCATTTTGGTCATTTTTTTGATAATGTAATTTTGAGGACAAAAAAATATTATAGGAGACTTTTTGTAAAGTTAATGTCAAGAAAATTGTAGGGTGTATTAGAGCAGCGTAACGTACCAAAATATACTTTTTTGGTGCGTTACGACGGATAGTTATATCTTTGTTATAGCGTTAAAGTTAGAATGGACAAATGTAGTCAGTCTAATCTTCTATTTCTTTTTAGCTTGAGCTAATTTACGTTTGAAAGCACTTCCAAAACCGATAGCGGCACCAGCACCTAAGATAGGGTTTGCTGAATAAAAGCAAAACCCTATTCTTTAAAAGGTTACACCCATATTCGCGATCGCAAAAAAGATCAGCTTTGTCGGCTACAAACCGCTATAATTGGTAGAAACACCTCCCAGTTGTTGGTCAAGAACAAATGTATCGAAAAGAGGAGCAACCTTTACCGCCCCCAGAAAAATTTGAATTACCTTTCGAGGGTAAATTGTCCCCCAATAATCGTTGGGTAATCATGGCAGAGTTGATACCTTGGGATGATTTTGAGGAAGAATATGCTAAACTTTTTTCAGCAGAAAAAGGTGCGCCAGCCAAACTATTTAGAATGGCATTAGGGACATTAATTATTAAGGAAAAATTAGGAACAAGTGATAGAGAAACTATAGAACAGATTAGAGAAAATCCCTATCTACAATACTTTATAGGTTTAAATTGTTATCAACAAGAGCCACCACTGGAATCTTCAATGCTAGTTCATTTTAGGAAAAGAATTGATGGAGAATTGATAAACAAAATCAATAAAAAAATAGTAAAAAGAGAAATAGACAAGAGTGATAAAGAAGTAAAAAAAAAGGATTGTCTCCAAGAAAAAGGAGAAAAAATAAAAAATAAAGGTAAACTAATTTTAGATGCGACTTGTGCGCCAACAGACATCAAATACCCAACGGATTTAGGCATATTAAATCAAGACAGAATTGAGACAGAAAGAATAATAGATAATCTTTATAAACCATTAAGAGTAAAATTGAGAAAAAAGCCGAGAACTTCTAGAATAATCGCTAGAAAGGAATACTTAAAAGTAGCTAAAAAACGAAAAGTATCTTATCAAGAAAGAAGAAAAGCTATCGGGAAACAGTTAAAATACCTTAAGAAAAATTTAGGAAATATAGAAGACTTAATTCAAGCTGGGGCTTCCCTGGAAAATCTGAGTAAAAGACAGAAAAATTGTCTAGAGACTATCAAAAAAGTTTATGAACAACAACAGTCAATGTGGGAGAATAAGACCCAGAGTGTTCCTCAAAGAATTGTAAGTTTAACTCAACGGCATATTCGTCCAATAGTGAGGGGAAAAGCAGGAAAACCAATAGAGTTTGGAGCTAAACTCTCAGTAAGCTGTGTAGATAACTATGTGTTTCTAGAAAAAATAAGTTGGGAAAACTTCAATGAATCTTGTCATTTAAAAGAACAAGTAGAAAAGTATAAAGAAACGTTTGGCTATTATCCCGAATCCGTCCATGTAGATAAAATTTATCGAACTAGGGAAAACAGAAATTGGTGTAAGGAAAGAGGGATAAGAATCAGTGGTCCGAAGTTAGGAAGACCTCCGAAAAATGTCAGTGAAGAAGAAAAGAAACAAGCCCACTCCGATGAATGCTTCCGTAATGCTATTGAGGGAAAGTTTGGACAAGCTAAACGAAGATTTAGCCTAAATCTCGTGATGACAAAACTCCCTGAAACCTCCATTACATCTATTGCTATTACATTTTTAGTTGTCAATCTTTCTAAACTTCTGAGGCAGTTTTTGTCGCTTTTTTTGTCCTTATTTACTAATAATAGAACAGGGGAACTCATCAAACCGCTTTTCATTAATTTTGATTATACTTTAAACAATTTTTATGTACTAAAACTTATTGATTTGTCAGAAAATTCTTGGTCAAAAGTGGCATAAATTTTGGAGAAACTTTTTCAGCAAACCCTAAATATAAGTTATTTTCAGTAGATATAGAGAAGATTGTTTCAAGTACATAAGATAAATTAAGTATAGCTCAGTGTTTTTTAGTAGTTCTTGTATCTAAATAAACACTGATAATTTTAGAGCTTTTCCATCATAAATAACCTATATTTTATCTTTTAATAATTGGATTCAATATTAAAAGATTTGTTGTTCCCTAACCAAAAGTAATTTGTTTTATTTCTCACTAACGACTTTATACCAAAGAGATTTTCATGGCTATTATTTACGTAAAATCTGGTTCGACTGGCAATGGTTCCTCATGGAATAGTGCTTTTGGTACTTTACAAAGTGCGATCGCTGCTGCACAAGCAGGGGATCAAATTTGGGTTGCTGCGGGGACTTATACCCCAACCACAGGACTCGATCGCAATACTACTTTTTCTCTGAAAAATGATGTAGAAATTTATGGAGGTTTCGCAGGTACAGAAACCGGGTTAAATCAACGAAATATTAATAATAATGTCACCATTTTAAGCGGTGAAATTGGTAGTGCAGGGATTGCAGATAATTCCTATCATGTTGTTAGTGCTGTGGGTTCTATTGCTAGTCCCTTAAACACCAGTGCGATCCTCGATGGGTTTACTATTACTGGGGGTAATGCAGACGGTGCAGGAAGTCTCGGAAACGGTGGGGGAGTCTATGTTTCGGCAGGAAGTCCCACTCTCAATAATATTACTTTCCGAGAGAATAATGCTATCAATGGTGGGGCATTATATAACGAAAATAATAGTGATCCCATTCTCACTAATGTCTTATTTGAATATAATACGGCAACCAGAGGGGCTGGTATTTACAATGATTTCAGTAGTCCTGAAATTGTTAATGGTACCTTTCGTCTCAATGCTGCCCTGAATGATGGTGGTGCAATTTATAATACCAGCAGCAGTAATCCTGATTTTGTTAATGCTATTTTCAGTCGAAACTCTGCTAACACAGGAGAGGGAGGAGGTATTTTTAATGACTTTAGTAATAGTACCCTCACTAATAGTACCCTAAGCAATAACTCAGCCGTTGAAGGTGGAGGCGTTTACAACTTATCTAGTACCACCACATTACGGAATAGTATTGTTTGGAATAACCAAGATAGTAGCGATACTGGGACACAGATTTTAAATGATGGGGGAACCATTAATGTTAGTAGCACTATTGTCCAAAATGGTGAGTTTAATGCTACAGATGCTAACCCCTTATTTGTTAATGCGAAAGGGGATGATTTACGCTTAAAATCTGGTTCTCCTGGTTTAAATGCAGGGAATCAAACCTTATTACCTTCTGATGATCAAGACTTAGATGGGGATGGTAATACCACAGAACCCATACCCTTAGATTTATCCGGTAATTCCCGTGTTCTCGGACCAAACGTGGAGTTAGGAGCTTATGAAGGGGCAGAACTCTCTCCTGCACCCACTCCTGCTGCTTCTCGCATTCTTTATGTCCGAGCAACTGCTTTAGGGGATAATAATGGGACTTCTTGGAGTAATGCGTTTACCGATCTACAAGATGCTTTAGCTGCATCCCGCAGTGGGGATAAAATTTGGGTTGCTGGAGGGACTTATACCCGAATTTCTCACAAAATCTGCGATCGCCAAACACAGAAGCCTTACAGGAAGTGGGTTTGAACAGAGCGATCGCAGATTTCCCCAACCAACAGTCTGTTGTCAGATTTTAAGTTAAAATCAACCCGAATTAGACAAAGATGAAAAGATAAATCAATCACTCATTTTTCCAAAAAAATTATTAATAAAATCTCTAATAGTACTAGATTGTTAGAATAAAATATGCTATAATTTAATTATTAAAGCAATTTACCTTAAACTGATTTAATGAGTCCCAGTCATCCCCGAACCCCTCGTCAAGTAATCAACTTTAGTAAACAGAAAGGAAAAGAAATAATCGCTAATTTTGATGGGGGACTAATCACTTCAGATGCGGGGATTGTCTGGATAGCTGAGTTGGATAAAAAACTGGGAATTACGGAGAAGTTTGGTAACTGTTTTCAAGATCATCGTCATCAATCTTATGTAGATCATTCCGTTCATGAGTTATTAGCACAAAGGCTTTATGGAATTATTTTAGGCTATGAAGATGTCAATGACCATGATAAATTACGTCACGATCCTGCCCTTAAGATCGCTTTAGAAAAGCTTAATGAACTTGAAGATAAAAAGGGATGGTTAGCTGGAAAAAGTACAATTAATAGATTGGAATATTGTCCTGAGACTATTCTCGACCAAAAAACGAGTCGTTATCATAAAATAGAACCCAACTTTGAAGCCATTGAAAAATCTTTTGTCGAATTTTTTTTAGAGTCTTATAAAAAACCTCCCTTAAGTATTATATTAGATATGGATGTCACGGATGACCAAGTACATGGTAATCAAGAAGGGGCATTTTTTAATAGTTATTATCACGGAGTATGTTATGCTCCTTTATATATTTTCTGTGGGCATCATTTATTAGTTGCTAAACTTCGTTCATCTAATGTAGATCCAGCCGATGGAGCCTTAGACGAATTACAAAGAATTATCGGACTAATTAGGGTTTGCTGAAAAAGTTTCTCCAAAATTTATGCCACTTTTGACCAAGAATTTTCTGACAAATCAATAAGTTTTAGTACATAAAAATTGTTTAAAGTATAATCAAAATTAATGAAAGGCGGTTTGATGAGTTTCCCTGTTCTATTATTAGTAAATAAGGACAAAAAAAGCGACAAAAACTGCCTCAGAAGTTTAGAAAGATTGACAACTAAAAATGTAATAGCAATAGATGTAATGGAGGTTTCAGGGAGTTTTGTCATCACGAGATTTAGGCTAAATCTTCGTTTAGCTTGTCCAAACTTTCCCTCAATAGCATTACGGAAGCATTAATCGGAGTGGGCTTGTTTCTTTTCTTCTTCACTGACATTTTTCGGAGGTCTTCCTAACTTCGGACCACTGATTCTTATCCCTCTTTCCTTACACCAATTTCTGTTTTCCCTAGTTCGATAAATTTTATCTACATGGACGGATTCGGGATAATAGCCAAACGTTTCTTTATACTTTTCTACTTGTTCTTTTAAATGACAAGATTCATTGAAGTTTTCCCAACTTATTTTATCTAGAAACACATAGTTATCTACACAGCTTACTGAGAGTTTAGCTCCAAACTCTATTGGTTTTCCTGCTTTTCCCCTCACTATTGGACGAATATGCCGTTGAGTTAAACTTACAATTCTTTGAGGAACACTCTGGGTCTTATTCTCCCACATTGACTGTTGTTGTTCATAAACTTTTTTGATAGTCTCTAGACAATTTTTCTGTCTTTTACTCAGATTTTCCAGGGAAGCCCCAGCTTGAATTAAGTCTTCTATATTTCCTAAATTTTTCTTAAGGTATTTTAACTGTTTCCCGATAGCTTTTCTTCTTTCTTGATAAGATACTTTTCGTTTTTTAGCTACTTTTAAGTATTCCTTTCTAGCAATTTTTCTAGAAGTTCTCGGCTTTTTTCTCAATTTTACTCTTAATGGTTTATAAAGATTATCTATTATTCTTTCTGTCTCAATTCTGGCTTGATTTAATATGCCTAAATCCGTTGGGTATTTGATGTCTGCTGGCGCACAAGTCGCATCTAAAATTAGTTTACCTTTATTTTTTATTTTTCCTCCTTTTTCTTGGAGACAATCCTTTTTTTTTACTTCTTTATCACTCTTGTCTATTTCTCTTTTTACTATTTTTTTATTGATTTTGTTTATCAATTCTCCATCAATTCTTTTCCTAAAATGAACTAGCATTGAAGATTCCAGTGGTGGCTCTTGTTGATAACAATTTAAACCTATAAAGTATTGTAGATAGGGATTTTCTCTAATCTGTTCTATAGTTTCTCTATCACTTGTTCCTAATTTTTCCTTAATAATTAATGTCCCTAATGCCATTCTAAATAGTTTGGCTGGCGCACCTTTTTCTGCTGAAAAAAGTTTAGCATATTCTTCCTCAAAATCATCCCAAGGTATCAACTCTGCCATGATTACCCAACGATTATTGGGGGACAATTTGCCCTCGAAAGGTAATTCAAATTTTTCTGGGGGCGGTAAAGGTTGCTCCTCTTTTCGATACATTTATTCTTGACCAACAACTGGGAGGTGTTTCTACCAATTATAGCGGTTTGTAGCCGACAAAGCTGATCTTTTTTGCGATCGCGAATATGGGTGTAACCTTTTAAAGAATAGGCTTTTGCTTTTATTCAGCAAACCCTAGTTAATCCAATCATTAGTAGATCGGGATCTTCTGGTTGATAAAGATAGGGTTGAATTTTGGGTCCTTGTCCATAAACACTATCTAAATCTAACAGAGGAGTACGAAAGTTTTTTTGTTGTTCAGGTTCCACTAATTTTGAACCCACAGAGATAATATCAAATTCAAGGTCATGGTTAATAAATTGCCCTAAATAGGTATAGCCTGCGGGAATTGTTTTATTGTCTAAGGTTTTATCAAGACTTTGGGCCTTTGATTGAATCATTGCTGTTCCCAAATGAACTAAAGCCTTTTCATCGGCACTTAAAGCACTAATACAGGGAAACATTCGACTATATGTATCAGAAAAAGTCTGAGTATTATTTACAGTTCTTGCCTGGGCAATATTCAGGTTGAACAGTGCCATTGTTACTGACTCCTATATATCTACTAATATTTATATTATTTTAGAAGATATAGATAGGTTTTAGCTACCTAGACGGTTCTACAGTATGAACTATGCTAAATCATCAAAAAGCCAGATAGGGCAAGGCTTTGGGTTTTTAACAGATTTTTGAATCTCAATTGCTTGCCCACTCTTTGCTTTCACGGATTTAAAACTGTTTTTTAGCATAGTATAGCAATCAGGAATGATTCATGAGAACATCAAGATCCCCCGTTCAGTTCCCCCCTTATGATCCCCCCTTAATAAGGGGGGTTGGGGGGTAGTGGGGGGATCACAATTCACTTAATTCTCACAACTGATAACTGATTGCTATATGTCCTGGAGAACCTTAATTATTAATTGTTAATTATTAATTGCTTTGGAGTCAGGAGAAGTCAATTATTGAGTTTTTTTCAACAACTTTTCTGTAATCAAAGCTTTATTTTCTCGGTTTTCTGACTGTTTAAGGTATTCGATCGCAATACGTCCCACCGTTGGTTTATCTGTAAGTGTCTTTAATAATGAATCTAATGTTAGTTTAAAAACCATTTTATCTCGTTGCTTATTATCGATAAACCAGAGGATAATTGCTGCTGTAAAAAGTGCTAATAGACAAGGGACTAATGGTAACCCCGGATTTCTCACAAATTAATTTGAAAGCCCAATCCAGAGATGAAAAATGATAATTTTTAGGACTAATAGAAATTTTGAATATAGATGAATAAAAAAATTGACTTTGATTATCCAAAAATTGAGTTTAAGAGGGAATAATTATATTAACTTTTGATTTTCTCCACGATAAATAAGACTAAATGAAAGTATCAGTCAGTCAACAACTTATGATAGATATCTTTTTTAGAAAACAACTTATTCTACTTATCCAGTATTAGGAATAGTTTTAATTCTTTTGTTAGCAATAGACAAAATATCTTGATAAGGACAAGCACTAGCTATAGCGATAATAATTCTTCTACAACTAATCTTTATTCTGGCTCCCAACTTAAGAAGATTTAGACGTATTCTTCCCACAGTTGCTTTAGCCAATGAAGTTTTTTTTAAACAGTGTTGACGAAAAGCATTTATGAGAACATAAGCCCAGGAATGTATCCATAATCTTAGTTGATTACTTTGAAATGTTTGAGTTGAAGTTCTATCAGCTAACAAGTCTAATTGTTGTTCTTTAATCCGATTTTCCATCTCGCCTCTCGGACAGTATTTTTTTGTATAAAGTTTTGAGGGTGGAATTTTTGAAGCGGGCAAAGATGTCACCACATGGCGCATTTTTAAGCCATCACTTCCATAACAAACTTTTGTCACTACTCTTCTTTGACAACTCCATGACTTTTCTGTTTTATAACGAATAGAGCGATACCAAGTAGAAATTGGTACTAATTTTTTAACTTCTTCTAAATCTTCTTTTTTCTGAAATAAACTATCCATTAATTCAGTTATTGGAGCTAGTTTTTTTTCATATTCATGTTTGGCTTTTTCAATTACATCATCCGCTCGTAACTTAAGAACGCCATTTGTTCCCATAGCTATAACATAATCAACTAAAGGCTGATTTTCACAAAAATAGAAGATTTCTTCACGGGCATAGGCACTATCACCCCTAACTAGGATATGAGTCTCTGACCATTTTTCTCTAATTAGTCCGATAATTCTTTGTAATTCGTCTAAGGCTCCATCGGCTGGATCTACATTAGATGAACGAAGTTTAGCCACTAATAAATGATGCCCACAGAAAATATATAAAGGAGCATAACATACTCCGTGATAATAACTATTAAAAAATGCCCCTTCTTGATTACCATGTACTTGGTCATCCGTGACATCCATATCTAATATAATACTTAAGGGAGGTTTTTTATAAGACTCTAAACAAAATTCGACAAAAGATTTTTCAATGGCTTCAAAGTTGGGTTCTATTTTATGATAACGACTCGTTTTTTGGTCGAGAATAGTCTCAGGACAATATTCCAATCTATTAATTGTACTTTTTCCAGCTAACCATCCCTTTTTATCTTCAAGTTCATTAAGCTTTTCTAAAGCGATCTTAAGGGCAGGATCGTGACGTAATTTATCATGGTCATTGACATCTTCATAGCCTAAAATAATTCCATAAAGCCTTTGTGCTAATAACTCATGAACGGAATGATCTACATAAGATTGATGACGATGATCTTGAAAACAGTTACCAAACTTCTCCGTAATTCCCAGTTTTTTATCCAACTCAGCTATCCAGACAATCCCCGCATCTGAAGTGATTAGTCCCCCATCAAAATTAGCGATTATTTCTTTTCCTTTCTGTTTACTAAAGTTGATTACTTGACGAGGGGTTCGGGGATGACTGGGACTCATTAAATCAGTTTAAGATAAATTGCTTTAATAATTAAATTATAGCATATTTTATTCTAACAATCTAGTACTATTAGAGATTTTATTAATAATTTTTTTGGAAAAATGAGTGATTGATTTATCTTTTCATCTTTGTCTAATTCGGGTTGATTTTAACTTAAAATCTGACAACAGACTGTTGGTTGGGGAAATCTGCGATCGCTCTGTTCAAACCCACTTCCTGTAAGGCTTCTGTGTTTGGCGATCGCAGATTTTGTGAGAAATTCGGGAAACCTGCTTGACAATCAACGGCTGCACCTAATTTTTTTCTTGTTCCCCAGCCTCACCATGAAAAAGCCGAGCCTAAGATGTCAAAATAGTATACAACGATAGGAGTTTGCGAGTCTCGGCCTTGTCGGTGTTTCAAAACTCGCCCCCGTTAGGGGATTGTAAAGCCGTCCCTTGGCTTGCTGAAGGGACGGGGTTTGGGAACAAAAATTTTCGATGAATTTAAGCGATATTACTCATCCTAATCAGCTACATGGTTTATCAATTCGACAATTAGAAGACGTTACCCGTCAAATTCGAGAAAAGCATTTACAGACCATTGCTGCTAGTGGAGGACACCTCGGCCCTGGTTTAGGGGTGGTAGAATTAACCGTTGCCCTCTATCAAACCCTCGATCTCGATCGCGACAAAGTGATTTGGGATGTGGGCCACCAAGCCTATCCCCATAAAATGTTAACTGGTCGTTATCATGATTTTCATACCCTACGGCAAAAGGATGGCATTGCTGGCTACCTAAAACGCTGCGAGAGCAAATTTGACCATTTTGGTGCTGGACACGCTTCTACCAGTATTTCTGCTGGCTTAGGGATGGCATTGGCCAGGGACGCAAAGGGAGAAGATTATAAGGTTGTCTCTATCATTGGTGATGGTGCCTTAACTGGTGGTATGGCTCTGGAAGCTATTAACCACGCTGGACATTTACCCCACACTAATTTAATGGTGGTGTTGAATGATAACGAAATGTCTATTTCTCCCAATGTTGGGGCTATTTCTCGCTACCTCAATAAAGTTCGTTTGAGTGATCCAGTACAGTTTCTTTCTGATAACCTGGAAGAACAATTCAAACATTTACCCTTCTTTGGAGAGTCTTTAACCCCAGACATGGAACGGGTTAAAGAAGGGATGAAACGCCTGGCCATGCCTAAAGTTGGGGCGGTAATTGAAGAATTGGGCTTTAAGTATTTTGGCCCCATTGATGGTCATAATTTAGAGGAACTCATTTCTACTTTTAAACAGGCCCATAAAACCCCTGGCCCCGTATTTGTTCATGTAGCTACTGTCAAAGGTAAAGGCTATGAACTGGCAGAAAAGGATCAGGTGGGCTACCATGCTCAAAGTCCCTTTAATTTGGCTACGGGTAAGGCTATTCCCTCCAATAAACCTAAACCCCCCAGTTATTCCAAGGTTTTCGCCCATACTCTGACAACCCTGGCACAAAATAACCCCAAGATTATTGGTATCACTGCTGCTATGGCTACGGGAACGGGTTTAGATAAACTACAGGCAAAACTGCCTAAACAATACATCGATGTGGGTATTGCTGAACAACACGCTGTAACATTGGCTGCCGGGTTAGCTTGTGAAGGCATACGTCCAGTAACGGCTATTTACTCCACCTTCTTACAACGGGCTTACGATCAGGTGTTACACGATGTTTGTATCCAAAATCTTCCCGTTTTCCTCTGTTTAGACAGGGCCGGTATTGTGGGGGCCGATGGACCTACTCACCAAGGTTTATACGACATAGCCTATCTGCGTTGTATTCCTAATTTAACCATTATGGCTCCCAAAGATGAAGCGGAGTTACAGCGTATGGTGGTAACGGGAATTAACTATACAGATGGTCCCATTGCTATGCGTTATCCCCGTGGTAATGGTGTAGGTGTTCCTTTGATGGAAGAAGGTTGGGAACCGATTCCTGTGGGTAAAGGAGAGATTTTACGTAGCGGTGATGATGTACTCCTCGTTGCTTACGGAACTATGGTTCATCAATCTTTACAAGTGGCGGAACTTCTCAAGGAACACGGTATTGAAGCAACGGTAATTAATGCCCGTTTTGTTAAACCTTTGGATACGGAGTTAATCTTACCTTTAGCGCAACGCATTGGTAAGGTAGTTACTTTGGAAGAAGGTTGTTTAATGGGTGGTTTTGGTTCGGCAGTTGCTGAAGCATTAATGGATAATGATGTGGTGGTTCCCATTAAACGGTTTGGGGTTCCTGATAAATTAGTTGATCATGCTAAACCAGATCAGTCAAAGGCTGATTTAGGTTTAACCAGTCCTCAAATTGCTGAACAAATTCGACAACTTTTCTTTAAGGTAGCACAACCCTCTGTGGTGGCTTAACCTTAAATTATATTTATGGGGGAATTTATTAATTCCTCCTACTTATTCAAAAACCCTAGCACTAGGGTTTTTTTATCAATTTTTCTCTATCGTTCTCTTTCAATTAATTCACCTTGTAAATATTTATGTAAAATGTCTTGACTTAAATTACTAATAGATTGACCAAGCTTATGAGAGAGATTTTGAATTTTTTGACTATCTTCTACGGTTGAAGTACCCCAACTTGCTGCGCTGAAGTTGGGGATTCTAACAGGGAATCACTTCCCCATTCACCCACTCAAACAAACTTAATTGCTGAGGGTTCCCAGGCTCAATCTCCAACGAGACTGATGTTTCCCTATGACTAGAACCTGTTAATTCAGGTTTGGGCGTAACTTTCTGATTGACCATCAGTAGCCTAGATTGACTAATTCCAAGAGTTTCAAGTCCTTTAGTACCGATATTCACACTAGCTTGAACGTCAGCATCAGCCAGAAAACCGCAATTAAGACACAAAAAGCGTTCTTTATTGCGGTTTTCTTTTTGAATATGTCCACAATGCGAACATTTTTGGGATGTAAATTTAGGGTTAACCTTTAAACAAATCGACCCAAACTTTGCAGCTACCGACTCAATTTTTTCTATAAGATTTCCCCAAGAACAATCTCTGATTAATCGATTTAATGCTCTTTTTGCTGATTGACCATTCTTAAGAAATTTGCCGTTCTCATCCTGTTTAGCACGACATTTTTTAATCATTCCTTGTATGTTTAGGTCTTCTAAAATAATTACATCAGATAAACGAACAAGGTGGTGAGCGACTTTCCATTGATAATCCTCTCTTTGATTAACTATTTTTTGGTCAATACGAGCTAATTTAGTATAGGCTTTTTTCTGGTTAGATGAGCCTCTTTTTTTACGAGATGCTCTACGTTGTCTAATGGCTTTTCTGTTTGACAAGCGTTTCTCAAATTGAGGATTTTTTATCAATTCTCCATTGCTCAAAGCTAATAGCTTCTTGATTCCTAAGTCTCCCGAAATGGCTGTTTTGATCTGTTTTAAATCCTTCGGACTTGATTGAGGAACATCCTTATTTTCTATTCTTATCGAAACGTACCAATCATCAGCTAATGAGCGAACCGTTACAGTCTTTAACTGAAATCCATCAGGAATATTTCGAGACTTAAAAAATCTCATCCAACCGATAGAAGGAAGATAGATTTTGTTTAACTCCAATTTAACTTGATTGGGAGGATAGCTAAAACTTTTAAATCTTTGACGAGTCTTAAACTTTGGATATCCTCTACCATCAAAGAAGTTTTGAAAAGCCGTTTTAAGTCGCCTTAAATTTTGCTGTAGAACTGTAGAATGAATGTTTTTGTACCAGGGTCTAGCTTGTTTTAAGAAGGGCAATTCAGAGGATTGCATTTCATAGGCATTACGTTTTTTACCTGATTTTTTGAAGGGTTCTCCTAATTGGGATTGTGGAGAAATTGAACAGGTAAACGGACAACAAGGGGCTTTTGTTTTTAAGTCCGAATAGTTACCTAGTTTGGGAGATTTAACTTGCTCATACGCTTCAATCCTGTCTCTCAGGCAGAAATTGTAATGACTTCTGAGCATAGATAACCAGTTGGTCATTATTATTTCTTGAGATGGACTTGCTTTTAACTTGTATTTGTGAGCTATGATCATTATTGGTTAGATTTTTCTACTCAAGAATCTGATCGCATATTGTTTTTCTTATTATAGTGGTTAATTGAAAGAATTGCCACTGTATTTCTCTAATAGGATTCCCTTAGGTCAGTTTATATTTTGGTCGGTCATTCATCCCCACCTTGTAGAAGGATGGGGTATTCTGCCCGACATTAGGATAAAGTTACTTCTATTTTTTGCTGATTTATTTGATGACTAGCATAGGTTTGATAACGCTTAATTTCCTGGGATACATTGTCAACACTTTGCCATTCTTCTTTTTTAACGCTTTCTAAAAGTTCTTTTTCTTCATGATTAAGGGAATTCATGATTTAATTAACCTCCTAAGTATTTTTTTGTCATTTTTCGACTCGGGATAATTGTTTTTAGAAATATCTCTAAGTCATTTTCCATAAAGAGAACAAGATAAGCATAATCGTCCATTTTAACAATAAAAATCTTTTGGTTGGGATATTTATCGGGGTTATAGTGTTTGATAACATCAAGGAGGTTTCCTTGTTCAATAGCTTGGATAATATTATCAAAGCTAATTCCTCTTTCTTGTTGTAGTTGTTGGTTTTTGTCCTTATTCTAGTTAAAGGGTTTCATTCAACTGATAACTGATCACTCCTTAATGATGGATAATTGTCATTCCGAGGAACTCCAAATCTCTTTAAGGTTTGAAAGTACCTCCTCGAATAAACCAACCAATAAACCCACTAAAAACAGCAGTTACAGTAATAATTAAAAACTGTCTCCAGTTCTTTAACTCTCCTACTTTTTCTGCTAAGTCAGGAATTTTATCAATAGAAGGTTTCCAGTCTTCTAAACGGGTTTCTACAATAGCTAATCTTTTATCAATCCCTGTTAACTGTTCTTTTAAATCAGCTTGACCTTTTTCTAACACTTTCTGATTATTTATGATCATCTCCAATGTCTTATTATTATCGATGATCAGTTCTTTTAATTCTTTTAGGTCGTTTTCTGTGACTGTTGACATTATGCTAGACTCAAATCAATGATAGTTTATGTTACTAATATATTATCCTATTTTTAGTAAGGTGGGCAGTGCATCGGCCTACAATCTAATGATCACTGATCACTGATCACTGATAACTGATAACTGAAAAAAATGCTATATTGTCTCAACCCTAGTTGCAACAAACCAGAAAATCCCGATAACAATAGAAAGTGTCATGGCTGTGGCGAAAAATTACCTCAAAGCAGTCAATAATATATTTTTCAAGTTCATTATAAAATCATTAAAAAACTTGGACAAGGAGCTTTTGGTAGAACATATTTAGCTGAAGATCAGCATTTAATGGATGAAAAAAGAGTCATTAAGAAGTTAGTAACTGTAATGCAAGGTGCTAACTTAAAGAAGGCACAAGAACTCTTTAAACGGGAAAAAAAACGTCTCTATGAATTAAATCATCCCCAAATCCCTAAACTTTATGCTTATTTTGAAGATAATAATGATTTTTATCTGGTTCAAGAATTTATTGAAGGTGATACATTATTTGATGAGGTTTGGCAAAAAGGGCGGTTTAGTGAAGGAAAAATTAAGCTATTTTTAAGAGAATTATTGCCTGTTTTGGACTATCTCCATAAACAAAAAATATTACACCGAGATATTAAACCAGAGAATATCATGCGTCGGGTTTCGACTAATAATTATGAATCAGGAAAAACAGCAGAATTAATATTGATAGATTTTGGTGCATCTAAACAAGTAAGTACCACCATGAAATCTATGGCAGGGAGTGTTATTTATACTCCAGGTTATGCACCAATGGAACAAATGCAAGGGAGAGCAAAACCTGCTAGTGATATTTATAGTTTAGGGGTAACAGCAGTTAGATTATTAACTCAATGTTTCCCCAATGATGAGGATGAATATGGCAATACTATTGATAAATTATTAGACGAAAATCATAGTGATTGGCGATGGAGAGAATACGCACAAGAACAAGGAATAACTATTAATCCAGGGTTAGCAGATATTTTAGATAAAATGTTGGCACAGAATATAAGCAACCGCTATCAAACAGCAGAGGCAGTATTAAATGACCTAAATAGTTTAGATACATCTCAAGTTACAAGTTCACCAATAGTAACACCTCAACCTCCAGTTAAAAAACAAGTTGCTAAGACTTTTGTTCCTTCTTCTTCCTCAGAAAAACAAGTTGCTAAGACTTTTGTTCCTTCTTCTTCCTCAGAAAAACAAGTTGCTAAGACTTTTGTTCCTTCTTCTTCCTCAGAAAAACCAATAGCTAAGACTTTTGTTCCTTCCTCTCCTCAAATACAAACCCCTCAACCTAAACCTGATCCATTAGAGATGATTTCCATTCTAACTATGAAGGTGCGCCTAATGATGGCAGTGCTTGGATGAAATTTGAAACCTTATATTTAGCTAAAAATAAGCAAAATTAATCATATTCAGTGCTGCGGAGCGTTTCTTGGGGCGAAAATCCTGTTTACTGCCGTTCCGCGTTTCGCAACGACGTCCTTAGGCGCGAAGTCCGCAACGTCAATTACGGTTTTCGGGTAGTATGTGTGTTCGGGAGAAATCTTTGACCCTTTACTCTTTTATCCTCTTGTTCTCTACCCTTTTCATTTTTTACCTTTGTGGTTTCCGCCGTCAGCCGGATCGATTTATTTATTATTGTTTTTTGTACTAAATATTTAGTACGGTAGGGGTCAACGGCCGTTGACCCCTACAAATAGGTTTTATTGGGTTTAATGTTGGGTTTGGGTTAAGGTTTCATTTAAACCACATATCATGAAATTAAGCAAAAAATTAGCAAACCCTCTCCCCGTAAGTCTAGTATAGTAATTTAGATGCTTAACAGCTTAAAAGGAATTTGACATACTCCACTGCCTAAAGGCGAGTGGGTTCTGATTCAACAATTACTTGTTGAAACCTACTCTCATACGAGGTAACTCAGGCTGACTGGTACTTACCTTACTAGGTCATACATCCATCTGTTTCCAGACACCCTGCCAATTCAGGGTTAGTCGTCACTTTCTGGGGGACCCCCAGTAGGTAGCTGAATATTGCTACAATCTGATTGTAACACAATTACGCCTGTTAGGGCGGGGTTTTAGACCCATTATTTTTCGATAAAAAATGGAAACCATAGATATTAATCAAGCATTACCTCAGATAAAAAAACTTCTGGAGATAGCATCAACAGGAGAAGAAATCATTATCACTGAAAATAATCAGCCAATGGTAAAATTAGTTTCAATAAAAAAGATAAAAAACGTCCTTCTCTTTTTGGAAGTGATAAAGATATTATTTCTATTAGTGATGACTTTGACGAACCCTTAGAAGACTTTAAGGACTATATGTAATGAAAGTATTATTAGATACTCATAGTTTAATTTGGTTCTTTTCTGGTCATCCTAACTTGAGTAATAGGGGTCGTCAAATCATGGATGATGTTAACCATCAAAAACTGATTAGTTTAGCCAGTGTATGGGAAATGGGAATAAAACAAAGCAAAGGTAAACTAAGTCTATCCTTACCATTAGAAGACTATATTAATGATAAAATTAAACTCGAAGACTTTGACTTATTACCAATCAAATTGAACCATTTAGCTTTAATTTCTACTTTACCCTTTCATCATAATGATCCATTTGATAGGTTATTGATCGCTCAAGGGATTACAGAAAATATTCCTATTTTAAGTAGAGATATAGCATTTTATTCTTATTCTGTTCAACGTTTATGGACTTAGTTAAAGTGAAAATAGAACTAAAAGAAATTAAAGAAAATCCGGAAATCTTAGAAGTTTTATCTAGAGATAGCCAAGAGATAATTATTACAAAAAATGCTCAAGCAATTTATAAACTAACTAGAATTAATCAACCAAGTTCTAAACGCCGTCATCGTGGCACTGCAAAGGGTTTAATAACAATTAGTAGTGATTTTGATGAACCAATAATATTATTATGTCCTGAGAAATTCTCATAAATCATTACTGATTGCTATATTTATTATTAAGTATTGCTAGTTTGTTTGAAATCGGTATTAAGGTTATTTCTGATAAAGGAGATCCCCTACGATCCCCCCTAACCCCCCTTAAAAAGGGGGGAATAATTGGCAAAGTAGTTATATTATATTTAATTACAAATATATCTTTTATATCCGTAACCATCAATATAAGGATATTTTGTTGTGTCAAGGGTACAATTATTTAACTCAATTTCTGCATTAAAATTAACTGCCCAAACTTCTAGGGGTTTAGACATATTATTAACTGTTTCTTGTAGCTTTATAGTTGATTGTGGATCATTATCTTGGGTTTGATGAATGAATAAAAATTCAGGATTTTCTCTTTCCTTATTGCCCCCCTTTAGAAAGGGGGGTTTGGGGGTATCAACCTTTAGAAAGGGGGGTTTGGGGGGATTACTAACTTTCTTTAATTCTAATCCTATTCCCATCATTTCCCCTACTTGGACTAAACTTTTGTGAGTGGTAGCAATAAGAACAGGTTGTGATGAATTTTCTTCAATAACTGATATTAATTGTTCAGGACGATAATATTTTTGATACCCTAAATTAATCAATACAGTTACTGCACCTAGAAATCCCATCAACCACACAGCATAAAAGGCTAATTTACCATTACAGTTCAACTTATCATACAATTTCCTCAATAAAATTAAAGGATTAATTGTTTCTTTTGCTTGTAATTGTTCATTTTCTTGTTTAATTTCGTGCCATAAAATACCTAAACTAAAACCCACTAATACTATCACCGCAGGAAAATAAGTAAAACTATAACGAGCAGCACGAGTTAAGTCAACGCCAACACCATAAGTTATGATTAAAAATAAAGCAATAACCCCACCAATAAATGTCATTAAAATTAACAGTGGAAGACGAAATTCATTCAATTTTAATCCTTTTTTTATACCTCTGATACTATAAGGAATTAACCAGATAAAAAATAACAGTAAAATTAAACCCGAAAGAATAACAATAGGAATAGAATCAGATTCAACTGGTAATAAAGAAATCATGGGAACCCAAACTGCTAATAACTGCAAGGGGGGACTAATAGCATATAAAATATGACTTAAGGGATGAATCCAAGTAATCATATTATTACCGTAACCATGAGAAATGGCTAACAACATCCAGACTAAACCAGTAGCAGATGTTCCGAGAATAGCTGCTAAAATACGGATGATATTTCGTTTACTTAACTGTGAAAAATTGTTTCTATATTTAGCATAAATCAGAACAGCTAAGGTTATAACTTCTGAGATGAGAGTTAAAACAAAGAAATAATGAACCGATAAACCCAAACTATTAACCAAAATCCAGCTAAATACTAACCATAAAGGAATAATAGACTGTTGATAAAGATGTCTAAGAGTGAGTATTAAACATATTAAAGAAGCAATCACAAATAAAATACTTAAGGTGTAATGACGGGCTTCCTGTGCCAAGAAAATACCAAAAGGAGAAACCGCCATTAAACTAGCACTTATTTGCCCAATTAACCGAGAATTAAAAGCAATTTTTCCTAAAAAGTAAACCCCAGGAATAGATAAAATTCCCAACAAAGCAGGAAGCGATCTCACCACCCCCACATCCACATATTCCCCCACATCTTGCCATAAATGAACCCATAAATGAACTAAAACAAAATATAAAGGAGGATGATTATCTTCTTGTAGCAATAAAGAAACAACATTACCTATTCCTACGTCGCCACTAACACGAAGTGGTTGCAAAAGGGTATCCAATGAAATAACCTGATTCAGAGGAACCGACCGGAAATCATTTCCTAAACTAAACACCATTGTGGCAAATTCATCGGTCCAAGGGGGTTTAGCGTCCAAATTTGTAAAGCGGAGAACACCACCAATAACCATCCATAACCCTAATAATACCCAATCATTGACTTGGGACAACTTATTTATCCACTGTTTAGACGACTCAACTTTTAACACAGAAAATCCTCACAACCAAACTTTAAATAAAATAACCTAAATTTACACTATGCAGCTTATAGATTGGATTATTATTTTAATTTATCTCTTTGGGACGATGGCCTTGGGGTTATTGTTGTCCCATCAAGAAACTAAAACTGATGACGAAGACGACAAACCGACAAGTATAGTTTACAACTTCATAGCTGGAAGAAACCTCCCTTGGTGGTTAGCTGGTACCAGTATGGCCGCTACGACATTTTCTATCGATACCCCTTTGTATATTTGCGGTGTGGTTGCTACTCGGGGTATTGCAGGAAACTGGGAATGGTGGAGTTTTGGTATCGCCCACATTGTTCTAATTTATGTGTTTGCAGGGCTGTGGAGACGGTCGGAAATGGTCACGGACGCTGAATTAACAGAATTACGCTACGGTGGGCGTACAGCAGCCATTTTACGGGCAACCAAGGCATTTTTATTCGCGGTTCCTATCAATTGTATTGGTATCGGTTACGCTATGTTAGCTATGGTTAAGGTGGTGGACGCTTTGCAGTTATGGCAAAGTTTGGGTTTTGATCCTGGAGAAGCAACCAAACTCTGGACAGTGATCGCTTTGAGTGTTTTTGTTTTAATTTATACCGGAGTTTCAGGACTTTGGGGTGTAGTTGTTACGGACTTTTTCCAATTTTTCTTAGGACTATTTGGGGCGATGTTAGTGGCAGTTATTGCGGTGAATGATGCGGGAGGAGTGCGTGAATTAATTCCTAATGTTCAACAAATAACTGATTTTGATGTTTTATCGTTTATTCCTATCACCAATAATGGCGGTTTAAACTTTACTTGGAACGATGCTGCCGGTATTACAGCCACTACATTTTCAGCTTATATATTTGTGCAATGGTGGTCTTTTCGTCGCAGTGATGGGGGTGGAGAATTTGTGCAAAGATTGTTAGCAGTGAAAGGAGAAACTGACGAAGCAGCTAAAAAAGAAGCAGAAAAGGCTACTTGGTTTTTTAACATTCTCCACTACATTGTTAGAACTTGGCCTTGGATTATTACTGCTTTAGCTGCAATGGTTTTATTACCTAATTTAGAAGATGCAGAATTAGCTTATCCTACCTTGATGTTAAACTATTTACCTTCGGTAGTTTTGGGGTTAGTGGTTGCTTCTTTAATCGCTGCTTTTATGAGTACCATTTCCACATCTATTAATTGGGGTGCTTCTTATTTAACTAATGATTTATATCGTCGTTTTTTCCGTCCTGATGCGACGGATCAAGAGTTAACCGATGCGGTGAGATTAGCATCTCTTTTAGTGACGGTTTTAGGTTCAATTGCTGCTTTTTATGCAACGGATGTTCGGACAGTATTTCGTTTAGTAATTGCCATTGGAACTGGTCCCGGACTTGTCTTAATTTTACGTTGGTTTTGGTGGCGAATTAATGCCGCAGCAGAATTATCAGCCATGGTTACAGGGTTTTTAATTGGTTTAGTTACAACTATTAATCCTGCCATTAATAATATTTTTCCTGACTTTGGTTGGCGGTTACTAGGAATTTCCGTGTTAACAGCATTGGTATGGATAACGGTTATGTATTTAACCCCTCCCGAAGATGAACAAACTTTATTAAATTTCTACGAGAAGGTTCGTCCTGGGGGAATAGGTTGGCAATATCAACAATACAAAAGCGGTTTAGAACCAGCACAAAATTTACAAAATGATCTCTTAAAAGTGGTAGCAGCTACTTTAGTTATGTTTGGTAGTATGTTTGCCATCGGCGGATTTTTACTACTACAATCTATCACTGGATTTGTCTCCTTAACCATTGCTATTATTGGAGGCTTTTGGTTACGAAAATTGAGTAAAAAACGGACTCTGCCGATGCAAGATCCAGAATTCCATGATGTTTATTAAATGTTAATACTTTGTCAGGGGAAAATAAAAAATTTTTCCTTAAAATTTCATATAAAAATATCAAGGTTTCTACCTCCTTTTGAAGGAATAGTTAGTAACCTGAGTTCTATAGCAATCAGTTATCAGTTGTGAGAATTAAGTGAATGCTGATCCCCCCTAACCCCCAAACCCCCCTTATTAAGGGGGGAACTAAAGGGGGGATATTTAGTATTTCATGAATCTAGGAGTTTCGCATTGACAAAAGAGCGTAAATATGCAGATGATGTTTTCAGGTGATCGCTAATGAAGGAGAAAAATCATAAGACTTCGGAGTAAACCATCAACAGCCCAATGTAATCTAGATCAATATACATACTTCTTGCTCTCAGAGCCAAAATACACAGGTTGCTGCCGTTTAGCTGAGATTTTAGAAATTTCTCGTCATAGCACCAATAGATTCTTACTAAGAGAGCAATATGAACCAATAGATTTATTTAGAGAAGTTCAAGGAAACCTTAATTTGATTGGAGGAGTGTTAAGTGGGGATGATACCGTTATTGAAAAACACTACTCTCAAGTAGGAAAAGCTCATTTAATCAACTATTATTGGTCAGGAAAACATCAAAAAGCCATCAAAGGAATTAACTTAATTACTTTGTATTATACTGACTATGATGGAAAATCAATGCCTATTAATTATCGCCTTTATGATCCTCTAGATAATAAAACAAAAAATGATTACTTAAGAGAGATGATCGTAGAAGTAATCAAGTGGGGGGTAAAACCTTCTACTATAACGACAGACTGTTGGTATTCTTCTAAAGAGAATTTAAGATTTTTTAGAGACAAAGAACTGAATTTTCAAGTAGGAATAGCCAAAAATAGACAAGTAAAAGTAGAAGGAGGTAAATATCAAAGAGTAGAGGAGTTGGAAATTCCTAATAATGGATTGATAGTAATTATCAAAGAATTCGGAAAAGTAAAAATATTTAAGAGGACTTTTAAACACGGAAGTTGTCGTTATTATGCTACTTTTCTATATGATGAATCTAAACTTATGGATTGGAAGCGCGATGATTTTAGAGAGTTACAAACTATTCATTGGGGAATAGAATGCTATCATAGAGCTTTAAAACAATTGTGTGGATTATCTAAGTTTCAAGTAAGAACGAAAAAAGCTATTGTTACTCATATTTTCTGTTCTTTAAGAGCATTTTGTCAATTGGAACTGATGAGAATTAAAGCAACTATAGAGTCTTGGTATTCTCTCCAAAGAGAGCTTTCTTTAAAAGTGGCACGGGAGTTTATTTTAGAACAATTATCTCCCACTAATTCTTTGACAGCATAATTTTTATTTTCTGTCAATGCGAAACTTCTAAGTTATTCTGTTATAAAGGTACAGAACGGGCTACACACTTATACTTGGTACAAGCTTTCTAGCCCAACGAATCACACCCGAACATTAAGGGCATTCTACAGATTACCGTTTTGGGATAAATAATCAACATTTCTTGTTCTGCTTTTACTTTTTGTTCTCCATAGTAACTAATAGGAGAAACGGGATCGCTTTCCTTATAAGCAGGATTTAAACCATCAAAAACTAAATCAGTTGAGGTGAAAACACAAGGGATATTGACATCAGCGCATAATTTAGCAATATTCCCCGAAGCAGTTACATTTATTTTATAGGAATCTTCTGGATTATTTTGACAATAATTAGGCTTTGATGCTGCTGCTAAATGAATTACTGCATCGGGTTTTATCTGCTTAAATATTGTCTGTAATTCATCAATATTTGTAACATCAACCTTGACAAAGTTAATATTTTTTGAATCAAGTTTATGGTTATAATAACTGCCATAAACTTGCCAATTTTCTTGAGCATACTGACAAAGATTATAACCAAGAAATCCGCTTGCACCTGTAACTAAAAGTTTTTTCATCTTACTCTATCCTTAAATGTAGGGTGGGCAAAACTAATATCTATTACTACCTGTTCTAAAATTGTTTATAATTTGCCCACCTGATCTCATTCTATCCTTAAATGTAGGGTGGGCAAAACTAATATCTATTACTAACTTTTCTAAAACTGTTGATAATACGACCACCAAATTAACTATCGTAGACGTTTTCCTCATAAAGTTAACCTTTCCATTGAATCAATAATTGTGTAATCTGATCTAGATACTTCCTCATTTCTTTCTAATAGAAAAGGATTAATCCCAACAGACTTTGCACCATCATAATCTTCTTTTCTACTATCTCCAATATGCCAAGTTTCTTCTGGTTTACAATTATGTTTTTCTAAAGCTTTAATAAAGATATGAGAATCAGGTTTTGCTTTTCCTGTGGTAGAAGAAATGGTTATAGTTTGGAAAAAATTAGTTAAGCCAAAAATATCTAGTACCTCATATATTCTACTATCAAAATTTGAGATAATCCCTAATGTTATGCCCTGCTTTTGCCAATGTTGTAAAGCAGGGAAAACATCCGTATAAAGAAACCAAGGATGAGGGGTGGCAAAATAATCATAAAGTTGTCTAAAAAAGCCATCAAAATCACTAAATTGATCTATGACATTTGCCTCTGTATAAGTATCATAAGCCACCCGATACCACCATTGATATTCTAAGTCTGGAACCATCATAATGTCCACCCCCTGAAAAGCTAAAGGAGGAGCTTTTTTAAACTGTTGATAAAACACTTTTTCTAAAAGGGAAGCATCACACTCTACCCCAACCTCTGCAGCGAGATAACGATACACTTCCCCTACACTTCCTTTCACCCCAAATAAAGTGCCAACAGCGTCTAAAAAAATGACTTTTGGTTGTTTCATAAACCCTCTATTTTTTTCTTAACCTTCTAACTATTATAATAACAAGTCAGTTAATGGTTTAGTCATCCAATTAATACCAACGTTGATTTGATGTTTTAGGGTTGGTAAACGGTATAAATAAACTAATCTTCTGGCAATATAACCTAACGAGCCATCCAAGTTAACTCCTAATCCTGATAATGTAGCATTATCTATTCCCAGAGCCATCATTTCTCCTAATGGTTGATAAGCAAAAGGTAACAGTGGACGCTCAGTAATCGAAGCCCAAAGATTCCAAGCACAATAATCAGACTGTTGAAAAGCTGTCTGTGCCGTTGCAGGAATTGGCTCCTTAGATTCATCATAATAAGCTGCTAAATCACCAATAGCAAAAATTTCAGGATGCTCAATGGCTTGTAATTCAGGGGTTATTTTTAATAGTCCATTACTTGTCTTTTCTAACGGTAATTCTTTGACCATTTCGATAACTTGAGTTCCCACAGTCCACAATACTAAATCAACAGGAATGCTATCAATCTTTCCTTTATAAGATAAAGAAACACTATCGAAACTAACTTGAGTGACTTCTGTTTCTAGATCGATAAAAACTCTTCGAGACTCTAAGGCATTTTCGGCAACTTCTCGGTTAAATTCGGGAGAGTTGCTGAGTATTTTATCTCCTCTTTCAACCAATCTAATTCGCCCTGTATCCCCTAAACGATCTGCAAATTTACAAGCCAACTCTACACCGCTATATCCGCCCCCAACTACAGCAATACGAATTTTCTCTGCTTTTTTATCTTCTAATAAGCGTAATCTTTCTTTGATACGATAAGCATCTTCTAAAGTACGAAAAGGAATGGCATAATCTTTAACACCACTAAAATTATCTAAGGGAGTTTTTCCCCCCATTGCTAACACCAAACGGTCATAATGTAGACTATTATGATTATCCAATTCTAGTTGTTTGTTTTCGATATTAATACCAGTGACACAACCCTGATGAAAGCGAATCGGTGTATCTGCTAAAAGTTCCTCATAAGGGGGGGCTATTTCCCACGTTTGCATCTCTTCTGTTATTAACTCATAGAGAAGGGGAGTAAATAAGAAGCGATCGCTTTTATCAATTAAGATAATTTCAGGAGTCTGATCCTCTTCCCAAGTAAACTGGGTGAGACGTAAAGCAGTGTACAGTCCCCCAAACCCTCCCCCAACAATGCAAATGCGTAATGGTTGTTCACTCATAAATTGCCTTTATGATACGGTTCATAATATATCTTAACATTTTAGAGAATCAATGATTAACATCGTTTCGGCAAATGAATGCTGATACCCGTAGCTACAACCATCCTAGTTGTAGAGTCTAGAATACTGTTACGACTCACATTTGAAGCAAAAATAAGAAAAAAGGGGAATAAAATGATTTTACTCCCCTAAAAAATTTGCTCTAGATCATCTTGCAACGCTCTAATTAATTAGGCACTTGTGTGATCATTTTCATTAGCTTCACGGGGTTGTATGATACCAAAACCACCATGATTTCTCATGTAGATAACATTAATTTCCTCGGTTTCTTGATTACGAAACATATAGAAATCATGATCTACTAATTCTAGTTGATGTTTTGCTTCTTCAATGGACATTGACGGCATAGCAAAATATTTCATGCGAATTACTTCGGGAGGTAATTCTGCCTGGCGATCGCCGATCAAATCTTCTGAAACTTCTTTTTCTGGCAAAACTTCTGGCAATTTTGCAGAAGATTGGGGTTTATGATTACTTACTTTCTCTTTATATTTACGAAGCTGACGAGAAATTTTATCGGAAACTAAATCAATACTTGCATAAAGATTTTCACTACCTTCTTGGGCCCGAATCACTGTACCATTAGCATAAACCGTTACTTCGGCCTTATGCTTATCAGTAATACGAGCATTTTTAGCAACAGATAAATGAACATCAACTTTTGTAGTAAAAGTTTGATAATGTTTGACTGCCTTTTCTAGTTTTTGTTTAACGTAATCATTGATCGATTCGGTTACATCAATATTATTGCCTTGAATTAAAAGCTTCATACTCAATACTCCATTCGTTGTTTCGCTGTTGTAGAATTAAAAGAGAAAACTGAGGATAATTCCTCTCCTTTTTGCTGAGATAGACTAATCCCTATCATCGGATTAATTCAATAACAATGGAGTCGGATACCTTGGTTGATTCATAAATTCCTTGACCTCTTTTCTACTCTCTTAATCGGTTTTGCTTGATTGCTTAATTTAACCTAGATTAAGATATTCTAATGATAGAAGGGCGAGAGTTCAATAATAGCTTAAATAGTCTTATTTCTCTCCCTGATCCCAGTCCCTAATCTTCACCCCAAAACACTCGTTAGTTGGCTAGGGGAAGAACTGCTGAGAAAAACCTCTTTTGGTGGCGTTTCTTTCAATGCCTTTCTCCAAAACAAACTCTGTATACTTTTAGCCTAACACTTTGTATTGTTCTAAACATAGGTCTTTGTTTTCTTTTTATTTTCCTTTGCATCTCTTTATATTTCTTAAATATTTGCTGTCAAAACTTTGTCAATAGTTATGTATACTGCAACTTCATTTAAACCCAGACGGTGTATACTGCAAAAATTAGGTACAACTCCCTACGAAGCGGCCTGGGAGATACAGCGATCGCTTGTTAAGCAACGTCTAGACGATCCTAGCTTAGAGGACACCCTATTATTGTTAGAACATCCTCCCGTTTATACATTAGGAACAGGTTCTAGTACCAAGTTTATCAAATTTGACCCGAAACAGAGCGAAATTCCAGTATATCGCACAGAAAGAGGAGGAGAAGTCACCTACCATTGTCCGGGTCAATTAGTAGGTTATCCTATCCTTAATTTACGATATTATCAACAGGATTTACACTGGTATTTAAGACAACTAGAAGAAGTGATTATTCAAGTTTTAAAGCATTATCAACTTACAGGAGAAAGAATTCCAGGATTAACAGGGGTTTGGGTTAATAATTGCAAAGTTGCAGCTATTGGGATTAAAGTTAAACGTTGGGTAACAATGCACGGATTTTCTATTAATGTTTGTCCAGAGTTACAAGGTTTTCAAAATATTATTCCTTGTGGTATTGAAGATAAACCCGTGGGTAGCTTACAGCAATTTACACCTGGAATTAGTTTAGAAGAAATAGAAGCAAAAGTTATTGAAATCTTTTCCAAAGTATTTGAAATTGAACTGATATAAGTTTTCTCAATCAACTATTATAATAGCAAGAAAAGACTCATTTCCATTATTAACTCCTGAAGAATACTTCTTATGAAAGGAAAAAAAAAGAAAAACATGAATATATTAATGGTGAAATTTATGCCATGGGTGGTGGTAGAGTTAAGAATGGTCCCATAGCGATCCGTTTTCTAACAATATTGGAAACACATTTAGAAAATAGTAACTGTATAACAGGCAATTCTGACATCAAAATAAAAATTAAGGAAAATCTTCTTTTAACCAATCAGCAAATTCCTCGGTAAAACTATCATTTAAAATAGCCTCACGAATGCGTTGGGTAAACCTCACTAATTCTGTTACATTGTGCAACGATAGGAGGATATAACCGAGCATTTCCCGCGATCTCACTAAATGATTTAAATAAGCTCTAGAAAAGTTTTTACAAACGTAACAAGGACATTCAGGGTCTAAAGGGCTAAAATCTTCTCTAAATCGGGCATTTTTGAGGTTCCAGCGTTCCCCTCGTACCAATGCCGTCCCATGACGACCAAAACGAGTGGGAATAACACAATCAAATAAATCGATCCCAGAAGCGATCGCCATCGCCATCTCCTTATAAGTTCCCACCCCCATCAAATAACGGGGTTTAGACTCAGGGAGCAAGGGAGTGGTAAATTTAACGATGTCACGGACTAAGGCCGGTTCTTCCCCCACACTCACCCCACCAATGGCATATCCGGGTAAATCTAAAGGAATTAAAGCAGATACCGCATCCGATCGCAACTTAGGATAGGTTCCCCCTTGAACAATGCCAAATAAACCCTGATCCTGGGGTCTCTGATGGGCTTTGATGCACCTTTCTAACCAGCGATACGTCCGATCGGTTGCTGCTGCTACAGCGTCATAATCAGCGTCTCCTGGGGGACATTCATCAAAAGCCATGATCACGTCTGCACCCAAAGCATTTTGAATATGGATAGATCGTTCAGGGGTTAACTCGATGATGCTACCATCCCGAGGAGAACGAAAAGTAACACCAATTTCTCTAATTTTTCGGAGTTTGCTGAGGCTAAAAACTTGAAAGCCCCCAGAATCGGTTAAAATAGGACCATTCCACCCCATAAAGCTATGCAAACCTCCGGCAGCTTCCACAATCTTTTCCCCTGGTTGTAGATGTAGGTGATAAGTGTTGGCTAAAATCATCTGTGCGCCCGTTGTTTCCAGTTGTGCCGGGGTTAACCCTTTCACCGTTGCTAGGGTTCCTACAGGCATGAATCTAGGGGTTTCTACGATACCATGAGGGGTTGACCAAGTTCCGACTCTGGCTTGAGTATGAAGACATTTTTTTTGTAGTTGAAAAGAAAAGACCATATTTCAGTTATCGGTTATCAGTTACCAGTTATCAGTTATCAATTATTCATTATTTCCACTTCATCTCCAACTTTTAAGGAGCTTTCTTGTTGTAGGTTGATGATTTTTGTGTTAACGCTTACTCGATAGAAATGATTAAACTGGCTAGGGTTTACCCAACTGGGTAAGGTTTCTTTTCTTTTGGTTATAAGTTGTTTTTGAAAGTTGTTTGTTATTGTTCCTATATAAGAGTCTTTTGTCGGAACAATACATCTTTGACAAGGATGAATACCTTGAAAATTAACATTACCGATCCTAAAATCGACCCATTCATTTTTATTGGCAAACAATTGATCTTCCCAAAAAGCCGACACTCCATTAATTTCTAAATTTGCTCTGAATCTTCTTCTTATTTCCTCTATTGTTAGGTCAGGAAACCACTGAGCAATGGTTTGTAAGGTGGCTTTACTAATAATAGTTGGTCCAGAGGCGTTACTATCATCAGGAAAGCCAGTGAATTTATTTTCTTTTAAATACACCAAACAACCAAAATAGTCACTTAAGAAAATTTCTATTTGTTTCATTTCCCGTTGTAAATCAAAGGTTTGCTTTAAGTTATTATCTCTATGTTCCAAAGTAACTTGACTTAAACTATTATTATAAGTTGCTCTGAGTTTATATATTTTGTTGTTACTTTTGGCATTAATTAACTTTTTTCCTTCAGTAAAAATTGCCCATTGTCTGTCATATTTTAAAGCACCGCCTTTGAGCAGTGTTGCTTGCGAAATAGATAAACCATCTAAAGATTTAATGGGATAGATGATGATTTTGTCTAGAAAAGGTTTTTGGTTGATTAACTCCATACTGTCATCACTGTATTGAACCTCCCGTCGCGAGAGGCGCGAGGGATTCCCATATAGACTTTTAACTAGACTACCGAAATAGTCCCCGTCAGACCGCCATTACTGTGCCGTATTATTTAACTTTCACGGGCGCACCGACCGCAAACGGATCTAAAATCTATTTAATTTTTTGGCTGTGCGTCACCGCTAAACCTAATCTACCAGTCGCGTCACCTTTAAAATTCTTAGGGCGATATTTGTCCCGAAGATCTGAGGTAAGGGAAGCCAATCCCCTTAATATTCCGATGCGCTTTACCGCTACCTACCATTGTACTACGAGTCGAGGTATTTTGCCCAAAATTCATCCCCTCGGCTTTGCCGAGGGTCTTCTTTTGGAAGAAAGATAAAAATTCATAGCTTAGAAATTCAGTTAACCTCCTGGCTCACCTCCTGGGAGGGGCGGGGGTGGCTAGGGTTAGAGGTGAGTATTGGACTTTGGATAAAAAACAATTGTTAGCGTAAATTTTACGCTAAACATATCTCCAGAGCTAAAATAGAGAATTAAGGTGATTTTAAAAACTCTCTTTCCATCTTTTTAGGGGATTTTAAATATTAAATAGCTTCATTCAGTTTCGGTTCCAATATAGATATCTAAGTAGCTTTCAGTTAGAGATTGAATGACTCGTTCTCATTCATCAATGAGATTTCTTCTAGTGAGTTTTTCTACAGCATCAATATGAGCAGAACTTCCGGCTCGTCCTAAATATTTATATTTGGTTTTTTTCTCATTATTAGTGGCCATAGGAAAAATTGATTCAGCAGCCTGTAGTTTATAATACCAGTAGATTGTTCCCTTTCCATTAACCTGATAACGAATAATATGACAATTAGCTGGTGCTACTTCCCCTTCCCGTTCAATTTTCTTTATTTTCTGTTTAAGAGAGCGAATTAGACTCTTAATTTGTTTGGCTCTCAGGTGGACATCTTGACTGGTCTTAAGTTCGGAATGTGATGACATTAGCCTTAACTGTAACAAACAACCTCTTTTGATGTTAGCGTATATATTCCGCTAATTTATAAGGTAATAAATTTTAAAAATGACCAAAAATGAAACGGCTACGTCTGTCGAGGAATTCCTGGTGTGGAGGTCTAACCTCTTCCAAGGACTAAAAGCTAGAAAAGAAACTATTATAGAATTACTCGATGCCCTCTCCAGTAACCAACAAGCTCACTCAGTCGTTGAATTGTCTCTCAATCCTTTATTTAGAAGAGATTATAACAGTTTATATAGAGGAATTCAAGAGTTTTTACCCACTCAAACTGACCCTAATTATGAACAGAGAATTGAGACTTTATTTTCAGCGGTATCGAGAACAATTCCTCCTACTTCAAAACATTATAACTTATTTGGTATTGACACAACTCCCTGTCCACGACGGTTTGGCGAAACGTTAGCGGATAAAACCTTTATTCATTACCCCAATCCAATTAAGGGAAATAAACCCATTAATATTGGAAATTGTTATTCCGTTGTCTGCGCTTTACCTGACCAAATAGACACAGAAAAAGTCCCTTGGGCTGTCCCCTTATCAGGAGAGTGAGTCCCCTCTAAACATAAAGGAGTAAATCAAGGCAATCAACAACTAAAAAAAATCTGGCAAAGTTCTTTATTTTCTGATAAATTATCTGTCTTAGTGGCTGATAGTGACTACAGCCAAAAGGATTTTATTGGGGAACAAGTTAAGCACGAAGACGTAGTTACTATTACAAGAGTTAGAAGTGACCGAGTTTTTTATCGTCAATTTATTCGGGACCCAAATCAAGCCAAAACTTCGGGACATCCCCGTTGGTATGGGGATAAATTTGACCTTAAAGATGACCAAACTTGGACTGAACCTGATGAAGTTCATCATGTTCCCTTTACAACGAAAAAAGGTCGTCAATTAACAGTGACTATTTCGGGATGGAAACAGATGTTAATGAGAGGAACTAAAAACTATAAAATGAACAATCACCCCTTTACTTTACTCCAGATTGTTGTCAGAGCTCAAGAAAGAAATAGTATTTGGAAACCTATGTGGCTTATTGTTATTGGTTCTCGGCGCGATGAGTTAAGTTTAGTTGATTGTTATCAGTGTTATCGACAACGTTATGACATGGAACATCTTTTTCGATTTGGTAAACAAAGATTATTGATGACATCTTATTTAACTCCCGATGTACATCATGAAGAAAATTGGTTTAAACTAACACTTCTTTCTTACGTAAATTCGTGGGCTGCCAGAAAATTAGCTGTGGTTTTACCCCGTGATTGGGAACAGTATTTGAAGACTAATAAATCCATCAAAATCACCCCTAGTCTAGTTCAAAGAGACTTTTCAAGAATAATTACGACCTTGGGGACTTTCGCCAAATTTCCCAAACGTCGAGGTTTTTCTTCCGGACGTATTAAAGGTTACAAAAAAGCCCCACGAACTCGTCATGATGTTATCAAGAAAGGGAGCAAAAAATCAACTAAAAACTTAAAAGCTCCTTAGTTTTCCTCAGAATCTATAGATTAGCCCTATTTGTCAGCCAATTTTATTGACTGATACAGAGCCGATTTTTTGGGATTTTAGTTTAGCGTAAAATATACGCTAACAAACTTTTTTTGTCCAAAGTCCAAGTGAGTAGCCTGACTTAATTTACCCCTGAGTTTGCCAACCGATTAAACAGATAGCTGTGATGAGACTTAATATAGGTAAAATTATCCAGGGCTTGATTTTGTATCTTTTCATGACAATAATTCCGAAGCGACCATAAATTTACTGTAAGATTATGATAACAGTAGACTCAAATAACCGCTATAAAGCTGGTCTAGAAGTAGCTAAAGTACACGCTCAAATTAAAGATGCTCGTAGCGACTTTCTCCACGAGTTAACCACTAAACTTGTGCGAGACAATGACTTAATTGCGATAGAAGACTTAGCTATTAGAAATATGGTGCGGAATGCACCGCCACTTTCCACTGCCGCGTTCCACGCCTTGAATTCAATTCAAGGTGGGTCGGCGGGAAAAAACCATAAATTAGCTAGGTCAATTAGGGGTTAACGGTGCGATCGCTTAATTAGTGAAGTGTGTCTTTACGGTCAAATTCTTGATACTTCTTCCCCAGAAAAAACTCAATATTGTTGATCTTGCTGTGCAAGGCCTTCTGTCTTTTTTCTACTATGGCAAGTTTTTTGAACAAGTCCGTTTTTAGCTGATCTATGTACGCTTTGTACAAAGGATTTCTCATCAAATCGGTCGAGGTATTGCTAGAGGTTGCGTGTTCACTAGGGGGGGAAGTTTTCCTTTTTATCACTTGGTTTCCTGCCATTCCGATCCCACCACCACCCAGCATGGTCAGAAAATTGTTAATGGTATCAGATACATTTTGAGATCCTTGCTTGGGAGCATTATTTGCTAAGACATCAAGCCAAGGAACTCCAACAATAATGATAAACAGCAAGAAGACAACAATAACCTTTAAAAACCTCATCACCTTTTTTGAGGATAGAAAGCGACACATAATATTTAATCCTCTAATTAAGCGATCGCTTAAATCTATTCTGGAAAGTTGTACTATGGGTTAACTAAGAAGTGATAGAACTTTTACTAGGGGTTTAGGTTGCGATCGCTTTTTCTAGATAACCCCTAGCAAAGTAGATGACCCCCTCTTTTTACGAGATAATCTGCGTTGTCTAATGGTTTTCCTTTTTGACAAGCGTTTCTCAAATTGAGGATTTTTTATCAATTCTCCATTGCTCAAAGCTAACAGTTTCTTGATACCCAAGTCACAGCCAATAGCAGTTTTGACCGCCGACCCACCTTGAATTGAATTAAAGGCGTCGAATGCGCTGCCGCGTTCCAGCAGGATTTCAACTCCTGCTGGAACGCGGCAGTGGAAAGCGGCGGTGCATTCCGCACCTGCTCTAAATCTTTCGGCTTTAATTGAGGAACATGCTTATTTTCTAATTAGGGGTCGAAGTGGTAGTCACCTACCACTACTCCCAGTCCGAACCGTGCATGAGACTTTCACCTCACACGGCTCTCGGCAATTAGTCCTTTGTCATAGGTACTGTTAACACATCGTCTTTCCATTCATAGCCATTATAAGTGCCAATCATAGAGCTAGTGCAGCTTAGCAAAAATAATCCACCAGTCACTTATGATCTTTAAAGCCCTTAAATTTCCAAACGAACGGCTTAGCAAAATGTTGATTAAAGTAATCAATAAAATTGAGAATTTTTTGGGATAGTTCTTCAGTTGAACGGACAGTAATTCTTTTGAGTAAACGCCTGACTAAGATCGAAAACCAACACTCAATTTGATTAAGCCACGATGTATGTTTGGGAATATAAACAAAGCGAATTCGATGAGATTCATCTGATAAAAAATCTGCTCTGCTGTCCATAGATTGCAGAATCCCCTCCTTTCCTTTTCTCCCCAAATCAATAGTAATTCCACAGCTTTCTGCTACTAATTTGACTAAGCTTTCCGATTTATGAGTGTTGAGTTTATCTACAATAAAAATCCATTCTGCTTTTTCATCAATCTTAATCGTTCTCTGGATATGTTCAGAAAAATCTTGTTCTGTTCTTGTCGGTCCAATAGAGGGACTAACAACTTTTCCTCTTGCCACATCCCAGTTCGCAATCAAGCTTAAAGTTCCGTGTCTTTCATATTCAAATTTGATTTTTTCTACTTGTTTAGGCTTGACTCTTTTGTTCGGAAATAATCTCTCAAGAGCTTGAATCCCTGTCATTTCATCTGTACTAATTAAATGAATTCCTTGTTCTAACAAAGTTTTAGCTTCTTGATGAAGTTCACAGATATATTTGACTTGCTTTTTAAATTTTAAGGGATCATCAATTTTGGCATTTAACCAGTAACGAACGAGATGTGGTTGTAATGTCGCTTCTTTTTAAAAAACGCCCCACACTACGGGGGGAAATCTTTTCGACAATTCCTCTTTTTATGGCTTCATCCGCCAACTCTGAAGGTGTCCAATGGCTCACTGGTCTGTCTGATTTTTCACATTCTTCACAAGCGATCGCTACAATCTGGACTACTTGTTCGACCGTAAAGGATTTTGTTGTTCCAGGTCTTGGGCGATCGCTTAAAATTCCTTTGATCAAGACCATTAATGCTTTCTCCGTTACCTGTTGTTCTTCGGCGGCACTCAGTTTTTCTCTCTCCTCAAACCATCGCGATCGCCACTGACGCACTTGTACTCGGTCTAATTCTAATCTTCGACTAATCGAACTATTGCTCTCTCCTGATGCTGCGGCTAAGATTAGCTTGGCTCGTCTAACAAGGCGATAGGGGTTTGTTGTCCCTCTCACTATTTGTTGGAGTACTGTTTTCTGTAGGTTGGAGAGGTTAATTGGCAATGCTTTTATCATGGACATCAACTTCGAGATTCTTCCGTTAGTTTCATTGAAACACATTGTCGTGGCTAGTCACGAAAGTTTCTGTAAAAATCTGGTGGATTACTTTCGCCAAGCTGCACTAGGCCTTCTTGGGTTTCTGTGGGGAGATAATCTCTATCATCGATATTAGGAAGGGGAGGATTATTATTTATGGCTAAAAGACGTTCAGCTTCTTTCAGGTTATTTTGAGCCAAAACAAGGTTAGGGTCAATTTCTAGGGCTTTTTTATGGGCAGCAATGGCTTCATCATATTTCCCTTGATCATCTAGGGCTAACCCCATGTTGTTATAACCAAAAGCATCGTTAGGGTTAATTTCTATGGCTTTTTTATAGGCAGCAATGGCTTCATCATATTTCCCTTGCTTTCTTAGGGCTACCCCCATGTTGTTGTAAGCAAAAGCATAGTTAGGGTTAATTTCTATGGCTTTTTTATAGGCAGCAATGGCTTCATCATATTTCCCTTGCTTTCTTAGGGCTACCCCCATGTTGTTGTAAGCAAAAGAATAGTTAGGGTCAAGTTCTATGGCTTTTTTATAGGCGGCGATCGCTTCCTCTAATTTCCCTTGACGATTTAGGGCATTACCCATGTTGTAGTAAGCCGTAGCATAGTTAGGGTCAAGTTCTATAGCTTTTTTATAGGCGGCGATCGCTTCTTCCAATTTCCCTTGATCATCTAGGGCTAACCCCATGTTGTTATAAGCAAAAGCATCGTTAGGGTCAAGTTCTATGGCTTTTTTATAGGCGGCGATCGCTTCTTCCAATTTCCCTTGCTTTCTTAGAGCATTACCCATGTTGTTGTAAGCAAAAGAATAGTTAGGGTCAAGTTCTATGGCTTTTTTATAGGCGGCGGTCGCTTCTTCCAATTTCCCTTGCTTTCTTAACGCTAAACCAATATAGAAGTAAGCTATGGCATTATTGCTGTCAATTGAGATAATTTGTCGCCAAATACTTTCTGCTTCCCTATATCTACCTTCATTTTGAGCTTGATTACCTTGTTGAAATAACTGTTCAATGCTTTGTGTCATCCCTACATAGGGAGTTGCTACGAGGGAGACTGTTAGGACAATGGGGAAGAGAGTACGTAACATGGAACAGTTTTGATAGTCAGTGTAGGAATAATTTGTTTTTTAGTGTTCATTATATGGCATTAAAAACGGTTAAGTAGGGTTTGCTGAATAAAAGCAAAACCCTATTCTTTAAAAGGTTACACCCATATTCGCGATCGCAAAAAAGATCAGCTTTGTCGGCTACAAACCGCTATAATTGGTAGAAACACCTCCCAGTTGTTGGTCAAGAACAAATGTATCGAAAAGAGGAGCAACCTTTACCGCCCCAAAAAAAATTTGAATTACCTTTCGAGGGCAAATTGTCCCCCAATAATCGTTGGGTAATCATGGCAGAGTTGATACCTTGGGATGATTTTGAGGAAGAATATGCTAAACTTTTTTCAGCAGAAAAAGGTGCGCCAGCCAAACTATTTAGAATGGCATTAGGGACATTAATTATTAAGGAAAAATTAGGAACAAGTGATAGAGAAACTATAGAACAGATTAGAGAAAATCCCTATCTACAATACTTTATAGGTTTAAATTGTTATCAACAAGAGCCACCACTGGAATCTTCAATGCTAGTTCATTTTAGGAAAAGAATTGATGGAGAATTGATAAACAAAATCAATAAAAAAATAGTAAAAAGAGAAATAGACAAGAGTGATAAAGAAGTAAAAAAAAAGGATTGTCTCCAAGAAAAAGGAGAAAAAATAAAAAATAAAGGTAAACTAATTTTAGATGCGACTTGTGCGCCAGCAGACATCAAATACCCAACGGATTTAGGCATATTAAATCAAGCCAGAATTGAGACAGAAAGAATAATAGATAATCTTTATAAACCATTAAGAGTAAAATTGAGAAAAAAGCCGAGAACTTCTAGAAAAATTGCTAGAAAGGAATACTTAAAAGTAGCTAAAAAACGAAAAGTATCTTATCAAAAAAGAAGAAAAGCTATCGGGAAACAGTTAAAATACCTTAAGAAAAATTCAGGAAATATAGAAGACTTAATTCAAGCTGGGGCTTCCCTGGAAAATCTGAGTAAAAGACAGAAAAATTGTTTAGAGACTATCAAAAAAGTTTATGAACAACAACAGTCAATGTGGGAGAATAAGACCCAGAGTGTTCCTCAAAGAATTGTAAGTTTAACTCAACGGCATATTCGTCCAATAGTGAGGGGAAAAGCAGGAAAACCAATAGAGTTTGGAGCTAAACTCTCAGTAAGCTGTGTAGATAACTATGTGTTTCTAGACAAAATAAGTTGGGAAAACTTCAATGAATCTTGTCATTTAAAAGAACAAGTAGAAAAGTATAAAGAAACGTTTGGCTATTATCCCGAATCCGTCCATGTAGATAAAATTTATCGAACTAGGGAAAACAGAAATTGGTGTAAGGAAAGAGGGATAAGAATCAGTGGTCCGAAGTTAGGAAGACCTCCGAAAAATGTCAGTGAAGAAGAAAAGAAACAAGCCCACTCCGATGAATGCTTCCGTAATGCTATTGAGGGAAAGTTTGGACAAGACAAAACTCCCTGAAACCTCCATTACATCTATTGCTATTACATTTTTAGTTGTCAATCTTTCTAAACTTCTGAGGCAGTTTTTGTCGCTTTTTTTGTCCTTATTTACTAATAATAGAACAGGGGAACTCATCAAACCGCCTTTCATTAATTTTGATTATACTTTAAACAATTTTTATGTACTAAAACTTATTGATTCGTCAGAAAATTCTTGGTCAAAAGTGGCATAAATTTTGGAGAAACTTTTTCAGCAAACCCTAAGTAGGTAGTGAAATGTTTTAGCCAAAATGAGCTAGGAATGTGAGCATCCTGCTCACTTGCTGCAAAAGTAGCATCCTACTCACTGGTAACTGATCACTGCTAACTGGTAACTGCTAACTGGTAACTGCTAACTGGTCACTGTTAACTGATAAAATATACTAGAAAAGATAGGAGTAGAATAAGTGGCCGTTAAAATTGGTTTACTGGGTTTGGGAACAGTGGGAACGGGAACAGCACAAATTTTACTCGACCCCACAGGTAGAAACCCCCTGTTAGAAGAAATTACCATCAGCAAAGTAGGGGTACGATCGCCCGATAAACCCCGTCAGGTGGAATTAAGCGAAGGGGTGATCACCACCGACTTAGAAAGTATTGTCAACGATCCAGAAATTGCGATCGTCGTGGAATTATTGGGAGGACTCGAACCTGCCAGATCCCTCATTTTACAAGCTATTGCCAACAAAAAGCACGTAGTGACAGCAAATAAAGCAGTAATTGCTCGTTATGGCGATGAAATCTACGAAGCAGCCAACGAAGCCGGAGTATATGTTCTCTTAGAAGCTGCCGTGGGTGGTGGTATTCCCATCATTAAACCCCTGAAACAGTCTTTAGGGGCAAATCGGATCGTCAGTATTATTGGTATTATCAACGGCACTACCAACTATATTTTGACCAAAATGACCTCAGATGGGGCAGACTTTGGGGAAGTGTTAGCCGAAGCGCAACAATTAGGTTATGCTGAAGCCGATCCCACTGCCGATGTGGACGGGTTAGATGCGGCCGATAAAATCGCTATTTTAGCCTCTTTAGGGTTCGCAGGAAGGGTTAAACGAGAAGATATCTACTGTGAAGGTATCCGTGAAATCAGTGCAACGGATATTACCTACGCCGAGCAACTAGGTTTTGTGATCAAATTATTAGCCATTGCTCAGGGAACAGAAGGAGAAAACTCCCAACAACTAGAATTAAGGGTTCATCCCACCTTAGTACCGAAAAATCATCCTTTAGCCAGTATTAACGGCGTTTATAACGCTGTTTTGGTAGAAGGAAAACCCCTGGGACAAGTGATGTTTTTTGGACCAGGTGCTGGTGCGGGACCCACGGCCAGCGCAGTGGTTTCTGATATTATGAACATTGTGGCAATTCTCAAGAGTAGTGGTACAAATAACAATCTTGATCCCTTATTAAGTTGTGTTCATCAGCATTTTTGTCAAATTACTCCCATAGAAGCCATTAATACCCGTTTTTATGCCCGTTTCCTCACCAAAGATTTACCTGGGGTAATCGGTTATTTAGGGACAACCTTTGGTGATCATCAGGTTAGTTTAGAGTCGGTGGTTCAAATTGGTTTTCAAGGGGAACTTGCTGAGATTGTCGTCGTCACTCACTATGTCCGTGAAGGAAATTTCAACACTGCTTTAGATGAAATTCGTAATCTAGAAGCGATCGATAGTATCCCCAGTATTGTCAGGGTTTTGTAGAACAGTGAACAGTGAGCAGTGAACAGTTAGCAGTGAGCAGTGAACAAAAAAGATTAAACAAAGATGGGGTTTGGAGAAGGCAGAATTTTTTGCTGAGTGACCTTTATGGAGAAAAAATTGGCTTCAAAGGAAGATTTATTGTTGCTTTTTTTTCTCTAGTCTCCTGGTTTTCTCCTTTATCTGCGATCGCTCAAACGTCTTTATCTGAGTTGTGTCAAAGTCCTATTTTATCCCGTTTACAACGCCATCAGGTTATTTCTGGGGAAACCATAGAAAGTATTGCGCAACAGTATAATTTAATTCCTCAAACCTTGGTAGGTGTTAACCCCAGTCTCGAAGGGGGACGAGTACAGGTTGGACAAGAAATTTTAATTCCTCCTTTTAATGGGGTTAAAATAACTGTTCCCAATGGTGCCACCTGGCAAGACTTAGCCACTGCTTATGGTGTGAGGGCAGATGTTTTGTTTGAGCTTAATGGTTGTGTGGAAAACCCAACAGTGGTCTTTATTCCTGGGGTTAATTGGCAACCAGGAAAAAGACCTTCTCAAGATAATTATACTGGGTTGAGGGGTTATCCTTTACCCGCGATCGCCCAAGTTGGCTTAAGTTATGGATGGCACGTGGAACCCAATACAGGAGAGTCTTTTTTTCATGGGGGAATGGATATTTTAGCGGAAGTAGGAACCCCTGTATTAGCAGCAGACTCAGGAGAGGTGGTTTATGTGGGCCAAGAGGGAAGTTATGGTTTTTTGGTGATTGTGGATCATAGGAATGGAAGACAAACCCGTTATGGCCATCTTAGTCGTTTTGAGACTCGTATGGGTCGCTCGGTGCAAGTAGGGGAAGTTTTAGGTTATGTGGGGACAACAGGACAACCTGACTTATTAAACCCTCATTTACATTTTGAAGTCCGTTTTAAATCTCCTGTTGGTTGGGTTGCACAAGATCCTAGTATTCATTTATCGCAATAAACAATTAATAGTTAATAATTAATTGTTTTAGTTAGAATTAGTATAGTAACTGTTAACTCATAATTGAGGTAAACAATGACTGTAATTACTCAAAAATTTACCCTAGAAGACTATCTTGCTTATGACGACGGGACAGAAACTCGTTATGAATTAGTCGACGGAGAATTAATTGCTATGCCAACGGAAAGTCCAATAAATAACCGTATTGCTATCTATCTGCTCACAGAATTTGCTAAGATAATTTCTTTTAAGCTAATTTGTCATAAAGATACAGAATTAGTTGTTAGTAGCAATCGTGTTCGTTTACCTGATTTAATGATATTGAGTGAAGAATTATTAACTCAAATAGGTGGAAAAAGAGCCACCATTACACCCGAAATGTCATCCCCTGTTTTAGTGGTAGAAGTAGTTTCACCAGGAAAGAGAAATCAAGATCGAGACTATCGTTATAAACGCTCAGAATATGCAACGAGAGGAATCAGTGAATATTGGATTATTGATCCTGAAAAAGAACAAGTTAACCTCTTAATTTTAGTAGATGGTTTTTATGAAGAAACCATTTTAAAAAATAGTCAACCCATTGTATCTTCCAATTTTCCTGATCTCAGTTTAACCCCTGAAAATATTTTTAATGCAACGAAATAATAGTATAATAAATAAATAATCATCAAAATCGTAAAAAAGATTGTGATAGCTAATCCTGAAACCTTATATTTAACCCCTGATGAATATCTCTCTTGTGAAGAAAAAAGCGATATTAAACACGAATATCGTCAAGGAGAAGTATATGCTGTGGCAGGTGCAAGCAATAACCATGTGTTAATTGCTGTTAACGTGATAACCCTTTTAAGAAATCATTTACGGGGAAAAGGTTGTCGTGTTTATGCTTCTGACACAAAGGTTAAAATTGAATCAGTCAATACTTATTATTATCCCGATATAGCTATTAGTTGTGATGAAAGAGATAGAAACTTAACTCAATATATCTGTCATCCTTGTTTAATTATTGAAGTGTTATCCGATAGTACAGAAGCTTTTGATCGAGGAGATAAATTTGCTGATTATCGTCGATTAGAATCTTTAAAAGAATATGTTTTAATTAGTCAAAACACTAAAAGAGTCGATACTTTCTCTAAGAATGAACAAGAGCAATGGTTATTACAATCCTATCAAGAAAGTGAGCAATTAACTTTAAATACCCTCGAATTTTCTTGTTTAGTTTCAGATATTTATGAAGATATTACTGAACCAAATGAATAATTTTATTAATCACTTCTTCAACAGTTAAACCATCGGTATTAAGTTCGATCGCATCGCTGGCCTTGCGGAGAGGAGCCAAAGTTCGATGAGTATCTTGATAATCTCTTTGTTGAATATCTTTTTCCAGTTGTTGCAGACTTATATTATCTTCTCCTTGGGCCTGAAAATCCTTTAACCGTCGTCTTGCCCTTTCTTCAACCGAAGCTGTCAAGAAAATCTTAACCTCGGCATCAGGAAAAACATTAGTACCAATATCTCGGCCTTCCGCTACAATACCCCCTAATTTTCCCAATTCCTGTTGATAAGTCACTAATTTTTCACGAACCGCAGCATAGGCAGAAATAGGAGACACTAAAGCAGTGACTTCGGGTGTGCGAATAGCTTGGCTAACATTTTCCCCGTTAATAATCACTTGGAGAGGTTGTTGATCACGGGGGGGGATAAATTCTAGGGTAGCTTGGGACACTAATTCAGCGATCGCACTTTCATCCTCTGTTGCTATGTCTGAGTGTAAAACTAACCAGGCCATAGCCCGATACATAGCCCCTGTATCCAAATAGGTTAAATTTAGAGCTAGGGCCACTTGACGGGTAACGGTAGATTTTCCGGCACCGGCAGGGCCATCAATAGCAATAATGGGTTGTCTAACCCGTAAGATTATATTATCAATCAGTCGAGTAGATCCTATATAAGCAGCGATCGCTAATAACCCTGTTTCTTCAATGGTATCTAAGGGTTCTAGAGTTTGAGCATGGACACATTCAATATATTGAACCTCTATAGCAGAATGGGAGGTTAATTGTTCTTTAACACAACTAATTAAAGCTTGAGTTTCCCTTTCTCCAGTGATAAAAGCTTGTTTAGCTGCTTGTAACCCTTTATATAAGGCGATCGCTTCTTGTTGTTGTGTTGCTGTCAGATATTGATTACGAGAACTATAAGCGAGTCCAGAGGGTTCTCGAATAATGGGACAACCTTTAATAACTACAGGTAGGTTTAAATCTTTAACCAATCGGCGGATAATAGCCAATTGTTGGCCATCTTTTTCCCCAAAATAGGCCATATTGGGCTCAACAATGGTCAATAATTTAGTAACAATGGTGGCCACCCCTTGAAAGTGGCCAGGGCGAAACGGCCCACATAAGACAGAGAGCATCTGTGCCGGGGGAATAACTTGAGTGCTTGGCTCAGAGGTGCTATTAATACCCATTTCGTCGGGAGTTGGGGCAAATATAGCAGCCACTCCTAGCTGTTCGCACAGTTGAGCGTCTGTTTCTAGTTGACGAGGATACTTAGCTAAATCTTCCTGGGGGCTAAACTGGAGGGGGTTAACAAAAATGCTCACCACCACCCGATCAACCTCAGACATAGCACGACGAATGAGGCTAATATGACCTTCATGTAAGGCTCCCATAGTGGGAACCAACCCGATAGTTTGGTTTTCTCTCACGGAAGCTAAGTAAGTACGTAACCCGGCTACAGTTTTAAACAGACGCATTTTTTTGCTGTTGATTAACGCCCTAATATTTCTAGTTGAACGGGAGCCACACCACTGCTAACTAAACCAATCACACTTGCTGCTCCCTTTGATAAGTCTATCACCCGTCCACCTACAAAGGGTCCGCGATCGTTAATACGGACAATGACAGAACGACCATTTCTGAGGTTAGTTACCCGTACTTGAGTGCCAAAGGGTAGAGTTTTGTGTGCTGCGGTTAAACCATTTTGGTTGTATCGCTCGCCATTGGCGGTTAAACGGCCGTGAAAACCTGGCCCGTACCAAGAGGCCATCCCTTTACGACGACTGGTGACAGGGCGAACACTAGCTAAACCGGACTCATTGTTACGGGGTTGATTTGGGTTAACAACGGCTGTTAGAGGGGGCGCATTTCCCATCAATCGCCGTAAACGGTTGGTAGCTTGTAAAGCGTCAATGGCTTTGTTGCGGGTGGTATCGGATAAGATAACCCCTTTATCGAGTTTGATTAATTCTTCTGAATTTAATTTAATACTATGGGTTTTATCTGGATTTAAGGTAACGCTGAGGTTTTCTGCTTTAAAAGTATTATCGTTATCAAGTTCATTGAGGCGTTTAGCGAAGGCTTTAGCGCGATCAATAGCTTTGCTTTCTATCTTAGTGGGATCTATATCATTTCCTTGTTCTCGAAGGGCTGCTAACTCGGCTTTTGACCCCAAAAAAGTTAACACAGGAATTTGACGAATTCTTAAGGTTACTGCCAGTTGAGATTGCCATGGGTGAACATAGAGTGTGGCGATCTGCTTTGAAGCAGTTTCAGATGTGCTATCGGGTTGAATGGGTCCGAAACTGACCACATTTGGCCTCTGAAAATCGGAAATTTCTTGCCCTACAAGGGTCCCTACTCCTATTTGATCTACCTGATCTATCGTATTAGAGGCTTGTGAACTCTGTAAGGAAACACCAATTAAGGTGGTAGTTCCAACAGTGGTCATTAAGGCAGTTGCTAATCCAGTCAAAAATTTATTGTTCATAGATATTGTCTTAAGTAAGTTGTTTAACCTCTTGGAATTCCCTTAATTCAATGGGTTTTCCAACTTTGACTCCTCACAGAACTGTGTTTTACATTTCTTAAACCTTTACACAGTAGCACGAATTTTTCAGGGGGTGTGGTTTTCGTGAATTCTGATTCAGAATGGTGTTCCTTGAATCTCTTAATAAAGGTTTACAGGAAAAAGTACATAGATTACGATAGTAGATTTACTTAAATTTCCTCAAAAACGATCCGCACAGATATTGTCTTCTAATTCATATTTAAGAAAGGATTAAGCTACAAACCTTTGATTATCATGAGGTCAACAAGTTTTTCTATCCAAGATGCCATAGGGTAAAGACTTACGTATTTATACGGAACAATTGCTGTAATCTTTTCAATATCCTTAGGGAGGAAAGTCTGATAATTCTGATTCTTTCTCAGCATTTATATTAGATTTTCTAATCTAAGTGTTGATAGAGATTATAAAAATTGAGGAATAATAAGGTTGGAGTTGCAATTTTGTCAATTTCGGATAACATAGAATTGAGTTAAAATGCCCATTGGGATTGAATATTATGCTAGGGATTGTTATTAGTTATTATTGGGCTGTAGCCTTACTCATATTTTCGATGTGGTTTAAACTGTTTTGGGTTGATGAAACAACCCCTAGGAACGATTTATCCTCTTGGGTAGTCTTGATTGTTGGGGCTAGTTTGTGGGTTGTGGTACTGCCTTTTGCTAATTTGGAATTAGTGCTGAAAGCTTATTCCATTAACAGTTAACAGTTTAAAATTGAGAGAACTTTTGGGAGAAGAGACATCAAACATTAATAAACCCTGGAAAACCCCCCATTCTGGTTATCATTGGGATGGTAGTTTCAGGCGTTTTTTTGAAGGTTGGTATTATCGGGTTACTTTACCCCAATGGGGTCAAAGTTTTGCCTTTATGTATTCTATTGATGATCCCATTGGTGGAAAACCTCATAGCGGAGGTGCAGCACAAGTCTTAGGGGAAAATGAAGAATATTTATATCGTATTTTTCCTGATGTTAAAAAGTTTTGGGCTAGTGAGCAACAATTGGCGTTGTGTCATTGGAAAAAAGAGAATCTTACTTTAAAACCGCAAATTATTGAGTCAACTATTTTCGAGGAAGCTGTTGAGGAAGGTTATCAAGCAAGCGCTACCTTAAATCAGGGTTATATTGAAGATCCTGTTACCAATAATTATTGTCGTTGGTGCTATGATATAAGGCCAGTGGATGGATGGGGAAATCGTTTTTATTCCCAAGAAGCAACAGCAGGATGGTTATCTTTTCTACCTATTTTTGATCCAGGATGGCAAGTTTTAATGGCTCATGGATGGGCAACTGGTTATATCGATTGGAATGGTAAAAAGTACGAATTTAGTAATGTTCCGGCATACAGTGAAAAAAACTGGGGTTATTCTTTCCCTAGTAAATGGTTTTGGATTAATTGTAATAGTTTTGAGCAAGAATCAGACTTAGCTTTAACTGCTGCTGGGGGCATAAGACAAGTTTTCAACTGGCAAGAATCTGTTGGAATTATTGGGTTACACTATCAAGGTAAATTCTATAAATTTTTCAGAGATGATAGTCAATTATCTTGGAAAGTAACGCCTTGGGGAAGTTGGATTATGCAGGGAAAAAATGCTGATTTTTTGGTTAAAATAGAAGGGAATACTAAGGAATCAGGGACTTATGTTAGGGTTCCTACGGCTGAGGGTTTACAGTTCCTTTGTCGGGACACTGTAAAAGGAAATTTAACCCTAGAATTAGCTAATCATGAGGGTAAAATACTCTTAAAAGCTAACAGTTGTTTGGGGGGTTTAGAAATTGGTGGATCGCCCTGGGATGATTCTTGGATTTACGGATAATAGACGCATCCCATTTTCGTAGAAAGATCATCTGTTAATAATTAATGAGTGATGCTTGCTCAGTCTCAAACCAAGTCTTTTCAAAAATTTTCGCATTTAAGGGATGTCCAAAAAAGTAACCCTGTCCTAATTTACAGCCTAAATCTTGAAGTATTTTAGATTGTTGCTCAGTTTCAATTCCTTCTGCTACTACATCCATTCCGAAATTATAAGCTACATCAATAATGGTTTTGAGGATTTTTATTGTTTTCAACTCGTTTAGATTACGCTGAATAAAAGACTTATCAATCTTAAGTATATCAAGCTCAAAATTATGCAAATAACTTAATGATGAGTAACCAGTGCCAAAGTCATCGATACAAATTTGTATTTTTCTTTCTTTAATTTGTTGAAATAAATCGTTAATAATTTGATGATTTTTGATTAAAATATTTTCTGTTATTTCCATTCTGATGAATTTTGGATCTAATTGAGTTAGGTTACAAATTCTATCAATATTTTCTACTAAATTTACTTCGTTGATCTGATGACCTGATAAATTAATACTTATTTTTAAAGATGCAGCTTTTTCATATTGTTTCTTCCACACTTGAGCTTGACGACAAGCCTCAAAAAATACCCAGTTTCCTAAGTCTATAATCAATCCTGTTTCTTCGGCTAAACTAATAAATTCGATGGGGGGAATTAATCCTTCTTGGGGATGATTCCATCTTACCAATGCCTCAAAACCAATAAGTTCTTGGGTAGAAAGGGAGATGATTGGTTGATAATAAAGTATAAACTCTTCTTTAATTAATGCTTTCTTTAAATCGGTTTGTATAAGTAAGGTTTTCAGAGCTTCTTTGTGCATAGTTTGATCAAAGACACAATAACGATTACGTCCTTTTTCTTTAGCTTTATACATGGCATTATCTGCATCTCGTAGAATCTCTATACCCTCTTCATAATCATAACAATAAGGCTGTCTCCCAAATACTATCCCAATACTGACAGTGGTAAAAAAATCAAGATTATTGATGTATATAGGTAATTGAATCTGCTCGATAATTTTATTAGTTATTTGCAGGACTTTTTGAGAGCTATTAATGTTCTTTAATAAGACTACAAATTCATCTCCAGTTAGGCGGAAAACCCGACCTAGATTATCTATTGTTTGACAGATACGCTGACTAATTTCTACTAATATAGTATCCCCAGCATGATGTCCTAAACTATCGTTAATCACCTTAAATCTATCAATATCAATGAATAGAACAACGAATTGATAATCTTGATCAGTTTTAGACTTCTGGAGTGATTCGTTGATTTCTGTCATCAAGAAAGAACGATTAGGTAGTTTAGTTAAATTATCATGCAGTGCATCATGTTGTAATTTTTGTTCTATTACTTTACGTTGCTCAATTTCTGTGGCTAACTTGTTATTAGTTGTTTCTAGCTCTAAAGTCCGTTCTTTAATTGCAGTTCCTAGTTGAAAATTAAATTGACGAATCTGAGCTTCACTAACTTGTAAATCTCTTAGGTTGTTATAGGTTTCTGGCAGTAACTTACTAACTAGGCTACATAACCCTACTACGGTAAAGCCTAATCCAAATAAAGTAGTAACCCAACTTGCATTTAGATGAAGATCCATCATAGCTTTCATTGCTTGTTCACGGGATGTAAACAAGGGCATTACATACATTGTATATAAGTCTATACTATAGAATATCCCAATAGAAGTTAGTCCTAATATAATGTAGAGAACAGAGTTCTGCCATCTCAGCTTTTTGAGTAACTTATAATCCTGAGTAAATGTATAAAAGGAGTAAAAGCACATAACAATAATTATTAAGTCAATTATTGTCATAAAAAAAATTGAGTTCCAAATCATTTCTCATGTCCTAGTACAACTTACTTTAATGAGATGAAAAGTCCCATTAAGATGAGATAACTTAATCAGTTAAAGTATATATGACTAAGAAAAATATCTTTCCAAATAGTTTATCAACTACCCCTCACCGTCATTATACTTATTCCTAAGAATAAAATAGATTCTGTAGCCCTATTAATATGGGCGTTGTTCTAACTATAACATAAACAGCACTTCCAGAAGCCCTGTACAAGTCCATTTTTTATCACTACTAGAAAACTATATTACTGTTTATGTATTGCTATTAATTATGAACACTATGGTAAAAATATGCTGTTTATCCCAGTTTAAAAGACTTTAGCCCTATTATTAACAAAATTTTCTGTTTTTTTACTTAAAATATTATCCAGCATCGTCCCATTTTGGCCATATAGCAATCAGTAATGATTTATGAGATTATTGAGATCTCCCCTTTAGTTCCCCCCTTAATAAGGGGGGTTGGGGGGTAGTGGGGGGATCAGTTTCAACATTAATTCTCACAACTGAAACCTGATTGCTATATGAGAATTGATACTAGAGTTTTTTGACTATTAACCCGCACCATATCCTACAATTGAGAAAAACCAAGTAATATAAGTTATGGCTGATGTTAGTGGAGTATGGCTTGGAACTTATTGGCAATATGGTTCTCCTACTCGTTTTGAAATGACTTTAGTGCAGGGAAAAAATACTCTGAGTGGGAACGTTTTGGATGATAGTTCTCTAGGAGAAGCTAATGTTACAGGGGAAATCAGTGGCCGCACGGTTACTTTCCGTAAATGTTATCTTAGCGGTTCCCGTCATTGTATTGACTATTTTGGGACGGTTTCTTCTGATGAAAAATTGATGACAGGACAATGGCAGGAAGGGGTTTTTAACCAAGGAAAATGGGAAGCTCATCGTCAAGATGATAATCTTACCCTTAGTTTAGAAAAGATTAAGTCAAGTCCCTTACAAACAGTTTCTTAAACTAAGTTCACTGGTTTGGTATTCTCAATTATTCTTATATGATAATGTTGAATTGACCAATTCTTATCTTGAGTTTTTCACTTCTCGTTAATTCAGTTATTACCAAAGATTGTTGATTGTTCGGAATTCTTTGTAAGATTTTATCCCTTTCGTTTAAAGTTGTTTCTTCTGAAAAATACAGTTGAGTAATTAATTCTTCTTGGTTAGGAAGTGTTACTTTAAAATGAATATGAGGAGGTCTTCTCCAAGACCTAGTTACTGGATATCCCCCTGGTTTAACAGTCTTAAAAACATAGGAACCGTCTTCCCCGGTATTTGTCTGCCCCCAACCTTGAAAGTTAGGATCAATCGGTGCATTATTAGGGTCGTATTCGTGATTATAACGTCCTGAAGAACAAGCTTGCCAAATTTCAACTTTTGCTGAGGTAATGGGTTGATATTTCCTAGTTAAAACTTGACCTGCGATGATGATTTTTTCTCCTAATGCTTGGTTTTTTTTGTTTCCTATCCAGGTTAAATCATTATCATCATCTATAGGAAATTTTAGAGGATAAAAGGGTCCCTCTATTTGTTCTGGGGTCAGATCAGATATGGGCTTTTGTCGACTTAAGGGGATGCTTATATACCCTATACTAAAAAATTCGATTTGTTTGAGTAAATTTCTTCTTGTTAATGCCATTGATGTAATCTGATTAACATAAACAATACTACATAATAATTACATTGATATTATTTTTGTCCATTCTTCTATAATAAAATAAGGTACTTTAATTGTACTTGATTCATCATCTTTTAAAGGTAATTGTAACAACCAAAAACTATCGGTTTCTAATCGTTCTATAATAGGATTGAAATCATACTGACCCATACTAGGGGAAAAGGCCTCTTTATCACTGGCAAAAATATCAGGAACTTTAACGGTTAAATCTTCCCTAATTTTGATGGTTAACGGTTGAGGGTGTGCAAATTCAAATAATTCAGGAAATCCTACTAAACGAAGATTTATCGTTGGTTTATTATTGCCTCTTATCTCTTTGTAAAAAATTAGTTGCCAAGGATTTTTAGATTTATCTCGCCAAGTTTGTATGGATTTATAAAGCAGAATATCAGGGGGTATTTTACTTTCCCTAATCACAGCAGAAGCAGGTTTTATGAAGAATAAACACATCAAAACTAAGACAAAAATTAACCTAAAAAATTTCTTACTCATTTTTTATATTACCCCTAACTAATCACTGTTTAAATATTGCCACATTTTTGATTAGCAGGGACTGCTTTGATCATCTTCTTCGGATCAGGTAAATTAAGATTATTCATAAAAGTGATAAACTGAGGGCGATCCCGTCCCAGAAAACGAGGATTATATTGTTTTTCTTCCCTAATAGTAGAAACACTGTGACCATTGTAGTCATGGGCAGGATAGACTAAAGTTTCGTCCGGTAAAGTAAATAATCGTTGTGTCACCGAGTCGTATAATACCCCTGCATTACCACCTTGAAAGTCTGTACGCCCACACCCTCGAATAAATAAAGCATCTCCTGTTAAAACAGCTTTGTTATTGACTAAATAGGCCGAGTGACTATCCGTGTGGCCTGGAGTAGCGATCGCCTCTATGATAACATCCCCTAACTTTAATACTTCTCTGTCCCTGAGAAACCCGTCAGCGCAGTTAACTGGAGCATTTTCCGGGACAATCACCAAACATCCGGTTATACCCCGTAATTTTCCTGTTCCTGTAATATGGTCGGCGTGGATATGGGTTTCTAAGCAGTATTTTAAGGTTAATTGTAGCTCATATAACAATTTTCGGTCCCGTTCAACTTGTTCCAAGACAGGATCAACCAATAAAGCTTGTTTTAGACTGCGATCGGCGATTAAATAAGTATACGTGGATGATTCTTCATCAAACAGTTGACGAAAGAGCATAATTTTCATTAATTTTCATTAATCAATCTAAAGATATCTTAAGTGTGTTAACTTTGGCAATTTTCTGGGGATTCTAAAAATATCAGGATTTACTGTTTACCTCCTTTTTGATTTTAGTTAGTGCCATGCTAAAAATAAAATTATTTAATCCGCAACATCCCCTAGAACATCAGGAACTAGAATTAAGCGATCACCGTCTGAAGGACTATGGGTGTTTGATTGGTAATTCTCCCAGTTGTGGGTTAATGCTTCCTAGTATTAAAGTCCAGGAAGTTCATGGTAAATTGTTTACCGATAAGGGTAAGTATTACTTTCAGGATTTAACGGAGAAAGGAATCACTCAGTACAATGATGAAAGAGTTAATAAGGAAAAGTCTTATCCTTTAGAGACGGATGATATTATTCGCATTGGTGACTTTGTGTTAATTGTTGATGGATTACCAATTAAGAAGAAGTCGAAAAATAGGAAGAGTAAGAATACTAAGAAGAGTAAGTCCTCTAATAAAAGGAGTCTGCAAAATATTAAAGCATTAACCAGAAAAAATCGCCGTTCTACTGATAAAGCTTCAGAAAAAACAGAACCAGCGAATCAAGTTACTCTTGAACCAACAACTAAGGCAGATAACTATCAACTAGAATCAGGATCTTCTATGGGCAATGGTTCTAACGGGGCTGTAATTTCTCCGCCTTTACCCACAGGAAAGATAAATAATAAAGTCTCTTCAAAACCACAGGAAACTACTCCAAATATTGTGCAATCACAACCTCCGGCTTTAGGAGGAATTAACTGGTGGAACAAAGGGAAAATAACAGTTCGCTGCCTAAACATCATTGAAGACACCAAGGATGTTAAAACCTTTCGTTTTACTGGAACATCACCCACTCTATTTAATTATAAGCCAGGGCAATTTGTTACCCTAAATCTCAATATTAATGATAAGATAATAAAGAGGTCTTATTCAATTTCTTCTACTCCTTCTCGTCCCCATACCTTAGAAATTACAGTTAAGTGAGTACCAGCCCCAGCAGATGTTCCAGATGCACCACCTGGGTTAGTTTCTAATTGGTTACATGATAATGTTAAAGTAGGGGATGAAATTACCCTCACAGGACCATCAGGGAAGTTTACCTGTGTTGATAATAATGCAACTAAATTGTTATTTATTTCAGCAGGAAGTGGAATAACACCAATGATGTCTATGTCGCGTTGGGCTTTAGATACGGTAGCTGAGAGATATATTACTTTTGTCCATAGTGCTAGAAGTCCGAGAGATATTATCTATCGAAAAGAACTAGAAGCAATGGCAGCTAATCATAGTAATTTTCATCTGGGTTTAACCATGACTCGTCAGACAACCGGAGACCCTTGGTGGGGTTTTCAGGGACGACTAAACGAGGTTTTATTACCAGCTATTTGTCCCGATTATAAGGATAGAGTTATCTATGTTTGTGGTCCTGATAGTTTCATGAAAGGGGTCAAAAAATTAGTAGAAGAATTAGGTTTTCCCATGGAAAACTATAATCAAGAAAGTTTTGGAAGTCCTAAGAAAAAACGCCCCCCATCTTCTCAAGAGAAGAATGATAATTCATCTGTTGTCGCACCCAATAATAATATCACCAAAAATAATCATGTTGCTACACCAAAACCTGTTACGGCTCCGAGTAATGATACATCTTATCCGGTGGTTTTTGCAGAGTCAGGAAAAGAGGTTCTTTGTAATGAACAAATGTCCTTATTAGATTTAGCTGAAGAAGAAATGATCGAGGTGGAATCTAGTTGTCGCAGTGGGGGATGTGGGAGTTGTAAGGTGAAGAAACTAGAGGTAGACATTCGTTATGAGGGTGATCCCGATGGTTTAGATGAGAGTGATGCAGAAGAGGGCTATATTTTAGCTTGTATCGCTCATCCTCAAGGAAAGGTGATTATCGACGCTTAAAATACCCATCTATAGCAGTTCCCATACTTGTGAGGTACACAGTTTTCTAGTTTTAGGAGTTCGGAGTTCGGAGTTCGGAGTTCGGACGCGCGATATTAGGTGTACCGTTCGGAGTCGCGCTCACGGCGAAGCCTCATGAGTCCGAGAAACGCTATATAACCTGCCTCGGACTCTACCCTCCTTTTGATATTGAAACAGAAAATAGATAAACTACGTCTATGTAGTCCATGACCACCAGATAATTTATTGATCAATCAGAAAACCCTGGTCATTTTGAGCATGATCATAGACAATTAATAAATTAATCATCTAACTATATATAAAATTATGTGTGGAATTGTGGGCTATATTGGCACAAAAACGGCAACCGACGTATTAATCGACGGTTTAGAACGGTTAGAATACAGAGGATACGATTCAGCCGGTATTGCTACAGTTTTAGAGGGTAATATCCACTGTACCCGAGCAAAAGGTAAACTCTACAACCTACGGGAAAAATTAGAACGGGAGGTCAACCCTTCGCAAATGGGTATCGGCCACACTCGTTGGGCCACCCACGGTAAACCCGAAGAACATAACGCCCACCCTCATCGGGATAATAGTCAGAGGTTGGCAGTTGTGCAGAATGGTATTATCGAAAATCATCAAGAATTACGGGAAGAATTAATTAATAAAGGGTGTGAGTTTGCTTCAGAAACAGACACGGAAGTTATTCCCCATTTAATCGCCCAATATCTCCCCGAAACTGTAGATTATGATGGTCTCTTAGAAGCTATCCAAAAAGCGATCCATCGTCTCAATGGTTCCTTTGCGATCGCCGTTATTTGTGCAGACTACCCCGATGAAATTATTGTGGCACGTCACCAAGCACCCTTAATTATTGGCTTTGGCCAAGGGGAATTTTTCTGTGCGTCTGATGTAACGGCGGTAGTCCCTCATACCCATGCAGTTTTATCCCTGGAAAACGGCGAAATTGCCCGTTTAACCCCCCTCGGCGTAGAAGTTTACGATTTTGACCTAAAACGCCTGAGAAAGCTACCTAGAACCCTCGACTGGAACGTTACCACTGTTGAAAAACAAGGGTTTCGTCACTTCATGCTCAAAGAAATATATGAGCAACCTTCCGTGGTGAGAAGTTGTTTAGAAACCTATTTAGATGCGAGTTGGAGTAAGGAAAAAGCAGAAGAAAAAAGTCCCATTAATTTAGGTTTAGCTGGCGAACTTTGTGACAATGTAGATTATATTCAAATTGTCGCTTGTGGGACCAGTTGGAATGCCAGTATGGTAGGTAAATATTTGCTAGAACAGTTAGCAGGTATTCCCACAATGGTACAGTATGCTTCAGAGTTTCGTTATTCTCCTGCACCAATGTTAAGAAATACCCTAACTATTGGGGTAACACAGTCAGGGGAAACAGCAGATACTTTAGCTGCCTTAGAGATGGAAAAGCAGCGCAGAATGGCTTTAGAATCTCCATACAATGCACAAATTTTAGGTATTACCAACCGTCCCGAAAGTACCCTCGCTCACATGGTAGATCGGATTATTAATACTCAAGCAGGGATCGAGATCGGAGTTGCTGCAACTAAGAGTTTTATTGCACAATTAATGGGCTTTTATTGCTTGGCCATAGATTTAGCTTATCGTCGTCAACATTTAAGTGCAGATAAGTTAGAAAGTTTGGTGAAAGGGTTAAGAGAATTACCCAATCAAATCGAACTAATTTTAAGCCAACAAGAAAAACAAATTGAAGAGTTAGCACACGAATTTATCGATACTCAAGACTTTATTTTCTTAGGCAGAGGGATTAATTTTCCTATTGCATTAGAAGGAGCATTAAAGTTAAAAGAAATAAGTTATATTCATGCTGAAGGCTATCCAGCAGGGGAAATGAAACATGGTCCCATTGCTTTATTAGATGCGAAAGTTCCTGTGGTTGCTATTGCTATGCCAGGGGATGTTCATGATAAAGTATTATCCAATGCCCAAGAAGCAAAAGCCAGGGATGCAAGGTTAATTGGTGTTACTCCTACTGATGATAATGAAGCGAGAGCAACCTTTAATGATTTGTTATTTGTTCCTCATGTAGATGAACTTTTATCACCTATTATTTCCGTGATTCCCTTACAATTGTTAGCCTATCATATTGCTGCTAGAAGAGGTTTAGACGTTGACCAACCTCGTAATTTAGCTAAGAGTGTTACGGTGGAATAAGATTAATAGTCTTAGGATTATTGTTATTTATAATACTCCTGAGATTATCTTTTTAAATATGATAAATAACAGTATTTCTAAAAATGGTATTTTAATTCGTTTAACAGAAGAAAGATGGAATCATATTCTCAATAACCATAGTGAATTAATTGATTATAAATCAGAAGTTTTAAAAACAATTGAAAACCCTGATAAAATATTAGAAGGTAGTCAGGATGAATTTTTAGCCATCAAAGAGATAATCACAGGTAAATATATGGTTGTTGTTTATCGAGAATTATTGAATGATGGATTTATTATTACTGCTTATTTAACCCGTCGTCTTCGTTCATTAGCAAAGAGAAAACAATTATGGCCATAACTAGCATCAACCTACAATCTTATCTTAGTTTAGCTAAAACAATTAAGAATCTTCCTAAACAAGATTTTTGGACAGCTTATGATGCAGAAGCAGATATTCTTTATATCAATTTTCATCAACCTGCTTTATCTGCTGATGATAGCGAATTAACCGACGATGATATTATTATTCGTTATCAAGGTGACGAGATTATTGGGTTAAGTATTCTCAATGTTAGGAAACAATAGATTATCGGTGTTGGGTTTCGTTTCTCAACACAACCTACAAGATCAGCGATCGCACTTCATTAGTAAAGAGAAAACAATTAATGAAATTTAATGCACCTTAACTTTCCTCCTCATTTGAAAAAAGAGAATCTAAATCGCGGTATCCACTAACAACCCTAACAACTTCAATTTCTTCACCCTTCACCTGATATAAAATGATATAACCATCAAGAGGAACACCCCGTAAACTAGGCATAATTTCAGAATAACTGCGTCCCATACTGGGAAACTTAATTAAATTTCTACACTTATCAGCAAACCGTTTAACAAAACGTTCTCCTGCTTCTATACTAACTTGAGCAAAATAACTAGAAATCTCATCCAAATCATGAATAGCTTCTTGAGAAAGACTATACTTACTCATTAAAATTTTCCTCTCTCATACGCTTAAATTTTGCTTCTAATTGAGCAATAACAACTTCACCATCAACCTTATCTCCCCTTTCTAATTGTTCTAAACCTACCTTAACTTTTTGGCGAGTTTCATCCAGCCATTGTTCATAATTTTGGTCTTGTTTTTCTAACAATTTTAAAGCAGAATCAATCACCTGCTGAATATTTGTATATTTTCCCCTAGCAATTTGTGATTGAATAAACTTTTCTTGTTCTGGACTTAAAGTGATATTCATTGGTTAAATAAATTCCTGATTTTTGATTTTTTTATTCTTTCTAATTATAGCTAAGTTTCAGGATATACTACAATAATGTCTAAATTTTGAGCTTTTTTAAAATCAGTATTAGGTTTACTTTTAGGAAATAAAATGGCTATCACTCATATTAATCTTCAATCTTATCTTAGTTTAGCTAAAACAATTAAGAATCTTCCGAAACAAAATTTTTGGACAGCTTATGATGCAGAAGCAGATGTTTTATATATCAATTTTCATCAACCTGCTTTATCTGCTGATGATAGCGAGTTAACTGATGATGATATTATTATTCGTTATCAAGGAGATGAAATTATTGGGTTAAGTATTCTTAATGTTAGGAAACGATAGATTATCGATGTTGGGTTTCGTTTCTCAACCCAACCTACAAGATTAGCGATCGCACTGATATGGTCATTTTTTCGTCGAAGCTTTTTAGCCATTATCATTATAAATAGTTCAGAAGTTTGAGCGAACGGTGAGTTATGAATTTTAGAAGCAGTGGAACATTTATTAGGGATTTTCTACGATATGGCAATGGGTTGGTCATAGTCTCGGCCGTACTATACACTCTGCTATTCTACTCTTTGGCAGAATGTGAGCCGGATAGTGTGGTTCTCCTCCTGACTGGGTTATTAGGGTTTTTGACGTACAGTTATGACCGCATGCACGATTTAAGTGAGGAATCAGATATCATCAATGCGCCACAACGGACTAATTGGTTGCGATCGCATTATACTTTCATGGTTTACTCATGTGCGATCGCAGTAGTTATCAGCTTCATCGCAATGCTGTTACGACCAGCGGCAATCTTTCCTATTATGAGTACCATAGGACTCGCATTTGCCTATAGTCTCCCAATTCTTCCCAATGGTGGAAGTCTTAAAAAAATACCAGGGGTTAAAACGGCTCTTATAGTCGTCCTCTGGGTCATTCTTACCTTTATTGTGCCAATGACAGTAAGTGGTGTCCCTTGGAGCTTCCCAATCATCGGAGGAATGCTCTATGAGAGTCTCATGATAGCATCAATTGCCAATCTCAATGACATCAGAGATACACAAGGCGATCGTATTGCCGGTGTTCCCACGATTCCAGTGATTTTTGGTGTGAGGACAGCCTTCTTTTTCTCCCTGTTTACTATTCTTGCTGCGACAATGGTAGCAGCGATTTTAGGAAATTGGGTGCTGGTAATGTTAAGTGTTACAAGCACAATTGGGCTATTGTTCAACAGTAGTAAGGTTTTAGAAATACTGCGTTAGATTAATACTTCCATCGGTGTCTGGTTCAGCAATTAACAATGAACAATTAATAATTAATAATTACCCCTGCTTGGTGCGCTTTCAAGGGGAGGAACCTCAAACCTTAATTATGAACTATTAACTATTAATTATTCGGGAAGGATTCTAGAATTCAGAAATCACAAGGGTTTTTCAACTTTAACAAAAGAGAGATAGTAGCAGGTGGACTGACTATCATTTTCGTGTATCAATTTTAATTTTTGCTCCATCGGGTTGCAGGTTAATATCAATTACCCCTATGAAATCGGTGATTATAGCAGTTAAGATAATAAGGGTTATAAATGAGAACGCACTAACACTAATTACGGTTAAGTTGGGTACTTTTGAAAATAAATAGGTCTTGTTTGGGTCACACATAATTTTATCCTCTAAGATAGAATTAACTTTTATTCAACGGTTATTATCTGATAATTCTGACCTTAATAATAAACAGTTAGCAGAGGTTTTAGAACGTGAATTAACGGATAATGGTAAGCTAAAATCACCACCTGAAGTTATTTTCAGAGACAGTTGGTCTAAGAGTATTTTCCCCAAGCTAAGAGAGGAGGGTTATCAAGGGGAAAATAAATGGCAAAAAGCTAGAAAATGGTTAATTAATACTAAGTATCCTATCTGGAAAGATAAACAAGTTTCGTCTTTAAATTTATTAGATTCTTGGCGATGGTTACGAGACAAAGCAGAGAATAGGAGGGTAATTAGGGTTTGCTGAAAAAGTTTCTCCAAAATTTATGCCACTTTTGACCAAGAATTTTCTGACAAATCAATAAGTTTTAGTACATAAAAATTGTTTAAAGTATAATCAAAATTAATGAAAGGCGGTTTAATGAGTTCCCCTGTTCTATTATTAGTAAATAAGGACAAAAAAAGCGACAAAAACTGCCTCAGAAGTTTAGAAAGATTGACAACTAAAAATGTAATAGCAATGGATGTAATGGAGGTTTCAGGGAGTTTTGTCATCACGAGATTTAGGCTAAATCTTCGTTTAGCTTGTCCAAACTTTCCCTCAATAGCATTACGGAAGCATTCATCGGAGTGGGCTTGTTTCTTTTCTTCTTCACTGACATTTTTCGGAGGTCTTCCTAACTTCGGACCACTGATTCTTATCCCTCTTTCCTTACACCAATTTCTGTTTTCCCTAGTTCGATAAATTTTATCTACATGGACGGATTCGGGATAATAGCCAAACGTTTCTTTATACTTTTCTACTTGTTCTTTTAAATGACAAGATTCATTGAAGTTTTCCCAACTTATTTTGTCTAGAAACACATAGTTATCTACACAGCTTACTGAGAGTTTAGCTCCAAACTCTATTGGTTTTCCTACTTTTCCCCTCACTATTGGACGAATATGCGGTTGAGTTAAACTTACAATTCTTTGAGGAACACTCTGGGTCTTATTCTCCCACATTGACTGTTGTTGTTCATAAACTTTTTTGATAGTCTCTAGACAATTTTTCTGTCTTTTACTCAGATTTTCCAGGGAAGCCCCAGCTTGAATTAAGTCTTCTATATTTCCTAAATTTTTCTTAAGGTATTTTAACTGTTTCCCGATAGCTTTTCTTCTTTCTTGATAAGATACTTTTCGTTTTTAGCTACTTTTAAGTATTCCTTTCTAGCAATTATTCTAGAAGTTCTCGGCTTTTTTCTCAATTTTACTCTTAATGGTTTATAAAGATTATCTATTATTCTTTCTGTCTCAATTCTGGCTTGATTTAATATGCCTAAATCCGTTGGGTATTTGATGTCTGCTGGCGCACAAGTCGCATCTAAAATTAGTTTACCTTTATTTTTTATTTTTTCTCCTTTTTATTGGAGACAATCCTTTTTTTTTACTTCTTTATCACTCTTGTCTATTTCTCTTTTTACTATTTTTTTATTGATTTTGTTTATCAATTCTCCATCAATTCTTTTCCTAAAATGAACTAGCATTGAAGATTCCAGTGGTGGCTCTTGTTGATAACAATTTAAACCTATAAAGTATTGTAGATAGGGATTTTCTCTAATCTGTTCTATAGTTTCTCTATCACTTGTTCCTAATTTTTCCTTAATAATTAATGTCCCTAATGCCATTCTAAATAGTTTGGCTGGCGCACCTTTTTCTGCTGAAAAAAGTTTAGCATATTCTTCCTCAAAATCATCCCAAGGTATCAACTCTGCCATGATTACCCAACGATTATTGGGGGACAATTTGCCCTCGAAAGGTAATTCAAATTTTTCTGGGGGCGGTAAAGGTTGCTCCTCTTTTCGATACATTTGTTCTTGACCAACAACTGGGAGGTGTTTCTACCAATTATAGCGGTTTGTAGCCGACAAAGCTGATCTTTTTTGCGATCGCGAATATGGGTGTAACCTTTTAAAGAATAGGGTTTTGCTTTTATTCAGCAAACCCTAATTAATTTTATTTTATTGTGGCCAAATGTAGAAGTCTGAGATTTTAGTCGAGATTTTCTCTACTTCAGACTTCTCTTTTCTCTATCATTTATTGACGAGTTCTTCATAATAATCCCCATATTGAAGACTATCAAAAGGTGTTGGATAAAGCTATTAATTAGTAAGTTTTTGAGTCAGTTATCAGTTATAAATTATCAATTATCAGTCATCTCCTCACCCCATCACCCAGTCTCCCCATCTCCCAGTCTCCCAGTCTCCCCATCTCCCCCTTATTGTCAGTCACACAGAGATTTTCATGACTCAAGTAAAGAAATCATTACCCAAAAAGAAGAATTTAGGCCGTCCTAAAATCTCAAAAAAATGGTTACTTTATTTCGGATTAGGTTTACTTGCTTTAATTCTTGTTCTCACTTTAGGGACAGTTATTGGCCATCCTGTTGAAAGATTAATTTCTATTGTAGAAAACCGTTATCAACAGTGGTTTGACCAACAAAATACAAACAACCCTCTTGTTTTATTACCCCTAGCTTTTATTGGTGGCCTACTAGTGCAGCTTAGCAAAAATAATCCACCAGTCACTTATGATCTTTAAAGCCCTTAAATTTCCAAACGAACGGCTTAGCAAAATGTTGATTAAAGTAATCAATAAAATTGAGAATTTTTTGGGATAGTTCTTCAGTTGAACGGACAGTAATTCTTTTGAGTAAACGCCTGACTAAGATCGAAAACCAACACTCAATTTGATTAAGCCACGATGTATGTTTGGGAATATAAACAAAGCGAATTCGATGAGATTCATCTGATAAAAAATCTGCTCTGCTGTCCATAGATTGCAAAATCCCCTCCTTTCCTTTTCTCCCCAAATCAATAGTAATTCCACAGCTTTCTGCTACTAATTTGACTAAGCTTTCCGATTTATGAGTGTTGAGTTGATCTACAATAAAAATCCATTCTGCTTTTTCATCAATCTTAATCGTTCTCTGGATATGTTCAGAAAAATCTTGTTCTGTTCTTGTCGGTCCAATAGAGGGACTAACAACTTTTCCTCTTGCCACATCCCAGTTCGCAATCAAGCTTAAAGTTCCGTGTCTTTCATATTCAAATTCGATTTTTTCTACTTGTTTAGGCTTGATTCTTTTGTTCGGAAATAATCTCTCAAGAGCTTGAATCCCTGTCATTTCATCTGTACTAATTAAATGAATTCCTTGTTCTAACAAAGTTTTAGCTTCTTGATGAAGTTCACAGATATATTTGACTTGCTTTTTAAATTTTAAGGGATCATCAATTTTGGCATTTAACCAGTAACGAACGAGATGTGGTTGTAATGTCGCTTCTTTTTAACCCAGATTCCGCACTTCAAAAAGTAGCATTAAACACTACAAGCCTGGGGGTAATAATTAAGTATAATTTCTTAATCTCTTGAAGACAAAAAAGTGGGATAATTGCTTAAGTTGTTTCCTCTGTAAAAAAAGAGCGAAAAATGTCTTATTTAGAAGAAATACAAGTTAAAAATTTAGACCATTTAGGGATAGTAGCTGGTTTAATTGATGAAATAGGAATAGTCAAAATAATTAATAATAAATTAGGAATAGATGTTAGAGAAAAAATCTCAGCAGGTACAGTAGTTAAGTCTATTTTAATCAATGGACTAGGATTTGTTTCAAGACCTCTATATTTATTCAGTCAGTTTTTTCAAGATAAAGCCATTGAGAAATTGTTAGGAGAAAGAATTAAAACTGATTACCTTAATGATGATAAAATTGGGAGAGTAATGGATGAATTATATAAATATGGACTAAATGATATTTTTATTGAAGTAGTTTTAGAAGTAATTAAAAAATTTAAAATAGACCTTAAATACTCCCATTTAGATTCCACATCATTTCATTTAGATGGAGAATATAAAAGGGAAGAAGATAAAGAGAAACAGGAAGAAGAAAAAATCATTAAAGAAAGACCAATTTTTATTAAGAAAGGATATTCTCGGGATCATAGACCAGACTTAAAACAATGTGTCTTGGATTTAATAACAAGCCAAGATGGAGATATTCCATTATTTGTGAGAGTAGGAGATGGAAATGAATCTGATAAAGCTGTATTTGGAAAAGTTTTAGTAGAATTCAAAAAGCAAATAAAGTTTGATAGTATCATGGTTTGTGATAGTGCTTTATATGGTCAAGAAAATCTCCAACTAATCCAACATTTAAAATGGATAACGAGAGTTCCAATGACCATAAAAAAAGCAAAAGAATTAGTGCAAAATATAGAGGTGGAAGAAGTAAAAGATGAAGATAAAGAAAAAAGAAGTGACCTAAATTTAGAAAGTTATACCTGGAAAGAAGAAATTGTTACTTATGGTGGAATCAAGCAAACTTGGTTAATAGTCTTGAGTGAAAAAAGACAGAAAAGTGATTTGGAAAAACTAGAAAAACAACTTTCCCAAGAAGAGAAGAAATCCCAAAAATTTCTTAAAGAAATACAATCTGAAGAATTTGAACATCCTCAAGCTGCTCGATATAAATTAAAAGCTATTAATAAAAAATTGAAATTGTTGGAAATAAAAGAAGTTGAACTGATTGAAACTTACTCGAAAAAAAAGGAAAAGATTTATAAAATGATTAGTCTGATCATCAAAAAAGATGAAGAGATAAGTAGAAAGACTAAAGAAGCAGGAAAATTTATTTTAGCAACTAACTTAGTAGAGGAAAATAAATTAGAAGCTAGTGAAATTCTGATAACTTATAAAAACCAGCAATCTACGGAAAGAGGATTTCGATTTTTGAAAGATCCCTTATTTTTTACTGATAGTTTCTTCGTTGAAAAACCAGAAAGAATAGAAACAATTTTATTTTTAATGTCTTTGTGTTTGTTGATTTATAACTTGGGGCAAAGAGAATTAAGAAATTGTTTAAAAAGAGTCAAAAAAGGAATAAATAATCAAGTAGGGAAAGTAACATTGCGTCCGACTTTGAGGTGGATATTTCAATGTTTTCAAGGTATTCATTATGTGATTTTAAACGGAGTTAAACAAATTGTCAATTTAACAGAAGAAAGGCGTTTTATATTGAGTTTATTACCTGCATCTTGTCAAAGATATTATCTATAAATTGAATTGGATAAAGCAAAAATAATAAAAGAATAAGAGTCTAATGATATCAAATGAGAAGAGGAAACTCTCCTTCGTTTGTGCTGAGTCTTGCTAAGTTTTCAATGAGTATAAATCTTCTTAATTTGATTATTTTTCCTAAAAATTTAATGAAAAGAGAAATATTCTTGCCCAGGTATGATTTTCGGACTTTTTAAAACTATGTATTTTTTTATACTACATTTTGAAGTGCGGAATCTGGGTTACAGTATTTCCTAATCTTTTTTTGTACTGCTATAACTCAAAAGCTTTTTAGAAAAAATGCAAAGAGACGCTAACTATAGCGTCTCTTGCAAGGTTTCATGGTGAATGAACGAGGGATAAAAGCTTTTAGAAGCCCATACCCATGCCGCCCATGCCGCCCATGCCGCCCATGCCGCCCATGCCGCCCATGCCGCCCATGCCGCCCATATCAGGGGCTGCGGGGGCTTCTGGTTCGGGTTTTTCAACCACTAAAGCTTCTGTGGTTAAAACCATACCAGCAATAGAAGCAGCATTTTGTAAAGCGGAACGAACCACCTTAGCAGGGTCAATAATACCGGCAGAAATCATGTCTTCAACCTCACCGGTAATGGCGTTGTAACCGATGTTAAAGTCGCTTTCTCTGACTTTTTCAACAATTACAGAACCCTCTAAACCAGCATTATTTGCTAACTGGCGTAAGGGGGCTTCTAATGCCTTGGCTACGAGATCAGCAGCCACTTTTTCTTCAGCATTGGTGAGGCTATCTTTATACTCAGCCACCTTAGAAGCTAAGTGAATTAAGGTAGTACCACCTCCAGGGACGATACCCTCATCTACGGCTGCCTTAGTAGCGTTGAGGGCATCTTCGATCCGTAGTTTACGATCCTTTAATTCCGTTTCTGTGGCAGCCCCTACCTTAATAACAGCTACCCCACCGGCTAACTTAGCGATGCGTTTTTGTAGTTGTTCTGTATCGTAACTGGAATCAGTAGCGGCCAGTTCTCTACGTAGTTGGTCAATACGTTTGTCCACTGCTGCTTTTACCCTATCATCGGTGTTAGCAACGATGGTGGTGTTATCTTTGGAAATATTGATCTTGGTAGCTTGTCCCAACATATCCAAGTCCACTGTCTCCAGACTTAAGCCCACATCTTCTGAGATCAGGCTACCTCCGGTGAGAATGGCAATATCTTGTAAGATAGCTTTACGTCTCAGTCCGAAAGCAGGGGCTTTAATCGCAGCCACATTTAAGACACCTCTGGCTTTATTGACTACCAGAGTGGCTAGGGCTTCCCCTTCTATGTCTTCGGAGACGATTAATAGAGGTTTACCTGCACGGGCAACGTTTTCTAAAATGGGGACCAAATCGGCGATCGCACTAATTTTTTTATCGGTGATCAAGATTAAGGCATCTTCAAATTCCACTTGTTGCCGTTCTTGATCGGTGATGAAATAAGGAGAGATATAACCGCGATCGATCTGCATCCCTTCAACTACCTCTAACTCGGTATTAAGAGACTTAGATTCTTCTACGGTGATAACGCCGTCTTTGGTGACTTTATCCATGGCCAAGGAGATCATGTCACCCACTTCTTGGTCGTTACCAGAAGAAACGGTGGCAACTTGGGCGATCGCTGCCCCTTCTACAGGTTTAGCAATATTTTCGATTTCCTGGACTAAATAAGCCATGGTTTTTTCCATACCACGACGTAAGGCCACAGGGTTAGCCCCGGCAATGACGTTTTTGAGTCCTTCTTTGATCAAAGCTTGACCAATAACTGTGGCAGTAGTAGTTCCATCTCCAGCCACTTCTTTGGTTTTAGAGGCGATTTCTTGGATTAATCTTGCCCCTGTATTTTCGAGGGGATCTTCTAATTCAATTTCTTTAGCAACGGTGATTCCGTCGTTAACAATTTGGGGTGCGCCAAATTTCTTCTCTAACAATACGTTGCGGCCTTTGGGACCAAGGGTAATTTTGACGGCATCAGCGAGGGCGTTAACCCCTTGTTCTAATGCGCGTCTGGATTCATCACTAAATGAGACAATTTTTGCCATATTTGTCTAGTTACTCCTATAACGCCTTCATGATGGGACTTCTGGCAATGATTCAGACCAGGGTTGCCTTTTTCCCACTTATGTTAATTTAGCACTCTTATGCTACGAGTGCTAAGGGTTTAGGTCAAAGAATGGGAAAGTTTTTCTTAAGGGATAGGGGTAAGGTGTGGAAGTTTAGGTAATTTAGGTGAGGATATCTAGAAAGGTGAGTTAGGAGTTAGGAGTTAGGAGTTATGATTGTTTTAAGCAGAGAATGGGGGTTTGAGTCATTTTTTCATTAATCCTCATTTTTCAGCCTGAAAAATCTGTTCAGCCGTCAAATTTAATTCAGTAAAAATTAGTGATTTGTGGAGATATCTAGAAAATCTGTGTTCTGAAGCTTATCTTTGAATCGATATGATCGAGAAGATTGCTCTATCCTCCATGGCTACAATGGCTATGGGAGAGTTAGGAACTACCACATATCCAACTTTATCAATCTCTTGACCGTCCAAGTTAACGGTTATGGAACCTTCACCTGTATTTAAAACAAAAAAAGTCCTCGACTTACCAGGATGGATGTTTGCCTTTCTTTATTCTCCTGATGGGAAAATTAGCTCAATGTTTTTTTGCTCTTTAGTTCCGTTGATTAGATGAACATACCCTTTATAAAACATTAATTCATCATACAATCCTCTTGCAAACCATGAACCATTACATGAACCTAAAACAGCTACTATCATTAAAATAAACCATTTTTTATTGCTCATTTTCTTAATCCTCAATTTTAGAATATAGGTAAGCTTAGCTGTTGAACTTTAATAATGTTTGAAGTAGAAACATAATCAAGGATAGCATTAGCTACATATTCAGCTAGTTTAACAGGAACTGCATTACCAATCATTTGCTCTAAATTTGTTTTTGAACCTTCCCAAATAAAGTTATCAGGGAACGTTTGAATATAACTTCTTTCCTGAGTAGTTAAAGGACGAACATTGGACGATAAGGGAACAACATCACCAGGATGTTTTTGATAGGTTTTAGGAATCGGTCTATTAACACCTCGTATGGTTGGACTGGGTTCATCAATACTGAAAATCCCTCTTCTTTTATAACTTCTAGGATGTCGATAATAATACTCTATTCCCAGTTTATTCCCATATAGTCCCTAACTGTCATGGATTTTTTAGATAATTTTTTTTCTAAGTATGGAATAAGTTCATTATCTTTTCCTTGATGAACACCAATCAAAAAAAACGCTTTCTTTTTTTCAGATACTCTATATATTTTAAATCTATTTCAATCGAATAGATTAGGTGTGTTAAGAATAATTGCATCAAATCTTCTTTCTGGACTCAATAATTTTTCTCCGCCTCCTAAAATTATATTATTAATTTCTTCTTGTTTAATTCTTGGTTTGGTTAATTCTGGTGATTTCATATATTGATGAGTTTTAGAACCACTTAAGGCAAACGCTTTATCATTTTTTGTGTTTAAAGATATCTCATCTATAGTAGCTGTATGATTAATTTTACTGGTATTAGCAAAGTCATACAACATTTTTGCTAACCAGACAACACACATTTTATGACGAGTTATTTTATCTGAATTTAATTCAGATTTTGCTGCATCTATAAATAAACGAGTAAAAGCTAAATTACTCCACATAAATATATCTAAGCAATTATCATAATGTAAACCAAATAAAGAAGATACATCAATTTTGCCATGATTAACTGTTAAATCATGATTAAGTTTTAAATAAACTGGTTGTAAATTTTTACAACTCATATAACAAGCTAATGCTGCTGGGAAAGAACTATTAAATTGATTTTTACCCCAACTTGATTTTTTTGTAAAGTCTCGATTCGATTGATTAATCCCAAATAATCTAGGTTGATAATTGTCACTCATTACCATAACTTCTTCCTCGCCATTGTTTCGGGGTTTGTAAAGAGGATAAAAAGATTCTCAACACTGCTAGAGGATCGGCCAAAGGAGATAACCAAAATAATAATGATCTAACTAATAAAGACTTATCTTTGTAATAGGAAGGAAAAACAGCAAATAATAAGGCAAAACGAATAATAACTAAGAGAATATTTAAGGCGATCGCCAGTTGTAAAAGGAGAAAATGCTCCCCAACCAACCACAAACTAGCTAAAACAATTAACAATAATAAAGGTAAAGCTTGAGTCAATAATAATAAAGTGAAATCACCCCAAACTTGAGAAGTGGAAGCAGCATCTTTAAGATCCAGCGATCGCCCCCATTCTTTCCAGGTTTCTTGGACACCTTCGTACATTCTCACCCGAATTAAGTTCTTCCCATCCAAAAATCCCACCTTAAAGCCCTGTTTCGCAGCTTCACGGGCTAGAGTAACGTCATCACAAAAAGAACCAGAAGCGCAGCTATAACCATCCAATGCTTCTAAAACAGAACGACGGGAGAGAAAACATTGACCATTAGCCATCACTCTCTCTGGTTTTTGGTTTCTCACCCCAGCCGAATCAAAACGATACAATAAGGTTATCAATAAAGCCGGTTGTAACCACCATTCCCCAGCATCTCTGAGGATAAACTGAGGGGACAACGATACCATGTCATAACCCTCTTCCTCCGCCGCCCTAACTAAACTAGCTACTAACCCCCGTTGGGGTTGGGTATCGGCATCGATGCCCAATACCCACTCACTACGAGGAGAACTATATAAAAAGCCATTATGTAAAGCCCAAGGGCGGCCAACCCATCCCGAAGGTAAAGGATCATCGGTGATCAGGCGAAAACGAGGATCGCTTAGTCCTGCGTTTTTCACCAGTTCTTGAGTTCCATCTTGAGAATTACTGTCAACAACAATAATTTCTCGTACTTCATAAGTTTGTTGTCCTAACCCCTCTAAACAGGGTGTAATGCGTTCTGCTTCGTTGAGGGTGGGAACCACCACACTCACTTTACCCAACATTTCAGGGTCGGCTGATTGAGGTTTTAGGGGTGGGCGACGGATCGCCCCTTTGAGCAGACGGGACAACAAAATAAGGGTTGCTGTTCCTTGAAACAGTAACACAGACAGAGAAATAACAGCGATAACCGTATCATTCAACAAAATAGAAGACTCCATGATCCATGATTCCTTGTCAATTATCCATTATTGAATGACACCTTGACGAGATTTTCGGAGATATTAGCATCTGTTTGGCTATCAGCTAAACGATACAACACCAACACGGGAAGTAAACCGACGATTAACCCTAATAAAACAGGGATATAGATGCCGGCCGCTAAACTCATGATCATAGCAAAGGCAAAATTACTGACATAGATAGCTAAAGGTACTCCTAAGTTGCTTTGAGGAAAATTAAAGGGTTTAACCTTCCAAATTAAGGTAGCAACGGTCATAAATACGGCACCTGTGCCGAACCATCCAGCAAAGTTTTGATAAGGCATTCCAAAAAACGCCCCGGGTTGTTCCCAAACCCAAAAGGGCAAGGTTGTTTGACTCATGGCTGGATCTAAGACAAAATCCCAAGCAGTTAAGAAGATGGCACCCAAAGTGATTGAAGCAACCATTTTCAGCCAATTCTGAGAAATTTTATTATTTAATCCTGCACGGGCAATTAAATAAGCACTAAATCCTAAATAAAACCAAGATAAGGGGATGGTAAAGGGAACTAAGCCAGCAATTTTGTAGCCTAACCCTGTTAAATAGCGATAGTGACCAAAGGGAAACCCTGTACTGGTTCCTAGTAATTCACTGGTTAAGGAAATTGCTAAGGCCGGTAACATAAAGCCCAACGAATGCCATACCCCCAAGGTACGATAAGCATAGACGGCAACTGCCGACATTCCTAACAACATATACATTACGCCACCGCCAGCCATAGACCAAGCAAAGGCAGTTTTGCCGATGGGCGGTAAACTAGCAATAAAATCGGGATGGGGCAATACTAACAATAATCCTGCTAAACCAAAGGCCATCGATAAAATATGGCCGATCACAAGACTGCGTTCAACGCGGGTAAGGGTTGTCATGAGTTTCTATCAATGTCTATGTGTTAAACTCTAGTTTACAAAACTTTATGAAAAAAATATAATATTTTTTCGGAGTCCGGAGTTCGGGGTTCGGAGTTTGTATATTGGTAACTGCTAACTGGTAACTGATTCAATATTGATCATCGTAGTCGTCGTAATCGTCGTAGTAATAATCATCCCGATACCTTGGTTGTTGCTTTTGACGACTTTGTATTTTTTCTTTGATAATTTTCCAGAGTTTCTTGAGGCGCAAATCTAAGGAAAACCCACGCTTAGTCTGAATAACAATGGTGTTGCTAATTTTATCATGAAAGGCTTGATTATATTCTTCATCCCCGATAGCCAGCCCACAATCAATAATTAGGGGAGTGATAAAGATTAACATGGATAGACCATTCTTAAAATTAATGTTTAATCCCACCATTGCTAACATAGCAGCAAATCCTAAAATGGCTTCTCGTTTGGTTAGTTCTTTTAACCCAGGAACTCGTAGAAATCTAAGATCAATAACTTTAATATCAAAAGACCAACTTCCTAAACTTTGACCTTTATTTTTTTCTACAACAATTACCCGTAAAATTAACCAAATCACCAGGAAAACTAGGTCTTTAACCAATCCTTTAAAAAAAGAACTCAGAAACAATACTGTTACAAAGTCGAGTAAAAAAGCATAGGCACGGCGATCTACAGGAACTTTGGGAAACCGTCGATAACTGGGTGGTAATTGATTAGAATCCATAATCTTTTGCTTATTTAAACATTGCTTGAAAAGCTTTTACTTTTAAATCAATTCCTGTAATTGCGGTTCCTACCACAACGGAATAAGCACCATATTCTAGGGCTTTTTTGGCATTTTCTGGGGTAGATATTCCCCCTTCTGCAATAATAGGAACCTTTAATTTTTGACTCATTTCTTCTAATAGGGAAAATCCTGGAGGGTTAAAGTTTTCTGTTTCTTTGGTATACCCATAAAGGGTAGTTCCCACAAAATCAGCCCCTGCTTTCGCTGAGGCTATAGCACTTTCTATGGTATCAACATCAGCCATTACTAATTTTCCTAATTTTTGGTGAATATTGTCAATTAAATCGGCTAATTTTTCTCCTCCGGGACGTTGTCTTAGAGTGCCATCGATGGCAATAATATCTGCCCCTGCTTCTGCGATCGCCACTGCATCTTGATAACAGGGTGTTATATAAATATCATACCCTGAATAATCTTGTTTCCACAGTCCAATAATAGGAGTATTGGGTAATTCTTTTCTCACTTCTTTAACATGATCGGGGGTATTAATTCTGATTCCTTTTGCCCCTTGATTAATAGAAGCTTTAGCCATAGCAGCAATCATTTTTGGCTCAAATAATGGAGAATCAACTGGTGCTTGACAAGAGACAATTAAACTAGATTCTGGAATGAGCATAAGACAAAATTTAACTCTTTAACTGATAACTGGTAACTGATAACTGATAACTGATAACTGATAACTGGTAACTGATAACTGATAACTGTTTACTTAATTTACGATTCATTATTGTTAAAAATTAAAGCATTAACTCGCTTTAATAAAAGATTCGGTTGAATGGGTTTAATTAAATAGTCATCTATGCCCATTTTAGAAATTTCTGTCCATTCCTTTGAAGTAATTTCATTTCTTAATATTAAAACTTTTGTGTCTTTAGTTTCTGGGTATTGTTTCAAGGAATCGTTAATTTCAATAATCTTCGATAGTTCTTTATCTAAGATAACTGCTGATGGTTCAAGTAGTTCAATCTTTTTAATAACTTTTGTTCCATCCATTAACCAAATAAAATGATAATTTGCTGCTGTTAATAATTCCCCAATTAAGGTAGCAATCTCTTCATTGCTTTCTACTAGAACTATGGTCTTATTTTTTGTAAATAAAGCTTGATTTTTTTCTGATTGACTGACTAATTTTGCTTTATTTTGGGGTTGACTAGGAATTCTGACAGTAAAAGTAGAACCCTTATTAATGATAGATTCTACTTCAATAGTTCCTCCATGAAGTTCTACTAATTGTTTAGTTAATGCTAACCCTAATCCTGTGCCACCATAAACTCGTCTACGAGAGTTTTCTAGTTGTTGAAATGACTCAAATAATAAGGGTATTTTTTCTTCTTCTATACCAATTCCCGTGTCTTCTACTTCCAGGCAAAGTTGATTTTTTTCTAACCAAACTCTTAAGGTAACTTTTCCATTTTTTGATGTGAATTTTAAAGCATTATTGAGTAGATGATAAAGTATTTGTTGTACCCTTTCCGGGTCAGCAGAAAAGCTATCTTTCTGGGGTTCTATTTGTAAATCTAGTTCCAAATTAATGCGACGATGTTCTGATTCATCACTGACTCTTTGCATAACATTTTTAGCTACTTTTGTCAAGGAAAAATATCGAACAGATAATACATACTTACCGGATTGTAAGTTAGAATATTCTAGAATTTCATTGATCATATCTAGCAAATGCTTGCCACTATTTTGAATGGTATCTAGATATTTCCTTTGTTTATCTACGGGCAAGTTTAAGCCTTCCTGTGACCAATGTAATAGGGTTCCAGATAAACCAATAATACAAGTTAAAGGAGTGCGTAGTTCATGACTCATATTACCCAAAAATTCGCTTTTAGAATGATTTGCTGCTTGGGAAGCAATTAAGGTATCTCGCAGTGCTTGGGTGCTTTCAATCACTCGCTGTTCAAAAGTATTTTTTTGTTCTTGTACTTGAGCATATAATTGTGCTTGATAAATAGCAACAGCTAAATGTTCTCCTATCTGTCCTAAAAAGGCTTTTTCACTCTCTAACCATTGTCTTTTTTTGAAACATTGATGAGCAATTAATAGTCCCCATAATTCACCCTCGACTATAATAGGAGCAATTAATTTTGAGAGTATCCAATATTTTTCTAAAAATTGACTTAAACATAAGGATGCTGAATATTGTCTTTCTACATCTTCAATAGCAACAATTTCCCCTTGACGATATTTATGTTGATATTCGGGTATAGTAGCAAAACAAACGTCTTCGGCGACAACATTTAATAAAGAAGGAATACTTTGAGAAACCCTTGATTCGTAGGTTACTAAACCACCTAGATTTTGTATTTTCTCTGACTCAGATGTTGAGAGATATTTTTCTCTAAATTTATAGATAAATAGACGATCAACCTCTAAAAAACTGCGTAATTCCCTGACGGCTGTTTCTAAAATAACTGATAATTCTAAACTTTGATGAATTTGACCAATTAATTGATTTAATAACCTTTCTTGAGCAACTTGTTGACGCAATGCTTCTTCTACTGGTTCACAAGTTCTCAGTCCCTCGTACATCACGTCTGAAGTTTCCGAGAACTCAGGTACTAAAATATTCCACAGACGGCTGTTAAAATGGGTTTCTAGGGGGTTTGATTGGGGTAAATGGGGTTCTATGTAGGGAATCAATCGCTTACGCCAAGGAGAGCTATTATCGAGGTGCTGCTCTAACTTGTGGGTAAACTCTGCGATCGCTTGGGGATCGCAAGTAATAATAACCTGATAAGATAGGGAAGAATCGTTAAGTGTACCTTGCAATAAGGCACATAATTGGGAAGATAGCAGCAGATAGAATTTTTTTGCCCCTAAAATTTCAGAAATATCTGTTATTTCTGGGTATATTATGGAATCATTGAGTAATATTGCCGAAGAACCTTCTATCTCCATTAGCTCTCGCCAAAGAGAACAAAGTTTCTCGAATATACTTATAGGTAAAGTTCGACGTAAAATAGACTTTGAAACAGGATTCATCACATTGGACAAGGCTAGAGGAAAAGAGACATAATCCTTGAATAGAATCTCTCCGTTTTCCTATCCTATCCTGAAAATTGATTTTCTTTAAATGTTAAGGAGTTGTAATGCACCGTATAGCTGCTACACCTGGAGGTTGGAGTGCTGAGCAAGAGGGAGTTATCTTTATCGAACAAAACTCGGCCCCAATCATCTTTTTAAGCTCAGCAGATACAGATATTCAAAGTTTAGCTACTTGTTTGCCTTTTTTGCCGGATCATTTTCCTGCAATACGTGCTACAAATATTCTCCAATTACAACAGCAATTAAGTATTGATACTTATGCTGAAGAAGTTTTATCCCAGTCTAAAGTTATTATTTTACGATTATTGGGGGGTCGATCTTATTGGCCTTACGGGTTGGAAGTTATCAAAGAAGTTGCTGAGTTAAATGAGGTTACACTCTTTATTTTACCTGGGGATGACAATTTAGATGAAACGTTAATGAGTCATTCTACTGTTACTTTTTCACACAGTCATAAATTATGGCGTTATTTAACTCAAGGTGGTCAAGAAAATTGGTTAAATGGTTTAAAATTTATTTCGGATCTTTGTTGGCAAACTAATTATAATCCTGTTGAACCGACTATTGTTCCTGATTTTGGTGTATATAAGAACAATCTCGAAAATAAGACTGATTTTGCTAATATTGTTATTCTCTTTTATCGTTCCCATTATTTAGCCGGAAATTTACAACCTATTGATGCTTTATGTAAAAGTTTATTTGAGAAACAAATTAATCCTATTCCTCTTTTTATCTCTTCTTTACGGGATCTGGATGTTCAAAATAAATTGATTGATTATTGTCAGTCTCTATCGGATCATCCTATCCCGTTAATCTTGAATACAACCAGTTTCTCTTTGGGTAAAATAGATGATAATTCTTGTAGTCATTTATGGCAAATATTAGATATCCCTATCTTACAAGTTATCTTTAGTAGTGGCACAAAAGAACAGTGGTTGGATAGCTTTCAAGGATTAAATCCTAGAGATGTAGCCATGAATATTGCTTTACCGGAAGTTGACGGTAAAATAATCACTCGTGCTGTTTCTTTTAAGTCAGTAAAAACCTGGAATGAGCAGTTAGAAACCGATGTCATTGTTTATGAATCTGTAGAAGATAGACTTAATTTTGTTAGCGAGTTAGCTGCTAATTTTATTAAGCTTAATCATACTCCAGTTAAAGAAAGAAAAATTGCTCTGATTTTAGCTAATTATCCTAATAAAGATGGCAGAATAGCTAATGGTGTTGGTTTAGATACTCCTGCAAGTTGTATCAATATTTTACAAGCATTACAAGAGGAAGGTTACAGTATTAAAGATATACCAAGAACAGGAAATGAACTAATACAAAGATTAACCCAAGGTATTACCAATGATCCCGAAAGTAAAGAGTTACGTCCCGTTAATCAATCTATTTCTTGTTCAGAATATGAACAATATTTTCAAACCTTACCCCTAGAAACTCAACAAGAGATTACACAGCGTTGGGGTGATATTCCTGAAGTTAATAATGTTACCTCTTATCCTATTTCTGGTATTCAATTAGGTAATATTTTTATTGGTATTCAACCCTCTAGAGGTTATGATTTTGACCCTAGTTTAAATTACCATGCACCAGACTTAGAACCCACCCCCCATTATCTAGCTTATTATTATTGGTTAAAACATCATTTTCAGGCAGCAGCTATTATCCATGTTGGTAAACATGGTAACTTAGAATGGCTACCAGGTAAAAGTTTGGCTTTGTCATCAACTTGTTATCCAGAAATAACCTTAGCAACTATTCCTAATTTTTATCCTTTTATTGTTAATGATCCAGGGGAAGGTTCCCAGGCAAAACGTCGTTCCCATGCGGTGATTTTAGACCATTTAACACCTCCTTTAACCCGTGCAGAATTATACGGTAATTTAGAACAGTTAGAAACATTGATAGATGAATATTACGAAGCACAAACTTTAGACCCCAAACGACTAAAAATAATCGGCGATCGCATCACCAGTTTAGTTACAGAAACCAATCTCAATCAAGACTTAGGAATAAATAGCATAAATAATGATAGTTTGTCTCAATTTCTAACTATTGCTGACGGTTATTTATGTGAACTAAAAGAAGCACAAATAAGGGACGGTTTACATATTCTAGGAAGTTGTCCCAAAGATACACAGTTAAGAGATTTAGTTATCTCTATTACTCGTTATCCTAGTTTAGATAGAATGGGTTTAATTACAGCACTAGCAACAGATTTTAACTTAGATGTTAATCCCTTAACTGCTAACTTAGAGGAATCATTCTCTTATGCAAACTCATCTAAAATAATACCTGAAGAAATTTGTTTTAATTTAAAACAGTGTCGTATTATTGGGGATGTTATTGAAGTCTTAGAAACTTACGCTCAAACCCTAGTAGAAAACCTTATTAATAGTGATAACATTGAACAGTTTAATCATTTACCTTGTACCCAAAAAGAACTAAACTGGAGCAAAACTTTTTTACTGCCAAACCTCTATGAAACCCCCCAAGAAATCACTAACTTATTGAGAGGTTTAAACGGAAAATATGTCCCTAGCGGTGCATCTGGCGCACCCACCAGAGGTAGGCCAGAAGTTCTACCCACCGGACGCAACTTTTATTCTGTGGATATCCGCGCTATACCCACCCAAACCGCTTGGGATGTGGGTAGAAAAGCAGCAGAAACCCTCATTGAGCGTTATACTCAAGATAACGGAGAATACCCCCAAACCCTCGCTATTTCCATCTGGGGGACTTCTACTATGCGCACCGGAGGTGATGATATTGCCCAGGTATTGGCTTTATTAGGAGTACAGCCGATCTGGGATGGGTTATCTCGTCGGGTGGTAGATTATGAAATACTTAAACCATCGGTGTTAGGGCGACCCCGTGTGGATGTAACGGTACGGGTATCGGGATTTTTTAGAGATAGTTTCCCTAACTTACTACAGTTATTGTACAAAGTTATCAAAGATGTGTCAAGCTTGGAAGAATCAAAAAGTATTAATCCCTTAGCAGCAAAGGTGGAGGAAGAAAAGGCATTTTGGCAGCAACAGGGGTTAACGGAAGAACAAGCAAAATTGAAATCTGGTTATCGAATTTTTGGCTCAAAACCTGGTGCTTATGGTGCTGGTTTACAGGGATTAATTGAGGCACAAAATTGGCAAAATGAGCAAGATTTGGCAAATGCTTACATTAATTGGAGTTGTTACGCTTATGATCAAAATGGAGTTGGTCGTGGAGTTCCTGAAGTATTTGAGAGACGTTTAAAACAGTTACAAATTGTCTTACATAACCAAGATAATCGAGAACATGATCTTTTAGATTCCGATGACTATTATCAGTTTCAAGGTGGTTTAACCGTCGCTGTGAGAGCGTTAACGGGTAAAAATCCTGAGACTTATTTTGGAGATAATGCTATTGCTGCTCATCCCAAGGTTAGACGATTAAAAGAAGAGATTGCTAGGGTATATCGTTCCAGGGTAATTAACCCAAAATGGATTAAAGGGGTGATGAGACATGGTTATAAAGGGGCGTTTGAGATGTCAGCAACGGTTGATTATTTATTTGCTTATGATGCAACAGCAAACTGTGTGGAGGATTTTATGTATCAAGGAGTAGCAGAAGCTTATTTATTTGATGAAACGGTGCAACAATTTATTCAAGAAAAAAATCCTTGGGCGTTGCGAGATATGGCGGAAAGATTATTAGAAGCAAATCAAAGAGGTTTATGGCAAGATGTTGATAGTAATACCCTGGATAATTTAAGGAGTATTGTGCATGATGCAGAGGGGAAAATTGAAGAGAAATGAGTTCGGAGTTCGGAGTTCGGAGTTCGGAGTTCGGAGTTCGGAGTTCGGAGTTCGGAGTTCGGAGTTCGGAGAAAAAAGAATCTTTCAGAATGTAGGGTGGGTTAGACGGCTATAATTTAGGTAATAATAAGAAGATAATAATCCGTCGTAACCCACCATTTTAGTAAAAACAATCCATTAGTCTGTATTAGGTTTACTGGAGTTGTTTGTAATTGGAATAAGCTACCATTTTTTTAGGCCGTAACGCAGTAATATTAGGTTTTTTGGTGTATTACGCTACGCTAATACACCCTACAATTATCCAAGGATCTTTAATTGCTCTTGTCTCGACATAGACATAATAAATATAGAGTATAATTAACTCAGATGGGGACTTATGCAGGGGTAGAAACTAATACATCAATTATGATAACAAATAATCAATTTTTTTATATATCTCCAGAAACATATTTAGAGGGAGAAAGAGTTAGTCCTATCAAACATGAATACCGAAAGGGACAAGTTTATGCAATGGTAGGGGCAAAAAAGTCTCATATTGTTTTAGCAAGTAATTTGACTATGATTCTCGGTAATCATTTAGAAAATAGTCCTTGTCTTGTTTTAAATTCAGATATTAAGGTTAGATTGGAAGAAGCAAATTGTTATTATTATCCAGATATTGCAGTTGTTTGTGATGAAAGGGAGATTAATAATACAGATGATTTTATTCTTTATCCTCTTTTGATAATAGAGGTATTATCGAAATCAACAGAAGCATTTGATAGAGGTCAAAAATTCAGTGATTATCAAACTTGTCCCAGTTTAAAAGAGTATGTTCTTATTCATTGGACTTTGGACAAAAAAAGTTTGTTAGCGTATATTTTACGCTGAACTAAAATCCCAAAATATCGGCTCTGTATCAGTCAATAAAATTGGCTGACAAATAGGGCTAATCTATAGATTCTGAGGAAAACTAAGGAGCTTTTAAGTTTTCAGTTGATTTTTTGCTCCCTTTCTTGATAACATCATGACGAGTTCGTGGGGCTTTTTTGTAACCTTTAATACGTCCGGAAGAAAAACCTCGACGTTTGGGAAATTTGGCGAAAGTCCCCAAGGTCGTAATTATTCTTGAAAAGTCTCTTTGAACTAGACTAGGGGTGATTTTGATGGATTTATTAGTCTTCAAATACTGTTCCCAATCACGGGGTAAAACCACAGCTAATTTTCTGGCAGCCCACAAATTTACAGAAGAAAGAAGTGTTAGTTTAAACCAATTTTCTTCATGATGTACATCGGGAGTTAAATAAGATGTCATCAATAATCTTTGTTTACCAAATCGAAAAAGATGTTCCATGTCATAACGTTGTCGATAACACTGATAACAATCAACTAAACTTAACTCATCGCGCCGAGAACCAATAACAATAAGCCACATAGGTTTCCAAATACTATTTCTTTCTTGAGCTCTGACAACAATCTGGAGTAAAGTAAAGGGGTGATTGTTCATTTTATAGTTTTTAGTTCCTCTCATTAACATCTGTTTCCATCCCGAAATAGTCACTGTTAATTGACGACCTTTTTTCGTTGTAAAGGGAACATGATGAACTTCATCAGGTTCAGTCCAAGTTTGGTCATCTTTAAGGTCAAATTTATCCCCATACCAACGGGGATGTCCCGAAGTTTTGGCTTGATTTGGGTCCCGAATAAATTGACGATAAAAAACTCGGTCACTTCTAACTCTTGTAATAGTAACTACGTCTTCATGCTTAACTTGTTCCCCAATAAAATCCTTTTGGCTGTAGTCACTATCAGCCACTAAGACAGATAATTTATCAGAAAATAAAGAACTTTGCCAGATTTTTTTTAGTTGTTGATTGCCTTAATTTACTCCTTTATGTTTAGAGGGGACTCGCTCTCCTGATAAGGGGACAGCCCAAGGGACTTTTTCTGTGTCTATTTGGTCAGGTAAAGCGCAGATAACGGAATAACAATGTCCAATATTAATGGGTTTATTTCCCTTAATTGGATTGGGGTAATGAATAAAGGTTTTATCCGCTAACGTTTCGGCAAACGGTCGTGGACAGGGAGTTGTGTCAATACCAAATAAGTTATAATGTTTTGAAGTGGGAGGAATTGTTCTCGATACCGCTGAAAATAAAGTCTCAATTCTCTGTTCATAATTAGGGTCAGTTTGAGTGGGTAAAAACTCTTGAATTCCTCTATATAAACTGTTATAATCTCTTCTAAATAAAGGATTGAGAGACAATTCAACGACTGAGTGAGCTTGTTGGTTACTGGAGAGGGCATCGAGTAATTCTATAATAGTTTCTTTTCTAGCTTTTAGTCCTTGGAAGAGGTTAGACCTCCACACCAGGAATTCCTCGACAGACGTAGCCGTTTCATTTTTGGTCATTTTTAAAATTTATTACCTTATAAATTAGCGGAATATATACGCTAACATCAAAAGAGGTTGTTTGTTACAGTTAAGGCTAATGTCATCACATTCCGAACTTAAGACCAGTCAAGATGTCCACCTGAGAGCCAAACAAATTAAGAGTCTAATTCGCTCTCTTAAACAGAAAATAAAGAAAATTGAACGGGAAGGGGAAGTAGCACCAGCTAATTGTCATATTATTCGTTATCAGGTTAATGGAAAGGGAACAATCTACTGGTATTATAAACTACAGGCTGCTGAATCAATTTTTCCTATGGCCACTAATAATGAGAAAAAAACCAAATATAAATATTTAGGACGAGCCGGAAGTTCTGCTCATATTGATGCTGTAGAAAAACTCACTAGAAGAAATCTCATTGATGAATTAGAACGAGTCATTCAATCTCTAACTGAAAGCTACTTAGATATCTATATTGGAACCGAAACTGAATGAAGCTATTTAATATTTAAAATCCCCTAAAAAGATGGAAAGAGAGTTTTTAAAATCACCTTAATTATCTATTTTAGCTCTGGAGATATGTTTAGCGTAAAATTTACGCTAACAATTGTTTTTTATCCAAAGTCCAATACAACAACAAGCACCAACTTTGATGAAAATTATGAGGATCATAACAACAAACCAGAACCTAAAACTCCATTGTTTTCATATGATAACAATCAAATTGAATCGCAAATGGATCCAGAAGTAACGTTGGAAACACCAGATTCAGAAGATGTTGTTGCCATTCAAAAAACAACCCGTATTCCCAGTGGAGATGAAGTTGAAACATTGCTTGACGAATTGCAAGAAAAAGATCCGAAAAAACGCCGTCAAGCTATTTGGGGTTTGCTGAAAAAGTTTCTCCAAAATTTATGCCACTTTTGACCAAGAATTTTCTGACAAATCAATAAGTTTTAGTACATAAAAATTGTTTAAAGTATAATCAAAATTAATGAAAGGCGGTTTGATGAGTTCCCCTGTTCTATTATTAGTAAATAAGGACAAAAAAAGCGACAAAAACTGCCTCAGAAGTTTAGAAAGATTGACAAATAAAAATGTAATAGCAATAGATGTAATGGAGGTTTCAGGGAGTTTTGTCATCACGAGATTTAGGCTAAATCTTCGTTTAGCTTGTCCAAACTTTCCCTCAATAGCATTACGGAAGCATTCATCGGAGTGGGCTTGTTTCTTTTCTTCTTCACTGACATTTTTCGGAGGTCTTCCTAACTTCGGACCACTGATTCTTATCCCTCTTTCCTTACACCAATTTCTGTTTTCCCTAGTTCGATAAATTTTATCTACATGGACGGATTCGGGATAATAGCCAAACGTTTCTTTATACTTTTCTACTTGTTCTTTTAAATGACAAGATTCATTGAAGTTTTCCCAACTTATTTTGTCTAGAAACACATAGTTATCTACACAGCTTACTGAGAGTTTAGCTCCAAACTCTATTGGTTTTCCTACTTTTCCCCTCACTATTGGACGAATATGCGGTTGAGTTAAACTTACAATTCTTTGAGGAACACTCTGGGTCTTATTCTCCCACATTGACTGTTGTTGTTCATAAACTTTTTTGATAGTCTCTAGACAATTTTTCTGTCTTTTACTCAGATTTTCCAGGGAAGCCCCAGCTTGAATTAAGTCTTCTATATTTCCTAAATTTTTCTTAAGGTATTTTAACTGTTTCCCGATAGCTTTTCTTCTTTCTTGATAAGATACTTTTCGTTTTTTAGCTACTTTTAAGTATTCCTTTCTAGCAATTATTCTAGAAGTTCTCGGCTTTTTTCTCAATTTTACTCTTAATGGTTTATAAAGATTATCTATTATTCTTTCTGTCTCAATTCTGGCTTGATTTAATATGCCTAAATCCGTTGGGTATTTGATGTCTGCTGGCGCACAAGTCGCATCTAAAATTAGTTTACCTTTATTTTTTATTTTTTCTCCTTTTTCTTGGAGACAATCCTTTTTTTTTACTTCTTTATCACTCTTGTCTATTTCTCTTTTTACTATTTTTTTATTGATTTTGTTTATCAATTCTCCATCAATTCTTTTCCTAAAATGAACTAGCATTGAAGATTCCAGTGGTGGCTCTTGTTGATAACAATTTAAACCTATAAAGTATTGTAGATAGGGATTTTCTCTAATCTGTTCTATAGTTTCTCTATCACTTGTTCCTAATTTTTCCTTAATAATTAATGTCCCTAATGCCATTCTAAATAGTTTGGCTGGCGCACCTTTTTCTGCTGAAAGAAGTTTAGCATATTCTTCCTCAAAATCATCCCAAGGTATCAACTCTGCCATGATTACCCAACGATTATTGGGGGACAATTTGCCCTCGAAAGGTAATTCAAATTTTTCTGGGGGCGGTAAAGGTTGCTCCTCTTTTCGATACATTTGTTCTTGACCAACAACTGGGAGGTGTTTCTACCAATTATAGCGGTTTGTAGCCGACAAAGCTGATCTTTTTTGCGATCGCGAATATGGGTGTAACCTTTTAAAGAATAGGGTTTTGCTTTTATTCAGCAAACCCTAATTAAATGAATTCCTTGTTCTAACAAAGTTTTAGCTTCTTGATGAAGTTCACAGATATATTTGACTTGCTTTTTAAATTTTAAGGGATCATCAATTTTGGCATTTAACCAGTAACGAACGAGATGTGGTTGTAATGTCGCTTCTTTTTAAAAAACGCCCCACACTACGGGGGGAAATCTTTTCGACAATTCCTCTTTTTATGGCTTCATCCGCCAACTCTGAAGGTGTCCAATGGCTCACTGGTCTGTCTGATTTTTCACATTCTTCACAAGCGATCGCTACAATCTGGACTACTTGTTCGACCGTAAAGGATTTTGTTGTTCCAGGTCTTGGGCGATCGCTTAAAATTCCTTTGATCAAGACCATTAATGCTTTCTCCGTTACCTGTTGTTCTTCGGCGGCACTCAGTTTTTCTCTCTCCTCAAACCATCGCGATCGCCACTGACGCACTTGTACTCGGTCTAATTCTAATCTTCGACTAATCGAACTATTGCTCTCTCCTGATGCTGCGGCTAAGATTAGCTTGGCTCGTCTAACAAGGCGATAGGGGTTTGTTGTCCCTCTCACTATTTGTTGGAGTACTGTTTTCTGTAGGTTGGAGAGGTTAATTGGCAATGCTTTTATCATGGACATCAACTTCGAGATTCTTCCGTTAGTTTCATTGAAACACATTGTCGTGGCTAGTCACGAAAGTTTCTGTAAAAATCTGGTGGATTACTTTCGCCAAGCTGCACTAGACGCTAATTTTGCTCCGATGGAGGGAATAGATCCCAAAAACTTGGCAGAAACGGGATGGGGAGTAATTTTCCCTCATGATATCGATCCCGCCATTCTCGAAGCCCTCAAAGAACTATTAGAGCATCGCCAACAGCAAGCCACCCAGAACCATGAGCATTACTATCAAGAATACAGGGGAGTCAAGGGCTATCGTCCAGGAGAGACAAAAAGTAAGTTTCTGGCCCGTCATGGAGTAGGGCCCGGTCCTGCCGATCCTGACAAAATGCCTTATTATCTGCTCATAGTAGGAGACCCAGAAACCATTCCCTATAGCTTTCAGTACCAACTTGATGTTCAACCCAGATTCCGCACTTCAAAAAGTAGCATTAAATACTACAAGCCTGGGGTTAATAATTAAGTATAATTGCTTAAGCTCTTGAAGACAAAAAAGTGGGATAATTGTTTAAGTTGTTTCCTCTGTAAAAAAAGAGCGAAAAATGTCTTATTTAGAAGAAATACAAGTTAAAAATTTAGACCATTTAGGGATAGTAGCTGGTTTAATTGATGAAATAGGAATAGTCAAAATAATTAATAATAAATTAGGAATAGATGTTAGAGAAAAAATCTCAGCAGGTACAGTAGTTAAGTCTATTTTAATCAATGGACTAGTGCAGCTTGGCGAAAGTAATCCACCAGATTTTTACAGAAACTTTCGTGACTAGCCACGACAATGTGTTTCAATGAAACTAACGGAAGAATCTCGAAGTTGATGTCCATGATAAAAGCATTGCCAATTAACCTCTCCAACCTACAGAAAACAGTACTCCAACAAATAGTGAGAGGGACAACAAACCCCTATCGCCTTGTTAGACGAGCCAAGCTAATCTTAGCCGCAGCATCAGGAGAGAGCAATAGTTCGATTAGTCGAAGATTAGAATTAGACCGAGTACAAGTGCGTCAGTGGCGATCGCGATGGTTTGAGGAGAGAGAAAAACTGAGTGCCGCCGAAGAACAACAGGTAACGGAGAAAGCATTAATGGTCTTGATCAAAGGAATTTTAAGCGATCGCCCAAGACCTGGAACAACAAAATCCTTTACGGTCGAACAAGTAGTCCAGATTGTAGAGATCGCTTGTGAAGAATGTGAAAAATCAGACAGACCAGTGAGCCATTGGACACCTTCAGAGTTGGCGGATGAAGCCATAAAAAGAGGAATTGTCGAAAAGATTTCCCCCCGTAGTGTGGGGCGTTTTTTAAAAAGAAGCGACATTACAACCACATCTCGTTCGTTACTGGTTAAATGCCAAAATTGATGATCCCTTAAAATTTAAAAAGCAAGTCAAATATATCTGTGAACTTCATCAAGAAGCTAAAACTTTGTTAGAACAAGGAATTCATTTAATTAGTACAGATGAAATGACAGGGATTCAAGCTCTTGAGAGATTATTTCCGAACAAAAGAATCAAGCCTAAACAAGTAGAAAAAATCGAATTTGAATATGAAAGACACGGAACTTTAAGCTTGATTGCGAACTGGGATGTGGCAAGAGGAAAAGTTGTTAGTCCCTCTATTGGACCGACAAGAACAGAACAAGATTTTTCTGAACATATCCAGAGAACGATTAAGATTGATGAAAAAGCAGAATGGATTTTTATTGTAGATCAACTCAACACTCATAAATCGGAAAGCTTAGTCAAATTAGTAGCAGAAAGCTGTGGAATTACTATTGATTTGGGGAGAAAAGGAAAGGAGGGGATTTTGCAATCTATGGACAGCAGAGCAGATTTTTTATCAGATGAATCTCATCGAATTCGCTTTGTTTATATTCCCAAACATACATCGTGGCTTAATCAAATTGAGTGTTGGTTTTCGATCTTAGTCCGGCGTTTACTCAAAAGAATTACTGTCCGTTCAACTGAAGAACTATCCCAAAAAATTCTCAATTTTATTGATTACTTTAATCAACATTTTGCTAAGCCGTTCGTTTGGAAATTTAAGGGCTTTAAAGATCATAAGTGACTGGTGGATTATTTTTGCTAAGCTGCACTACGGAGTTAAGCAAGTTTGTCAATAATTTTAAAAGTGTCTCTAGTCGTAAATTAAGGCAGGAATTTCCAGAGCAAATCAATAAATTTTATTGGAAAGAGGTTTTCTGGAATAGTTCTTATTTCATAGCTTCTTGTGGTGGTGTAACTATTTCTACTCTCAGAAAATACATTGAAAATCAAACTCGTCCTAACGAGTAATTTCGGACGGCAATTCATCCCACGCTGATTTGTCGGTGTTTTTTTGGAAAATACAGCGTGGGGCTTCTTGCCGAAGAAGCTAAATATTCGCCTTATTAGTGATCGCACTCTTGAAACTTTCCTTCAACTCAGTCAAAGTCATAGTCCCAATATCTCCTTGTTGGCGAGTACGAATACTCAAAGTTTGAGTTTCAACTTCTTTTTTTCCAACTATGGCCACCACAGGAATTTTCTCTAGTTCAGCATTACGTATTTGTTTGCCCAAACGTTCCCCCGTGCAGTCTATTTCTACCCGATAACCAGCCTGTTTTAGGGTAGCAACCACAGTTTCCCCATATTCTATTTGTGCTTCACTAACTGGTAACAAACGTAATTGGATAGGTGCTAACCATAAAGGAAAATCTCCTGCATAGTTTTCGATTAAAATTCCATAAAAACGCTCTAAAGACCCAAAAATTGCCCGATGAATCATAATAGGACGTTGACGAGAACCATCCACAGCTACATATTCCATGTCAAAGCGTTCTGGTAAGTTAAAATCTACCTGGATAGTAGAACATTGCCAAGTCCGTCCAATAGCATCCTTGATTTTGATATCGATTTTAGGACCATAGAAAGCACCGCCTCCCTTATCCTCAATATAGTCCCAACCCTTGCCATTTAATGCTTCTACTAAAGCTTGAGTTGCCAACTCCCAACCCTCATCTGTTCCCACTGATTTATCTGGGCGAGTGGAAAGATTAACTTCATAGTCTTTAAAGCCAAAATCAGAAAGAATCTTCTCTGTTAAATTGAGTACACCGAGAATTTCTGAGGCAATTTGTGTGGGTAAACAGAAAACATGAGCATCATCTTGAGTAAAACCCCGCACCCGCATCAAACCATGTAGAACCCCAGAACGTTCATAGCGATATACTGTCCCTAATTCTGCCCAGCGTAAAGGGAATTCTCGATAGGAATGGAGTTCATTTTTATAGGTTAAAACATGAAAAGGACAGTTCATGGGTTTGATTTGATAAGCTTGTTCCTCAATCTTCATCGAATCAAACATATTTTCCCGATAAAAATCAAAATGTCCCGATGTTTTCCACAAATCTAAGTTAGCAACGTGGGGAGTATAGAGGAGTTCGTAACCTCCATCTAAATGAGCCTTGCGCCAATAATCTTCAATGACGTAGCGCATCTTTGCACCGCGAGGATGCCAAAATACCAAACCACCACCAGCATTTTCCTGAATGCTAAACAGTTTTAGCTCTTTTCCTAGTTTGCGATGATCTCGGCGTTTAGCTTCTTCCCGTTGTTTTAAATAAGCATCTAATTGTTCGGGGGTTTCCCAAGCAGTGCCATAAATACGTTGTAATTGGGCTTTGGTTTCATCTCCCCGCCAGTATGCCCCAGCTACGCTTTCTAAAGCGAAAGCTTTGGGGTTAATCTCCCCTGTATAGTTAATATGATGTCCTGCACAAAGATCCCACCAAGATACCGTAGAAGGAATTTTGACAGGTTTAATTGAGGAGGGTTCCGGTAAAGCATCTTTGAGCTTTTGTCCTACATTGGGCAATCCATCACCGTCGGTACTTCCGATGTAATAACGAGTAATGGTTTCTCCTTCAGGGATGCTATCTAAAATCTCTAGTTTATAAGGTTCCCCTAACTGTTCGATTTCCGCCTTCATTTCTTCTCTAGTGATCTCTTCACGAATAATCGGCAAATTAGCTTTAATAATAAAGCGCATTTGCTTGGTAATTTTTTTCAACTCTTCAGGGGCAAAAGGTTGTGGGCGATCAAAATCGTAATAAAAACCTTTATCTGTAGTGGGACCAATGGTAACTTTTGTCTCTGGAAAGAGGATTTGTACTGCCATTGCCATGACGTGGGCGCAAGTGTGACGAATGCGCTCTAGTTTTTCTGGGTTGGCGATTGACAAGGGAGACTGAGTTAACTGACTGACCATTGGTAAATTATTATAATGATGATCATTATCATGATAACCTAAGTTGATAATCATTATCGAAATATCCACAAACGAATTAACTGAATATTTCAAGGTGATTTCTGATAAAGGAGATCCCTTACGATCCCCCCTAACCCCCCTTAAAAAGGGGGGAATAATTGGAAAAGCAGGTATATTCAAGTGTGGAAATCACCCAATAAGAGGTTCTCAACCGAATTAGATCCCGTCGTTAATAACGGGATCTATGTCAATTATCAATTATCAATTGATAACTGTTTTCCATCTATTTTTAAGGCAACCTCTTCTACGTGATGATGTTTATGGTTGACATCAAGAGGAGGGAGTACAGGGAAAAAAGGTTGATGAATACTAATTAGTTGAGCTAAAGTTCTTTTCAGTTGAGTACGGGAAACAATGGCATCCACAAAACCATGTTTTAATAAATATTCCGACTTTTGGAAACCATCCGGTAATTTTTCCCTTAAAGTTTGTTCAATCACCCGTCGACCGGCAAAACCAATGGTAGCGTTGGGTTCAGCTAAAATAATATCTCCCAACATAGCAAAACTTGCGGTCACTCCTCCAGTGGTAGGATGGGATAAAACAGGTATATAGAGTAACTTATCATTACGATGACGTTCCAGGGCCCCAGAAATTTTAGCCATTTGCATCAAACTTAACATCCCTTCCTGCATCCTTGCCCCACCAGAAGCACAGATAATCACCACAGGGAAACGTTCCGAGGTAGCGTGTTCAATAAGACGGCAGAGTTTTTCCCCTACCACAGAACCCATACTACCACCCATAAAGCGGAAGTCCATCACCCCCAAAGCCAAAGGTAGACCATCAATTAATCCTGTTCCCGTTTGCACTGCATCAACTAACCCGGTTTTTTCCTGGGTGTCCTGAATGCGATCGCTGTAGGGTTTGCGATCGCAGAATTTGAGGGGATCGGTGGGGGTAAGATTTTCGTTGATGGGTTTCCAGGTATTTCTATCGATTAACTGGGCAATGCGTTCGGAACTTTCCACACGAAAATGATGACCACATTCCGTACAAACCAGTTGATTAACTTGAAGGTCCTTAGTATAGGTTAAGGCCCCACAAGCTTCGCACTTAGTCCATAAACCATCGGCTATTTCCCGTTCTTGCTGCTGTTGTTGGATAGTGGGTTCTGACTTTTCTTGTTTAGCAAACCAATCAAATATGGACATAGTATAAAATCTAAAATTAATAATTATTTATGGCTGAGACTGTTTCTATTTTATCATCGGAGATCGATCAAAAACCCAAGACTTTGCGCTACATTATCATTAAGTCTTGTTGTGTCTAGGGTTTTGACAAAAAAATTAAGCATAATTACCGACACAAGGCATAATAGAATGGTTTGATGAGGAGAAAGAGAGACTTTTTAAAGTCTGTAGCACTATGGAACAATCGACAAATCAAGGCACTACTGCAAATCACACCGCTCTACTAGGTCGTATAGCTCTGCGAACCAGTCAAATTCCTTGGCAGTTCTGGGCGATCGCTCTGATTATCGTTTCTGGAACCGTTGGTTTTGCAGCAACATCCATGTTGTTGAGGTTGCCAAAATCCCCCCAATGTGTTCGTATTTTTTGGCCAATTGCTTCAGCATCCAAGCGGATCTACTGCGCCCAGGTGGAAGCAGAACAAGGGACAGTAGATAGCTTCCTACGGGCAATTAACCTAGTGGAAGCACTGCCAAGCGATCACCCCTTAAGAAACGAAATTAATCGTAATGTAGAAGAATGGGCGGTGGCTATCCTGGATATAGCTGAAAATGAATTTCAACGGGGTAAGTTAGAAGGAGCCATCGAAACAGCCCGTCGTGTTCCTGAAAATGTACAGGTTTATGGGCTGATAGAAGAAAGAATTGAAAAGTGGCGCAGTATCTGGGGAGAAGGAGAAGAAATTTTTGCGAAGGTGGAAGAAGAATTACGCAAGTCTAATTGGAATTTCGCTTTTAGAGAAGCAGTCAATCTCTTGAGTGTATCCAATAAGTATTGGGCAACCACCAGATACGATGAAACAGTTAATAAGATCCAATTGGCTCAAGAAGAGAGTCGTCGTCTGGATGATGCTTATCGTATCTTACGTCGTGGGGGAATTGATAACTGGTTAAAAGCGATCGCCGATGCTGAAGAGATTTCCTCTGAGAGCTACGCTTACCAAGAGGCACAAAACCTGATCGCCGATGCTAAAGAGAAAATAAGCGATCATATAGACGGTTTAATCGATGCTCGTCGTTGGTCGAGTTTATCTGATGTAGTTAACCAACTCCCCGATAGTCTAGCCTTATCCGAGGAAATAGCAGACTGGAGAACCATGGCCAGCGCAGGTTTAGATGCCCAAACAGGTACAGTAGAAAACCTAGAAATTGCTATTTTAGGTCTCGAAGAAATCGACGAGGATCGTCCCCTTTATCAAGAAGCCCAAGATTTGATTAGCCGCTTCAAATTAGAAGTACAAGATGTAACTAATCTACAAGAGGCCCGGAACTTGGCCTCGGGAGGTAGCATTGATGACTTGAATGCTGCCATTGCAACGGCAGAGATGGTTCCTTCGAGAAACCCCCGTTATCAAGAAGCGAGACAGGAGATTACTCAATGGACTACTACTATCCAACTACGAGAAGACCAACCCATTCTTGATCAAGCCCGTAGTTCAGCCGCAGGTGGTAGTCTTTCTGACTTAAGACAGGCCATCGCCCAGGCACAGTCCATCGGTTCGGGGCGTACCCTTCACAATGAGGCTCAAAAAGAGATCAGGAAGTGGCGTGTTACGATCCAACGCAAAGAAGATCAACCCATTCTCAATCAAGCCATTGCTTTAGGTGCTGGCAAAGACTACGACGCTGCTATCAGTGCTGCTAGGCAAATTGGCTCGGGACGGGTTCTCTATCAAGAAGCTCAGAACAATATTAACAAATGGCAAAGGGAAATCCGCGCCCAAAAGAACTTACAAGAGGCTTATTTAATAGCCCAACCCCAAACCCCTCAGTCTTTGGTCTCTGCTATCTCTGTGGTGAGGAAAATTCCCTCTTCAACAGATGTTAGTTATAGAGCGAAACAAGCTCTAGATCGCTGGAGTTTTCAATTACTCTCTATGGCTCAAAGAATGGCTAATCGTTCTTTATTGCCCGAAGCAGTAAAATTAGCGAAGATGATTCCTCGTGATAGTGCTGCTTATGGCTCTGCTCAAACCCAAATTAAGGCATGGAATAAATCATTACGACCAGCAAAACCACAAATTCCCCCTTCTTTGGTTCCAGAAAACCAGTTTGTACCAATTCTTGATACTGAAGGCTCTGATAATACCCCTTAACTGCTTAAATTTAATCGATTATGGAATGGCTTGAAATCTCAGGAAGTTCTGTTTTAGTACCTAGATACCCCATCGCTATCATTCATTTTTTGGGTGGTGCTTTTGTAGGAACAGCCCCTAATTTTACCTATCGTTGGCTACTGGAAGAATTGGCAAAAGAGGGCTATGCTATCATTGCCACTCCTTTTGTCAATACCTTTGATCATTTAGCGATCGCCCGTAATGTTCTTAACCGTTTTGAGGGCATTTTAGACCGTCTCCAAACCAATAATTCTCTAGGACAAGGTTATCTACCTATTTATGGTATCGGTCATAGTATGGGTTGTAAACTTCATTTATTAATTGGTAGTCTTTTTTCTGTGGAAAGGGCCGGAAATGTTCTCATTTCTTTTAATAATTATCCTGTTAAAAAAGCTATTCCTTTTCTAGAACAATTAGATATCGAAAATTATCTTAACCTAGAATTCACTCCTTCTACCGATGAAACTAAACTTATTATAGAAAAAGATTACCTAGTTAGACGTAATTTGTTGGTAAAATTTACTGATGATAATATAGATGAAACTAAGATTTTAGAACCAATTTTAGACGATAAATACCCTAACTTAATTGCTTTACAAACTTTATCAGGGAATCATTTAACACCATTATCACAGGACATAAAGTGGGAAGCAGGGGAAATTTTTACCCCTTTAGATGCTGTTGGCCAGTGGGTAAAACAAGCTTTTTCTCGTGATTTATATCGTCTCAAAAATGAAATTTTACGTTGGTTAAATCCTGGGAGAATCGTTTGAAAATTAACAATTAATAATGAATGAATACGCCAACTTAGTTTAATGACAAATTACCATGAATAGCCAACCAAATATAAGGAGGATCAATACTGGTAAAAGTAACTCGGTGTTTTTGATGAGCTTTAATTAATAAATAATCTCCAGATTTAAGCTTAATTGAGGAATTATCAAAGAATAATAAAGTAGCTTGTCCTTGTAATAAAATCACCCACTCATCTTGCTCTTGATCATACCAACTGTCTTTAGGAGTGGTTTGTCCCGTAGAAATAATACGCTCAATTTTCACATTTCTACTATTAACAATAGTCTCAAAAATCTCTTGGTCAATCAATTGATGGGTAAAATGAAAAATATTATCCATAAATCATAAATATTGTAAATTGTCAATTATTAACTATTAATTATTAATTATTAATTAACACACCCCTATCCAAAACACACAGGACAGGATATACTCTTTTCGGGACTGTTGATGGATAGAAATATGGTAGCAGTAGCAATTCTGGCAGCCGGTAAAGGAACACGGATGAAGTCTGACTTACCTAAAGTATTACACACTTTAGGGGGGCGATCGCTAGTACAACGGGTGATCGATAGTTGTCATCTAATTGCCCCGTCTCGAAAACTGATTATCATTGGTTATGAAGGGGAACAAGTTAAACAGTCTTTTGAGCATAGCTCATCCCTCGAATTTGTAGAACAAAGGGAACAATTAGGGACAGGACACGCTATACAGCAATTATTACCCCACTTACAAGGTTTTGAAGGAGATTTATTGGTTTTAAACGGGGATGCTCCTTTATTACGCCCTGAAACCTTAGAAAATTTACTCCAGATTCATCAAAAAAATAATAACGCAGCCACTTTATTAACAGCAAATTTACCCAACCCCAAAGGGTATGGAAGAGTTTTCTGCGATGGGAACAACCAAGTTAGCCAAATTGTCGAAGATCGGGACTGTAACGCGGCACAAAAACAGAATAATCGGGTTAACGGCGGAATATACTGTTTCAACTGGTCAAAACTAGCCGAAGCTTTACCGAAACTTTCCACTAATAACGACCAAAAAGAATACTATTTAACCGAGGTTGTGGATTATCTCAACCCTGTAATGGCTGTTGATGTAGAAGATTATTACGAAATAAATGGTATAAATGATCGCTATCAACTTTCTATTGCTAACGATATCTTACAAGATCGTATCAAAAAGCATTGGATGAGTGTAGGTGTAACCATGATCGATGCTGATAGTATTACCATCGATGATACTGTTACCCTTGCTCCTGATGTCATCCTCGAACCCCAAACCCATTTACGGGGTAATACTTCTATCGGGGCAAAAAGTCGTATTGGCCCGGGAAGTCTCGTTGAAAATAGTACCATTGGGGAACAGGTGACGGCACTTTATTCGGTTATTGCTGATTCTGAAGTTGCTGATAACTGTCGTGTTGGCCCCTATACCCATTTACGAGGAGAGGCAAAAATAGAAGCATCTTGCCGTATTGGTAATTTTGTGGAGATTAAAAAGACTCAGGTAGGAGATAAGAGCAATGTCGCCCATTTAACCTATCTTGGGGATGCGACTCTGGGGCAAGAGGTAAATGTGGGTGCAGGAACCATTACAGCTAATTATGATGGTTATCGGAAGCATCAAACTATTATCGGCGATCGCACCAAAACCGGAGCCAATAGTGTGTTTGTTGCACCGGTTACACTAGGTGAGGAGGTAACTGTAGCTGCCGGATCGGTTGTTACTAATGATGTTCCGGATCATGCTTTAGTTATTGCCAGACAACGACAAAGAATTATTGAGGATTGGAAGGCGAAAATGGCGCAAAAAAAATCATAAACAACCCTGTAGACGTGAGGCGCGGAGTTCGGAGTTCGGAGTTCGGAGTTCGGAGTTCGGAGTTTTTTCCATGAAATAATCAGGGTTTAAGACTCGTGATTTTGAGCAGTTGCCTATAAATTTCCTTTCTGTAGGGGTCAACGGCCGTTGACCCCGTACAATTTGAAACTATAAAAAAACCCGCCTTAGCGGGTGCTTAAAACGTAAACTAACTCAAAACTTTTAACGAACCGTTCCTTCTAGATGATCAACCCGAATAGGTTTCACGAAATACAGTTTAATAAACTGAACTCCATTGGAAACAAAAGCAGGTAGTTTTCTGAGGAACTTCACAGGGGCTGGACTGTTTGAAGCGTCAATTTCTCGTAATTTTTCGTTGTTTTTGACGCAAGTTTCTAGTCTGCCGTAAAATTCAGGATTTTCCACATCTAAAACCACAGGGAAAACCTTTCCTGCTGTTTCGTTGGTCTTCTCAATAACATATTTATCATATTCCCGTGCATCTAGTCCAATCGCTGCATAAAAATCAGACCGTTGGATATCATTGAGATACATGGTTGCAAATACGGATAACAAGAAGAAACGACACCATAGACGGGCTTTCCAATTGTTTAGTATGTTAGGGGTTGCTTTCATGATGGCATCGAAAAAGTCACCGTGACGGTTTTCATCTTGACACCAGTTTTCAAAGAAATTGAAAATAGGATAGATTTTGTCTTCGGGATGCTTTTCTAAGTGGCGGAAAATGGTGATATAACGCCAATAACCAATTTTTTCGGATAAATATGTCGCATAAAAAATAAACTTAGGCTGGAAGAAAGTATAACTGCGACTCTTTGTTAAGAAACTTAAATCCAAAGACAGATTAAAATCAGATAAGGCTTTATTGAGGAAACCAGCGTGACGTGCTTCATCACGGGACATCAGGGTAAAACATTCAGCCAAAATGGGGCTTTTATTTTTTAAGCGTCTCCCTAACTCTTTGTAGAGAAGGAACCCGGAAAATTCTGCTGTACAGGAACGTTCTAAAAATTCTACAAACAAACGACGGGTATCCCCATCAATGTGTTCCCAGGTTTGAGCAAATTCTCCACGACGGACAAAATGATGACGGTTATAATCAGTACGAAATTCCTCGAGAATGGCTTTTAATTCCTCTTCGTTCACTGAAATATCCATTTTGGCCACCGCATCAAAGTCGGTGGTATAAAAACGAGGAGTTAGGATAGTTTCTTTGGCCGGGACCTTGATCCCAGGACGCATTTCGTCAAATTCAGATTTTTGAAGGGTATTGACCATAGCTTGTTTAAAAAGACTTTTTTCAATCGATTAAGGACTCGTTTTGCTAAAAAATGTAACAAGATTGTTACATTTTTTAGCAGGAATTTACGATCCCTGAATCACAGTCTACCAGCCTTTCTGCCGTTAGTGACACCCCCTTTTTATTAAGAGTTACAACACATTATCAATTTATATTAAAAGCGTTGCTATTTTGGTACTTTATAGTGTAAAGAAGTTTATGAGGTTAAGGGTTAAGTGGGCAAATTGTATGATGATCTCAATTTGATTATCGGACTTATAATATTTGCCCACCCTACAATGAAATTCATTTGGGTAATATTTCTTGTATCATTTTATGTTTAGATAGTTTAGCTAATCTGTTCCCTTGTTTAGCAATTGTTTTCTCAAAAATATTCCTCACTAATCGACTATTATTTAATTCTTTAAATTACTAAAATTAGGATTGAGTTGCCAAAAATACAGGTTAGGGAAAACAAGGATAAAACGCTAGTTAATCGGTTTAATCACTGTACGGAAAGTCGGAGTTTCTGGCCTTTTTGACAATTTTTAAATCAACTTTTAATGCTTGAGCAATTGTTTCATCTGATACTCCTTGCTTTAAAAGAGAATCTATTGTTTGAAAAACAGAAATCTCAGGAGTAATACCTTTGATTTGTCGCTTATTTCCCTTTTCCTTCAAGTGTTTAAAGGTCATTGGTTGAGCTTGAGAAGCTAGAGAAAATAGTCTCTCACAATAGCTACCCGCTCCACCTAGATTATGATCATTTACAGAGTTAGGTTTACCATTATAACGGCCTAATCTGATTCTTTTTCCCTCTTGATCAATCCTACGTAAGATATCGTAATTTCCATTGATATTATTGAGACGCAGCATACATCCTTCACGGGAATAACGATAAATTAATTCAGGAAAAGGAATATCTGGAACGGGATCATTATCATTCATAAACCGCCAGTATTGAGACTTGAATTTATCATTAATGTGATCGCGATAATGACTATTCCCAACACGAGGCGCACCAAAGGTATAAACACCAGATACATTGATTTTTGGCTCTACTTGCTCCAGTAAATAGTTAGCAGCAAGAATAGCGATCGCACCTCCTAAACTATGTCCCGTTAACCAGACATTCTCTGCGGCTCCTAGTTGTTTCATCACCCAGTCATGATAGTCTTGGTTAACAAGAAGTGCTTTAAAAGCTCGTAAAAAGCCACGATGCACCCTTTGTTCTTTACTGCTAATAACGGATAAAAGATTCTCTCTTCCGTCTTGTCTGTCTGTATAATCAAGTATCCGAGAATGGATTTTTAGATTTATGGCCCAGTCGCCGACTTTTTTTTCAGACCCACGAAACCCAATAATAACGGTATTTTTATGAAAAATACCGTTATTATTGGGTTTCGGCAATATATTTCTTTTTGTTGTCATCAATATTTTCACTATCATCTGGAATGTCTTCAATGTCTTGACTATCAATAAAGATAGTTTTTTGAACATCTTCATAACTACATCCCCAACTATATAGAGTCGAGCGCACGGCTTCTTCATACCCTATATTCATGTGTTTTGCATTTACAGAACTTAAATAACAAAGTTCAGAAATATTGGCGCAGATGTAGGCATTGTCAAAGTTAGGTTTTGATTGTGTATGATCTTCGGGGGGTGATAACTCGGGAGTGAAAAAATCAAAAGGCGAACCTTGTCCTGCTTGTGGTTGAGAGTTTGACATCTTATCCCGAATTTCTCACAAAATCTGCGATCGCCAAACACAGAAGCCTTACAGGAAGTGGGTTTGAACAGAGCGATCGCATATTTCCCCAACCAACAGTCTGTTGTCAGATTTTAAGTTAAAATCAACCCGAATTAGACAAAGATGAAAAGATAAATCAATCACTCATTTTTCCAAAAAAATTATTAATAAAATCTCTAATAGTACTAGATTGTTAGAATAAAATATGCTATAATTTAATTATTAAAGCAATTTACCTTAAACTGATTTAATGAGTCCCAGTCATCCCCGAACCCCTCGTCAAGTAATCAACTTTAGTAAACAGAAAGGAAAAGAAATAAGGTGATTTCCGAGAAAGCTTTTCCCATAGGGGGTAATCGCTTGGACTAAAGGCTTTCAAGAAATAAAAGGAACAGAGAGTTAGCGGATCTTGGTACACAACTTTAAAATTTCATAATTGGCTCGTCTGAAAAAACAGAAGAAATAGATTAAAATGAAGAGGTAAAAAGATTAGAGAGAGTAAATTGAAGCTAAAACAGACAAATCATCCCTTAACCCCGTCGATGGTCGATGATTTACGTTTAGCAGCCTCAAAAATGACGGGAGCAGAGCGTCGTTCATTTCAAGCTGAAATGTGTCTCAAGTATTGTGGAGGAAGTGCCAGACAAACCGAAATCGTGTTTGGTTGGGGGAGAAAAAATGTTCAACTTGGATTACATGAAAAACGAACTGGGATAGTGTGTTTAGGATTACAATCAGTCAATAGTGGATGTAAAAAATGGGAGGAAAGATACCCAATAGTTGCCCAATCATTGAAAGAAATAGCCGAAGCTCACGCACAACAAAACCCCACATTTAATAACCCCATTGCCTATACAAGATTAACGGCGGCTGAAGCCATTAAACAATTAAGAAATCTAGGATATAATAGAGAGGAGGTTCCTGCTGACTCGACAATGGCAGATATTTTAAATCGTTTGGGCTATCGATTAAGAAAAGTGGTAAAAGCTAAACCTAAAAAAAAATCTCGGAGACGGACGCTATCTTCGAGAATATAGAGAAAAAAGATAGAAAAAAAGACCCTTCTGTGAAACGTTTAAGTATGGATTGTAAAGCAACTGTGGAAATAGGAGAATATTCACGTGGCGGACAAACCAGAGGTTATAATCAAGCTCAAGATCATGATATGGGAACTAAAGAAAAATACGTTCCTTGTGGGATTGTAGATGAAGATACAGGGCAACTTTATGTAACTTTTGGAAGTTCTTATAAAACGAGTGATTTCATGGTAGATAACTTGGAGCAATGGTGGACAAGTCTGAGTATAACTGAAAAGCAGCAACTAGAGAACATCCAAATTAAAGTTGATAATGGACCAGAAAATAGTGGAATAAGAAGGCAATTTTTGAAGAGAATGGTAGAGTTTGCCGACCAAACTAAGAAATCTATTCAATTACTATATTTTCCTCCTTATCACAGTAAATATAATCCCATAGAAAGATGTTGGGGAATTTTAGAGAGGCATTGGAAAGGAACACTTCTGAGAAATGCTCAAACGATGTTAGCTTGGGTAAAAACTATGACATGGAAAGGCTTAAATCCGATAGTTAAGTTAAGTAAAAAAGTTTATCAAAAAGGCATTTCTTTAACGAAAAAAGAGATGAAGGAAATTGAGAAACGTTTAGAACGTAATCCTCACTTACCTAAATGGGATATTTTGATTAGACCCAGTTAGTCTAAAAAGTTAATAAGAGTGTAAAATTAAGTGAATTTCCTTTTTAAAAATAGTCAAAGCTAATTTAAAAGTTAGCGTATTTCTTTCTTTTAGATAGGGAGGTTTTTGTTCGCGGAAAGTATCCGCGAACAACTTTTTATTTTTCCCTTTTCGCTTATTTGAGATGTTCTACAAACAGATTCTGATAATGGGTGGGAAACTTTTTCTTGGAAATCATCTAATCGCTAATTTTGATGGGGGACTAATCACTTCAGATGCGGGGATTGTCTGGATAGCTGAGTTGGATAAAAAACTGGGAATTACGGAGAAGTTTGGTAACTGTTTTCAAGATCATCGTCATCAATCTTATGTAGATCATTCCGTTCATGAGTTATTAGCACAAAGGCTTTATGGAATTATTTTAGGCTATGAAGATGTCAATGACCATGATAAATTACGTCACGATCCTGCCCTTAAGATCGCTTTAGAAAAGCTTAATGAACTTGAAGATAAAAAGGGATGGTTAGCTGGAAAAAGTACAATTAATAGATTGGAATATTGTCCTGAGACTATTCTCGACCAAAAAACGAGTCGTTATCATAAAATAGAACCCAACTTTGAAGCCATTGAAAAATCTTTTGTCGAATTTTTTTTAGAGTCTTATAAAAAACCTCCCTTAAGTATTATATTAGATATGGATGTCACGGATGACCAAGTACATGGTAATCAAGAAGGGGCATTTTTTAATAGTTATTATCACGGAGTATGTTATGCTCCTTTATATATTTTCTGTGGGCATCATTTATTAGTGGCTAAACTTCGTTCATCTAATGTAGATCCAGCCGATGGAGCCTTAGACGAATTACAAAGAATTATCGGACTAATTAGAGAAAAATGGTCAGAGACTCATATCCTAGTTAGGGGTGATAGTGCCTATGCCCGTGAAGAAATCTTCTATTTTTGTGAAAATCAGCCTTTAGTTGATTATGTTATAGCTATGGGAACAAATGGCGTTCTTAAGTTACGAGCGGATGATGTAATTGAAAAAGCCAAACATGAATATGAAAAAAAACTAGCTCCAATAACTGAATTAATGGATAGTTTATTTCAGAAAAAAGAAGATTTAGAAGAAGTTAAAAAATTAGTACCAATTTCTACTTGGTATCGCTCTATTCGTTATAAAACAGAAAAGTCATGGAGTTGTCAAAGAAGAGTAGTGACAAAAGTTTGTTATGGAAGTGATGGCTTAAAAATGCGCCATGTGGTGACATCTTTGCCCGCTTCAAAAATTCCACCCTCAAAACTTTATACAAAAAAATACTGTCCGAGAGGCGAGATGGAAAATCGGATTAAAGAACAACAATTAGACTTGTTAGCTGATAGAAATTAAACTCAAACATTTCAAAGTAATCAACTAAGATTATGGATACATTCCTGGGCTTATGTTCTCATAAATGCTTTTCGTCAACACTGTTTAAAAAAAACTTCATTGGCTAAAGCAACTGTGGGAAGAATACGTCTAAATCTTCTTAAGTTGGGAGCCAGAATAAAGATTAGTTGTAGAAGAATTATTATCGCTATAGCTAGTGCTTGTCCTTATCAAGATATTTTATCTATTGCTAACAAAAGAATTAAAACTATTCCTAATACTGGATAAGTAGAATAAGTTGTTTTTAAAAAAAGATATCTATCATAAGTTGTTGACTGACTGATACTTTCATTTAGTCTTATTTATCGTGGAGAAAATCAAAAGTTAATATAATTATTCCCTCTTAAACTCAATTTTTGGATAATCAAAGTCAATTTTTTTATTCATCTATATTCAAAATTTCTATTAGTCCTAAAAATTATCATTTTTCATCTCTGGATTGGGCTTTCAAATTAATTTGTGAGAAATCCGGGTAGACCATGTTTGCCTACTCATCATTTAAGATACTCCCCATGATGTAATTTCTTTTCGATGTCTTTAGCTAAGGCCCCTTCGTTTAACCAGAAAGTTGCAGCGTCAACCCTGTCTTGTTTCCCTACTAAAAACTTACAATAGGTTTCCCCCATGGCATAACATTGAATTTCGATAGCATTAAGGTCTTTATTGACTAACTTAGTAAAAAATCCAGCTAATAAACCAGCATAAATATGACAAACTGGTTTACCTACATCTCCTAAAGTTCGTGCCACAGCAGAATCAAAAATATTGACAAACATAAAGCCATTTTTCTGCTCACTCATATCTACTTCCCAGTTACCCCAACCTTGCGCTGTGAAAGACCACCACCAGGCTTCTAAGACATAATTAAGGTTCATTTGATTGAGGGGTTTCTTATATTCATATTCAGCATAAAGCCACTCTTTAAAAAAGTCTGCATCTCGTTTTCCCCAGTCTTTACCTATGTTATAAGCAATGACTCCAGCAGCACTACCAATTTCTTCTTCTAGTCCTTCAATTAAACCTAGAATGAAGTCTTCGCTGGTGAGAATATTACGAGATTCATTCCAATCAATGATACTACCTGTTTCTTTTTTAAAGGATGCTCAAAATTGGTTACTAACTGTTTTGTTTCCTGTTTGCTATCACTTGAGGTGAAAACCATCTTACACAAACCTCAATACTTTATCGAATGTGATTTCATTGTAGAAAGATATTTTGATTATTTCCTCAGTGCTTATGAGCAAATTATCAGGGTTTTTTCTCTGAGTATCAGGGGTTGTACATACTCATAAGAGATAAACCCTAAGATCGGTTATAAAAAATAAACAAAATTAATTAGGACATTTTCTACCCCCTTGTACTAAATCCCATTTAGATACCCCTTTTGTCTTGCTAGTTGAGGAGGGTGGGGAGTGTGGGAAAGGTGGGGAGTGTGGGAGGAAGGAGAGCAAAACTATAAAGAGGTTTTGACAATCGGATTTGGTATTAACTGTCATTGGTGAGGTACGAGGAATCCCCTTAACCTGAGTTCGAGATAAGGAAATTTATAGACAACTGATCCTTCATCAAGAGTCTTGAACCCTGATTGTCCAAAAAAACTCCGAACTCCGAACTCCGAACTCCGAACTCAGATTCAAAAATTATTTAATAAAATACTTCTGCTTGTTTAAAAGGTAAACCTTCTTGATCTTTTTTTGATAATTTGGGTTCTCCTTTTAATTGCCAATCTATGGCAAGATCAGGATCATTCCAAAGAATACTTCTTTCATGTTCTGGAGCGTAATAATCAGTGGTTTTGTAAAGAAATTCGGCAGCATCCGATGACACAACAAAACCGTGAGCGAATCCTTCGGGAACCCAAAATTGACGTTTATTTTCAGCACTTAAAAGACAGCTTACCCATTGTCCAAAAGTCGGGGAACTTTTGCGAATATCCACTGCTACATCTAACACTTCTCCTGTAACGACACGGACTAATTTTCCTTGGGTTTGTTGAAGTTGATAATGCAGTCCTCGTAATACATTTCTCTCCGATTTGGAATGATTATCTTGGACAAAATTTCTGCTTATTCCCGTTGCTTCTGTAAACGCTTTGTGGTTATAACTTTCATAAAAAAAGCCACGATCATCCCCAAAGATACGGGGTTCAATAATAACAACATCAGGAATTTTTGTTTGAATAACTTTCATAACTGGTAATTGGTAACTGATAACTGAATTAAACTTGAAGCTTCACCCAATTTTGTAATTCTTCCCATCCCAACCCCTGACGAATAATGGAAGGGGGATCGGAAGTCATGTCTAAAATAGTAGACACCTCAAAACCAGGTTCTAAACTATTATCAATAATAATATCAACTTGATTTTCTAAAATGTCAAATAATTTTACTTTTTCTAAGCCAAGAGTAGGAAACTCCCCATCTTCATCCGGTAAATGAGCAGAAGTAGAAACAATGGGATTTTCTAAACCTTGTAAAATAGCTTGACAAATAGGGTGATCTGGTACTCGAATACCTGTACTTTTTCGCTTAGGACTCATGACTAATTTTGGCACAGCTTTGGTAGCTGGTAATAAAAAGGTATAAGGCCCAGGAATTAACCTTTTCATAACACGATAAGCTTCATCCTCTACCCCTGCATATTTAGCAATATTGGATAGAGAAGAACACAAAAAAGTCAAGGGTTTATCATTAGATAATTGCTTTAATTGTCGTACCCGTTGCACGGCCGATTTACTATTAAGATCGCACCCGATCGCATACACTGTATCTGTAGGGTATAGCATAATCGCCCCTTGTCTTAGAGCAGAACATATTTCGTCAATGCGATGATTTTGAGGGTTTTTAGGGTGTAAATCGTATAGAATAGCCATGACTATGACCAAAATAGCTTATTTAGACTGTGTGACAGGTATTGCCGGAGATATGTGTTTAGGGGCTTTAGTTGATAGTGGTGTTCCTTTAGAATACTTGATTGAGCAACTCAAAGAGTTAAAAATTGACCACGAATATGAGTTAAGTCAAGAAAAGGTACAGCGCAATGGGCAACAGGCCACTAAGGTTCATGTTAACTTGCTTAAGGATGATGATCATGACCATCACCATCACCACCATCACCATCATACCCCCGCTCGTCATCTTCCTGAAATTGAAAGCATGATTCAACAAGCTAACTTACCGTCACGGGTGACAGAATGGAGTCTGGATATATTCCGTCGTTTAGCCGTTGCAGAAGGTGCCGTACACGGGGTAAAAGCGGAAAAGGTACATTTCCACGAAGTGGGGGCAACGGATGCCATAGTGGACATTGTCGGTACTTGTCTGGGGCTAGATTATTTGGATATTCAGACGTTATACTGTTCGGCGTTACCTACTGGTGGGGGAACGGTGTGGGCCGCCCATGGCCGTTTACCTGTACCGGTGCCGGCGGTGTTGAAGCTATGGGAGTCCCGTCAGGTTCCTATTTATAGTAACAAGATTGACAAAGAATTAGTGACACCAACAGGGGCGGCGATCGCTGTTACACTGGTTAAAAGTTTTGGTCAACCTCCTAATATGGTATTAGAAAAAGTGGGGTTAGGTGCAGGATCACAAGATTTATCCATTCCTAATATTTTGCGTCTCTGGATAGGGGAAAGTGTGACAGAAAAAAAAACAGTAATGTCGACATAGTTGCTGTTTTAGAAACCCAAATAGATGATCTCAGTCCGCAAGTTTTTGGCTATGTCTTGGATATTTTATTAAAGCAAGGGGCGTTAGATGTGTTTACACAGTCTGTGATGATGAAAAAGTCACGGCCTGGTATTTTATTAACGGTTATTTGTCCTGTTGATAAAATAGATATTTGTGAGGAGATTATTTTTCGAGAAACAACTACATTAGGTATTCGTCAATCTATTGAGAAACGTTCAATTTTAGAGCGAGAAATTAAAATAGTTAATACCAAATATGGAGAAGTTAGGATTAAGATAGCAACTAAAGGAAAAGGAGATAATAAAACTATTATTAATGTACATCCAGAATATGAAGATTGTTCTGCGATCGCTCTTAAGTTTAATCAACCTTTAACTACCATTCAAAAAATAGCCTTAGAGTCTTTTTATTCTATCTCTTGAAAACAATAAAAGTCTGATAAGGTAATTGTATCACTCAGACTCCTTATTTGGTGTTAACATAAATATTACTATTTAATTAATTTCCAATCTCGTGCATCGGTAAACTGAGATAAATGTTTAACATTTGTAGTAGCAATAATTACTTCATTTCCTGCTTCTGCTACTAATGATGTAGCTATTTTAGGTTAAAATTTATCTCATCAATGCTTGAAAACCTGCTTGAATAAAATGTTTATCAAAAGTTAATGCTTTATTGATATTATTTTCTTCCATGACAACAAAAGAAACACAATCAACTAATCCCCATTGTTTGTCTTGATATTTTTTATATAGTTCTATTGCTTTATTGAACAATTCAGGAGTTAAATGGATAATTTCAATGTCATCAGATTGTAAAAAAATTTCAATTATATTAATCGCTTCATTTCTATAATTACCCGCTAAACTGTTACCAACTTGTAGCAAAACTGCATCAGTGGTAATTAAAGGATAATTCTCAACTTGTTGTGCTAATTTTAATGCTTTAGGATGATATTGATCTCTTTTGTTAATTAAAGCAACAATAAACAGTGTATCAACAAATATTTTATTCTTCACTGATATCTCTTCCTAAACTATCAGCAATTTGAGTTGAGAAGTTTTCAGGTGCATCAATTTTGATTTGACTTAACTTAGACATTAAACTAGGTTTAGTTTCTACTGTTACAGAATCATTCAAGTTTTTGATAACATCATAAACTTGATTAAGTTGTTCTTCTGTTAAGTTCTCAAGTTCAGATTCAATGAGTTTTTTAGTCTTCATAACTTTTTCCTTAATTTCTACTTTTGTCATATTTACAGTTACAGTTTTGTATTTCAATATAACTATTCTAGCTTAAAATTAATCCAGCGCACCGTAAAACTTATCTATTCGAGATCGCTACCTGATTGATGTTTCATTTATTCATTGATTCTAGCTTTATGAATTATTATCAATAATATTCTGAACGTTCTTCATCACTAGGAGGATGTGTAATAGGAAAATCTGTGTGCTTTGCTAATATTATCTCTTTATTATGTTTATTCTTGATAAAATCGATAGCAACTTTAGCCCCTCCTGAAAAATCTTGCGCTACTAAATAACCGTTATCAAAACCACCAACATCCATATACATAAATAATTGATAAATATCTAAAGCATTTGCTTGTGATGTTTTAATTTCCCAAACTTCTTGATCTGCCAAAATATCAATATAACCTTCTATTCCTTCAAGTACATATTCTTTGTTGACTTTATCTTTTTTGAAAATAGGATGATTTTCTAAGTGTTCAGCCAATCTATCTCTTAATAGTTTTTCTGGAAGTTCATCAGGAACTGATCTACGTCGTAAATAATTTTTCTTTTCTTTTTTTGGTCCAGGTTCTTCTCCTTTAAGTATTTTTCTCACTTTTTCTAAACAGTGTCGAAAATTATTATCTTCTATAATAGAATTTTTCGTGATTGCTGTTTCAAAACCTTCTTTAAGATCAATTTCTCCTCGAATAGTATTATAGTCTGCGTGTCTATTAGGAACAATGTCAAGTTCAAATAATTGATGAAATAAAATTACTCTATCATGTAATAATACGTCTAATCCTTGTCTTTTGATTGAAACATAATAGGGCTGAAATTTATTAGGAATCTTTAACCCTAATTCTTCATATTCTTTATCTTGAGGTGCATATCCAAAAGTTAGCTCTGCTTTCCATCCTTTCCCAGAAATCGGATGTTTTAGAAATACTGGTTTGTTTTCTCTTTTAAATGGGTGAAAATATATAGGCTTTACTTCCTTTACTATCCATTCTCTTTTTATGTTATAACCTGAATCTTGAAATAATGAAGTTTGCTCACTTTCTTCTAGGAACAATAATTTTAAGTTCATTATTTTATTATCAGGTGCTAAAAATCTCCTATACCTTTCTCCTAAATATGGGGTTAAAGTATTCGTTACTGATGTTTGGGTAACATTTACTATTGATTTGAGATCGGTGATAGAAATTTCTGTTCCTGATTCTTGATTGAATTCGGATGTATAATAAGTAGTTAATTCGCCAAAAGAAAACTCTTTAATCACTCTTGCTTTGGAATCCTATATAGTTTTTGTTGCTAAATATTTAAGTTTTCCTAAAGCAGCAATTGCTTGTTTCATTCCTAAACCGTGTTCATTTAAGGATTGGCAAGATTGTACTCCAGCAGGAGTAATTGCTATTCCTAATTTATCTTGAGAAATACCGTTTGCATTATCAGTAATACTAAATAGTCTTACTTTATTCTTTTGATTAAAATAAAGTTTAATAGTTACTTCAAGAATCATATCTGTTCTTCTAGCTGCTATTGAATTATCAATTAATTCAGAAATTACATCTAAATAACTATAAGTGTTTTTTCCTAGTTCACTAAAAATATTATTTGACGCTTCAACTTTTGTTGTTTCAGGACTTTTTTCTAATTTCGATAAGTCAATCATAGTTTTGTGGTTATGTATTACATTTATTTATTGTAATCCAACAATGGTTGAAGATATATAACCCAACCCTAACACCACTTCCAAGAAAACTTAAGAAATGCCTAAACACTATTAACAAATAAACTTGATACCCTTAGAAGAGATACCCTAAAAAGTCCTCATCGCAACACCTTAAGTAAATGTGAAGAAAAGGAGACACTACTAAATGTTAGAAAACTATCACAAACACGCAGCAGAAAGATCCAAACTTGGTATTCCTCCCTTACCTTTAACCGCAGAACAAACATCGCAACTATGTGAACTCTTAAAACATCCTCCGGAAGACCAAAAAGAAGAACTTTTGAGCTTATTACGGGATAGAGTTCCCCCTGGTGTGGATGAAGCAGCTTATGTGAAAGCAGGGTTTTTAACAGCGATCGCCAAAGAAGAAATAACCTGTCCCCTCATCTCCCCTCAAGGGGCGATCGACTTATTAGGAACCATGATGGGCGGTTATAATGTACAGTCATTGGTAGACTTGCTGAAATCTTCTGACACCACCTTAGCCTCAGAAGCAGCCACCGCACTCAGCAAAACCCTGTTAGTCTTTGACGCATTTAACGAAGTCTTAGAACTCTCCCAAAGCAACCCCTACGCTAAACAAGTCATCGACGCATGGGCCGAAGCTACTTGGTTCACAAATAAACCCCAAGTCCCCGAAAGCATCAACGTCACCGTTTTTAAAGTCCCAGGAGAAACTAATACTGACGACCTATCTCCCGCACCCCATGCAACAACTCGTCCCGATATTCCCCTGCATGGGTTGGCTATGTTAGAGTCAAAAATGCCAGAAGGTATTGCAACCATTGCTAGACTCAAGGAAAAAGGCTATCCTGTGGCTTATGTTGGGGATGTAGTCGGTACAGGTTCCTCCCGTAAATCAGCTATTAACTCCGTTTTATGGCACATTGGACATGATATACCTTTTGTCCCCAATAAACGGGCTGGAGGCTACATTTTGGGGGGGAAAATAGCCCCTATTTTCTTCAACACCGCAGAAGACTCCGGGGCCTTTCCCATCGAATGCGATGTTTCCGACATGGAAACCGGGGACGTGATCATCATCTATCCCTACAAAGGAGAAGTTGCCAACGAAGAAGGAGACATTATTGCCACCTTTGAGCGCAAACCTGAAACCATTTTAGACGAAGTTCGGGCCGGGGGACGCATTCCTTTACTCATTGGACGCGCATTAACGGATAAAACCCGTGAAGCATTGGGACTGGAACCCAGTACCCTATTTGTCCGTCCGATCCCCCCTTCCCCCCTTAGTAAGGGGGGTGTCGAAGACGGGGGGATACCTGGCTTCACTTTAGCGCAGAAAATGGTAGGTAAAGCTTGCGGTTTGCCTGGGGTTAGACCCGGAACATCTTGTGAACCCATGATGACCACCGTTGGTTCCCAGGATACCACAGGACCCATGACTAGGGATGAGTTGAAAGAGTTAGCTTGTTTAGGGTTCAACGCAGACTTAACCCTACAAAGTTTCTGTCATACCGCAGCTTATCCCAAACCGGTTGACATCAACACCCATAAAGACTTACCGGACTTCTTTTCTACCCGTGGAGGTGTAGCGTTGAAACCAGGGGACGGTATCATCCATTCTTGGTTAAACCGGATGTTATTACCCGATACAGTGGGAACTGGGGGAGACTCTCATACTCGTTTTCCCTTGGGTATCTCCTTCCCTGCTGGTTCCGGTTTAGTTGCCTTTGCAGCAGCGTTGGGGGTTATGCCTTTGGATATGCCAGAATCAGTATTAGTTAAGTTTAGTGGAGAGTTGCAGCCGGGAGTAACTTTAAGAGATATTGTTAATGCTATTCCTTGGGTTGCCATACAAGAAGGTAAGTTAACTGTTTCCAAAGAGAACAAAATTAATGTTTTCAATGGTCGTATTATGGAGATGGAAGGATTACCTGATTTAAAAGTAGAACAAGCTTTTGAATTAACCGACGCAACAGCAGAAAGGTCTTGTGCCGGGTCAACTATTAAGTTAGGAAAAGATACCATCGCTGAATATTTGCGTTCCAATGTTTCCTTAATTAAAAATATGGTGGCACGGGGTTATGAAGATCCTAAAACGTTGATGCGTCGGGCTTCAAAAATGGAAGAATGGTTAAAAAATCCTGTTTTAATGGAGGCAGATGAAACAGCAGAATATGCTGATGTTATCGAAGTTAACTTAAGCGAGATCAAAGAACCAATTATTGCTGCACCCAATGACCCTGATAATATTAAATTGATGTCTGAATGTGCAGGGGATAAAGTAGATGAAGTGTTTATCGGTTCCTGTATGACCAATATTGGACATTATAGGGCTGCTGCCAAAATTTTAGAAGGGGCAGGACGCATTAAATCTGTTTTATGGATTTGTCCCCCAACCAGAATGGATGAAAAACAGCTACGAGAAGAAGGTATTTATGGTGTGTTTGCTGCATCAGGTGCAAGGACAGAAATGCCTGGATGTTCTTTATGTATGGGCAACCAAGCAAGAGTAGAAGATAATGCTACTGTGTTTTCTACCTCTACCCGTAACTTTAATAATCGTATGGGTAAAGGGGCGCAAGTTTACTTAGGTTCTGCGGAGTTAGCTGCTGTGTGTGCCTTATTAGGAAAAATACCCACTGTTGAGGAATATATGGAGATTGTCACCCAAAAAATTGATCCTTTTGCCGATGAATTATACCGTTATTTGAACTTTGATCAAATAGCAGGATTTGAAGAAGAAGGAAGAGTTATTCCCTTAGAAGAAATACCCAAAATTGAATATATTTTAGGCATTCCAGCAGGTGCTTTAAGTTAACATCGTAGGGTGGGCATTGCCCACCTTAACGTAAATTTTTGAGAGAATTAAATTAAGGAGATAAAAATGATTGAATTTCGTCCTACATTTTTAACTAGGAATGGAAAGAAAGAGTTTGCTGTTTTATCCTACGAAGAGTTCCTTAAAATTAAACAATGACTGGAATACTTAGAAGATTTAGAAGATTTAAAAGAAGCAAAAGAAGAAGAAAAAGATAGTCCATCTTATTCATTAGATGAAGTCAAGAAAATGCTTAATATGGATAAAATAACTCACTATCAAAGTTTAATTAAAAAAATTCTTCTAGAGTATGAAAAACTCTCATCTCAGGTAACTGATCCTGATATCGATGAAACTTTAATATTTGATGATCTAAGAAGTCAATATCTTTGGTTTAATATTGGTTGGAAAAATGGCGAACGAGTGAAAGCCATTTCTGTTTATGTTAGAATTAAAAATGATAAAATTTGGATAGAAGAAGATTGGACAGAGGAAGGTATTGCTAATGAGTTATTAAGAGGAGATGTCCCAAAAGAGGATATTGTTTTAGCTTTTTATGATGCCGAAACTCGTAAACATACAGACTTTGAGATCGCGTAAACACTTACACTATAATTGGAGTAGATAAAAATGACTGAAGTACATCCTGAATTTTCAAATAAAAATGAGAGAAGTGAAAATGATTTATTTTTGCCATTTACTTATGAAGAAATTTTAAAAAAAATTGGAAAAGATAAATCTAGACTTGTTGATTTAATTGTTCCAGTTACTCAATTTGAAAAACAAATTATTCAAGTTGTTCTAGATATTGAAAATGCCGGTTATTTGCTATTCTTATATGGTGTATCGGGAGTTGGAAAATCAACTTTCATCAGTTCACTTAAATTTCAAAAACATATTCCCATACAATCAATAGTTTCCATAGATGCTAGTGAATTAGACTATGAAAATAAGTCTGACATAAAATTAAAACAATTACTAAAACAAATAAAAAAAGAAGCGAGGGATTTCTTTTCAGAGAATAATCAGAGCAATGATAAACTATGTATTGTAATTGATTACTTAGAAAATTTAAACGATGAAGATAATAATAATGTAAAAGCTTTTTTTAGAGACTTAAATGGACTACTTCGTAAGTATCCAATTCTCATTATTTGGCCTGTAACAGTTAGAGAAGATTTAGAAAATATGCAAGAATTTGCTAAAAGCTTTTCTAGTACTATGTTTCATAGAATAAGACCTGCTATAAATTTTACAGGTCCTCCCTTGGATGAATATCCAAATATTGCTAAAAAAACAATCATGTTTTTTAACGAAGGTAAAAGTTGCTATGAGTTTCAATTAACTGATAATGATCTTGAAAACTTAAAGAAAGGTTATGAAAAGAAAGCACAAGAAAAACACTTGATTAGAGATTATCTCAAAGATATAAGAAGTCTTTGGGAAGAAAGAACTGATTATATATCTGGAATTGTCAAAAATGTTCCTAAACCAACAGAAGTCTGGTTTATATTTTTTTATCCTGAAGCAGAAGATATAGTCGCACGCTTTGCCAAGCAAACCCCAGACATAATTAATGAAATGTGGAATGCCGATTATAAATCCCTATTTGTCTATATTAGCGACAATAATCAAAGAAAAGCTGATTGGAAACCTCAACGTCTTACTTTAGCTTTAAGTAGTCGTATGCTAACTACTAAAATTATGTATTTACCGACAAATGCTTTAGTAAGCTGTATCGCTGCTTATGCAAAAGATGCAGAAATTCCTATTCCAAAAGAGGATTTATTGAACCGAGATAAGTATAATATTTTACAACATTGGTGCATTAAAAGCAATGCAAAGAAAACACTCAGCACAACTCCTTTATATTTACAATTGTCAGGAGTTTCTATTACAGGTGGAAAAAGAAAAAGTGGTAGAGTAGAAAAGGGTTTAAAAAATGCAACGCCAGCTTTTGAAAAAATAAACAAGGATATATCTGACAAGAAAATTAGTGATCAAAAGTTTAACAAAGCTGTTTGTTTAGCTTTACAAGATGTCTTTAACAACTCAGAACATAATTTGGACTTTGTTGCTGAGAAACCTCATCCTCATTTAACAAATATTAGACCTGATATTTTAGTAGATACAAATGATAAGTTAGTGTGTCTAGAATTTTGTTATACTAATAATAAGACTCCAGGCAATATGGCTGACTATGTTTTAAGAAAACTAAATCAATACATGAAACAATTAAAAGATAATTTTGAAATACCTAAAGATTTACTAAGTTAATATACTATTTTTTTTATCATTACTTTAAAGAAATATTAAATATCAATAATGAAATGAATTTTTATACATTTATAATCAGAAAAAGCGCACATTATTGGGTTTCACTATGTCTCGAAAACGGATTAGTGGGACAAGGAGAAACTCCAGAACAAGCTATTGATAAACTCAAAGAAGCCATTGAATCTTTTTCAGAAGTTTATAATAGTGAAAAAAATGTTTATTCTCGTCCCCTTCATATTGATGAACTCCATGAATTTTTAACCATTGAAGATTCTGAATCTTCTGAAATATACGAAATAAGAAAAGTTTATGCCTAATATTATGAATTACCAAGATATTATCACCATAGAACCTGGAAAACGTAGCGGAAAACCTTGCATTAGAGGCATGAGAATTACTGTTTATGATGTTTTATCTTATCTTGCTTCCGGAATGACTTATGAGGAGATTTTAGAGGACTTTCCTTATTTAACAAAAGAAGATATTTTAGCTTGTCTCAGTTATGCAGCAGATCGGGAACGTCAAACCTTAATTATTCAATCATGAAACTCCTTTTTGATCATAATCTTTCCCCTAGTTTAGTCAAGCGATTAGCTGATTTATATCCCAACTCTAATCATTTATATTTGATGGGATTAGATCGAGAAAATGATAACATTATCTGGGAAATAGCTAAACAACAAGATTATATTATTGTTACCAAAGATTCAGATTTTAATGAACTCTTGATATTAAAAGGATTTCCTCCTAAAGTTATTTGGATTCGTATAGGTAACTGTTCTACAAGGATGATAGAATCATTACTGAGAAATAATTATCAAATTATTAGTGATTTTTCACAAGACAATAGCATAGGAATAATAACTTTATCTTAAAACATGGGTTGAATTCTGCTGATCGCCTATAATAAATATATATAGAAAAGTAAGCATAAAATGGATAACTTAGTTAAGTATCGTCAAATCATCAAAAAAATTTTAACAGAATATGATGAAATTGCTAATCGTTCATCTAAAAGAAAGTATGAAACTTGTTTGATATTTGATGAAAATCATGATCATTATTTATGGATGTCTATAGCTTGGGTAAATCAAAAAAGAATTAACAACACTCATGTACATATCCGCATTAAAAATAATAAAATCTATATAGAAGAAGATTGGACAGAAGAAGGGATCGCAAATGAATTCTTAAGAGAAAGTGTACCAAAAGAAGATATTGTTTTAGCATTTCATGATCCTGAAAGTCGGAAATATACAAACTTTGCCATCGCTTAACCCTGCTAATAGATTAAAACATAATTAAATTTAAGTCTCGGTTTGTTAACTTAAGTAAAGGCATTATTAACCTAATCAAAAGATTAGGAAAAGTTCCTAAAAATTCCGTCACAAATCAGAAACCCTTCAGTAGAATCTGACTAGCTCTACTTTTAAAGAGACAAAATTTTGTAGCAAAATCAACATTTTGCTAACAAGAAAATCTGTTAAATAAAGTAATTAGGATGCTATGACAGAATCTGTTCTTACAGGACGAATAACCACCACCAGCGATCGCCCGAAGGTCCAAAAATGGATGAGATTTTTGGTGTGGAAAATCGCGATCGCTACCCTACTCTTAATGGCCGTAGGCAGTGCCACAAGGGTGATGAATGCCGGGTTAGCTTGTCCCGACTGGCCCCTATGTTATGGTCAGTTAGTCCCCACCCAACAAATGAACCTGCAAGTCTTCTTAGAATGGTTTCATCGCTTAGATGCTTCCCTCATTGGTTTAAGTACCCTGGCCTTAGTAGGACTATCTTGGTGGTTTCGCAAAGAACTCCCCAAATGGCTACCCTGGGCTTGTTTAGGAGCATTAGGACTGATTGTCTTTCAATGTATCTTAGGGGGTTTAACCGTCACCCAAATGTTGCGGTTTGATATTGTCACCGCCCATTTAGGAACCGCCCTCCTCTTCTTTGCCAGCTTAGTGATCATTGCCCTCTGTTTAACCCCCTACCAAGGCACCACCACTGCCGGCACACTGCGATGGGTTAGCCTGACAGCAGCTATTTTAGTCTATGTGCAGTGCTTATTAGGGGCCTTAGTTGGTTCCCGTTGGGCCCTGCATCAATGCTTTGGCGGTTCCCAACTATGCGCTGTGATGAATAGTCATATTATCGGTGTGGTTCCTGCTACCTTAGCCACCTTAGCCGTTGTTGCCACCGCCTGGCGAACTCCGGCGCTTCATCCAACCCTCAGAAAACTAGCTTGGGTTGCTGGTGGGATCGTTGTGTTGCAGGTCCTCTTAGGGGTAGCTACCTTTTACCTCCATTTACAGGTAGAACCCTTAACCGTAACCCATCATACCGTCGGGGCTGCTTTATTTGCTACCTTAGTCGCCTTGACAACCTTGGGGATGCGAGATGCAAAAGCCTAAAAATCAGTGTTTTTGCCTTTCCATTTCCTATTTTTTCGTGCTTAGCACAATAACCTATCAATCCATAGAATTTGGTGTGAATTAATGATTGGGACTGATCTTGTCCGTCGTAACGAGAACCTTTTACAAGTGGTTAGAAGTTATTACCAACTAACCAAACCGAGGATTATTCCTCTATTATTAATCACCACGGCCGCTTCGATGTGGATGGCCTCTAAAGGTGAAGTGGACTCTTTTAAACTCTTCATTACCTTATTAGGAGGAACCCTCGCAGCCGCTTCAGCGCAAGTGATGAACTGTATCTACGATCGCGACATTGACTACGAAATGTTGCGGACTAGAACCCGTCCCATCCCTTCTGGCCGAGTTCAATCTAGTCACGCCCTCATTTTTGCAGTGGTGTTAGGGGTGATGTCTTTTAGTCTTTTTCTTGCCTATATAAACCTTCTCAGTGGTTTATTAGCTATGTCCGGCATTGTCTTTTATATGCTGGTATATACCCATTTCCTCAAGCGCAATACCCCTCAAAATATCGTTATTGGTGGGGCAGCAGGTTCCATTCCTCCTTTAGTGGGTTGGGCTGCTGTAACAGGGGATCTCAGTTGGGCCCCTTGGATTTTATTTGCCATTATTTTCCTCTGGACTCCTCCCCATTTCTGGGCTTTGGCTTTGATGATCAAGGATGATTATGCTCAGGTTAATGTTCCTATGATGCCCGTCATCGAAGGAGAAGAATCAACGGTGCGTCAAATTTGGTGGTATACCTTATTAGTGATTCCTTGTACCCTGTTGTTAGTCTATCCTGTGGGTGCTTCTGGTTGGTTATATGGAGCGATCGCTATATTATTAGGGGCGATATTTATCAAGAAAACCTGGTTACTGAAACAAAACCCCTTTGATAAGGATATGGCAAAATCTCTGTTTAAGTTTTCTATCCTTTATCTAATGTTGTTATGTACTGCGATGGTAGTAGATAGTTTACCTCTTACCCGTGAAGTGTTCATGGTGATAATCAATTTTGTTAGCTAATGGTACTGAATATGTCCTTTAGTTGAAGTATCAAGGTTGTGAAGGTGCTTAAAAACCTTCACAACCATTATTTTTAGCCTGAGTTCGATATAAGGAAATTTCTAGAAAACTAACTCAAATGAGAAGTCTGAAACCTTCATTCTCTCCTTAAGAAAATCATAACTCCGAACTCCGAACTCCGAACTCCGAACTCCGAACTCACGTTAATTTTAGGTCATCCTTTCGATTTGTCTAACAGCAGTTAAGGCCGAATAACTGACCCCTGCTGTACCTTCTCCGGGGTGGGTAGAGTCTCCCACTAACCAAATATTTTTCATCGGGGTACGGGTAGCGATACCAAACGGACCAAAAGTAGACACCCGTTGGCCAACACCTCCTACTATCCCTTTATCCCTAGCTGTATAGTAGGCAAAAGTGCGAGGGGTGGCTGCTTCTTGGTGAATAATAGTGTCAGCATTGAGGTGGAAATAGTTACTCAAACGGGCGATCGCTTCTTGGCTATATTGTTGTTTTAATTGTTGATATTTCTCTTCACTTATATTGTTCCATATTTGAGTATCGGTGAAACTAGAGGCAATAATTGTTCTTTGTCCTTTTTTTGCCCTACCATCTCCAGGTTTACTCACAGAAACAAACAAGGAATTATTTTCCCCAATAATGCCATCATAATCATAGAAAAATTGCAGATGAGGGGGACAACTTTCGGGGATAGCTTTTTCATCAACCCCCAAATAAATAACAAAGGCCCCAGACGCTTCGGGCAGTTTATCAACCCTTTGTTGATACAGGTTAAACCCAGGTTTAGTCGGTGTATCAATCATTTTTACTAAATTTTGTACAGGAACATTAGTCACCACATGATCTGCTATTTTGGTGATGGTTTCCCCTGTTTTGCGAACACGAATAGTAACTTTAGTTTTCTTATCCTTAAGGGTTTCTATTTTCTCAACAGAATGGCCGGTGAAGAGTTTTCCGCCGTATTTTTTTAACCCTTCTACTAAGCGATCGCTCAATACCTGCATACTCCCTTGTAAATGATATAATCCTTGGGGTTCCTGGGATACTCCTAACGCTGTAGCTGCATACAATAAAGCGGTTTCATCAGTATCCACTTGAGAATATAATTTTAACTGTAAATCAAGGAAGGTTTTTAATCTGCGATCGTTATATATTCCATACAACCGTAAAGCATCCCCCACCGTCATCAAGGTAAAAGGAACTGTAATTAAAGTATCTAACCGTAGCGCGCTGGTGAGTTGCCAAAGATCCCAAAGGTTGCGAGGAGGTAAGACAGGATCTCGCCCTTGAAACTGCCAACTTGCTTGAAATAGTTTAGCTAATAATTGCCAAAAGGGTTCGCTTCCGGGGAACTGTTGTTGTCTTTCTTGTTGCCATTTTTCAGGATCACGCCAAACATTGATCGGTTGGGTTTCTCCGGGTAAAAAAACCGCACAAGCGGGATCACAGGGAGTAACCGGGGGTAAGTCAATCTCTAATTCTTCAAAAATGCGGTGATGAATGCCTCCGGGTTCTAACCCTGCCACTTGGGTTGCTCCCACATCGAAGGTAAACCCCCGACGTTTGAAGGTTGAGGCACAACCCCCAGGTACATAAGCCTGTTCATATAAGCTTACATCATACCCTCGACGGGCTAGTAATGCCCCGGCCGTTAAGCCCCCAATTCCTGCTCCCACGACTATAGCTTGTTTAGACACAGTTTAAATTTTTGTTATAAAAGTTTATATTTTTCTCATTATATATTTATTTGTAATTCCGAAACAACGAATAATGGATAATTAATAAATTCTAGATGTATTTAACCATTTTTATATGAATAATTTCCCCTTCTGTAAAGAGATCGCCTACTGGTTCAAAGCCTAATTTTTCGTACAAACTTTGAACATAAACTTGAGCATGAATAACAATTTGCTTATATTTTTCTTGTTCTTTAATAAAGGCGATCGCCTCTTTCATTAATGCTGTGCCTACCCCTTGACCTCTTGCGGTCGATAAAACAGCCAATCGTTCAATTTTAACAGTATCTTCATCAATATATCTAATTCTTGTTGTTCCTATGGGTTTTTGAGCTAAATAAGCTATAAAATGAACACAATAATCATCGTAACCATCAAATTCTAAAGCCGGATCTACCCCCTGTTCTTGTTGAAAAACACGGATTCTGATATTTTCAATAGCTTCTAAATTATCTTGATAGTTAGTATTTTTAATTTCTACTTTATTCATGGTTTTTAATCTTTATAGAACAGGAAATACCTTACCAAAAACCTCTTTTTCCACTAGGCATAACTGTACGCCAATTGGTTTTTGCTACGGATAATTGAGCCTCAGTAATTCTAGCACTATTGAGATCGACCCCACAAAGATTAGCCCCTTGTAGGTTAGCATAATTCAAATTAGCTCCACATAAATTAGCCCCCCTTAAATCCGCTCCATTGAGGTTAGCATAACCCAAATAAGCTTCATTAAGATTAGCATTTTTCATAATAGCTTCGCTTAAATCTGCTCGGCCAAGATCCGCACGAGATAACTCAGCGCCTTGTAAATTAATACGACTTAATTTGGAGTCATAACAATTAATTCCTGGTAAAAAAGCTTTGGATAAATTGAGTTCATTTAATTCTTGATGAGCAAAATCCCGACGACCTTTATTGTAAGCTTTTAATAAGGTTTTACTTCGCCATTTTTTCTTCTTTTTTTTAGGTTCCGTGGCATCAGAAAAAGCAGTTTTTCCACGGCCACGACGACGGGTAGAAGTTGCCCCATGAGCCATATTATAAACACTTCCTGGTGCAGCCGCACCACCTCCACCTCCACCTCCACGGTTAACGCTAATAGAGACAGGTTTATTGAGTTCAGTAGAAACGGAAGAAACGGTATTTCCTCGAGTTCTCGTCGATGGTGATGTAGTAATTAAACCTGTACTCACGGAACAATTGGGAGTTGATGGGCTACCGGAAGTCTTGAACCCTGAGATCATGGTGGTCATACTATCTTGCATCCCTTGTTCATAAGGGGCCATGGCCATAGCATCTAGGACTTGTTCGGCTGACTTGTAGCGATGTTTAACCGATACCTCTAACATCTTTTTGAGAACTTTGGCCAAGGAATAGCTAATATCCACGTAGGGTTCCCAAGCAATTTCCCCAGTTTCGGGGTCACAACCAATATCTTTAGGGGTTTTAGCGGTTAATAAGTACACACAGGTAACACCCACCGCATAAATATCACTGGCGTAAACAGGACGCATAGCCATTTGTTCGGGAGGAGCAAAACCGGCAGTTCCCACGGCAAAAGCGGTAAAGGCGGTTTGAGTGTTATTGGCTACCATAGAATTGACTTGATTTTTCACGGCTCCAAAGTCAATCAACACCAGTTTACTGTCTTTTTGAGAGCGAATGAGGTTAGCGGGTTTGATGTCACGGTGAATGACTTTCTGAGAATGGATATACTCTAGGATGGGTAAGAGTTCCGTCAAAAATTGTTTAATCCCTGCCTCGGTAAAAGGGCCTTTTTTCTTAACCTCTTGATGAAGGTTATTGGACTTTGGACAAAAAACAATTGTTAGCGTAAATTTTACGCTAAACATATCTCCAGAGCTAAAATAGAGAATTAAGGTGATTTTAAAAACTCTCTTTCCATCTTTTTAGGGGATTTTAAATATTAAATAGCTTCATTCAGTTTCGGTTCCAATATAGATATCTAAGTAGCTTTCCGTTAGAGATTGAATGACTCGTTCTAATTCATCAATGAGATTTCTTCTAGTGAGTTTTTCTACAGCATCAATATGAGCAGAACTTTCGGCTCGTCCTAAATATTTATATTTGGTTTTTTTCTCATTATTAGTGGCCATAGGAAAAATTGATTCAGCAGCCTGTAGTTTATAATACCAGTAGATTGTTCCCTTTCCATTAACCTGATAACGAATAATATGACAATTAGCTGGTGCTACTTCCCCTTCCCGTTCAATTTTCTTTATTTTCTGTTTAAGAGAGCGAATTAGACTCTTAATTTGTTTGGCTCTCAGGTGGACATCTTGACTGGTCTTAAGTTCGGAATGTGATGACATTAGCCTTAACTATAACAAACAACCTCTTTTGACGTTAGCGTATATATTCCGCTAATTTATAAGGTAATAAATTTTAAAAATGACCAAAAATGAAACGGCTACGTCTGTCGAGGAATTCCTGGTGTGGAGGTCTAACCTCTTCCAAGGACTAAAAGCTAGAAAAGAAACTATTATAGAATTACTCGATGCCCTCTCCAGTAACCAACAAGCTCACTCAGTCGTTGAATTGTCTCTCAATCCTTTATTTAGAAGAGATTATAACAGTTTATATAGAGGAATTCAATAGTTTTTACCCACTCAAACTGACCCTAATTATGAACAGAGAATTGAGACTTTATTTTCAGCGGTATCGAGAACAATTCCTCCCACTTCAAAACATTATATCTTATTTGGTATTGACACAACTCCCTGTCCACGACCGTTTGCCGAAACGTTAGCGGATAAAACCTTTATTCATTACCCCAATCCAATTAAGGGAAATAAACCCATTAATATTGGACATTGTTATTCCGTTGTCTGCGCTTTACCTGACCAAATAGACACAGAAAAAGTCCCTTGGGCTGTCCCCTTATCAGGAGAGCGAGTTCCCTCTAAACATAAAGGAGTAAATCAAGGCAATCAACAACTAAAAAAAATCTGGCAAAGTTCTTTATTTTCTGATAAATTATCTGTCTTAGTGGCTGATAGTGACTACAGCCAAAAGGATTTTATTGGGGAACAAGTTAAGCATGAAGACGTAGTTACTATTACAAGAGTTAGAAGTGACCGAGTTTTTTATCGTCAATTTATTCGGGATCCAAATCAAGCCAAAACTTCGGGACATCCCCGTTGGTATGGGGATAAATTTGACCTTAAAGATGACCAAACTTGGACTGAACCTGATGAAGTTCATCATGTTCCCTTTACAACGAAAAAAGGTCGTCAATTAACAGTGACTATTTCGGGATGAAAACAGATGTTAATGAGAGGAACTAAAAACTATAAAATGAACAATCACCCCTTTACTTTACTCCAGATTGTTGTCAGAGCTCAAGAAAGAAATAGTATTTGGAAACCTATGTGGCTTATTGTTATTGGTTCTCGGCGCGATGAGTTAAGTTTAGTTGATTGTTATCAGTGTTATCGACAACGTTATGACATGGAACATCTTTTTCGATTTGGTAAACAAAGATTATTGATGACATCTTATTTAACTCCCGATGTACATCATGAAGAAAATTGGTTTAAACTAACACTTCTTTCTTATGTAAATTTGTGGGCTGCCAGAAAATTAGCTGTGGTTTTACCCCGTGATTGGGAACAGTATTTGAAGACTAATAAATCCATCAAAATCACCCCTAGTCTAGTTCAAAGAGACTTTTCAAGAATAATTACGACCTTGGGGACTTTCGCCAAATTTCCCAAACGTCGAGGTTTTTCTTCCGGACGTATTAAAGGTTACAAAAAAGCCCCACGAACTCGTCATGATGTTATCAAGAAAGGGAGCAAAAAATCAACTGAAAACTTAAAAGCTCCTTAGTTTTCCTCAGAATCTATAGATTAGCCCTATTTGCCAGCCAATTTTATTGACTGATACAGAGCCGATATTTTGGGATTTTAGTTTAGCGTAAAATATACGCTAACAAACTTTTTTTGTCCAAAGTCCAATGAGGAACACTCTGGGTCTTATTCTCCCACATTGACTGTTGTTGTTCATAAACTTTTTTGATAGTCTCTAGACAATTTTTCTGTCTTTTACTCAGATTTTCCAGGGAAGCCCCAGCTTGAATTAAGTCTTCTATATTTCCTAAATTTTTCTTAAGGTATTTTAACTGTTTCCCGATAGCTTTTCTTCTTTCTTGATAAGATACTTTTCGTTTTTTAGCTACTTTTAAGTATTCCTTTCTAGCAATTTTTCTAGAAGTTCTCGGCTTTTTTCTCAATTTTACTCTTAATGGTTTATAAAGATTATCTATTATTCTTTCTGTCTCAATTCTGGCTTGATTTAATATGCCTAAATCCGTTGGGTATTTGATGTCTGCTGGCGCACAAGTCGCATCTAAAATTAGTTTACCTTTATTTTTTATTTTTTCTCCTTTTTATTGGAGACAATCCTTTTTTTTTACTTCTTTATCACTCTTGTCTATTTCTCTTTTTACTATTTTTTTATTGATTTTGTTTATCAATTCTCCATCAATTCTTTTCCTAAAATGAACTAGTATTGAAGATTCCAGTGGTGGCTCTTGTTGATAACAATTTAAACCTATAAAGTATTGTAGATAGGGATTTTCTCTAATCTGTTCTATAGTTTCTCTATCACTTGTTCCTAATTTTCCCTTAATAATTAATGTCCCTAATGCCATTCTAAATAGTTTGGCTGGCGCACCTTTTTCTGCTGAAAAAAGTTTAGCATATTCTTCCTCAAAATCATCCCAAGGTATCAACTCTGCCATGATTACCCAACGATTAGGTGATTTCCAAGAAAAAGTTTCCCACCCATTCTCAGAATCTGTTTGTAGAACATCTCAAATAAGCGAAAAGGGAAAAATAAAAAGTTGTTCGCGGATACTTTCCGCGAACAAAAACCTCCCTATCTAAAAGAAAGAAATACGCTAACTTTTAAATTAGCTTTGACTATTTTTAAAAAGGAAATTCACTTAATTTTACACTCTTATTAACTTTTTAGACTAACTGGGTCTAATCAAAATATCCCATTTAGGTAAGTGAGGATTACGTTCTAAACGTTTCTCAATTTCCTTCATCTCTTTTTTCGTTAAAGAAATGCCTTTTTGATAAACTTTTTTACTTAACTTAACTATCGGATTTAAGCCTTTCCATGTCATAGTTTTTACCCAAGCTAACATCGTTTGAGCATTTCTCAGAAGTGTTCCGTTCCAATGCCTCTCTAAAATTCCCCAACATCTTTCTATGGGATTATATTTACTGTGATAAGGAGGAAAATATAGTAATTGAATAGATTTCTTAGTTTGGTCGGCAAACTCTACCATTCTCTTCAAAAATTGCCTTCTTATTCCACTATTTTCTGCTCCATTATCAACTTTAATTTGGATGTTCTCTAGTTGCTGCTTTTCAGTTATACTCAGACTTGTCCACCATTGCTCCAAGTTATCTACCATGAAATCACTCGTTTTATAAGAACTTCCAAAAGTTACATAAAGTTGCCCTGTATCTTCATCTACAATCCCACAAGGAACGTATTTTTCTTTAGTTCCCATATCATGATCTTGAGCTTGATTATAACCTCTGGTTTGTCCGCCACGTGAATATTCTCCTATTTCCACAGTTGCTTTACAATCCATACTTAAACGTTTCACAGAAGGGTCTTTTTTTCTATCTTTTTTCTCTATATTCTCGAAGATAGCGTCCGTCTCCGAGATTTTTTTTTAGGTTTAGCTTTTACCACTTTTCTTAATCGATAGCCCAAACGATTTAAAATATCTGCCATTGTCGAAGCAGCAGGAACCTCCTCTCCATTATATCCTAGATTTCTTAATTGTTTAATGGCTTCAGCCGCCGTTAATCTTGTATAGGCAATGGGGTTATTAAATGTGGGGTTTTGTTGTGCGTGAGCTTCGGCTATTTCTTTCAATGATTGGGCAACTATTGGGTATCTTTCCTCCCATTTTTTACATCCACTATTGACTGATTGTAATCCTAAACACACTATCCCAGTTCGTTTTTCATGTAATCCAAGTTGAACATTTTTTCTCCCCCAACCAAACACGATTTCGGTTTGTCTGGCACTTCCTCCACAATACTTGAGACACATTTCAGCTTGAAATGAACGACGCTCTGCTCCCGTCATTTTTGAGGCTGCTAAACGTAAACCATCGACCATCGACGGGGTTAAGGGATTATTTGTCTGTTTTAGCTTCAATTTACTCTCTCTAATCTTTTTACCTCTTCATTTTAATCTATTTCTTCTGTTTTTTCAGACAAGCCAATTATGAAATTTTAAAGTTGTGTACCAAGATCCGCTAACTCTCTGTTCCTTTTATTTCTTGAAAGCCTTTAGTCCAAGCGATTACCCCCTATGGGAAAAGCTTTCTCGGAAATCACCTAAATTCAACAAATAGTTCATCGTATTTAACATCTACAGATTTAGCTACATCAGGAATAATACAATGTCCTAATTTTCTGGCTCGAACATACTCAACAACTAGATCATCAAAATACTCAATTAACTGATAAAGTGCATGGGGTAAGGTTTCCCCCACTCTACCACCATAAGTTTGAAAGTACCATGGTTCAGGAATAAAGGTTTGATTACGTCGTCCACTAAAAAAACGAACTGAGCAAATTTTGCCAATTTCCCCACTCATGACTCTTGTTTTTAGTTCTGTGACTGTCGGTTTAAAAAGTTCGTTATGAATCACAGAAAATCTCCGCCCTGTTTCTTTTTGTTTAGCAATGACTTGATCAGCCTCTGCTAAGCTATAGGTAAAAGGTTTTTCAATGAGAACATCACATCCTGCATCCATAGCTTGACAAGCCATTACACAATGGAATTCAGGGGGGGTCAAGATGATAACCACATCTAAGTTTTCTGCGGTCAATAAGGTTGTTAAGTCATTATAAATATTGATATTTTTCTGTTTGACTAATTTTTCTGCTCTTTCTTGGTTCCGATCACAGACTGCTTTTACCCGAATTTCTCACAAAATCTGCGATCGCCAAACACAGAAGCCTTACAGGAAGTGGGTTTGAACAGAGCGATCGCAGATTTCCCCAACCAAAGGAAAAGAAATAATCGCTAATTTTGATGGGGGACTAATCACTTCAGATGCGGGGATTGTCTGGATAGCTGAGTTGGATAAAAAACTGGGAATTACGGAGAAGTTTGGTAACTGTTTTCAAGATCATCGTCATCAATCTTATGTAGATCATTCCGTTCATGAGTTATTAGCACAAAGGCTTTATGGAATTATTTTAGGCTATGAAGATGTCAATGACCATGATAAATTACGTCACGATCCTGCCCTTAAGATCGCTTTAGAAAAGCTTAATGAACTTGAAGATAAAAAGGGATGGTTAGCTGGAAAAAGTACAATTAATAGATTGGAATATTGTCCTGAGACTATTCTCGACCAAAAAACGAGTCGTTATCATAAAATAGAACCCAACTTTGAAGCCATTGAAAAATCTTTTGTCGAATTTTTTTTAGAGTCTTATAAAAAACCTCCCTTAAGTATTATATTAGATATGGATGTCACGGATGACCAAGTACATGGTAATAAAGAAGGGGCATTTTTTAATAGTTATTATCACGGAGTATGTTATGCTCCTTTATATATTTTCTGTGGGCATCATTTATTAGTTGCTAAACTTCGTTCATCTAATGTAGATCCAGCCGATGGAGCCTTAGACGAATTACAAAGAATTATCGGACTAATTAGGGTTTGCTGAATAAAAGCAAAACCCTATTCTTTAAAAGGTTACACCCATATTCGCGATCGCAAAAAAGATCAGCTTTGTCGGCTACAAACCGCTATAATTGGTAGAAACACCTCCCAGTTGTTGGTCAAGAACAAATGTATCGAAAAGAGGAGCAACCTTTACCGCCCCCAGAAAAATTTGAATTACCTTTCGAGGGCAAATTGTCCCCCAATAATCGTTGGGTAATCATGGCAGAGTTGATACCTTGGGATGATTTTGAGGAAGAATATGCTAAACTTTTTTCAGCAGAAAAAGGTGCGCCAGCCAAACTATTTAGAATGGCATTAGGGACATTAATTATTAAGGAAAAATTAGGGACAAGTGATAGAGAAACTATAGAACAGATTAGAGAAAATCCCTATCTACAATACTTTATAGGTTTAAATTGTTATCAACAAGAGCCACCACTGGAATCTTCAATGCTAGTTCATTTTAGGAAAAGAATTGATGGAGAATTGATAAACAAAATCAATAAAAAAATAGTAAAAAGAGAAATAGACAAGAGTGATAAAGAAGTAAAAAAAAAGGATTGTCTCCAAGAAAAAAGAGAAAAAATAAAAAATAAAGGTAAACTAATTTTAGATGCGACTTGTGCGCCAGCAGACATCAAATACCCAACGGATTTAGGCATATTAAATCAAGCCAGAATTGAGACAGAAAGAATAATAGATAATCTTTATAAACCATTAAGAGTAAAATTGAGAAAAAAGCCGAGAACTTCTAGAAAAATTGCTAGAAAGGAATACTTAAAAGTAGCTAAAAAACGAAAAGTATCTTATCAAGAAAGAAGAAAAGCTATCGGGAAACAGTTAAAATACCTTAAGAAAAATTTAGGAAATATAGAAGACTTAATTCAAGCTGGGGCTTCCCTGGAAAATCTGAGTAAAAGACAGAAAAATTGTCTAGAGACTATCAAAAAAGTTTATGAACAACAACAGTCAATGTGGGAGAATAAGACCCAGAGTGTTCCTCAAAGAATTGTAAGTTTAACTCAACCGCATATTCGTCCAATAGTGAGGGGAAAAGCAGGAAAACCAATAGAGTTTGGAGCTAAACTCTCAGTAAGCTGTGTAGATAACTATGTGTTTCTAGACAAAATAATTTGGGAAAACTTCAATGAATCTTGTCATTTAAAAGAACAAGTAGAAAAGTATAAAGAAACGTTTGGCTATTATCCCGAATCCGTCCATGTAGATAAAATTTATCGAACTAGGGAAAACAGAAATTGGTGTAAGGAAAGAGGGATAAGAATCAGTGGTCCGAAGTTAGGAAGACCTCCGAAAAATGTCAGTGAAGAAGAAAAGAAACAAGCCCACTCCGATGAATGCTTCCGTAATGCTATTGAGGGAAAGTTTGGACAAGCTAAACGAAGATTTAGCCTAAATCTCGTGATGACAAAACTCCCTGAAACCTCCATTACATCTATTGCTATTACATTTTTAGTTGTCAATCTTTCTAAACTTCCGAGGCAGTTTTTGTCGCTTTTTTTGTCCTTATTTACTAATAATAGAACAAGGGAACTCATCAAACCGCCTTTCATTAATTTTGATTATACTTTAAACAATTTTTATGTACTAAAACTTATTGATTTGTCAGAAAATTCTTGGTCAAAAGTGGCATAAATTTTGGAGAAACTTTTTCAGCAAACCCTAATTAAACAGAAATATTTAAGCCGTTTTCGTCTTTATGCTGACCCTAACCCTATGTCTACTAAAGGGGTACGAATGGCACAAGGGGATTTTTCTGTTAAGGGTTTGGAAAATGCTAATAATTTGATTCAGTTATCCGGTCAGTTAATTGAATCCTATTTAGAACAGGCTAAGGGGAAACGCTGTCTCGTTTTTGCTATTAATGTTGACCATTCAATGATGATTGCTGCTCGTTATAATCAAGCTGGTATTCCGGCACGTCATCTTGATGGCACTACCCCCAGCCAAGAACGTCAAGAGATTCTTGAGCAATTTAGACAGGGAAAAATTTTAGTTCTTACTAATTGCCAGTTATTTGATGAGGGGTTAGATATTCCCGCACTTGAAGCAGTACAGGTGGCTAAACCCACTAAATCTTTAACTAAATGGTTACAAATGGTTGGCAGGGTTTTAAGACCAACAGAAGATAAGGATTATGCTGTTATTTTAGACCATACTAAAAATTGGGCTATTCATGGTCTGCCTACTCGTGAGCGTATTTGGACTCTTGATGGGGTTGAAGATACCAAAAAAACTAAAACTAAACGTCATTCTCATGGGGTTGTCACTGAAGAAGAGATCACCGTTGCTGAAACTGATACTCCTCTGACTCATATTGATGAAACCGTTGAAGATAAAACTGTTGAAGATGAAACCCTTGAAGATCAAACCCTTGAAGATAAAACCGTTGAAGATGAAACCCTTGAAGATGATAGGAGTTACGCATTGACAAATTAACTTAAATATGAGTAGCTTTAAAGAGAGACAACGATCGCTAATTATTAGAGTCATTAAAATTGACGTAATAATAACAATAACTAATCTATAAATTAGGCTGATAATTTCAAATTTATTTGCTCTAAAATAAAATTCCGATTAACTTCAATAGACAATTCTCTTTGGAGTTGATACCAATTATCAATTAACTCATTAGCTCTCATTAATTTCAAGTTTAATAAAAGCCCGTAAAGAAATAAAGAAATGGGTCAATATAGCTTCTGATTTTCTGACTATAAATTTATTGATACCACATAATTGTTTGAGCGCACGATGGTAACATTCAATAATCCAATGAGTTGTTTTCAACAAAGTAAATAGAGTTTTATCTGTTTCTCTTAAGTCTTTATTTTCTTTGTCAAATAAAATATAAAAACGAAGCATCCCGTTTTTGAAATGTTTCTTAAATACTTTAACTTCGCCAAACTCTTTTAAGTAAACAATTGTCCCATTTTCCCCTATTTCTAAGCTTTCAACGGATTGATATTGTCCTTTAACGATTGATACTTGTCGATTTTTAGCTATTCCTATCATGAAACCTAATTCTTGTTTTTTCAAAAATTTAAGGTTCTCTTTAGATGAATACCAACTATCACCAGTTACATAAATTGGCCTCAGTCCCCAAGCTAAAACTTCCGATAGCATCATCCGAAAATAATCATTTTTAGACAGATTATCTTCTTTATCATAAAGTCGATAATTTAGAGGGACTGAAATTCCATTAGGGTCAGTATATAATAAAGTAACTAAATTAATTCCTTTGATAGTTTTATGTTTATTTCCTGACCAGAAATAACCAATAAATTTACTTAATTTAGGATTACTATAAAGTTTTTCAATGACTGTATCATCAATACTTAAGGTTCCCCCACTCAGTTCAATGTGCTGTTTAAATTCATTGAATAAATCAACAGGTTTATAGCTTTCTCTTAATAAAAAACGGTTAACACTATCATGAGATAAATCCTCAAATATCTCGGATAAACGATTACAACCCGAATATTTGGATTCAGCAATTAAATAGTAAGTATAGAGTTCTAAATGACATTTAGCCGTTGATTTCTTCGTTATAGTTCGGATATCTACCTCCAGTTCTTATAATCCTCTCTATTTTATCAGTTTTTTGCTTTTTGTTAACAGCGATCGCTTTCTCTGTTTGGACTATGCACATTGTAAACCATCTGTCAATGCGTAACTCCTATAACTGACATTTTTTGATAACTTCTATATCTTCTCTGAAGCGAACACTCTCAATTATAACTTGAGAAAAATATTCAGTTTTTATATTTTTTAGGAATTCCTCTAAATCTCCAGAAGTGAATAATTTTTCTAGTTTTATTAATTCTTGATCAGAGCCATTAACAATAAGGTTATAACTAGATTGATCAATATAATCTACTTGCAGAGAATTATCTTCACTGACTTTTTTAAATAACGATATAACTAGGTCAAAGTTATAGAAATTAAGTTCATCTATGAAGCTGTTAATACAAATCTCTAATCTTCTTTGACTTTCTATTGGATGACAACCACACTGAACAGACTTATCCCTATAAATATTGCTCTTGTTTCTCGAATAACTGTAATTGTACATTTTATTTCCTGGGTAGATTAAAAGCCAAAGCCTGGATTAAATCTTCTATTGTACATAGCAAAACCATCCCTATTTATCAATTAACTGTATCAGAATAATTGACATAGACCACGTGGTTAACGACGGGGTATAATTCTGTTAAAAAGCTCTCCTTTAAAGGATAAAAAAGACAAAATTATTCATTTTTCGAGGGTCTTCTTCCCTTTTAGGGGGAGGTAATTATCCATTATTAAAGTCCTGATATATTCTCCCTCCTCACATATCATTTCCGACTGCTATATCAGCAGATTTGATATTATGGATTATTTTTCATTAATTGGTCTTCTATAATATCACTCATCCCCAGAAGAAATATCTTAATAGGCTTTTTGTTTTCTGCTTGAGGTAGTATAGCCATGTGGCTGGCAAAATCAATTTTAGCCACCTGACGATAGGATAAGGATACGGGACGAATGGTTGCCAAGGGAATATTACTAAGAATAGGAAGTCCGGCAACAGGAATACCATATTTTTCTTCAGTGTTAGTTTTGAGTAAAAGAAGAAATTTATGACCATTAGAAACTGTCGAAACATTGGCATTCTCAAGCTTATTCGAGTCTCTAGAAAAAAACTGCTGATATAAATCCAAAGTGGTCACATTTTCTGAACCTACATCAGTCATACCAAGACCCGTATCCATGGCCCAATTAATAGGAGGACAAGGGATAACCTTGAAGACGGACTCAACGGGAAGAGCAAAAAGATAGTCAGATTCATCTGATAAAGAATTTCCTGAAATCCTAAAAACGAGAACCCGTAAAGTATCCGGTTGAGTGGTGGTATGAGATAATCTTTGAATTTCAAAAGTTTGATCGATCATGGCCATTATCGTCTCCATTACAGTTTACTTTTTGTTTATTTGACTACTTAAGAGTAACCAAGGTCTGGTTTTGGGTAATCAATTCCCCAATGGTCTCTAAAAGTTCTGGGTGAGAACAAGGTTTAGTCAAGTAACTTTTCGCTCCTAACGCTAAAGCTAACTGACGGTGTTTTTTGCCACTGCGAGTTGTCACCATAATCACAGGAATTTCAGAAATGTTGGCATTTTGTTTCCAGTGACTCAAAAATTCAAAACCATTCATATAAGGCATTTCTATATCACAAATGATCAATTTGATCTCTGGATGCTTATTTAACTTGGCTAGTGCTTCTTGACCATTTCCTGCTTGCAATACCTTATAACCTCCTTTTTCTATTGTTTGCAACAAAGCTTGTCTTTGCACCACAGAATCATCCACCACTAACACCGAAACAGAGTGGCCTAAAAGACTGGGTTTTTCTGGGTTGATACTTAAATCCTTCTGTTGCGCAACAGTTGTCATCGGCGATCGCTCACTCTTTTGTGGTTCACCAGACAGTGTTTTTAATAAAGGATGGACTGTTTGACTGGTTTTTTGCGGTTGAGAAGGTAAGGCCATGGGATCAATTACTAGGGTTAAAGCACCATTTCCTAAGACACTGTAACCCTGAATATAAGAAGGTAAGGTTAAGGTATCACCCAAAGATTTAATCACCAGTTCTTGTTCAACTAAAATCTGCTCCACTTGTAAACACAGACGTTGCTGGTTATGCTTTAACATCAGTAGAGGCTTAACTGAGTTTTTAGACTTTAGAGGAAAAAGACTGTCTGAGTTATTGCCTTTATATAGAGTATTGGACTTTGGACAAAAAAAGCTTGTTAGCGTATATTTTACGCTAAACTAAAATCCCAAAATATCGGCTCTGTATCAGTCAATAAAATTGGCTGACAAATAGGGCTAATCTATAGATTCTGAGGAAAACTAAGGAGCTTTTAAGTTTTCAGTTGATTTTTTGCTCCCTTTCTTGATAACATCATGACGAGTTCGTGGGGCTTTTTTGTAACCTTTAATACGTCCGGAAGAAAAACCTCGACGTTTGGGAAATTTGGCGAAAGTCCCCAAGGTCGTCATTATTCTTGAAAAGTCTCTTTGAACTAGACTAGGGGTGATTTTGATGGATTTATTAGTCTTCAAATACTGTTCCCAATCACGGGGTAAAACCACAGCTAATTTTCTGGCAGCCCACAAATTTACATAAGAAAGAAGTGTTAGTTTAAACCAATTTTCTTCATGATGTACATCGGGAGTTAAATAAGATGTCATCAATAATCTTTGTTTACCAAATCGAAAAAGATGTTCCATGTCATAACGTTGTCGATAACACTGATAACAATCAACTAAACTTAACTCATCGCGCCGAGAACCAATAACAATAAGCCACATAGGTTTCCAAATACTATTTCTTTCTTGAGCTCTGACAACAATCTGGAGTAAAGTAAAGGGGTGATTGTTCATTTTATAGTTTTTAGTTCCTCTCATTAACATCTGTTTCCATCCCGAAATAGTCACTGTTAATTGACGACCTTTTTTCGTTGTAAAGGGAACATGATGAACTTCATCAGGTTCAGTCCAAGTTTGGTCATCTTTAAGGTCAAATTTATCCCCATACCAACGGGGATGTCCCGAAGTTTTGGCTTGATTTGGGTCCCGAATAAATTGACGATAAAAAACTCGGTCACTTCTAACTCTTGTAATATTAACTACGTCTTCATGCTTAACTTGTTCCCCAATAAAATCCTTTTGGCTGTAGTCACTATCAGCCACTAAGACAGATAATTTATCAGAAAATAAAGAACTTTGCCAGATTTTTTTTAGTTGTTGATTGCCTTGATTTACTCCTTTATGTTTAGAGGGAACTCGCTCTCCTGATAAGGGGACAGCCCAAGGGACTTTTTCTGTGTCTATTTGGTCAGGTAAAGCGCAGACAACGGAATAACAATGTCCAATATTAATGGGTTTATTTCCCTTAATTGGATTGGGGTAATGAATAAAGGTTTTATCCGCTAACGTTTCGGCAAACGGTCGTGGACAGGGAGTTGTGTCAATACCAAATAAGTTATAATGTTTTGAAGTGGGAGGAATTGTTCTCTATACCGCTGAAAATAAAGTCTCAATTCTCTGTTCATAATTAGGGTCAGTTTGAGTGGGTAAAAACTCTTGAATTCCTCTATATAAACTGTTATAATCTCTTCTAAATAAAGGATTGAGAGACAATTCAACGACTGAGTGAGCTTGTTGGTTACTGGAGAGGGCATCGAGTAATTCTATAATAGTTTCTTTTCTAGCTTTTAGTCCTTGGAAGAGGTTAGACCTCCACACCAGGAATTCCTCGACAGACGTAGCCGTTTCATTTTTGGTCATTTTTAAAATTTATTACCTTATAAATTAGCGGAATATATACGCTAACATCAAAAGAGGTTATTTGTTACAGTTAAGGCTAATGTCATCACATTCCGAACTTAAGACCAGTCAAGATGTCCACCTGAGAGCCAAACAAATTAAGAGTCTAATTCGCTCTCTTAAACAGAAAATAAAGAAAATTGAACGGGAAGGGGAAGTAGCACCAGCTAATTGTCATATTATTCGTTATCAGGTTAATGGAAAGGGAACAATCTACTGGTATTATAAACTACAGGCTGCTGAATCAATTTTTCCTATGGCCACTAATCATGAGAAAAAAACCAAATATAAATATTTAGGACGAGCCGGAAGTTCTGCTCATATTGATGCTGTAGAAAAACTCACTAGAAGAAATCTCATTGATGAATTAGAACGAGTCATTCAATCTCTAACTGAAAGCTACTTAGATATCTATATTGGAACCGAAACTGAATGAAGCTATTTAATATTTAAAATCCCCTAAAAAGATGGAAAGAGAGTTTTTAAAATCACCTTAATTCTCTATTTTAGCTCTGGAGATATGTTTAGCGTAAAATTTACGCTAACAATTGTTTTTTATCTAAAGTCCAATTCCTCAAAGAATTGTAAGTTTAACTCAACCGCATATTCGTCCAATAGTGAGGAGAAAAGCAGGAAAACCAATAGAGTTTGGAGCTAAACTCTCAGTAAGCTGTGTAGATAACTATGTGTTTCTATACAAAATAAGTTGGGAAAACTTCAATGAATCTTGTCATTTTAAAGAACAAGTAGAAAAGTATAAAGAAACGTTTGGCTATTATCCCGAATCCGTCCATGTAGATAAAATTTATCGAACTAGGGAAAACAGAAATTGGTGTAAGGAAAGAGGGATAAGAATCAGTGGTCCGAAGTTAGGAAGACCTCCGAAAAATGTCAGTGAAGAAGAAAAGAAACAAGCCCACTCCGATGAATGCTTCCGTAATGCTATTGAGGGAAAGTTTGGACAAGCTAAACGAAGATTTAGCCTAAATCTCGTGATGACAAAACTCCCTGAAACCTCCATTACATCTATTGCTATTACATTTTTAGTTGTCAATCTTTCTAAACTTCTGAGGCAGTTTTTGTCGCTTTTTTTGTCCTTATTTACTAATAATAGAACAGGGGAACTCATCAAACCGCCTTTCATTAATTTTGATTATACTTTAAACAATTTTTATGTACTAAAACTTATTGATTTGTCAGAAAATTCTTGGTCAAAAGTGGCATAAATTTTGGAGAAACTTTTTCAGCAAACCCTAAGTACACAGATTATTTTGCTAACCAATTGAGCAAATCTGCCTCGTTTTCAAAGTCCAGCAAAGCTTCTCCTAAATCTTCTATTTGTTCAATGGGGAGTTGACGGATTTGCTCGGAGACTGACTTTGAGACTTGTCCGAGACGGCGGTTGAGTTGACGTAATACTAAGTTAGCGGCTTCTTCAAGTTTTCCTTCAAGCCGTCCTTCAAGCTTAGCTGATGCTGTTATTTCTTGGTAAATGACAGATTCTTTCATAATGTCTTCCCTCAATATCCTTTGAATTAACTTTTTCTCTAATAATAACCCAGCAAGAATTGCAGTGGACGCAGCTAAGTTGCTTTGCTCTGTTTGATCACTGATCTTATCAATGCGTTTAGCCACATCCCTAAGCACAGCTTCATTATCGCCACCTTTCCCCAATACAGCAAATGGCCAGACCCCAGGTGCAGTCAGCAACTCAGAGTAATCCACTTCCCAAAGCCGAATAACGTTAAAATGATGCCGTGTTTGTGGCAATTCAAATACCGTTTGCTGTACTAATTCTGAGTTGGATTTCCTCAAGTAAATGACCACCTGGTACATTTGCTTGTTGGGATAACGGCGATGGACTCTAAGCCTATAATCGAGCATCCGAAAGGGAATATCCTCTTTAGGGTCGGTTTGGAACTCAATATGCAACACCAAGTCCTCTGACTGAAGAAAGATTAAGCTATCAGCCCTAATCGGTTCTAGGGAAAGTTCCGACGGCTTCAGTTCTGTTAAGTTAATGGGTTTTCCAAGCAGCCATGTGGCCATGTCCATCGCAAAGTTGGCAGCAATGAACCGACAAGTAGAGTCAAACATTTATTAGTATTTAGACTATTAATACTATTATACTATACCACCAAGAAATTGTTGATTAAGTTTGACGAAGATTAAGTTGCCTCAATGTCGTCGAATCAAGAAAGATTGCGGAGCTTGGAAAGAAGCTAAGCTATCGCTCCCCGTGTATCCCCGTTACCATCACTGAGGGTAACTTGATGACCAGAGATGTCCGAAAAGGTAACTAGCCACAACGTTGATGCTATCTAGGGTTTGCTGAAAAAGTTTCTCCAAAATTTATGCCACTTTTGACCAAGAATTTTCTGACAAATCAATAAGTTTTAGTACATAAAAATTGTTTAAAGTATAATCAAAATTAATGAAAGGCGGTTTAATAAGTTCCCCTGTTCTATTATTAGTAAATAAGGACAAAAAAAGCGACAAAAACTGCCTCAGAAGTTTAGAAAGATTGACAACTAAAAATGTAATAGCAATAGATGTAATGGAGGTTTCAGGGAGTTTTGTCATCACGAGATTTAGGCTAAATCTTCGTTTAGCTTGTCCAAACTTTCCCTCAATAGCATTACGGAAGCATTCATCGGAGTGGGCTTGTTTCTTTTCTTCTTCACTGACATTTTTCGGAGGTCTTCCTAACTTCGGACCACTGATTCTTATCCCTCTTTCCTTACACCAATTTCTGTTTTCCCTAGTTCGATAAATTTTATCTACATGGACGGATTCGGGATAATAGCCAAACGTTTCTTTATACTTTTCTACTTGTTCTTTTAAATGACAAGATTCATTGAAGTTTTCCCAACTTATTTTGTCTAGAAACACATAGTTATCTACACAGCTTACTGAGAGTTTAGCTCCAAACTCTATTGGTTTCCCTGCTTTTACCCTCACTATTGGACGAATATGCGGTTGAGTTAAACTTACAATTCTTTGAGGAACACTCTGGGTCTTATTCTCCCACATTGACTGTTGTTGTTCATAAACTTTTTTGATAGTCTCTAGACAATTTTTCTGTCTTTTACTCAGATTTTCCAGGGAAGCCCCAGCTTGAATTAAGTCTTCTATATTTCCTAAATTTTTCTTAAGGTATTTTAACTGTTTCCCGATAGCTTTTCTTCTTTCTTGATAAGATACTTTTCGTTTTTTAGCTACTTTTAAGTATTCCTTTCTAGCAATTTTTCTAGAAGTTCTCGGCTTTTTTCTCAATTTCACTCTTAATGGTTTATAAAGATCATCTATTATTCTTTCTGTCTCAATTCTGGCTTGATTTAATATGCCTAAATCCGTTGGGTATTTGATGTCTGCTGGCGCACAAGTCGCATCTAAAATTAGTTTACCTTTGTTTTTTATTTTTTCTCCTTTTTATTGGAGACAATCCTTTTTTTTTACTTCTTTATCACTCTTGTCTATTTCTCTTTTTACTATTTTTTTATTGATTTTGTTTATCAATTCTCCATCAATTCTTTTCCTAAAATGAACTAGCATTGAAGATTCCAGTGGTGGCTCTTGTTGATAACAATTTAAACCTATAAAGTATTGTAGATAGGGATTTTCTCTAATCTGTTCTATAGTTTCTCTATCACTTGTTCCTAATTTTTCCTTAATAATTAATGTCCCTAATGCCATTCTAAATAGTTTGGCTGGCGCACCTTTTTCTGCTGAAAAAAGTTTAGCATATTCTTCCTCAAAATCATCCCAAGGTATCAACTCTGCCATGATTACCCAACGATTATTGGGGGACAATTTGCCCTCGAAAGGTAATTCAAATTTTTCTGGGGGCGGTAAAGGTTGCTCCTCTTTTCGATACATTTGTTCTTGACCAACAACTGGGAGGTGTTTCTACCAATTATAGCGGTTTGTAGCCGACAAAGCTGATCTTTTTTGCGATCGCGAATATGGGTGTAACCTTTTAAAGAATAGGGTTTTGCTTTTATTCAGCAAACCCTAGTTAATCTTTTTTAACTTTTTAATTGCATACCTGTTACCCTGATGAGCTTGTTGTTGAATAATCGCTAAAGTTTGAGCATTATCTCCGTAATGTCTCACTAACTGTTCAATTGCTTGGTTGTTACCCTGATGAGCTTCTTGTTGAATAATCGCTAAAGTTTTAGGATTATCTCGGTAATATATCACTAACTGTCTAATTGCTTCCCTGTTACCTTGATGAGCTTGTTGTTGAATAATCGCTAAAGTTTGAGCATTATCTCCGTAATGTCTCACTAAAGTGTCAATTGCCGTGCTGTTACCCTGATGAGCTAGTTGTTGAATAATGGGTAAAGTTTGAGCATTATCTCCGTAATGTCTCACTAAGCGTTCAATTGCGTACCTGTTACCCTGATGAGCTAGTTGTTGAATAATGGGTAAAGTTTGAGCATTATCTCCGTAATGTCTCACTAAGCGTTCAATTGCGTACCTATTACCCTGATGAGCTAGTTGTTGAATAATGGGTAAAGTTTGAGCATTATCTCCGGAATGTCTCACTAAAAGGCCAATTTCTTCGTTGTATAAAATCATTAATTTGATCCTGATCTAAATCCTGTAGCATAAAGTGTTCAAAATCAGCATTAATAAATTCTTCTGCTTTATATCCTAACCAACGAGAGCTTAAAATCATTTTAACTTCAGGATAATCAATACTAAAACGTTTAATATCTGTAACAATTTTTTCTCTCAATTTAGGGTCAAAAACTTCATCTAATCCATCAAATAGAGCAATAGCTTGACCTTTTTTCAATTGTGATTCTAAAGAAAGTTGATTGAGATGACAAAACAAATTACCTTGATGAAAAAAACTCTAAAAAATTATCACATTTATTCTCGTCTTTATCTCTTGCATAAATTCGTAATTCTATTAAAAGAGGAATAGGAAAAGAAGCACGATCACTAGGTTCTTTTTCAGCCCAATTCAAAGCTAAATATTGTAATAAACTTGATTTTCCAGCACCAGGATCACCTAAAAATACAATTTTGGGATGTTCAATTCTATTGACTATATCAAAAACAGGATATAGTTGCGCATTCAAATATTCTCTACGTTTTTCTTCTAATAATTGTAACTCTAACTCTGCTTGAGTAATTTCTCCTCTATCTAAAAGTTCTTGAAAAACCTCTTTAGGAAATTCGTATAATTGAGGAATAAACTGTTTACACCGTTTTACATTTTGTGGAACAAACATTCGCCATAGTTTTATTTGTTCATAAGTTGTTGTATCTAAACACTCTAATTTAAGATAACCATATTCACTCTTTAAACCTTCTGCATATCTATCTAAATCATAATCGGTTTTAATACCGACTTTTTCTTGAATATTTTCACTATCTTGAATCTTTATTTGATCTAAGAAAATAGCTTTTAATTTCTCAGAACTTTCAATAATTCCCCTACTTTTTCTAAGATAGAATTTGCCTACTTTTTCCCAATTAAACTCAGATGGTAATTGAGGCAAATTTAGTCTTTTCCAAGACTCAGCTAGAGTAAAAGTATCAATACGTTGACAATTAATATCAAACCCATCCCCTAAAATGGGTTTAACAGTTTCGTCTTTAATAAAAATCTTGAGTGGTTGTTTATAAATTTGTAGCTGATCATCATCAATATCAGCCATCTCTAACTGTTGCTGAAATATTTCTAAAAATTCCTTTAATGCTTTGCCATAAGCTTCTTTTTGGACATCTTTTTCAGGTAATCTTAATACTTTACCTAAACTATTCTTAAAAAATTCTTTTCCGTAATCTTTTGCTCCCTCTGTTGCTAAATCTTGCATAACCGAACCAACAACGGAACCAGCAGCTTGAGTGACTCCCCAGACGATTAACCAGTCAATCATTACAACAAACTTAAGACAGTACAGATACTATCTTAAGTTTAACAATTGTCTTGTGAATTGTAAATTATAGGACTTTATAGCTTTATTATTTTTCTAGAAATCAGAAGTAATACCAATTTCAAAAGTAGGGGTTAACGGCCGTTAACTCCTACACATTCGGTGTAGGTTTCAACAACCGTTCAACCATACAACATAAACTTATTTAGTCTAAGTTAATGAAAATGGTATTCTCACATCTTGTATCACCCTTAGAAACAGCCTTTAAATTAATTTAAAGGCTAACAAATAGCTTTCAATAAATTTAACTATAATATAGACTATATTTACCTTTCATTATATAAACCTTTTCTCGGACTCATGAGGTACACTTAATCACTAACTCCGAACTCCGAACTCCGAACTCCGAACTCCGAACTCCGATTTTTGATATATTTCTGCTACATAAAACTGATACAACGCGACATAACATGACACATTGAGGTTTACTTCCTGTTTCAACCAGAACCGTCGGCGGCAACGGACTTCAATACGCGCCCACAGGTGGCGCGTCCAGTCCTCCTCTGTCCACAGGCTAACACGGTATAGCCTACCGCTTGATTCACTAATACTTTAGCGGCATTTAAGTCTCTATCCATTTCTAGTCCGCACGTCCCTTCGATAAATCCGCTCTGATAGAGATAATTCCTTCTTAATTGAACCGCAGCGAGAGCAAGTTTTAGAACTAGGAAACCATCTGTCAACTATAGTCAATTTTGACCCATAAATGAGGTACTAGAGGAATGCTCTTCCTTGAGTCGTAGCTAACTGAGGATATCCTGCTTCAATTAAAGCCCGATCGCGGATACGGCAAGAATCACATAATCCACAGGGTTCTTGCTCTCCCTGGTAACAAGACCAAGTTTTAGATATGGGAACCCCTAATCTAATAGCATCTTTAACAATATCAACTTTTGTTTTGCTGATCAAGGGAGCGACTAATTGGGGTGCTTTCCCTTCAATTCCTGCTTTTGAGGAGAGATTAGCGAGGTTTTGATACGCTTGGAGATACTCGGGGCGACAATCGGGATAACCGGAATAATCTACGGCGTTAATGCCTAAATAAATAGCGGTTGCGCCTTTTGCTTCCCCTAAAGACAGGGCTAAGCCAATAAAGACAGTGTTTCTCCCAGGAACGTAGGTGGAGGGGATCTCGTTGGGGTCAACTCCCCCTTGAGGTAAGGATAAGGAACTATCCGTTAAAGATGAGCCTCCCCATTGAGCGATATTGACATCAATGATGTAATGTTGAGTAATATTCAGGGCTTCAGCGATGGTTTTGGCTGCCTCCAACTCCCTTTGATGTCGTTGTCCATACTCTAGGGAAAGGGCGATCACTTCATACCCTTGATCGATGGCGATCGCTGCTGATGTGGCAGAGTCTAACCCTCCTGATAATAAAACAACTGCAATGGGTTTATGAGTCATAATTTAAGATAGATAGAAGAAAAGTTAAAAAAATATTTATCTTAAAACAATTGTAGATTGTGTTATCAGATTTTGCTATCCTAAAAAAGAAGAAGTTATGAGAAGCTAGAGAAAATATGAAAGGATTTAGCTTAATTTTAATGATTAGTTTAATTATTCTGTTTAGCACGATTAATCCTTTTCATGAGTCTTCTAGGGTCATAGCTAATGTTAACAATGGAATGCTTATGAGTAAAGTTAACGTATTATCTGCTCACGAAATAGAAAAGGCTTTAAATCAACTGGAAGGTTGGACAGTAGAAGAAGGAAAATTACATAGTAAATTCCAATTTTCATCCTTTGTAGAAGCCTTTGGTTTTATGTCGAGTGTGGCCTTAGTAGCTGAATCTATGGGGCATCATCCTGAATGGTTTAATGTTTACAATCGTGTCACCATTGATTTAACAACCCACGATTCAGGAGGGATCACTATTAAGGATGTAGAATTGGCCAAAAAAGCTAACGAACTGGCTAAAAGATAATCCAGTTCATACAAAAGAAAACTCCATCAAAGCCTTATATTGAAAGAAAATAGATTTATGAATAGTCCTATCGTTGTTATCGACTCTCTAAAAAAAAGTTATGGTTCTATTGTTGCCCTGAAAAATATTTCTTTAACTATCGAAAAAGGAGAAATATTCGGACTTTTAGGACCAAATGGTTCAGGTAAAACCACCACCATTCGCTGCTTATGTACTCTAGCTAAGCCCGATCAAGGTAAAATCGAAGTCAAAGGGGTTTCGGCCTTGGAAGACCCTAAAACAGTGAGAAACCGTTTAGGTTATGTTGCCCAAGAAGTGGCTATAGATAAAATGTTAACAGGGCGAGAATTGTTAGAATTACAAGCAGCTTTATATCATTTACCAAAGAAAGCAGCCAAAGCAAGAATTGAGCAATTATTGAGCTTATTAGACTTAGAAGAATATAGCGATCGCAAAACAGGAACCTATTCCGGTGGTATTCGTAAACGTTTAGACTTGGCAGCCGGACTTTTGCACCAACCGGATCTGTTAGTATTAGACGAGCCAACTGTAGGATTAGATATTGAAAGTCGTTTCATTGTTTGGGAATTTCTCAAACAACTGAAAGCAGCAGGGACAACGGTATTGATTACCAGTCATTATCTCGAAGAAATCGACGCTTTAGCCGATAATGTGGCAATTATTGAGCAAGGAGAAGTAATTGCCCAAGGTAGTCCATCCCAACTAAAAGAGCGTTTAGGAGGCGATCGTGTCACCCTTCGTATCCAAGAATTTTCTGCTGTATCAGATGCCGAAAAAGCCCAAGAAGTATTGGAAAGCTTGCCTTTTGTAGAGGAAATTATTATTAATCCCTCTCAAGGAAACTCTCTCAATTTAATTGTGACTACTGGAAGTAATTCCTTGAGTAAAATTGAGCAAACCTTAACAGACAATAACCTACCCATATTCAGCTTAGCCCAGTCTCGTCCCAGTCTCGATGACGTTTATTTAGCAGCTACAGGAAAAACTTTAATGGATGCAGAATTAGCTGCCGCAGGGAGTCGGGATCTTAAAAAAGAAAAGAAACAACAAATGAGTTAGAGTAATCTCAAATTCCGCAGGGGTCAACACTTCGACTCCGCTCAGTGTTGACCCCTACAATATAAATATTTACTACGAAAAAACGGTTTTTTTTCTTAAAGAAAATTTCCAAATTGAAAAAAGCGATCGCCCCTAAATCAAGGCCGAAAACAGGTTAAAGTAAAAAGGGTGGGGTAAAAATACGCAACAAAAATATGAACGCAACAAACGACATTATTATCATTGGCGGTGGTATTATCGGAATGGCGATCGCAGTGGATCTCAAACTGCGGGGCGCGTCTGTTACTGTTTGTAATCGTAACTTCCCTCAAACCGCTTCGGTGGCAGCGGCCGGAATGTTAGCCCCCCACGCCGAAGAATTACCCCCAGGCCCGTTATTAGATTTATGTTTAAAGTCCCGTTGGTTATATCCTGAATGGGTACGTAAGTTACAAGACCTGACAGGACTGGATCTGGGTTATAATCCCTCTGGTATTCTCGCCCCGGTGTATGATCTGCCGGGGGTTGATGTTCGCAACCATAACCAGAGTCAATGGTTAGATAAAACAGCTATTCGTCTCTGCCAGACAGGGTTAGGGGATGATGTGGTAGGGGGTTGGTGGTACCCTGAAGATGGCCAAGTAGATAACCGTCAGGTGATGCAAGCTTTACGGCAAGCAGCACAACAATTAGGGGTAAATTTAAGAGATGGTGTCACCATTCAAACCCTACAACAAAAACAGGGTCAAGTTACCAGCATTTTAACCAATCAAGGAGAATTATCAGGCAACACCTACATTATTGCCAATGGTTCATGGGCCAGTCAAATTCTGCCCCTTCCAGTGCGCCCCATCAAAGGGCAAATGTTAGCCGTAAAGATGCCTCATACCCCCAATGAACCCTACCCCCTACAAAGGGTTTTATACGGTCCACAAACTTACTTAGTACCCCGTCAAAATGGACGTTTAATTATCGGTGCCACCTCCGAGGATGTGGGTTGGACTCCTCATAATACCCCCCAAGGAATGGAAACCTTAATGAAACGGGCAATCAGATTGTATCCTGACATCGCTAACTGGGAAATAGAGGAATTTTGGTGGGGCTATCGTCCAGGAACTCCCGATGAATTACCAATATTAGGTCACTATGGGTGCGATAATCTAATTTTAGCCACCGGTCATTATCGTAACGGTATTTTACTGGCACCAGCTACCGCTTCTCTCATTGCAGACTTAGTAATTAATCAACAAACAGATCCCCTATTAGAAAACTTTAAAGGCGATCGCTTCCACACTCAACCTTCTCCTCCTCCAGCACCTATGACTTCTTTTAATGTTTATCCTGTTCCCACAACTATCAATGGCAACAATGGAAACTCCAGTTTATCCTCCCCAGATGAATTAATTATTGCTGGCCGCAAGTTTCGTTCACGGTTAATGACAGGTACAGGAAAATACCCTACTATTTCTATCATGCAGGAAAGTGTGGCAGCTAGTGAATGTCAGATCGTGACGGTAGCGGTTAGACGAGTGCAAACTAAGGCCCCTGGCCACGAAGGGTTAGCTGAAGCTTTAGACTGGGATAAAATTTGGATGTTACCTAATACCGCCGGTTGTCAGACAGCAGAAGAAGCTATTAGGGTGGCTAGGTTAGGGCGAGAAATGGCTAGATTATTGGGACAAGAAGATAACAATTTTGTCAAGTTAGAGGTGATCCCAGATTCTAAATATTTATTACCCGACCCCATCGGTACTTTGGAAGCGGCGGAAACCTTGGTCAAAGAAGGGTTTGCTGTGTTACCTTATATCAACGCCGATCCTATCTTAGCTAAACGCTTGGAAGAGGTAGGTTGCGCCACAGTGATGCCTTTGGGTTCTCCCATTGGTTCCGGTCAAGGAATTCGTACTCAAGCTAATATTGAGATTATTATTGAAGAAGCCAATATTCCTGTAGTAGTAGATGCAGGGATCGGAACTCCTAGCGAAGCTTCCCAAGCGATGGAAATGGGCGCAGATGCAGTTTTGATTAATAGTGCGATCGCTTTGGCTAAAAATCCTGTCTTGATGGCAAGGGCCATGGGAATGGCCACCGTTGCCGGCAGGTTAGCCTATTTAAGTGGCAGAATACCCGTTAAAGATTATGCGATCGCTAGTTCTCCCTTAACCGGAACCGTTGTTTGAATAACAGTAAGCCGATGCACTCCCCACCCTACAGTGTTTAGTCTTTTGTCAATGTCTTAACTGAATTCTTGGACTAGGGACACTTTCTAATCGCGCCATTCTTCCTTACTTAACAAATCGATGATAGAATCTCTGAGAAGAAAATCGTGTCTTTCCAGTTCGCACTCCACACCAGGCCATTCACGGGCAGGAATATACTTACAAAGGGTATAAATGGCTTGTCGTTGATGAAGTATTCTTTCTCGAACCAACTTGGCGGCCTCCTCTTTAATCACATCGATGGTGTATGTGGTGGGAGACTGAATGATTTTAAGCATAACGAACTGCCTCGCAGAGTTTGGTGGACACGACACAAATAATGCCCGGTACTCAATTATCCGTCATGAAAGATACAGTTTCCACAAAAGAAAACAATTTTTAACGTAAACGGATAGAGGTGGTTAGGCTTTAACCCCTGCACCACCTCTAAATAGAAAAAGGGAATTCAGAGAAAACTCAGTTTAGAGTAAGCCACTGTTAGCTAAACCTAAGATAACACCAGCCCCTAAAACGTGGCCAAAGCTAGTGGTTCCCAATAATGCACCTAAACCCATGCCACCAAACATATTCGGGGCAGGTAAGCCGGGTCCTTCACTGGGTTTGGCGATGGTGTAACTACCGATCACAATGGCTAAAATGTTGCAAACGATCATGATCATGGCAACTTTGGGACTCCATTGGACGGTAGTACCTGTAACAGCCAAAAAAAGAGTTGAATACATCAAGGGTAAGTTCTCCTAAAAAAAGATGTCTATTATTATTTAATGTTAAGATTCAACTCCCCTCTGTCAATGTTAATGTTGCAATAGTTAACGAAATAAAAAATTTTTGTTTGATCCTCTATTTATCTGCTACGATTGTCTACTGTGCCTTGGAGAGGTGGCTGAGTGGTTGAAAGCGGCTCCCTGCTAAGGAGTTATGGGGTAACACCCATCGAGGGTTCGAATCCCTCCCTCTCCGTTTTAAAGTCAACCAACCCTACCCTATCAGGAGGGGCAGAAAATGGAAGCATTGAAAAAGTATATTGTAAACCTTCAATGGCTCAATTATTGATTATTTCATCTTTTTTAAGTTTTTTTACAATCAAAAGCACAACATAAGATAATAAGGGAATAACAATTACTTCTTGTAACACAATTAAAAAATTCTTGAGTTGGATAATTCCTCCTGTAAAAGTAAGTCCCCCCAAAATAGAAATAGGAAAAGCAAAATAATCAGCAGTAAAAGGAAAAAAACATTGTACTCCAGCGGGAGGATTACTATCATAAGCCAACATATCTAACAAAATATGACTAAAATAAAGTCCCCATAACCAAACTAGAAAGAAATAGGTGATTTTTTTATAAAATCTCAGACAAAAATAAATAATAATACAAACAATAAACCCAACAAAAAAACTATAGGTAAATTGAAGATGAAGAGCATTAAAATCTTGATAGATTAAGTAACCCAAAATAAAATCAACATCGGGTAAATTAGCGACTATGATAGCAGTTATAATCAATTTTTTTGATGAATAATACTTCAAAGATTCAGCATTTTCACGAACTAAAAAAAATCCGAAAAAACCTGCCAAACTATGACCTATAGGAGATGCCATTATAACTAATAGGAATTATTAACCATGAAAGTCCAACTATATAACATTAGACCATAACTTCGCTAGAATGAGAGTAAAGGAAAATACATTGCCACAAAATAATCCAACCTTTCCAGATTCTTAATGTATCGATAATCTTTTTATTTTAGTTCTATTTTCCCAATTATGACCTTATCTGGTAATCATCATCAATCTTCCCTCTCCTCAGACATAGAAAAACTCATAGACAATTTAGCCGAACATCAACATGGTAAATTCATAGAGCGAGCGTTAGGAGTCCTATTACGCATTGCAGGGGAGGAAGTTGACCATTTAGACTGGAAAATACTCACTACTGCTTTAGAAGACTTAGAAAAAGGCTTTCAGGTATTTTATCCCTATCGTCACACTCGTAAAGTTACCGTTTTTGGCTCAGCCCGTCTATCCCCCCAAAGTTCGGAATATCGCCTTGCAGTAGAATTTACTCGTTATATCACTCAATTTGGCTTTATGGTACTTACAGGAGCAGGAGGGGGTATTATGGAAGCAGGGAACGAAGGAGCCGGAAGAGAGCATTCTTTTGGTTTAAATATCGATTTAGCCTTTGAACAAGGAAGCAACCCTTTTATTGCTGGAGATGAAAAATTAATTAAGTTTAAATACTTTTTTACCCGTAAACTTTTCTTTTTAAAAGAAAGTGATGCAGTGGCTTTATTTCCTGGGGGTTTTGGTACACAAGACGAAGCATTTGAAACCTTAACTTTATGTCAAACGGGAAAGTATGGCCCTTGTCCTTTAGTCTTAATTGATGAACCTGGGGGGGACTATTGGAAAAAATGGAATGAATATAATTATAGTAATTTATTGTCACGGGGTTTAATTAGTGCAGAAGATTCCAGTCTTTATACCATTACTGATAGTTTAGCCACCGCTTGTAATGTGATTCGTGAATTTTATTGTGTCTATCATTCTAGTCGCTATATCGATGATTTATTAGTATTACGTCTCAACTCGGAATTAACCGATGAACAAGTAGAACAATTAAATGAAGAATATAACGATATTTTAGTTAAAGGAAAAATTGAAAAAAGTTCGGCGTTGCCCCCAGAGATGAAGGATGAAAATGTTAATCTTCCCCGTTTAAAATTACACTTTAATAGACGTTATTCAGGGCGACTTTATCAAATGATTAATCAAATTAATAAATTCGGCACTTGTTTACCAATAGAACCCCATCCCGAATGGAAATAGTTATCAATGGATAATGGATAATGGATAATTAATTCGCTACAAATACCCCCTTGTAGGGACATAATATTATTATGTCCTGCTAGACGGTAAGCCCGCATTTCTCACAAACTGATCAGTAATCAGCTAGAGGTTAGATGTGGCTTATTTTTCAAGCGATCGCTTAAAATGGCACACTGTTATTTTTTACTCGCCCCTCAAATCAAGGTTAAACTCAGACTACATAATGGTTTGAAGTTTAGCGATCGCAGAATTTGTGAGAAATGCGGGTAAGGTGGGCAACTCAAAAGATGCTTAATTTGTTATAATAAGTAACATAAAATAATCAAATTTTAAGATGACCGCAACCATTTCAATTAATCCCTATCTTTCCGGAAATTTTGCCCCTGTTAATCAAGAAACTACTGAGAATAATTTAACCGTCATTGGAGAAATTCCCCGTAACTTAAGGGGAATGTTTCTCAGAAATGGTCCCAATCCCCAATTTCTACCTATAGGCCAGTACCATTGGTTTGATGGGGATGGCATGATTCATGGGGTACACATAGAAAACGGTAAAGCATCTTACCGTAACCGCTTTGTTCAAACCCGTGGCTATGGTTTAGAAAAAGAAGCCAACAAACCCCTATGGACAGGGCTGCTAGAACCGCCCCAAATGGATAACCCCTACGGCACCTCGAAAAACCCTGCTAACACGGCTCTAGTGTATCATGCTGGTCGTCTCCTGGCACTTTGGGAAGGGGGTGAACCTCACGCTTTAACGGTTCCTGAACTCAATAGCCTTGGTTCCTATAATTTTGATAATAAGTTAGTTTCTCCTTTTACCGCACACCCAAAAGTTGATCCAGTGACGGGAGAAATGATGTTTTTTGGCTATTCTTTTGCTCAACCTCCCTATTTACAATACGGTATTATTTCCCCACAAGGAGAACTCTTAAGAACCGTTCCCATTGATATACCTGTTGGGGTGATGATGCACGATTGCGCTATCACCGAAAACTATACCATTTTTCTTGATCTTCCCTTAACTTTTCGTCCTGAAAGAATGTATAAAGGGGAACCACCGCTACAGTTTGAACATAACACACCGTCCCGTTTTGGTATCACTCCTAGACAAGGAAATAATGAGGATGTGCGCTGGTTTGAAAGCGATTCTTGTTATATTTTTCACACTTTAAATGCTTATGAAGAAGGGGACGAAGTTGTTTTAATTGCTTGTCGAATGAATGCAACAACAGTATTAGGAGAAGCAAACGAAGATGTTAAAGATTCAGATATTCCTCGTCTCCATCAATGGCGTTTCAATCTAACAACAGGTGAAGTCAAAGAGCAACCTTTGTGTGATCTTCCCTCAGAATTTCCTCGTATTAATGAACAATATACAGGAAGAAAAACCCGTTACGGTTATTCAGGGAAAATGGCAGCATCTTCTGAACCGAAATTTGATGGCATTATTAAACACGATTTTGAAAAAGGTAACTTTGAAATTCATAATTTTGGTTCTCATCGATACGGTGGCGAACCAATTTTTGCACCTAACCCCAGTGCAGTTACAGATGAGCAAGGATGGTTACTAACTTTTGTGTATGATGAAGCGTCTAAAGTGTCAGAATTAGTGATTATTGATGCTCAAGACTTTACTGCTTCTCCTGTGGCAAAAATACAAATTCCCCAACGAGTTCCCTATGGGTTTCATGGGATGTGGTTGAATGAAGTCAGAAGTTAACCCACCCCTAACCCAACCCACCCCTAACCCCTCCCAGGAGGGGAACAGGAGGGGAACAGGAGGGTAACATGAGGGGAACAGGAGGGTAACAGGAGGGTAACATGAGGGGAAGTCAGAAGTATAATTTGTAGGGACATAATACTATTATTTCCTGATATATTTCCCCTTCTTATCTATCATTATTGATGGCTAAAGTTTGAAGATTTTTTAAAGCGATCGCAGATTTAATTTAACCATTCCCTACTTATCATTCCTGCTTTCCCAATTATTCCCCCCTTTTTAAGGGGTGTAGTGAGGGGATCATAAGAGATATCCTTTATCAGATCGTAGGGTGGGTTAGGTGTGGCTTTAATTTTGATCAAAACATCATAAGTTTTTATCCGCACCGTAACCCACCATTCTAAATATCATGTTAACCAATAGAAATTAGGTTTCAGTTTTGAGAAAATAAGCTTTCTGGGTAAAACACAGTGTTAAACCCCTACAAGGAATTATTTGTAGGGACATAATACCATTATGTACTGATATATTTTCCCTTCTCATCTATCATTATTCATTGCTAAAGTTGGAAGGGTTTTTGAAGCGATCGCAGATTTAATTTAACCATTCCTTACTTATCATTCCTGTTTTCCCAATTATTGCCCCCTTTTTTAAGGGGGGTTAGGGGGGATCATGTACAATCCCTAATGCTATGATATTAAACAAACTAAACAGTAGTTAATCTAAGTTTATATATTGAAAACTTAGTTAACCAAAATGCGAGTAAATACCTTGATTAAAATTAAGAAAAATAATAATATAAATAAATCATTAAAACTGTATAATGTGTTATATATTGCAGTGTAACTGTTGACAGAAGTGAAAGACCAATCTCTGTAAATTGGAGACATAAATTCTTTTAAATTTCTATCAATGACAAATACAATTAGTTTCTTAGTTTCTAATGTTGTAAAAACCCTATCTGTATCAGCATCTTTGACATTATTATTGAATAATAATCAGTTAGCAAATAGCATGACTATTGTTGATACATTAGAAGATATTGGAGCTAATGGAACAGTAGTTAACTCTCGGACTATTGGTGATGTTGAGGTAAATATTTCTACTAGGAATAACCGTGATCTATTCGCCAATACATATTTTGATAATTCAATAAGTGCTTTTGGAGGAGCAAATAGCCAAATTAATACTCCTTTAAATCCTGGTAATGTATCTGGAAGTCGTTTTATTTCAACTGGTGTAACAGGCAATTTTAATGATAGCTTCGATCAAGTAAACCCTATTACTTTTTCTTTTTCAGAGCCAATATTGGGATTTGGTTTAACAACAATTGATCTACTGGAAGCAGGTGTGACATCTAATAACTTTTTAACTTTATCTGTTTTTGATGCTTCTAATAATCTAATTGACAGTCAAACACGCACAGGTCCACAAGGGACTACAGGACTGGACTTAGATTGGTTTATTTCCTCGGAAAATGCAAATATCTTCAGCGCAATTCTTAGTGGAAATGTTGTTGCTAATACTGCTGGTTATGGAATAGATGATCTTGTTGTTGTTGCGGATGATTCTACCGAGTCAATACCAGAATCATCAAATCTTATTGGAATAGTTTTTGTTACCTTATTAGGACTAGCTTCTTGGACTTATTCTGGCAGAAATAAATAGTCAATTAAAACAGTTAAAATGGTGTAATAGGAGTATGAGCAGACTCCTCAATTACTAGAAAAATGTTAACCAATAGCAATCAGATCGTAGGGTGGGTTAGGTGCGGCTTTAATTTGGATAAAAACATCATAAGTTTTTATCTGAACCGTAACCCACCATTTTAAATATCATGTTAAACAATAGCAATTATCCCAATTTCTGTTAGTAGGGGTTAACGGCCGTTAACCCCTACAATATAAACATCTGTAGTCTAAGTTGATGAAAATGGTATTAGGTTTCAGTGGTGAGAAAATCAGCTTTGTGGGTAACACACAGTGTTAAACCCCTACAGGGACTTACTGGTAGGTACATAATACTATTATGTCCTGATATATTCTCACTTTTCACGTATCATTATAAGCTAGAGAAAGCAAGGCTTGTGCTGAGGAACAAAATATACTTGCACTACTAAAAAATTACCTTACTCTTAACTCCCCATGACTACCAATCTAACTTATTTAGAACTTTCCGAAGCAGGGGAAGGTTCCCACAAATTTTATGAAGTAAAAGTCGACGGTGTTGACGTTCCCATCCGTTATGGACGCATCGGTGATCAAGGCCGTATTCAAAACACCAGTTATGACACTCCAGAAAAGGCACAAAAAGAAGCAGAAAAAAAGATAAAAAGTAAACTAAAAAAAGGTTATGAACCGTCAGTAATGGGAGAAAGAAAAAAACGTCCTGTTACTCGTCGTCAAACCACTAGCACCGCTTCTAAATCCAAAAAAGCACCTACTTTATGGCAGTTTAAATCTGGTTCTTCTGCCTTTGGAATTTTCATCGATGAGGAAGCTTGTTGGGTGGGAAATCAACAGGGAAATGTCTATAAACTGAATCATCAAGGAGAAATTATTAACCAATATCAACTACCCGATGGTGTTAAATGTATTGTGGCCGATGAAAAATGGATTTATGCAGGATGCGATGATGGTAACGTCTATGATCTTAGCGGAAAAATTCCTTATCTTGCCTACGAAATTGATGACAATATTGATATCTATTGGTTAGATATTTTTGGGGGTATTTTAGGGGTTTCCGATGCTAACGGTGCAGTAGTTAAAATTGATGCTGAAAGCGAGTCTCAATGGACAAGATTAAGTAAAGGTAAAGGGGGATGGATGATCAGATGCGATCGCTCCCATATATATCATGGTCATGGTGGGGGTATTACGGCCTACGATATCCAAGAAGGAAGACAAGTATGGCACCAAAAAACCCAAGGAAGTATCTTATTTGGTTGGCAAGAAGTTGATGCAGTTTATGGGGGAACCTCTGACAACAAAGTGCATCAATACAGCAAAAATGGTCAAGAACTCAATACATTTAACTGTAACGCTGCCGTTTATTCTTGTGCCACCAGTCAGGGGGGAAACTACGTCTTTGCAGGGGATAGTTCATCTTCTATTTATTGTTTCGCCCAAGATCAAAAACGTCTTTGGAAACTAGGCACAGGTTGCGGTTCTGCCCTTTCTATGCAATTCTATGACCAGAAGCTCTATATAGTCACAACTAATGGTAGTCTCGCTTGTATTGATGCTACCGAAGAGGCCATTCAAGCAGCACAAGCAGGACAAATACCCGAGACAAAACAGGTTAAAGTTCCTCAAGATTTGAAAATTCAGACCCTTATCAATACCTTAGAAAGCACCAACAACCATCAAAGCGGAATTATAGTTGAATGTGTCAAAATAGGCAGTAAACTAAAAATAAGAGTAATTTCTCCTAACTATAACCCAGATTGGTTTGTACAATTTCCTCGTAATATTCGTGAAGAAGGGGCAAAATATATAGTTGAATCTATTGAAGAAGCTACACAAGGAGGATTTTATCGTGCTTATGGAGAGATTAAAAAGTTGATTGGTTAAATAAACCATGAACAATCTGCATAATAGTTATGATTTTTGAGAAAGATAAAGAAAATATTATATTTATGAAGACAAAATCAGGTTACTCTATAAATAGAAAGCAAAGCAGGACGGGGTTATTATGGGTCTAACCAGTGTTATCAAAGTCTTATTGATTGAGGATAACATAGCCGAAGCTAGACTATTGCGTGAAGTGCTGAAAGGTGCAACAAGACAAGAATTTGATTTGTGTCATGAAAAACGCTTAGAAAATGCTCTCAATGCCCTAGAAAGTCAAGCATTTGACGTAATATTACTAGATTTAACCTTGCCAGATAGTCAAGGTTTGGATTCCTTATTGCCTATTATTAGTAAAAATTCTTATCTTCCTATTGTGGTTTTAACCAATATGAACGATGAAGAATTAGCCCTAGAAGCAGTTAGAAAAGGTGCGCAAGATTATCTGGTTAAACGTCATATTACCCTAGATATTTTGGTACGTTCTATTTGTTATGCGATCGAACGTAAACAGATGGAAGAGGAATTAAGAGAAGCTAACCAAACTCTAGAAAAAAGGGTAGAAGAAAGAACAACCCAATTATTAAAAGCACAAGAATTAAATCAGTTAAAATCTGAGTTTGTTTCCATGTTATCCCATGATTTTCGTAATCCTCTTAATACGATTTTGTTATCTACAGGATTATTGGAAGATAGTTATGAACAATTAACCAGAGAACAACAATTATCCTATTTCCAGATGATTCGTAATGCTGTTCATGATATGAATCAATTATTAAGCGAGGTTTTACTACTAGGAAAAGCAGACTCAGGCAAACTGAAAACGAACTTTATAGAACTTGATATTCAACTATTTTGTAAACAAATAATTCATTCTCTACACCTTTCTTTTGAAGATAAAAATCAAATTATTCTCAACTTTGATGGAGACTTTCCCAGTGAGTTAGAATTGTGGGATGAAAAATTGTTATGGCATATTTTACACAATTTGTTGAATAATGCGTTGAAATATTCTCCCCAAGGAGGTAAAATTTTTCTCAATATTATTGCTGAAGAAAAAACAGTTACTTTTAGTATTAAAGATCAAGGAATCGGTATTTCCCAAGAATCCCAACAACACCTTTTTGAAACCTTTTATCGTGCTGATAATGTAGGAAATATTTCAGGCACTGGTTTAGGATTATCCATTGTCCGTAAATGTGTAGAAGCATACAATGGAAACATTTTTGTAGAAAGCGAATTAGACAATGGAACTACCTTTAGAGTAATTTTACCTCGACAGCAACAACTTATGGGTAAAATGGGAGAAAGTGTAGAACAGATAAAATCATCAGTTGGGTATCATGAGCAAACAAAAAGATTCTCATCCTAGCGAATTTACTCGCACTCCTCCTTGGGGAAAAGTTACTATGTTAGAAGAAGGTCATCGCTATCGTATTAATCGTATCGAACTGAACCCAGGACAACATATTAGTACCCAAATGCACTATCATCGTAGTGAACACTGGATTGTTGTCTCAGGGACGGCTAAGGTGGTTTTTAACGGAGAAGAACACCTTCTTAAACAGAAAGAATCTACCTATGTTCCCATGAATACCCGTCATCGGGTTGAAAACCCCGGAGTTATTCCCCTAGTGCTTATTGAAGTACAAAATGGAGAATATTTAGGGGATGATGATATCATTCGTTTTGCAGAAGAAGAAGGCAAAAAGTAAGATATTCTCTCAATAACCCCACCGTAAAAATAGAGTAATTGTTGTTAAAGAGTATTAAAAAAATATATGGTTTCGTGATGATATGGTCACAAACTAGTGCAGCTTAGCAAAAATAATCCACCAGTCACTTATGATCTTTAAAGCCCTTAAATTTCCAAACGAACGGCTTAGCAAAATGTTGATTAAAGTAATCAATAAAATTGAGAATTTTTTGGGATAGTTCTTCAGTTGAACGGACAGTAATTCTTTTCCCGAATTTCTCACAAAATCTGCGATCGCCAAACACAGAAGCCTTACAGGAAGTGGGTTTGAACAGAGCGATCGCAGATTTCCCCAACCAACAGTCTGTTGTCAGATTTTAAGTTAAAATCAACCCGAATTAGACAAAGATGAAAAGATAAATCAATCACTCATTTTTCCAAAAAAATTATTAATAAAATCTCTAATAGTACTAGATTGTTAGAATAAAATATGCTATAATTTAATTATTAAAGCAATTTACCTTAAACTGATTTAATGAGTCCCAGTCATCCCCGAACTCCTCGTCAAGTAATCAACTTTAGTAAACAGAAAGGAAAAGAAATAATCGCTAATTTTGATGGGGGACTAATCACTTCAGATGCGGGGATTGTCTGGATAGCTGAGTTGGATAAAAAACTGGGAATTACCGAGAAGTTTGGTAACTGTTTTCAAGATCATCGTCATCAATCTTATGTAGATCATTCCGTTCATGAGTTATTAGCACAAAGGCTTTATGGAATTATTTTAGGCTATGAAGATGTCAATGACCATGATAAATTACGTCACGATCCTGCCCTTAAGACCGCTTTAGAAAAGCTTAATGAACTTGAAGATAAAAAGGGATGGTTAGCTGGAAAAAGTACAATTAATAGATTGGAATATTGTCCTGAGACTATTCTCGACCAAAAAACGAGTCGTTATCATAAAATAGAACCCAACTTTGAAGCCATTGAAAAATCTTTTGTCGAATTTTTTTTTAGAGTCTTATAAAAAACCTCCCTTAAGTATTATATTAGATATGGATGTCACGGATGACCAAGTACATGGTAATCAAGAAGGGGCATTTTTTAATAGTTATTATCACGGAGTATGTTATGCTCCTTTACATATTTTCTGTGGGCATCATTTATTAGTTGCTAAACTTCGTTCATCTAATGTAGATCCAGCCGATGGAGCCTTGGACGAATTACAAAGAATTATCGGACTAATTAGAGAAAAATGGTCAGAGACTCATATCCTAGTTAGGGGTGATAGTGCCTATGCCCGTGAAGAAATCTTCTATTTTTGTGAAAATCAGCCTTTAGTTGATTATGTTATAGCTATGGGAACAAATGGCGTTCTTAAGTTACGAGCGGATGATGTAATTGAAAAAGCCAAACATGAATATGAAAAAAAACTAGCTCCAATAACTGAATTAATGAATAGTTTGTTTCAGAAAAAAGAAGATTTAGAAGAAGTTAAAAAATTAGTACCAATTTCTACTTGGTATCGCTCTATTCGTTATAAAACAGAAAAGTCATGGAGTTGTCAAAGAAGAGTAGTGACAAAAGTTTGTTATGGAAGTGATGGCTTAAAAATGCGCCAGGTGGTGACATCTTTGCCCGCTTCAAAAATTCCACCCTCAAAACTTTATACAAAAAAATACTGTCCGAGAGGCGAGATGGAAAATCGGATTAAAGAACAACAATTAGACTTGTTAGCTGATAGAACTTCAACTCAAACATTTCAAAGTAATAAACTAAGATTATGGATACATTCCTGGGCTTATGTTCTCATAAATGCTTTTCGTCAACACTGTTTAAAAAAAACTTCATTGGCTAAAGCAACTGTGGGAAGAATACGTCTAAATCTTCTTAAGTTGGGAGCCAGAATAAAGATTAGTTGTAGAAGAATTATTATCGCTATAGCTAGTGCTTGTCCTTATCAAGATATTTTGTCTATTGCTAACAAAAGAATTAAAACTATTCCTAATACTGGATAAGTAGAATAAGTTGTTTTTAAAAAAAGATATCTATCATAAGTTGTTGACTAACTGATACTTTCATTTAGTCTTATTTATCGTGGAGAAAATCAAAAGTTAATATAATTATTCCCTCTTAAACTCGATTTTTGGATAATCAAAGTCAATTTTTTTATTCATCTATATTCAAAATTTCTATTAGTCCTAAAAATTATCATTTTTCATCTCTGGATTGGGCTTTCAAATTAATTTGTGAGAAATCCGGGTTTTGAGTAAACGCCGGACTAAGATCGAAAACCAACACTCAATTTGATTAAGCCACGATGTATGTTTGGGAATATAAACAAAGCGAATTCGATGAGATTCATCTGATAAAAAATCTGCTCTGCTGTCCATAGATTGCAAAATCCCCTCCTTTCCTTTTCTCCCCAAATCAATAGTAATTCCACAGCTTTCTGCTACTAATTTGACTAAGCTTTCCGATTTATGAGTGTTGAGTTTATCTACAATAAAAATCCATTCTGCTTTTTCATCAATCTTAATCGTTCTCTGGATATGTTCAGAAAAATCTTGTTCTGTTCTTGTCGGTCCAATAGAGGGACTAACAACTTTTCCTCTTGCCACATCCCAGTTCGCAATCAAGCTTAAGGTTCCGTGTCTTTCATATTCAAATTCGATTTTTTCTACTTGTTTAGGCTTGATTCTTTTGTTCGGAAATAATCTCTCAAGAGCTTGAATCCCTGTCATTTCATCTGTACTAATTAAATGAATTCCTTGTTCTAACAAAGTTTTAGCTTCTTGATGAAGTTCACAGATATATTTGACTTGCTTTTTAAATTTTAAGGGATCATCAATTTTGGCATTTAACCAGTAACGAACGAGATGTGGTTGTAATGTCGCTTCTTTTTAAAAAACGCCCCACACTACGGGGGGAAATCTTTTCGACAATTCCTCTTTTTATGGCTTCATCCGCCAACTCTGAAGGTGTCCAATGGCTCACTGGTCTGTCTGATTTTTCACATTCTTCACAAGCGACCGCTACAATCTGGACTACTTGTTCGACCGTAAAGGATTTTGTTGTTCCAGGTCTTGGGCGATCGCTTAAAATTCCTTTGATCAAGACCATTAATGCTTTCTCCGTTACCTGTTGTTCTTCGGCGGCACTCAGTTTTTCTCTCTCCTCAAACCATCGCGATCGCCACTGACGCACTTGTACTCGGTCTAATTCTAATCTTCGACTAATCGAACTATTGCTCTCTCCTGATGCTGCGGCTAAGATTAGCTTGGCTCGTCTAACAAGGCGATAGGGGTTTGTTGTCCCTCTCACTATTTGTTGGAGTACTGTTTTCTGTAGGTTGGAGAGGTTAATTGGCAATGCTTTTATCATGGACATCAACTTCGAGATTCTTCCGTTAGTTTCATTGAAACACATTGTCGTGGCTAGTCACGAAAGTTTCTGTAAAAATCTGGTGGATTACTTTCGCCAAGCTGCACTAGCTTTGAATCAATGGTAGCATTTGTGGTCATAACCCCCACTATACATAAAAATCCCCGATTTTACCTTTATGTTGTCAAGACAGATTCTTTATTGCGGTGAGCAATTACCTTTATCTTCAATGCCATTTTTTTTTACTTTCTTGAACAATTTTTTCTTTAAGTTCTCCTCTTCCTAGTAAAAGAAGTTTCCAATTTTGTTTCGGTAGAGATTCAACAGCTTTTAATAAGGTTAAAATCCCTTTTTCTTCTACAAATCTACCGACAAAACCAATAATAAAGTCGTCTTCTTTGATACCCAAATTATTAGCTAAATCTGGCTTTTTTTGGGGACGAAATAAGTCTTCATTAACTCCTAGTTGTGGCATAACTTCCACAGCTTGCTCATAACCATGATCTCTAAGGATATCTGCTGCATCTTGATTCCCTGCTACTAACCCATTGGTATTACTTAAATTATATTTTTCTAAATAAGAAACAGGAAATTTAGATTTATAGGGAAGATTCCACCAGGTAAAAAATACATTTTTTGCTTGCAAATTTAACAATTTATTCAGGGTTATTAATTGAGCATAGGCAAAAGATTTAACACCTTGTTCTACCTGAATAATTTGGGGTCTAAAATTATTCAATAATTTAATAATATCACTGCCAAAAGTCAATAATCCTTGATTATTTCGACTAAAGTTAGAGATAGGAACAACTCGAAAATTTCCTTCTTGGCGAGGTTTAGTTTCAACGATTTTATTTTGAACTCCTCCCGGTTTCCATTTTTTAGGAACAATAATAGTCACCTCAATATTGGGTTCAAGTTTGGCTAGGGCTTCAAACTTTTCACAGTTAAGGTCAACAATATAAGTGTGACTAGCAACTAAAATTTTCATAATCTTTTAGGAATTTTTATCATTCAAAATCAAGATACAGATTCGAGAGAATCATTAGGTTTTAATGTCTGATTGTAGTTATCATTGTTACTGTAGATTTGTCCATCATCCCACCGAGACAGAAACGTAGTTTTAACAGCATCGATAAAACCTAAGACGTAAAACAAAAAACGTACTACAATTTTGATAGGAGATCCCCCTTTATTACAAGGAGGGTTACCAAGAACATGACAGTCAAAAAGTTTAGCATATAAACGAAATTGTTGTGAGGAAGTTAAGTTTTTTAGTGCCATTAAGAAATGGTTGTGATAGAAAGTTATCTGATAGGAAAAAGAACGGGTACTTAAATCATGACAACCACCAGTTTCTTCTCCTAAGTGAACTAAGTAAGCATCAGGTTCATACCAAATTTTATAACCTGTTTGACGCAAACGTAAACAAAAATCCGATTCTTCTCTAACAGCGTTTCCCCTAAATCTTTCATCGAACCAAATATTATACTTAGTAAAAATTTCTCGTCTAAATGACATATTACAACCACGAGTGGAAATAACTTCTTGAGGTTTTGTGGTATGAACTAAATCAATATGATACCAAGCAATACCAGGGTCCATTGCCTCTGGGGGTAATATTTCTACGGTGTAAGGATCTTGAGAGTCATGTATTTTTTCAGAATCAGCCAATTTCATTCTATCTAAAACTCTTCCGGCTACGGCTCCAACGTCTAGATTTTCTTGATAAACTTTTGCATGAGTATATAAGTAATTTTCTGGTAGTTGAACATCATCATCGATAAAGATAATAATCTCACCTTGAGAACGACGAACACCATAGTTTCTAGCTGCTGGCAAACTTGCCCAACTAACACGAAACAACTTGATTTTATCAGTTTTAGCTAGGTTTTCTAGATAGGTTTGAATCTTAGGATCATGGGTTTCTGTTTGATCTATTACCAAAATTTCGACATTAGGATAATCCTGTTTAAGAACATCATCTAGAGTATCTCTTAAGATTTGTTCTCGTCTATAAGTTGGAATGATTAGAGAAATAGAAGGATAAGACATAATTTTTAAGGTCTATAAGTTAAATTGCAGATGGATTTCTTCTTTTAGTTTTAACACGCTTTTTAAGTGCATCTTCGGCTGCTTTTTGGGCTTTAAGTTTAATTTGTTCTTCCTTATCTATTACAGGAAGTTTCAAAAGAACTCCAGCAAACAACCAGTAATATACGCAGACTGGATCAGTATCCAGAGGATACCAATAAGGAAAATAAGCAATGATTAAGAGAAATACCCAAAAACCCGAGGCAAAACTTTTGAGACATTCATCTTTTAAACCGCGATATATTTTGAAGGTTAAAAAACACAAATGACTGACAAAAATCATAAAAGCTATCAAACCTGGAAAACCCATTTCAAATAAGAGTTTAGGATGATAAGTTTCTATAAGGGAAACCTTTCCAAATATTCGGGTTGAGTTGGTCCCTGAACCTAAACCCTGTCCCAAAAAACCTTTTTGAGTCCTCATTGCAAAATCAAATTGTTCCTGAATGAAACTGTAAGGAGGAGAAGCATTCCATCGCCCGACAAAGCTATCAATTCTCTCTTGAACAAAGTCAGGATTTAAAAAAGAAAATCCGATCAATAAGACTAACGATAAACCAATCGCAATGGGAATAAATCGTTTAAAATCAGCAATTTTTCCGGTTAAAAATAGCATGATAATCATTACAGCAGGAACTAGTGCAGCTTGGCGAAAGTAATCCACCAGATTTTTACAGAAACTTTCGTGACTAGCCACGACAATGTGTTTCAATGAAACTAACGGAAGAATCTCGAAGTTGATGTCCATGATAAAAGCATTGCCAATTAACCTCTCCAACCTACAGAAAACAGTACTCCAACAAATAGTGAGAGGGACAACAAACCCCTATCGCCTTGTTAGACGAGCCAAGCTAATCTTAGCCGCAGCATCAGGAGAGAGCAATAGTTCGATTAGTCGAAGATTAGAATTAGACCGAGTACAAGTGCGTCAGTGGCGATCGCGATGGTTTGAGGAGAGAGAAAAACTGAGTGCCGCCGAAGAACAACAGGTAACGGAGAAAGCATTAATGGTCTTGATCAAAGGAATTTTAAGCGATCGCCCAAGACCTGGAACAACAAAATCCTTTACGGTCGAACAAGTAGTCCAGATTGTAGCGATCGCTTGTGAAGAATGTGAAAAATCAGACAGACCAGTGAGCCATTGAACACCTTCAGAGTTGGCGGATGAAGCCATAAAAGAGGAATTGTCGAAAAGATTTCCCCCCGTAGTGTGGGGCGTTTTTTAAAAAGAAGCGACATTACAACCACATCTCGTTCGTTACTGGTTAAATGCCAAAATTGATGATCCCTTAAAATTTAAAAAGCAAGTCAAATATATCTGTGAACTTCATCAAGAAGCTAAAACTTTGTTAGAACAAGGAATTCATTTAATTAGTACAGATGAAATGACAGGGATTCAAGCTCTTGAGAGATTATTTCCGAACAAAAGAATCAAGCCTAAACAAGTAGAAAAAATCGAATTTGAATATGAAAGACACGGAACTTTAAGCTTGATTGCGAACTGGGATGTGGCAAGAGGAAAAGTTGTTAGTCCCTCTATTGGACCGACAAGAACAGAACAAGATTTTTCTGAACATATCCAGAGAACGATTAAGATTGATGAAAAAGCAGAATGGATTTTTATTGTAGATAAACTCAACACTCATAAATCGGAAAGCTTAGTCAAATTAGTAGCAGAAAGCTGTGGAATTACTATTGATTTGGGGAGAAAAGGAAAGGAGGGGATTTTGCAATCTATGGACAGCAGAGCAGATTTTTTATCAGATGAATCTCATCGAATTCGCTTTGTTTATATTCCCAAACATACATCGTGGCTTAATCAAATTGAGTATTGGTTTTCGATCTTAGTCAGGCGTTTACTCAAAAGAATTACTGTCCGTTCAACTGAAGAACTATCCCAAAAAATTCTCAATTTTATTGATTACTTTAATCAACATTTTGCTAAGCCGTTCGTTTGGAAATTTAAGGGCTTTAAAGATCATAAGTGACTGGTGGATTATTTTTGCTAAGCTGCACTAGCTCACCATGAGGCAATCAAAGAGGTTATCAAAGCTCATAAGAAAGCCCCACAAGCAGCATTAATCGCAAGATTAAACCCCATAATTCGAGGATGGTGCAATTACTACCGAACTGTTGCAAGTAAGGAAACGTTCTCATCCGAAGACTTAATATTATGGAATATGCTGAGAGCCTGGACAATTAGCAGGAAAAAGAAGACACCATTAACTGATGCTCTCAGGAAATATTTCTCACACGGAAAACACAGATTTTGGACGTTCCAAACCAGGGATTATGTCTTATACCACCATGCCGAAACGGAAATAAAGAGACATCAATTGGTTAAGCCTGAAGCATCGCCGTATGATGGAAACTGGACTTATTGGAGCAAAAGAAGAGGTACATATACTGGGACACCAACTAGAGTCGCAAAACTCTTAAAGAAACAGAAAGGTATATGCCCCCAATGTAAGCAACATTTTACGCCTGAAGACTTGATAGAAGTTGACCACATTATCCCTAAATCGAAAGGTGGAAAGGATACTTACAGCAATCTACAAGCTCTACATCGTCATTGTCATGATGTCAAAAGCAAAAATGACTATCTCTATGATTGGCTTGATAAAGACTATGAATGGAAGGACGATGTACTAATAGTACCCATGACAAGGGACTAATTGCCGAGAGCCGTGTGAGGTGAAAGTCTCATGCACGGTTCGGACTGGGAGTCGTGGTAGGTGACTACCACTTCGACCCCTAATCTTAGTTTTTTCATTTTTGTAGGGGTTAACAAGAGTTAACCTCTTTTTTTGTCTTTCCCTACTGAAAGGGTAAGGTTGTTTGCCTTCTGCCTCTTGTCTTCTACTATACCCAAAATGCAAAAGCAGCCAACCCCATAAACACTACAGGGACTAACCATTTTAACCCAGATTCCGCACTTCAAAATGTAGTATAAAAAATACATAGTTTTAAAAAGTCCGAAAATCATACCTGGGCAAGAATATTTCTCTTTTCATTAAATTTTTAGGAAAAATAATCAAATTAAGAAGATTTATACTCATTGAAAACTTAGCAAGACTCAGCACAAACGAAGGAGAGTTTCCTCTTCTCATTTGATATCATTAGACTCTTATTCTTTTATTATTTTTGCTTTATCCAATTCAATTTATAGATAATATCTTTAACAAGATGCAGGTAATAAACTCAATATAAAACGCCTTTCTTCTGTTAAATTGACAATTTGTTTAACTCCGTTTAAAATCACATAATGAATACCTTGAAAACATTGAAATATCCACCTCAAAGTCGGACGCAATGTTACTTTTCCTACTTGATTATTTATTCCTTTTTTGACTCTTTTTAAACAATTTCTTAATTCTCTTTGCCCCAAGTTATAAATCAACAAACACAAAGACATTAAAAATAACATTGTTTCTATTCTTTCTGGTTTTTCAACGAAGAAACTATCAGTAAAAAATAAGGGATCTTTCAAAAATCGAAATCCTCTTTCCGTAGATTGCTGGTTTTTATAAGTTATCAGAATTTCACTAGCTTCTAATTTATTTTCCTCTACTAAGTTAGTTGCTAAAATAAATTTTCCTGCTTCTTTAGTCTTTCTACTTATCTCTTCATCTTTTTTGATGATCAGACTAATCATTTTATAAATCTTTTCCTTTTTTTTCGAGTAAGTTTCAATCAGTTCAACTTCTTTTATTTCCAACAATCTCAATTTTTTATTAATAGCTTTTAATTTATATCGAGCAGCTTGAGGATGTTCAAATTCTTCAGATTGTATTTCTTTAAGAAATTTTTGGGATTTCTTCTCTTCTTGGGAAAGTTGTTTTTCTAGTTTTTCCAAATCACTTTTCTGTCTTTTTTCACTCAAGACTATTAACCAAGTTTGCTTGATTCCACCATAAGTAACAATTTCTTCTTTCCAGGTATAACTTTCTAAATTTAGGTCACTTCTTTTTTCTTTATCTTCATCTTTTACTTCTTCCACCTCTATATTTTGCACTAATTCTTTTGCTTTTTTTATGGTCATTGGAACTCTCGTTATCCATTTTAAATGTTGGATTAGTTGGAGATTTTCTTGACCATATAAAGCACTATCACAAACCATGATACTATCAAACTTTATTTGCTTTTTGAATTCTACTAAAACTTTTCCAAATACAGCTTTATCAGATTCATTTCCATCTCCTACTCTCACAAATAATGGAATATCTCCATCTTGGCTTGTTATTAAATCCAAGACACATTGTTTTAAGTCTGGTCTATGATCCCGAGAATATCCTTTCTTAATAAAAATTGGTCTTTCTTTAATAATTTTTTCTTCTTCCTGTTTCTCTTTATCTTCTTCCCTTTTATATTCTCCATCTAAATGAAATGATGTGGGATCTAAATGGGAGTATTTAAGGTCTATTTTAAATTTTTTAATTACTTCTAAAACTACTTCAATAAAAATATCATTTAGTCCATATTTATATAATTCATCCATTACTCTCCCAATTTTATCATCATTAAGGTAATCAGGTTTAATTCTTTCTCCTAACAATTTCTCAATGGCTTTATCTTGAAAAAACTGACTGAATAAATATAGAGGTCTTGAAACAAATCCTAGTCCATTGATTAAAATAGACTTAACTACTGTACCTGCTGAGATTTTTTCTCTAACATCTATTCCTAATTTATTATTAATTATTTTGACTATTCCTATTTCATCAATTAAACCAGCTACTATCCCTAAATGGTCTAAATTTTTAACTTGTATTTCTTCTAAATAAGACATTTTTCGCTCTTTTTTTACAGAGGAAACAACTTAAGCAATTATCCCACTTTTTTGTCTTCAAGAGCTTAAGCAATTATACTTAATTATTAACCCCAGGCTTGTAGTATTTAATGCTACTTTTTGAAGTGCGGAATCTGGGTTGAAGATAGTGATCGTGAGGTACAAGAGACAGCAAAATGGGCGATTAATCAATTAAACACTCAGATTCCTCCTCGTCTAGATATGGTAACAGGAGAAAATCCTCCTGAAGTCACAGTAGAAGAGCCTTATTCCGATTTCATGGAGTAATAGGTAGGTAAACAATTGCCAAAAATCTGGGTTTAAAGCAAAGTCGATTACGACATTACCGAGGGAGAAACGTTCTATTTAGAATCTCGTTGAATCAAGACAAAGGCACCATTAATTATATGATCTTTATTAATTCTAGCTTCGATTTCTTCCGGTTGATAAATACCTTCCGCAACTTCTAAAGATGCTTGATCTAAAGCATTAAGATAAGCCTCTTCTAAGGTTTCCCTCAACTCCTCATCATTAAGATAATATCCCCCCGCTTTTTTTCGTTTATTTTTCCGTTTAATTTCTCTAACACTATTACGAATAGAAACATCCCAAGAACGAGTAGTACGGTTTTCTGCTTGTTGTTTAATTAGATGAATCAATAGAATAACTGCATAACTGCGAATTGTACTAACAATTGCATTTTTGCTCATATCTTCAAGGTCTTCAACAATAGCTAATGAACCTTTGATATCTCCTTTTAAGAGTAATGCTTTGAGTTCTAATAATTCTTCCATAAATTCCCTCCTTTTATAATATTTATGACCAATAAAAATTAATCAGTAAGGTGGGCAAAATGATCAATCATCCGAAGCAATAAAATACCTAAAAACTCTGCCCACCCAACAAAAATACTATTTCCAGTTAATCATTATGATGATACCTCCTATTTATAAGGTTAGAAGCCAGAAGTTATTTGTTTAACAATATCTTCTGACTCATTTCTCATTAATTTTCTCGATCAAATCCAAATTTATCTTTAATTTCGCCATTGAAATACTGTCCTTTAGATGGTGATTTTTCTAACTCCTCATAAATAGTTTTAGGAACATCATGATATTGATACACACTACCATTAGTAAACTCAACCCTGAGAGTTTCTTTTTCTTCATCATAGTCAAAAGATTTGATGGCAACACTCTGATTTTTTAGCAAGGGGAAAGCAATAACATCCCGAATACTCGCAGAATCAGTTAATAACATAATTAGGCGATCAATACCAATTCCTAAACCACCAGTAGGAGGCATTCCATATTCTAATGCTGTTAAGAAATCTTCGTCAACACTATGTGCCTCCAAGTCTCCGGCTGCTTTTTGTTCTGCTTGTTTTTCTAGTCTTTCCCTTTGATCAATGGGGTCAGTTAATTCTGAAAAACTATTGGCTAATTCTCGTCCGACAATGTACAATTCAAAGCGTTCAACTAATCCTTGTTTATCACGGTGTGGTTTAGCTAAAGGAGAAATTTCTACGGGAAAATCAAGGATAAATGTGGGTTGAATGAGGCTTTCTTCTACAGTCTGCTCAAACACTTCGTTTAATAACTTTCCTAAACTTTGACAGGTCTCAGGGACTTCTAAACCTGCTTTTTTTACCTCAGTTTTTGCTGTTTCAAAGTCTGTAAATGCCTCAAAATCCAACCCACTTTTCTCTTTAACAATATCGTTCATTGTCACCCTTCTCCAAGGGGTTGATAAGTCAATTTGTTCCCCTTGATAAGTTATGTTTAAAGTGCCTAAAACTTCTTCTGCTGCGGTGGTAATAATCGCTTCGGTTAGCTCCATCATATCGTTATAATCGGCATAAGCTTGATATAGTTCAATGGAGGTAAACTCAGGATTATGTTTGGTAGAAACCCCTTCGTTACGGAAAATTCTTCCCATTTCAAATACTTTCTCAAAACCCCCCACAATTAACCGTTTGAGATGTAATTCTGTGGCAATTCTCAGATACAAATCCATCTCTAAGGTGTTATGATAGGTGATAAAAGGACGGGCTTCTGCCCCCCCTGCTTCTGACTGTAAAACGGGGGTTTCTATTTCTATAAAACCCTGGTTATCTAAGTAACGTCTAATAGATGCGGTAATCTGCGCCCGACGACGAAATGTTTGTCTAACTTGGGGGTTAACAATTAAGTCTACATACCGTTGACGATAGCGTTTTTCTGTATCGGTTAAACCGTGCCATTTATCGGGTAAAGGTAATAAGGATTTAGTTAATATTTCGTACTCTTTGACTTTAACAGAAAGTTCTCCTTTCTCCGTTCTTTTAATACTCCCTTTGACTCCGATAATGTCCCCTGTGTCCGTTAATTTTTTGAGATGATTAAAGGCACTTTCGAGTTCGCTCATGTGTGCCTGAATTTCTTTTTTATCCAGATATAATTGGATAGTTCCGCTTTCGTCTTGTAAACTGAAAAAAGCGAGTTTTCCAAAGACACGACGGGCGATAATTCTTCCTGCGATCGCAACGTCTACCTCGACTTCTTCCCCATTTTTTAAACTGGCATATTTATCTTGTAAACTAGCAGCATCATGGCTAGATTTCCATTGATAAGCATAGGGAATTAAGCCTATTTTTTTCAACTGTTCTACTTTTTCGAGGCGTGTGGCGCGAATTTCGTCTAAATTAGAGGATGAATTGGGTTCCCGTTGCGGTTGATTGGAAGACATTGTTAAGATATTGCAGAAAAAAGTAAGATTAAGTTATTTTGTTGTCAAATAAGGTTCAATCTTAATCACCTTAACTATTATAGCGTGTCAACACATTATAATCATAAATTCTTTGATATGATCATGAATAATTTATTTTCGTTTAATTATTTTCAATTGATTTTTTTATTTCTAACAACTAGCTACCATTGGCTTAACACTTTTTGGGGAAATATGCAACAAGTCCCACCTGGAAAATGGATTGATTTAGGGGGTTATAAAGTTCATTGTTATCAGAAAGGAACTGGTAAGATTACAGTAGTATTAGACCATAGTTTAGGGGGAATAGAAGGATATTTGTTAATGGAAGAAATAGCGGAGATAAACAAGGTTTTTATCTATGATAGACCAGGATATGGTTGGAGTGATTCTAGTCCGAAAAAACGTTGCAGTCAAGAAATTGTTTATGAATTAGATCAGCTTTTAGAAAAGGCTGATGTTTCGCCACCTTATTTATTAGTTGGTGATTCTTTTGGTAGTTATAATGTTAGGTTATATGCTCATTATTTTCCTGATAAGGTTTGTGGAATTGTTTTAACGGACGGACTTCACGAACAAGGAATGTTAAACTTACCTTTATCAGTAAAATTATTAAAATCATTTTTTCTTTCAGGTTTTATTATATCAATTTTGGGGGCAACATTTGGGTTAATCAGACTGTTGGGAAATTTTAAAGTATTTGAATTAATCAAACCTCAATTAAATAAGTTTAATCGAGATAGTCTTATGCTGGTTAAACAGTCTTTTTATCATCCGAAACATTGGTTAACCATGGCCAGAGAAATCTGGAATTTAGAAACCAGTGCAACTCAGGTACAGAAAGCGAATAATTTGGGAAATATTCCTCTGATTAGCATCAAAGCAAAAACTTTTTTTCATCCCTCTATTTTCACCTTTTTCTTCCCTTTAAAAGCTACCAATAAAATTAGAAATATTATCCATGAAGAATTACTTAAACTATCATCAAATTCCAGCCAAATTTTAGCCAATAATAGTAGTCATTTTGTTTGGATAGATGAACCAGAGATTATTATTTTAGCAATAAAACAAATATTGAACTTAGACTGATACCCCTCGAAGATAAAATTTAACTTTGATACTCAACAATCAAGGGAACCCTTGAACAGTTGACAAGAACTAAGAATTTAGCTGAGAGAATTTTGTTATGAAGTATAATTAAATCTAATTTTATTCTGATTCTTGAAACTGAAAAGCATGATTTTTATGAACTTTAGGTAATTGGAGAAATAGGGTAATTATCAAAGTTCCCATGTAAGCAGTTAAACCTGACCACAATAAGTGATTATTTTGCCAATAATAAGACATAACTGCTAAGGGTAAAAATCCTATAAAAAATGCCGTTAATACTCCATTTCTTAATGTAGCACATTCTTTTAAACCAATGAAATAACCTTCTAACATAAATGCAGTGGCAGTTAAACATAAAAGAGGTAATAACCATAAACTATATTGTATAGCTTTTTCACTAATTTCTGGATGATCCGTCAATAGTTTGAAAATAGTTTCAGGGAACAAAAAAGGAATAAAAGCAAAAGTTGAAGCAATTATCAAACTATTAATAATAGAGACAACTAATAAAGGTGAAATTTGTTCAATATTTCCTTTTACTTTAAAATTTCCTGTTAAAGTTTGCAGAGTCATTCCTATTCCTTGAACCGTAAATTGACTCAAGAGGGCAATTTGTAATAATAAACCATTCGCTGCTAGAATATCAGTCCCTAGTAACGCACTTAAATTTATAAAAATAGAATAGGTTGAAATTAGACCTAAATATCTAATTAATATATTTCCTTTTAAAGCAATAATTGATTTTAATTCTTTTCCATCTACAACTTTTCTAAGTATCCCTAAAAATCCAGACCACTTAATACTAAAAGCCATAAAAATAATAGCTATGAATAAAGCTAAATATTGACTAATTGCCGTAGCTAAACCTGCCCCTAAACTTCCCAAACTCCATCGATAAATTATCAGGTAATCTAGCCCAACATTAGAAAAGTTACCGACAAAAGATAAGAAGAAAATTGCTGCTTTCATTTCCCTTCCTAAAAACCAACCAATGAAAACAAAATTAAGTAAAACGGCTGGTGCGCCCCAAATTCTTGCAGAAAAATAATCAATTCCAGATACTTCTATTTCAGGAGAACCAGATAATATAGTAAAGCCTATTTTTTCAATAGGATACTGTAAAATTAAAATAGTAAAAGCAATGATTAAAGCAATTAAACCACTACGCAAAATAGCTAGTAATATTCCTTCTTCGTCTTCTCTTCCTACTGCTTCTGCCGTGATAGTATTTGTTCCAGAACGAATGAACTTCAAAACCCTATATAAATAGTCAAAAAGTATACTTCCTAGAATAACACCTGCTAGGTAACGAATGTCCTCTAAATGTCCTAAAAAAGCAGTATCACATAACCCGGCTAAGGGAACCATCAGATTAGATAAAACGCTCACTGAGGCCAGACGATAAAAACGAGGTAAAAATCTACGATATTCAACAGGAAGGGGAAAATTCATATAGATGGCTAACTGTCATTTTTTAGGGTAAATCAACACTATATTATACCTAATTTTAAGTTTAGCTCACATATTGCGATTGTACAGTACATACTATACTAAACTATCGTCTAAATTCCCAAATAGTAAAGCTTTATTTTTAAATTTAATGTTAGGAATTACAATTGACAAAAGTAAAGTGTACCGAAATATTAAGAAAAAATAAAAAGAAGCAGAAGTACAATCCCTCATGATCCATCTTTTAACCAATAATCTTCGACAAGTGTTATATTGAAGACGAAAAAAAATTTTTGTGGGGTGTGAAGACGTGCGAGTATTACTTATTTATCCGGTATTTCCGCCCACCTTTTGGTCCTATGACAAAAGCTTGGAATTAGTGAATCGTAAAGTTTTATTACCACATCTGGGTTTAATTACCGTTGCTGGTAGACTTCCTCAAACCTGGGAATTTAAACTATGCGATCGCAATATTAGAGAGGTAACTGAAGCAGAATGGGAATGGGCAGAAATGGTGATTTTTTCCGCCATGATCGTCCAAAAACCCGATTTATTGGCGCAAATAAAAGAAGCGAAACGACGGGGTAAATGTGTTGTCGTCGGGGGTTCTTACGCTCCCTCAGTCCCCTCAGAAGTACAAGAAGCAGGGGCAGACTTTTTAGTGTTAGATGAAGGAGAAATCACTCTTCCGATGTCTGTGGAAGCTTTGCAACGAGGAGAAACCCAAGCAACCATCCGCACCGAAGAAAAACCAGATGTTACTTTAAGACCCATTCCTCGCTACGACTTACTGGAGTTAGACGCTTATGACTCCATGTCGGTGCAGTTTTCCAGGGGATGTCCGTTTCAATGCGAATTTTGTGACATTATTGTTTTATATGGACGGAAACCGCGCACTAAAACCCCGGCACAACTGCTGAAAGAGTTGGACTATCTTTATGAGTTAGGATGGCGACGGGGCGTATTTATGGTAGATGATAATTTTATCGGTAATAAACGCAACGTTAAATTATTACTCAAAGAATTAAAAGTTTGGCAAAAAGAACATCAATATCCCTTCCGTTTTAATACCGAAGCATCGGTGGATCTCGCCCAAGATACTGAGTTGATGGAGTTGATGGTAGAATCCAATTTTGACGCTGTATTTTTAGGCATTGAAACCCCGGATGAAGAGAGTTTAAAACTAACCAAAAAATTTCAAAATACCCGTGATTCCTTAACCGATACCATTGATACTTTAATCCGTGCCGGGCTGCGTTCCATGGCAGGGTTTATTATTGGTTTTGATGGGGAAAAAATAGGGGCAGCTTCTCGTATTATTCGCTTTGTAGAAAATGCGGCTATTCCTACAGCTATGTTTGGAATGTTACAAGCACTTCCCCATACGGCCCTATGGCATCGTTTAGAAAAAGAAGGAAGATTAAGAGTTGATAATAGTAAACTAGATATTAATCAAAGTACCTTGATGAACTTTGTTCCCACTCGTCCCATCGAAGATATTGCTCGAGAATATATAGAGGCTTTTTGGACATTATACGACGCAGAAATTTTCTTAGATAGGACTTATCGTTGTTTCTTAAAATTAGGTGCGCCTAAATGTCATGCCCCTTTTAAGTTTCCCAGTTGGGTTGACTTGCGAGCTTTAGCCATTGTTATTTGGAGACAAGGGTTTAAACGGAACACTCGTTGGAAATTTTGGCATCATTTCTTTGGTATTCTTAAACATAATACTCCCGTTTGGGAACATTATTTAACTGTCTGCGCTCATAACGAACATTTTCTAGAATACCGTCAAATTGTTCGGGATGAAATTGAACAACAGTTACAAGAATTTTTAGTTAGAGAAAAACAAGAAACTCGTCAAATAGTCAATGTTTAACAAAAATACTGTAATGTTAGCAGTGTATGACTATTTAGGAAAGTTATTTGTGAAATAAAATTGATATGTTTTCTAAGACATATCAATTTTATTGACTTGTAAAACTTCTTTTAATTCATTAATTATTTCTTGTTCAGAAGCTTTTAACTCTCTATCTGCGTTGGCAATGACCAAAGATATTTGTAGTAATAATGGAGCTAACTCCCTATCTCCAATATAGGGAGTAATTAACTTGATAATTTCTGTTTTTTCTTCTTGATAATTATTTTGTAGAGCTTCCCCTTTGAGACGGAAAATTTCTGCTGCTTCATTGGCATCAAATAGCTGAAGTTGTTGAACATTATCTAGGATATAATCCCGTGCCATAAGTTCAGCAAAACCAATATCACCATCAGCAACAGCTAACAAAGCACAAGCACCCATAGCAGCCTCGAGAAACTTTTTTTGCTGGACTTGCTGCTGATGTTTAGCTATCATTGCTTTTATGGATTGAATAATGCTGGACATGGTAATTAGTGAAGTGACAATAGCTATAATGTACCAGAAGACAGCTAGATAAGTGTCCATAGCATTAAAGAAATCAATAATAAAAAGTTTTATAGTGTAATTACAATGACTTTATGTGCAATCTCCACAGAGAGATTGTTTTTGTTGCGTTTTGCCTAAAGAAAATGAATATTCATAAAAATAAGAGCGATCGAGTCAAATCTCAAATTTCTCCTTGGTTGATTAATATTGCTTATCCGTTGGGATCGAAAATAGTCTTGCCCCTCTATTTTGGATCTATTACCATCAACGGACAAGAGAACATTCCCACAAGCGGTCCCATTCTGATCGCTCCCACCCATCGTTCTCGCTGGGATGCTTTAATTATCCCCTACGCAGTAGGCAGAATAGTTAGTGGTAGAGATGTCAGGTTTATGGTGACTTCCAGCGAAATAACAGGTATTCAAGGCTGGTTTATTCGGCGGATGGGGGGTTTCCCAGTGGATCTTAAACGGCCAGGGGCCAGTAGTTTAGAGCATAGTGTAGAAATTCTCAAACAAGGGGAAATGTTAGTTATTTTTCCAGAAGGAGGTATTTTCCGAGATAAAGAAGTTCATCCTCTTAAACGAGGAGTAGCCCGTATTGCCTTAGAAGTGGAATCTCAACAACCAGGTTGTGGCATGAAAATATTACCCGTCAGCATTGAATATACTAAGCCTTTTCCTAGTTGGGGAACCCATATCACCGTTAATATCGGTTGTTCTCTGGACGTGGCCAGTTATGACACCACAACCCTCAAACGCAGTTCCCAAAAGCTAACCCAGGATCTAGAATCTCATTTGAAATGGATATTTCAGGGTAAACTTGAGCAGATAGTTATTCAAAAATAATATTATTACCTATGAATCAATCTTTAGTCCCCGTCCCTTCTGGTGTGTTTCAAGTGTCAGGGAGTCCTATCAATCAAGGGAATGTGGATGAAGCTCCCTTAAAATTCTCTTTGGTGTTACCTACCTACAAAGAAGCAGGAAATATCCAAGATATTGTCAAAATTTTAACTGATTTACTCGATCAATCCATTGCTGGAGACTATGAACTAATTGTCGTTGATGATAACAGTCCCGATCATACTTGGAAATTAGCCCTAGAATTAACCTCAGACTATCCCCAACTTAAAGTCATGCGTCGCACGGAAGAAAAAGGACTTTCTACTGCTGTCATCCGAGGATGGCAGGTGGCCAGAGGGAATATTTTAGGGGTGATCGATGCTGACTTACAACACCCCCCCGAAGTGCTTCAACAGCTTTTAGGGGAAATGGACAAGGGGGCCGACTTAGCAGTGGCCAGTCGCCATGTAGAAGGAGGAGGGGTTAGCGAATGGAGTATTATTCGCCGCTTTTTATCCCGTGGCGCACAAATGTTAGGTTTAATCATTCTCCCGGAAGTTATTGGCCGTCTTTCTGATCCCATGAGTGGTTATTTTATGGTGCGTCGAACTGCGATCGCTGGCAAACCCTTAAGCCCTGTGGGTTACAAAATTTTGATCGAGGTCACTGCTAGAGGAAAAATTCGCTGGTTAGGTGAAGCCGGATATGTCTTCCGAGAACGTCAAGCAGGGGAAAGTAAGGTAACTTGGAAACAATATATCGAGTATCTACAGCATCTTGTACGACTTCGGTTATCTTTATCAGCTAGGTTTATTCAGTTTTGTTTAGTAGGGTTTAGTGGACTTTTTGTCGATCTGACGGTTTTTTCCCTACTTCGCAAAGGACTAGAATTGGGCTTAACACGCAGTACCATACTCTCTGCGGAAGTAGCAATTATTAATAACTTTCTTTGGAACGATTTATGGACATTTCGGGATATTTCCAGCCGACAGCCAGGAAAACGTCAGCGACTAAAAAGATTTATTAAGTTTAATTTTGTTTGTCTTGCTGGTGTTATTTTACAGACATTATTGGTGAATACTTTCTTTGCCATTTTCCAAAAATTACAATTAGATACAACCATCGCAAACATAACCACCAACGGCTTTTTGCGAGGAGTCTTGACTAGCGATCTCTTAGCGAAATTAATGGCTATTGTCATCGTGACATTCTGGAATTTCTGGTTAAACACTAAATTGAGTTGGAGGGTGACGGACATTGAGCGTTAAACTATACTGGATGATACTATACTTAAAATAATTTTTTAGAACATCCTCACAGACTATGAACCTTATAAAGAAACTAGGAACACCTAGTGCAGCTTAGCAAAAATAATCCACTAGTCACTTATGATCTTTAAAGCCCTTAAATTTCCAAACGAACGGCTTAGCAAAATGTTGATTAAAGTAATCAATAAAATTGAGAATTTTTTGGGATAGTTCTTCAGTTGAACGGACAGTAATTCTTTTGAGTAAACGCCTGACTAAGATCGAAAACCAACACTCAATTTGATTAAGCCAAGATGTATGTTTGGGAATATAAACAAAGCGAATTCGATGAGATTCATCTGATAAAAAATCTGCTCTGCTGTCCATAGATTGCAAAATCCCCTCCTTTCCTTTTCTCCCCAAATCAATAGTAATTCCACAGCTTTCTGCTACTAATTTGACTAAGCTTTCCGATTTATGAGTGTTGAGTTGATCTACAATAAAAATTCATTCTGCTTTTTCATCAATCTTAATCGTTCTCTGGATATGTTCAGAAAAATCTTGTTCTGTTCTTGTCGGTCCAATAGAGGGACTAACAACTTTTCCTCTTGCCACATCCCAGTTCGCAATCAAGCTTAAAGTTCCGTGTCTTTCATATTTAAATTCGATTTTTTCTACTTGTTTAGGCTTGATTCTTTTGTTCGGAAATAATCTCTCAAGAGCTTGAATCCCTGTCATTTCATCTGTACTAATTAAATGAATTCCTTGTTCTAACAAAGTTTTAGCTTCTTGATGAAGTTCACAGATATATTTGACTTGCTTTTTAAATTTTAAGGGATCATCAATTTTGGCATTTAACCAGTAACGAACGAGATGTGGTTGTAATGTCGCTTCTTTTTAAAAAACGCCCTACACTACGGGGGGAAATCTTTTCGACAATTCCTCTTTTTATGGCTTCATCCGCCAACTCTGAAGGTGTCCAATGGCTCACTGGTCTGTCTGATTTTTCACATTCTTCACAAGCGATCGCTACAATCTGGACTACTTGTTCGACCGTAAAGGATTTTGTTGTTCCAGGTCTTGGGCGATCGCTTAAAATTCCTTTGATCAAGACCATTAATGCTTTCTCCGTTACCTGTTGTTCTTCGGCGGCACTCAGTTTTTCTCTCTCCTCAAACCATCGCGATCGCCACTGACGCACTTGTACTCGGTCTAATTCTAATCTTCGACTAATCGAACTATTGCTCTCTCCTGATGCTGCGGCTAAGATTAGCTTGGCTCGTCTAACAAGGCGATAGGGGTTTGTTGTCCCTCTCACTATTTGTTGGAGTACTGTTTTCTGTAGGTTGGAGAGGTTAATTGGCAATGCTTTTATCATGGACATCAACTTCGAGATTCTTCCGTTAGTTTCATTGAAACACATTGTCGTGGCTAGTCACGAAACTTTCTGTAAAAATCTGGTGGATTACTTTCGCCAAGCTGCACTAGCTTGAGTTTACTCAGTTTTGAGTAGATTTGAGAAGGTTAAATGTTGCACTTGACGTGAAAACTAAGCAGGGTTTCAGGGCCAATTTTTGGATAAAGTAAGCTTTCTCTGGAAATTGTGGGAATACTAACTATAGGAAATCAGCCCATATTATCTAGCTAGAGAAAGAAAGCTTATGACTCAATCTCAGCCTCCCTCCCTCCCTCCCCTGCCACCCCCTCCCATGCCACCGGTTAATGACTTCGACGAAGCCAATATAGACATGATGGAGATGCAAGGGATACCAGAAGTTGAAGGCAGCACCCAGTTTATGCCCGCTCCTGCTGTGATGACAGAGCCAAAAAGTCCGGCAGCAGTTGCCACAGCCCCCAAAACACCTGTGGAAACCCCCATGAACCCACCCATGCCGGCACCACCTCCCTTACCGGCAACCCCCCCCAGAAGTTTTGGTCGTTCTCCAGGAAAACCCACCTTAAACGAGTTAATTCATCATGCTTTTGAGGAAGGGTTTTCTGATGTTCACTTAGGAGTTGGGGAAAAACCCCGAATGCGCGATCGCGGGGAAATGACGATTTTGGAGTATCCAGAGATCGACGAAAATACCTTTATGAGTTGGTTAAGGGAAATTCTCAAAGAAGAAGAAATTCAACGCTTTAAACCCAGATTCCGCACTTCAAAATGTAGTATAAAAAAATACATAGTTTTAAAAAGTCCGAAAATCATACCTGGGCAAGAATATTTCTCTTTTCATTAAATTTTTAGGAAAAATAATCAAATTAAGAAGATTTATACTCATTGAAAACTTAGCAAGACTCAGCACAAACGAAGGAGAGTTTCCTCTTCTCATTTGATATCATTAGACTCTTATTCTTTTATTATTTTTGCTTTATCCAATTCAATTTATAGATAATATCTTTGACAAGATGCAGGTAATAAACTCAATATAAAACGCCTTTCTTCTGTTAAATTGACAATTTGTTTAACTCCGTTTAAAATCACATAATGAATACCTTGAAAACATTGAAATATCCACCTCAAAGTCGGACGCAATGTTACTTTCCCTACTTGATTATTTATTCCTTTTTTGACTCTTTTTAAACAATTTCTTAATTCTCTTTGCCCCAAGTTATAAATCAACAAACACAAAGACATTAAAAATAACATTGTTTCTATTCTTTCTGGTTTTTCAACGAAGAAACTATCAGTAAAAAATAAGGGATCTTTCAAAAATCGAAATCCTCTTTCCGTAGATTGCTGGTTTTTATAAGTTATCAGAATTTCACTAGCTTCTAATTTATTTTCCTCTACTAAGTTAGTTGCTAAAATAAATTTTCCTGCTTCTTTAGTCTTTCTACTTATCTCTTCATCTTTTTTGATGATCAGACTAATCATTTTATAAATCTTTTCCTTTTTTTTCGAGTAAGTTTCAATCAGTTCAACTTCTTTTATTTCCAACAATCTCAATTTTTTATTAATAGCTTTTAATTTATATCGAGCAGCTTGAGGATGTTCAAATTCTTCAGATTGTATTTCTTTAAGAAATTTTTGGGATTTCTTCTCTTCTTGGGAAAGTTGTTTTTCTAGTTTTTCCAAATCACTTTTCTGTCTTTTTTCACTCAAGACTATTAACCATGTTTGCTTGATTCCACCATAAGTAACAATTTCTTCTTTCCAGGTATAACTTTCTAAATTTAGGTCACTTCTTTTTTCTTATCTTCATCTTTTACTTCTTTCACCTCTATATTTTGCACTAATTCTTTTGCTTTTTTTATGGTCATTGGAACTCTCGTTATCCATTTTAAATGTTGGATTAGTTGGAGATTTTCTTGACCATATAAAGCACTATCACAAACCATGATACTATCAAACTTTATTTGCTTTTTGAATTCTACTAAAACTTTTCCAAATACAGCTTTATCAGATTCATTTCCATCTCCTACTCTCACAAATAATGGAATATCTCCATCTTGGCTTGTTATTAAATCCAAGACACATTGTTTTAAGTCTGGTCTATGATCCCGAGAATATCCTTTCTTAATAAAAATTGGTCTTTCTTTAATAATTTTTTCTTCTTCCTGTTTCTCTTTATCTTCTTCCCTTTTATATTCTCCATCTAAATGAAATGATGTGGAATCTAAATGGGAGTATTTAAGGTCTATTTTAATTTTTTTAATTACTTCTAAAACTACTTCAATAAAAATATCATTTAGTCCATATTTATATAATTCATCCATTACTCTCCCAATTTTATCATCATTAAGGTAATCAGGTTTAATTCTTTCTCCTAACAATTTCTCAATGGCTTTATCTTGAAAAAACTGACTGAATAAATATAGAGGTCTTGAAACAAATCCTAGTCCATTGATTAAAATAGACTTAACTACTGTACCTGCTGAGATTTTTTCTCTAACATCTATTCCTAATTTATTATTAATTATTTTGACTATTCCTATTTCATCAATTAAACCAGCTACTATCCCTAAATGGTCTAAATTTTTAACTTGTATTTCTTCTAAATAAGACATTTTTCGCTCTTTTTTTACAGAGGAAACAACTTAAGCAATTATCCCACTTTTTTGTCTTCAAGAGCTTAAGCAATTATACTTAATTATTAACCCCAGGCTTGTAGTATTTAATGCTACTTTTTGAAGTGCGGAATCTGGGTTTTAACTTAAAATCTGACAACAGACTGTTGGTTGGGGAAATCTGCGATCGCTCTGTTCAAACCCACTTCCTGTAAGGTGATTTCTGATAAAGGAGATCCCTTACGATCCCCCCTAACCCCCCTTAAAAAGGGGGGAATAATTGGAAAAGCAGGTATATTCAAGTGTGGAAATCACCTAAGGCTTCTGTGTTTGGCGATCGCAGATTTTGTGAGAAATTCGGGTATAGTTTGTTCTCTGCTTTAGTCACAGAGATAGTCATGACTTTTATGTTTTTATTAGTTATTATGGGTGCAACCGATCGCTTAGCCCCTGCTGGTTTTGGTCGAGTAGCCATTGGTTTAGCCTTAAGGTGATTTCCAAGAAAAAGTTTCCCACCCATTCTCAGAATCTGTTTGTAGAACATCTCAAATAAGCGAAAAGGGAAAAATAAAAAGTTGTTCGCGGATACTTTCCGCGAACAAAAACCTCCCTATCTAAAAGAAAGAAATACGCTAACTTTTAAATTAGCTTTGACTATTTTTAAAAAGGAAATTCACTTAATTTTACACTCTTATTAACTTTTTAGACTAACTGGGTCTAATCAAAATATCCCATTTAGGTAAGTGAGGATTACGTTCTAAACGTTTCTCAATTTCCTTCATCTCTTTTTTCGTTAAAGAAATGCCTTTTTGATAAACTTTTTTACTTAACTTAACTATCGGATTTAAGCCTTTCCATGTCATAGTTTTTACCGAAGCTAACATCGTTTGAGCATTTCTCAGAAGTGTTCCGTTCCAATGCCTCTCTAAAATTCCCCAACATCTTTCTATGGGATTATATTTACTGTGATAAGGAGGAAAATATAGTAATTGAATAGATTTCTTAGTTTGGTCGGCAAACTCTACCATTCTCTTCAAAAATTGCCTTCTTATTCCACTATTTTCTGCTCCATTATCAACTTTAATTTGGATGTTCTCTAGTTGCTGCTTTTCAGTTATACTCAGACTTGTCCACCATTGCTCCAAGTTATCTACCATGAAATCACTCGTTTTATAAGAACTTCCAAAAGTTACGTAAAGTTGCCCTGTATCTTCATCTACAATCCCACAAGGAACGTATTTTTCTTTAGTTCCCATATCATGATCTTGAGCTTGATTATAACCTCTGGTTTGTCCGCCACGTGAATATTCTCCTATTTCCACAGTTGCTTTACAATCCATACTTAAACGTTTCACAGAAGGGTCTTTTTTTCTATCTTTTTTCTCTATATTCTCGAAGATAGCGTCCGTCTCCGAGATTTTTTTTTAGGTTTAGCTTTTACCACTTTTCTTAATCGATAGCCCAAACGATTTAAAATATCTGCCATTGTCGAAGCAGCAGGAACCTCCCCTCCATTATATCCTAGATTTCTTAATTGTTTAATGGCTTCAGCCGCCGTTAATCTTGTATAGGCAATGGGGTTATTAAATGTGGGGTTTTGTTGTGCGTGAGCTTCGGCTATTTCTTTCAATGATTGGGCAACTATTGGGTATCTTTCCTCCCATTTTTTACATCCACTATTGACTGATTGTAATCCTAAACACACTATCCCAGTTCGTTTTTCATGTAATCCAAGTTGAACATTTTTTCTCCCCCAACCAAACACGATTTCGGTTTGTCTGGCACTTCCTCCACAATACTTGAGACACATTTCAGCTTGAAATGAACGACGCTCTGCTCCCGTCATTTTTGAGGCTGCTAAACGTAAATCATCGACTATCGACGGGGTTAAGGGATTATTTGTCTGTTTTAGCTTCAATTTACTCTCTCTAATCTTTTTACCTCTTCATTTTAATCTATTTCTTCTGTTTTTTCAGACAAGCCAATTATGAAATTTTAAAGTTGTGTACCAAGATCCGCTAACTCTCTGTTCCTTTTATTTCTTGAAAGCCTTTAGTCCAAGCGATTACCCTTATGGGAAAAGCTTTCTCGGAAATCACCCAAGTTGGCAGTCTAAAAAAGAAGACACTAGACTCAGACGCACTATTACGAGTCAAAGATGATGCTTTAGCAGTTAACCACAGACAAAAACGCATACCATTCAGCCAACTGACTTCGGTGATGGGTTGTTTAGCACTTCCAGCGGCAAAATGCTCCCCTGAATAGAGCAAGTCATCCTCATCCATGAAAAGTTGATACTCTGCACAGGTGATGTAGAAAGAATCAATATAAAGATTATCGTCCATAGTCGTTAAATTATTCAGTCGTCGTGATAATTTAACTTCTGCTACCAAGGTGGCAATTCCAGGGTCATTAGATTCTAACCCTTGTTCTAAAATGGTGTCTAATTGTTCTCTGGTTTCTGGGTCAACTTTTAAACTTTCTTGCTGACAGTCTAAAGCTAACACTAATGAGTGAACTGTTGGAGTTTCAATCCCTGCTTGGATCAAAGAAGTAGCATCGTTTTGGGCCGCATAGAGACGAATAGTTTCAGCCCACCAAGGATCTTGAAAGTTGTCAATTAAAATCGATTCTTGTTGCAATTCTTTAATTTGTGAGGCTGCGAGGTATTCTTGAAAACTTAAGTGGGCAAATTCATAGGTTTTGAGTTCTTTTTCCACTAATAAACCACTCACCTCTTTATTGGACTTTGGACAAAAAAAGTTTGTTAGCGTATATTTTACGCTAAACTAAAATCCCAAAATATCGGCTCTGTATCAGTCAATAAAATTGGCTGACAAATAGGGCTAATCTATAGATTCTGAGGAAAACTAAGGAGCTTTTAAGTTTTCAGTTGATTTTTTGCTCCCTTTCTTGATAACATCATGACGAGTTCGTGGGGCTTTTTTGTAACCTTTAATACGTCCGGAAGAAAAACCTCGACGTTTGGGAAATTTGGCGAAAGTCCCCAAGGTCGTAATTATTCTTGAAAAGTCTCTTTGAACTAGACTAGGGGTGATTTTGATGGATTTATTAGTCTTCAAATACTGTTCCCAATCACGGGGTAAAACCACAGCTAATTTTCTGGCAGGCCACAAATTTACATAAGAAAGAAGTGTTAGTTTAAACCAATTTTCTTCATGATGTACATCGGGAGTTAAATAAGATGTCATCAATAATCTTTGTTTACCAAATCGAAAAAGATGTTCCATGTCATAACGTTGTCGATAACACTGATAACAATCAACTAAACTTAACTCATCGCGCCGAGAACCAATAACAATAAGCCACATAGGTTTCCAAATACTATTTCTTTCTTGAGCTCTGACAACAATCTGGAGTAAAGTAAAGGGGTGATTGTTCATTTTATAGTTTTTAGTTCCTCTCATTAACATCTGTTTCCATCCCGAAATAGTCACTGTTAATTGACGACCTTTTTTCGTTGTAAAGGGAACATGATGAACTTCATCAGGTTCAGTCCAAGTTTGGTCATCTTTAAGGTCAAATTTATCCCCATACCAACGGGGATGTCCCGAAGTTTTGGCTTGATTTGGGTCCCGAATAAATTGACGATAAAAAACTCGGTCACTTCTAACTCTTGTAATAGTAACTACGTCTTCATGCTTAACTTGTTCCCCAATAAAATCCTTTTGGCTGTAGTCACTATCAGCCACTAAGGCAGATAATTTATCAGAAAATAAAGAACTTTGCCAGATTTTTTTTAGTTGTTGATTGCCTTGATTTACTCCTTTATGTTTAGAGGGGACTCGCTCTCCTGATAAGGGGACAGCCCAAGGGACTTTTTCTGTGTCTATTTGGTCAGGTAAAGCGCAGACAACGGAATAACAATGTCCAATATTAATGGGTTTATTTCCCTTAATTGGATTGGGGTAATGAATAAAGGTTTTATCCGCTAACGTTTCGGCAAACCGTCGTGGACAGGGAGTTGTGTCAATACCAAATAAGTTATAATGTTTTGAAGTGGGAGGAATTGTTCTCGATACCGCTGAAAATAAAGTCTCAATTCTCTGTTCATAATTAGGGTCAGTTTGAGTGGGTAAAAACTCTTGAATTCCTCTATATAAACTGTTATAATCTCTTCTAAATAAAGGATTGAGAGACAATTCAACGACTGAGTGAGCTTGTTGGTTACTGGAGAGGGCATCGAGTAATTCTATAATAGTTTCTTTTCTAGCTTTTAGTCCTTGGAAGAGGTTAGACCTCCACACCAGGAATTCCTCGACAGAAGTAGCCGTTTCATTTTTGGTCATTTTTAAAATTTATTACCTTATAAATTAGCGGAATATATACGCTAACATCAAAAGAGGTTGTTTGTTACAGTTAAGGCTAATGTCATAACATTCCGAACTTAAGACCAGTCAAGATGTCCACCTGAGAGCCAAACAAATTAAGAGTCTAATTCGCTCTCTTAAACAGAAAATAAAGAAAATTGAACGGGAAGGGGAAGTAGCACCAGCTAATTGTCATATTATTCGTTATCAGGTTAATCGAAAGGGAACAATCTACTGGTATTATAAACTACAGGCTGCTGAATCAATTTTTCCTATGGCCACTAATAATGAGAAAAAAACCAAATATAAATATTTAGGACGAGCCGGAAGTTCTGCTCATATTGATGCTGTAGAAAAACTCACTAGAAGAAATCTCATTGATGAATTAGAACGAGTCATTCAATCTCTAACTGAAAGCTACTTAGATATCTATATTGGAACCGAAACTGAATGAAGCTATTTAATATTTAAAATCCCCTAAAAAGATGGAAAGAGAGTTTTTAAAACCACCTTAATTCTCTATTTTAGCTCTGGAGATATGTTTAGCGTAAAATTTACGCTAACAATTGTTTTTTATCCAAAGTCCAATGCCCTAACATGATGACTATTGTACTTGTGCTTTCTTGGTTTGAAGAACACATTAAGCTTCCTACCCCTTCTGGTAGGATTTTTATGTTCTCTAATTTCACAACTCTTTTTTGCTCATTGTGATAAAACCTTTTTAATTTTTTCTTTAATTCTCTTTTAAAAGCTTTTATTTCTTCTTTAATCGAGTCTCCAGTTGAATTGCCACTACATTCCCTGAATGGTAAAAGAACCGTTAAGCTTAAGATTATTTCTTCTGGGTAAGCTAATACTTTTTCAAGTTCAATGGTAATTATTTTGCCAATAATTGCCAAAACTCTCCAATCTGCTAAGTTAATTTTTAACTTTCTGTGATTTCTCAGGGAAAAGATATTTTCCGCCAATTGATCTACTGCTATGACTTTAGTATCACGTTTATTTAGCTTTAACCATGCTATATCCTCAGATATAGACATTTGCTGTTGACGATACATACTAACAAGAGATGAATCCACTTCTAAAATATTCGGTAGCAAAGACATCCCACTTGGACCATTTTCTCCTATTTGATAAATTACTTTGAGTTCACTCGCACCTAGATCGGCACAAACATTCATCTGCATTGATGATGAATTATTCATCACTCCTCCATCTAAAATATATCAACAGTTCTTAGGTACACCCTAAACAACGATTTCAACTCGTCAGTGGTTTACGGGCTTACCTTCGTTAACTATCACCGCGTTAACTATGGGTATTTACGAAATATAAATCTTTTGGTCATTAGGGAGGGGGGAATGACCTTGAGTATTAACCTAGCGCATACATTTTTTTTTGTCAACTCTCTCTATTTTCTGAGAGCCATTCGTTGCTATCGCAACAGTAAGAAGTGAATCATCCATTTCCTGCTTAAATAACAATCTTTTACTGGGGAATACCCAGTTTTTTTTCTGGTTGAGTTGCCGTTGCAATCCTATGAACCGATAAGCAATACATTAACAATACATTTGTAACACAAGATTAAAGATTAGAGAAAATATCAACCCTTATTTGTACTGCTTATTGTACTGTTATTTTATCCTTTTTTTCCAGAAACTTCCAGAACATTCCCAACTTTTTCAAACATCCCCTTTTTTGTCACCATTATGCTTATAAACATATTACATTAAGTTTTTAGGGTAAAGAGAAATTAAGAATGAGCAAAAAACTTTTTCCAAGACGTTTCAAGAGTTCCTAAAACCTCATTTATCATCATTTATTAATATTTATAGCCATGAATTACCCGTTCATTTCAGGTTGAAAAAAAAAGGATCACACAAAGGAGTTTGTGCTAGATTAAAGTAACCAGGTTGAACCTATGTCAAAAATTTTTCGACCCCTCAAAAACTGCCTTATTTTTTTTCAAAAAATTATCGTTTCTGTTTCATGTTGAGCAACATTGTTAAAGGAAGTCATTTTTTTCAAGCCCTTCAGTACGCAAAGGACAAAAAACAATCTCTTGTCTTAATCAAAAAAGTTAGTGGGCGCACCGTCAAACAACAAGTTAATTCTTTTGAGCAAGTTTGGGACAAGAGAAGACGAGTACAACGTCCCATGTTCCACGTCAGTTTGTCACTCCATCACGACGACGTGGTTTCTGCTGTTACCTGGCGGAAGATCATTCGTCGTTACTTGAGGGAGATGGGTTATAAGAACTGTCCTTATATTGCTATTAGGCATAGCGATTGCCTACATGACCACGTGCATATCATTGCTTCAAGAATCACCCATGCTGGCGAGTTAGTTAGTGATTCATGGGATTATCTCAAATCTCAAAATGTTCTACGTCGCATCGAAGCTGACTTTGAGTTAACCCCCTGCCCTAGTTCTAATGAATGCTATGAGCGACCCCCCAAAATCTGGGAAATCCAGAAGAATCAACAAGAGCTAAGACGCTGGATGCAAAATATGGTGAGGGAAACCGCTATTCAATCCGCCAATTTACCCGAATTGGTCGCTAATTTAGCCCAAAAACAAATTAATGTGCATTTTACCCCTCAAGGATTACGTTATGAATGGAGAATAGATACATATTGGGATGAAAATGGGAATGCTCAACCTACGTCTTATACCGGCTCAACCTTGGGTAAAGTCTTTACTGAATACGGTTTAAAACGATATTTATTGTCACATCGCAGCGATAGCGAATTATTAAGCGCAACACTCTTTAGAGCAGAGGATACTGTGTTAAGTCCTTGGTTGACCCCTGACAAAGCTAAACGTCTTTACTATCAGTATTCTGCTCAAGCTGATAATTTGAGTCAAACAGCCCAGATAGCTGCTCAAGATGGTTGGAATTGGGACGCAATACGGTTTATGCTCTCTCAATCTCAATGGTTCGCTTATATCAAAAAGAAATTGGTTAGAGACTTGGCTTTAAAAGCTTTGAATGTGGCGATCTCCCTTGGCACAGATTACACGGACCCTGGCATGGACTACGAGAAAAATTACGTCCAAAAAGCTTTTGCTAATCATGGTTATAGGTCTTATTTACGGTCTATTGGTCTGTCAATTACTACTGCTACTACTGTTATCGAAACTCCTACGATAACTGAACTTCTCTTACAGCAGAAAACTAACGAGAAAGAAGAGAATATCATCCCCCAAAGTGATGAACAGCCAATTATTCCCAACCCTCAACATCAACCTCAAAGATCCACTATTTCTCAACCAGATAATGATTATTATTTCGGTCTAGGATAAATTATTTGTAGTCCTTATAACTATTTAGGCATTATTAAAAATGGAGGAGTGTGATGTCTTACTCTCAAAAAAATACCGACACCTTGGCTACCATCACCGAAGCACTGAGCCAACAAACCGTGGATCGGCTCAAACAACTCCTCCCACACCTGTCAACCAGTGAAAAACCAACTCGCAAAGCCGAAATCATTGCCCTAATTGAACAGCACTTACAGGGCAAAAAACTTCAGTCCTTATGGCAACAATTAGACTCCTTACAACAGGCGGCCGTTGCCGAAGTTGTACATTCAAAAGACTCTCAATTTGATGCCGGCCGTTTTCAAGCCAAATACGGAGCGTTGCCCAATTTCGGGTCTCGGAGTTCCTACGGCACTCAACAAACAACCTCTCCATTAGGATTGTTTCTCTATGGATATGTGATGCCTCTTGAACTTAAGCAACGTTTGCAGAAGTTAGTCCCCCCGCCAATATCGATGAAACTTAAGTCATCTAAAGATATTCCCCCAACCATTGAACAACGTTGGCAAGAATTTAATTACGATACCCGTAAACGTATCCAACGAGTCCAACAAATTCCTCTCGAACAGGGATTGAGAGAGCGAAGTGCCCCCCAGGAATTATTAGCTGTCCTGCGACTCATTGACGCAGGGAAGGTGTCAGTAAGCGAGAAAACCCGTTTACCTTCAGCCGCCACCCTCAAGGCCCTGACCCCGCTTCTGGAAGGGAGCGACTACTACACAGATATCCAGAAAAAAGACAACCCTCTTGCCTACCAAGAAATCGGGTCTCTTCGTGCCTTTGGCTGGGCCATGCTGGTTCAGGCTGGAGGGTTAGCTGAGTTGTCAGGGAAAAAACTCAAATTGACCAAGGCGGGTCAAAAAGCCCTAAGATATGCCCCAGAACAGACCCTGAAAACCCTCTGGAAAAAATGGCTGAAGACGAAAATCTTGGATGAATTTAGGCGGATTAATGCCATTAAAGGACAAACGGGAAAAGGTCAAAGAAGCATGACCGCCGTTGGTGGGCGACGAGAGGCTATTGCTGGGGCCCTCGGTGATTGTCCGGTCAATCAATGGGTTGAAGTCGATGAATTCTTCCGCTATATGCAAGGATCAGATTATGAGTTTGAAATCACCCGTAATCCCTGGAATCTTTACCTCTGTGACCCCCAATATGGCAGTTTAGGCTACGAAGGGTTTCATGACTGGAGTATGTTGCAGGGAAGGTATGTTCTCTGTTTGTTGTTTGAGTATGCAGCCACCTTGGGCATGGTGGATGTGGCTTATATTTCTCCGGTAGGAGCGAGGGACGATTATGACGACAATTGGGGGGTGGATGATTTGGAGTTCCTCAGTCGTTATGACGGCTTGATCTATTTCCGCTTAACGCCCTTGGGGGCCTACTGTTTGAACTTAGAAGCTGATTATACTCCAGCCCCGTTAGAAATACGCCCCGTTTTGCGGGTGTTACCCAATCGAGAAATTGTGGCGGTGTCAGATTCTCTAACTGCGGCCGATGTCCTCGCTTTGGAGATTTATGCACAAAAAGTGTCTGATGCGGTGTGGCGTTTAGACTTAACCACGTTACTAAAAGCGGTGGCTGAAGGTCGTTCGGTCGAAGAACTGGCCGAATTTTTAAAGGCACGCTCCTCAGAACCGTTACCTCAGACGGTTGAGCAATTTTTAGCTGACGTGCAATGGAGAAGTGGCAGTTTAAAGGATGTAGGGACTGGCCGGATAATTGAATGTAGTGACCCAGCTCTGGCGGCTTTGATTGCTAATGATTCCCGAACGAAAAAGTATTGTTTCTTGGCGGGGGAATCTCGTTTAGTGGTGCCGGTGGCATCAGAAACCAAGTTTCGCAATGCTTTACAGAAGTTAGGGTATAGTTTGCCTAAACTAAGTTAAGTTTTTAAAACGAAAGGGGAGATCCCCGCTTTCGTCATCATCGTTTGCTCATTTTAGAGATGTCCTACAATCCTGAAAACGCCCTCATCGTCCAAAGCGACCGCACCATCCTTCTCGAAGTCCATGCTCCTACCGCAGGAGCCGCCAGAGAAGCCATCGCCCCCTTCGCTGAACTGATTAAAAGTCCCGAACACGTTCACACTTACCGCCTCACTCCCTTAAGTATTTGGAATGCACGAGCGGCAGGATTAGGGGTTGAGCAGATGGTTAAAGCGCTGCAACAATACACCAAATATCCCCTGCCCTCATCGATCATTGAGGAAATTGAAACTTTAGGAAGGCGTTATGGACTGACTCGTCTCTTTAAGTCTGACGATGGCTTTTTCCTGATTCTCAAAGTGGCTGATGAAGCGTTAGCTGAATTACTACTGAGGGAAAAACCGATTGCTCCCTTGTTGGAGAAACGTCTTTCTCCTCTCTCTTTCCAAGTCCCAACCCAATTTCGGGGACTGCTCAAAAAAGCCCTCGTTGAAGTGGGCTATCCCGCCGAAGATTTAGCCGGATACGTCCAGGGAGATGCCCTGCCCCTGAAGTTGCGCTCAACGGCCCAAAGTGGTCAACCTTTTGTCTTGCGTCCCTATCAACTTGAAGCGGCTGATGTCTTCTATCAGTCGGGGCGTGTTCAAGGAGGAAGTGGTGTCATTTGTCTCCCCTGTGGGGCGGGTAAAACCATTGTTGGGATGGCCGCCATGGCCCAGGTGCAGGAAAATACCCTCATCCTCACCACTAGCTTAACGTCGGTACGCCAGTGGCGGCGGGAATTACTCGATAAAACCGAGCTACCAGAAGAGGTTATCGCCGAATATTCTGGAGAGATGAAAGCGACAGGACCGATAACTCTAGCTACCTATCAGATTCTCACTTATCGACCCCATAAAGACGCTGATTTTCCTCACTTTTCCCTGTTTCAAGCCCGTTCTTGGGGCTTAATTATCTATGATGAGGTTCACCTCCTCCCGGCTCCAGTTTTCCGCATTACGGCAGAACTACAGGCCAGACGGAGGTTAGGACTGACGGCCACCTTGATTCGGGAGGATGGGCGAGAAAGCGATGTTTTTGCCCTCATCGGACCGAAACGCTACGATGTTCCCTGGCGGGAGTTAGAAAGCCAGGGGTTCATTGCTCAAGCCATTTGTCGGGAGATTCGGGTTCCCCAAGACAGTGAAGAACAGATGCGCTACGCTGTTGCCCCCCGCCGCCAGCAATTCCGTGTGGCGGCCGAAAACCCGCGCAAACTAGAAGTCGTCAGACAACTGCTCATAGACGAGATAGGGCATAAAATCTTGGTCATTGGGGAATATATAGAGCAACTGAGGACTTTAGCCGAGTTGACCAAGTTTCCCCTCATCACTGGCAAAACCACCCAGAAGCAACGGGAAGTTCTCTACCAGAAATTTCGCTCTGGAGAAATAGACGGCTTAGTGTTGTCTAGGGTGGGGAATTTCGCCCTAGATTTACCCGATGCGGATGTGCTGATTCAGGTTTCTGGGAAATATGGCTCTCGACAGGAAGAAGCCCAACGCTTAGGACGGATTTTGCGCCCTAAATCTGATGGGAGAACCGCCAGATTTTACACCTTGGTTTCCGAGCGGACTTGTGAAGAGGATTTTGCCCGTCACCGACAGTTATTTTTAACTGAGCAAGGTTACGGCTATCAGATTAACTAGTGCAGCTTAGCAAAAATAATCCACCAGTCACTTATGATCTTTAAAGCCCTTAAATTTCCAAACGAACGGCTTAGCAAAATGTTGATTAAAGTAATCAATAAAATTGAGAATTTTTTGGGATAGTTCTTCAGTTGAACGGACAGTAATTCTTTTGAGTAAACGCCGGACTAAGATCGAAAACCAACACTCAATTTGATTAAGCCACGATGTATGTTTGGGAATATAAACAAAGCGAATTCGATGAGATTCATCTGATAAAAAATCTGCTCTGCTGTCCATAGATTGCAAAATCCCCTCCTTTCCTTTTCTCCCCAAATCAATAGTAATTCCACAGCTTTCTGCTACTAATTTGACTAAGCTTTCCGATTTATGAGTGTTGAGTTGATCTACAATAAAAATCCATTCTGCTTTTTCATCAATCTTAATCGTTCTCTGGATATGTTCAGAAAAATCTTGTTCTGTTCTTGTCGGTCCAATAGAGGGACTAACAACTTTTCCTCTTGCCACATCCCAGTTCGCAATCAAGCTTAAAGTTCCGTGTCTTTCATATTCAAATTCGATTTTTTCTACTTGTTTAGGCTTGATTCTTTTGTTCGGAAATAATCTCTCAAGAGCTTGAATCCCTGTCATTTCATCTGTACTAATTAAATGAATTCCTTGTTCTAACAAAGTTTTAGCTTCTTGATGAAGTTCACAGATATATTTGACTTGCTTTTTAAATTTTAAGGGATCATCAATTTTGGCATTTAACCAGTAACGAACGAGATGTGGTTGTAATGTCGCTTCTTTTTAAAAAACGCCCCACACTACGGGGGGAAATCTTTTCGACAATTCCTCTTTTTATGGCTTCATCCGCCAACTCTGAAGGTGTCCAATGGCTCACTGGTCTGTCTGATTTTTCACATTCTTCACAAGCGATCGCTACAATCTGGACTACTTGTTCGACCGTAAAGGATTTTGTTGTTCCAGGTCTTGGGCGATCGCTTAAAATTCCTTTGATCAAGACCATTAATGCTTTCTCCGTTACCTGTTGTTCTTCGGCGGCACTCAGTTTTTCTCTCTCCTCAAACCATCGCGATCGCCACTGACGCACTTGTACTCGGTCTAATTCTAATCTTCGACTAATCGAACTATTGCTCTCTCCTGATGCTGCGGCTAAGATTAGCTTGGCTCGTCTAACAAGGCGATAGGGGTTTGTTGTCCCTCTCACTATTTGTTGGAGTACTGTTTTCTGTAGGTTGGAGAGGTTAATTGGCAATGCTTTTATCATGGACATCAACTTCGAGATTCTTCCGTTAGTTTCATTGAAACACATTGTCGTGGCTAGTCACGAAAGTTTCTGTAAAAATCTGGTGGATTACTTTCGCCAAGCTGCACTAGTTACCTAGAATTTTGTCCAGTTCGTCTTTTGGGTTCAAACCAGTATCTCTGCAACGCTGTTCAAATTGCTCCCTGTTCGGTAGGGGAACTTCTAACCGTTTCTTGATTGCTAGGGGTTCACCTTTGATGGTGGCCTCTATCGCTTTTTGGGTAATCCTTTTGTCCAATTTTACTTTTATTCATTCAGGTAACTCCTTAATCAAAGTTAACGATATATAAGGATTTTTAGATGACCATTCCTTCTCATTCACTCATCTCAATCTCTTCTCTAGAATGAGCGACAAGAGAAAATACCTTGATATACAAGGGCTTCAGTCCTCTTTTAATCAGAGCGATCGCACCATAACCCCTAGTAAAATATGAAAGTACCATGACTAACCACCAATTAACTCTACTCAATATCCCTACCCATACCCATACCTCCCAACATGATCTAGAAAATGAGGATGCTTGTGATCATAAGTGGGTTCCTAGCACGGGGAAGTATGGACTATTTGCTTGGAGATGCCAAAAATGTTGGGAACGGAAGGAAGCCGATCCATTTAAAGACCATAACTACATTGTCAAATCAGCGCAATCTGCTAAACGAGTCTACCAAGATTACTACTTGCATTATGAGCGATCGCACACCAACAAGGATAAAAAACGATTCTTAAGCGCAGCCACGGATCGTTATTGGAAAGCTCGGATCGAGTTCTTGCGAGTCGTCATAGATCAGCCATTGACAATGGGAGACTTTGAACGGCAAAATCCTTGCCCCCCTGAATTGTTACCCGTCTATGAGATTTTAACCCAGAAATCACCCCTTAATGAATGGGGGCGGAAAAGTGAGACAGAAGTGATAGACACTTCTGAAAACTGTACTAGTGCAGCTTGGCGAAAGTAATCCACCAGATTTTTACAGAAACTTTCGTGACTAGCCACGACAATGTGTTTCAATGAAACTTAGGAGTTTCGCATTGACAAAAGAGCGTAAATATGCAGATGATGTTTTCAGGTGATCGCTAATGAAGGAGAAAAATCATAAGACTTCGGAGTAAACCATCAACAGCCCAATGTAATCTAGATCAATATACATACTTCTTGCTCTCAGAGCCAAAATACACAGGTTGCTGCCGTTTAGCTGAGATTTTAGAAATTTCTCGTCATAGCACCAATAGATTCTTACTAAGAGAGCAATATGAACCAATAGATTTATTTAGAGAAGTTCAAGGAAACCTTAATTTGATTGGAGGAGTGTTAAGTGGGGATGATACCGTTATTGAAAAACACTACTCTCAAGTAGGAAAAGCTCATTTAATCAACTATTATTGGTCAGGAAAACATCAAAAAGCCATCAAAGGAATTAACTTAATTACTTTGTATTATACTGACTATGATGGAAAATCAATGCCTATTAATTATCGCCTTTATGATCCTCTAGATAATAAAACAAAAAATGATTACTTAAGAGAGATGATCGTAGAAGTAATCAAGTGGGGGGTAAAACCTTCTACTATAACGACAGACTGTTGGTATTCTTCTAAAGAGAATTTAAGATTTTTTAGAGATAAAGAACTGGATTTTCAAGTAGGAATAGCCAAAAATAGACAAGTAAAAGTAGAAGGAGGTAAATATCAAAGAGTAGAGGAGTTGGAAATTCCTAATAATGGATTGATAGTAATTATCAAAGAATTCGGAAAAGTAAAAATATTTAAGAGGACTTTTAAACACGGAAGTTGTCGTTATTATGCTACTTTTCTATATGATGAATCTAAACTTATGGATTGGAAGCGCGATGATTTTAGAGAGTTACAAACTATTCATTGGGGAATAGAATGCTATCATAGAGCTTTAAAACAATTGTGTGGATTATCTAAGTTTCAAGTAAGAACGACAAAAGCTATTGTTACTCATATTTTCTGTTCTTTAAGAGCATTTTGTCAATTGGAACTGATGAGAATTAAAGCAACTATAGAGTCTTGGTATTCTCTCCAAAGAGAGCTTTCTTTAAAAGTGGCACGGGAGTTTATTTTAGAACAATTATCTCCCACTAATTCTTTGACAGCATAATTTTTATTTTCTGTCAATGCGAAACTTCTAATTATCCCTAAATCGAAAGGTGGAAAGGATGAGTTCAACAATCTACAAGCTCTACATCGTCACTGTCATGATGTCAAAAGCAAAAATGATTATCTCTATGATTGGCTAGATAATGGCTATGAATGGAAAGACGACGTATTAACAGTACCCATGACAAGGGACTAATTGCCGAGAGCCGTATGAGGTGAAAGTCTCACGTACGCTTCGGACTGGGAGGAGAGGTAAGTGATTACCTTTTCGACCCCTAATCTTGTCCTGTAGCAACTGTTTGCCCTCCTTCTTGCCTAATTTCTAGAATCTCAACGGTAAAGCCTTCCTTAACCAATTTGGAGTTTAATCCCGTAATCACTAATAAGGGTTGCAGTCGCTCTAAGTCTCTAAGAATACTCTGGGTTGAACCAAAGTTTCCTCTAATGGTTAGGTCAAATTTCTGACGTTTTAGGCGATCATTCACCCCTTCTCCTAAAGAACTATCTCTCACCACTGTTATAGTTCCATTAGGTTTAAAACTAACTAATTCTGCTTGGTGTTTTTCTACCACTTGATTAATATCAAGTAGTATGGTTTTCAAGCTTTCCTCGCTAGAAAACAAGGATAATACGTCACGTCTTAGGGATTCTGACTGCCTCAATTTTTGCTCAGCTTCTAACATTTTTTTGCTGAGTTCCCCTGATTCTTGCTGTGCCAGTTCTCCCTGTTTTTGAGCTTCGGTGGCTTTGAGTTCATTATAGTTATCGTAAGCCGGCTTAACAAAACTTAAGCCAACATATATCGACCCCACCAATCCCAATACTCCTAAACAAGCCCCAATGATTCGTGGGGTGAAAGTAATGCCGAATGCAGTGGGATAACTACTACCAAGTTCCTCAAAATCGGTATCGGTTTCTGTTGAATTAAATTCTTCTGAAAAGGTCATGGTTTAAGCACTCCTTTATTTTCCAGGGTTCTAATACGATTGACAAGGCCGGCCGCACCACTACGAGCAAAGTCTTGTAATAACTCTGACGAGGGGCGATCGCTAATAGCAGTGGTGATAGTATATTTAACCCCTTGAGGAAATTCTATTTCTAGATTTTCGGGGGTATTTTCGGTTTCTATGGGAAAGTCCTGTAAACTAGTGCAGCTTGGCGAAAGTAATCCACCAGATTTTTACAGAAACTTTCGTGACTAGCCACGACAATGTGTTTCAATGAAACTAACGGAAGAATCTCGAAGTTGATGTCCATGATAAAAGCATTGCCAATTAACCTCTCCAACCTACAGAAAACAGTACTCCAACAAATAGTGAGAGGGACAACAAACCCCTATCGCCTTGTTAGACGAGCCAAGCTAATCTTAGCCGCAGCATCAGGAGAGAGCAATAGTTCGATTAGTCGAAGATTAGAATTAGACCGAGTACAGGTGCGTCAGTGGCGATCGCGATGGTTTGAGGAGAGAGAAAAACTGAGTGCCGCCGAAGAACAACAGGTAACGGAGAAAGCATTAATGGTCTTGATCAAAGGAATTTTAAGCGATCGCCCAAGACCTGGAACAACAAAATCCTTTACGGTCGAACAAGTAGTCCAGATTGTAGAGATCGCTTGTGAAGAATGTGAAAAATCAGACAGACCAGTGAGCCATTGGACACCTTCAGAGTTGGCGGATGAAGCCATAAAAAGAGGAATTGTCGAAAAGATTTCCCCCCGTAGTGTGGGGCGTTTTTTAAAAAGAAGCGACATTACAACCACATCTCGTTCGTTACTGGTTAAATGCCAAAATTGATGATCCCTTAAAATTTAAAAAGCAAGTCAAATATATCTGTGAACTTCATCAAGAAGCTAAAACTTTGTTAGAACAAGGAATTCATTTAATTAGTACAGATGAAATGACAGGGATTCAAGCTCTTGAGAGATTATTTCCGAACAAAAGAATCAAGCCTAAACAAGTAGAAAAAATCGAATTTGAATATGAAAGACACGGAACTTTAAGCTTGATTGCGAACTGGGATGTGGCAAGAGGAAAAGTTGTTAGTCCCTCTATTGGACCGACAAGAACAGAACAAGATTTTTCTGAACATATCCAGAGAACGATTAAGATTGATGAAAAAGCAGAATGGATTTTTATTGTAGATAAACTCAACACTCATAAATCGGAAAGCTTAGTCAAATTAGTAGCAGAAAGCTGTGGAATTACTATTGATTTGGGGAGAAAAGGAAAGGAGGGGATTTTGCAATCTATGGAGAGCAGAGCAGATTTTTTATCAGATGAATCTCATCGAATTCGCTTTGTTTATATTCCCAAACATACATCAGGGTTAGGGGTTGGTATTGGGTTTGGTTTACAAGAAATTACTAGAAATCTTGTCAGTGGGTTAACTTTATTGGGAGAAAGTAAGTTAAAAGTTGGAGATTTAATTGAATTTCAAGGTCACTTGGGATATATTCAAGAAATATCATTAAGATCAACAGTTATTAAAACATTTGAAGGATCTCAATTAGTGATTCCTAACACAGATTTAACCAGTCAACCAGTAGAAAATTGGAACTATGAAAACTGTCAGGGAAGAATAGAAATATCTATTGGGGTTGCTTACAATAGTGACTTATTATTGGTAACAGAATTATTATTAGAAGCAGCTTTTTTAGAACAAGAAGTATTACCCAATCCCTCTCCAAAAGTTGTCTTTGTTGAGTATGGAGATAACGCTTTAATTTTTGAGTTATGGGTTTGGGTTGCTAATATTGAAAATCGCAAGTTTATTAAAAGTTCTCTCAACTTTATTATTGAATATAAATTTCGTCAAGGTGGTATCTCTATTCCTTTTCCTCAACGGGAATTATGGGTTAAAAATGTTGAATCATTACAGTTAAATACCCTGCAAAATATACCTGATAAATCTCCTATTTCTCACCATATAACATTGAAAGATTCCTTGAAAAGTTTTCCCTGTTTTCAACATTTAGACGAACTAGAATTAAGAAAGTTAATTGAAGCAGGTAGTCGTCGTCATCTCAAAAAAGATGAAATCTTCATTAACAGAGGAGAATATGATAGTCATTTTTGTATTGTTTTATTGGGACAAATACAAGCTATTTATGAAACTAAAAAAGTTAGTCGTCTTTTATTTACTTTTAATCAAGGAGATTATTTCGGAGAGTTACCTTTACTATTAGAAATTCCCTATCCTACTACTATGAGCGCATCAGAAGATACCCAGTTATTTTTACTAGGAAAAACTTGTTTTCAAAATCTTCTTGATCAATATCCTTATTTAGAAAAAGAAATCGCCACAGAATTAGTAAAACGTCAAGAAGCTTTAGAAGAACATCAAAATAGTTTGAAAGAAATGGGTTTAATTGATGATGAATATCTGAAAAATCCTGTTGTTTGGATTCGTAAAAGATTAAGTCAAATTTTTAATTTATCATAGTTTATAATTTTTACCAATATTTTGCTAAAACTATAATATCATTAACAATAGTCTAAAAATGAAACAATTATCTTCTCTGTCTTCAGCACAATTATCTAACTGGTTAATGGAAGCTTCTCAAGAAGCAAAAAAAGGAAAATTAGCCGATTATATTCCTCTATTACAACGAACTGATTCTAGTTTATTATTTATTTGTGTTGTTACTAAAAATAATATTTTTTTAACTCAAGGAGATAGTAAAATTACTTTTTCTTTGATGAGTATCATTAAACCTTTTTTGTTACTTTATTTATTATCAGAGTTAGGAGATAATTTTATTTTTACTAAAGTGGGATCTGAACACTCTAATTATCCTTTTAATTCTCTAGATCAATTACAATTAGATCAGGGATTTCCTCGGAATCCTATGATCAATAGTGGTGCATTAACCCTAGCTTCTTTACTCCCTGGAAAGGACAGTCATACCAGATTAAATAACTTACAAGAATGGTTAAACAAACAAAGTAACGCTAATCTATTTTTAGACAAATTAATGTTAAAATCCGTTGAGTCTTTACCCAATCTTCGTAATCAATCTATCATTGATAACTTAACCCAAAGAAAACATCTAAAAGAGCCAGAAATAACCTTAGATACTTATAACAAAATTTGCTGTCTTTCTGCAACAATTATTGATTTAGCTAAGTTAGGATTATTATTAGTTAATTCCCCGAATATATCCTCAAAAAATGTCTCAATTGTCACAGAAATAATGACTACTTGTGGACTCTATGAAGCATCAGAAAACTTTGCTAAAAAGATTGGATTTCCCAGTAAATCAGGGGTGAGTGGTGCTATACTATCTATAGTACCCAAAGAGGGAGCGATCGCCTGTTATAGTCCTCCCCTGGATGCACAAGGAAACTCCTTGGGTGGTTTGTATATGCTCCAAAAAATTGCTAATTATTTAAACTAGAAGAAATGACTTCAGTTTACCATCGATAATTGTTGAATTTTATTAGCATTTTCTAGAAGAATTTGAGGGTTAGCTTGTTGGGGAGAAACAACATTAATTTTACCCTGTGCCTCCATCATTATGTTAGGATTAATTAAAAAGTTACGACCAGATTCAACTGTACTTAAGTTACTGTTCCAAATATTAGCTAACTTTTCTCTAATGGTCTCAAATTCTTTTATATCTTCAAAATTAACTAAAGTATAATAACGTGGTAATCCTTCAGTAATGACTTCTATAGCATAAACATCAAATTGAATTTGTGGACTTTGAGGAAATTTGACTAATTTTCCGGTTAATTTTGTGTCTATATTGTGTTTGTCAACTAATCTATCCACGGTTTTAAGAGGATTTTCAGTATTTAAAGTTAAGTTTAAATGGGTGGGATATCCTGGCCAGGGTTGTATCTTGTAACTCAGATCAATTAAATATCCTCGATATAAATCTTTAGTAAGTTCTATATTTTTAACATAAATAGGTAATACTTTATCTTTATATTCTACAACTAAAATTTTACCCTCATTATTGACAAAGTGAACCTTGAAAATAGCATGATTTCTATACTTTAATTCTTCGGGGATATCCGCTTGATACTCATAACCTTTATATCCTGCTAACCCTTGCCAAGATTCCGTGACAACAGCAGACTGAACAACAATATGGGGTTGAGGACTAGGATTTTTAATTAATTTTCCTTGTAAACAAACTTGATCATGTCTCCCAACTTGCTTTAAAGTTTCCTGAGTTTGCTTATTACCAGGAATGACAGAAAAGTGTTGAAAGTCAAAAAAGTTATCAGGATCACGAACTGCAAAAACAAAGATATTTTCTTCAGGAACTGTACCATGAATTTCCCCTAACAATCCTGTATTTTCTAATTCATCACTTAAGTTAGATAAGTTAACTCCTTGATATACTTCTGGATGATAAACACAAGATTCTGGAACGGATAACGCAGGGGAAACCAGGGTAATAATTCCAGTTATGATAGTAACTATTATTAAGAGTAATCGACTTTGATAACCTTTAATCATTTAGACAAAATAGAAAAGCACAATGCACATTATAGCAATTCTCATACTTGTGAGGTACACAGTTTTCTAGTTTTAGGAGTTCGGAGTTCGGAGTTCGGAGTTCGGAGTTCCGAGTTAGATGTTAGGTGTACCTCACTCGTTGCGAGAAACGCCATATAACAATCTTCCTAAAAAGATGTTTAAAACTGCTATAATTTGAGCGTTTATTTATCAATTATTTTTAGTATCATGAAATTATCTACATCCCATTTAATCAAGTCTTCACTTTTCGCCGTTAGCGTAGGGTTGATGGCTTCTGTATTTCCTAGTTCAACTTTTGCCTTTACCGTGACAGGTAGGGCCATCCCTGGACTTATTCAAGGTTTAAGTGCTGAAGAAAACTTTGCCGCCGAAGGTTTCACCTTAATTGCTGAATCAGAAAAAGAAGTTACGCAAACATAACCAATAACTCCGTCCCTTGAGAACTGCTATAAGATCAAAGAAGCGAGAAAAATAATACATAGATAATATGAGTCAAACCATTACACCATCTCAAACCCAGAACAGTTTAGCCCCCAATGTGATCACTGATATTACACCGGAGGGGAATTGGTTCTCAGACTTTTCTCAAGAAACCCTAGCCATGACGAAACGTCTGTTCATTCAACTACAACGCCGTCCCTCAACCTTTATGGCCGGTATTATTCAGCCGTTTATGTGGTTAATATTATTTGGGGCTTTATTTTACAACGCCCCTCAAGGGTTATTTGGGGATGATCTCAACTATGCTAAGTTTCTCTCCCCTGGTATTATTGTTTTCACCGCATTTTCAGGGGCATTAAATGCCGGACTACCGGTTATGTTTGATAGAGAGTTTGGCTTTCTCAACCGCTTACTGGTTGCGCCGTTAGCCTCTCGTTATTCCATAGTGGCTGCTTCTACCCTCTATATTATTAGCCTCAGTATCATCCAAACCGCCGTTATTGTTGGGGCCAGTGCTATGTTAGGAGGAGGTTTACCCGGTTTAGCTGGTTTAGGAGCGATCGCCTTAATTGTCTTTTTAATCGTTGCTGGAGTAACAGGATTAAGTTTAGGGTTAGCTTTTGCCCTGCCGGGGCATATCGAACTCATAGCAGTCATTTTTGTCACCAACTTACCCCTATTGTTTGCTAGTACCGCCCTTGCACCTCTATCTTTTATGGCAGGATGGTTACAAGTTGTGGCGAGTTTGAACCCTTTAACCTACGCCATTGAACCAATTCGTTATATTTACCTCAATGGGCAATGGTCTTTAGGAAGTATTGTCCTGGAAACCCCTTGGCTGGATATTAATTTTCTTGGGGTTTTACTACTATTAGTAGGGTTTGATGCCTTAATTTTATTAACTATTCAACCCTTATTACGCCGTCGTTTTGCTTGATTTTCAAACCTTGTAGGGGTCAACGGCCGTTGACCCCTACGTTGGGAAACTGGTATCCTAAACTTTCAATAAAAATATAGTCAAGTATAGTCATTCATGTTAATATATAGACATGAAACTTTCAGACTATGCAAAAAAAGCAGGAATAAGTTATCGAACAGCCTAGAGGTGGTGGAAGCAAGGTAATTTGAGAGGTTATCAATCACCCACTGGTACAATCATCATTCTGGATGAAAAAAACTCCAAATCTGACTTGATAGCTTGTATTTATGCGAGGGTTTCTAGTGCAGAAAACAAAGATAATCTAGATCGCCAAGCAGAACTACTCAAAGATTACTCCATAGCTCGTGGCTATAAAATTTACAAAATAGTTAAAGAAATAGGGAGTGTTTTAAATGATGATCGCAAGCAATTAGGAAAGATTTTAGTAGATCCAAATTATAATATCTTAGTAGTAGAACACAAAGATCGATTAGCCCGATTTGGAACTAATTACATAGAACTTCTCTTAAAAGAACTGAGCAAAAAATTAGAAATTGTTAATCATAGCGAGGATAAACAAGATGAACTAATGGAAGACTTGATCGCAATTATCACCTCGTTTTGTTCTCAGATTTATGGACTGAAAAGGTCAAAAAGAAAAACAGAGAAAATCATAGCAGAGTTAAAATCAAAGGTCGACAATTGAAATTAGGTGTCTACGTGACAGTTGTACATTGTTCAAGTTGGCACTTCTTTAATGGAGGGTATCTAAGTATAAATACGTAGTGTTAACAATAATTTCTTAAATCAAACACGAACGTTTACATGAACGTTTACATGAACGCTAACATTGACCCGAAAATTAATATATATACTTAAGTAAATACGTAGATAGATACACGGAGAAGCATGATGAAATATAAATATTTAGCTGCTGTAACGATTGCAATGGGGGTTGGACTTAGTACCTCAGTTGCTCAAGCTGCTAGTTTTACCGATTTACCCACATTTACAGATACCGACTTCAATAACGCTAAAAATAGCGGGCTTTTTGAGGAAGACTGGGTTGCTGAAGGACGCATCGGGAACAACGCGAACAATGGTACTTGGGAACAAGGAATTTTTAACTGGGTTAACAACACCACTTTTCCTCCAACTTCAGCACAAGATAATTTTGTTTGGACAGATAGCACTCTAGTGCAGCTTAGCAAAAATAATCCACCAGTCACTTATGATCTTTAAAGCCCTTAAATTTCCAAACGAACGGCTTAGCAAAATGTTGATTAAAGTAATCAATAAAATTGAGAATTTTTTGGGATAGTTCTTCAGTTGAACGGACAGTAATTCTTTTGAGTAAACGCCTGACTAAGATCTAAAACCAACACTCAATTTGATTAAGCCACGATGTATGTTTGGGAATATAAACAAAGCGAATTCGATGAGATTCATCTGATAAAAAATCTGCTCTGCTGTCCATAGATTGCAAAATCCCCTCCTTTCCTTTTCTCCCCAAATCAATAGTAATTTCACAGCTTTCTGCTACTAATTTGACTAAGCTTTCCGATTTATGAGTGTTGAGTTTATCTACAATAAAAATCCATTCTGCTTTTTCATCAATCTTAATCGTTCTCTGGATATGTTCAGAAAAATCTTGTTCTGTTCTTGTCGGTCCAATAGAGGGACTAACAACTTTTCCTCTTGCCATATCCCAGTTCGCAATCAAGCTTAAAGTTCCGTGTCTTTCATATTCAAATTCGATTTTTTCTACTTGTTTAGGCTTGATTCTTTTGTTCGGAAATAATCTCTCAAGAGCTTGAATCCCTGTCATTTCATCTGTACTAATTAAATGAATTCCTTGTTCTAACAAAGTTTTAGCTTCTTGATGAAGTTCACAGATATATTTGACTTGCTTTTTAAATTTTAAGGGATCATCAATTTTGGCATTTAACCAGTAACGAACGAGATGTGGTTGTAATGTCGCTTCTTTTTAAAAAACGCCCCACACTACGGGGGGAAATCTTTTCGACAATTCCTCTTTTTATGGCTTCATCCGCCAACTCTGAAGGTGTCCAATGGCTCACTGGTCTGTCTGATTTTTCACATTCTTCACAAGCGATCTCTACAATCTGGACTACTTGTTCGACCGTAAAGGATTTTGTTGTTCCAGGTCTTGGGCGATCGCTTAAAATTCCTTTGATCAAGACCATTAATGCTTTCTCCGTTACCTGTTGTTCTTCGGCGGCACTCAGTTTTTCTCTCTCCTCAAACCATCGCGATCGCCACTGACGCACTTGTACTCGGTCTAATTCTAATCTTCGACTAATCGAACTATTGCTCTCTCCTGATGCTGCGGCTAAGATTAGCTTGGCTCGTCTAACAAGGCGATAGGGGTTTGTTGTCCCTCTCACTATTTGTTGGAGTACTGTTTTCTGTAGGTTGGAGAGGTTAATTGGCAATGCTTTTATCATGGACATCAACTTCGAGATTCTTCCGTTAGTTTCATTGAAACACATTGTCGTGGCTAGTCACGAAAGTTTCTGTAAAAATCTGGTGGATTACTTTCGCCAAGCTGCACTAGACTCTGATTATCTACAGAAATCGCTAAATTTTGCAATCCCACCACCGCAGCATAACGCACCACCCATTCAGGGTCATCTAATACCTTAGATAACGTCTCAGTTGCCTGTTTTTGTCCCTCAGAAGCCTCTGAAACCGATAACTTAGACCACTCTATATAACCCAGTCCTTTCGCAGCAGAACGGCGTACACTCAGGGAAAAATCCCTTAACGCTGTCTCTTGGAGATGGTCCAAAGCTGAAGGATGACCGATCCCTGCCAAGGCACTAGTTGCCCAAGCCCTTGCCCCATAATTGTAACCGTCAATCTGCTGTAGGAGATAGGGGACACTAACATCACCTAAATTAATCAATCCTTTCACTGCACCGGCCGCAGCCCCAGCATTGTTATATCCCAACGCCTCGATTAACGTTGGGATCGCCTTTTCATGGCAACTCAAAGCCAAAGACCGAACTGCTATGAGTAACCCCACCGCAGAATCAGCCTTTTGTACTGCTTCAATTAAACCTTGAATGTCTTGATCTTCCATCTTTAATTATTCATTGAGACCTAATAATCGTTTCGTATGCACCACCGCCACCACTGTCACAGTGTCACCATCAACTTGATAGATGACACGGTATGTATAAGCTGGTTGATCCCGAAAGGTGTCGTTATCCCCTTCGGCAATCAACTCTCCTGTTAACGGATTATCCTCCAACTGACTCGTAGCATCCAAAATCTGGCGTACCACCGCAGCAGCATAGGAAGGAGAATCACGGGCGATATAGGTCGCAATGGAATCAACATCTTCTACAGCCTTAGAAGACCAAATCACTCGATAAGCCATTTACTTAGTAGTCCCTCGACTTCTTCTTGTTGTAATATGGGTTCGCGTTCAGCGACCTGTAATCCTTGACGTATTTTTTCAAGAACATACAAATGATACTGGATATCTTCAATTGAACAATCATCTGGTAATTGATTCAAGATCGATTGGATTTTTTCTTTAATGGTGTTCATAGGGATGATCGACTTAATCTTTAGTCTAAAGTTAGGGATACTATGGAGATTATATAGAAAATCTTTTTTTTTATCTTAGCCACCCTTCTCCGTAACTTCCCTCACCAGGTTCACGGTAAACTTTCTAAATCGTCTGGTAAAGGGAAGGAAATTATGGATACAATACCTTAGATAGCCATAAATCTGAGTTAGTTTCTTAAAGTTTCTTAACAAAGTCCATGCAAATCAGACGACGACCCCCCAACCCAGCCATAGAAGTCGATATCTTACGTTATCAAGTGCCTGATCCCAATGGTGAGGCTAACCATATCCTCGAAGAAATCGTCTGGCACAAGGAAAAAGAAGTGGAACGAATGCGGGAAAGTCTCTCCTTGTTAGAGTTACGGAAACAGGAGAGAAACGCGCCACCAGCTAAAGATTTTTTAGGGGCTATTAGCCAAGGAAAAACCCAACCCGCTTTAATTGCAGAGGTAAAAAAAGCCTCTCCTTCTAAGGGGGTGATTCGAAAAGACTTTGATCCGGTGGCCATCGCCCAAGCTTATGTTAAAGGTGGGGCCAGTTGTCTTTCTGTGTTAACGGATAGTAAATTTTTTCAAGGTAGTTTTGATAACCTGGCTTTAGTTCGTCAAGCAGTTGATATTCCTTTGCTATGTAAGGAATTTATTATTTATCCCTATCAAATCTATTTAGCTAGGGTCAAAGGGGCCGATGCTATTCTTTTAATTGCTGCTATTCTGAAAGATTCAGATTTACAGTATTTTATTAAAATTATTCTTTCCTTGGGTATGACTCCTTTAGTAGAGGTTCATTCTTTGCATGAAATGGATCGGGTTTTGGCTATTGAGGGGGTTTCTTTACTGGGAATTAATAACCGTAACCTCGAAACCTTTGAGGTGAGTTTAGACACAACTAAAGAATTATTAACTGCCCGTCAAGATCAGATCAAAGAGAAAGGCATTTATATTGTCAGTGAATCCGGTATTCATAGCCCCCAAGACTTACAACAGGTCAAACAAGCAGGAGCTAACGCTGTTTTGATTGGAGAATCTCTAGTTAAACAAGCAGATCCTTCCCAGGTGATCGTTAAATTATTTTCTGAGAGTTAAGTTTGACAGACTGTCTTTTGACCATTTATGGGAGTCCCTGGTAACATAGTGTCCGCAAGAACAATTTTATCCGAACCCATCATGGCAGTTAAATTACAACCCGATGACTTAATTGATGTCCAAGCTACAGGAGAATGTGGTGGTGGAAAGCAAAAAAAATTGATTTCTTTTGGTATTACTCCAACCGGTTATATTGCTATTGGGGTTGCACCAATGGGTATTGTCGCTATTGGTTTTGTTCCTATGGGTTTAATATCCTTTGGAAGCGTAGCTATGGGAACCATTGCCACAGGTTTAGTAAGTATGGGAGTGGTTTCCTTTGGCTTAGAAACTATGTCTTTGGTTAACTTAGGAACATGGCAAGTTGGACCAGTAGAAATTCGTTCTGAACCTCATGATCATGGTAGTCACGAGGGTCATGAAGGTCATGATCATCATCAACACCACAATTAATTGGACTTTGGACAAAAAAAGTTTGTTAGCGTATATTTTACGCTAAACTAAAATCCCAAAATATCGGCTCTGTATCAGTCAATAAAATTGGCTGACAAATAGGGCTAATCTATAGATTCTGAGGAAAACTAAGGAGCTTTTAAGTTTTCAGTTGATTTTTTGCTCCCTTTCTTGATAACATCATGACGAGTTCGTGGGGCTTTTTTGTAACCTTTAATACGTCCGGAAGAAAAACCTCGACGTTTGGGAAATTTGGCGAAAGTCCCCAAGGTCGTAATTATTCTTGAAAAGTCTCTTTGAACTAGACTAGGGGTGATTTTGATGGATTTATTAGTCTTCAAATACTGTTCCCAATCACGGGGTAAAACCACAGCTAATTTTCTGGCAGCCCACAAATTTACATAAGAAAGAAGTGTTAGTTTAAACTAATTTTCTTCATGATGTACATCGGGAGTTAAATAAGATGTCATCAATAATCTTTGTTTACCAAATCGAAAAAGATGTTCCATGTCATAACGTTGTCGATAACACTGATAACAATCAACTAAACTTAACTCATCGCGCCGAGAACCAATAACAATAAGCCACATAGGTTTCCAAATACTATTTCTTTCTTGATCTCTGACAACAATCTGGAGTAAAGTAAAGGGGTGATTGTTCATTTTATAGTTTTTAGTTCCTCTCATTAACATCTGTTTCCATCCCGAAATAGTCACTGTTAATTGACGACCTTTTTTCGTTGTAAAGGGAACATGATGAACTTCATCAGGTTCAGTCCAAGTTTGGTCATCTTTAAGGTCAAATTTATCCCCATACCAACGGGGATGTCCCGAAGTTTTGGCTTGATTTGGGTCCCGAATAAATTGACGATAAAAAACTCGGTCACTTCTAACTCTTGTAATAGTAACTACGTCTTCATGCTTAACTTGTTCCCCAATAAAATCCTTTTGGCTGTAGTCACTATCAGCCACTAAGACAGATAATTTATCAGAAAATAAAGAACTTTGCCAGATTTTTTTTAGTTGTTGATTGCCTTGATTGTAATTGCTCACCGCAATAAAGAATCTGTCTTGACAACATAAAGGTAAAATCGGGGATTTTTATGTATAGTGGGGGTTATGACCACAAATGCTACCATTGATTCAAAGCTAGTTAGAGCTATCGCCGATGAACAGTTGGCGAACAATGTCTTCATGATTGAGTGGCTAGTCAAGGCACAACAACAGTTATCTCTTCAACAAAGACTGATTGACCAGCAACAACAACAAATCTCTACACAACAGCAAGAAATTGAAAAATTGAAAGAAGAGAGAGATAAGCTAAAAAACCGTAACTCAAAAAACAGTTCAGTCCCCCCATCATCAGACCCACTAAAAAAGCCTTCTGACAAAAAGAAACGCAAAAAAGGATTTAAACGCGGACCAAAATATGACCACCCAGGGAAGACCCGTAATGGTTTTGGTCAGCCCGATAAGATAGTCACTTTAGAACTAGAAAACTGTCCTGTTTGTGGGGGTTCAGTGGAACGAGATGAAGTAGTTCCCGAAAAAGTCCAGCAAGTGGCTGAAGTAGTAGACCAACCCATAGAAATCAGGGAATATCGTCGCGGATTCTATAAATGTCCTAGTTGTGGATGGTCAGATTACAGTCCTGTTCCATTGGGAGTTAAAGAAGGATTCCGTTATGGGGCGCGATTAAGTAGCATCGTGGGCTGGCTTGGCTATGGGGGTAATCTTACATGGCGTAAACAGGAACATTTTATAGAGTATGTCTTTGGCATTCCCATTTCTCAAGGGAGCCTTGCCAAAATGCACAAATGGTTTCAAGAAAGTTTAGAACCCTTGACCCAACAGTGGTTAAAGTACATCCAGCAGCCAGGAATCCGATGTGTTGACGAAACCAGTTATTGCATCGATGGCATCAAGTATTGGGTTTGGGTAGCCACATCAAATGAGGTCTGTGTGTTGATGTTGGCTCCCACTAGAAGCTCCGCAGAAGTCGAGAAATTGTTAGGAGCAGATTTTAAGGGCATCCTCACCAGTGACTGCTATAGTGCCTACTTTAGACAAAGTGCGATGGCCAAACAGAAATGTCTGGCACATTTAGAACGAGAGTTAGAGTCCCTTAAAACCAGTCGTTTTCAAGCGAATCGAGAATTTGCTGCCGATGTACAGCAAGTTTTAGCAACCGCCCGTATCCATTATCGTCATTATCATGCTCGAAATTTAACCCTTGAAGACTTAGGCTCCAAAAGAACAGAAGTCGAGAACTCACTGCAAAAGATTTTTAAAGCAACTCCCAAAAAAGGATGGCCTTATGATGCACAAAGATTGATTAACCGTCTCAAACGTCATTGGGAAGAGTGGTTCACCTTTCTAACTTATCCTGAAGTCAAACCAGATAATAATGATGCTGAGAGAGCTTTACGTCCCATTATCATTCACCGCAAAGTAAGTGGGGGAGCAAGAAGCGACTGGGGTGCAGAGTTAGTCACCCAAATGTTCAGTTTTTTAGAGACCATGAGATTACAGGGGCAAAATGCCATTGTCCAATTATGCGAATTATTTTCATTAGCTGGTCGGAGTCCCCCAGGATTAGAGATGTAAAAGGCTCCGGAGCCGATGGGGGATAGATTTTTCTTGATCCCCCTATCTCTCTGCACAAAAATACACAGGATTAGCGGATAATCTCCGCTAACAAAAAACTATCTTACTATTCTTTTTTTTCTCATATTGTTGTTTTTATTTGAGGTTTTAAAAAGACTTGATTCTGGGAATGTTAGTCATTAAAATAGCCGTAATAAATTAGCTTAAATTTTACGTTAAATCACAGGGCTTATATTTTTGTTGACTCAACTGATGTTGTTTGTAGTGCTTTTCAATAAGACTTTTTTGTTGCGGTGAGCAGTTACGAGAATAGCGAGAATCAAATCATAATGCAGACTTTTATAAAATCTATCTATAATCTTCATTAGATAAATATTCTCTTGTTTGTCTGCGTCTTCGTCTATTAAATAGCGGTAAACTATTAATTTTCATGATTTCTATCAGTTCGATGGCTTATAATATAGCAAGATAAAAATAAGCTATGGACATTTTTTGTATCTTTAATTGTCATTCCGAGGAACGAGGAATCTAATTAACGTCCTAACCGCAATGCTTAGTGCTATAGTGTTCTTATCTACATATCATAAGTCAATCTCAATTTTCTATCCGTTATAAAAACAGAAATATTTAGTTAGCTGATTTTATATAATGAAAGATTATGCTTTTCTAGTAATATTATGATATTTTTAAATAAAATTGCTCTCGTTACACAACTTAATGATTGATCGATTTTGCCAGATTTTAACTAAATTTGCCTGATATTTGCATTTTGGTTATTTTCGTGTTATAAATATTTCAGGTAGGATGAGCTTTAAGTATATCCAAAAATAAGGCTTCCCCCTTGTAATAGTGATTACCTCGTTATCTCATTAATATTTTGTCTTGATATCCCTACAAATTTTCAAGGTTTTAAATTTCATTTTTTATAGTTCATTTTTACCTGTAAATAACTTTTGTAAAATATATCTTGACAAAACAGGATAAATATGTTATGCAATACGAACTGTTGAAATTATGTTTAATTAAACCGGTTTATTTGTAGTAATAACTAATGGATTTTTCTTACATTGACTAAGATTATATCATGTTATTAGAGATTGTTCCTAAAAAAGATATTAAGTAGGGTGCGCTAAGCGCAAACTATAATTTTTGGGGTGATTTCTCTACTGTTTTTATGCCGTAACGCACCACAATGCTGTTCTTTGGTGTATTACGCTACGCTAATACACCCTACCATTCTCTATCGATTCACTTGACAAACAGTCTCTTAGAAAAATTAAAGGCGATCGCTGATATTTTCATCTTCTTTAAGTTTATCTAAAACAGCAGTCACCCGCCAAGCAGCTTGTTGTTTTAATTGAGGATCATGCAGGAATTTCTCTAAAGTATCAGCAGCATCAGGGGTTCCAATAGCCACTAAATCATCCATTGCTTCGACACAATTTTCCATAGCAATAGATTCTAGAGTTGACACAGCTAAGTCACCCATTCTAATTAATTCCTGACGAACTTCTAATAAATGGGGTTTATCATAGTATTTAGCTAAAATATCCACTGCTTGAGGTAAATTTGTGTAAGATAATGTCTTCGCTGCTGCTTGTTTATGACTAGAGTTATCATCCTCATTCATAATATCAACTAGAAACTGTAATAAAGCTGATCCTCTGGGACGATAATCAGCAGCAACAGCAGCTAAAGCTTTGGCAATATTTTCTGTATCTTCTTGATGGAGAAGTTCTTGCTTAAAATGTTCGATAATTTTTTTTGCTAAAGTTTCATCAACAACTTGAGCATCTGCTAAACATTCCAACGCTGCTAAAGGATCTTTTTCATAAACCTCTCGAATTAAGTTAGTGGTATCAGTGGCTAAACCACACCATAATTTTACAATTTCTCGCCATGCAACTGTATCAATTTTAAACTTATTAATCAATTCTTGTTCTTTCTCTCTTAATGCTTCTGCTGCAAAATATTCTTGTAAACTAAGATGAGCAAACTTATAATTTTCTCCTCCGTCAATACGTAATAATAAACCACTGCGATCGCAAATTTCTTTGATAATAGGGTTGGTGTCACTGGGACTTAAATTAAGATCAGGGAGAACTTCTTTAAGTTTATTTATTATGGTGTCATAAGATATTTCACGACGATCTGATTGTTGAAAATTAGAAAGATATAAAGCAAGAGATTGTAAAATACGTCTTTTATTCTTTCCTTCATATTCATTACGTATATTTTTTATTTGATCCCGAAGTTCAAGTAAAGTCTCCGTTGCTTTTTGATAAAATTCGATACGAGAATGAGGCAAAATAAAAGGTGTATCGGTATAAAGATAAGCCATCATGGTTAATAATAAAGGGTTTCTTGCCAACTCCATAATTTTTGGTCGTTTTCGCAATTGTTCTATGAGTTGTTCCACTGATTTTCCAGGAGACATTTGAGACTTCCATGCTTTGAGAAAATCTCTAATTTGTTTATCCCTAAAATCTTCTATGTCTAAAGTTTGCTGCACAACATCAAAAAATTGATTATGATAAACTGCTGTACGACAAGTAATAATAACTCGGCACTTTTCATAAGTATCTATAAAAGTTTTTATAATCTCAATAACCTCTGCTCTAAGAGAAAAATTAACTTCATCTAATCCATCCAATAGTAAAAACAATCTTCCCTTTTTCAAACCGTCAGTAATAAAGCGATCTGCTTTAGGAAAATCATTTAAAGCACAGACTTGTACTAATTTTTTTTCTAATATTTCCACAGTTAGCTTAGATTCTTTTAAACTATGTAATTCCACTAAAATAGGAATAGGTTTATCCTATAAATCGTTTAATTTACCCTCCGCATAAGACAGACATAAATATCGACAAAACATTGATTTACCAGAACCAGGCGCACCTTTTATTACAAAACGCTTATAATCTTTAAGTGCATGATCAACTTCAATTAATTTATATTCTTTGCTTCCTGAAACTTTCAAAGGAACATAAACTGTTCTCATATTCAAAGGGTAATTAGGACGAAAAGGAATCTTGAGTTTTTCATATTTTTCAATCAAAGCTTGACGATAACGTTTGAGAGCAATGTCTTCAAAAAAAGCTGTTCCTGAAAATTGCTTATAGACCCAGTTACTTAGATTTTTTATTGATATTTTTATACACTCCTTAATTAAATCTCGAATGATTAGTAAAATTAAAAGAATACCAGCAACAATCCATCCATATAAACCTTTAGGTAATTGTGTCCAAATACTATTACTATTTGTTTGTTTTACTTCTTTTAGTCGAGCATATTCCTTTTCATAAATCTCAGCAATTTGAACTTTTGTCAGTCCAATAGTATTATCCTGATAAAGCTCAATAAGAACCTCAGTTTTCATGTTCTCATTGTTATCAACATGACGCTGTGCATATCCTTTAATCTCATTAACCACCACTTGCTTACTAGAAAAGTTAGAAGTAGTATTTTGAGAATAAGAAGAACTAACAGAACCCAAGAAAATTGATAAACTTAAAGTCAGGATAAATAAATGTAGTAAATATTTTCGTTTCATCATCCTTAAAAATAGATAACCTCTTAAAAGTACAAACCTGAAACATAAAGCGATCGCATTCCCCAAAAGATTAAATTAGGATCAACTATTATTTGTTCTAATTGTTCATAATTTTCTTGTTGCCAATAATCATATAATTGAGTAGCATCGCCACCAGTTAAAATAATTTTACTCTCAGGATATTTGATTAACCAATCATCAATAAAGGTTTTAATACCACCTAAAACTGTGTATAAAATACCACTAATAATAGAATTTCCTGTATTATTAGCCCAACGATCGCTTAATTTCTTGGGCAAACTAATATTAGGTAAAGCTGCTGTTTTGGTTGACAATGAATCAAATTGTAATTTTAACCCAGGTAAAATAGCCCCACCGATAAAAGTGCGATCGCCATCAATTCCTGTTAAAGTTAAAGCCGTACCAGCATCAATAATTAAACAAGGAAACTGATACATTTCTCCCCCACCTAATGCAGCTAAAGCTCTATCAATGCCCATACTTGGATAAAGATTATTTAAGGGTACATCATCTAACCTAACTAGATTAAACTTTTGATAAGTTTGCCAAAGTTGAGTTTGAGAAGGAACCACAGAAGCAATCATTAAAGGTAAAGAATTATCCAGAGAAAAACCAAGAAAATTGTTAGGTAATTCTAAAGGCTTAACATACTCTTGAATATGAACAGTATCCCAAGTCCTTTGTAAAATTTCTCCCTGAAAGTATCCCCAATGAAGTCGAGAATTGCCAATCATTAAACCTAACCATTCTTGTGATATTTTCCTGTTCACAATTGTTTCTTTTTTATCTTTATTTTATTGACTATTTTTAAACCCAAAAAATAATTTAATAATATTTTATAATTACATTCCCGACAAAATTAGCCTTAACAATGCTATCATTCTTAAGGCTATATGAGTTATGACCAATTTATGAGTAGCGAAAACGACTATATTCAAGAAGCCGATGCTAACCGTGTCCGAGTTTTAAGCGAAGCCCTTCCCTACATCCAACAATTCGCTGGACGCACGTTCGTTATTAAATATGGAGGGGCTGCCATGAAAGATAGTTCCCTCAAAGATAAAGTCATTCGGGATATTATTTTTCTAGCTTGTGTAGGAGTCCATCCTGTGGTTGTTCACGGTGGCGGCCCCGAGATCAACAGTTGGTTAGGGAAATTAGGCATTGAACCCCAATTCAAAGACGGCTTAAGGGTAACTGACGCTGCCACAATGGATGTGGTGGAAATGGTGTTGGTGGGCAGGGTTAATAAAGAATTAGTCTCTTTAATTAATCAAGCTGGTGGCAAAGGTGTGGGACTATGCGGAAAAGACGGTAACTTAGTTAAAGCCCGTCGTGTGGATCAAGAAGATATTGGCTTCGTTGGAGAGGTGAGCAAAGTCGATGTCAAAATTGTTGACGCTTTAGTGAATAATAATTATATCCCCGTTATTTCCTCCGTAGCAGCCGATGAAACAGGACAAGCTCATAATATTAATGCGGATACTGTGGCTGGGGAAATAGCCGCCGCTTTGGGGGCAGAAAAATTAATCTTGTTGACCGATACCGCAGGTATTCTAGAAAACTATCAAGACCCCAATACACTCTTGACGAAACTAGACATTAAACAGGCTAGAGACTTAATCGCCCAGGGTATTGTGGGTGGAGGGATGATCCCGAAAGTAAATTGTTGTGTGCGATCGCTGGCTCAAGGGGTTCGCGCAGCCCATATTATTGATGGTCGTATCCCCCACTCTATTCTCTTGGAAATCTTTACAGATCGGGGTATTGGCTCGATGATTGTGGCATCGGAATATCAGTCGTGAATCAAAGATATGAGTAGTAATTTCCGAACTTTTGAGTAAAAAGACTTGCGCAAATCCAAGAAATCAGTTATAAATGAAGAAGTGTAAAATACTTCTCAAATCACCTGCTCGGATAAATATCTACGATTTAACCAAACGGCAACCCATCAGGGGAAGTGTTGCTCACCAGAGCATTTGTAAAATTTAGTAAACATGAATTAATTGAGTCTATGACTAATAAAGTAGCTCATCCTATGATGAAGTTTCAACGCAAAGTTTCCTCCCTGGTAGGATCAAACGTTCTGAAACCCAGTGACAGTATCTGGAAGTTAGCCCTTCTTTATGGAAATGACTGGTCTTACTGGAAAAAAGAACTATTAGAGTTTGGTTTTACAATGCAAGATCCCGTCAGCGAAGTGTTAGTCGTTGAAGCATGGGATGAAGATTAAGTTAGTTTTTGTCTTTTTAAAATCCATCCATCTTTGCAATCATCCCCCAGAAAGCTGATTATGCTTGCTGTTTAAACCCAACCTTCAAGATGATGCAATATTTTTTACCAAAAACCGTCTTCGTGACGTAGCCTAGAGAGGATTTTTAATGTTAAGGTAAAGTCATCAAAGATTGTTACCTGCTAAGGAGATAGCTATGCTACACCGCAAGATTTATCAACTTTGTACAGAGGGCCGAGAAGTTTGTCTGTTCTTGCGGGATCAGCAACGTTGGATCGAAGGTGCGACTATTGTTTCTCTAGAAGGGGACTTAGTGACCATTCGCTATGAAACCGAAGAGGACGAAGAAATAAGTTCTTGGGAAGAAATGGTGAGACTAGAAAGTATTGGTTCAGTTAGCCAAAAATTAGCTTCTGTTCCCAGATACAACTCAGAAATTTTCGTATCTGATGACTGTCCCGAAGCAGAACAGATTCACCCCAAGTCTCCCGACTCTAATCAAGATCCCAAGGGTTAAGTCATCCGACTTAATCTCTGGCTTTCCTATAACTAATTAGGGTTTGCTGAATAAAAGCAAAACCCTATTCTTTAAAAGGTTACACCCATATTCGCGATCGCAAAAAAGATCAGCTTTGTCGGCTACAAACCGCTATAATTGGTAGAAACACCTCCCAGTTGTTGGTCAAGAACAAATGTATCGAAAAGAGGAGCAACCTTTACCGCCCCCAGAAAAATTTGAATTACCTTTCGAGGGCAAATTGTCCCCCAATAATCGTTGGGTAATCATGGCAGAGTTGATACCTTGGGATGATTTTGAGGAAGAATATGCTAAACTTTTTTCAGCAGAAAAAGGTGCGCCAGCCAAACTATTTAGAATGGCATTAGGGACATTAATTATTAAGGAAAAATTAGGAACAAGTGATAGAGAAACTATAGAACAGATTAGAGAAAATCCCTATCTACAATACTTTATAGGTTTAAATTGTTATCAACAAGAGCCACCACTGGAATCTTCAATGCTAGTTCATTTTAGGAAAAGAATTGATGGAGAATTGATAAACAAAATCAATAAAAAAATAGTAAAAAGAGAAATAGACAAGAGTGATAAAGAAGTAAAAAAAAAGGATTGTCTCCAAGAAAAAGGAGAAAAAATAAAAAATAAAGGTAAACTAATTTTAGATGCGACTTGTGCGCCAGCAGACATCAAATACCCAACGGATTTAGGCATATTAAATCAAGCCAGAATTGAGACAGAAAGAATAATAGATAATCTTTATAAACCATTAAGAGTAAAATTGAGAAAAAAGCCGAGAACTTCTAGAAAAATTGCTAGAAAGGAATACTTAAAAGTAGCTAAAAAACGAAAAGTATCTTATCAAGAAAGAAGAAAAGCTATCGGGAAACAGTTAAAATACCTTAAGAAAAATTTAGGAAATATAGAAGACTTAATTCAAGCTGGGGCTTCCCAGGAAAATCTGAGTAAAAGACAGAAAAATTGTCTAGAGACTATCAAAAAAGTTTATGAACAACAACAGTCAATGTGGGAGAATAAGACCCAGAGTGTTCCTCAAAGAATTGTAAGTTTAACTCAACCGCATATTCGTCCAATAGTGAGGGGAAAAGCAGGAAAACCAATAGAGTTTGGAGCTAAACTCTCAGTAAGCTGTGTAGATAACTATGTGTTTCTAGACAAAATAAGTTGGAAAAACTTCAATGAATCTTGTCATTTAAAAGAACAAGTAGAAAAGTATAAAGAAACGTTTGGCTATTATCCCGAATCCGTCCATGTAGATAAAATTTATCGAACTAGGGAAAACAGAAATTGGTGTAAGGAAAGAGGGATAAGAATCAGTGGTCCGAAGTTAGGAAGACCTCCGAAAAATGTCAGTGAAGAAGAAAAGAAACAAGCCCACTCCGATGAATGCTTCCGTAATGCTATTGAGGGAAAGTTTGGACAAGCTAAACGAAGATTTAGCCTAAATCTCGTGAGATTTAGCCTAAATCTCGTGATGACAAAACTCCCTGAAACCTCCATTACATCTATTGCTATTACATTTTTAGTTGTCAATCTTTCTAAACTTCTGAGGCAGTTTTTGTCGCTTTTTTTGTCCTTATTTACTAATAATAGAACAGGGGAACTCGTCAAACCGCCTTTCATTAATTTTGATTATACTTTAAACAATTTTTATGTACTAAAACTTATTGATTTGTCAGAAAATTCTTGGTCAAAAGTGGCATAAATTTTGGAGAAACTTTTTCAGCAAACCCTATTTAAAAGAAAGAATTAAAGTCGCTAAATTTATCGGTCAAGTTGACGAATCCGTAGAAATTCCTGCTTTTGATTATGTGGTTTATGATGATGGAACCAAACCTTTTAATCCTCAAAGAACTAAAAGAGAGATAGGAGAATTAAAAGCGAAAATTAAGGAAGTTTCTAGTATCACTGAAATTAAGAAACTTTTACGCCGTATCTCTGAGAAAAGATTAGCTATTAAAGAGTGGAAACAGTTAGTCGAAACAACCTATGCCGAAAGTCAGGGCGTGTTTGATAATTTCTCCCCTGAAACCTTCCAAGATGTAGAAAGACAAAGAACTCTTAATCAGGGACTAGAATCTCTCATTCAATCCTTATTTAAGTCAGAGATTAAAGCCCTCATTAAAAAGTTACCTGTGGCTAAGTATCGTCAAGTTAAGACGTTTAAGATTCACTTAGCTTCTATCTTGTGGGGAAGTCTAGCAGTCAAATATAACTACAGTGACAAGGTTAACTTTAAGCTGTTTACTGGACTGCTTAATAAAATTGCCCAATCTAATATCTTTGAGTTACCCTTATGGGATAACCTTTTATTACTCGACCAAGAACTAGAAGCCTTATCTGATGCTAATGATAAACTAAGCTCATATGAGTTAGATATCCAAAATAAAGCGGCGCAGCAACAGAAACACATATCAGCCATTGAGAAGCTTAAAAAGGCTAAAGCCAGAGCCGAAAGATTAGCCTCCTATGGAATAACAGATAAACTGAATCAATTAACCAGAAAGACTAACTTGAAAGTATATCAGCCGAAGTTAAAAGGGGTTTTAGCTAAAATTCCTCGGACAGGGAAAGTCTTTATAAAATCTGCTAAAAAGACAGGTAAATCTTCAGAAATCAATGAGCCATTAATTAAAGAGTGGAAGAAAAAAAGGAAACCTATTATCTCCATTGTTCCCCGAATTCTGCTCTATAAGGAACAGGTGGATAGATGGGAAATAACTGCCATCGATAGCTACGGGAACATCCATCGAGAGTTTCATGAATCTATCGCTTTATGTTTCGATTCTTTGGGTAAGATATCCTATTTTGATTGGTCAGGTGCCTTAGTTATTTTTGATGAAATTAGGCAAGGTTTAAAGCATCTTATATCATCTTCAACCTTGGAAGAGATGAGGTCTTATATTCTCAAGTTACTGCAAGAGAAGCTACCAGAAGCGATTAATGGAGGTGGCTTAATTGTTAGCTCTGATGCGGATTTAACCAACGTAGAAGTTAATTATATCGATGGGGTTTGTCCTGATGGAAATACCTTTATTGTTGATAATCAATACCGAGACGAAAAAGGAATTATTAAGTTTGATGGGGGACAGATTGATGATGATTTGACAGAGATAAAAGAACGTTATCAAAATGGGAAGAATTTAATTATTTTCTGTGATGCTAAATCCAACAGTAAAGCGATACATGAAGCTTTAGTTAACTTAGATCCCTCTGCAACTCATTGGTTAATTAATGGGGACACCACGGAAAAACCAGAAGTCAAAGAAATTATCTCTAATAATATTAATAAATCCATCAAAGAACAGCAACCCCGTACCTTAACCTATACCAATTCCATGAGTACAGGAATCTCCATTGATGGTTGGATTGATGGAGTGTTCCATAAAGATGTTTATGAACATTTTACTTATGGCTTTGTTGTCGCTGTGGGGGGAATTATAGAACCAGTAGAAGTGACTCAGGCTATGGGGAGGAACCGTAATAATATTGATTTTACTATTCACTCAGGTACAGGGAAAAACAAAGAAGACGCTGAGAACTCTTGTGACCCAGAAGTAATTAGAAAACAGATCATTAAACGGAATAATAATGGCTTAAGTATCTGGGGTTTAACTTCTGAAATATTATCGGAAAGATTAGGACGAGAGGTGACGGATATAGAGGTAATCAAAGAACTTGAAAAACGGTGTGACCCCGATACAGGGAATATAATAGATCCTCATTTAGACCTTTATTCTGAAGTTAAAGCTAGGGCTAATTATGCTGGTCAAAACTTTGACCTGATGTTGTTTAAACAACTACAAAAAGAGGGCTTTACTGTAGCGGTTGGGGAGACTTGTCAAGAAAAAAATCTTGACGGGGAGTTTCATCGATTGACTAAAGATAAGAATATTCTAGATGAGGCAGAAGGAATTTCATCAGCAGATAATATTACCTTAGAGATGGCCTATGAATATTTACGAACCAACGTTACTATTGAACAGAGGCGACAGGCCAGGAAAGCTTTACTTCGCCATGAATTTCCTGGAATTGATCTTACCCCTGAGTTTATTTATAAGAACATACTTAAAGACAGACGAAGGCGAGTCAATGGTCACAAGCTCTGGTGGTATTACTATCATCCTGAAATAACTAAAGAGATCGACTTGGGCCACTATGTTAGGAAATTAAAACAATTTAGTCAGGGGGTGATCTTCTTACCGGATATTAAGAACTACACCATAATGATTGAAGAGCTTAAGGCGTTGGGTGTGCTAGAGCTTATTAACCTGAAGAAACCCACCCTAGCTGGTGTGACTGGAGATCCGTCATTGGTGAGATCAGTTGAAAACCCCATAGAAATATCGAAGGATGACCCGAAGGTAATCGAATTTATGAAACGGGCTTTGTTTAGACGATACTCCATTCATACCAACTTGGGGTTAACCGTTACCCAAAAAACGGACCCAATGAGATTTATTGACCGGCTACTGCAACGGGTGGGGTTAGGGTTGACTTGTACTCGTACTGAAAAAGTTGGGGATTCTAAAACTAGTGCAGCTTAGCAAAAATAATCCACCAGTCACTTATGATCTTTAAAGCCCTTAAATTTCCAAACGAACGGCTTAGCAAAATGTTGATTAAAGTAATCAATAAAATTGAGAATTTTTTGGGATAGTTCTTCAGTTGAACGGACAGTAATTCTTTTGAGTAAACGCCGGACTAAGATCGAAAACCAACACTCAATTTGATTAAGCCACGATGTATGTTTGGGAATATAAACAAAGCGAATTCGATGAGATTCATCTGATAAAAAATCTGCTCTGCTGTCCATAGATTGCAAAATCACCTCCTTTCCCTTTCTCCCCAAATCAATAGTAATTCCACAGCTTTCTGCTACTAATTTGACTAAGCTTTCCGATTTATGAGTGTTGAGTTGATCTACAATAAAAATCCATTCTGCTTTTTCATCAATCTTAATCGTTCTCTGGATATGTTCAGAAAAATCTTGTTCTGTTCTTGTCGATCCAATAGAGGGACTAACAACTTTTCCTCTTGCCACATCCCAGTTCGCAATCAAGCTTAAAGTTCCGTGTCTTTCATATTCAAATTCGATTTTTTCTACTTGTTTAGGCTTGATTCTTTTGTTCGGAAATAATCTCTCAAGAGCTTGAATCCCTGTCATTTCATCTGTACTACTTAACTGAATTCCTTGTTCTAACAAAGTTTTAGCTTCTTGATGAAGTTCACAGATATATTTGACTTGCTTTTAAATTTTAAGGGATCATCAACTTTGGCATTTAACCAGTAACGAACGAGATGTGGTTGTAATGTCGCTTCTTTTTAAAAAACGCCCCACACTACGGGGGGAAATCTTTTCGACAATTCCTCTTTTTATGGCTTCATCCGCCAACTCTGAAGGTGTCCAATGGCTCACTGGTCTGTCTGATTTTTCACATTCTTCACAAGCGATCTCTACAATCTGGACTACTTGTTCGACCGTAAAGGATTTTGTTGTTCCAGGTCTTGGGCGATCGCTTAAAATTCCTTTGATCAAGACCATTAATGCTTTCTCCGTTACCTGTTGTTCTTCGGCGGCACTCAGTTTTTCTCTCTCCTCAAACCATCGCGATCGCCACTGACGCACTTGTACTCGGTCTAATTCTAATCTTCGACTAATCGAACTATTGCTCTCTCCTGATGCTGCGGCTAAGATTAGCTTGGCTCGTCTAACAAGGCGATAGGGGTTTGTTGTCCCTCTCACTATTTGTTGGAGTACTGTTTTCTGTAGGTTGGAGAGGTTAATTGGCAATGCTTTTATCATGGACATCAACTTCGAGATTCTTCCGTTAGTTTCATTGAAACACATTGTCGTGGCTAGTCACGAAACTTTCTGTAAAAATCTGGTGGATTACTTTCGCCAAGCTGCACTGGGGGCATACCTTGTTCACCGCAAAACATTTTACGCCGTAAAAGCCATTCATCAAAAATTAACTGAGGTTCGAGAACGGGATAGTCTTGCCAAGTAGGACATTCATGATTACATCCAATGTTGTAACGAGTACAATTTCCCGTATAAGCGCAACGTCCAGTAAACCAATAACAATCGTGCATATAGGTAATTACAGGACAGTCTAACTTTTCTAAAGCACTAACAAGAATTGTTGGCCATTTCGCACCGTAAATATTGCCGATGATGATTAAATCTGGACAAAGAAAATCGGCTTCACATACCACCAAATTCACAATATTTTCTGAAGAAACTCCAGATTCTTGGCACAGATAGACAAGAGATGTTATCCCTAACCAGTTTCCGGTCCCCTCAACAGGTGTAAAGGGAATTCTGCTCTCAACATTATCTCCTGAACTCCAGCATAAGGCAGCAACATCATAACCCATCAATAAAAAGGATTGAATTTGTCTCAGTTGAGCTAAACCTGCCCCATACTGAAAACCGACATCATTGATAAATAAAACTCTTTTATTTGTTTCGCTCAAGATCTGTCACTCCACAGGATTTTTAAATTTATGATTGATGTAATTTTTGATAGTTATTATTCATTGATCACTAAATGATTTAACGATCAATTGATAAAAATTGGTCCCGTACGGAGGTCAGTTCGGGAAGAAAAGGAATATCGTCACCGTAGGTTTTTTGTTTCTCATGAACTCGGTATGCTACAAGAGGCTCGGGAATATGGACAATCTTAGCTTGATTTACAGACATACGAACCCATAGTTCATAGTCCATGCTATAGAAGAGGTCTTCGCGCACTTTCCCCCCTGAACGTTCCCATAATTCTCTCGTCCAAAAAACTTCGGGTTGATAGAAAAAGTGACCTTGTTGCCAACATTTATCCAAATCTAGTAACTGTTCGGTAGGTAAGGGAACAACTTCCCCAAAAGGAAGCTTACTATGATGCACTTTGAAAGGAGTAGGGCAAAAGTCTTCTCGTAATTGAACTCCTCCTGCGACCATATCTGTTACGTAGCGATCAAAAGCCAGAGCTACCCTAAACAAAGAATCAGGTACATAAGAATCGTCGCTATTGAGCCATGCCAGAATATCCCCGGTAGCCAAGCTAAAACCTTTATTAAGAGCGTCAGACTGTCCCTTATCTGGTTCAATAATGCAATGGGCAAATTGATCTTTGTGGCGACCTAATATTTCATGGGTATTATCTGTAGAGCAAGCATCTATCAAGATATATTCAAGGTTAGGATAGTTTTGTTGAAGTATTGAACGAATAGTTTCTTCAATGTATTTGCCTTGATTAAAAGTTACAGTGACCACTGAAATTTTTGGCCATGGTTTGCCTGATGGTAATGTAGAGGGAATACGAATGTTAGGATCATGCCAAGGCCATTGCTGATATTGATGCAAAGGTGAGATTATATCTAAAGGATCTTTCCAGTTAGATGGAGGGGAATCATAAAGCTTTAAACCGTTGAAGGTCAAATTAGATACTTCCCAACTTTTAAAAAGAGACTGATGTAGATTAAAATCTTTTGGATTCAACGCTTGTACATCTGCCTGAGTAATTATTTTAGTATTATTAGAAAGCCTATTATGAAGTAAAGCCCAATCTACAAGACTAGGATTTTGACCCAGACAAACCACATCAAATTCACTTAAATTAGTCTGTTGAGTTTCCACCATCCAACTACCAAGGTCTTGCCAAATCATTTTGACCCCTACAGTTTGCAGACTGATCGCTAAATTGGGAGAGCAAGCAAAACAAAATACTTCTGCACCTCCATAGGCCAAGGCCTGAATCAAAGAAGCCATTCTAGCATCAGGACTAATACACAAAATCTGACTAGGTTTAGAAACAATTTCACTAAAGAAACGTAAAGGTTCTTCTGATACATCTTGAATATCTAGTTCATTATTAAAAGTTACTCCTCGTAACACAATTAATGCTTCTGTAGAGTCTGATATTAAATTCACTTTAACTGAAGCAGATTCAACCCTAGATTCTTCCTCGACAGAAGAGGTATCAAGCTCAGGTTTTGGAGAGATTATTTCTTGATTTTCTTCTAAATTCGATGAGGATTTATTGACTAATTTTTTGTATATGGTGAGTAGTTTTTCAGTTTTCGTTTTTCTCAATAAGGATTTAATAACTTGCTTGAAAGCAACACGACCTATTTGCAGTGTCTCTACAGAAGCATTAAGAGAATTGATTTTTTCTTGTAAAGCGTCTATCTTTTTATATTTGCTATTCAGGTTTTCTTGCTGAACATTGAGTTGATTTTTAAGTTCTGCATTATGCTGTTTAATCTGAAAATTATGAAAGTTTAACTCGTTAAGAGTTTGAGAATAAATAGCAACTCTATTTTGAAATTTGAGGTTTATGGACTTTAGTTTCTCAACCTCTTGTTGAGTTGCTGCTAAATTGTCTAGTAAATTGCTATTTTGGAAAGCAAGATAGTTTACTTGTTGTTGAGTTTCTGCTAAGCTTCTATTAGCTGTATCTAATTTTTCTAACAAAGTAACATGATTTTCTGATGCCTGATGACACTCTTTAAGTAATCTTTATAAACTGGCATCACGACTTTCAATAATTTTCAAAAGTGTGTCTTTTTTGATGTTTTCTGAAGAATTATCCACCATATCCTAGTAACCTATCTGCTTGACGACAATGTTCATTTTGCATAGCAACAATATAAAAATCTGAATTAATGTTACTTTCAAGAGCAACAATTTTTTCTTCTTTAAAACCTCTTGATGGTTGATTTAAATGATTATCTCCTGTACATTTTGTAAATTTCCAAAAATTATTGGCAAAGGAGGAATAGCAATTAATTTCCAATAGACTACAGATTTGACGAATATATGAATCGGGATTTTGACAGATGTCTTCATAGTGAAAGTTAGGATAGTGGTGAACTGCCTTTGCATATTCTAAGTAAGCTAAGCTAAATTCGTCAATTGACAGTAAATGAAATTGTTTAAAGGTGCGGGTCAGAGATTCATAAACATCTGCTGACCTTCGGCTGATGACAACAGGACAGGTTTCAAACCCATGATGAGAAAGATAAAGTTTTTGTTCCAATAAACCACTAGGGAACAACGAGCCATCTCCTAATACATTCCCCAAAAAGTTAGGTGTCGGCCAGTCCCTAATCACTAACTTTTTACCCAACAAATTAGCTTTATGTATAATGAACTCTAGTTTATTAATAAAACTTTGTCCTAACAACGATTGATATTCCGTTGGGGAAAGTAAAGAAAACCAATTTTTTGCCTGCTCTTCCATCGGGATAACAGAAAAGTAAGGATTAATTTCAGATAAGACAACGTTATTTGAAATGCTGCCCAAACAACGGTTTACTAAAGTCCCTCCCGAACGAGCAAAAATATACAAGATGGGAATTTTTATCTGTTTATTCAATGATTTTGTTCTCTCCTTGAGTCCTTCTCGTTAACTAATGTTAGTGTGTTAGGATGGCATCGAGGTAATTATACCGGATTGAGCGTCAAAATACATTTGAACAAATACACTGCGGACACCAGTAAATCTGGAGACACTCAGAAGTCTAAAACTTTCTGGGTGCAAGTGAATCCCCAACTATAATCTCTGATGAGCGTTGGGGTGTGTTCAATTACTCAAGTTTACCTAATTCTAACTTCCACAACCGAACAACCCCATCATTATCCCCAGACACCAAAAAGGAACCATCCCCAGTAAAAGCAAGACTATTAATATAATTAGTATGGCCTTGAATTAATTGTGTTAATTCCCCTGAAACCAGATCCCAAATAGCAATCATTTTATCTTTTCCCCCTGAGGCCAGATAACGACCTTCTAAACTAAAGGCCACACAATTAACATAATTAGTATGACCTTGAAAACGATGAATTTCTTTACCAGAAATAATGTGCCAAACTCGAACAGTTTTATCTCGACTAACAGAAGCAATAAATTGACCATCAGGACTAAAAACTATATCTTCTACACTATATTTATGACCTTCTAATTGTTGAACCTGTTGACCGGAGGCAACTTCCCAGATTTTAATTGTTTTATCGTTACTACAACTGGCAATTAATTGATTATCAGGACTGAAAGCAACCCCTTCAATATCCTCTAAATGACCCTGTAAAATACGAGTGGGTTTACTCCCTTTAAAATTAGGCCAACTATTAGTAATCTCCCAGAGACAAACTGTTTTATCCCAACTTCCAGACGCAACCCATTCACCATTAGGACTCACCGCAACACTACTAACCCAATTTTGATGACCCTGTAAAATGCGTTTACATTTTCTTGTATGAATATCCCAAACCCTTACGGTTCCGTCCCAACTTCCAGAAACTAAATGTTGATTATCAGGACAAAAGGCTAGACTAGAAATCACACTTTCATGACCTTCGAGACAATTAATTTCTCGTTGTTTAATGATATCCCACAGATGTATGATCCCGTCACTGTATGCGATGGCCACCCAACGACCATCCTTACTACAAGCTAAACTATAGACCCAATTGCTATGTTGCTGCATTTGCTTAATCTCTTCTCCCGTTTCTCTATCCCAGAGACGGATAGTATTGTCCGATGCTGCCGAGATCAGATAACGCTCATCGGGACAAAAAGCGATCGCTTGGATACTATTACTATCTCCCTTTAGTTTTTGGGGTTTTTGTCTTTGTGCGAGAGACCAAATACAAATATCTTTATCATTAATGGCGGATGCAGAGGCTAAATGATCCGCATTTTTATCAAAAATTAATGCTGTTACCCAATCTTGATGTCCTTCTAATATTTGTTGAAATTTCCCTGAAGTAACATCCCATAAACGAATTTTTTTATCCCTTCCTCCCGAAGCTAATAGTTTACTATCAGGGCTAAAACTTAAGCTTTCTACTGCAGTTTGATGATCTTCTAAACAGCGCCATTCTTGACCAGAAATCGCTCCCCAAATTCTCACAATTCCGATGTGGGAACCAGTGGCAATAAATTGATTATCTTCGCTGAAAGCAACGGCGGTGATAGAACCCATAGGGTCCGATAATTCGTGGCGTTTTCTTCCTGTTTTAATTTCCCAAACAATAAAGGTTTCATCAAGACTTCCTGAGACTAATAAAGAGCTATCTTTATTAAAGGCTAAATCTGTGATGGTTTTGGAATGACCTTGTAATTGTCTTAATATTTTTCCTTGACTTAGATTCCATAAATATATATTTTGTTGCCAAACTAAAGCTAATATTTCTTGATTTTCACTAATAGCTGCACAGGAAGTTGGACAGTCAATTTACCACTGATTAATAGGGTTATCAAAATCTAATAAAGATGCCCCTGATGCTTCGACAACTAAGACCTGCTTTTGATTCAAGGCAATAACTTTCTTCAGACGACCTAAACCCAATTTTTTAGCCATACCTTGTTGTTTTAATAAAGGTAAGGAAAACTTACCTTGTAAATTTTCTGCATTTTTTGCTCAATTCTAATAGTATTAACCTGTTCTTGTTTTCGTAGTTCCCACCATTGGTCTACGGTAGAACTCCGTTTATCTCTTTTAATTCTCAGGGCATCTACAATTAACATATCCCAAGGATGCTCTAACCCTTTAGGCTGCCAAAGATCGGTTTCTAAAGCCCTTTTCATCGCTGGAGGTGGTAGTTTTCCTGTTAGTAGTTCATGGAGAATCATTCCTACTTCAAATAAATCGCTTTGTGGTCCTACTTCTCCCCCTGTCATAATTTCTGGTGCTGCATAACATTCGGTAAAAGAACGGGTCTTTTTTCGTTTAGCGTCGCTTGCTAAAGTGGCGGCACCAAAATCAATTAAAATTAACTGATCATTGGGGGTTAGGATCATATTCTCTGGTTTGAGATCCAGATGATAAATTCCTGCTTCGTGAATAGCTGTTAAAGCATTAACTAATTGTCCAATTATTTTTTCTACTCTATCTGGGGATAGCTTCTTTTCGGGTTGATCTTCTAACTCTTTAAGTAAGGTTTTTCCCTGTACCAACTCCATAACAATATAAGCTGTATCTCGTTCTTCAAATAAATCTCTTACTTTGACTACATTGGGATGATCCAATTTAGCTAATATCTGCCCTTCTTCTAAAAAACGATATAAGTTTCTTTTGTATGTCTCTCTATTTTTTTCGGGAATAATTAATAGTTTGGTTTCAATATTTCGGGATACATATTCTACTGGATAAAATTCTTTGATGACCACCAGATTCTTTAATGCGGTATGATGGGCCCGATAGGTAATGCCAAAACTGCCTTTTCCCATAGCATTCTCTAAACAATAAGTATGCGATCGCAGTTGGGTTCCTTTGGGTAACACTTCTTGTAACAATGAAAAGACTTGCGCCCCACAATTAGGACAAATTTGGGTCGTTTCGGGAAGGTTATCCATATGGCAGTTTAAACAGCGCATTTATTTGCTTATTTATATAATCTAAATTTATTTAAACCCCGTGGTTAACGACGGAGTCTTATCTTTTTTTTATGATCCCATCTTACCTGAGTTCGGCATTGTTCGTATCAGAAAAACCCACGGTTTTAAGTCCGTGGGTTAGTTTTAACCGTAAAAAATCTTAATTCTTAATCATGCAACTGGGGGAAGTCAGCCCGAAAGTATTAAGGATAGGATGTCTTAAGTTCGATTTGGAGAATTCCCTATGAAACGGATTCCTATACTTGGAATGTTCACCCTTGGTCTGACTCTCACCACTTTTATGGGTACAATAACTGTTAACGCTCAAATTATCGAACTGGGAGATGATGTTCGGGTAGATTTTTCTAACCAACGCCGTCGCCGTAACAGAACAAATGTAAGGGTTTATGGTGATAATGGTCGCTTGACTGTTGGAGTAGAAGAACAAAGAAGACCCCAAACTAGAATCCGCATTAATGACAGAAATGGCTCCCCTTCTCTTGATATTCGCCAAGAAAGACCCGCCCCAGAAGAAAGAGTAAGAGTCTCTTTCCCTTTCTAACTAACTAAGTTTGCGACATTGTTTTACTAAACCGTCAAATCCTTCCCAAATTTGTTCGTCAGATGCTTGAATCATCCCAAACATAAATTTGGTTTTTCTCTTGATTTCTAAGGTTAATACTTCTTCTGATGGTTCAAATTTATAGTCTAATGTGGCTGCAATTGTTCCATCAGAAATCATGGGTTGATTCCTAACTTTTAACTCAACTTTACCTTGGTTTTCGCCGTAGTAATCAGCCCAACCTTGTTCGGAACCATTGGAAGTCGGGGGTTTTATACATTCGTTGAATTGTTTGAGATTAATATTTTCATATTTTTTCAACGATGTTGTGGATGCGGAGGAACTTAGAGTCATACTGAAGAAAAAAGTAGCAGTTGTTACATAAGCCAATAGATTATCTGGCTTTCTTATTAATGCTTTCATGATGTTTTGCCATGGGGTAAGTCTATATGTTTGTAATGATAGCGGCTATATTTAATTATGGATTAATAAATAATCAAATTTAAGCAACCCTTAATATTTTTCCAAAGTTAAAGAAATGTAAATATCAGAGAAAATTCAAGAAATTGAAAATTTTTACTGGGTTTGGAAAAGATACATACAAAATGGGACAGTATGTAAAATTTTGTAAAGAAGTTATGAGAATACAAGTTATATAGCAATCACCGAATGATTCATGAGATTATCGAGATCCCCCCTAACCCCCCTTAATAAGGGGAGTTAGGGGGGATTAGTTTCAACATTAATTCTCACAACTGAATACATGATTGCTATATTAACGTTGTAGGGGTTAACGGCCGTTAACCCCTACTTTAGGAAACTGGTATTAATTAAACCTCTCAACGTTTGAGCTTTTTCTTCAGAAAAATTATCTATCTTTTTAATTAGGGTTTGCTGAAAAAGTTTCTCCAAAATTTATGCCACTTTTGACCAAGAATTTTCTGACAAATCAATAAGTTTTAGTACATGAAAATTGTTTAAAGTATAATCAAAATTAATGAAAGGCGGTTTGATGAGTTCTCCTGTTCTATTATTGGTAAATAAGGACAAAAAAAGCGACAAAAACTGCCTCAGAAGTTTAGAAAGATTGACAACTAAAAATGTAATAGCAATGGATGTAATGGAGGTTTCAGGGAGTTTTGTCATCACGAGATTTAGGCTAAATCTTCGTTTAGCTTGTCCAAACTTTCCCTCAATAGCATTACGGAAGCATTCATCGGAGTGGGCTTGTTTCTTTTCTTCTTCACTGACATTTTTCGGAGGTCTTCTTAACTTCGGACCACTGATTCTTATCCCTCTTTCCTTACACCAATTTCTGTTTTCCCTAGTTCGATAAATTTTATCTACATGGACGGATTCGGGATAATAGCCAAACGTTTCTTTATACTTTTCTACTTGTTCTTTTAAATGACAAGATTCATTGAAGTTTTCCAAACTTATTTTGTATAGAAACACATAGTTATCTACACAGCTTACTGAGAGTTTAGCTCCAAACTCTATTGGTTTTCCTACTTTTCCCCTCACTATTGGACGAATATGCGGTTGAGTTAAACTTACAATTCTTTGAGGAACACTCTGGGTCTTATTCTCCCACATTGACTGTTGTTGTTCATAAACTTTTTTGATAGTCTCTAGACAATTTTTCTGTCTTTTACTCAGATTTTCCAGGGAAGCCCCAGCTTGAATTAAGTCTTCTATATTTCCTAAATTTTTCTTAAGGTATTTTAACTGTTTCCCGATAGCTTTTCTTCTTTCTTGATAAGATACTTTTCGTTTTTTAGCTACTTTTAAGTATTCCTTTCTAGCAATTTTTCTAGAAGTTCTCGGCTTTTTTCTCAATTTTACTCTTAATGGTTTATAAAGATTATCTATTATTCTTTCTGTCTCAATTCTGGCTTGATTTAATATGCCTAAATCCGTTGGGTATTTGATGTCTGCTGGCGCACAAGTCGCATCTAAAATTAGTTTACCTTTATTTTTTATTTTTTCTCCTTTTTCTTGGAGACAATCCTTTTTTTTTACTTCTTTATCACTCTTGTCTATTTCTCTTCTTACTATTTTTTTATTGATTTTGTTTATCAATTCTCCATCAATTCTTTTCCTAAAATGAACTAGCATTGAAGATTCCAGTGGTGGCTCTTGTTGATAACAATTTAAACCTATAAAGTATTGTAGATAGGGATCTTCTCTAATCTGTTCTATAGTTTCTCTATCACTTGTTCCTAATTTTTCCTTAATAATTAATGTCCCTAATGCCATTCTAAATAGTTTGGCTGGCGAACCTTTTTCTGCTGAAAAAAGTTTAGCATATTCTTCCTCAAAATCATCCCAAGGTATCAACTCTGCCATGATTACCCAACGATTATTGGGGGACAATTTGCCCTCGAAAGGTAATTCAAATTTTTCTGGGGGCGGTAAAGGTTGCTCCTCTTTTCGATACATTTGTTCTTAACCAACAACTGGGAGGTGTTTCTACCAATTATAGCGGTTTGTAGCCGACAAAGCTGACCTTTTTTGCAATCGCGAATATGGGTGTAACCTTTTAAAGAATAGGGTTTTGCTTTTATTCAGCAAACCCTAAGTACAGGATTTATCAGAGTCTTGAGCCTTTACCCTCTCGTCAATCAAGTAACCTTGGTCTGTAAATTTACGGAGATGTCTCAGTCAAAGGCATTACTCGCATAAAATCAAAAAATGAGAAAATACTAAGCAAAACTTAACAAAACGTCATGCAAATAACAAATCAAATTCATTTTAGAAATGTCAAGGGGGATATATTCGGCGGGTAACCGCAGCCGTGATCGCCCTTCCTATGGCCCTGGCCTTCGGTGTAGCCTCTGGTGCAGGTCCTGCGGCTGGTTTATGGGGTGCAGTATTAATCGGTTTTTTCGCTGCTTTATTTGGCGGAACCCCCACCCTCATATCTGAACCCACCGGTCCAATGACGGTGGTAATGACAGCAGTGATCACAAAATTGACCGCAGATAACCCCGAAAACGGTCTAGCGATGGCTTTTACCGTGGTCATGATAGCAGGGGTCTTTCAGATTATTCTCGGTGCGCTGAAACTTGGTAAATATATTACCTTAATGCCCTATACAGTAATTTCTGGCTTTATGTCAGGTATTGGGCTAATTCTAATTACTTTACAATTTGGTCCATTATTAGGAACAGCTAACCCCAAAGGTGGGGTAATAGCAGCCCTACAAAATGCTCCTACCGTATTAAGTAATCTTAGTCCCAACATAGGTGAGGTTATTTTAGGTTTGTTAGCGGTAGCAGTGTTATTTTTAATGCCCTCGAAACTGAAGAAAGTTGTTCCTCCTCAGTTAGTAGCGTTGATTGGTTGTACCTTAATTTCAGTCTTCTTCTTTGGCAACGCTGAGATTAAAACCATCCCTGAGTTTAGCGCGGGACTTCCTTCTTTAGTCATGCCTACCTTTACCGTAGATCAAGTGCAAATCATGATTGTAGATGGTTTAGTGTTAGGGATGTTAGGTTGTATCGACGCATTATTAACCGCAGTTATCGCTGACAGTTTAACCCAAACTCAACACAACTCTGATAAAGAATTAATTGGTCAAGGTATTGGTAACTTAGTCTCTGGTTTATGCGGTGGTTTACCCGGTGCTGGTGCCACCATGGGAACCGTAGTTAATATTCAAGCTGGGGGACGCACTGCCGTATCTGGTTTATCTCGTGCTTTTATCTTATTGGTTGTGGTGCTTTGGGCTGCCCCTTTAACCCAAAATATTCCCTTAGCCGTGTTAGCAGGTATTGCCTTTAAGGTGGGTATCGATATCATTGACTGGAAGTTTCTCCAACGCGCTCATAAACTGTCTTGGAAAGCAGCGGCCATTATGTATGGGGTGATGTTGCTCACTGTCTTCTATGATTTAATTACTGCCGTTGGTTTAGGGGTATTCGTTGCTAACATTTTAACCATCCAAAAATTAGCCAATATTCAAGCCGATCGCGTCAAAGCTATTGATACCCACGAAGATGATCGTCTTGCTAACCAAGAAGCCAGACACTTGATGAAAGAAGCCAATGGACGTATCTTATTACTCGACTTAGGGGGCCCCATGAGTTTCGGTGCATCTAAGGCCATCACCCAACGTCAGAATATATTAGATAACTACGAAATGTTGGTGATCGACTTAACTCATGTACCTTTATTGGGTGTCACTGCTACCCTAGCTCTTGAGAAAACCATCGATGACGCTTATGCTAAAGGGTTAGAAGTTTATATTGTCGGTGGGGAAGGAAAACTCAAAGAGAGACTACAAAAATTCGATATTTTGGATCGAGTTCCTCACAAAAACCGTGTTCAAACCCGTGTTGCAGCGTTACAGTTAGCTGTCGCCAGTATCAATGGAAACACCATGGAACAAATTCAAAAAGGAATGGGGATCAACGGTTCTCATTTCCCTGAAGACGATAACAACCCATCTAACGGCGTTACTTCCGGTGATCGCCTTTCTAACTAGAAAAGGCTCCGAGGCAGAAGGCAGGAGGCTAATATATTGAAACGTCTCCCCCCTCTCCCCGAAGTCTCACTCTTTCAGAAAAAAATTGTCCACTTAGTCAAAAATTATGTTCACAAGTCCACCTATTCCACTATTAGCGACAGAAACGACAGCCAATCTTGGCCCGACGATTTTAGCCGGTGTTTTACTCAGTTTAATTGTTATTTATTTAGCCAGTAAATTAGGGGGAGAAATCTCTAGATCCCTTAATTTGCCTCCCGTTTTAGGAGAATTAGTCGGTGGTGTAGTTGTTGGTGCATCTGCCCTACATCTATTAGTCTTCCCCGAAAGTGGTGCCACTGCGGCGGACTCGGTATTGATGAGTACCTTACAATTAGTAGGAGGTTTAACCCCGGAAGCTGTTCCTGAAGTGTTTAATAGCCAAAGCGAAGTTATTTCCGTTTTAGCAGAGCTTGGGGTGATTATCCTCCTCTTTGAAATTGGTTTAGAATCGGATATCAGAGAGTTACAGGAAGTGGGTTATCAAGCTGCTATTGTGGCAGTTGTGGGTGTGATTGCTCCCTTCACGGCCGGTACGGTTGGCTTGATGTTACTGTTTAATGTTCCGACAATTCCTGCTATTTTTGCCGGTGCAGCTTTAACCGCTACCAGTATCGGTATTACCTCCAAAGTTTTGTCAGAATTAGGTTATTTAAAGTCGAAGGAAGGACAAATCATTGTTGGTGCTGCGGTTATTGATGATGTATTAGGAATTATCGTCTTAGCAGTGGTGGCTAGTTTGGCTAAAACTGGGACTGTTGATGTGGTTAATGTTATCTATTTAATCGTTAGTGCCACAGTCTTTTTATTGGGTTCTATTTTCTTAGGCAAGTTCTTTAATAAGTCTTTTGTCGCAGTTTCTGAAGTTTTACAAACCCGTGGTAAGTTAGTGATTCCTGCTTTGATTTTTGCTTTCTTTATGGCGTTTTTAGCTAACGTTATTCAACTAGAAGCTATCTTAGGAGCCTTTGCTGCTGGTTTAGTTTTGGATGAAACCGATAAGCGCAAAGAATTGGATCAACAAGTTATTCCTATTGCTGATATTTTAGTTCCCGTTTTCTTCGTTAGTGTTGGGGCTAAAGTAAATTTAGGTGTACTTAATCCTTTTGTTGCTGAAAATAGAGAAGGTTTGATCATTGCTACATTTTTGATTGTTGTTGCTATCATCGGTAAGTTAATTACAGGATGGTCTTTTACAGGGCAAGAAAAAATTAATCGTTTAGCAATTGGTTTCGGTATGATTCCTCGGGGTGAAGTTGGCTTAGTTTTCGCTGGTATTGGTTCAGCAAGTGGCGTATTAAGTCAATCCCTAGAAGCAGCTATTATTGTGATGGTGATTCTGACAACTTTCCTCGCACCTCCTTTATTGAGGTTTGCCTTTAAAGATCCTTCAGAAACCTCAGAAAAATTGCAAAATGCTGATATAGCTAATTAATGTAAAAAAAGGGACAACTTTTAGTTTATAATTGTCCCTTTTCGCCCCTTGCTATGGTACAATGGTAAGTTAATCATGGTCAAAGCAGTCACAATGGGAAAAAGAAACCCGTCTAAAAACAGGTTTAAAAGTTTGATAACTAAGACAGGTAAATTATTAAGAGATGATAATTTTATGGTTGGTATTCACTTTGTTGAGAATGCCGTTTCTAAAATTTTGTCTGTCGCTCTGATTATTGTTGTTGGGGTTTCTTTATTTGAGTTGACATTGATATTAGCAAAAGATTTATTTACCACTGAACCAGTTGGCTTTTTTAATAAAACTTTAATTGAAATATTTGGTTTATTCCTCAATATACTAATTGCCTTAGAATTATTAGAAAATATTACTGCCTATCTCAGGAAACATATTGTTCAAGTAGAGTTAGTTGTGGTAACTGCCCTCATTGCAGTTGCTAGAAAAATCATTATTTTTGATCCTTCAAAATACGCTAAAAATGATTTAATTGCCCTCGCTTTTGCTTGTTTTGCTTTAGCAGCTAGTTATGCTCTCATCCGTTTTATTAATCAGAGAGATAATTAATACAGGGAGGGTAATATGAATCAACAAAATGGCGAAGAAATACAATCTTTACAACGGTTAAAAAGACTCTCTGACGGTATTTTTATGTTAGCAATGACTTTAATGGTATTGCAGTTTGACTTACCAGATGTTTCAGCAGAGATGTCAAGCAGACAAATTAAAGAATTTTTAATTGCTCAACTGCCGGCACTTTATATTTATCTAGGTACTTTTATTTTAATTGCTTTTTATTGGTTTAGTAACTTACAACAATTTACTCATTATAAAAAAACAGATACCGTTCATTTATGGCTTAATTTATTGTCATTAATGTTTGTGGTGATTATTCCCTATACTAACGATTTTATTAATATTTATAGTTTGAATCCTTATGTACAAATTTTTTACAGTGTTAACTTATTTTTAGTCGGCCTGTTTTCTTTTCTGAGTTGGTGGTATGCTTCTAGAAACAACCGTTTGATAGATTCTACCTTAGAAAAAAAGGAGAGTAGAAAAATAGGCATAGAAAGTCTGATTGACCCCTTAGTATCTCTATTTTCCATTGTTGTCTCATTAATTAATCCTAGTGCAGCTTAGCAAAAATAATCCACCAGTCACTTATGATCTTTAAAGCCCTTAAATTTCCAAACGAACGGCTTAGCAAAATGTTGATTAAAGTAATCAATAAAATTGAGAATTTTTTGGGATAGTTCTTCAGTTGAACGGACAGTAATTCTTTTGAGTAAACGCCTGACTAAGATCGAAAACCAACACTCAATTTGATTAAGCCACGATGTATGTTTGGGAATATAAACAAAGCGAATTCGATGAGATTCATCTGATAAAAAATCTTGTTCTGTTCTTGTCGGTCCAATAGAGGGACTAACAACTTTTCCTCTTGCCACATCCCAGTTCGCAATCAAGCTTAAAGTTCCGTGTCTTTCATATTCAAATTCGATTTTTTCTACTTGTTTAGGCTTGACTCTTTTGTTCGGAAATAATCTCTCAAGAGCTTGAATCCCTGTCATTTCATCTGTACTAATTAAATGAATTCCTTGTTCTAACAAAGTTTTAGCTTCTTGATGAAGTTCACAGATATATTTGACTTGCTTTTTAAATTTTAAGGGATCATCAATTTTGGCATTTAACCAGTAACGAACGAGATGTGGTTGTAATGTCGCTTCTTTTTAAAAAACGCCCCACACTACGGGGGGAAATCTTTTCGACAATTCCTCTTTTTATGGCTTCATCCGCCAACTCTGAAGGTGTCCAATGGCTCACTGGTCTGTCTGATTTTTCACATTCTTCACAAGCGATCTCTACAATCTGGACTACTTGTTCGACCGTAAAGGATTTTGTTGTTCCAGGTCTTGGGCGATCGCTTAAAATTCCTTTGATCAAGACCATTAATGCTTTCTCCGTTACCTGTTGTTCTTCGGCGGCACTCAGTTTTTCTCTCTCCTCAAACCATCGCGATCGCCACTGACGCACTTGTACTCGGTCTAATTCTAATCTTCGACTAATCGAACTATTGCTCTCTCCTGATGCTGCGGCTAAGATTAGCTTGGCTCGTCTAACAAGGCGATAGGGGTTTGTTGTCCCTCTCACTATTTGTTGGAGTACTGTTTTCTGTAGGTTGGAGAGGTTAATTGGCAATGCTTTTATCATGGACATCAACTTCGAGATTCTTCCGTTAGTTTCATTGAAACACATTGTCGTGGCTAGTCACGAAAGTTTCTGTAAAAATCTGGTGGATTACTTTCGCCAAGCTGCACTAGTACAAACTCGCGACGGAAAAAGGGGGAAGGCACAGGCTACCTGTTTAGCAAAGATGTGAAGCGCAAAAACAAATCCTATCCTCAGTGGTGGTTCCAATATGAGGAGACGTTACCCAATGGGGATCGGAAAAAGAAAACCGTCTATGTGCCAAAGGCATCCCTGGATATGATCGGCTCAATGAATCGGGATAAGGTTCCGGTTGTTCAAATCCTGGAAGTCCTTGGCAAAAAAGCTAGTGCTTAACTCCCACATCATTCACCAAATAGATTAAGTTAGCGGATTGTTTAGATTAAGGGGAAGAAACGGAAGGTCAAACAACTTTCTAGGTTCTTCCCCTTTCCTCATGGACACCCATCTACCACAACAAACACAGCGATAGAAATACCATGTTATCTCTTCATGTTCCCTAGTATCAGCAAAGATCATCACTCCTTCGTGAAAACAGTGGGGGCATTCGTGAGGATTTCGTGAGTAAGTTTGAATCATACTTTACTAGGGGTAAACTGACACTTTAGGAAGTTGTGCTAGGGGTTAATCAAGCGATCGCATCGCATTGTCTACCACTTCCCTGTTAACTTCCATATACGGAATAGCTGATGAGTAACTTTTCCAACCCATAGCGTCCATTAATTCCTTGGGGGTTAGAGCCTGACGGGATAACTTATCGGCTACAGTTCTACGGTAGCTATACAAGGAAAAATTATGATGCTGAAAGCCACACTTTTCTAACAGTTTCTCAAAACGATATCTTAACCCGTGATAGGTCAAAGGCTTAGATAAGTTTCTAGGGGAAGCGAACATATAAATTGAGTTATGTCTATCGTAGCAATCGAGTTCTTTCTTAAGTTCTTCTCGGACTAAAACAACCCTATCCTTTGCTGGTTTCCCTGCCGCTTGCTTACGGGTTATCCCTTTAAACAAGAGCCTATCTTTCACAGTCCCATCTTCATGATAACAAATGTTCTGTTCTAAAGATAAAACTGCTTGTGGACGTTCCCCAGTGTAACAAAATATTTGTAAAAATAACCTTAAATCTGGACTTGCTTTGTCGTACAATGCCTGTATCTGCTCCCTCTTTATTATAGAAAATTGACCATGCTTATTGGACTTTATTGGTAAATATTTCTATGTAAAATACTTTTTAAGTTCTTGTATAATTGTCACTAAGAACGTAAGAGTCTAGCAGATGCCAAACTGAGCGAGAAGGCTATTTTTATCATAAAAAGTAGGTTACAGCGATTTTACACTTTTTACGTTTTTCCGTATAAATGTAAGAACTACCCCCATTATACCCATATAAACCAAGTAAGATAAACCCCTAGTAAATGCTTAAAAAATTGGGCTGTTAAGGCAACCAGAAAGAAATACGATTAAGAGACAATAAAAGAAGCTGAATTATATCGATAAAAACCAAGATATTTTCTAGGGTAATAATGTTACACTTTTAACAGGATAAACGATTCAATAAGTGATATAATAAATGTGTTTAAGCAACGTTACCAGACTTGAAAAAGTTTTGCTTAAACACATTCTTTTATTTCCTTGGGAGTGTTTGGTGTGAGTGAGTGCCTTAGTATAGGTATTGTGCTAGTTTGTTTATCCATTAAAATTCACTTAACAGAACAGAATGGATCTAATCAGTAAGACAGACAGAGATGATTTAGAAATAAATTCCTGGGAGCGCGCCATTATTTGGGGAGCTTTAACCCTTCGTGCTTCTAATGTTAATTATGCTGACAATTTGGGGGATGATTCCTATCCATATAAGAATGCTGTGAGGATAGCTTTGTCTCGATCAATTGTTGACGGAGCTTTGACGGCCAACTTAAAGATCGAGGCAACATTTCCTTATCATTCAGTTGATGCTTTAAGTTCGGGTGGAGATTTTCTGTTAGGCTTGATGCAGTTTTATGATGGGACAGCCGAAGCGTATATTGGAAATGCTTGCAGTTTCATAGCATCCCAGGGATATAAAACGATGGACGGCGGATCAGGATTGCCAGACGACCCTCCCTACATAGATACTTTAGAGTCTTATTTTTGCTGGTGTTGCTGGCAAGCGGAGTTAAGTCTTCTTAGTCCTTTACCTAGTAAGTTGCTTCCCATTACGGTAGACTTTTTTGAGGAAACTAGACCGAACGCTACTCTAAAGATTGTTGCTAATATTCCCATTGATTACGAAGCTTTTAGGGAATCTGAAAATCTAATTTGTTCGTGCCTACCATTTTCTACTCAACTATCCCTTGCTGGACTACGGGCTTTTTCCTGGGATGAGATAACCAAGAAACCCTGTTATCTCGAACAAATACACTCTTGACGAGTTTACGGGGGAACCGGACAAGATTGTAGAGGGTGGTTATGTGCTTTGCGAGAACATCATTCAGTATCTGGAAACGTTGAAAGATGACCTTGATAAAGCTTTAGGACTCCAATATGCAGGGGCTAATAGTTTTCCTTTGCCTTGATTGTTGAATATCAACGTTAGCAATTATCCTTGAGGGGTATCTCTCTAGATAAAACTTCTGTCAAAATTATACCCACCATAACAAGCTGGTGGGTTATTGCTGTAGAGCTAAAAGCAGATATTATCCTTGAGTTGTTGGAAAAGCAAGCGAGTGGCAATGAAATGATGTGGAATCTAGATGAGATTATTTAAGCTCTATTTTAAACTTTTTAATAACTTCTAAAACTACTTCAATGAAAATATCATTTAGTCCATATTGCTTGCCCTATCTGGCTTTCACGGATTTAAAACTGTTTTTTAGCATAGTATGTCCTGGAGAACCACTTGTTCGTGTAGTAGGACAACAAGAAGTTCCCTCCGTTCCCGAACCTTCTACTGTCATTAGTTTATTGGCTTTAGGTGGATTATCCCTCGGTTTAAAAGGTAAAGGCTCTAAAAAGCAATAATATATTATTTCCCATTCCATATAAAAAGGGTAGCAATTTTTGTTACCCTTTTTGTATGGTGCTTTTTTTGTGATTTGGATCTATAGAGATTCTTCGTTCCTCGGAATGATAACTTAAGAATTGAAAATTTAACCCAACCCGCCCCTCCCAGCAGGGGAGCCAGGAGGAAAACAGGAGGTGAGTATGCAAATTTAAAATTAATATTTATTCCATTATTATTGTTGTTTACTGCTAACCTTAAATTAACTTACTTTTATATTTTTCTATGACTATTGGTATTTGGATTTTAGGAAATCAACTACATTCAGAGCAAGCTGCTTTACTATCTTGTCAAGATGATAAACAAGAAACTCATGTTATTTTGATCGAATCCCATGATTATATCAAAAAACGTCCCTATCATCAACAAAAATTAGTATTAGTTTTCTCAGCAATGCGTCATTTTGCTGAAGAATTAAAAACACAAGGATGGACAGTTACTTATGAAATATCTCAAGATTTTGAAACCCCTTTAAATGATTGGATTAAGAAGAATAAAATAACAGAATTAAGATTGGTAACGCCTTATGATAAACCATTTTCAAGCCGCGTTAAAAGCTTTAAATTAGATTGTAAAATAAAGTTGATTCCTAATAATCATTTTCTCTGGACTCAAGAAGAGTTTAAACAATGGACAGACTCACGTAAACGCCTATTATTAGAAGATTTTTATCGAGAAGGAAGAAAAAGATTCAATATTCTCATGGAAGATAATCAACCAATAGGAGGAAAATGGAACTTTGATAAACAAAATCGGAAACCTCCAAAAAAAGGTTTAAATCCTCCCACACCTTTACAGTTTGAACCAGATAAAATCACTCAACAAGTAATTAAAGACATTAAATCCTATAAAATACCAACCTACGGCAAAATTAAACCCTTTAAATGGGCTGTAACCCGTTCCCAAGCTTTACAGGTATTAGATAATTTTATAGAACATAATTTAAACAACTTTGGTACATATCAAGATGCAATGATCACTGGAGAATATACTTTATGGCATAGTTTAATATCTCCTTATATTAATCTTAGTATTCTCACACCTTGGGAAGTGATTAAGTCCATTGAAAAAGCTTATTATGAGTTTGATTATCCTTTAAATAGTGTAGAAGGTTTAATCCGTCAAATCTTGGGATGGCGAGAATATATGTATGGAATTTATAAAATAATGGATGATGATTATGCACAAAAAAATTGGTTTAATCATCAAGAGAAACTACCAGAATTTTACTGGGATAGTTCACAAACAGATATGAATTGTTTAAAACAAAGTTTACAACAGGTAGAAGAAACAGGATACAGTCATCATATACAAAGATTGATGGTTTTGGGTAATTTTGCTTTAATTGTTGGTGTGTCTCCCCAAGCAGTCAATGATTGGTTTCACAGTGCTTTTATCGATGCCTATGACTGGGTTATGGTTCCCAATGTTATAGGAATGGGACAGTTTGCAGATGCAGGAATATTAGCCTCAAAACCCTACGCAGCTTCCGCTAATTACATTAATAAAATGAGTGATTACTGTAAAAGTTGCGTTTATAAACAGACTCAACGTACAGGAGACAAAGCTTGTCCTTTTAACTTCTTTTATTGGGACTTTTTATCCCGTAACCAACAAAAATTAAAAGGTTTAGGGAGAATGAATCTTATCTTAGCTAATCTCAAAAAAATGGACAAAGTAGAACTAGAAAAAATACAATCACAAGCCCAACAATGGAGAGAAAGTCACTAGATTAAGTAGGGTTTGCTGAATAAAAGCAAAACCCTATTCTTTAAAAGGTTACACCCATATTCGCGATCGCAAAAAAGATCAGCTTTGTCGGCTACAAACCGCTATAATTGGTAGAAACACCTCCCAGTTGTTGGTCAAGAACAAATGTATCGAAAAGAGGAGCAACCTTTACCGCCCCCAGAAAAATTTGAATTACCTTTCGAGGGCAAATTGTCCCCCAATAATCGTTGGGTAATCATGGCAGAGTTGATACCTTGGGATGATTTTGAGGAAGAATATGCTAAACTTTTTTCAGCAGAAAAAGGTGCGCCAGCCAAACTATTTAGAATGGCATTAGGGACATTAATTATTAAGGAAAAATTAGGAACAAGTGATAGAGAAACTATAGAACAGATTAGAGAAAATCCTTATCTACAATACTTTATAGGTTTAATTTGTTATCAACAAGAGCCACCACTGGAATCTTCAATGCTAGTTCATTTTAGGAAAAGAATTGATGGAGAATTGATAAACAAAATCAATAAAAAAATAGTAAGTGAAGGTTTCAGCACCCGCAGGATTTGGTCAGGAACCTATATAATAGAATTTGACCAACCCTTTGCAGGAGAACCAGCAGTAATTTCTACCATTTATGGCAATGAGTGGCAAACATTTGACAAGTCTATTGCCATTGTTGAATTAGGTTCACAGTACTTTGTTCCCGTTACTTCGTCAATGGACAGACCAGAAGATTGTGCTTTCACCTTTATTGCTTTTGGTAACATCTAAGAGATAATATCTTCTCAACTTGTTGAGGAGAAACTAAAGTATTAGCGCACAAAATACCAGAAGCAGCAACAGCAGGAACCCCAATACCTGGTAACGTACTATCTCCCACTCGATACAGTCCTGAGATAGGTGTATAACAGCTAGGAAATAAACCATTTCCTGCTGCGATCGCTGGTCCATAAGTTCCCTGATAACGACGGAGAAAACGACTATGAGTTAAGGGGGTTCCAATTAATTCTAGAACCACTCGTTGACGAATATCAGGGATAACCTTTTCTAACGCTTTATAAAGAGTTTGCGATCGCTGTTTTTTCTTATTCTCATAGTCTGCATTTTTTTCCCATCCTTCGTAGGGTTCTAAAGTGTAAGCATGAACCACATAATGACCATCTGGGGCTAAGTTTTTATCCCAAACGGAAGGAATAGAAATCATGCAGGTATTTCCAGGAACGGTAATATCTTGATTACTATCATGAACCACTACATGATGACCTGTTAAATTTTCTAACCCTTCTGCTTTTATTCCTAAATGAAGGTGCATAAAGCTTTTAACAGCAGGGGTTGCTAGTTGTTCTTGTCTATGACTTGATGGCAAATCTTCTGGGGATAAAAGATGTTCATATGTGTCCCAAAGTGTGGCATTAGAAATAACAACTGAAGCCTCTATAATCTCCCCTTTTTTAAGTTTAATTCCTGTGGCTTTTCCTGATTTAGTAATTATTTTATCAACGTGAGAATTGAGATATAATTTTCCTCCATACCGTTTTAAACCATTGATTAAACCATCAATAATAGCTGCGCTTCCTCCCACGGGATATTCTACACCCGCCCTAGTTCTTTCTCCGAGCATAAAGGCGATTTCTGGGGCAACTGTTCCTTTTGCTTTTAATCCTGAGAGTAAAAAACATTCCAGATCAATTAAACGGCGTACCCACTTATCTTTTACAGTTTTATCCATTATATCCCCTGCCGAACCGCTAATCATTCCTACCTGAAATAAACTCTTGATTAAAGAGGGAAAATAACGGGTTGCTAGAACCAGAAACAACTGCCAATCTGAGCGTAGAACAATGGTGGGTATATCTTTTAAACAGTCATATAAGTCCAACATCTTTGATTCAAATGCAGCTAATTCCTTAGCACCCTCTGGGGTTATTTTAGCCACATTTTGACGATATTCTTCTAAACCGCTATAAACGGGGAATGTACCTTCTGGAAAGTGATAATGGCCTAGGGGATCATAAGGGACAACATCCAAAGATTCTCCGACAATATCTAATACTTGTTTGAGGGGATTAAGAGAAGGTTTATCATTACCTAAACCACAGTAAAAAGAGGGTCCTGAATCGAAAGTAAAGCCTTTACGGGTGAAGGTATGAGCAGCACCCCCAGGTATAGAATGGCTCTCAAAAATAGCAACTTTTTTGCCATATCTTGCTAATAAAGCTCCTGCGGTTAAACCACCGATTCCACTACCAATTATTACAACATCAAAATTCATTATTAATCTATATATGAGGATTTAGCTCAGTTATTGTACAAGTTAACGGGTTTAGGAATGCTAAACCCCTGGTATAAAATGGTAATTTATCACTTAGATTTATTCTGAATTAAAGCCCGATATAAACCGTAAAGAACAAACCCTAAAATTCCCACTACAATTAAAGAGGTGACTAACTTTAAAACGCCATTGAGGACAGATAAACCCACAATCACCCCAACCACAGCAACACCGACTTTGGCAGGGGTTTCTAACCCTTGAAACCAATTAGTGACCCGTGATACAGTCTCGTTATTTTTGACTTCTTTGGGGTTAAAAGGGCGTACGGGGGAGGTTTTATTGTTTATTTCTGCTTCGAGATCCTTAAATTTTTGTTCTAATTTTTCTTCCCAGTCGGGACCATTGCGATCGCTCATAAAATCAATATCCTAATTGAGTTACCATCTCTTCATGTTCATTCTAATACAATTTCAGGTTTTCTGGTCAAGGTAATGGATGACATAACTTTGCTATAACAATGACATGGAAAAGACACAAGGGAATCTTAATCTAGAAAGTGGTCATTCAATTACTTACATCATTATGAAATTCACAAAGATTCTCATTGATACTGTAATCATCGCTTGTTTCTTGACTGGAGTAGGTGTTGCTTTCGATAAAATCGAAAGTGTGTCTCTATCGAATCCTTTTACCGTTAAAACAGCACAACTTAATCAAAGTAATTAGTTAAACTTAACCTCTTTGGATCACTCTTTTGGGGGAAGACTCAAAATCATATTTCTGATAAGTTGAAAATTATTCTGAATAACTAAGCAAGGGAGATTGAACAATGAAAAAAACAAAAGAAATCAAAAACTTTCAATTATTTATTACTACCTTTGTCTACATATTTTCTTTGTTTCAATCTTTTCTTCCTCAAAAACAAGCTAGTTAACAAATCTTCAATCTAGATTACTCATCATCTGATAACTGTAAATATTTATCTAATTGTTGTGCTAATCTATCTACAGACATACGAGGAGAAAATCGGGGGATTGTTTTTTCTCCTTCGGGTAGCTCTAACCGTAAAACAGGAATTTCGTACTGATAAGCAGTAAACCAATCCTCACTGGTGGTAATATCCCGTATTTCTAGGTCAAATTTTGGGGTTTCTATTTGTTTTAGTTTCCCCTCGAGTCCTTCACATAAATGACACCCTGGTTTGCTATATAAAATGAGTCGCATAGATTAATTTAGAGGACGATTGTTAATACTATTTTAAATCTTCTGATGGTATTTAGACAATAAGTATTGAAGATTGTCAAGGTTCACTATTAGGAGTATCATAATATCTAAAGTAGATTATTGCATAAACAACGGATAATTATCCATTGTCCATCATTGAAACAAATATGGCTTTAAAATTCTTCCAAAAACCAGAACCCGATAACAGCGATCGTGTTCCTCCAGGACAATATTTAGCAAAAGGTTTCCCCGTTTTAACCTATGGTGATACTCCCCAAATAAGTACCGAAAACTGGCAATTGAAAGTCTGGGGTTTAGTGACACCAAAAACCTTTTCTTGGTCAGATTTTATGGGTTTACCCCATTACGAATTTACCAAAGATTTTCACTGTGTTACCCGTTGGTCAAAATTAGATGTTAAGTGGACAGGAATCAAAATTACAGACTTTATAGACTTATTAGATGTTGATCCCAAAGCAACCTATATTATGCAGCATTGTTATGGGGGTTATACAACTAATCTTCCTTTAAAGGATTTTGTCTTAGAAGATAACTTTTTTGCCTTCAAACTATCAGGAGAAAACTTACCTCCTGATCATGGTGGTCCGATGCGGACAGTTATTCCCCATTTATACGCTTGGAAAAGTGCAAAATGGATTAATGGTTTAGAATTTTTACCAGAAGATTAGTTAGGTTTCTGGGAAAAAAATGGTTACCATCGACGGGGTGATCCTTGGAAAGAAGAGCGGTATGGGGAATAATTTAGAATGTTTGATTAATTCATGGTTGAGAAAGAAAATTTACCTTATCCTGTTAGCATTGTTTTGTTTACTCGATACCCCGATCCAGGAAAGGTTAAAACTCGTTTAGCTTGGGATATTGGCGATCGCACGGCGGCCAATATCCATGGGGTTTTTATGAGTAAAATGTTGATGATTTTACTCCGTGAGATCAATGGGGTTAATATTATTGTAAATTATACAGGAATAGATTATCAAACAGAGATGATCCAAGGTTTTGATCCTGCTTTAGTATTGGATATTAAGCAAGGGATAAACTCTGGTGTCTTGTCTTTTATTAAACAACCTTCAACCTCTTTTGGGGAAAGGATAAATGCGATCGCACAACAGTTAAAAGAAGTAATAATAATTGGGGCAGATATACCAGGGATTACTGCTGATATTTTATCTCAAGCCATTGAATGTGTCAAAAGAAAAGAAGCAGCGATCGCCTTAACTAAAGATAATGGTTATTATCTCATTGCTTTACCATCTTATAGCGATGTTTTTACCAGCATTAATTATAGTTTAGGAAATGTGGGCCAACAGACTTATACTTTGATGAAAAAAAATTATAACTCTGCCTCTATTCTCAATCAGAGCTTAGTAGATGTTGACGAAATTAGTGACTTAAAATCTCTTGGTTTAAGTAACTTGATTGAAGAAAATCAACCTATAATATCTGTTATTATTCCTACTCTCAATGAAGTTAATTCTATCTATGATACTTTAGCTAATATAGTTAAACAAGCTGAAACATCAAATAATATAGAAATTTTGGTGGTTGATGGAGGAAGCAACGATAATACTTTAGAAAGAGTTGAAGAATTTACAAATGACTATCCTAATATTTCTATACAATCGTTTACTATATCATCTTTAGGTCGTGCTTTTCAAATGAATGTAGGGTTAAGACATTCATCAGGAAAATATCTTGTTTTTTGTCATGCAGATACCTTATTACCATCAGAATGGGATCATAAATTAATCTCTATTTTGAGCCATAAAAATATTAAATTAGCTTATTTTGATTTACAATTTAATTCTGATCATTTAGCTTTAAAATGGGTTGCTTGGACTGTTAATTATATCAGGCGATCGCCTTATGGGGATCAAGTTTTTTGTGTAAGACGAGATTATTTTAAAGAAATAGGGGGCTTTGATTATCTTTCTTTATTAGAAGATGTTACTTTATTTGAGAATAAAATTAATTATAAACAGTGTCAAAATGTATCTCATGCTATAATCACCAATGCACGTAAATATAGTAATAAAAATGGTGAATATACTTGTTTATCTATATTCAAAAATGTTGGAAAAAATTGGTTAATAATGGCAGGTAAAAAAATCTTAAAATTACCTGCTTGTCAATTAAGGAAAATTCATCATGGTTCACAGAATGAGTATCAACTCCTAGAAATTCCTTTTCAGGATAAAATTTATACATTTAAGTATCATTTCCCTAATAATATACTGCATAAATTTTTAATCTGGAAAAAGATATATTATCAACAATCGATGGATGAATTAATTCCTGTAATCTTCAAATACTGTCAAGGTGATGATATATTTATTGATGTTGGTGCCAAGGTAGGAATGGTTAGCTGTTTACTGAGTATTATATTAACCAAAAATCGCATTAAAACCGATATTATATCCTTTGAACCTGATTACTCGCACTATCAGTTATTTAAAGATAATTATAAATTTTATCTTGGAGAAATAAGAAATAAAATCACTATTGAAAATATATATATAAGTAACCCGAAAAGCTATTATTACCCAGATTTAAAAGAAAAATCACTCAAATCGATGGCATTAGATGAGTATGGATTTCCTAATAACAAAAAGATTAGTCTTATTAAAATCAATTTAGAAGGAAATGAATTAGGTATATTAAAAGGAATGGTTAAAACTATTAAACAGCATCAACCTGTTTTAATTTTTCATAATTCAACCCCCTTCATTACCCATTTCTTAGACAAAAAACATAATATGAACAATATCATTGAGAAACTCAATGATTTAAACTATCAAGTCACCAGGTTTAGTGGTCTTAGTTTTATCGCAGTCAGTGATAATATATAAGCATAGGCTAATGGTTATGACATGGGATCTTACAATATAAATATTCTCAGTTCAACCTTAAGCAGCCTTTAACCCTTATGTGCTACAATTTTTAAAGATTTTGCTATCGAGTCGGCATAAGCCACCTCAAAAGCGATTATAAAGGGAAACTCCATGACCAAAAAAAGTAATTACGGTGCAGAGCAGATACAAGTTCTCGAAGGGTTAGATCCAGTCCGCAAACGCCCAGGGATGTACATTGGAACCACAGGGCCTAGAGGACTTCATCACCTTGTCTATGAAGTCGTGGATAACTCAATTGATGAGGCTTTGGCTGGTTATTGCACCCATATCGAAATTGATATCAACGCCGATGGTTCAATAACTGTTACCGACAATGGCCGTGGTATCCCTACAGATGTTCATCCTACCACGGGAAAGTCAGCTTTAGAAACCGTCATGACGGTACTTCATGCCGGGGGAAAATTTGGAGGCGGTGGTTATAAAGTTTCGGGAGGGTTACACGGGGTTGGTATTTCCGTGGTTAACGCTTTATCTGAATGGGTTGTTGTTAACGTTTGGCGTGATAATAATATTCATACCCAACGTTATGAGAGGGGTATTCCTCTTGGTTCATTAGACACAAAACCAGATAAAAAACACTCAACTGGTACTTCGGTTTCTTTCCTTCCTGATATCCAAATATTTTCAGGAGGAATCGAGTTTGATTATAGTACCTTAGCAGGAAGGTTAAAAGAATTAGCCTATCTCAATGCCGGGGTTAAAATTACATTTACTGATCATAGAAAAGAAGAACCCTATAATGAAACCTATTGTTATGAAGGAGGTATTAAAGAATACGTTACTTATATGTGTAGGGATAAAGACCCCTTACACCAAGATATTATCTATGTTTCAGGAGAAAAGAACGGCACACAAGTTGAAGTTGCTTTACTATGGTGTGTCGATGCTTATAGCGATAACTTATTAGGATTTGCCAATAACATTCGTACCATTGATGGAGGAACTCATTTAGAAGGTTTAAAAACAGTTCTCACAAGGACGATGAATAATGTTGCCAGAAAACGCAACAAATTAAAAGAGAATGATGCCAATTTAGGTGGGGAGAATGTTCGAGAAGGTTTAACAGGAGTTATTTCTGTTAAAGTGCCTGAGCCGGAATTTGAAGGACAAACAAAGACAAAATTAGGTAATACAGAAGTTAGGGGAATTGTAGACTCTTTGGTGGGGGAAGTGTTAACCGAATACTTAGAATTTAATCCCCAAGTTGCTGATAATATTATTGAAAAAGCTGTACAAGCTTTTAAAGCAGCAGAAGCAGCCAGACGGGCCCGTGAATTAGTACGTCGTAAGTCCGTTTTAGAGTCTTCCCCTTTACCCGGAAAATTAGCAGACTGTAGTAGTCGTGATCCCGAAGAATCAGAGATTTTCTTAGTAGAAGGAGACTCTGCTGGAGGTTCAGCAAAACAGGGAAGAGATCGACGGTTTCAAGCTATTTTGCCCCTCAGAGGTAAAATTATTAATATTGAAAAAACCGATGATGCAAAAATCTACAAAAATAACGAAATTCAATCTTTAATTACTGCTTTGGGTTTAGGGATAAAAGGAGAAGAATTTGATTCCGAACAATTGCGTTATCATCGTATTGTAATTATGACCGATGCTGACGTAGATGGGGCGCACATTCGGACCTTATTATTGACCTTTTTCTATCGGTATCAACGGTCATTAGTAGACCAAGGATATGTTTATATTGCTTGTCCTCCCTTGTATAAAGTAGAGAGGGGACGTAACCATATGTATTGTTATAATGAACGACAATTACAAGAACATATTAATAGTCTTCCTAATAATGCGAATTATACGATTCAAAGGTTTAAAGGGTTAGGAGAAATGATGCCAACCCAACTGTGGGAAACTACCATGAACCCAGAAACCCGTAGTATGAAACAAGTAGAAATAGAAGACGCTGCCGAAGCAGATCGCATCTTTACTATTTTAATGGGCGATAGAGTTGCCCCCAGACGGGAGTTTATCGAAACCTACGGACCAAAATTAAATCTAACAGACTTAGATATTTAAGTTTGCCTTTGGGGTGAATAATTCACCCCAAATTAATTAATTGTCAATTGCTAATTATTAATTGTTAATTGATAACCCACCATTTGTTAATTTTGTTTAAGATGTATAGTAATTGATAATTTAACTCATTAACTATCCACAATGGAACCCGAAGTCAGCTTAATCCTACAACCACAAACCCTAATCGAATCTGAGGGAACCGTTTCCTCCCTAACCCTAACCCTTAGTGAACCACCCCCAGACACAGGTATAGTTGTTAGAGTTAATGCTCCTAACCTATCCGAATTTGATCTTACTCAAGCCCAAATCGAAGGGGGTGAGATTACCTTAGAAGAAGAACTACAACAAGAGCTACAAACAGGGTTGGATGGCACACGGGCCTCCGAAGTTCCCGGGGCTGTGGTGGCGATCGTTTCTCCCTCTGGCAGTTGGTATGGAGCCAGTGGAGTAGCTGACCTAGAAAATGACATACCAGTAGAAACTGACGATCTTTTTCAAGTTGGCAGTATCACCAAAACCTTTGTCGCTGCTACCATTTTAAAGCTAGTAGAAGAAGGTGCATTAACCTTAGAAGATACCCTCACTACTTGGCTGCCAGAAACTATTACCGAGGATATTGCCAATGCTCAAGATATAACTCTAAGACAGATATTACAGCATACAAGCGGTATTCCTGACTATTTAACGGAAATTTTTAACCAAGCTGCCATTGACCCCACAATATTTTTAACAGAGTGGCAACCAGAAGAATTAACTGAGTTTGTTAACGGCCTTGATCCTTTGTTTGCCCCAGGAGAATCTCTGGAATATTCTAATACAAATTTTATCTTAGCTGGATTAATTATAGAAGCCGTCACAGGGAATAATCTAGCCCAAGAAATCCGCGATCGCATTCTTACCCCATTAGGTCTAGAAAATACTTTTTTTGCAGGAGAAGAAGAGGTTAATGGAGAGGTTGTTAATGCTTACTGGGATTTTGATGGGGACGGAACCTTAAATAATATTAGCTTTCTTGGTTTGTCTTGGGCATGGGCAGCGGGGGCAATGATTTCTAATCTTCAAGACTTAGATATCTTTGCCCGTGGTTTGTTCAAAGGGGAGTTATTGGAAGAGGAAAGTTTGGAGCAAATGCTCGATATTAGACCTACCATTGACAACCCTAGCTATGATTCTTATGGTTTAGGAGTAGGGACCATCGAATCCCCTAATCGTTTTTGGTACATTCATCGGGGGCAAACTTTGGGCCATCGCTCCAATATGTGGTACTCTCCCCAAGATGACTTAACCTACATCGAGTTAATTAACGGATTTTCCGACGATAACCTAGTGCAGCTTAGCAAAAATAATCCACCAGCCACTTATGATCTTTAAAGCCCTTAAATTTCCAAACGAACGGCTTAGCAAAATGTTGATTAAAGTAATCAATAAAATTGAGAATTTTTTGGGATAGTTCTTCAGTTGAACGGACAGTAATTCTTTTGAGTAAACGCCTGACTAAGATCGAAAACCAACACTCAATTTGATTAAGCCACGATGTATGTTTGGGAATATAAACAAAGCGAATTCGATGAGATTCATCTGATAAAAAATCTGCTCTGCTGTCCATAGATTGCAAAATCCCCTCCTTTCCTTTTCTCCCCAAATCAATAGTAATTCCACAGCTTTCTGCTACTAATTTGACTAAGCTTTCCGATTTATGAGTGTTGAGTTTATCTACAATAAAAATCCATTCTGCTTTTTCATCAATCTTAATCGTTCTCTGGATATGTTCAGAAAAATCTTGTTCTGTTCTTGTCGGTCCAATAGAGGGACTAACAACTTTTCCTCTTGCCACATCCCAGTTCGCAATCAAGCTTAAAGTTCCGTGTCTTTCATATTCAAATTCGATTTTTTCTACTTGTTTAGGCTTGATTCTTTTGTTCGGAAATAATCTCTCAAGAGCTTGAATCCCTGTCATTTCATCTGTACTAATTAAATGAATTCCTTGTTCTAACAAAGTTTTAGCTTCTTGATGAAGTTCACAGATATATTTGACTTGCTTTTTAAATTTTAAGGGATCATCAATTTTGGCATTTAACCAGTAACGAACGAGATGTGGTTGTAATGTCGCTTCTTTTTAAAAAACGCCCCACACTACGGGGGGAAATCTTTTCGACAATTCCTCTTTTTATGGCTTCATCCGCCAACTCTGAAGGTGTCCAATGGCTCACTGGTCTGTCTGATTTTTCACATTCTTCACAAGCGATCTCTACAATCTGGACTACTTGTTCGACCGTAAAGGATTTTGTTGTTCCAGGTCTTGGGCGATCGCTTAAAATTCCTTTGATCAAGACCATTAATGCTTTCTCCGTTACCTGTTGTTCTTCGGCGGCACTCAGTTTTTCTCTCTCCTCAAACCATCGCGATCGCCACTGACGCACTTGTACTCGGTCTAATTCTAATCTTCGACTAATCGAACTATTGCTCTCTCCTGATGCTGCGGCTAAGATTAGCTTGGCTCGTCTAACAAGGCGATAGGGGTTTGTTGTCCCTCTCACTATTTGTTGGAGTACTGTTTTCTGTAGGTTGGAGAGGTTAATTGGCAATGCTTTTATCATGGACATCAACTTCGAGATTCTTCCGTTAGTTTCATTGAAACACATTGTCGTGGCTAGTCACGAAAGTTTCTGTAAAAATCTGGTGGATTACTTTCGCCAAGCTGCACTAGGCATTTCCCTAATCTTAATTGATCCTCAATCCAATTAGGGGGTAAGGCTAAAGGGGGATCTGAGGGGAGGTTTTCAATATGTTCTCGAATCAGTTGTGACAGTAAAGGAGGATTTTCTGTGACAAGTTGATGGCGAATATCTCGCAGATATAATAATACAGGAATGAAATTGGGTGCCTGATATTTGTCCTGTTGCTTTTTGGCATAGGTTAGGGTTAAATGCTTGAGGAGAGTTGTTTTTCCTGAGCCGGGAGAAGCAATCACAGCTAAACGGCGATAGGATTGAAATTTATCCTGGTTATTCTTTAAAAATTCCCAAATTTCTCTTTGTTCATTGTCTGATTGTCTTGTAATGATTGTGCCTCTAATTGTATCAGGGGTTCCTGTTTTTACTCGCAAAGAAACAAAAATATCTTCTAAATCTAATGCTGGTAAACCAATCCTAAACCCTTCTATTTTTAGTTCTCTAAAGGGATCAATCAAACTCTCATAATATCGACCCTTGAATTGTGGATTGAATTGCCACCATAACCGCATAGGAAAGGTTTTGAGTTGCTTAACAATCCATTATGCTATGGGTTCTTCTATCTTTTCTAACTCTTCTTCTATTAAGTCTAAAGTAAGATTTATTACTCGTAAGAAAAAATTTCCCCATATCGCTATAACTAAAGCCAATACACTAATCAAAGTTGTAATGATGGCTAATTCGTATTTACCATTTTTCAGTAATATAATTGTCCCTGTGACTCCCCCTCCAGAAACTGGTATTCCCAATATTTTCAAAAATTTTAGAACAGTGTTAACTCTTTTTTCTCTTGCTTTCCTTCGGGTATTTGTAGAGGTTGCTGATCCCTCGACAGATGATGGTGTTGCTTTTTTTTCTGACATTTTTTACATGAAAAAAGATATATTGAAAAAGTTTCCAGGTAGTTATTTATTTATTATTTAAAGGAATGTTAATGAGAAATTTTAGCTTTAATTAGTTGGGGATCTCCCTGTTGTACAACTCTTCCTCCTTCCAATAAAAAAGCTCCATCACAGTAGTTTAATTCCTCTAGACGATGTGTCACCCATAGGGCCGTAATGCCTCGACTTTTGACTAAATTTTCCACTTGTTCTACTAATTCGATTTGGGTATCGGGATCAAGTAATGCGGTGGGTTCATCCAACAATAAGACAGAACAATGACGGGCGATGGCTCCGGCAATAGCGACACGCTGTTTTTGTCCGCCACTGAGAGCGTAAATAGGTCTTCTCTCTAACTCTAGCAGGTTAACTGCGCTCAAGGCTTCTCGGACACGATTACGTACTTCTGGAGGGGGTAATTTTTCCTCTACTAACCCAAAGGCAATATCGGCCCCAACGGTGGGCATGACTAACTGGCGATCGGGGTTTTGGAAGACAAAGCCCACGGGAGGAGTCATGGTAATGGTTCCATTTTGGGGGGTTAGTAAATTAGTTAATAATCTCAACAGCGTTGACTTACCACTGCCGTTTGCTCCCAAGAGCATCCAAAATTCTCCTTCTGGTACGCCCAATGAGCAAGAGTTTAAAACCTGGGCTTTTTCGTGCCAACTAAAGCTGATATTATCTACATTAATAGCAAAATTTGTCATAGAAAATGAAAGTGAATTTATAATTTAGAATTTAATTTGTTTTTATTCTTATCAATTATATATTATGCAGTAATATAAAAATTTGGTGGGCAATGTTTCAGGTATTTTCTAGATAGTTATTATAAGATTTTTTTTGAATATTGCCCACTCTAAACATTCACAGTTTATTTATGATGTTTACTTGTGTTGTAACTTAAAAAACTGATCACTGATAACTGCTCACTGCTCACTGATTAATCACTAGCTAAGTCTTTTAAATTGAAGAGAAAGGGAACACTACTGTTACTATCTCCCCCCATGACTAAAACTTTGGGCATTTGTGCGCCACCAGTTTTCCAGGCTTCGATCGCTTCTTTTTGTAGCACTAATTCACCCCCCTTGAGCTTTCAAGGTTTCTGCTAACAACCTTTGAGCTTCGGCTTTACCTTTAGCACGGTTAATATCAGCTTGCGCCTCTTGTTCGGCTTCTTGAGCAATATAAACAGCCCTTTGTGCTTTTTGTTCGGCGATCTGTTTATCTTCTACCGCTTTGGCAAATTCAGGAGAGAAGTTCAGATCGATGACACTGGTATCTAGGACAATAATACCGTACTTTTCTAAACGAGAATTGAGAGCATTATCAAAGTCTTCTTTGAGTTCACTTCGTTGGGTAATGGCCTGTTCTACAGTACGTTTTGCTGCTGCTATTTTGAATGATTCTTGGGTTTGAGGGGCAACAATTTTAGAAACAATATTTTGTAGGGTTCCTTGGGTGCGTCGAATAGTAACAACTTGCACGGGATCAAGACGAAAGTTAATGGCAAAACTTGCACTTAAATCTTGTAAATCTTTGGTTGCACTCTGAGCCGGAACTTCAAACTTCTGCACGGTAACATCATAAACATCCACGGCAGACACTAAAGGTGGCTTAAAATGAAGTCCCTCTAATAATGCCCCATTTTGAGCTTTTCCTAAAACACTTAAAACCCCTGCTTGTCCAGGGTTAATCACAACAAATGAATTGAAACTAATCACTACTAATAACGCAGCAATAATACCACCCAATAAGGGTTGCAAACTTGGGGATGATTGACGACTCACAAATGTTTCTCCTTAATCCTAACCTAGTTCTGATTTTAGCTGTTATTGGCCTGTTTATGTGTAACGAAAAATAACCAGACTGAGTTCGGAGTTCGGAGTTCGGAGTTCGGAGTTTGGATTTGGATTTTTTTTTACCAATGATTCAGTGTTGAAGACTCCTGATGTTGACAAGTTTTCTATAAATCTTTTTATCTCAAACCCAGACGACAAAAAATAGGAGATATATACACTTAGCCTACCGTTACTTTCTTTGAAATAATATAAAAAAGTAGTATGCTTTGTCAACCCCCATTCTTCCGTTATTCATTTTTGCTGATTTATTATCACTGTGAACATTTTTTTGAGATTTTGTATTCAATGTTACTATTTTTTGGGTTATTTAGATTATATTATATACAAGTATAATACATACTTTTATATAAGTTTAAGTTATATTTGTTGACTGGTAGGGGTTTAGCATTGCTAAACCCCTACGAATAAAACTAACCTTTGATCAGGGGACGACTAACAGTAGTGGGAAATATTTGTTTAAACATCAATTGACGTTCTTTGGGTGATTTTGGTCCAAAGTTCCAGAGGCTTTCATAGAAGAAGAAAGAGACACCTGCAAACTTTTGATTACGAGTTGCTTTTACTTGGTTGTTGATGCGCTGCATGGGAACGGGACGACCTTTTAAACCGGACAAAACCCCAACAGCGAAGGGGATACGTGCTTTAGCTTGTCGGACTTCGGGTCGATTAATTTCCCGTTGAAAATCTACCATATTTGGGCGATAAACTTGTAAGACTAATTCTTCAACAAGTCCTTTTCTTTCCCAAGCGTACCAGTCTAAAAGAAAACAATTTTTTGAGAAAGTTTGAGGGTTAGGAGAAACAGAAACCATGATATCAGGTTTAACTGCTTTGACTGCGGCAAAAACTTCTCCCATATATTCGGTAATTTTTTTTGCTCTCCAGTTAGTCCATTCTGTCCAAGCTGCGTCTTTAGCTAAACAATTATTACGTCCCATTTTTAGATAACTAGGGGTTGCGGGGGGACGTTTTCCATTATGTTCTTGTTGATAGATTTGCACTGTAACATCATCGTAACCAAAATCAAAGGGAATACCGAAATGATCATCTACTTGGATGCCATCAATATCGTAATTAGTAACAATTTCAATTAATAAATCGGTTAAAAATTCTTGAACTTCAGGGTTAAAAGGACTTAACCAAACTCTTTCATGGGTATTCCCTTCTAACCACATGGTGCTATTATCTTGTCGTTTAGTTAACCAGTCTGGATGACGTTTAGCCAACTCCGAGTCTTTCGGTGCCATAAATCCAAATTCAAACCAAGGAATAACAGACATTCCTTTTTCATGACCTTGTTCAACAATTTCTTTGAGTGTATCTCGACCTTGCAGGCCAGGTGTGGGGTCTAAATTTTTACCGACAACAGATTGAGCAACTTGGGAAGGGTATAAAGTATAACCCCAGTTCCAAACCGTAGGATACAAGGTATTAAAGTTAAGTTGAGAAAGAGTATTGATGCTTTCGGTTAGAGTTTTTGAATCAAGCAAGACTTGACTATCAACATTAGTCAACCACACCCCTCTTATTTCTGCTGGTTGCTCACGAGACTGGGCAGAAAAAGGATGTGTAAAGGGAATTAAGGTTAAATAGATGCCAAAGCAAACTAAAAAAATTAGCCAACCTTGACGACCCCAACGACGACTAAATTTAACCAGCGCATTAGCACTTTTATCAAATAGGTTTTGTTTCATAGTTTTCAGATAACTAAGCAGGAAACATAAAGTAGAATCCTCATTCTAGCGATAATCGGGATCTCGCAACAGTAGAACACCAAGCTACGTCTACAGAGAAATAGCATTATAAATAGTTACTATAAAGATGAAATTTCAAGAAATCGTTGAAAAACTAGGTTTTTTAGTCACTGAACATAGTTTAAGCACTTATAAAGATAATAATCCCGATATTATAGGCGTTGCTGCTGTTAGTGAAGCCCAGGAAAAACAGCTAAGTTATATTGAAGGTCCCAAGTTCGCTGCTATGGTGTCTAAAACCGCTGCCAGTGCCTTGATTTTGCCCCGTGACCAGGGGTTACAGCAAGAAGCGACAGGAAAAGGTATTGCTTGGTTAGCGACCCCAGAACCCCGTTTAACCTTTGCTCACGCCATTAAATTGTTTTATCAACCCTTTCGGCCAACCCCTGGTATTCATGAAACCGCAGTTATCGATCCCAGTGTCACCTTGGGCAAAGATGTTTATATTGGTCCCCATGTCATTATTCAACAGGGGGTAAAAATTGGTGATAATGCTTGTATTCAGGGTAATGTTGTTATTTATCCCGAAGTGACTATAGGCGATCGCACCTTAATCCATGCTAATTGTACCATCCACGAACGGGCGCAAATTGGAAAAGATTGCGTTATTCACAGTGGAGCCGTTATTGGGGCCGAAGGATTTGGCTTTGTTCCCACCCGTGAAGGTTGGTTTAAGATGGAGCAGTCTGGTTATGTAATTCTGGAGGATGGGGTAGAAATCGGCTGTAATAGTGCCATCGATCGCCCGGCTGTGGGAACAACTCGTATTGGTCGTAATACAAAGATGGATAACTTAGTGCATATTGCCCATAACTGTCAAATTGGGGAAAATTGCGTTATGGCTTCTCAAGTTGGCTTAGCTGGTGGTGTTACCTTGGGTAAAAGGGTAATTTTAGCCGGACAAGTGGGTATCGCGAACCAAGCCAAAATAGGAGACGGTGCGATCGCAACAGCACAAACAGGTATTCCCAGTGATGTAGCCCCTGGGGAAATTGTTTCTAGTAGTCCAGCAGTTCCCAATAAGTTATATTTAAAAGCATCTGCAATCTATAAAAAGCTACCCGAGATGTATCAAACGTTGAAACGGTTACAGAAAAAATTAGAAGAATAAAGGGGGGGGAGTGTCAATTTTTGCACTGTATCTTTACGAAGACTTTAAAGTTGGGTAAGATATTTGCAATGTACCATTGATTTTTCCTATCCTGCGTACAACAAACTTAGTATTTTGTAACAAAAGGAAACAAAACTTATGAAACGATTGTTCGCCTTAATTCTCGTTGCTGCCCTGTGGTTCAGCTTTGCCCCCACTGCAACAGCCGCTTATGATAATTTGACCCCTTGCAGCGAAAACCCCGCTTACCAACAAAAATCTAAAAACTTCCTTAATACCACCAATGATCCTCTATCTGGTCAAAAACGTGCTGAACGTTATGCAGAGGCGTTATGTGGTCCTGAAGGCTATCCTCACCTAGTAGTAGATGGTAACTTCGCTCACGCTGGAGACTTTACCATTCCTGGGTTGATGTTCCTTTATATCGCTGGTTGGATCGGCTGGGTTGGACGCGCTTATTTAATCGCTGTCCGCGATGAGAAAAACTCTGAGATGAAAGAGATCATCATCGATGTTCCCCTAGCTATCAGCAAAATGTTAACTGGTTTTATTTGGCCTGTAGCTGCTTTCCGAGAATTAGTCACTGGCAAATTAACCGCTAAGGACAGCGAAATCAACGTATCCCCTCGTTAATTAAACACCATTTGTACTTTTTTCATTGATCATCAATTGTTTGGAGAACTAAATTCATGGCAGATTTTACAAAGTTTTTGTCCACCGCCCCTGTTCTAATTATGGCATTGTTAACCTTTACCGCAGGGATTTTAATCGAGTTCAATCGTTTCTTTCCGGATCTTTTGTTTCACCCTTTAGGTTAAAAAATTAAGCTACAATTCACCCCTTTAGCTGATAATTTTTTAAACATTAATGAGTTTGAAAGTTTCACAATAAAATTTTTGGAACAAGGTATAAATCCTTGTTCCAAATTTTTTTGTACATTGGAACTCCGAATCTCTGGAATGTCCTAATTACTAAGAATCATCTTAAAATTACTGGGAGGTGCTACAGTTAAGCCACGTCTCACAGCTTTAAGGGGACGAGAAGAAGGAAGCTTTAATTTATGTTTTGATAAGATAGTATATAAAACTATTTTCATCTCCATTTTGGCTAATTCCATACCGATACAGCGACGACTTCCCCCACCAAAGGGAAAATACTCATAGGGAGAGAAGTTTCTTTCTAAAAACCTTTCTGGACGAAATTGTTGAGAATTAGGATAAATGTCTTCTCGATGATGAACTAAATAAATTGCAGGAGCAAATACTGTCCCAGGTTTAAACTGATAGCCCATTAATTCTAGGGGAGTTTGTAAAACACGAATAAATGTGGTTAACAGCACTGGATAAATACGTAAAGTCTCCTTACAAACTGCATCTAAATAAGGTAACTTCACAATATCCAATAAGTCAGTATTATTATTCAAATTTGAGAAATGAAATCGCAATTTATCTTCAACATCTGGACAAAAATGAATCCAATATAAAGCCCAGGTTAAAGCAGAAGCAGTTGTTTCATGGCCTGCAATTAAAAGAGTAATCAATTCATCGTGTAATTCTTGATCACTCAGGGGTTTTCCTTCTTCATCCTTAGCCAACATTAACAGGGTTAAAATATCTGTTCCTTCGTATTTTTTTTGTTCACGGCGTTCTCTAATTTCGGTGTAAATCAACTCTTGAATCTCCGCTTTTATTTGCAAAAAACGTCCCCAAGGAGTCCAATTACCCCAGTTTTTTCTCAGCCAAGGAAAGAAAATAAGTATGGCATTAGCAGGACTATCAAAAAAAGATAACCAAGACTTTAATAATTCTTGTAAGCGTTGATAACGTTCTCCTTCTGTGATACCAAAAACAGCTTTTAAGATTACTTTTAAAGTAATTTCTTGCATTATGTCACGAACATTAAAAGATCTGTTTATTTGTAGTTTATCCGTAACCTTATCGCTAATAGAGTAAATTAAATTTGCATAGCTTTTTAGTCTTTCCCCATGAAAAGGAGGCATCAATAATTTTCGTTCTCTTCGATGTCTTTCCCCCTGTAAAAATAGCAAAGAATTATCACCTAATAAGGTGCTTAAAAAGCCACTACCTCCTCCGGTTTTAAAATCAGTTTTGTCCCTAGTTAATATTGTTTGAATTCCTTGGGGATTGCTAATATAAACAAAAGGGGTTTCAGATTTACCAGCAACAAAAATATCCCCGTATCTTTGATAATTATCTTCTAGATAATCTAAGGGATAAAAAATAAGTTTAAACAGTCTTAGTAGTCGTGGTTGAGAAAGGGTCGGTGGTAAATTCATAATCAGTCTAAATACTTAAAACTATAATAATTAATTCTTGAATTACTGAAGGTTAAGTTAGGTCAATGATTATTAACTATAGTAACATAAACCAATATTTATTATCAAAAGTCAATGTTTCGCAAATAAGTTATGATTGAGGGATAAAAAATAGATAAAACTTGACCTTAATCAGTTACAATGGATACAGAATTATTTGCTTAGGGAAAGTCGCTATGCAGCCAAGTCGTAGCCAAGGAATGGAAATCCAGAAGATAACAGGACTAGAACCTAGACATTTTGCCGATTTAGTCAGAGCATCTCAACTGGTTTTTGACCCAACAGGAGGTGTTTTTGGCCGACGTTTGCACGTCGATTGGTCTGTGTTTGGATTATCTCCTCATATTATTGATAATTTGAGAAAATTAGGGGAGAAGTATCAATATTCTTCTCCTCATGTACCAATGGAAATTATCTGGGTTCAATTAACCCCAGAAACTCGTAGTTGGTTCATAGATCATAAAGATAGATTATGGGAAATAGAAGAAGCTTATCCTCCCATGGATGAAGATTAAAGTTTCGTAGACTTAGTGAGTCTGTCCCGCAGATGGTTATTTAAATAATCTACAATTTTGAAAATAAAATGCGGGACTTTTTTGGTTACTTATATTTTAGTTTCAAAACTAAGATAGGAAAAGCTAGAATAAAAGTCGCTACATTGGTCATAATCACAGGAATATCCCCAAGAAATAATCCATAAACAATCCATAACAATACACCTCCGCAAAATAGCAAAAACATCACCAAAGAAATGTCTTTTGTCGAGCGAGTTTTCCACGTTTTTAACATTTGTGGAAAGAAAGAAATAGTGGTTAGAGTTCCTGCTAATAAACCAATCCAAGTAATCGAATCCATAGCTCAGTAGTGGGTTTTGCTGAAAAATTCCAATAGGGGACAATAATAATAAAAATATAATAATTATTATGCCCAAGGCCGATTTAAGGTAAACTCATGATGATTGCGATTAAATCATGATATTAACCCTTATGAACCAGTCTAGCACTTATGTCTCTAACCAGCAAAAACTACACCCGAATTTCTCACAAAATCTGCGATCGCCAAACACAGAAGCCTTACAGGAAGTGGGTTTGAACAGAGCGATCGCAGATTTCCCCAACCAACAGTCTGTTGTCAGATTTTAAGTTAAAATCAACCCGAATTAGACAAAGATGAAAAGATAAATCAATCACTCATTTTTCCCAAAAAATTATTAATAAAATCTCTAATAGTACTAGTGCAGCTTGGCGAAAGTAATCCACCAGATTTTTACAGAAACTTTCGTGACTAGCCACGACAATGTGTTTCAATGAAACTAACGGAAGAATCTCGAAGTTGATGTCCATGATAAAAGCATTGCCAATTAACCTCTCCAACCTACAGAAAACAGTACTCCAACAAATAGTGAGAGGGACAACAAACCCCTATCGCCTTGTTAGACGAGCCAAGCTAATCTTAGCCGCAGCATCAGGAGAGAGCAATAGTTCGATTAGTCGAAGATTAGAATTAGACCGAGTACAAGTGCGTCAGTGGCGATCGCGATGGTTTGAGGAGAGAGAAAAACTGAGTGCCGCCGAAGAACAACAGGTAACGGAGAAAGCATTAATGGTCTTGATCAAAGGAATTTTAAGCGATCGCCCAAGACCTGGAACAACAAAATCCTTTACGGTCGAACAAGTAGTCCAGATTGTAGAGATCGCTTGTGAAGAATGTGAAAAATCAGACAGACCAGTGAGCCATTGGACACCTTCAGAGTTGGCGGATGAAGCCATAAAAAGAGGAATTGTCGAAAAGATTTCCCCCCGTAGTGTGGGGCGTTTTTTAAAAAGAAGCGACATTACAACCACATCTCGTTCGTTACTGGTTAAATGCCAAAATTGATGATCCCTTAAAATTTAAAAAGCAAGTCAAATATATCTGTGAACTTCATCAAGAAGCTAAAACTTTGTTAGAACAAGGAATTCATTTAATTACTACAGATGAAATGACAGGGATTCAAGCTCTTGAGAGATTATTTCCGAACAAAAGAATCAAGCCTAAACAAGTAGAAAAAATCGAATTTGAATATGAAAGACACGGAACTTTAAGCTTGATTGCGAACTGGGATGTGGCAAGAGGAAAAGTTGTTAGTCCCTCTATTGGACCGACAAGAACAGAACAAGATTTTTCTGAACATATCCAGAGAACGATTAAGATTGATGAAAAAGCAGAATGGATTTTTATTGTAGATAAACTCAACACTCATAAATCGGAAAGCTTAGTCAAATTAGTAGCAGAAAGCTGTGGAATTACTATTGATTTGGGGAGAAAAGGAAAGGAGGGGATTTTGCAATCTATGGACAGCAGAGCAGATTTTTTATCAGATGAATCTCATCGAATTCGCTTTGTTTATATTCCCAAACATACATCGTGGCTTAATCAAATTGAGTGTTGGTTTTCGATCTTAGTCAGGCGTTTACTCAAAAGAATTACTGTCCGTTCAACTGAAGAACTATCCCAAAAAATTCTCAATTTTATTGATTACTTTAATCAACATTTTGCTAAGCCGTTCGTTTGGAAATTTAAGGGCTTTAAAGATCATAAGTAACTGGTGGATTATTTTTGCTAAGCTGCACTAGATTGTTAGAATAAAATATGCTATAATTTAATTAGGGTTTGCTGAATAAAAGCAAAACCCTATTCTTTAAAAGGTTACACCCATATTCGCGATCGCAAAAAAGATCAGCTTTGTCGGCTACAAACCGCTATGATTGGTAGAAACACCTCCCAGTTGCTGGTCAAGAACAAATGTATCGAAAAGAGGAGCAACCTTTACCGCCCCCAGAAAAATTTGAATTACCTTTCGAGGGCAAATTGTCCCCCAATAATCGTTGGGTAATCATGGCAGAGTTGATACCTTGGGATGATTTTGAGGAAGAATATGCTAAACTTTTTTCAGCAGAAAAAGGTGCGCCAGCCAAACTATTTAGAATGGCATTAGGGACATTAATTATTAAGGAAAAATTAAGAACAAGTGATAGAGAAACTATAGAACAGATTAGAGAAAATCCTTATCTACAATACTTTATAGGTTTAAATTGTTATCAACAAGAGCCACCACTGGAATCTTCAATGCTAGTTCATTTTAGGAAAAGAATTGATAGAGAATTGATAAACAAAATCAATAAAAAAATAGTAAAAAGAGAAATAGACAAGAGTGATAAAGAAGTAAAAAAAAAGGATTGTCTCCAAGAAAAAAGAGAAAAAATAAAAAATAAAGGTAAACTAATTTTAGATGCGACTTGTGCGCCAGCAGACATCAAATACCCAACGGATTTAGGCATATTAAATCAAGCCAGAATTGAGACAGAAAGAATAATAGATAATCTTTATAAACCATTAAGAGTAAAATTGAGAAAAAAGCCGAGAACTTCTAGAATAATTGCTAGAAAGGAATACTTAAAAGTAGCTAAAAAACGAAAAGTATCTTATCAAGAAAGAAGAAAAGCTATCGGGAAACAGTTAAAATACCTTAAGAAAAATTTAGGAAATATAGAAGACTTAATTCAAGCTGGGGCTTCCCTGGAAAATCTGAGTAAAAGACAGAAAAATTGTCTAGAGACTATCAAAAAAGTTTATGAACAACAACAGTCAATGTGGGAGAATAAGACCCAGAGTGTTCCTCAAAGAATTGTAAGTTTAACTCAACGGCATATTCGTCCAATAGTGAGGGGAAAAGCAGGAAAACCAATAGAGTTTGGAGCTAAACTCTCAGTAAGCTGTGTAGATAACTATGTGTTTCTAGACAAAATAAGTTGGGAAAACTTCAATGAATCTTGTCATTTAAAAGAACAAGTAGAAAAGTATAAAGAAACGTTTGGCTATTATCCCGAATCCGTCCATGTAGATAAAATTTATCGAACTAGGGAAAACAGAAATTGGTGTAAGGAAAGAGGGATAAGAATCAGTGGTCCGAAGTTAGGAAGACCTCCGAAAAATGTCAGTGAAGAAGAAAAGAAACAAGCCCACTCCGATGAATGCTTCCGTAATGCTATTGAGGGAAAGTTTGGACAAGCTAAACGAAGATTCAGCCTAAATCTCGTGATAACAAAACTCCCTGAAACCTCCATTACATCTATTGCTATTACATTTTTAGTTGTCAATCTTTCTAAACTTCTGAGGCAGCTTTTGTCGCTTTTTTTGTCCTTATTTACTAATAATAGAACAGGGGAACTCATCAAACCGCCTTTCATTAATTTTGATTATACCTTAAACAATTTTTATGTGCTAAAACTTATTGATTTGTCAGAAAATTCTTGGTCAAAAGTGGCATAAATTTTGGAGAAACTTTTTCAGCAAACCCTATTTAACAACCTAAACTCCAGATGTAACGGAGTAAACAAAAGAATACTTGAGTTAGACATAGAAAAGTGTTTTGACAGGATTAACCACATCTCAATTATGGAAAGGGTAATAGCCCCCCAGACAATTAAGAATGGGATATGGAGATGCCTAAAAGCAGGTGTCAACCCAGAATTTCCAGAACAAGGAACCCCCCAAGGGGGGGTGGTGAGTCCTCTACTAGCTACCATCGCTCTAGATGGTATAGAGAATCTTCATAACTCCATCCGTTATGCGGATGATATGGTTCTCATTTTAAAATCAAAAGACGATGAAAACAAGATACTTAAGGATATACAGGAATTTTTAGCAACCAGAGGACTGAAAGTAAGCGAAAGAAAGACCAAGCTTGTCAAAGCGACAGATGGATTTGATTTTCTAGGTTGGCACTTTAAAGTACAAACCAACGGGAAATTTAGTTGCGTCCCATCAGAGGACAATTACAAAGCATTCCGTCAGAAAGTTAAAGATATCGTCAACTGCTCGAATTATGGGGCTAGGATTAAAGCTACTAAGTTAGCCCCCCTAGTCAGAGGATGGCGAAACTACCATAGGTATTGTAAAATGGACGGCTCTCGCTTCTCCCTTTGGGGAACTGTACACAGAGCATTCAAAGTCTTCAACAAAGAAAAGAAACTGAACCGATATACGGCAACAGAACTTATCAAGAAGGCTTTTCCAGCAGTACCTTACAGTAAGAATCGTCACGTCAACGTCAAAAGTAACAAGTCTCCATACGATGGGGACACGGTTTACTGGAGTAAGCGTAACAGCAAACTCTACGACGGAGCAACCTCTAAATGTCTGAAAAGACAAGACCATTCATGTGGATATTGTGGACTGAAGTTTACAGATGATGAGAGGGTACACCTCCATCACATAGATGGAAACCACGATAACTGGAAACCAAAAAATTTAATGGCAGTCCACCATAGCTGTCACCAGCACATCCACATGGGCAAGACTGAAAAAGTCTAGTTTGTCGGGAGCCGGATGCGGTGAAAGTCGCACGTCCGGATCTAAATGAGAGGGGCGAAGCGTAATAGCTTCCCTCGACTCAACCTAAGTCTCTGTTACCTCTCGAGCGGTGCCAAAATCGATTAAAACTAATTGTCCCGTAGAACGCAACATAATATTGGAAGGCTTAATGTCACGATGAAAAAAGTTATGATGATGAATCTCTTCTAAAATTCTTAATAGCTGCATTAACCACTGAATGGCCATCTTTTGGGAAATACACTTACCTCGCTGAGCAATATACTGGCTCAAATTTAGCCCCTCTATTTTTTCCATTACCAAACAATACAGGGGCTTATCACTATTTTTCACGAAAAATGTGAAATGGGCATCTGGTTCAACTTTGGGAATCCCTGGATGTTTCAGACGACTCAAAACATTAACTTCTCTCTCAAACAGTTCAACATACTTAGGGTGATTATGGAGAAGAACTTTAAGAACCTTATAGATTGGTTGATTTGTTTGGGATTTTTGGGGATTACTATCCAGTACCTCGTAGGTTTTACCGAAACCGCCACCGCCTAGTTCTTTAAGAACACGATAACGTCCATCAAGCAGTAACTCAGAGCCACAGCTTTGACAAAATAAGGAAGTATCCTGGTTTTCAGGGTTAGAACATTGGGGGTTAATGCAGACGCTCATCTGGACTTGCCATGGGTCAATCTTTCTCTAGTGTAGACTGCCAGATTCAGTTATACACTAATTTTTCTCAGGTTTCATTAGATATTAATAATTGGGAGTAGAATTTTTAGTTAAATCCCAAAATAAATGATATAATGAGAGGTTGGAGTATTTATTTGATTATTTTTATGAGTTTAACCGCTAACGAAAAACAAACTCTGATTAGTGAATATCAGGTTCACGAAACCGACACCGGTTCGGCTGATTTACAAGTCGCTATTTTAACTAAGCGCATTACCCAATTGACCGATCATCTTAAGCAAAATCCCAAGGATCATGCTTCCCGTAGAGGACTCCTAAAAATGATTGGTCGCCGTCGTCGGTTATTGGCTTATATCAAGGGCAAAGATACCAATCGTTATCAAGCCTTGATTGAACGTCTTGGCATTCGTCGTTAACTTTAACTTTACTTGAGGCAAAGGTTGGAAGGGGGAAGACAGAAAATTTGCTGTATCTTGATTCTTCCCAAACCTCCCAAACTTAGGTTATACACCAGCATGGCCTAAAGCTAATCCAGCCACTAACATCCCCAAAACTAAAAAGGGTTGTGCGCTGGCTTGGTATTTTACATCGTTTTCTAAGGGATTACGCAAGAAATACATATCCTGAAAGGTGATTTGAGGAATTACTAATAACAGCACCATAGTAGCATAGAGATTTTGATGGATGTAAATTAAATAAGCCCCAATACCAGCTTGAAACACATCGATCATAATCACACACAGCCAAGCTGCGGTGTTAACCCCAAACATCACAGGTAGGGATTTTAAACCCAATTGGCGATCGCCTTCCACACTCTTAAAATCATTAACCACAGCAATACCTAAACCGGCCAGGCTATAAAAGAGGGTCAAAATAACAATAGTCCAGTTTAACTGTCCAAATAAAGCATGGCCAGCCCACCAGGGTAAAGCAATATAACTTGCCCCTAAAGCATAATTTCCTAACCAACCATTTTGTTTTAACTTTAGAGGTGGGGCTGAATAAATGTAGGCGAGAAATGCCCCTCCGATGGTTAAACACAACATAATGGGGAACTCGTGGCCAACCCATCGATCTAGGCCAAAACTTAAAGCTAGTCCCAAACCCAATAACACCAAAATTTGTGTCACCACTTGGGGAACAGAAATAGCCCCAGAGGGAATGGGACGATAGGGTTCATTAATAGCATCAATTTCGCGATCATAAAAATCATTGATGGTTTGGGTGTATCCGGCCATCAACGGACCTGACAACAACATACAAGCAGCGGCCATCAAAAAGTTTTCTAGGGTCCAGGTATAATTTCCTGATGAGGCTGCCCCACAAACCACACCCCAGATTAAAGGTATCCAAGTAATGGGTTTCATTAACTGTAGGCGTAACTTCCATATAGAAGTTTCTCCAGCACTAGCCCCTTTCATCCCTAATAATTGACGGGTTTTGCTGCTTTGTTCGTTAACATTTGAAGTAGAAGAATCAGACATAGGTGAATGGATAATGGGTAATGGATGATGGATAATTAATCGAACCAACCAATATCGTCATTGGTCAATGGTTTGCTGGTTACAACTGGTGCAGTAAAGGGTTCTAACTCCTTTGCTTGACGGGTTAAAGCTGTTTCTTGTACCACCAATTCGGGGGGTGAATCAGTGGATACCAGAGGTAATGGTTCTTGTTGTAATTTAGCTTGTAAACTAGCAATGAGTTCATTTTTTTCTGCTAATTCCACTGCTAATTCTTCTTTTTGTTGCAGTTGGGTGTAAAGTTTCTCAACTAATTGTTTTTGTTCGTTTAATTGAGATTGATAGTTCTCTGCTGCTTGTAGTTCATTTTGGAGACGACGACTCAATTCTCTCTCGTCTTTAATTTCAGTTTCTAAGGTTTTAACTTGATTGTTTAAGCTATCAAATTTTTTTTTCTCTTCTTGTAAAGCTTGGTTGAGTTGAGTAATTAGTTCATCTAACTGTGCTTTAGTCATCCGACTGCGATTAGTTGGAACTGTGGAAATTTGTGTTGTTTCAGTAATAGTTTCTGAAGGGCTTTTTGCTTCTTCTCGTAATAAATCTGATAAGCTTTTTTTAGTCATAATTAAGTCCAATCCCGTTGTAATTCTTCTACAACTCGACGATAATCGGCTTGTGCTTCTTTGGCATTTTTGCCACGCCATTCGGTAATAGGAACCCCGTCTAAAACCGCTCGCTCATGGGCTTTATATTGACGGATAAAGGCATGACAAGCAGGAATTCCCAATTCCAGTAAGGTGTTTTGAGCCTCTAGGGTTTCCTTTAAACTGCGGGAGTCTACTTTTGTTAATAATACCCGATGAGCGACCTTTAAGGGCATAACCGTGGTTTTAACTGTTTCGATCAATGCTGTTAAATCCATGGCCGCTGGGGGGGTGGGTAGGACTAGATAATCAGCACAAGCGATCGCCGATTTTAAGGCTTCGGATCGTAGTGCCGGAGGGGTGTCAACAACAATAACCTCATAATCTTCTATGCTACGCAGTTTTTCGAGAATTTTAGGGTTATTTTCTTCGGTTAAATCAAAATCAATCCCCTTTTTACCTCGTTGAGTCCACCAACTGGCGGAACCTTGGGGATCGGCATCCACCAATAAAACCTCTTGTTTTTCAGCCAAAATAGCAGCCACATTGACTGCAGTGGTTGTCTTCCCTACACCCCCTTTACCATTGATGATGCCAATAATGGTGGTTTTGGAGGAGCTAGACGCTAATACAGAATTCTCCTTGGTCATTTTTCCCTACATCAACCCATTCCATCATTATCTCATCTATGTGTTAGAGTTGCTGTTTATTCTCTATTTTGGCTTTCGTGAGATCCTCTAGGGTTTTGGCGATCGCCGGTAATTGTAAATAACTCGGATAAGTGCCTTCGTCTTTTATCCGTTTAATTTCCGTCTCAGGAATGGGTAATTGATGATGGGTAGCGATCGCCTTAACAATATCTCCGCGATCGATAATTCCGGCAACAGCACCGGCCGGAGATAATACGCTAAGGGAACGTTCGTGAATAGCCTCTAATTTCTCAATAACAGTAACTAAGGGGGTTTTTTCCCCTACTGAGGGAATGGTATTCAAAGGACGAACAACGTCCCATAGGGTTACGGTATCCCACTGACTGCGCTCGATATTTTGTAAATCTTCAACAACAATTAAGCCTCGATAACGGCCTTCTGAAGCGGCAAAATAAACCATATGATCATGGAGTTCACTGAGAAGATAGTTTTGAGCGAATTGAAGTAAGTTCAGATGAGTATTAACCACTCTAAATTCTCGTTCCATAATCTCACTAGCGGTAATGCTTAAGAGACTTTCTTGTAATTCAGTAATGTTCTTATAATTCTCTGCATTGCGTCGGACAAACCAACCGATAAACACTATCCAGAGTCCACTTAATGATCCTGTTAGCAAGATGATCAATAAACCGAAACTAATACCCAACCAACCGATTAATTGACCACTGGCCGCAGCCCAACGAACTCCTGTAAAGCGATCGCCTTTTATTTTCCAGACGATGGCTTTAAGAACTTGTCCTCCGTCTAAAGGAAGGCCAGGAATTAAATTAAAAATCCCTAGCACTAGATTAATTCTTGCAGTATCTTCCGTCATATAAACAAGAAGACGACCGATAGTGTCTGAGTTATTAGAGGAGCGAAGACTATAGGACACAGTAAATAAGAGAATAGATAATCCCAAACTGACCAAAGGACCTGCGCTCGCTACCCAAAATGCTTCTGTGGGGTTGTCTGATTCTTTTTCCATCGCTGCTACTCCCCCGAACAAAAAGAGGGTTATGGAGTTAACATTTATGCCTTGAGTCAATGCCACTAAACTATGACCTAATTCATGGAGAAGTACAGATATGAAGAGGAATAAAGCGAGAATTAGCCCTGCTATCCAAGCCAACCACAGATGCTCAACTAGGTTAAGTTGAGTGATTTCTTGAGAATTAACTAGGGTAACTAATCCCAGAATAAAAAACCAGGAAGAATCAATATAAAGCGGTATACTCAATAAAGAACCTATTTGCCATTTTCCGTCCATGATCAAAGGGAATCTATTTTTTTATTTTTCTTAACAATTTTCAGGCTAAGGCTTTTAAGCTTCAAATTTTAGCCATCAAGTTCTTGATTATTTTTTTGACAATCAATTCCTCATTAATATTTTAACGTAAACTTGTCTTCTCGAATCATTCAGCTTATTTAGGAGAGGAGATAAGAATGTTTAAGATAATCTTTGATATTTTGTCTAATTTTTGGGATTACTTAACACTATTTTTTGTATAGTTATCATTAGGCTAATAAGTGGATTATCATCTGCTCAAATAAGAGTAGGGCGATATCTAGTCATATTATTAAGTATTACAATAAAATACTAAAAGCTAGAAAACATCAAAAACTTACAATTATTAGGTTTGAGCCTGGGATCTATGAAAAAAAAACAGTCTTTTCTACTAAATACTGCTAGATATAGGAGAAAAGACTGTTTTTGCTTGATGACGGCACTGCTCAAAAACAGGTAATTAACGATATTTTCTAAAGACTAAAGTCACGTTATGACCACCAAAGCCAAAGGAATTAGATAAAGCTACATCAATCTCTAGAGGACGACTCTCATAAGGTACATAATCAAGATCGCAGTCTGGATCAGGATTATCTAAATTAAGAGTTGGGGGAATGCGATCGTTAGCGATCGCCATTAGGGTAGCTACAGCTTCGATCCCTCCAGATCCCCCTAATAAATGACCGGTCATGGATTTAGTGGAACTGACAGCAATGGCATAAGCACGATCTCCCAAAGCCTTTTTAATGGCTTTGGTTTCGGTAACATCGTTAGCTGCGGTACTGGTGCCGTGAGCATTGATATAAGTTACTTGTTCGGGAGAAATACCCCCATCTTTGAGGGCTAACTCCATGGCACGGGTAGCACCGGCACCATCTGGGACAGGTGCCGTCATGTGATAGGCATCACAAGTCATGGCATAACCCACCATCTCTCCATAAATTGTTGCCCCTCGTGCTAAAGCGTGTTCTAATTCTTCAAGAATTAAAATTCCTGACCCTTCCCCCATAACAAAGCCATCTCGATCTTTATCAAACGGGCGACTGGCCTTTTGAGGCTCATCGTTACGGGTTGATAAGGCTCTAGCTGAGGCAAAACCAGCCAAGGATAAGGGGGTAACAGAAGCCTCAGTGCCACCACAAATCATGGCTTTCGCATAACCCCGTTGTACCAGACGAAAGGCATCCCCGATGGCATTAGACCCGGCAGCACAAGCTGTCACAGTACAAGTGTTCGGGCCCTTCGCTCCTGTATTAATGGCGGTTAAACCGGATGCCATATTGCCTATCATCATGGGAATCATAAAAGGACTACAACGACTCGGGCCTTTGTTGAGATAAACTTCTTGTTGATCTTCGAGAACTTTGATTCCCCCCACTCCTGTACCGATGATTACGCCAATTTGTTCAGCATTAAGGTCATTAATAACTAACTTAGAGTCAGCCAATGCCTGTAAACTGGCGGAGACACCAAATTGAGCAAAACGGTCCATCCGTTTTGCTTCCTTGCGATCTAAGTAGTCCTGGGGGTCAAATCCTTTCACTTCCCCAGCAATGCGACAAGCGTGTTTAGACGGGTCAAAATTGGTAATCTCAGCGATACCACTTTTTCCATTCATTAAACCTTGCCAATAATCTGTTAGGGTGTTGCCAATGGGGGTGATTGCACCTAACCCCGTTACCACTACTCGCTTCAATTGTGAATTTGTCATGATTTTCCCTTATTAAAAGATGGATCTACCCAGCATTGCACTTAGGAGGGAGGATGGGGGGATCAAAATACTTAATACTATTATTAAGCCTAAGCCTGTTTTTCTTCTATGTACTTAACAGCAGCTTCGACTGTAGCAATGTTTTCGGCTGCTTCGTCAGGAATTTCGATCTCAAACTTGTCTTCTAGAGCCATTACTAATTCTACTGTATCTAGAGAATCAGCCCCTAAGTCATTGGCAAAGTTGGCATCTTTAGTCACTTTGTCTGCTTCGACTTCAAGTTGTTCGACGACGATTTTTTGTACTTCTTCAAATATTTGTTGGTTCATTAATCTTTGAGTTTACCGCTAACAACCTCGTCGGACTAAACATGACGAGGAGGAAATGGGGCGGAATTTACCATTTCCTAGAATTGACTTTACAGTTAAGGTTTATTCAGCATTATTCATATTAGTTTAAGATTGCTCTTTTTGAAAGACCATCAATAAGCGAGAAGCATAAGCTCTCCCTTTCCCAAGGCAATGATATTTAATTTTTGTTAATTACTATTGACAAAAAAAACTTAACGTGCATATAAAGTAAAGGAGTCAGGGAGGGGGCAGCACTTGCGCAGCTAGACTATTTTATACTTTGATCATTTTATTACACATTTCTCAAACTATTAATTTATTCTGTAACAATTTTCCTGCCTCACTAACCATAATAATCTGGCGATCGCGTCCAAAGAGAATTGAACCAATATTAACATCAAAATCTATATAGTTTTTAACATAATTCCTGCTCCTTTTGTCAATAGTTTCTGCTAAAGAATTATAAATCCTTGCCGTCCAATTATAATTATTTTCTGCATCTATTTTCATCAATAACTGTAATCCCTCTTCTGTAGTTTTACAGTCTAATAATTGTTGTAAAATGGCAGTTTCCAATCCCATCTTTGCACCATGAGTTATTAATGTTTCTATTCTTCCATCGGCTAAATGATGATGAGTATGAAAGATTCCTCCTGCTAATTTTATCAGTTTGCCATGATAACCTAATAATAAAATATCCTCTATTTCTTCCCTAGCTGCTGTTACTAATAATGCGCCTAACCAGTTAGCAGTTTTGATTGAATTTTGCTCTTTTATTCCCATTTGTTTAGCAAGGTTTAACCCATTTTCTCCTATACAAAATACTAAGGTATCAGATTGTTTTGCTTTTTCTCTTAATTCTTGTTGATAACTCTCTAATTGATCGGGAGAACTCAAGGGTTGAGATATACCAGAAGTTCCCAATAAAGAGAGTCCTTCCACTATTCCAAATGCTTCGTTTGATGTTCTTTTTGCTAACTTTTTTCCTTCGGGTAAAATAATTGTGACAATTATAGTTTCTCCTAGGTTTAAATATTGTTTTAAATTACACTTTAATAATTGATTTGCGTAGGAATAAATAGCAGGGTAATTATTATTCTTGATCTGTTTACCTATTCCTTCTCCTCCTTTGATTATAATTTGTTCCTTCTCATTATTATCATTATTTTCTTTTAGTTCAACTATTGCCCATATTGGCGTATTCCTGGTCAAATCTAAATTAGCTCCTGGAACACTTACCGTAATAGCTAATGCAGTATTTTGCTTGATTCTAGCTACTTGTTGAATAGGGATAGTTACTGTTTTCTTTGGTTCTATTAAATCTAGAGAAACTGTATCACTGTGATTTTTATTTTGTAAGTGCCATAAGGCAGCGATCGCCGATGCACAAGCAAAGACAGGTAAGGTATAACCAGATAGATTTTGAATCATATTTACTGTATATTTTTCTTTTGTAGTAATTGTCTCTGTTTTTCTCTTTGTTTAGCAATCTTTTCTTGGGTTAAACTATCATAGCAATGGGGACAAGAAATACCTTCTTCATACTTATGTGATGCTTTATTTGTTTCTGAAATGGGATAACCACAACCTAAACACATCTCATAGCTTCCTATTTCTAGTTGATGTTTAATAGCAACTCTTTCATCAAAAACAAAACATTCTCCTTCCCATAAACTTTCCCTCTCTGGAACTTCTTCTAAATACTTTAGAATACCTCCTTTAAGATGATAAACTTCAGAAAAACCTTGTTTCAATAAGAAAGATGTTGCTTTCTCGCAGCGTATTCCACCAGTGCAAAACATAGCTATTTTTCTGTGTTTTTTAGGATCTAAATTGTGCTGTACATAATCAGGAAATTCTCGAAAAGAATGGGTATTAGGATTAATCGCACCCCGAAACGTTCCAATATCTACTTCATAACTGTTTCTCGTATCAATAACGATAGTTTCTTCGTCCTTAATTAAATCATTCCATTGTTCAGCCTCAACATAATTTCCCACTTGTTTATTAGGATTAACTTCTGGTATTCCCAGGGTAACAATTTCTCGTTTTAAACGTATTTTTATCCTTTCAAAAGGAAGATCAGAAGCAGTAGAATATTTAACATCTAAGTCAGCTAAACGTTTGTCCTTGCCTAAATATTTAATTACTGCTTCAATATTAGTAGCTGTTCCGGCAATAGTTCCGTTAATGCCCTCGAGAGATAATAATATAGTTCCTTTGATCTGATGATTTTGGCAATATTCCAAGAATAAGCCCTGTTTCTCAGCATAATCAGCAAAAGGAAAGAACTTATAGAACGTAGCAACAGTATAAGTCATGTTAGTCTAGCAAATGACAGTGAATAGGGGTTTAATAGTTTTAACAGAATCTTGGCAGAAGTCCCTACCTAAAAATACTACAAAAAGATCAACATTTTAGGTAGGGACGGGGCTTATAAAATCTGCCGTGCGACGGCAGATACAGCCTTTCATGAATGCCAACCAATAAATAAACCCGCGCAGCGTCCACATTTTCCTTTTTTGTGCTAAAATATGTGAATTAGTTGCCAACCAACCTGACTGTGTAAGAGGCCGCCCCAGTGGCATAAAGTATGTACTCGCCAGACTCAGGGAAGCCCAAAACCCCCTATCTCGGAATCAGAAGATATGGTTAGTAGGACGAAAAGTAATAACTCTTGCGGAAGGTGAGAGTCTGCCTGTGGAGGCTGTGTAAGACCAAAATAAGACTTGTCTTATGGAGGCAACTGCCAATGAGACGGGAAACCTCGAAGACGAATAAAACCGTCCTAAATCTTTTTCGAATTGGAAGCTCCAACTATAACGAAGTTTAGTTGGGGTGCTTCACGCCCATGGAAGATAAGATTAGGAGAGTAGACGGCTTAAAAAATTTTTCTTTCACCCCTTGCCTATTTTAAATAAATATATGTATAATGGTGGGAGTGAGTAAAATATCGACACAATCAGTTGTCGGTGATCCTACTCGGGGGGTTAGCTCAGTTGGTAGAGCGCCTGCTTTGCAAGCAGGATGTCAGCGGTTCAAGTCCGCTACTCTCCATATAAGTAATGAGAACGGCTACTGAAAATAGCTTTCAGTAATAATGGGACTTTCGAGTAGCCAGTAATTCATAATAGTTATGAGTATGATTAAATGTTGACTATGATTGAGATCACGACAAAAATCACTCTTATGATATGATTTATTGGACTTTGGATAAAAAACAATTGTTAGCGTAAATTTTACGCTAAACATATCTCCAGAGCTAAAATAGAGAATTAAGGTGATTTTAAAAACTCTCTTTCCATCTTTTTAGGGGATTTTAAATATTAAATAGCTTCATTCAGTTTCGGTTCCAATATAGATATCTAAGTAGCTTTCAGTTAGAGATTGAATGACTCGTTCTAATTCATCAATGAGATTTCTTCTAGTGAGTTTTTCTACAGCATCAATATGAGCAGAACTTCCGGCTCGTCCTAAATATTTATATTTGGTTTTTTTCTCATTATTAGTGGCCATAGGAAAAATTGATTCAGCAGCCTGTAGTTTGTAATACCAGTAGATTGTTCCCTTTCCATTAACCTGATAACGAATAATATGACAATTAGCTGGTGCTACTTCCCCTTCCCGTTCAATTTTCTTTATTTTCTGTTTAAGAGAGCGAATTAGACTCTTAATTTGTTTGGCTCTCAGGTGGACATCTTGACTGGTCTTAAGTTCGGAATGTGATGACATTAGCCTTAACTGTAACAAACAACCTCTTTTGATGTTAGCGTATATATTCCGCTAATTTATAAGGTAATAAATTTTGAAAATGACCAAAAATGAAACGGCTACTTCTGTCGAGGAATTCCTGGTGTGGAGGTCTAACCTCTTCCAAGGACTAAAAGCTAGAAAAGAAACTATTATAGAATTACTCGAGGCCCTCTCCAGTAACCAACAAGCTCACTCAGTCGTTGAATTGTCTCTCAATCCTTTATTTAGAAGAGATTATAACAGTTTATATAGAGGAATTCAAGAGTTTTTACCCACTCAAACTGACCCTAATTATGAACAGAGAATTGAGACTTTATTTTCAGCGGTATCGAGAACAATTCCTCCCATTTCAAAATATTATAACTTATTTGGTATTGACACAACTCCCTGTCCACGACCGTTTGCCGAAACGTTAGCGGATAAAACCTTTATTCATTACCCCAATCCAATTAAGGGAAATAAACCCATTAATATTGGACATTGTTATTCCGTTGTCTGCGCTTTACCTGACCAAATAGACACAGAAAAAGTCCCTTGGGCTGTCCCCTTATCAGGAGAGCGAGTCCCCTCTAAACATAAAGGAGTAAATCAAGGCAATCAACAACTAAAAAAAATCTGGCAAAGTTCTTTATTTTCTGATAAATTATCTGTCTTAGTGGCTGATAGTGACTACAGCCAAAAGGATTTTATTGGGGAACAAGTTAAGCATGAAGACGTAGTTACTATTACAAGAGTTAGAAGTGACCGAGTTTTTTATCGTCAATTTATTCGGGACCCAAATCAAGCCAAAACTTCGGGACATCCCCGTTGGTATGGGGATAAATTTGACCTTAAAGATGACCAAACTTGGGCTGAACCTGATGAAGTTCATCATGTTCCCTTTACAACGAAAAAAGGTCGTCAATTAACAGTGACTATTTCGGGATGGAAACAGATGTTAATGAGAGGAACTAAAAACTATAAAATGAACAATCACCCCTTTACTTTACTCCAGATTGTTGTCAGAGATCAAGAAAGAAATAGTATTTGGAAACCTATGTGGCTTATTGTTATTGGTTCTCGGCGCGATGAGTTAAGTTTAGTTGATTGTTATCAGTGTTATCGACAACGTTATGACATGGAAAATCTTTTTCGATTTGGTAAACAAAGATTATTGATGACATCTTATTTAACTCCCGATGTACATCATGAAGAAAATTGGTTTAAACTAACACTTCTTTCTTATGTAAATTTGTGGGCTGCCAGAAAATTAGCTGTGGTTTTACCCCGTGATTGGGAACAGTATTTGAAGACTAATAAATCCATCAAAATCACCCCTAGTCTAGTTCAAGGAGACTTTTCAAGAATAATTACGACCTTGGGGACTTTCGCCAAATTTCCCAAACGTCGAGGTTTTTCTTCCGGACGTATTAAAGGTTACAAAAAAGCCCCACGAACTCGTCATGATGTTATCAAGAAAGGGAGCAAAAAATCAACTGAAAACTTAAAAGCTCCTTAGTTTTCCTCAGAATCTATAGATTAGCCCTATTTGTCAGCCAATTTTATTGACTGATACAGAGCCGATATTTTGGGATTTTAGTTTAGCGTAAAATATACGCTAACAAACTTTTTTTGTCCAAAGTCCAAGATTTAGATCGCATTTGGGTATGCTCTTAATGAATCCAGTGTTGTTAACTCAGAGACAGAAAACTTGTTATCTGAGGTAAAACCGCTTTTTATCTTTTAAATAATGAGAGTAAACCTTATGTGATCAGTTTAGTATTATGATGTCTTATTTCAATGTATTAGCTTCTATTTATTTATCAAAAACACTAATTAGGGTTTGCTGAATAAAAGCAAAACCCTATTCTTTAAAAGGTTACACCCATATTCGCGATCGCAAAAAAGATCAGCTTTGTCGGCTACAAACCGCTATAATTGGTAGAAACACCTCCCAGTTGTTGGTCAAGAACAAATGTATCGAAAAGAGGAGCAACCTTTACCGCCCCCAGAAAAATTTGAATTACCTTTCGAGGGCAAATTGTCCCCCAATAATCGTTGGGTAATCATGGCAGAGTTGATACCTTGGGATGATTTTGAGGAAGAATATGCTAAACTTTTTTCAGCAGAAAAAGGTGCGCCAGCCAAACTATTTAGAATGGCATTAGGGACATTAATTATTAAGGAAAAATTAAGAACAAGTGATAGAGAAACTATAGAACAGATTAGAGAAAATCCTTATCTACAATACTTTATAGGTTTAAATTGTTATCAACAAGAGCCACCACTGGAATCTTCAATGCTAGTTCATTTTAGGAAAAGAATTGATGGAGAATTGATAAACAAAATCAATAAAAAAATAGTAAAAAGAGAAATAGACAAGAGTGATAAAGAAGTAAAAAAAAAGGATTGTCTCCAAGAAAAAAGAGAAAAAATAAAAAATAAAGGTAAACTAATTTTAGATGCGACTTGTGCGCCAGCAGACATCAAATACCCAACGGATTTAGGCATATTAAATCAAGCCAGAATTGAGACAGAAAGAATAATAGATAATCTTTATAAACCATTAAGAGTAAAATTGAGAAAAAAGCCGAGAACTTCTAGAATAATTGCTAGAAAGGAATACTTAAAAGTAGCTAAAAAACGAAAAGTATCTTATCAAGAAAGAAGAAAAGCTATCGGGAAACAGTTAAAATACCTTAAGAAAAATTTAGGAAATATAGAAGACTTAATTCAAGCTGGGGCTTCCCTGGAAAATCTGAGTAAAAGACAGAAAAATTGTCTAGAGACTATCAAAAAAGTTTATGAACAACAACAGTCAATGTGGGAGAATAATACCCAGAGTGTTCCTCAAAGAATTGTAAGTTTAACTCAACCGCATATTCGTCCAATAGTGAGGGGAAAAGTAGGAAAACCAATAGAGTTTGGAGCTAAACTCTCAGTAAGCTGTGTAGATAACTATGTGTTTCTAGACAAAATAAGTTGGGAAAACTTCAATGAATCTTGTCATTTAAAAGAACAAGTAGAAAAGTATAAAGAAACGTTTGGCTATTATCCCGAATCCGTCCATGTAGATAAAATTTATCGAACTAGGGAAAACAGAAATTGGTGTAAGGAAAGAGGGATAAGAATCAGTGGTCCGAAGTTAGGAAGACCTCCGAAAAATGTCAGTGAAGAAGAAAAGAAACAAGCCCACTCCGATGAATGCTTCCGTAATGCTATTGAGGAAAAGTTTGGACAAGCTAAACGAAGATTTAGCCTAAATCTCGTGATGACAAAACTCCCTGAAACCTCCATTACATCCATTGCTATTACATTTTTAGTTGTCAATCTTTCTAAACTTCTGAGGCAGTTTTTGTCGCTTTTTTTGTCCTTATTTACTAATAATAGAACAGGGGAACTCATCAAACCGCCTTTCATTAATTTTGATTATACTTTAAACAATTTTTATGTACTAAAACTTATTGATTTGTCAGAAAATTCTTGGTCAAAAGTGGCATAAATTTTGGAGAAACTTTTTCAGCAAACCCTAATTAACTCCAAACTATCTTGAGTAACTTCATCTAAGGAAGTCTCAAGATTTTCAATTTCCTCAAGAATTTCCCCAGATTTTTCGCAGTCTTTTTCTACTCTTCCTAGAATTATAAGAGCGTCTGGTCCATTATCTTGACTTATTTCTTGGAAAGCTTCCAACACACCGGTTAAGCAATTACCAACTGTCTCAACATCCCTTTGCAATCCTGTGATCTCTGAGATTCTTTTGTTTAAGTCTTCTTCTTTCTCTTTCAATTCTTGTCTAACTTTTGTTATATCTTCCTTACCTGTTGCTACCTCCCCTTGAAGTTCAGGTGTGATTCGTTGGGCTAGAAAGCTTGTACCAAGTATAAGTGTGTAGCCCGTTCTGTACCTTTATAACAGAATAACTGTTGGTTTGTTGGCTAAAGGAGCCAAACTCGGAATCAAAGGAGTAAAATCCTAAGAGTAACGACATAACCCTCCGTTTTGGACTTAGTAAAACCAGGATGGAAGCAGGGTTAAAAGGGGATAACCACTATGAAACAGCACAAGAAATCCTCAAGTCAATAGCCATTAGAATATCGTTCTTTAGGTATATCGTATAATAAATACAGGTTTATGCTAGTGCAGCTTAGCAAAAATAATCCACCAGTCACTTATGATCTTTAAAGCCCTTAAATTTCCAAACGAACGGCTTAGCAAAATGTTGATTAAAGTAATCAATAAAATTGAGAATTTTTTGGGATAGTTCTTCAGTTGAACGGACAGTAATTCTTTTGAGTAAACGCCTGACTAAGATCGAAAACCAACACTCAATTTGATTAAGCCACGATGTATGTTTGGGAATATAAACAAAGCTAATTCGATGAGATTCATCTGATAAAAAATCTGCTCTGCTGTCCATAGATTGCAAAATCCCCTCCTTTCCTTTTCTCCCCAAATCAATAGTAATTCCACAGCTTTCTGCTACTAATTTGACTAAGCTTTCCGATTTATGAGTGTTGAGTTTATCTACAATAAAAATCCATTCTGCTTTTTCATCAATCTTAATCGTTCTCTGGATATGTTCAGAAAAATCTTGTTCTGTTCTTGTCGGTCCAATAGAGGGACTAACAACTTTTCCTCTTGCCACATCCCAGTTCGCAATCAAGCTTAAATTTCCGTGTCTTTCATATTCAAATTCGATTTTTTCTACTTGTTTAGGCTTGATTCTTTTGTTCGGAAATAATCTCTCAAGAGCTTGAATCCCTGTCATTTCATCTGTACTAATTAAATGAATTCCTTGTTCTAACAAAGTTTTAGCTTCTTGATGAAGTTCACAGATATATTTGACTTGCTTTTTAAATTTTAAGGGATCATCAATTTTGGCATTTAACCAGTAACGAACGAGATGTGGTTGTAATGTCGCTTCTTTTTAAAAAACGCCCCACACTACGGGGGGAAATCTTTTCGACAATTCCTCTTTTTATGGCTTCATCCGCCAACTCTGAAGGTGTCCAATGGCTCACTGGTCTGTCTGATTTTTCACATTCTTCACAAGCGATCTCTACAATCTGGACTACTTGTTCGACCGTAAAGGATTTTGTTGTTCCAGGTCTTGGGCGATCGCTTAAAATTCCTTTGATCAAGACCATTAATGCTTTCTCCGTTACCTGTTGTTCTTCGGCGGCACTCAGTTTTTCTCTCTCCTCAAACCATCGCGATCGCCACTGACGCACTTGTACTCGGTCTAATTCTAATCTTCGACTAATCGAACTATTGCTCTCTCCTGATGCTGCGGCTAAGATTAGCTTGGCTCGTCTAACAAGGCGATAGGGGTTTGTTGTCCCTCTCACTATTTGTTGGAGTACTGTTTTCTGTAGGTTGGAGAGGTTAATTGGCAATGCTTTTATCATGGACATCAACTTCGAGATTCTTCCGTTAGTTTCATTGAAACACATTGTCGTGGCTAGTCACGAAAGTTTCTGTAAAAATCTGGTGGATTACTTTCGCCAAGCTGCACTAGGATTTGTTTCAAGACCTCTATATTTATTCAGTCAGTTTTTTCAAGATAAAGCCATTGAGAAATTGTTAGGAGAAAGAATTAAACCTGATTACCTTAATGATGATAAAATTGGGAGAGTAATGGATGAATTATATAAATATGGACTAAATGATATTTTTATTGAAGTAGTTTTAGAAGTAATTAAAAAATTTAAAATAGACCTTAAATACTCCCATTTAGATTCCACATCATTTCATTTAGATGGAGAATATAAAAGGGAAGAAGATAAAGAGAAACAGGAAGAAGAAAAAATTATTAAAGAAAGACCAATTTTTATTAAGAAAGGATATTCTCGGGATCATAGACCAGACTTAAAACAATGTGTCTTGGATTTAATAACAAGCCAAGATGGAGATATTCCATTATTTGTGAGAGTAGGAGATGGAAATGAATCTGATAAAGCTGTATTTGGAAAAGTTTTAGTAGAATTCAAAAAGCAAATAAAGTTTGATAGTATCATGGTTTGTGATAGTGCTTTATATGGTCAAGAAAATCTCCAACTAATCCAACATTTAAAATGGATAACGAGAGTTCCAATGACCATAAAAAAAGCAAAAGAATTAGTGCAAAATATAGAGGTGGAAGAGGTAAAAGATGAAGATAAAGAAAAAAGAAGTGACCTAAATTTAGAAAGTTATACCTGGAAAGAAGAAATTGTTACTTATGGTGGAATCAAGCAAACTTGGTTAATAGTCTTGAGTGAAAAAAGACAGAAAAGTGATTTGGAAAAACTAGAAAAACAACTTTCCCAAGAAGAGAAGAAATCCCAAAAATTTCTTAAAGAAATACAATCTGAAGAATTTGAACATCCTCAAGCTGCTCGATATAAATTAAAAGCTATTAATAAAAAATTGAGATTGTTGGAAATAAAAGAAGTTGAACTGATTGAAACTTACTCGAAAAAAAAGGAAAAGATTTATAAAATGATTAGTCTGATCATCAAAAAAGATGAAGAGATAAGTAGAAAGACTAAAGAAGCAGGAAAATTTATTTTAGCAACTAACTTAGTAGAGGAAAATAAATTAGAAGCTAGTGAAATTCTGATAACTTATAAAAACCAGCAATCTACGGAAAGAGGATTTCAATTTTTGAAAGATCCCTTATTTTTTACTGATAGTTTCTTCGTTGAAAAACCAGAAAGAATAGAAACAATGTTATTTTTAATGTCTTTGTGTTTGTTGATTTATAACTTGGGGCAAAGAGAATTAAGAAATTGTTTAAAAAGAGTCAAAAAAGGAATAAATAATCAAGTAGGGAAAGTAACATTGCGTCCGACTTTGAGGTGGATATTTCAATGTTTTCAAGGTATTCATTAGGTGATTTCCAAGAAAAAGTTTCCCACCCATTCTCAGAATCTGTTTGTAGAACATCTCAAATAAGCGAAAAGGGAAAAATAAAAAGTTGTTCGCGGATACTTTCCGCGAACAAAAACCTCCCTATCTAAAAGAAAGAAATACGCTAACTTTTAAATTAGCTTTGACTATTTTTAAAAAGGAAATTCACTTAATTTTACACTCTTATTAACTTTTTAGACTAACTGGGTCTAATCAAAATATCCCATTTAGGTAAGTGAGGATTACGTTCTAAACGTTTCTCAATTTCCTTCATCTCTTTTTTCGTTAAAGAAATTCCTTTTTGATAAACTTTTTTACTTAACTTAACTATCGGATTTAAGCCTTTCCATGTCATAGTTTTTACCCAAGCTAACATCGTTTGAGCATTTCTCAGAAGTGTTCCTTTCCAATGCCTCTCTAAAATTCCCCAACATCTTTCTATGGGATTATATTTACTGTGATAAGGAGGAAAATATAGTAATTGAATAGATTTCTTAGTTTGGTCGGCAAACTCTACCATTCTCTTCAAAAATTGCCTTCTTATTCCACTATTTTCTGCTCCATTATCAACTTTAATTTGGATGTTCTCTAGTTGCTGCTTTTCAGTTATACTCAGACTTGTCCACCATTGCTCCAAGTTATCTACCATGAAATCACTCGTTTTATAAGAACTTCCAAAAGTTACATAAAGTTGCCCTGTCTCTTCATCTACAATCCCACAAGGAACGTATTTTTCTTTAGTTCCCATATCATGATCTTGAGCTTGATTATAACCTCTGGTTTGTCCGCCACGTGAATATTCTCCTATTTCCACAGTTGCTTTACAATCCATACTTAAACGTTTCACAGAAGGGTCTTTTTTTCTATCTTTTTTCTCTATATTCTCGAAGATAGCGTCCGTCTCCGAGATTTTTTTTTAGGTTTAGCTTTTACCACTTTTCTTAATCGATAGCCCAAACGATTTAAAATATCTGCCATTGTCGAAGCAGCAGGAACCTCCTCTCCATTATATCCTAGATTTCTTAATTGTTTAATGGCTTCAGCCGCCGTTAATCTTGTATAGGCAATGGGGTTATTAAATGTGGGGTTTTGTTGTGCGTGAGCTTCGGCTATTTCTTTCAATGATTGGGCAACTATTGGGTATCTTTCCTCCCATTTTTTACATCCACTATTGACTGATTGTAATCCTAAACACACTATCCCAGTTCGTTTTTCATGTAATCCAAGTTGAACATTTTTTCTCCCCCAACCAAACACGATTTCGGTTTGTCTGGCACTTCCTCCACAATACTTGAGACACATTTCAGCTTGAAATGAACGACGCTCTGCTCCCGTCATTTTTGAGGCTGCTAAACGTAAATCATCGACCATCGACGGGGTTAAGGGATGATTTGTCTGTTTTAGCCTCAATTTACTCTCTCTAATCTTTTTACCTCTTCATTTTAATCTATTTCTTCTGTTTTTTCAGACAAGCCAATTATGAAATTTTAAAGTTGTGTACCAAGATCCGCTAACTCTCTGTTCCTTTTATTTCTTGAAAGCCTTTAGTCCAAGCGATTACCCCCTATGGGAAAAGCTTTCTCGGAAATCACCTAAGGTTGAGGAGAAGTGTAGGGATAGGAATTATTGGGTTGAGTCTGAGGTTGGTTAAAGTAAGGGTTATTTCTTCCTGAAGCGGGGGAGGTTTGATAATTAGGCTGTGCTGGCCGGTTGCGATTGGGTGATGGTTGTTGATTATTTTTAGGGGATATATTGGACGGGTTAACCTCTGGCAAGTCTTGAGAAAAAACTTCCTGTAAGGCATTTTCTAAGGCAGGGTTTTCGGGGGATGTCTCTACATTTTCCAAATCATCAGGTATTTCAATGGGTTTGCTTCTATTTTTAGAAGGTTGTAGAGGAGGAAACAAAGAACCCAAATTCTTGACACTGGGCATTAGGGGTTCAAACTTAATGGAGGGAGCTTGTTTTTGCTTCATCTCTGGATTGTTTCCATCCACAGAGGGAGATAAGAAAGGATTGCTTTGATTTGTGTCCGGGGTGAGTTGATCTAGAGGGTTATTTTGCAATTCGGGAGGAGCTACGGGAATGCTTGAAGAATCTAGACGATTTTCTTCTAAATCTTGTATCTTTACCCCAATATCCACATTATTGCCAACTTCTCCTTCAAATTCTCCATCAATACTTGAAGCAGTTCCCTGGTCATTCCCTAACCATTCAGGATGAAGGGAATATTGCCATAGTACCATAGCAACCAGTGCCATAATTCCCACAGAACCCCAAACTTTCACACTAGCTAAGGGTTTGAGTCCTGCAATTAGGTAACGAAAAGAGGAGTTGGAATGTTTAGGATGAGTCATGGTTAGAAAATGATTTTGTCTTTCCTGATTTAGTCTATCTCAGATTTTGAGAGTAGAATCTATTCAGAATTTAGTTCTTGAACTGTGCAAAAGCTTAATTATTCCTGCTGTTTTTATAGCTCTGAATAAAATGGAAGTTAGGATGAGAGAATCAAAAAATTATCCCTTAATAATGAAAATTAGAGAAAAATTTAGACAATATCCCACCGATATGCAGCAATGGATGATTCAACAGGAAAAAACCAAATTAACCCGTGTTGAAACCGCTTTAAAAAATGGCAAAAAACTATATGCAAAAATGGAAGACGAGGAAAAAGGACAATGGTTATTAAGAACGACTATTATCTTAGAACAATATTTATCTCTACTACCGGAGCGAAACTGCTCATTAGATCAAGTATCGGACGATTATATTTTTCAAGTTTGGGAAATACTAGAAAACGATCCCAGTTTACGGGAATTAATTGCTCAAGTAGAAACCAGATATGAAGGGTTACTGAAAGTCTAATCTTTTTGACATCTATTGAGGCGTAATTGTTTCATCAAACTGTAAATTAGAGGAGATAAAACCACACCCATCGCTAAGACAAAAACTAGACCGCTAAATAGGGCATAAAGGGAAGCAAATAATTTTGCACCATTGGTCAGTAAAGGGTTAACAGGACCCATGCCACTGAGAATCATAGACGCTTCAACCGTCGCATCTAACCAAGTCAGTTGGGCTGTCCAATGATAACCTAGAACCCCAATCAAAAGCCCCAAAATAATGCAAAAGGCGGACAGGGCAAGATAACTTAAAAAATCTCGTACAAAATTTGTTTCTTGATCTTCATCTGACTTTTCATTCAACAACTTGTCAATGTCTTCTCTTTCCTTCATTGCCTTAAGTGAAGGACAGTTTTTAGCATGAAGACAAACAGGTTGTGTGTGATGATTATTTGGCGATCGCCTGATTGCTGTTCGACTTTCCAAGTTGTATCCTTTTATTATTCTAGCAGCTTACCTCATTCATTGAAGGATAATCTATTATTAAAATCTTCACCCTTTTGGGTGATACCACTGGGTGAAATTGGGAGGTGGGTAGATGGGGTGACTGGGTGACGGGGTGACTGGGTGACGGGGTGACTGGGAGACGGGGTGATGGGGTGACTGGGAGATGGGGAGTGTGGGGAGTGTGGGGAGTTTGGGGAGTTTAAATGCGTGTTAGCTTAAAATAAGACTCCGTCGTTAACGGCGAGGTTCACACATCATGATAGGGTTTAAATTAGAATGGTCAAAAAGATACTATCATCTGAAAAAATACGACGGGTAATCACTCGTTTAGCTTCTCAGATTATCGAAAAATCTGGGGATTTATCGGAGATTATCTTATTAGGAATTCACACGAGAGGGGTTCCTATAGCTAATATGTTAGCTCAACAAATTGAACTACTAGAAGATATAAAAGTGCCAGTGGGTGCTATTGATGTAACCTTTTATCGAGATGATTTAGATCGCATTAAAACCCGTACCCCTGCTAAAACCAAAGTTCCTTTTGATCTCACAGGAAAGACCGTTATTTTAGTGGATGATGTCATCTACAAAGGGAGAACTATTCGGGCTGCCTTAAACGCAGTAACCGAGTATGGAAGACCAAAAATGATCCGTTTATTGGTATTAGTGGATCGGGGTCATCGTGAGTTACCCATTCATCCTGATTTTACAGGAAAAAAATTACCTACCTCTTCCAGTGAACAAGTCAAGGTTTACTTACAAGAAATCGATGGCCGTGATGCCGTAGAATTATTAAGTGGTCCTACCAGACAATAAAGAATGAGTGCAGAAATTATTTGCGTTGGTACAGAACTTTTATTAGGGGACATTGTTAATACCAATGTTCAATTTTTGGCCAAAGAATTAGCTATTTTAGGTATTCCCCATTATTATCAAACTGTGGTGGGGGATAACCCGACTCGTCTCAAGGAAGTAATCTCCATTGCTAGTCAAAGGTCTTCTATTCTACTATTTACTGGGGGTTTGGGACCGACTCCCGATGATTTAACCACGGAAACCATAGCGCAACATTTCAATACCCCCTTAGTAGAAAAATCAGAGGTTATAGAGGATATTCAACGCAAGTTCCAAGCTAGGGGACGGCAGATGGCAGAAAATAACCGTAAACAAGCTTTAATTCCTGAAGGTGCTGCCATTTTACCTAACCCCACCGGAACGGCCCCCGGTATGATCTGGCAACCTCAAGGCAATTTAACCATTATGACTTTCCCTGGAGTCCCTTCGGAAATGAAGCGGATGTGGGTAGAAACGGCGGTTCCTCACCTGAAAAGCCAAGGTTGGGGCAAAGAAATCATTTTTAGTAGAATGCTGCGTTTTAGGGGCATTGGTGAGTCTTCTTTGGCTGCTAAGGTAAACCATTTATTTGATCTGACTAACCCAACGGTGGCCCCCTATGCTTCTTTGGGGGAAGTTCGTTTACGCATCTCCTGCAAAACTACCTCTGAAACCGAAGCTAATACTATTATTGAACCAGTAGCCCAAGAGATCATTAAAATCGCTGGAGAGGACTATTTTGGTCGGGATGATGATACTTTGGCGAAGGTGGTAGGGCAGTTGTTACGGAACAAAAAGCAAACTGTTGGGGTGGCAGAGTCTTGTACCGGTGGCGGTTTAGGGGGGATGTTAACGGATATTGCCGGAAGTTCGGACTATTTTTGGGGTGGGGTGATTGCTTATGATAATCGAGTTAAGATTTTTCTTTTAGACGTTAGCCCAGAGGTTTTGGAGGAAAGGGGTGCAGTTTGCGATATTATAGCCCAACAGATGGCTAATGGGGTTAAAAAACGTTTAGGGGTTGATTGGGGTATTGGTATTACAGGGATAGCTGGGCCTGGAGGGGGAACGGAGGTTAAACCTGTTGGTTTGGTTTATCTTGGTATTGCTGGCCCTAATGATGAGGTGGAGAGTATTAAATGTACTTTTGGGGATCGCAGTCGGGATATTATTCGTTATCTCAGCAGTTGTACCGCTTTGGATAAATTAAGGCGAAAATTATATTAAATTGATAACGGGCAATATACCTGTACTACTATTAATTTTTTCAACATATTGTGTGGACAATGTACGCCTAAATGACTAAGCTAGAAATAACCCTAGCCTTTGTATCTAATCGTTTTCTATGTCTCATTCTAAAAGTAGTCGTCTAGATTTGCGAGTTACCCCCGAACAAAAAGAACTCTTAGAACGTGCAGCAAGGTTAAAAGGCGTATCATTGAGTTCTTATACTCTTTTCCACCTAATTCGCATTGCTAAGAAAGAAATTGAACAAGAAGAACGATTAATCTTATCTAACCAAGATAGAGATTTATTACTCTCCACCTTAGAAAACCCTCCCCCACTTAAAGGAAAGCTAAAAGAAGCAATCCAAAAATATAAAGCAAAGTATGGTGATGAATAATAAAATATGGCTATTTTTGCCCATAGAAAAGCAACATCAACGGGAAGGGTTTGACTGTGGTTATCCGATTTTAAATGATTACCTTAAAAAATACGCCCGTCAAAACCATAAAAAAGGAATTGCTAAAACCTTTGTGGCAATTTCCGAAGAAAGAGGACAAAAAATACAAGGTTATTATACTTTAAGCGCAAGTGTAATTGAATTTGACTCATTACCCCAAACTTATCAGAAAAAACTGCCAACTTATCCTATTCCTGCTTTATTAATTGGCAAACTAGCAGTGGATAAATCGGTGCAAAGACAAGGATTAGGGTCAGAATTGCTTGTAAATGCGCTATTACGAACTTTTAAGACTGCTCAAGACATTGGACTGTTTGCAGTAAGGGTGGATGCAATAGACGACCATGCTAAAGCATTTTATCTTAAACATGAGTTTATTCCCTTTCAAGATGCACCTTTATCTCTCTTTCTACCCATTTCTACCCTTTCTCAATCATTTAATCTTTAAAAAATTCTAAAATTTTGTCCATTGTTGGAGAATATAATCATGAAATTGATCTTTATCAATTGTATCCATTGCTAAGATATTTCGTCCCTTCTCAACTACTTTAATTCTCCCTTGAGATGTTCCTGTTGTGATCACTTCGGTTGGCCATGACTTCAAGGAAAATAAATCTGAACGATGCAAATAAGAAGTTGCTAACACATCCCAACAATAATAGTCTTGAGGTATAGCTAAAGCGTAACATAATCCTGCTAAATCTGACAGTTGAGACTGTCTTTGTTTAGCTAACCTACGGATAAACTCAGGGGTAACAGGGACTTTATTGGTAATATCCAAAGGACAAACTATCAAGGGAATATTAGTTTGCCAAACTTTTTGAACTGCGATCGCATCCCAATAAGCGTTCCATTCTGCGCTACCATCGTGTTCCGGTGCAAACTCTTTTTCTACATTTCCTGCAACGTTTAATGCACCTCCCATCCAGACTATTTCTTTAATCTTGTTTTCGATGGTGGGGTCAATGTCTAAAGCTGTAGCAACGGTAGTTAATGGCCCTGTTACCATCAATGTAACCGGTTCGGAGGCACGGTGCAAGGTTTCCACCATAAACTGTTGTCCGGTTTGGGAAACTAAGGGAGTTTTGATGGTATTTTCTTGGTTAAGAATGGGAAAGTTATCTATTATTAAAGAGTCACGACGGTATAAAGCTGGAAAAGGATTAATTCCTCTGACGGTACTTTCTGCTACGGGAATAGGATCACATCCCATTAAATCAAGTAGTTTTCTAGTTACGTTTAAAGCAGCATTAATATAACAATCAGCAGGGGTGACAATAATGCCTAAAACTTCTATATTAGGCATAGTCATTAATAATAATGTTGCCAAAAAATCATCAATTGCGCCATCGTGATCGAATAATACTAATTTAGTCATGGTTATTAATTATATTAATCTCCGAATAATTCATGATACCCTCAATATCCCCCCTTTAGTTCCCCCCTTTGTAAGGGGGGTTAGGGGGGATCAGCTTTCCTTAATTCTCACCACTGAAAACTGATTGCTATATAGTGGTTTAATTAGGTAAAGTGACGACGAAAGCGAGGATCAAAATGATGTTTTTTTTGTTGGTTACAAGTTTGACATAGGGTTTGTAGGTTACTGATATCATTACTTCCTCCTTTTGCTAAGGGAATAATATGATCGATGTTTAACTGGGTTTCTTGTTCTTTTTTGCCACAACTTTGACATTGATAGTTGTCTCTGTGAAAAACATAATTTCTAACGGACTTTGGGATTTTTATTCTTGGGGTTTTCTTCATCATTTTTTAGTAAGTATTCTAAAATTTTGCTCTCCTGAACTTATGGTTATAAGCAAAACTTATAATTCGTAGGATGGGTTAGGAGCAGGGATTATTTTTCGGTAAACCTTATAACTTTTGATTTGCGCCGTAACCCATCACAGGTTTTTTGTGTATTTTTATACATTCTATACCACAATCTCAGTAGAGCCTAAATTCGTTATTATTCATATTTATTGCTGTGTTTATTTTGTTTGATTTTTCTTGAATTTAATTATAGTTGAGATGGTGGGTTAAGTAAATATTTAACTCTCAGAATAATCCCTAAATTTACTGGTTACTTAACCCACCCTACAAAGATTTATTATTAATTAATGGATTGACGAATATCGTCTAATACTGAATCATTATCCTTAATTTCAGGTTCAGGTTCATCGGGTATAAATTCTAGTTGTATATTAATTTTAACTTTTCCTTTTTTCCTATTTTTTCCTGCTTCTAATAATTCACAATCTACTCCATTATTAAACCAAATGTCTCCACTATAGTATAAATTAGCAATATTAGATATAGAAGACTTTAACTCCTTAAATCCTTCGGTTGAAAAAGCATATTTCATTTTTTCCATTAAAATTTTAACTTTAATAGATGATTCACTTACCAATAATACACTATCTGATTTATCGTGTAAATCTAAGACTATTTTATTATTTGTATCAAGATTATTATTCATGCTTTTTTGTGTGATTGTTGTTTAATTTTATTATAGTTGAGGTGGTGGGTTAAGTAAATATTTAACTATCAGAATAATCCCTGAATTTACTGGTTACTTAACCCACCCTACAACAGCTAAAAATTGACTGGGTGTAATAATTAAAGTATTTCTAACAGCAGATAATTCTAGTAAGTCTTTATCTCCTGTGACGAGATGAGTAGCATTTCCAGAAATAGCCAAATCTAAAAATTTATTATCTTTCGGATCTCGACAAATATTAACTCTTTCAGTGATATTAACTATCACTGCTGTTTTTGTTAAATTCGAGATAAACTTAACTCGCTTTTCTAAGGATAGATATTTATCAAATTTTTGGCGAATTAAGGTTTGCGATAATTCTTGAAAAGTATCATCAGAAATTAGTATATTTTCTTTAGCTATTACTCCATCAAACACTTGTTGGGGAGTCGAAGGTGAGAATAATAATCCACTAATTAAAATATTAGTATCTAAAACAACTCGTAATTTACTCATCTTTCAGTAATTCTTCTAAAATTTCAGGAGTTAATCCCTTTTCTTTTACTTCTTGGCGAATTCCATCAACAATGTCTTCAAAATTATCATTTTTTAACATTTCATCAATAATAAGTTTCCAAATATGAACCATAGTTTGCTGTTTATTAGGATCAGCTTCTCGGTAAGCTTTGGCAATTTTAGAATCAACTTGAATGGTAATATTTTCCATGCTTTGTATATTGAACCTTTCTATTTTATTTGATTTTACCCTATTATCATTATAGTTGAGATGGTGGGTTAAGTAAATATTTAACTATCAGAATAATCCCGAATTTTACTTGTTACCTAACCCACCCTACAAAGATTTACGGTTAATTTATTGATTGACGAATATCATCTAAAGGTGATTCTATTTCGTTGATTTCTGGTTCATCGGGAATAAACTCTATGCAAAATTTAACCTTTCCTTTTTGCCATGTTTTATTAGGAATTAATACTTCACATTCTACACCTTCAACAGACCATTTATTAACATCAGACCAATGTGCATCTTTAACTGTATGTGTCAACTTATTCATTATTTCTTGGACTTTAAATGTGTTATTTTTTATTAAAATAACATCATGTTGTGAAGATACGGAAATGATATCATCTGGATTTAATAATATTATTTTGTTATTTGATTCAAGATTGTTATTCATGGAAATTTTACTAATTTATTGTTTAATTTAATTATAGTTTAGGTGGTGGGCTAAGTAAATATTTTACTATCAGAATAATTCCGAAGTTTACTGGTTACTTAACCCACCCTACAAAGATTTATAGTTAATTCATTGATTGACGAATATCATCTAAAGGTGATTCTATTTCATTGATTTCTGGTTCATCAGGGATAAACTCTAAACTAACTTTTAGTCTTATTTTTCCTTTTTTCCAACCATTTGAACCCACTTGTAATATTTCACAATTTTGTCCATATTTAAAAACATCAAAGCTATTTATGAATTCTCCTCTTATTCCTATATGATGAAAATGATCAGTTAAGACTTTTAAGAATCGACTCTTCATAAAAGAAGTTATTGCATCTTTAACCTTAGATACCTTCACTAAAGAATCAGGAGAAAAAGCCATCACATCATCGTCATTTTTCAAGTATTTATTTGTTGTTAATAATTGTTTGTTACTCATAATATACATCAAAAAATTGTTGAAAATTTGTACAAAACAGTGGGGTGAGTATTACCCACCCTAGAAAAATCTAAACTAGATCAACTACCTCAACATCAATATTTGAGTTGTGACCATTATTAACAGAAATTTTGTTCACTTCAAGATCAGACTTAATATCTTTATCTTGGAAGCTTCCCTGATTAATTAAAGGTAATTGACGCTCATAAACTTGCATACTTTGGAGACAATTATTAATCCCTGGAACGGCCTCATTATAAGTAGCAATTTTCTCTTTAATTTCCCCTTGTAACCGTATATTATGAGCAATTTTTTCCTGTGCTTCTTGTTCCAAAGTTTGCCCTAAATAGTCTCTTGCTTGATCGTACTGTTGCAAAATAATATCTGCTTGTTGCTCGGCCATGGGTAATAATTGACTTTTGAGCGTCATATTAATGGTTTGACGAAAATGTTTACGGATGGTTGCTGATACTTTGGGTTCAAAATCTAACTTTAATAATTGACGGATCGCTGGTTCCGCTTCTACCATGCTACTACAATCATAAACTTGAGAAGTTTGTTGTAATGTTTGACGAAACTGATAGATAGAAAAAGTACCTTCATCATAAAATCTGGGACTTTCTCTTACATAGCGATCGCATTCAACTTTAGACTCACTCACCAAAGCAGCAATCAATGTTTTTTCTACTTCTTTCAACTGGGTTTCTACTCCTCCATCGTTCCCCAATAAACGGTATAACTTACGGTAATATTCCGTTTGTTTAACACGGTGTAACAGTCGTTGACAAAATTCAGAAACCAGAGTTGTCACCCCATCCACGAATACATCTTCTAACTCATTAGCTAGATAATACAAAGCTTCAACTAAAATGGCAATCAAGGGAACAGTAGAATTACGTGGATGACTTATAGCTGCTCGACGATGAGCATTTGCTACGGAAAAAGTTTGTAATAATTCATCTAACCGACTAACCATCCTCGCTTTCAATTTGTTGAAGTCTTCTTCAAAGTAATGATCCCCATTAACCACAATTTCATTAACTTCATGCTCAATATGTTCTCGGAACTGTATTCCCACTTCTTGTAACTCATGATTTAACCGATTTAACTCCTGTGCTTTCATAGCATCAATTTCACGGGGTTGACTCTCTAAGTCTCGATATTGATTTAAATAATGCTGCCGTAAAGCAATACACAAAGGTTGTAAATCATCCGCTAATGTCGCAAATAACTGAGGTCTTTTTTCTTCTGTCAAATAACGAGTAATAGAGTCCCGAAACTCCTCAATACCACTATCAGTAATCAACTGATTAATTAAGGGGTTTCCCCACTCGCTTAAAATACGGACATAATTTTCATTGGGTGTCTCGTAACCATTAACCGATACTTTAAAATCAGTGCGAGTCAACTTACCAGAATTAGCACAATAATTGTTAAATTCGCTAACAAACTGGGGAGTTTCTTCTTCCCCTCCTATGCTTTTTACACTCTCAGAAAACAGGGTATCTAGTCCAAAACTATCGCTACTATTAGTCTGTTTTATTTGACTACCATAAAACCCTAATAATCCACTGGTTTTATGTATCCGAGAGCTATCTTTAAACTCAGTTTGAATCAAACTATCTAGACGTTGACGCAGTTGGCCATTGTACCAAGTTTCATCGATGCGATTAAATACATAAAATACCCGATCGCGGATACCTAAATTTTCTCGCATCTTCTCTAAAAGTTCCGTTTCTTCTATGCTCATATCCCCCGCAGAAGCGGGTTTTAAGACACAAACAACCGCCGAAGTATCCGCATCAGAAATCTTCTTATAAGTTGCCTCAGCGTCCTTTTTAACCGGTGCATCAATCCCCGGCATATCAACTAAAACGTTACCATCTTTTAATAGGGGATGATGACAATAATAATCTAATCTTTTCAACACTGAACTATTGCTGCCTCGCATAGCATAACTTGCAGCTTCTGTCAAGTTAGAAAAGTTAAATTGTTCCATAGAATAAGTGGCCGCATTAAGGGGATGTATGCGATCGCAATTATTGCTAAATCCCTCTAATAAAAGTATCAATGCTTTAGCTTGTTTAGCTTTTTCTGACTTACTTTCTCCCCCTTCTTGTGCGATGATTTTTTGACCCATTGAAGTTAAGATATTCTTAACTTCAGGATTATTAATATCAGGAACTTTATCAATGCCTAATTTTTGACAAATCAGGTTAACTTGTTCTGTAATATCTGCTTCGCTCAAAAAAGTTAAAACTACCTTTTCTTGTTCCGGTTCGGCATAATAAATATGACATTCTGTCCCCGTTGCATGGCCTTCAGCACTGTATAATAATTCTCGTTCTAAAAGCGCATTAATCAACATAGATTTTCCAGCACTGAATGCACCAGCAAAAACAATTTCAAACTGGGGAGAAACTGCTTTTCTTAACGATGCTTCAATGGTACTGATATCTTGTTGGGATCGCAGTGTGGGTTCTTGACAAAAAAGTTCTAGTAAGCTATCAACATGGATAGGCAAATTTTCAGATTGGGGAATCATATCAAAAGTCCAAAAGGTCGTTTGTTTTAGTGTTCCCCGTATCCTTAGAAAATTCTCAATTTAAAGAATTATACTCAATTATAAATCTTGATTACTCGGGTAAACCGAACCGTCTAACCAATCGTAAATTTTATCCAACTCGTTCAAATTAATTAAACCATATTGCCAGAGTAGCATCGGTAAAGGCCCTTTAGTTTCATTCATAGAACGTTGGGCAATGGCAATAGAATCAGCGGATAAACAAAGTTCTTCGTGGAGAAAACGCAAAAATTGTGGAGATGTGGTGTGTGGCATAATTATCTTACCTTGAGAATGAATCAAAAATAGTAGTCTTGGTTTTGTAAGTCTGTCATGATCGTTGTTAGGCGTAATAATTTATTGATATTTGAGTTCATTGATCTAGACAAATCTTTCCCCGAGAGGGGCCTAAATACTGAGTTACTAGGATACTTGTCGATATTTATCCTCTGTTTCCTTCTAAACTCCTCACATTATCAGAGAAATTATTTTTTTAGTTTAATAATTCCCCTATTTTCCTTTTTTCTCTTCACACCATCAATTGCCCTATTAATGACCATCAGTAAAGCAGTCACAGAACCATAAGGCTTTTTACTGTGGAAGATAAAGTCTTCCCTTAATCCTACGTCTAGATTGTATTATAAATAATTTAGAAAATCTATAGATATTTTTCAAAACATAAATTAATAAAAATCATTATTATTTTAAGGATTAAAAGATGTCTTTTCTGTAAATTCAATTTCCAGTTGATCACCTGGTTCAATGCCTAATTCTTTAGCCCTTCCTCCTGGTAGTTCAATTACCTGGTTAGCCAAACCGTCCGGTCCGTAAGTTGAGCAGGGATCAAGGCTACAGGGGGGAATATTGGACAAAACGGCTTTTACTCTGCCATCGATCAGAAAAATCATGTCCAAAGAAATGTTAACATTTTTCATCCAAAATCTAAGAGGACGTAACTCCTCGAATACAAAAATCATGCCCCTATTTTTGTCTAAGAATTGACGATACATTAACCCTATTTGTTGTTGTTCGTGGGTTTTCGCTACTTCCAATTCTATCAGGGTATTATCAATAGTAACTGTAGCTTCAATGGGAAGCAGTTGACCGTTTTCTGTAATTTCTTTGTTCACATCTTTAGAATATTCTGCTTGTGTTGAAGGGGAGCATCCCACTAAAAAAATACCAATTAAAAGTATGGAACTGATTGTTTTAAACATAACTTTTTATAGTTCAAAATTTTATTAATTGTTAATTATTAATTGTTAATTGTTAATTATTGAAGTTACCCTTCGCGCAAAACATAACCCACACCTCGAACTGTATGAATTAAACGTTTATGATCCTCGTTTTCGATTTTGATCCGTAAATAACGGATATAAACCTCAATTACATTAGATTCCCCTTGAAATTCATCTCCCCAAACATTTTCTAAAATTTTATCTCTACTCAAAACTTCTTGGGGATGAGACATGAGATATTTAAGTAACTCAAATTCTTTCATTGTTAACTCAATAGAGTTATTGTTAACAAAAAGTTTTCTAGTTGTCAAGTCAAGAATGATATCACTATATTGTAATTGTTCTTTAGCAGTTTGAGTGGGTGTTAAATAAAAACAAACTAACTTTAATAGTGCTGGACTATAATCGGTTTTCACTAGATAATCATCGGCTCCTGCTTCCAAACAAGCAACCCTTTCTTCGACTGTTTCTGCATTAATCATCATAATTAAAATGATGGACTTTTGCTGCTTTCTTAACTGACTACACAAAGAAAATCCTGTGTTATCATTATGCTGCCGATTAATTACCACCATTGCTGGTTGATGGATTTTGACATTTTCTAGCACTTGATGGCTATCATCAACAATAATCGGTGTATAACCAGCTTCTTGTAACTCAGGACTAATACGCTCGTTAAACATATTATTAAGATTAACGAGAACAATAGAAGGATTTAAACTCATTTTATTCAGGGAAAATTTCGGTAACAACCCGTTCTTGGCGATCGCTATTAGTGACAACAATATTATTATCCACTAAAGTACCAACGGCTTTTTCTCCAGTCAGATTTAACTTAGGGTCTCGATTTTGCTCATAAATTACATTACCATGAGCTTCAATGGTTTGGGCCACTACATTCCAGGTTAAGTTATTGGAGTACAAATTACTCTCGTTCATGGGACTGATTCCTCGAACTCCTCCTTTAAGATAAGCTATATTTTCTGCTAGGTTAACATGACCTTGATTACCAGTGACGGTAACATTTTGATCGTATTGAATCAATTGAACCGGTTGACTGGAATAAACTTGACGGGTTTGATAGTGCCAAATAATTTCGTTGGTGGCTATTTGTAGGGGTGGTTGAAGGGATTTATATTCAATATTTTCTTTAATAATGACTTGTTTTTTATCTAAAAGAACCCTGGCCTTATTGGCCACAAGGCGATCAGTAATAGTTTTGTTTTGGAATCTAATCATGGTCAAAAAGCGATCGCCAATGACAGTTTGTTTGGGAATTTGCCAGATTAACTTTTCTGTTTTTAATTGTAACTGTCTTGCTTCTGAGGTGGCTTTAATTTTCCCTGTTAATTCTAATTTTTGTTCACGGGCGTTATATTTGCCTTCATTTGCAGATGCTTCGAGTTGAGGATGAGAACCCCGTACATTTTTGCGAACGGTTAATAAGGAGGTTTCGGGTTGCCATTCCACTTCTTCGCTCTTGAGGACTGCTTTATTACGGGGATCAACAGCTACTACGTTATCTCTGAGAAAAATCTGGGCCCCGTCTCGTTGAATTACCCCGTAATCGGATTTGACTTGTAATACAATTTCACCATCTTGGAAAATATTGCCTTTAACTGCGGTTAAATTGGCTGTTTGGCGGTCTGGACTGTATTTTGCCTCATCTACTTGTATTTTCCAAAGAATTTCCCCTTCAGCGTTAGATTGTTCTAGGGTTGCATTTTGTAGTGTTAAGTTAGTTTCGTCTCTGGTTTCCCCAGAAGTTTCTAGGGTTTGGGACACTGGTTGGCTAGATTGACAAGCAACTAGGCTTAATAGTAACAGCAAAATCACCCCTTTAAACCATTTTAGAGGTAAATATTTCACTTTTCTCAATTGATGCTGTTGGTTCATTCCTTGCTTAATGATGGTTGGTTACTGCTGATCCTAACGGGGTTAATTATAACGCTTCTTTCAGCTTTTCAGCATTTTAACGACTATTCAAGTTAAATTTTGTACCAATATTCATTATATTTTTTCTATTTATTCCATTTTCTACGCCAAAATAGTAGGGTTTCTAAGCAATTATTGATGAATGTATTCTTTGGGGGTTTTTGTGTTTGCCATTTTTGAGAAATTTGAAATAGTATTTCTGATGTGGTTCCGTAGGGAGGAAACAATTGAGAAATTTTCTGAATCTTAACTTTATTTTGTATAGCTAAAGCGATTAAGTTAATAATTTCTTCACTTTGATTACCAATAATACCACATCCTAAAATCATACCATTACGACGAGTAATTAGTTTACAAAAACCAGTGGTTTCGTCTAACATTTTCGCTTTAACTAGACTCTTATAATTTTGTTTTACAATTATTAAATCTTTTTTATAATCTCGCTTTGCTTGTGTTTCTGTTAACCCTACTTGTGAAAACATAGGATTAGTTAACATTCGCATAGGAGAAAGGTTATAATTAACTTTAAAAATTGGATATAAAATAGCATTTTTTACAGCAATACTGGCTTCATAGCAAGCTAAATTAGATAAATTATATGAACTAATAGTCTGTCCACAGACATAAATACTTGGGTTAGTGGTTTGCAATTTATTATTTATCTGAATTTTATCGGCTTCTATCTTAACTCTTACTCCTTCTAAATTTAATCCTTGTGTTTGTTGTTTTATTTTGTCAGCAATAATAATTTCATCGGTTTCTATAGCTTCATTTCCTGCTTGAATCCATTTTGTACCTTCTATTTCTCTTACTTGAGTAATAGGGCAATTCATTAATAACTTTATCCCTCCTGTTTCTAAGATAGCTTGAATAAGCTGTATAATATCGGGGTCTTCTAGGGGTAAAATATTAGAGTTGTCAAAAATAAGTGTAATCTCTTTTCCTAAACGGTTTAATTGTTGTGCTAGTTCGATTCCTAAAGCCGTTTGTGATAGAATAACCAATCTATTAGGAAGTTGATCTATATCTAATCTTTCGGGGGTAATATAACCAACTTCTGTTAATCCTTGAATTTGAGGAATGTTATAAATAGCTCCCGTTGCTAATAAATAACGACGGGAGCGCAAAGTTCTATTTTTAAGAACAAAACCAAGTTTAGGCAATCGGCAAAACTCCCCTGATTCTTCTATAATATCTACCCCTAAATTAGCTAAACTTTCTAAATTATTAGTTGCTTTAATATCTTTCTTGACTTCATTACTCCATTTTTGTAATTGATTAAAATCTAACCAAGAATCTAGATTAATGTTGAGATACCAATTGTTTAAATTGTGCCAGTGGCGTTCAATATAAGTCAAATAGTTAAAAATTAAACTATCAATTTCTTGCCAACTATCATCATGGATATTTCCCAATACTAAAGCCACTCTTGCGTTAAATTTAATAGCTTCTGAAGCCGCAAAAAAAGCTTGATTAGTATTACCAATAATAACTAGATCATAATCTAAACTCATAACTAATTAAGGAGTAACTGCGAATTTATGAGGGCTAAATATAGGATAAACCCCATCCTATAATACTAGATCCCAACACCACCCAAGCTGCATTCAATTTATACTTAAAAAGAGCAAATCCAGCCAAAATAATAATTAGTATCGCCTCCCAGTTAACAGGAAGTCCGTCGGTGGGAACCCAAAGGATTTGATATAGTAAGTTTAATGTTACCACTACCATGATAGCTACTGCGCTGACATTTACTGCATCTAGAAAGGCTGCAGTCCATTTTGAACGGCGTAATTTCGGGATAATGGGATTAACAGCTAAAACAATGAAAAAAGAAGGCAAACAGATGCCCAATGTAGCGACGATCGCCCCTGGCATTCCCAAAATTACATAGCCGATAAAAGTAGCAGTAGAAAGAAGCGGGCCTGGGGTAAACTGTCCAATAGCGATCGCATCTAAGAGTTGTTGTTGAGTTAACCAACCATATTGATTGACTAATTCTCCTTCTAAAAAGGCAATTAAGACATAACCGCTACCAAATAAAATACTACCAATTTTCAGAAAAAATAACCCTAACTGCCATAAAGACGGAGTAGGCTTACTCTGGTTTGTTGCTTGAGCAATATTATTGCTAATGAAGAACACAAGTAGGGGAATGGTGTTGGCTTTACTTTCGATTAATATCAACCCCACCATACCAAATAATCCCCCTAAAAGGAGGGAAAAAATTTCATTTAGTCCCAATAAATTCAAAATGATGACTAATAAAAAAATTAACCAAAATTTGCGCTGCTTGATTGCTTTTTTACCCAACCGATATAAGGCAGAAATAATAACCACAATAACTGCTGGTTTGATACCAAATAATAGAGGGGCGATCTGGGGCAAACTGCCAAACTGGGTGTAAATGATGGCTAAAATAGTAGTCATAATGATGGCGGGGAAAAGAAAGCAAATTCCTGCCACCATTAAGCCCCAAACCCCTCCATAGATATAACCAACATGAATGGCCATTTCTGTGGAATTGGGGCCTGGAATTAGATTTGTTGCCCCCAAAAGATCCAGAAACTGCGATCGCTCAAGCCATTGACGATCAGTAACGATTTCTGCTTCCATCATGGCGATATGGGCAGCCGGTCCCCCAAAACCAATTACTCCCAGTTTAAGGAAGACAGACGCTAAAGAGACTAAACGTTGCTTTAAATCCTCTGTCATGGTTTATTTCCCTATAACTGAATTGACAACTTTTGTTATTTTTCTGCCTAAAGTTATGAAAGAAGGATTTCACTGAATTAACATTTTTCACCAATTATATAATTTTTCTCGATTATTTCATGATTAACCCAGATATAACATCTGGGTTGCTTCTCAATTACATTACTTCGATTCGATTAAACATAATCCCGTAACATTTTCTTCAATTCTATGTTATGGACTTCTTCTTGCCCAATCATTCCCCGTGCAAATTCTTCGATATAAATAGAAGCATCTTCCACCACATCTAATAAGTCTTTATATAAATCTAAGGCTTTCTTTTCGTGGTTGAGACTTTCTTCTAAAATATTCTTCAAACTATGCTCATTAGTTTCTTCCATAGGAGCAATGTTTAAGCTAGGATGGCCTTCTAAACCAGTCAAAATTTCTCCCACTTGTTGAGCATGAAGTAAGGATTCTGTAGCCTGTTGTTGAAAAAATTGTACAATAGGAAGACGATGGGGTCCTGTTACCATCAAAGAATAATGAGTGTAGCGAACAACACCGGCTAATTCATATTCCATGATGGTGTTGAGCAAAGCATTGGTTTTTTCTCTGTCAAGTGCTCTCATATTTTACCTTTTGAGGAGAAGAAGTAAACTTACAAGGATAACAATTATGGTCTCTTTTTTGAAGACGATTAAATTACGTATCCACATACTATAATTTTAGGTTATCCTATGTCTACTGCTTACTCCGTAAAATAAAGCTTAAGTTTTTTCTTAAGTTATTATAATAAATTTAGTTGACTGGTGTAACTTAAAAAAGTTTATTACAAGTCAAAAAATCTCTAAGTTATTGACTAATTTTATCTGAGGTTGCAGGAAGAAGGTTTTCTGGAGAGCGATTTCGAGAAGATTGAACTATAATTAAGCCAACAAAAACAATAATTCCCACCACAAACCAGAGAAACTGATTATTATTTTTTGGTTTCTGTCTTCTTAGTTTTCTAATTCGTCTTTGTCCTTCTTGGTATTCTCTTTCTGTCGTCATGATTATCCTCAGTAATAACGATGATTAAACACTATTATAGCTTAACAAAAATAAAAAGACCTGGGAAAGATCATAGAAAAATTTTTATCTTTTATTCATGGATATTACAGAATCCCCTAAGAACTCTTACCGAGAAACTTCTAGCAAATGTGATAAGCAGAGGGTAAAATCTGCTAAAATAAAGAGTATCTTATCAAACAATCAATTCTTATTTGTCTACCATGTCATCAGTCATGATTCCTGACTCTTTCAATTGGTTATATCGAGGAACCAGCGAGATATTTCCCAGTCAACCTGAATCGAATAACCCCGAAGAAAACTTAGAGAAATTGATAGAAAAATGCCATCGTCCTTTGAGGATTAAATTAGGAATTGATCCCACTGGAACCGATATTCATCTAGGTCATAGTATCCCTTTTCGTAAGTTACGGGGGTTTCAAGATGCTGGTCATACTGCAGTGGTCATTATCGGAGATTTTACCGCACAAATTGGTGATCCCACTGGTAAGTCAGAAGTTCGTAAACAATTGACTTCTGAAGCTGTGAGAAAAAACGCCGAAAGTTATTTAGAGCAACTACGTCCTATCTTAGATTTTGAAACACCAGGAAGATTAGAAATTCGTTATAATTCTGAATGGTTAAGTGAGCTAAACTTAGCAAAAATTCAAGAACTTTTAGCCACTATGACCGTAGGACAAATGTTGGCTAAAGAGGGATTCGCTGAACGTTATAAACAAGAAAATCCTATTTTTCTCCACGAATTTCTCTACCCCTTAATGCAGGGATATGACTCGGTGATGATCGATGCCGATGTAGAATTAGGTGGAACGGATCAAAAGTTTAATATTGCCGTTGGTAGAGACTTACAAAGACACTTTGGCAAGAAACCTCAGTTTGGATTATTATTACCAATTTTACGAGGTACAGATGGCAGCCAAAAAATGTCAAAATCTCTCAATAACTACGTGGGATTAAAAGAAGATGAGTTATCAATGTATTCTAAACTAGAAAAAACCCCCGATGCTATTATTAAAGAATATTTTGAACTCTTAACCAATTTACCCTTAGAGGAATTGCCAGAAAACCCTCGTGAATCTCAAAAGTTATTAGCCCTAGAAATTGTCTCACAATTTCACGGCAAACAAGCAGCCGTAACTGCACAAAAAACCGCCGAAGATTTAGTAAAAAATAAAGGCACTGGTGCAACGGATGCTGTACCCGAATATGACTTATCAAAAGTAGAATTTCCGGCTAAATTATTCTACATTTTAAGTGCCAGTGGACTCTGTGGAAGTAGTGGGGACGGCAGACGACAAATACAAGGGGGTGCAGTTCGTTTAGACGGAGAAAAAATTACCGATGTTAATATAACCTTTGAGCAATCAGAACAACTCTCAGGTAAAGTTTTACAAGTGGGTAAAAAGAAGTTTATCAAGTTAGTAAAGGCTTGAAAATTTATGAATCCGAACCCCAAAACCCTAACTCCTCACTCTGAAGCCAAGTTTCTGCGTCCTGTCTTGTGTTTGATACACTAGAATACAAGAACGTCTAACTTGACGGGTATAACAACGTCATTTTAACTTGAAACCTTAAACTCAACCTTGTACACACCAAGAGGACAAAAAGTATTATGGGATTATTTGATCGCCTAGGCCGAGTTGTCAGAGCCAACCTCAACGATCTTGTTAGCAAAGCAGAAGATCCTGAAAAAATCTTAGAACAAACCATTGAGGATATGGGCAAAGACTTGATCGAGTTAAAACAAGCTTTTGCCCAAACTATGGGTTCTCAAAAACGAACCGAAGGACAATACACAAAAGCTCTCCAAGAAGCTAATAGCTGGGAACAACGGGCAAAATTAGCTCTATCCAAAGGAGAGGAAACTCTAGCTAGAGAAGCCTTAGTTCGGAAAAAATCTTTCACAGACACCGCCACCACCCTCAAGGAACAATTGGATCAGCAAAATGCTCAAATTGAAACCATGCGCCGTAATTTAACGGCCTTAGAAAGCAAAATTGCTGAGGCTAAGACCAAGAAAGATATGCTCGTTTCTAGGGCTAAGGCTGCTAAGGCTAACGAAGCACTACAATCAACCATGAGTGGTCTGAATACCAGTGGTTCTATGGCTGCTTTTGAGCGCATGGAAAACAAGGTCTTAGATATGGAAGCCCGTTCCCAAGCAGTAGGAGAAATAGGGGGATCGAGTCTAGAAAATCAATTTGCTGAACTGGAAGCCGGAAGCGGTGTAGAAGATGAACTGGCTATGCTGAAAGCCCAAATGACGGGATCTGCTGAACCAAAAGCCGCTTTACCAGAAGGATCAACTGAGGATAAAGCGACTCCTAAAGATAGTGCAGTTGATGCAGAATTAGATGACTTACGCCGTCAACTGGATAATCTCTAAAGGTAAGCAAACCCTGTAAGCTATTAACTGGTAACGGAATCATTGATCACTGATAACTAAACTATGAGTAGTGTTCTCGAAATTACAGATCCTCAATTTGATGCAGAAGTGTTTGAAACACAAACCCCTGTATTAGTCTATTTTTGGGCTTCTTGGTGTGGTCCATGTCGTTTGGTTTCTCCTTCTGTTAGTAAGATTGCTGATAGCTATAGCGATAGTCTTAAAGTAGTTAAATTAGAGGTTGACCCCAACCCCAATGCACGGACAAAGTGCAAAGTAGAGGGTGTTCCTGCTTTACGACTATATAAGAATAAGGAACTATTGGCCAAACACGAAGGAGCGATCACCAGACCACAGTTAGAAGAGATGCTTAATAAACATCTCAAGTAGTGGGTAAGGTTGGAGAGTTCAATCTCTCCCCCTTAAGCATTTTGTACAATACAGTTTAAGCTTTTGAACTACAGTTTAGAGTCGTATTTTAGTCTTATTTAGCATCTACATAAGGAATCTCTTTTATCAGAAATAACCTTAGACTACATAACTTTATATTGCAGGGTTTAACGCTGAGCGCAGTCAAAGCGTTAACCCCTACTTTAAGAAATTGGTATTATCATAAATTTCAAGGTGCAAGTCTTATTTATCATGGTTTAATGAACTTAAGCACAGATTGATTGTATTAAAGCGTCCATTGTCTGTTATGCTTAAGCGAGGAAATTGCTCTTGTCTTTCTAGTCTTATTAGATAGCAAAAACTTACTTAATGTTAATTGAATTCAGTGTAGGAAATTATAGATCATTTAAAGATGTTGTTACTTTTAGTATGGTAGCGGCCGATCTTACTGCTGATAATAATACTATTCATAATGATAATCTTTTTGCTGTTGATGATGATTTAAAATTGCTCAAAAGTGCTGCTATTTATGATGCAAATGCTAGTGGAAAAAGTAATCTCATTAAAGCTTTAGCTTTTATGAAATGGTTTATGATTAATTCATCTAGACAGACTCAAAGCACAGATGATATAGACATAGAACCTTTTAGATTGAGTCTTGAAACTGAGAATAATCCTTCTTTCTTTGAAATTGTTTTTTTATTGGATGGGATTAAATATCGTTACGGGTTTGAAGCAACTACAAAAAAAATTGTCTCAGAATGGTTATATTACATTCCCAATGTTAGGGAAAGCAAGCTTTTTGAGAGAAAAGAAGGTCAAATAAACACTATTAAGAGATATCAAGCAAATGGAGTTGAAAAACTGACAAGAGATAATGCTCTTTTCTTATCTGTATCTGCTCAGTTTAATATTAAAATTGCGGAAGATATTCTTAACTGGTTAACTAATTCATTACAGGTGATTTCTGGTTTAAATGATTCTTCTTATCGTTCTTTTACAGTAAAGTGTTTAATGGAGAATGAAAATAAAAACGAAATCATCAACTTAATTAAAAAGCTAGATTTAGGAATTGATGACATTAACGTTACTCAAATAGAAGTTACTGAAGATCAACTTTCTGATGATTTACCTCAAGAATTTAGAAAAATGATACTTAGAGACTCAGGAGGAAAAGGAACTTTGATTACAACCAAACATCGTAAATTTGATTCTGAGAATAAGTTTATCTCTACTGAAACCTTTGATTTTACAGAAGATGAATCCGAGGGTACGCAGAAAGCTTTTGCTTTAGCTGGACCACTTTTTGATACTTTAAAAAATAGTCAAACTTTGGTAATTGATGAATTTGATGCAAGATTACATCCTTTAATTAGTCGTACTATTATTGAATTGTTTAACTCTAATGAAACCAACCCTAATAATGGTCAACTAATTGTGATGACTCATGACACAAACTTACTCAGTCCTAAACTTTTTCGTAGGGATCAAATCTGGTTTACTGAAAAAGATAGATATGGTGCAAGTGATTTATATTCTTTAGTAGAATATAAAATTAGTGATGATGCTGCCTTTGAAAATGATTACATCAAAGGTCGATATGGTGCAATACCCTATATTGGAGATTTAACTACACTAATTAATTCTAATGGCGAAAACAGAGAGAAATCCTAGAGGATATTCAAGTCGAAAGAAAAACACAAGAGAGCCTAAACAACTATTTTTAATTGTTTGTGGAGGAGAAGAAACAGAAAAAACTACTTTGAGTGTTTTCGTGTTCCTCGTAAGGTTATAAAAGTTAAAGGATTGAACAAAGATCCTGATATCTTAGTAAATAAAACAATTGAATATAAAAAAGAAGATGACTATGATCAAGTTTGGTGTGTTTTTGATAAAGATAATTTTCAAAACTTTAACAGTACAATAAATAGGGTTTGCTGAATAAAAGCAAAACCCTATTCTTTAAAAGGTTACACCCATATTCGCGATCGCAAAAAAGATCAGCTTTGTCGGCTACAAACCGCTATAATTGGTAGAAACACCTCCCAGTTGTTGGTCAAGAACAAATGTATCGAAAAGAGGAGCAACCTTTACCGCCCCCAGAAAAATTTGAATTACCTTTCGAGGGCAAATTGTCCCCCAATAATCGTTGGGTAATCATGGCAGAGTTGATACCTTGGGATGATTTTGAGGAAGAATATGCTAAACTTTTTTCAGCAGAAAAAGGTGCGCCAGCCAAACTATTTAGAATGGCATTAGGGACATTAATTATTAAGGAAAAATTAGGAACAAGTGATAGAGAAACTATAGAACAGATTAGAGAAAATCCTTATCTACAATACTTTATAGGTTTAAATTGTTATCAACAAGAGCCACCACTGGAATCTTCAATGCTAGTTCATTTTAGGAAAAGAATTGATGGAGAATTGATAAACAAAATCAATAAAAAAATAGTAAAAAGAGAAATAGACAAGAGTGATAAAGAAGTAAAAAAAAAGGATTGTCTCCAAGAAAAAGGAGAAAAAATAAAAAATAAAGGTAAACTAATTTTAGATGCGACTTGTGCGCCAGCAGACATCAAATACCCAACGGATTTAGGCATATTAAATCAAGCCAGAATTGAGACAGAAAGAATAATAGATAATCTTTATAAACCATTAAGAGTAAAATTGAGAAAAAAGCCGAGAACTTCTAGAATAATTGCTAGAAAGGAATACTTAAAAGTAGCTAAAAAACGAAAAGTATCTTATCAAGAAAGAAGAAAAGCTATCGGGAAACAGTTAAAATACCTTAAGAAAAATTTAGGAAATATAGAAGACTTAATTCAAGCTGGGGCTTCCCTGGAAAATCTGAGTAAAAGACAGAAAAATTGTCTAGAGACTATCAAAAAAGTTTATGAACAACAACAGTCAATGTGGGAGAATAAGACCCAGAGTGTTCCTCAAAGAATTGTAAGTTTAACTCAACCGCATATTCGTCCAATAGTGAGGGGAAAAGCAGGAAAACCAATAGAGTTTGGAGCTAAACTCTCAGTAAGCTGTGTAGATAACTATGTGTTTCTAGACAAAATAAGTTGGGAAAACTTCAATGAATCTTGTCATTTAAAAGAACAAGTAGAAAAGTATAAAGAAACGTTTGGCTATTATCCCGAATCCGTCCATGTAGATAAAATTTATCGAACTAGGGAAAACAGAAATTGGTGTAAGGAAAGAGGGATAAGAATCAGTGGTCCGAAGTTAGGAAGACCTCCGAAAAATGTCAGTGAAGAAGAAAAGAAACAAGCCCACTCCGATGAATGCTTCCGTAATGCTATTGAGGGAAAGTTTGGACAAGCTAAACGAAGATTTAGCCTAAATCTCGTGATGACAAAACTCCCTGAAACCTCCATTACATCTATTGCTATTACATTTTTAGTTGTCAATCTTTGTAAACTTCTGAGGCAGTTTTTGTCGCTTTTTTTGTCCTTATTTACTAATAATAGAACAGGGGAACTCATTAAACCGCCTTTCATTAATTTTGATTATACTTTAAACAATTTTTATGTACTAAAACTTATTGATTTGTCAGAAAATTCTTGGTCAAAAGTGGCATAAATTTTGGAGAAACTTTTTCAGCAAACCCTATTTAAAGGCCAATAATTGATTTT
>NZ_AADV02000002.1 GCF_000167195.1 Crocosphaera watsonii WH 8501 | reverse complement strand
GAAGACTTAATTCAAGCTGGGGCTTCCCTGGAAAATCTGAGTAAAAGACAGAAAAATTGTCTAGAGACTATCAAAAAAGTTTATGAACAACAACAGTCAATGTGGGAGAATAAGACCCAGAGTGTCCTCAAAGAATTGTAAGTTTAACTCAACCGCATATTCGTCCAATAGTGAGGGGAAAAGCAGGAAAACCAATAGAGTTTGGAGCTAAACTCTCAGTAAGCTGTGTAGATAACTATGTGTTTCTAGAAAAAATAAGTTGGGAAAACTTCAATGAATCTTGTCATTTAAAAGAACAAGTAGAAAAGTATAAAGAAACGTTTGGCTATTATCCCGAATCCGTCCATGTAGATAAAATTTATCGAACTAGGGAAAACAGAAATTGGTGTAAGGAAAGAGGGATAAGAATCAGTGGTCCGAAGTTAGGAAGACCTCCGAAAAATGTCAGTGAAGAAGAAAAGAAACAAGCCCACTCCGATGAATGCTTCCGTAATGCTATTGAGGGAAAGTTTGGACAAGCTAAACGAAGATTTAGCCTAAATCTCGTGATGACAAAACTCCCTGAAACCTCCATTACATCTATTGCTATTACATTTTTAGTTGTCAATCTTTCTAAACTTCTGAGGCAGTTTTTGTCGCTTTTTTTGTCCTTATTTACTAATAATAGAACAGGGGAACTCATCAAACCGCCTTTCATTAATTTTGATTATACTTTAAACAATTTTTATGTACTAAAACTTATTGATTTGTCAGAAAATTCTTGGTCAAAAGTGGCATAAATTTTGGAGAAACTTTTTCAGCAAACCTTATGTAGTCTAAGTTGATGAAAATGAGATTAATTAACATCATTCACTTCAAGACAATAACTCAATTAAAGTATTTTTAGATATATTAGTTAAGTCTACTATATCATTAAAATTTTAAAATTATTAAAAAAGAAATTTCTGAGTAGAAACCATCTAATCTCGCAAAACATAACCAACACCGCGAACAGTTTGAATGATTCGTTTTTCTTTTTCAGCTTCTAATTTTAGGCGTAAATAACGGACATAAACCTCAATAATATTAGAGTCTCCCATAAAGTCGTAACCCCATACCCTTTCTAATATTTGATCTCTAGTGAGGACTTGTTTGGGATGGGACATTAAGTATTCCAGTAAATCAAATTCTTTGGCCGTCAGTTCGATTAAGCGATCGCCACGAAACACTTGACGAGTGTTACTGTTTAAGGTTAGGTCTAAAAATTCCAGTAAATCCGGGTCATCTTGCTGATTTCTTCTTAAATTTGCCCTGACTCTAGCTAATAATTCCTCTAGATTAAAAGGTTTAACAATATAATCATCGGCCCCTGCATCTAAACCGGCCACGCGATCGCCGATATCATCTTTAGCGGTTAATAAGATAATAGGAACATTATTCCCAGTTTGTCGCAGTCGTTTACAAATATCTACCCCCGACATTCCTGGTAACATCCAATCCAATAAAATGAGGTCAGGATCGCTTTCTCTGGCGTTAGAGAGTCCAGACAACCCATCATTAACCACTGTAACATTATAGCCTTCATACTTTAGTTCTAACTCAATAAATTGAGCAAGTTTAGCTTCATCTTCAACCAGTAAAATGTTGGGGTTACTCATAGTATTTTCAGGTGAGTTTATCAATATTTTAAGTCATTAATCTATGGAGATACAAACTGCTATCATCGTTGTTTTCTTATACGTCTTGAAGGTTTCAAGAGAAAAGGTAAGAAACTACCTACAATTAAACCTCCCCCTAGACAAAAGGAGAGTAAAACACCTATGGGTAGTTCAATAGATTCCCAGAATAGAAATTTTAGGGAAACTCCCGTAATATTTTGAATAGAAAAAATAGCGATCGCCCCTATCCAAAAAGCCATCATCACAGCAACTATAACATTTGTTAATTGTTTGAGCATAAGTGTTAAAGTTTAGAATTTAGAATTCCCCTCACTGCGTATAATTACTTAGAGATAAAATCAAGTAATATTTCTTGATGAATTTTACCCAAAGGACGAACATCTCCCAGTTTTTTAGAATAGCATTGTCCTTTTTTAACTTCTTCAGGAGAAACGAAACCTAAGTTGGCCCCCTCTCGTAAAATTAAATCATCGATAGAGACGGTTAAAGGGGCATGAAAAATATGGCGGAACGCTTCATCATCGTCGTAATTACGGAAGAAAATAGGGTTTTCAATTTTGTAATTAATCTCTTCTAAAACCTCCCGTTTAACCCCAATTTCTGGGGTTTCTCCGGGTTCAAGGTGACCCCCAAAAAAACCCCAGCGATCGGGATAAATAATCGTAGGAATATTATCCCGTAACTGCATCAAAAAGCGACCATCTTGATAGAGAATAGCCAAAGCGACGGAAGGAATATTACTTGGTGTTACTTTTGTGGGGGAGGAGAAACTCATTAGGATCGGGTTGAGAAATAGGTTTAACTTCGGTGTCAGTATCAACAACAGGTTGAACAGTTGAGGTATTCTCAGGGATATTAGCCCCTAGTTTTTCAACTTCTAAGATATACAACTCTCCCATATCTTGACCACCGATGGGAATAGATTGATAGGTAACTTTTCCCGTGATCTGTACGGTTTCCCCTGTCTGGGGTAGAGTTCCATTGGTGAGAACCCAGACGGTTCCTGTTTCATCTTGTAGTTGATAAGAACCGCTACCCATAAACGGCGCACTATCAACCACTTTTCCCTCTAAATAGATAATAGCCTCTTCCGGGGTGGTTACGGTAGTAACGGTAGATGGTTGGGAGGAAAGTTCTCCAATGGGGGTAATAGACGGTTGCGCTAACCCTAAATAGTTCATTGGGGTACAACCGATCAAACTTCCGACTAGAAGGGAAAAAATACCACCATGAAACCCTCGAATGTTTAAAACTTTCAGGATCAGTGCGTTGAAATTAACTGTCTTGAGATAGGCTAAGCAATAGGACACCATAAACTACTCCTACGTTCCACATTTATTATGTTATCTATGTCTTCTGAAACTGCTTCTTTGTTAAACGGTAAAGCATTAGCGCAAAAAATTCAGGGAGAATTGAAAATAACCGTTGAAAAGTTACAAGGGAAGATCGGTCGTCCTCCTGGTTTAGCGGTTATTATGGTGGGAGATAACCCGGCTAGTGCTGTTTATGTTCGTAATAAGGAAAAGGCTTGCGCTAAGGTGGGAATTGCTTCTTTTGGTCGTCATTTACCTACAGAAACGCCACAAGAAGAGGTTGAAGCTTTAATTAATCAATTGAATGCAGATGAACGAGTAGACGGAATTTTGGTACAGTTGCCCTTACCTCCCCATTTAGATACGGTGAAGTTACTCCATGCGATCGCCCCTGAAAAAGATGCTGATGGACTCCATCCCATGAACTTAGGCCATTTAATACGGGGTGAGAATGGGTTACGCAGTTGTACACCGGCAGGGGTGATGGCTTTATTGGAAGAGTATAACCTAGATGTTGCTGGCAAACACGCTGTGGTAGTAGGGCGTAGTATTTTAGTGGGTAAACCGTTGGCTTTGATGTTGTTGGAAAAAAATGCCACGGTGACGATGGCCCATTCTCGTACCCCAGACTTAGGGGAAATGACTCGTCAAGGGGATATTATCATCGCTGCTGTAGGAAAACCCAATTTAATTACGGGGGACATGGTTAAACCCGGTGCAGTGGCTATTGATGTGGGCATTAATCGTATTATGACAGAAGACGGAAAATCTAAATTAGTGGGTGATTTTGAGTTTGATTCTGTTGCTCAAGTTAGTAGTTATATTACACCTGTTCCTGGGGGTGTTGGACCGATGACGGTGGCCATGTTATTACAAAATACCGTTTTGAGTTATCAAAAATTACAGTAATTTGTTGACATATTGTTGATCTGATTAATTATCATTGTCAATATCAGATGATGATTAATCAGTATTAGATATTTAATGTTTCTTAAAGGGTTAATATTTTTTTAGTAATTTTATTAAGATTTTGAAATACCGTAAAAATAATCCTATAAATAACAATAAAATAATAATTTCAGCAGCATTCTTTTTCATAAATGACAATATTTTTTTTGTCTTAAACCAGATACTCGGATCATTATATAGCTCAAAAGAAGCTCCCTCGGTTAACGCATACTTTTCGATTAAATGTATCTTCTTTTCTAAGTTTCCACATTCATTTTTATTATCTCCTCTCCACAATTGCCACCATCTTCTACAATTTAGTTCTTCGTATTTATTAAAAACTCTAGCATAATAATAATTAGTACCTAATTGAATAAAGTTACTTGAAAAATCTACTAATTCTTTATCCTTTCCAAACCAATTATCCCTCAAACACTTCTCAAGTTCAAAAAAAGGATCAAAGGAAGCCCAAATTGTTACTTTATCATCTTCCCAAACTGCGGGATAAGTAAATAAATTAAAAATTGTATTAAATTGGATTAAATCATTCTTAATTCCAAACCCTAAAGACTCATAAAACAGATGAATTTTTCTATAACCTTGAAATATATCTGAATAAAAAACTTCTATTCCAGTCTGGGTTTTGGTAAATTGTAAGAGTGAATCACAAGCATTAGTATATCTTTTATTAGTCTTTTTTATATCACCTTCTTTATTCAAAAGAAAACACTGATTTTCCTGTGTTCCAATATTTATTTTTAGTTTCTCACATTGTTGCTTATCATTTACAAAATGAATCGTAACAATTTTAGCCATTTGCTTGTTTTCAATTTCCTTTTCAATATTATCATAATATTGGAAGCTTTATTGAACTAGATATACTGCTAGGAATGATATCAAAACAAAATTGTTTTTGATATTTTTCATTTTTCTTGCAGTTTTCTTTTGTAGGAAGTTGCTTGTTAATTTTGTTAATTTTTTCTTCAATAGATAATTGTTTTACTTGGGAAATTTGTAATTCATTTGAATGTTTTTTTTTACTTTCTTTTATGTTAATTACTTCTTTTTCTCTATCAATATTCCCTAACATAATAATTGTTGGTGATGAATTATCTGTACTTGGTATTTTAATATAGTTAATCTCAAAATCATTCAAAAATTGACTGATATTAGGTTGAATAGTCTCATGATAAGTTTTCAAATATTCCCCATAATCTTTATAAGTTGATAAATCTCTTCTTGTGGCAATTTCATCTTGTCTTCTTTGGGAATCAATATATACTCTGGCAGCGTTAATCGCTGTGATTAGTGCGATGAATCCAACAAAAATGTTGACAATAGCTTCAGCATTTTCAATATTAGATTTTTGATTCCAATCTCGCCTAAAATCTTTGAACCATTTTTTGATTCTAGACTTTAATGAGTCAGATTGAATAACTTCTTCTGTTGTTACAAGTTTCCTGATAATAGGTAAAAGAGCATTTGCTGCTTTTCTTTTGGCTTCCTTTTTAGTTTGTCCGAGTTGGGTTTCTGTTATTATAGTCTCCTCAAAAGCAATAATACAGTTACATTGCCATTTATCCTCGTTCTTTTGAAACTGAAATTCAGGTTGTTGTAGTTGATATTTCTGAGCGATTTCTCTTAACTCATTAATAGGACTATCCATGTTTCATAAGCGATATATGTTGTCATCATAAATCTTGAATAGAGAATATCATCTATGTTTTTATTCACAGTGATTTAGCTGGCTTTTTAATTGTTGATTGTAACAATAAGCCGTATTCAATTCCTTCTACTACTGCTTGATAAGACGCTTCTAAAATGTTAGCAGAAACCCCCACGGTTGTCCAGCGTTTATGACCATTACTCGACTCAATTAAAACCCTAGTATTGGCTGAAGTTCCGGCACCTCCATCTAAAATTCTCACCTTATAATCTGTGAGATGGAATTGAGCAATTTCTGGGTAAAAATTGACCAACGCTTTGCGTAAAGCACTATCTAAAGCAGAAACGGGCCCGTTACCTTCTGCTGCTTCTAATCTATCTTCTCCATTAACCGTTAGTTTAATAGTAGCTAAGGCATTACTATAGGGCATTCCTTCCCCATACAACATATCACAATGAACTTGAAATCCTTGCAACTGAAAGAAGCTTTTTGTTTGCCCTAAAGCTTGACGCATTAATAGTTCAAAACTAGCTTCTGCCACTTCAAATTGATAGCCTTTATGTTCTAATTCTTTTATTCTGGTTAAAATTTCTCGACAGGCAGCATCTTCTTTATTTAATTCGATCCCGAAGGTTTTAGCCTTAGATAAAACATTACTTAAACCAGCCATTTCTGAGATAACAATTCGTCTTTCATTACCAATATTTTCTGGTTTAATATGTTCATAAGTCAAAGGGTTTTTCTGTACCGCAGACACATGAATGCCTCCTTTATGAGCAAAGGCAGAACGTCCCACAAAAGGAGCGTGATGATCCGGGGCTAAATTAACCATTTCGCTGATTAAACGGCTGGTTTTTGTCAGTTGGGTTAACTCCCTGTCTGCTAAACAGTGATAACCCATTTTTAACTGTAAATTAGGAACTAAAGTGCATAAATTGGCATTACCACACCTTTCCCCGTAACCGTTGATGGTTCCCTGTACCATTCTCACCCCTTCTACTACACCAGCTAACCCGTTAGCTACGGCGGTTCCTGAGTCGTTATGAGTATGAATACCCAATTGTGGACTACCATTGTCGGGTTGAATATCTAAGGCAGTCACCACATCTTGAATAATACGGGTGACATCCTGGGGTAAGGTTCCCCCGTTGGTGTCGCATAACACTAACCATTCTGCCCCGGCTTCTTTGGCGGTTTTCAGGGTTTTTAGGGCATATTCAGGGTTATTCAGATAACCATCAAACCAATGTTCTGCATCGTAAATGACACGCCGTCCCTGACTGCGGAGATACTCAATGGTGTCGGCGATCATGTTTAAATTCTCTTCTAGGCTGGTTTTTAGCCCTTCTGTGACGTGGAGATCCCAAGATTTACCAAAAATGGTCACCCAACGGGTTCCGGCGGCTAAAATCGCTTTTAAGAGGGGGTCTTCTGCTGCTAGTTTATTGGGGCGACGGGTGGAACAAAAGGCTACTACTTCGGCCTGAGTGAGAGGTTCTTCTTGTAATTTCCAGAAAAACTGCACATCTTTAGGGTTAGCCCCTGGCCAACCCCCTTCAATGAAGGGAATACCCATTTTATCCAGTTGACGAGCAATTTTCAGTTTATCTTCTAAGGATAAGGAAATTCCTTCCCGTTGGGCCCCATCTCTGAGGGTGGTATCGTAGAGCCAAATGCGCTTATCAGTCCCCATAGGATTACTTTGGTTTGATGAAATAGTTGAAAGATAGTTTATGCTATTTTCTAGATTACCTTATGATAAGCGATCGCAGTCATTAATTATTGTTGCCTACTTTACTCTTTTTATAACAACATAACTTTTATTTTATTTTCTTAGTCAACTGATTAAAATATTTTTTATCCGTTGCCGTCGCTTTGGTGATATATTTCCTAAACGTGCATTGATTACTGATGATTCGACGCTTGTTAATCTTCCCAGTCGAAGGACTACTAATAAAAGGTGTAAAATAGAGGTAGAAGAATCTACGAAAAAATTAAGATTCTCTCATTAGAGTCGAGGTAAAGACCAATGATCAATAAACCCTTAAGTTTATTTTTAGGAATGGCCCTATCTTTAGGGGTTTTAGCTACAGAAACCTTAGCCTATCCTCACCGAATGCGTATCAGTCCCAGTCCTGGAATTCATCGCACAATTACTGCACCGAATACAAGAAGAGGTAATAATTATTCTCGAGGTAATTCCTATTATGGAGATAGGGGAAATTATACCTTCAGAGAAAGAATTAGAATTGAAAGAGATCAACGGGGTTCTTGTTACAATTGCGGTTACTCTAATAACTATAATCCCTACCAAACTTATCGAAACCGTGGCCGTAATTCTCGTGTTGCACCTAATTACCAATACCATCGCTATTATCGATAGATTCACCTGTGCTTTCAGTTTTAAGCTATCAGATACTTGATTATTTTATATGTTACTCACAAGTAATTAAGATTAAACAAATTCTGGTTTCTTTTATCTCTTAGCTGAAGGGTAAATTCTTATAATACCAATTTCCATAGGGTTCAACACTTCGACTAAGCTCAGGGTTGAACCCTAGCATATAAACATCCGTAGTCTGAGTTAATGAAAATGGCATAAATTAATTTAAAGTCCATAGACAAAAATAATCAACAAAGGAACAATAAAAGTAAATATTAGGGTGAGGGGAAGTCCTACACGGGTGAAGTCTAAAAAGCGATAACCCCCTGGCCCATAAACCATTGTATTAGTTTGATAACCAATGGGTGTCATGTAACTATTTGAAGCAGCAAACATAACCACCAACATGAAAGAGATAGGATTCAAACCAAGATTTTTAGCTACTTCAGCAGCCACAGGTAACATCAATAAAACAGCAGCATTGTTGGAGAGAACTTCAGTTAGTAAAGATGTAAAAAAGTAGAAAATAACTAGAATTAAATAATTGGGTAAATAAGAGCCTAAACTTACAATATACTCAGCAATTAATTTATTAGTTCCTGATGTCTCCATAGCAATACCTAAAGGAATTAGTCCTGCTAAAAGAAAAATAATATCCCAACGGACTGCCCCATAAATTTCTCCTGGTTTTAAACATCCCGTAAATATCATCAACATCACCCCCACTAAACTACTAACCAAGATAGGTAGAATATTCAGAGCCGCTACAATAACAACCCCAAAAACAATAGAGATCGCAATGTAAGCTTTATTTTGTCTTAAAGTTTCCACCTCTCTTTCTTCTAATACTAACAATTCCCTAGTTGTTTGTAATCCAATAAAGCTTTCTCTCGGTCCTTGTACTAACAATAAATCCCCAAATTTTAAGCGAACTTTTCCCAATCTTTCTCGTAACAATTCTTCCCCTCGACGAATAGCAATGACCGTGGCATTGTAGCGTTGTCTAAAGCGTAAATCTTTTAAAGTTGAACTAATTAAACGAGAATTAGATAAAATAAGAACTTCAGCAACTTTATCCTCTCCAAAACTCAGTTCTTTTTCAATTTCATCTTTATCAAATTTAACATCAGCTAAAATATCAACCCCTCTTTCATCTCTAACTTGTAATAAATCTTCTTTACTTCCTCTTACCAATAAAATATCCCCCAAGGATAAAATTTTATCTGCTAAAGGTTGAGGAAAATGAATATCATTATGGATTATTTCTAGAACATCAACATCAAACTTTCTTTGAATTCCACTCTGTCTTAAGGTTTGTCCAATCAGACTAGAACGAGGAGTAATAATAATCTCACTAACATAGTCTTTCATATCATAATCAACATCCAAACCATTATTATTAACAGATTTACGGTCAGGTAAGAGTTTTGGAGCGATAAAAGTCAAATAAAATAGTCCAATAAAAAAGACAGGAATTCCAATGGGGGTTATCAAAAAAATACTAAATTCACCGTAACCTAATTTCTCTGATAAACCACTAGCCAAAATATTAGTAGAAGTTCCAATAATAGTAATAACTCCCCCTAAAATTGCCGCATAAGAAAGAGGAATTAGTAATTTAGACAAAGAAATTTTACGCTTTTTACCCCAACCTTCTATAATTGGCAGAAAAACGGCAACAACTGCTGTATTATTAATAAAAGCACTGATGAATCCTACAATAATTCCCAGAGCAGCAATTTGCTTTTTTAAACTTTTACCACCCAATCGAAATAGTAAATCTCGAACAATTTGTAATCCTCCTGTTCTGGTAATTCCTGCACTTAAAATAAACATAGCCGTCACTGTAATTGTAGCCGAATTACTAAAGCCAGAAAGTCCCTGTTCAGGGGTAACTAATTTACATAAAATCAATAAAATTGTAATGGCAATGGCTGTGGTATCCACAGGAAAAAATTCACAAACAAAGCTAACTAAGGCTAATAATAAAATGATTAAAGTTAAAATAATGGGTGAGATGGTCATAGGAATCAAGTTTAACCTGTTTAGAACTAACTATCATATCATAAGATCACCATAATACTTTGAATCAAAAGTGATTAATTCTCTTGCAAATAGTCCACAGTAGAAATAATAGTCAGAAAAATGAGAAAAATGTTAAAATAATTGGGTATAATTTATAAGGATAGTCAAAACTTTTGTATATCTAATGACCCGTTCCCTAAGAAGAAGACAATCAAGAAAACGGCAAGCAGATAATTCACCTATTGACATCAAAGATAAACTGGCACAAAAACGGAAAGCAAAAGCAACTAGACGAAAACTAATGGGATTAATAGGGTTTTCCCTGTTCTTTGCTATTCTTGTTGGTGTTCCTCTTAGTTTTAGCATCAGTCCTAAAATTGGTGGTTCAGTGGGGTTACTAATTCCTTTGTTTGTAGTCTGTTACAATTATCCTCGCACAGCTTTATGGGCTTTTCTAATCTATATGCCATTTAGTGGGACTATGACCTATTGGATTGGTGGTGGTAATGCCCTATTCCAGCTTTCTAAAGATGGTTTTTATATCCCTGGGCTTTTGGGTTTAATATATTATTGTAGAAAGAAAAAACAAGCGATTATTGTATCTAAACCACTTCTGATTAGGTGATTTCCGAGAAAGCTTTTCCCATAGGGGGTAATCGCTTGGACTAAAGGCTTTCAAGAAATAAAAGGAACAGAGAGTTAGCGGATCTTGGTACACAACTTTAAAATTTCATAATTGGCTTGTCTGAAAAAACAGAAGAAATAGATTAAAATGAAGAGGTAAAAAGATTAGAGAGAGTAAATTGAAGCTAAAACAGACAAATAATCCCTTAACCCCGTCGATGGTCGATGATTTACGTTTAGCAGCCTCAAAAATGACGGGAGCAGAGCGTCGTTCATTTCAAGCTGAAATGTGTCTCAAGTATTGTGGAGGAAGTGCCAGACAAACCGAAATCGTGTTTGGTTGAGGGAGAAAAAATGTTCAACTTGGATTACATGAAAAACGAACTGGGATAGTGTGTTTAGGATTACAATCAGTCAATAGTGGATGTAAAAAATGGGAGGAAAGATACCCAATAGTTGCCCAATCATTGAAAGAAATAGCCGAAGCTCACGCACAACAAAACCCCACATTTAATAACCCCATTGCCTATACAAGATTAACGGCGGCTGAAGCCATTAAACAATTAAGAAATCTAGGATATAATGGAGAGGAGGTTCCTGCTGCTTCGACAATGGCAGATATTTTAAATCGTTTGGGCTATCGATTAAGAAAAGTGGTAAAAGCTAAACCTAAAAAAAAATCTCGGAGACGGACGCTATCTTCGAGAATATAGAGAAAAAAGATAGAAAAAAAGACCCTTCTGTGAAACGTTTAAGTATGGATTGTAAAGCAACTGTGGAAATAGGAGAATATTCACGTGGCGGACAAACCAGAGGTTATAATCAAGCTCAAGATCATGATATGGGAACTAAAGAAAAATACGTTCCTTGTGGGATTGTAGATGAAGATACAGGGCAACTTTATGTAACTTTTGGAAGTTCTTATAAAACGAGTGATTTCATGGTAGATAACTTGGAGCAATGGTGGACAAGTCTTAGTATAACTGAAAAGCAGCAACTAGAGAACATCCAAATTAAAGTTGATAATGGAGCAGAAAATAGTGAAATAAGAAGGCAATTTTTGAAGAGAATGGTAGAGTTTGCCGACCAAACTAAGAAATCTATTCAATTACTATATTTTCCTCCTTATCACAGTAAATATAATCCCATAGAAAGATGTTGGGGAATTTTAGAGAGGCATTGGAACGGAACACTTCTGAGAAAGGCTCAAACGATGTTAGCTTGGGTAAAAACTATGACATGGAAAGGCTTAAATCCGATAGTTAAGTTAAGTAAAAAAGTTTATCAAAAAGGCATTTCTTTAACGAAAAAAGAGATGAAGGAAATTGAGAAACATTTAGAACGTAATCCTCACTTACCTAAATGGGATATTTTGATTAGACCCAGTTAGTCTAAAAAGTTAATAAGAGTGTAAAATTAAGTGAATTTCCTTTTTAAAAATAGTCAAAGCTAATTTAAAAGTTAGCGTATTTCTTTCTTTTAGATAGGGAGGTTTTTGTTCGCGGAAAGTATCCGCGAACAACTTTTTATTTTTCCCTTTTCGCTTATTTGAGATGTTCTACAAACAGATTCTGAGAATGGGTGGGAAACTTTTTCTTGGAAATCACCTAATATCTGTGGCCGTTGAGTTTTGTTCTAACTCACCACTCAAAAGTTCTGGCTGAAATTCTGGTAATTCTTCCGCAACCAACTCAAGAGAGGAAGTTATATCCTCTGCATTTGTGGGGTTTTGTTCATCCTCAGTCATTTGTTGTTCGGCCGCTAAGTCTTGTAGTTGTAAGCGTAATTCAGCAACTTGGTTAAGCTTCCCTTCGGCCACTTGTTGAATAAGGGTGGCTAATTTGCTGGAGGAGGGATAACCCCCTTTGTTAAACCAAGTTTGCCACAATTGACCGAGTTGTTGCAAAGAAGGGGGATCATCCACAGGATCGGGATAGAGTTTTAATAACCCGAAACTTTGATCTTCATCCAATCTGAGGTTATCTTCTACAAGGAGACTTTGACGACAGTTAATGGCTGATAAACTTGTCCAGAGGGTAACTATTTGGGGTTTGCTGAATAAAAGCAAAACCCTATTCTTTAAAAGGTTACACCCATATTCGCGATCGCAAAAAAGATCAGCTTTGTCGGCTACAAACCGCTATAATTGGTAGAAACACCTCCCAGTTGTTGGTCAAGAACAAATGTATCGAAAAGAGGAGCAACCTTTACCGCCCCCAGAAAAATTTGAATTACCTTTCGAGGGCAAATTGTCCCCCAATAATCGTTGGGTAATCATGGCAGAGTTGATACCTTGGGATGATTTTGAGGAAGAATATGCTAAACTTTTTTCAGCAGAAAAAGGTGCGCCAGCCAAACTATTTAGAATGGCATTAGGGACATTAATTATTAAGGAAAAATTAGGAACAAGTGATAGAGAAACTATAGAACAGATTAGAGAAAATCTCTATCTACAATACTTTATAGGTTTAAATTGTTATCAACAAGAGCCACCACTGGAATCTTCAATGCTAGTTTATTTTAGGAAAAGAATTGATGGAGAATTGATAAACAAAATCAATAAAAAAATAGTAAAAAGAGAAATAGACAAGAGTGATAAAGAAGTAAAAAAAAAGGATTGTCTCCAAGAAAAAGGAGAAAAAATAAAAAATAAAGGTAAACTAATTTTAGATGCGACTTGTGCGCCAGCAGACATCAAATACCCAACGGATTTAGGCATATTAAATCAAGCCAGAATTGAGACAGAAAGAATAATAGATAATCTTTATAAACCATTAAGAGTAAAATTGAGAAAAAAGCCGAGAACTTCTAGAAAAATTGCTAGAAAGGAATACTTAAAAGTAGCTAAAAAACGAAAAGTATCTTATCAAGAAAGAAGAAAAGCTATCGGGAAACAGTTAAAATACCTTAAGAAAAATTTAGGAAATATAGAAGACTTAATTCAAGCTGGGGCTTCCCTGGAAAATCTGAGTAAAAGACAGAAAAATTGTCTAGAGACTATCAAAAAAGTTTATGAACAACAACAGTCAATGTGGGAGAATAAGACCCAGAGTGTTCCTCAAAGAATTGTAAGTTTAACTTAACCGCATATTCGTCCAATAGTGAGGGGAAAAGCAGGAAAACCAATAGAGTTTGGAGCTAAACTCTCAGTAAGCTGTGTAGATAACTATGTGTTTCTAGACAAAATAAGTTGGGAAAACTTCAATGAATCTTGTCATTTAAAAGAACAAGTAGAAAAGTATAAAGAAACGTTTGGCTATTATCCCGAATCCGTCCATGTAGATAAAATTTATCGAACTAGGGAAAACAGAAATTGGTGTAAGGAAAGAGGGATAAGAATCAGTGGTCCGAAGTTAGGAAGACCTCCGAAAAATGTCAGTGAAGAAGAAAAGAAACAAGCCCACTCCGATGAATGCTTCCGTAATGCTATTGAGGGAAAGTTTGGACAAGCTAAACGAAGATTTAGCCTAAATCTCGTGATGACAAAACTCCCTGAAACCTCCATTACATCTATTGCTATTACATTTTTAGTTGTCAATCTTTCTAAACTTCTGAGGCAGTTTTTGTCGCTTTTTTTGTCCTTATTTACTAATAATAGAACAGGGGAACTCATCAAACCGCCTTTCATTAATTTTGATTATACTTTAAACAATTTTCATGTACTAAAACTTATTGATTTGTCAGAAAATTCTTGGTCAAAAGTGGCATAAATTTTGGAGAAACTTTTTCAGCAAATCCTATTTAATAACTATTGAAATCTTGTACTCAACTCATTTATTTTATTATCAAGTTCAACCTGAGTTAAATATTTTTCTTGATAAATGTGTTATGAACTCTGGTCTTGTGTCCATAAACCTTTGATTTTGTAAAGATGAAAAATCAATATCTCCTGATTTATCAGGAGATGATCAATTACTTGTTAAAGGTTAACCTTAATAGAACTTTGTAGAGATTCTACCAAGGAACGAACCGCAGCCACCATGGCCACCTCGTCATTGAGTTTGTTGATAGCAGAACCCACACCAACCCCTGAAGCACCGGCAGTTATAGCCATTGGTGCGGTGACAGTGGATAGTCCCGAAGCACAGATAACGGGAACAGATACAGCCCGAGAAATGCTATGGGCGGCGGCTAAAGTCGGGGCTGCTTTTTCGATTAGCCCTAAAGTTCCCGAGTGGGTGGGATCACTGCTGGTTCCTCCTTCGGTTTGAATCAAGTTTGCCCCTACTTCCACCAACTTCTCTGCTAATGCTACCTGTTCATCCAAAGGTAGGATGTGGGGAACTGTTACACAAAGAGTAGTATTAGGGAGCAAAGCACGGGTTTTTTGGGTTAATTCCAGGACTTCTGGGGCTTCAAACCGTCTTCCTTGGGCATAAAAAGCGTCAAAGTTACCGATTTCGACTAAATCTGCTCCAGCTTCCACTGCATCGGCTAATAATTGAGCCTCAACCGCAGATACACAAATAGGTAAATCAATCAAGGAACGAACTTGACGGACTAAACTAGGATAGGCCGCAATATCGACAAAAGTTGCTCCTCCTGCTTGTGCTGCTTTTGCGATCGCCGAAACGTTACTAGAATCGAAATTAGTCAAACCACTAATGATTTTCAAGGCCCGACGTTGTTGGAGTGCGTTCTGTAATTCAGGGTGCATCATTATTATCTATTTCAATAGGTTCTGGCACAAATCAATAGCCAACAAAAGTTAAGTTATCTGGGCTATTCATCACTTTATCCTAGTTTAGCTTAATTTTAGGCAAAATTCCCTTATCCTCTAGAGTTCTGGAAAACACAAGCAAAGCAATAAAATTATTATTAAAATTAATAAAATTTTGTCATCATATAATAAATTATTCAAAGAATTCTGTAGATAGAGTTCCCAAATCGATATCTATTCCCCTTTAGAGGTAATTAATTATGAAGGTTAAACAGTTTGATTGTGTCGAAATGAAATGTTTAGGGGGTCAAAAGATTTATGAAGAAATCAAGAATATGGATATTAAAGAAGAATTAAGTTACTGGCAAGAAGCATCACAAGAGTTAGTAAAAATGAAAAATGAAAAATTGAGTAATATCAAATAAACAATTAGGTTGGGTTAAAGTAACTAAACCCAACACTAAACTTATAGAGAAAAAACTAACTAAAAAGTCCTACCATTCCATCCCCACATACTACCTTTCGCATCGGCAAATTCGATATACGTCCGATTTTTGTCAACCCCCAATGTATTTTCAACGACTTGACAAAAATCCTCACTCATGGACTTAGTTTGTTGGGAACTCATGCTACCAACACTTTTAATTTCTAGGTAACAAACGGGGTCAAAACTTCCTGCAAAAGTCATCTTAACATCTGCATCAAAGGAAGTCATAACATAAGATTCAGGTTTACCCAAATGTTGTGCTAGTTTAGCTGATAAGGTTGTTAGCAAAGAGTCAACAACTTTTGATTCTGGCTGAGAAACTGATGTTTTTACTTGGATTAATGGCATGATCGTTTCTATTTTACAGTGATGAAAAATTCTGATTTTGCACGGATAATAATCAATTTATTGACTATTATCCACCATATTGCCATCCGGTACTTTCTAGGTTTAAACCTTTACCTTCTCGGTGAATTCCTGAACCAATCACTTCACCGACGAAAACGGTATGATCTCCTTTTTCAACTGCTCCTACCACTTGACATTCTACATACCCCAAAGAATCTTTAATGATGGGACATCCTGTTTCTTCTCCTTCATAAAATTCCACATCTTCAAATTTATTACCCACACGACTTTGAGGTTTAAAAAATTTAGCTGCTAAATCCTTTTGTCCATCTTCTAGGAAACTTAGAGAGAAAACACCACTTTTTTTGAGCCTTTCGTGGGAACTCGAATCATTTTTAACACAGTTAATAACTAACGGGGGTTTAAAAGAACCTTGCATCACCCAACTGGCAGTAAAACCATTAAGGTTGTCTCCGTCTTTGACTCCACAAATGTAAAGTCCGTGGGGAATTTTTAGCAGCATCGTTTTTTTTGCTTTTTCGTCTAACAACGTAATTTTCCTCCTTAGTTTTTTAGGATTATTTATGGTTATACCTTTGACTTTTAGATAAGAAGTCGTTCAGGCTTTCTCTTATAATATCAAAAAATGAATGCAAGTGGATCGGTGCTCAGAAATTATTAATTGAAAAAATCAAATTGTAGATTCTAAAATTGTAGATTCTAACTGAGCGAATAAGTCTGCTAAAATAGTGTTGGATAAGAGAAAGCCATCAGGATCGCTGAGCATGACTCGGTTTATATCATGCAAATTATTATCCTTTATTTCTGTGATAAACTTATCGTTAATATCTTGAAAATAAACTAATTTTTGTTGATAATAGGGCAAGAGTATTTTATAAATTAATTTTATAATATCTTCTCCAAAAGATGTATATATTTTTGACCAATCTACTCCTTTTTTTAATCGCAAACCTAACATAAATGTTTCCAAGATAATGTCAATTGTGTCTAAATAATCACAATCCAAGGAATAATCTGATTGTTTTAACTTTTCTATCCATTGATAGTAGTCTTTACGAGTTCTTGGCCGAGTAAATCTTTGGTTGTTACTATAACTTGCTGCTCCCATTCCTAAAGCATAATAAGGCTTATTTTCCCAGTAAACAAGGTTATGAAGACATTGATAACCTTGTTGAGCATAATTAGATATTTCGTAATGTTCATATCCTGCTTCGGTTAATATTCTTTGTCCCATCTTATACATAAGCATAGTATTGTCATCATCTGGTAAAGGAAACTTTCCTGGTTTATATTGTTTACCAAAAGCGGTTACTGGTTCTAATACTAAATCATAACAAGAAATATGACTAGGCTGTATTTTAATCGCTTTTTCTAAGGAAGATTTCCAATCTTCTAAAGTTTGGTAAGGAAGACCAGAAATCAAGTCTAAGCTAAAATTTATAATATTAGTTTTATAAATAAAATCAATAGACTGTTCAATATCTTTATAACGATGAAAACGACCAGATTTTTCTAGTAATTTATCATCAAAAGATTGAATACCTAAACTAAAGCGATTGACCCCTAATGTTTTATAGTCAGATAATTGTTCTAAACTAAAAGTCCCAGGGTCTATTTCCATAGATATTTCTGCATCAGCGCAGATGCCGAACTGCTGGTCTAATGTCGCTAAAATTTTATCCAAATAACGGGGAGGTAACAGAGAAGGAGTACCTCCTCCGAAAAAAACTGTTTTTAAAGGTCGATTGTAAGTAGGAGTTATCTTAATTTCTTCACAGAGAAATTGAACATATTCTGAAATTGAACCCGATGTATTAGTATTTGTTTTATCTCCTAAAACAGAGATAGGAAAATCACAATAATAACAACGACGACGACAAAAGGGAATATGAAGATAAGCGGAGACAGGGATGAGAAAGTCCATAGATTCTTAAAAGTTGTCAAATTTTTAGCCACATGACTGAATTTATCAGAGTAAGATGGTCAGCAAGGGATTAAGAATCCATAATAATTGCTTAGATGAGACGGATATAATGGATAAAATAATCTAAATCAGGTAGAAATATATCGTCATTTTTCCCTCTCAACTACCAAAATTATAGGTTAAAATCAAAACTATGATTGATGCCATTATTATTCTCATATTCATCATAGCAGCCGCCGGTGTAGGCTTTGATAGCGTTGATTTGCTTCCTGTGGATGTGCAAAGACAAATCTCGAATATTGACGCTTTACGGTGGTTAGCAGCCGGGTTTACCTCCATTTTGGGGTTAGCCTTTGGCTTAGTCGCCCAAAACACATATCGGCGTTTGGAAACCCGTATTAGTAGCACACCCATTGAAGTTATATTGACACGAGCAGTGGGTTTGGTCATTGGTCTGTTGATTGCCAATCTAATGTTAGCCCCTATTTTTCTGTTGCCTATCCCCAAAGAGGTTGCTTTTATTAAGCCCATGACAGCTATTTTAGGGAGTGTAGTATTTTCCTTTATGGGGGTTAGCTTAGCCGATACCCATGGCCGTACTTTTTTGCGACTAATCAACCCTAACAGCATTGAAACTTTATTGGTGGCGGAAGGTACTTTACAAGCAGCCTCCACTAAGGTTGTGGATACTAGCTGTATTATTGATGGTCGTATCGAACAACTGCTGCATACAGGGTTTATCGAAGGACAAATCTTAATCCCCCAATTTGTGCTACAAGAGTTACAACAGTTAGCCGACGGTAGCAACGATCAAAAAAGAGTCAGGGGACGAAGGGGGTTGGATATTTTAAACAGAATGCAGGATTCTTTCCCGAAACGCATTGTAATTCATTCTGCTGACTACGAAGATATACCCACAGTTGATGCTAAGTTAGTTCATCTTGCTCAAGAAATCAATGGAACCCTTTTAACCAATGACTATAACTTGAGTAAAGTGGCCAACTTACAAAAGGTTACCATTCTCAATGTTAATGATATTGCTCAAGCCATTCGTCCCATTTATTTACCTGGAGATACCATTGACCTCAAAATTCTCAAACTAGGGAAAGAACCCACCCAAGGGGTAGGTTATCTCGAAGATGGAACGATGGTGGTGGTTGAAGAAGGCAAAGAACACATTGGGGAAGAGTTAGGGGTGATTGTCACTTCTGCCTTGCAAACCTCTGCGGGCCGGATGATTTTTGCTAAACCCCAATCTGTGATTGCCTCTTCATAGGGGTAGAGACGTTTTTTCTAAGCGTCTCTACAAAATTAATTCAATAACATTAGCTAAGACATTAATCTTAAGGACATCAGGTAAGACACCCAGTAACTCGATCCCTTGATTGTTACCTAAATCAAGGAAAGTGTTGCCGTTGAGTTCAATTAACTCAAGGGACTGAGGATTAATATCTTTGAGGCGAATTTTATCCCCCAACTCAAAGTCCCAAATGCGATCGCGTCCTTGATTAGCACTAAAGTTAAAGATGTCATTCCCAGAACCACCTCTGAGGTTATCGTCCCCAGCACCACCTCTAAGAATGTCGTCCCCAATACCACCTCTGAGGTCATCGTTACCAGCATTCCCAGTCAAAGTGTCGTTACCATCATTACCTTCAATCAAGTCATCTTCGCTAGTACCATCAAGAATATCTTGACCGTCGGTTCCTGTAATAGTGTTTACTTGTGTAATGGTTCCCTCAACGGGAACAGAAGAATTGGCTGAATTACCAATAAAAACATTATCAATGGCTTGAAATTCGGTGTCAGGATCACTAACTCCCCCTGTGACGAAACGCAGGGCAATATATTCATATCCCGATCCAAAGTCAATACCATAAACTTGTAGTCTTAGGGTATTATCAGTCCCTATATTAACTCCATCAAAACTAATAGTTTGTAAGCCTTGAGTTATGTTATTACTAGCAATAACTTGAGTTAACCCTAAAGCACCAGAATTATCAGCATAAGCCCATTCCTTGACAGTATCTTTACTCCATTTATGTCCACGAGGTTGAATCCAACCTTGTCCAGCATGACTACTAAGGGTTGTGCCAGAATTCCTTGTAAAATCTCCATTAATGGCACTGAAATTGCCATCTTGAACAATACCAGATACCGTTATCTGAGCCGTTGCTGTTGAGGTTTTTTGTCCATCAGTGACAGTATAAGTAAAACTGTCTGTCCCAATAAATCCTTGATCGGGAGTATAAGTAAAAGTGCCATTATTGTTATTAGTAAGAATCCCATTAGAGGTATCAGTGAATTGTGTAAGAGTTAGGGTATCTCCATCAACATCACTATCGTTTTCTAAGACGTTAATAACTGTCGAGTTATGTCGAGTTATTCAGGAAACTTGTGACTACATCATTTGTTGCGATCGGAGCGTCATTAATGGAATTAATAGTTAAATCAACCGTTGCAGTATTACTTGCTCCTTGGAAATCCGAAATAGTATAGGAAAAACTATCCTTTCCGTTAAAGTTACTGTTAGGTGTATAAGTGATAGTCCCATCGCCATTATCCACTTCAGTAAATCAAGTATTTTTTAAGGTTGATCCTCCTCTGAAACTTACAAACCTTCTAAATAAATTAACAAATCTGCCATTTCCTGGGGGTTTGGTTGAAATTTCGGCATAGGTGGTGTTTTGCCGCTAGTCACTTGTTTAATTAAACTAATTTTCGATTTATGTTGTTGTACATGGTGTAAACTGGGGCCGACAATACCATCTGCATTTAACCCATGACAACCAGCACAATTAATCTCAAACATAGCTTGTCCCCTGGTAACGTCTCCTTGAAGGGATAACACTTCACCCATATAAGGATCAGAAATTTGATGGAAATACCAACCGACTACTACCACAATAGCCAGAAAAATTATGCCTAGAAGGCTTAGTATTACTCTTTGGATAGCATCCTTGGGTTGGATTAACTGTTCAGTCACGATGATTTCAGGGGGAATTGTGTTGTCCTTCTCTTTACACTTTGCAATTTTTTGAGAGTAAAAAGTTAGTCCTATCAACTAATGTAACAATTTTCTGGGGATTTTGCTCATAATATTAATTTTTTTTATAAAAACTTGACAAGTAGCCAGTAATGTCCATCACCACAATATGAAGGTAGAGAAAAAAGTTTGTGCCACTCTACCCGCATTTCTCACAAACTGATCAGTAATCAGCTAGAGGTTAGATGTGGCTTATTTTTCAAGCGATCGCTTAAAATGGCACACTGTTATTTTTTACTCGCCCCTCAAATCAAGGTTAAACTCAGACTACATAATGGTTTGAAGTTTAGCGATCGCAGAATTTGTGAGAAATGCGGGTCTAGGATTAAGACAACATTCTCCAGTACCATAGGATAATTATCATTTGTCTCAAAGAGGAGAAACCCCCATGATTGAACCTTTACTTTTAGGGATTGTTTTAGGTCTTATTCCCATTACTTTAGCTGGTTTATTCGTTGCTGCTTATTTACAATATAAGCGTGGCAACCAACTGAACTTAGATTAAGTTAAGTGTGGAAGCAACTTGATGCTAATGCTAAGATAATCTAGTGAAGTACCCCGACTTGCTTCGTGCTTAAGTTGGGGCTTCCAAGTACCACTTAACTGACGAACAGTTTCATTTTTCTCTAGAGTTTTCCGTATCATTGCCCGTTGCCTCCACAGGACAAGTCCCACTTTGCTCTTATACGGCACAATTTATAGTTGTGGTATCTTGAGTTAGATATCTTGGAATTCTTCCCCACATCTGGTTAAACTATAATCTTTGCATCAGCTTTACTTTTTTCATCCTTAAAACGTGACTACTCAAACCCCTTACCTCTCCAATACACCAGAGACTTTACCCAGCAACAACCTTGATAAAAGTCTCGATCGCCAAATGATTGTTATTCTTGACTTTGGTTCTCAATATTCAGAATTAATTGCCCGCCGCATTCGAGAAACCCAAGTTTATTCTGAAGTTTTATCCTATCGCACAACGGTCGAAAAATTACGCCAACTTAACCCCAAAGGAATTATCCTCTCAGGAGGTCCCAACTCAGTATATGACGATCGCGCCCCTCAATGTGATCCTGAGATTTGGCAGTTAGGTATTCCCGTGTTAGGGGTTTGCTACGGAATGCAGTTGATGGTTAAACAACTGGGGGGACAAGTAGAAAAAGCGACAAGGGGAGAGTATGGTAAAGCTTCCCTGTGTATCGATGACCCCACAGACTTATTAACCAATGTAGAAGACGGTTCAACCATGTGGATGAGTCATGGAGACTCTTGTACCCGTCTTCCCGAAGGTTTCTCTATTTTAGCCCATACTGAGAATACTGTATGTGCTGCTATTGCTAACCATGAGAAGAAACTGTTTGGGGTACAATTTCATCCCGAGGTGGTTCACTCGGTGGATGGGATCGCCCTAATTCGTAATTTTGTCTATCATATTTGTGAATGTGAACCCACTTGGACCACAGAAGCTTTTGTGGATGAGACTATACGTGAGATTCGCGCTAAAGTGGGGGATAAAAGGGTATTATTAGCCCTATCTGGTGGTGTGGACTCCTCAACCCTGGCATTTTTGTTACATCAGGCCATTGGGGATAAGTTAACCTGTATGTTTATTGATCAAGGGTTCATGCGTAAAGGGGAACCGGAACGGTTGATGGATATCTTTGATCGACAGTTTCATATTCCCGTAGAATACGTCCACGCGCGCGATCGCTTTTTAAATAAACTCGAAGGGATAACGGACCCAGAGAAAAAACGCCGTCTCATTGGTCATGAGTTTATCCAAGTGTTTGAAGAAGAGTCTAAACGTCTTGGACCTTTTGATTATTTAGCTCAAGGAACCCTTTACCCGGATGTGATCGAGTCTGCTGATACTAATGTAGACCCGAAAACAGGGGAACGGGTTGCCGTTAAGATTAAAAGTCATCATAATGTGGGAGGATTACCCAAGGATCTTCGTTTTAAGTTAGTAGAACCTTTACGGAAGCTATTTAAAGACGAGGTTCGGAAAGTTGGGCGTTCTATTGGTTTACCTGAAGAAATTGTTCGCCGTCATCCTTTTCCTGGGCCTGGTTTAGCTATTCGTATTATCGGGGAAGTGACCTCGGAACGGTTAAATATCCTACGGGACGCTGATTTTGTGGTACGGGACGAAATCGCTAAACAGGGGATGTACCATGATTTTTGGCAAGCTTTTGCTGTTCTTTTACCGGTTCGTAGCGTCGGTGTGATGGGAGATCAACGTACTTATGCTCATCCCATTGTACTGCGTTTAATCACCAGTGAAGACGGGATGACTGCTGACTGGGCTAAAGTTCCTTATGATTTGTTAGAAATCATTTCTAACCGCATTGTAAACGAGGTGAAAGGGGTTAACCGTGTGGTCTATGATATCACCTCTAAACCCCCAGGAACCATTGAATGGGAATAATAGCTAAATACTAAATAGGTATTTTGTAGGGGTTTAGTAATGCTAAACCCCTTATTCCTAATTTTGGCTACGATAGCAATCACAATCATGATATATGAGAACCGATGAGGACATAATAATATTATGTCCCTACAAATATCTCCTTGTAGGGATTTAAAACTGTTAAATCCTACTTCTAATTTTCTCTCAACTGAAACCTGATACCAAATCCGCTTCTTAAACTGCTGTGTTAATCTACGATTGTATTTAATCTTGACAAAGACGAAAATTATTGTACCATTGGACTGTGAGTATTTACAACAGTATTAATTAGGGTTTGCTGAATAAAAGCAAAACCCTATTCTTTAAAAGGTTACACCCATATTCGCGATCGCAAAAAAGATCAGCTTTGTCGGCTACAAACCGCTATAATTGGTAGAAACACCTCCCAGTTGTTGGTCAAGAACAAATGTATCGAAAAGAGGAGCAACCTTTACCGCCCCCAGAAAAATTTGAATTACCTTTCGAGGGCAAATTGTCCCCCAATAATCGTTGGGTAATCATGGCAGAGTTGATACCTTGGGATGATTTTGAGGAAGAATATGCTAAACTTTTTTCAGCAGAAAAAGGTGCGCCAGCCAAACTATTTAGAATGGCATTAGGGACATTAATTATTAAGGAAAAATTAGGAACAAGTGATAGAGAAACTATAGAACAGATTAGAGAAAATCCCTATCTACAATACTTTATAGGTTTAAATTGTTATCAACAAGAGCCACCACTGGAATCTTCAATGCTAGTTCATTTTAGGAAAAGAATTGATGGAGAATTGATAAACAAAATCAATAAAAAAATAGTAAAAAGAGAAATAGACAAGAGTGATAAAGAAGTAAAAAAAAAGGATTGTCTCCAATAAAAAGGAGAAAAAATAAAAAATAAAGGTAAACTAATTTTAGATGCGACTTGTGCGCCAGCAGACATCAAATACCCAACGGATTTAGGCATATTAAATCAAGCCAGAATTGAGACAGAAAGAATAATAGATAATCTTTATAAACCATTAAGAGTAAAATTGAGAAAAAAGCCGAGAACTTCTAGAAAAATTGCTAGAAAGGAATACTTAAAAGTAGCTAAAAAACGAAAAGTATCTTATCAAGAAAGAAGAAAAGCTATCGGGAAACAGTTAAAATACCTTAAGAAAAATTTAGGAAATATAGAAGACTTAATTCAAGCTGGGGCTTCCCTGGAAAATCTGAGTAAAAGACAGAAAAATTGTCTAGAGACTATCAAAAAAGTTTATGAACAACAACAGTCAATGTGGGAGAATAAGACCCAGAGTGTTCCTCAAAGAATTGTAAGTTTAACTCAACCGCATATTCGTCCAATAGTGAGGGGAAAAGCAGGAAAACCAATAGAGTTTGGAGCTAAACTCTCAGTAAGCTGTGTAGATAACTATGTGTTTCTAGACAAAATAAGTTGGGAAAACTTCAATGAATCTTGTCATTTTAAAGAACAAGTAGAAAAGTATAAAGAAACGTTTGGCTATTATCCCGAATCCGTCCATGTAGATAAAATTTATCGAACTAGGGAAAACAGAAATTGGTGTAAGGAAAGAGGGATAAGAATCAGTGGTCCGAAGTTAGGAAGACCTCCGAAAAATGTCAGTGAAGAAGAAAAGAAACAAGCCCACTCCGATGAATGCTTCCGTAATGCTATTGAGGGAAAGTTTGGACAAGCTAAACGAAGATTTAGCCTAAATCTCGTGATGACAAAACTCCCTGAAACCTCCATTACATCTATTGCTATTACATTTTTAGTTGTCAATCTTTCTAAACTTCTGAGGCAGTTTTTGTCGCTTTTTTTGTCCTTATTTACTAATAATAGAACAGGGGAACTCATCGAACCGCCTTTCATTAATTTTGATTATACTTTAAACAATTTTTATGTACTAAAACTTATTGATTTGTCAGAAAATTCTTGGTCAAAAGTGGCATAAATTTTGGAGAAACTTTTTCAGCAAACCCTACCTAAGAAGGTATTTATACTCATCATGAGATAAAAAATCTTTTTCTTAAAAAAGTATACATTTGGTTAACATTTTGTTACACTGCTTATGTAACGAACGTTACAAAAGGTTCGTAGTTCCTGATCCCAGGAAAGGCAACGTTTTCATCAATTTCATATAAACTATACACGCATAAGCAAGGATACCTATGGTTCAAGCAAAACCGTTGAACGATAAGACTGCTTCTGAGTCTAATCAGATTATTCAGTTCAATCACCCCGTAAAATACCGTACTTCTGAATGGTATACCGGACACGGTGAGATTGTTGCTAGTGGAGATAATCGTTCTTTTGAAGTATCAGCGAGTTATAACCTGAAAGCAACTGTTAAGTTAGTTAACGACATATTAAGCCCAGAAAACCCAACTTTAGCCGAAATTTATAGTAGTCTTGGCCGTTGTGTTGCCATTGTGGATCTCACCATTGATGAACTGTATGGCGAAGCAATCCGTAAATATTTTGAGTATCACGAAATTTCTTTAGAATTATACCCTTGTCGTGCTTGGGAGTCCGATAAAACCCCCGCAACCGTCAATAAAATCCTTTCTTATTTGGGCAAAGATGGTTCCGATGTTTCCCGTAACGAACCAGTATTAGTCATGGGTGGTGGTGTATTAAGTGATGTAGCTGGTTTAGCTTGCGCGCTGCAACACAGACGCACCCCTTACGTCATGATCGGAACAACAGTTATTGCTGCCATCGATGCAGGCCCTTCTCCTCGTACTTGTACCAACGGCAGTCAGTTCAAGAATAGTATGGGTGTGTATCATCCCCCAGTTTTAACTTTGGTGGATCGTACATTTTTCCGTACCCTAGAAACCGGTCATGTGCGTCACGGGATGTCTGAAATTATCAAAATGGCGGTTACTGATGATCCCGTTTTGTTTGAATTGATGGAACAATATGGGGCCCGTTTAGTAGAGACCCATTTTGCTACTTTAGGAGGCGATGCAGAACTTTCTGAGATTGCCGATGAGGTGATTTATCGCGCTTTATTCTCCTATATGAAGCACGAAGGGACCAATATGTTTGAAACCTATCAGGATCGTCCCCATGCTTACGGACACACCTGGAGTCCTCGTTTTGAACCAGCAGCTAAGTTAATGCACGGTCACGCAGTATCTATCGGTATGGCTTTTGGTGCAAGTTTAGCTACAGAAATGGGTTGGTTATCCGCAGAAGATCGCGATCGCATTATTTCCCTTTGTACCTCTATGGGTTTATCTGTGTATCATTCCATCCTAGAAGACATGGACATCATGTTAGAAGGACAGAAAAATATGCGCCGCAAACGGGGAGAAGGTGGACTTTGGGCCCCTTTACCCACAACTATTGGAGAATGTGACTACGCTCAAGAGGTTTCCTCTGGGTTGTTAGAAAAAGCTGTCCAACACCATAAAGAAATATGTGTTTCCTTACCATCTGGGGGAGAAGGCAAGGAAATGTATCTCAGCGATCTCGGTTTAGCATAGGAGGATTAACCATGAGTCAGTTATTAACCACTCCACCGGTGGCTAGACCTGTCACACCTTTAGGCATTCTAGTAGAAAAATTAGAAAATGTCCGTAAATTGGCCGAAAATGAAGAAGTATCTGCTTCCTTATTGAACGCTTTACAAGAGGTAGAAGCCTTAGCAGGGGGACTTGATCCCTATCTAGATGAGACTACCACCGAAGAATCAGCAGCTTTAGCCAACTTAGCCCAAAAAACGGCACAAGAGGACTGGAGTAAGCGATTTTCAGACGGGGAAACCGTTCGTCAGTTGGAACAAGAAATGTTATCCGGTCACATCGAGGGACAAACCTTAAAAATATTTGTTTCTATGATGGGGGCAAAACGTATCCTGGAAGTGGGAATGTTCACCGGATATTCTGCTTTGGCCATGGCCGAAGCGTTGCCAGAGGATGGTTGCATTATCGCTTGTGAAGTTGATCAATATGTGGCTGACTTTGCTCGCTCTTGTTTTGATGAGTCTCCTCATGGCAGCAAAATAGACATCAAAGTAGCTCCGGCATTGGAAACCATGCAAGGGTTAGCAGAGACTCAAGAATGCTTTGATTTGGTGTTTATTGATGCCGATAAGGGTGGGTACATCGACTACTTTAAGCTGCTGTTAGAGAGCAATTTATTAGCTCCTGGGGGCATTATTTGCGTGGATAACACCTTATTACAGGGACAACCCTATTTACCAGAGCAACAACGGACAGCTAACGGTGAAGCGATCGCCCAGTTTAACCGTTTTGTGGCGGATGATGACCGTGTGGAACAGGTATTATTACCCCTTCGGGATGGTTTAACCCTTATTCGACGCAAGTAGTAACATAGCCTTCTGGACTGTACAGACAGGATGCCTGTGTTACATATGCAAGTAGTAACATAGCCTTTTAGACTGTACAGGCAGGATGCCTGTGTTACATACAGTTAGCTATAGATGTGATTTATTAATTGCATCTACCTAACTCTTTATCATAGAATCTTAGCTAAACTAATGATGGCATTATTGAAAACTATCGCTACATTGGGACTACTTTTAATTGCTTTCCCGATTAATTTGACTATTGTTTTTCTTTCTTTGATTATTCGTTGGATAATGACACCTTTTGCCAGTAGAAAGGTTGCAAAAAATCCGAAAAAAGTCCTTTTAACAGGGGCAAAAATGACAAAATGTTTACAGCTTGCCCGTTGTTTTTATAATGCTGGACATGAGGTTATTTTAGTCGAAACGGATAAGTATTGGTTATCTGGATCACGCTTTTCTAGAGCCGTAAAGGCTTTTTATACGGTTCCTGCACCAGAAAAAGATCAGGCAGGATACTGTCAAGGATTATTAAATATTGTTCAAAAAGAAAACATCGATATTTTTATTCCTGTTTCTAGTCCTGTTGCTAGTTATTATGACTCGGTTGCCGGTGACTTATTAGCCGAGCATTGCGAAATTATGCACTTTAAACCTAACATTACTAAGATGTTAGACGATAAGTTTGAATTGTGCCAACAAGCCCAGTTATTAGGTTTATCTGCACCCCAAGCTTTTCTAATAACCGATCCTCAACAAATTCTTGATTTTGACTTCAAAAATAATCAAGGAAGAAAGTATCTTCTCAAAAGTATTCAATATGACTCTGTATCTCGCTTAGATATGACAAAACTTCCCTTTGAAGGAATGGAAGATTATATTAAAAATTTGCCCATTAGTAAAGACAAACCTTGGGCAATGCAAGAATTTATTACAGGAAAAGAATATTGTACCCACAGTACAGTAAGAAAAGGAAAAATTAGACTACATTGTTGTTCAGAATCTTCTCCTTTTCAGGTAAATTATGAACATATTGAAAAACCAGAAATTTACAGTTGGGTAGAAACATTTGTTAAAGAATTAAACCTCAGTGGACAAATTTCTTTCGATTTTATTCAGTCGGAAGATGGTACTGTTTATCCCATTGAATGTAACCCCAGAACTCACTCAGCGATCACTATGTTTTATAATCATATCGGTGTTGCTGATGCTTATATAAATGATGGAAAAGAAGGGAAAAAACCCATTACACCATTAACCAATAGTAAACCCACCTATTGGCTATATCACGAAGTTTGGCGTTTAACTGGCATTCGTTCTTTCAGAGATTTTCAAGCTTGGATCAAGAAAATTACTACAGGAACAGACGCTATTTTTCAACTTAACGATCCCTTACCATTTTTAATGAACCCTCATTGGCAAATTAGCATACTCTTGATGCAAAATTTACGCAGGTTTAAGAACTGGGTAAAAATTGACTTCAATATTGGAAAATTAGTTGAGATAGGTGGAGATTAAAACAGTTACCAGTTACCAGTCACCAGTCATCAGCCCTATAGCCCTTGGATTTAAACTCACAACCAACGCAGACTACTAATTGTGAACAATCACTATGGTCGATCAAATTGGCATTATCATCACATTTATCTTTTTTTTGCTGTTATTTACAGGGGTAGGAACCTATTCTGCAACCCAGAAAAAAGCTACCACAACTGACTATTTATTGGCCAGTCGTAGCGTTAACCCTTGGTTAACCGCTCTTTCAGCTATGGCAACCGGGCAAAGTGGCTTATTATTCATCGGACAGGTTGGTTTTGCCTATAAAATGGGGATTTCCACTATCTGGTTAACCATAGGTTGGGCGATCGGCGATTATCTCGCTTGGTGGTTGGTTTTTAAACCCCTACGAGAACAGTCTGAAGCAACAGCATCGGACACTGTTTCGGCTTTCTTAGCCCAAAATATAAAAGGATATCGCCTTATTTCCCTAATTTCTGCCCTTATAACCCTAGCTTTTCTTGGTTCCTACGCCGCAGCCCAACTGGTGGCTGGTAGTAAAGCCTTGAATAGCGTCTTTGGCTGGAATTATAACTTAGGGATCATCATCGGTGCTATTATTGTGGTCATCTATTGCTTTTCTGGGGGTATTCGTGCATCTATATGGACAGATGCCCTACAAGGAATATTAATGTTGGGTTCCTTGTTACTTTTATTAGTAGTAGCAGTGATTAAATGTGGTGGTTTATCCAGCTTATGGCAATCTTTAGACAGTATTGACCCAAATTTAGTCAGTTTTAGCTCTCAGTCTTTACCTTTAGGGTTTATACCTTTTCTGATCGGTTGGATGGTTGCAGGGTTTGGGGTTGTTGGGCAACCCCATATTATGGTTAGGGCCATGGCCATCGACTCAGCCAAAAACCTCGGTTTTGCCAGAAACCTAAAAACCAGTTTAGGGTTAACAAACTCTTTCTCTGCCTTGGGTATTGGCTTAACTGCAAGGGTTTTACTGCCAGAGTTGGGTTCATCCGGTGATCCTGAGTTGGCTTTACCTTATCTCTCTTTGGAGTTATTACCTGTTTTCTTAGTAGGTTTGATCTTAGCAGGACTTTTTTCTGCAACCATGTCCACCGCCGACTCCCAAATACTATCTTGTTCAGCGGCCTTAACACAAGATATTTTTCCCCAGATGTCTAAGTCCTATAATTTTGCCAAAATAGGAACCCTGAGTGTAACTGCTATTGTTTTAGTCATCGCCCTCGCTGGAGATAACAATGTCTTCGCTTTAGTTACTTTTTCGTGGTCTATCTTAGCCTCCGGTTTGGGGCCATTATTACTGGTGAAAGTCTGGCAACAACCTGTTAATACAGCAACTGCGATCGCCATGATGATCATCGGCATAACAACTGCTTTGACTTGGAAGTTACTTCTTAACCTATCCGGTGCCATCTATGAAGTGTTACCCGGTATGGTTGCAGGAATAGCCGTCTATGGGGTTTATAGATTGTTTTTCGGGGAACAGGCAAACCCCCCCTCATCCCCCCAAGGGGGGAAGGGCAACAGGGAATAGAAATAATTGTTTTTAGGCTAATTAATTAATTATCCACTATCCATTGTCCATTATCCATTATTCATCGGGAGATTTAACCATGTCTATATTTCATATTCTTCATTTAGTTGGTTCGGCAGAAAATGAGTTTTATTGCGACTTATCCCGTCTTTACGGTAAAGAGTGTGTTGAAGCAACGGCCAACCCTTCTCACTATCGTTTTTCTATTGCTTATGTGACTCCAGATCGCTTATGGCGTTTTCCTACATCTTTGAGCAGAGAAGATATTAATGCAGCCACACCTTTATCCTTATCTCAAGCTATACAGTGGATCACAGAACAAAATATCGACTTAGTTTTACCTCAGATGTTTTGTCTTCCTGGAATGACTCAATATCGGGCATTATTTGACCTTTTGAAGATCCCTTATTTGGGCAATAAAGCCGAGTTGATGGCCCTAACTGCACACAAGGCCAAAGCTAAGGCCATCGTTCGTGCAACAGGGGTTAAAGTACCTTACGGGGAACTATTGCGCAATAGTGACACCCCCAACCTACGGCCACCTGTTGTTATTAAACCTGCAAACGCTGATAACTCTTTAGGAATAACATTGGTTAGAACAATGGATGAGTATCAGGCAGGGTTAGAAAAAGCTTTTCAATATGCAGATGAGGTATTAGTAGAAGAATATATCGAACTAGGAAGAGAAGTGAGATGTGGCACCATTGTTAAAGATGGAGAATTAATTAGTTTACCCTTAGAAGAATATGCAGTTAATCAAGAAAATAATCCTATTCGTAACTATGAAGACAAACTAAAAAGGGATGATACAGGAGAGTTAACCTATGCTGCCAAAGATAAGAAAAAAGCTTGGATAGTTGATATAAAAGATCCAGCCACCAGACGAGTGCAAGAAATAGCTAAACAGTGTCATCAAGCGTTAGGTTGTCGTCATTATAGTTTGTTTGATTTTCGTATCGATCCCCAAGGACAACCCTGGTTTTTAGAAGCCGGTTTATACTGTTCTTTTTCCCCTAAAAGTGTAATCTCAATGATGGCACAAGCAAAGGGTATTTCTCTAGATGAGTTATTAGAAATAGTCATTAAAGAAGCGATGATTTAAAACCGTAGGGTATTGATAATTGTAGGGTGTATTAGCGTAGCGTAATACACCAATAAACACTACAAATTGTGCATTACGGCAGAAAAAAGTAGAGGAATCAACCGAAAAATTATAGTTTGCCTAATGCACCCTACAGACTTATTGATAGATTAATTCAAGAAGAATTTCAGAAAAGGATTAGAAGGAGATAAACAGGAAAATCCATTAATAGCATCATAAATTTCATCTTGTGAACGCATACAATAATGAACTATTATGAATTAATCGTAAATAATATCAATTTCCTACCCTCAAAACTCCCAAGTTTAGGAAACATTAAGTTTTTTAGTAGAAATCTTCACCCTATCCCCTAAATAGAGATATTGTGTAATGATGGTTAAACAACTCAAGTGAGGAGCCAATCAATTATGGATGTTAAATCAATTCTAGTGGTATTAACTGTCTTATTTTCAGTATCTTGTCTCTTTTTCGGTACCAGAAACGGATACTATGACTCTGATAATTATGATGGTAACGGGTCCGCACATTAATTGACGGCGATCGCATTCTCAGAAAATGTTATCATAGTCATAGTCAAAATTCCATCCCGTACACGACGACTAGAGAGCGATCGTGTTCTGGATGTTGTTTTTTTATAATCAATAATAAAAGCTTAATTATTAAAAGGTTAAGAAAACAATAATAATAATTTAAGCCAAGAAAAAAACATAAAAGTTGCTAATATTTCTCAATTAGATGACAGTAATTATTAAAAGGTTAAGAGAAAGATAATGATAATTTAAGCCAAGAAAAAAAGACAAAAAATCTATAAATTGTTTGACAAAAATTAATAAATGAATATACATTAATACGTGGGCTAGTCAATCCAATTAAAAACCGTGTTTGATCAGAAAACGCAGGAAAAATAACCTTTCCCTGCGTCGAGGGAATAGTTTTGTCTTGTCATAACAAGATTGTTCCCCCTTAAATTGTTACTTACTTTAATTTTAGCAGGAGTATTTCTCTTGCTTCTGTAAAATCTGATCATCCTAGTGCAGCTTGGCGAAAGTAATCCACCAGATTTTTACAGAAACTTTCGTGACTAGCCACGACAATGTGTTTCAATGAAACTAACGGAAGAATCTCGAAGTTGATGTCCATGATAAAAGCATTGCCAATTAACCTCTCCAACCTACAGAAAACAGTACTCCAACAAATAGTGAGAGGGACAACAAACCCCTATCGCCTTGTTAGACGAGCCAAGCTAATCTTAGCCGCAGCATCAGGAGAGAGCAATAGTTCGATTAGTCGAAGATTAGAATTAGACCGAGTACAAGTGCGTCAGTGGCGATCGCGATGGTTTGAGGAGAGAGAAAAACTGAGTGCCGCCGAAGAACAACAGGTAACGGAGAAAGCATTAATGGTCTTGATCAAAGGAATTTTAAGCGATCGCCCAAGACCTGGAACAACAAAATCCTTTACGGTCGAACAAGTAGTCCAGATTGTAGCGATCGCTTGTGAAGAATGTGAAAAATCAGACAGACCAGTGAGCCATTGGACACCTTCAGAGTTGGCGGATGAAGCCATAAAAAGAGGAATTGTCGAAAAGATTTCCCCCCGTAGTGTGGGGCGTTTTTTTAAAAGAAGCGACATTACAACCACATCTCGTTCGTTACTGGTTAAATGCCAAAATTGATGATCCCTTAAAATTTAAAAAGCAAGTCAAATATATCTGTGAACTTCATCAAGAAGCTAAAACTTTGTTAGAACAAGGAATTCATTTAATTAGTACAGATGAAATGACAGGGATTCAAGCTCTTGAGAGATTATTTCCGAACAAAAGAATCAAGCCTAAACAAGTAGAAAAAATCGAATTTGAATATGAAAGACACGGAACTTTAAGCTTGATTGCGAACTGGGATGTGGCAAGAGGAAAAGTTGTTAGTCCCTCTATTGGACCGACAAGAACAGAACAAGATTTTTCTGAACATATCCAGAGAACGATTAAGATTGATGAAAAAGCAGAATGGATTTTTATTGTAGATAAACTCAACACTCATAAATCGGTAAGCTTAGTCAAATTAGTAGCAGAAAGCTGTGGAATTACTATTGATTTGGGGAGAAAGGGAAAGGAGGGGATTTTGCAATCTATGGACAGCAGAGCAGATTTTTTATCAGATGAATCTCATCGAATTCGCTTTGTTTATATTCCCAAACATACATCGTAGCTTAATCAAATTGAGTGTTGGTTTTAGATCTTAGTCAGGCGTTTACTCAAAAGAATTACTGTCCGTTCAACTGAAGAACTATCCCAAAAAATTCTCAATTTTATTGATTACTTTAATCAACATTTTGCTAAGCCGTTCGTTTGGAAATTTAAGGGCTTTAAAGATCATAAGTGACTGGTGGATTATTTTTGCTAAGCTGCACTAGTGACAATAGAAAAAAAACTAAAAAATTTACATTTTTTTTGCCTTCTTGATCTAAATCAATCCACGATCCAAACCCGCCAAATGCAGCTATTATCATAAGTACAATCCCTGCGAGTGAAAGCCCAGCAGGAAATGGCAGAGCAAATAAAGATTTTATAATTTCAATCGGTAATTCCATAAATCGAGTCTGTTGTATTAAGAGCCACTTACAATGACTTCATTTTAATTAGGAAAGATTCTCAACAGTGAATTTTTTAGCTTATTTTCATTTTTCTCTCATTTTTTCTAAAGAGCTACCTCGTGCGATCGCTTTTGTAGGTTGGGTTAAGGAACGAAACCCAACAAATACCTATGTTTGGCTAAAATAAGTATGGAATAGCTATAGGAAAACTCCATGCTTCAATTAACAGAACACTGTCATATTGTAAGAAACAGCGAAATTCTCAGTGGTGAACCTATTATCAAAGGTACAAGGACTCCTGTTCGTGCGATCGTGGAAATGTGGCGTATTGGCGTTTCTCCTGAAGAGATTCCTCAGCGTTTGTCTCACCTTATTTTGTCGCAAGTTTTTGATGCTCTTAGCTATTATTTAGATCATCAAGTAGAAATGAATAAATATATTGAGCTTAATCAAGTTGCTGATGAGTTAATCCCTCCGCAGTTCACTCAAACGTTAGTAAAAGCTGAAATTCAAGGAACACCAGGGCAGCAGTTACTACGTTTTGCCGGTTCGATAACTTCCGATGACCTTGATTTAATGAATGAAGCGATCAAAGAGGGTTGTCAACAGGTAGATGTCGATGAGTGGTAGATATTTGCTCGATACCAACATTATTATTGCTATTTTTGCAGATGATGGGACGGTTAAAAGTAATCTTGCTCAAGAATATCGTGATAGCTCATAGTACAACGGTAATGTTAACACCTACAATTCTAATTGGCGATACCTTTAAAAGGAAATGATTATTACTGGATTTGGATCGGTGATCACAACGAATATGAGAGTCTTTTGAATTAGCTGGTTAGTCTTAGTGCGATCGCTGTTTTAGGTTGACTTGAGGAACAAAAGCCTACTAATACCTATATAATAGAGACTAAACTGAAATATATTCTCATCTAGTTACTTATTGGACTTTTGACAAAAAAAGTTTGTTAGCGTATATTTTACGCTAAACTAAAATCCCAAAATATCGGCTCTGTATCAGTCAATAAAATTGGCTGACAAATAGGGCTAATCTATAGATTCTGAGGAAAACTAAGGAGCTTTTAAGTTTTCAGTTGATTTTTTGCTCCCTTTCTTGATAACATCATGACGAGTTCGTGGGGCTTTTTTGTAACCTTTAATACGTCCGGAAGAAAAACCTCGACGTTTGGGAAATTTGGCGAAAGTCCCCAAGGTCGTAATTATTCTTGAAAAGTCTCTTTGAACTAGACTAGGGGTGATTTTGATGGATTTATTAGTCTTCAAATACTGTTCCCAATCACGGGGTAAAACCACAGCTAATTTTCTGGCAGCCCACAAATTTACATAAGAAAGAAGTGTTAGTTTAAACCAATTTTCTTCATGATGTACATCGGGAGTTAAATAAGATGTCATCAATAATCTTTGTTTACCAAATCGAAAAAGATGTTCCATGTCATAACGTTGTCGATAACACTGATAACAATCAACTAAACTTAACTCATCGCGCCGAGAACCAATAACAATAAGCCACATAGGTTTCCAAATACTATTTCTTTCTTGATCTCTGACAACAATCTGGAGTAAAGTAAAGGGGTGATTGTTCATTTTATAGTTTTTAGTTCCTCTCATTAACATCTGTTTCCATCCCGAAATAGTCACTGTTAATTGACGACCTTTTTTCGTTGTAAAGGGAACATGATGAACTTCATCAGGTTCAGTCCAAGTTTGGTCATCTTTAAGGTCAAATTTATCCCCATACCAACGGGGATGTCCCGAAGTTTTGGCTTGATTTGGGTCCCGAATAAATTGACGATAAAAAACTCGGTCACTTCTAACTCTTGTAATAGTAACTACGTCTTCATGCTTAACTTGTTCCCCAATAAAATCCTTTTGGCTGTAGTCACTATCAGCCACTAAGACAGATAATTTATCAGAAAATAAAGAACTTTGCCAGATTTTTTTTAGTTGTTGATTGCCTTGATTTACTCCTTTATGTTTAGAGGGGACTCGCTCTCCTGATAAGGGGACAGCCCAAGGGACTTTTTCTGTGTCTATTTGGTCAGGTAAAGCGCAGACAACGGAATAACAATGTCCAATATTAATGGGTTTATTTCCCTTAATTGGATTGGGGTAATGAATAAAGGTTTTATCCGCTAACGTTTCGGCAAACCGTCGTGGACAGGGAGTTGTGTCAATACCAAATAAGTTATAATGTTTTGAAGTGGGAGGAATTGTTCTCGATACCGCTGAAAATAAAGTCTCAATTCTCTGTTCATAATTAGGGTCAGTTTGAGTGGGTAAAAACTCTTGAATTCCTCTATATAAACTGTTATAATCTCTTCTAAATAAAGGATTGAGAGACAATTCAACGACTGAGTGAGCTTGTTGGTTACTGGAGAGGGCATCGAGTAATTCTATAATAGTTTCTTTTCTAGCTTTTAGTCCTTGGAAGAGGTTAGACCTCCACACCAGGAATTCCTCGACAGACGTAGCCGTTTCATTTTTGGTCATTTTTAAAATTTATTACCTTATAAATTAGCGGAATATATAAGCTAACATCAAAAGAGGTTGTTTGTTACAGTTAAGGCTAATGTCATCACATTCCGAACTTAAGACCAGTCAAGATGTCCACCTGAGAGCCAAACAAATTAAGAGTCTAATTCGCTCTCTTAAACAGAAAATAAAGAAAATTGAACGGGAAGGGGAAGTAGCACCAGCTAATTGTCATATTATTCGTTATCAGGTTAATGGAAAGGGAACAATCTACTGGTATTACAAACTACAGGCTGCTGAATCAATTTTTCCTATGGCCACTAATAATGAGAAAAAAACCAAATATAAATATTTAGGACGAGCCGGAAGTTCTGCTCATATTGATGCTGTAGAAAAACTCACTAGAAGAAATCTCATTGATGAATTAGAACGAGTCATTCAATCTCTAACTGAAAGCTACTTAGATATCTATATTGGAACCGAAACTGAATGAAGCTATTTAATATTTAAAATCCCCTAAAAAGATGGAAAGAGAGTTTTTAAAATCACCTTAATTCTCTATTTTAGCTCTGGAGATATGTTTAGCGTAAAATTTACGCTAACAATTGTTTTTTATCCAAAGTCCAATTGTTCAACAACGCCAACAAATTCGTGGCCAAGAATTCCCTGATAAGGATAATAACCCCGTAGCAACTCCAAATCAGTGTTACAAATGCCAGCTTGTAGCACTTTAACCAATGCTTCATCGGTGGTTGGTTGAGGAATGGGAAGATCACTTTTTAATTGTAATTGCTGCTTTTCTAACCAAAGTCCTTTCATAATTGGATCGCTAGTTTTTAATTTAGATATTGTAAAATTAATTATAAGATACTGTCTTGATATTTACTTAATTATGTCCTCAACCCAAATTTTTGAACAAGCTATTCTCATTAAGGCCAGTGCGACAATGGTTGAACGTCGTATTACGGATTTAGACTTAATGCACCGTTGGTTAAATCCGGCCTTGAAGTGCGAACCCATCCGAGAATGGAGTACAGAAATTGGGGGAAGAAGTCGCTTTATTATTAAAATCCCTTTAGTTAATCCTACTTTAATTAGTCATGTAATTGAACGGGAACCTGGGTTAATTGTCTGGCAGTTTACTGGATTTTTTAAAGGAAGCGATCGCTGGGAATGTCAACCTACTGAAGCAGGAACGAAACTAATTAATCGTTTTGAATTTCAAGTTCCTAACCCCTTGGTAAGTTGGGGGTTCAATCAATTTGCTGCTTCCTGGACGAAAAACGATATGAAAGCACAATTAAGAAGATTAAAACGGGTGGCAGAAGAGACTTATAGATTAGAATGCAGTTAAAACTTCTTTAATTAATTGGCTGCTCAACTGTCAAAAAAGATTCAATGGTTTTGAGCAAAGTTTTAGCAAGAATGGGCTTCCCTAAATAGGCATTAGCCCCTAATTCTGTTCCCTGCTCTCGATGACGTTTGCCGGTTCTAGATGTTGCCATAATCACAGGAATATGGGCATACTGTGGTTGAGAACGGACTATTTCGAGTAGTTCAAACCCATTAAGACGGGGCATTTCTACATCAGAAATAATTAGATCCACTCCACCCTGATGAAGTTCTAATTTTTCTACAGCTTCTTGTCCATCACGACAGAGAATAACATTAAACCCGACTTTTTCTAAAATTCTTGCTAGTAAACGTCGTGTAGCAACCGAGTCTTCTGCAACTAAAATTGTTCCTTTTCTGTTGAGGGAGTTGAGTCTATTTCCTTGGGATAATAAATTAGATTTTGTCTCTGAGAAAACAGTAAAAGCTTGAGGCGAAATAACAGGAACAATTTCCCCTCCTCCTAAAATTGTACATCCTAGTAAGTAAGTCGGGAGAATTACGGTTTCATCGAAGGCTTTAACCAACAATTTTTCTTCACTGAGCAAGTTATCTACCATCACTAAAAAGGGATGAGAAGAACTTTCTAAAATTAGTCCAACTTTAGATTTAATAGAAAGATGACAACTATTTTTATCAGATAGTAATTGAGATATCTGTAGCACAGGAATCCATTGATTTCTCCACTTAACCCGAGAAGCATCGACTTGATCCCAGACTAATTCTGATACTGAAGTTGTTTCTAAAACGCTAGAAGTAGGTAAAGCAAAAAGACGATTTTGCCAGCGAATAAACAATAGGGACATAAAGTTGAGATTGAGAGGAATATTAATAGTAAAAGTTGTTCCTTTTTGGTCCTCACTTTTAACTTCAATTGTTCCTCTTAATTTTTGTATCTTATTACGAACAATATCTAAGCCAACTCCTCTTTCTGAGAGTTCACTAGCCATATCAACAGTAGAGAAGTTTGGATGAAAAATCCATTCTAGAATCGCTTCTTGAGATAACTTATCAAAGGTTAATTTAGAAGAAATAAGCCCTTTTTCTTTTGCTTTTTGATAAACTTTATATAAATCAATTCCTTGTCCGTCGTCTTGGATAAGAATCTTTAATTGATGATTATCAATACTAGCGTACAATTTAATATTAGCCTGTTCTGGTTTATGATGAGCTAATCTTTCTGATGGTAATTCAATGCCGTGGGAAAGAGCATTATTGATGAGATGGGATAAAGGAGTTTGTAATTGTTCTAACAAAATTTTATCAATTAATACCTCTTCTCCCTCAATTAATAAATTAACGGATTTATTACATCGATAAGCTAAGGATTGTACTTGAGGGAAAAATCGTTGACCAATAGTTCTAAAAGGTACTAATCGAGATTGGGTTACATTTCCATAAAGAGAATCAACATTAGTCTCAAGTCCATCTAAATTATCAGAAACGTCTTGATTAATGAATTTTAAATCAGCATAATTTTCCTGAAATTGAAGCATTAATTCCTGAAATGTTTGTAAGCTAATATGAATTTCTGTGTAGCGATCTAATTCTAAACTATCAAATTCTTGTTGATTCTGGGGTGCGATCGAAGCGGGAGCGATCGCTAACTGATTATAAAAATTTTGTACTTGTTCTTGAATCGGTTCAAGTTGACGAGATATACTGCGTATTTTTCGGGTTACTTGAGATAGTTGTTGTTGTCTTAACCTTAATCTTTCTCGAATAACTAATAATTCTTCTACCTCATTCGTCATTAATTCTAACCTTTCTAAAGAAATCCGTAGATTAGAAGATGATAGAGAATCTTCTTGATAATTTGCCGAATTAATACTATTATTTACTGGCTCAGGTTCTGATTTGACCTCGATATTCTGAGGCTTTTTCTCAGGAATTATATTAGTAGCTGTAGCCGAATATGAATCAATAAAATCAGCTAATTTTTTTAATAATTTAGCATCAACAAATATTTCTTCGTCTCCCTCTGCCTGATGTAATAAAATTGTTATCTCATTAACAATAAACTCTAATAAAACCCAAGCTTCTTCAGTACGAGAATTAGGCAGTTTTTGGATAATTGCTACAATGTCCTCAAAACTATGAGACAATTCCATAATGCTAAATAACTGAGCTATTCCTGCACCGCCTTTTAAGGAATGTGCCGCTCGTAATAATTCAGTAAAATTAGCATTTTCGTACCCTTTTTCTATCTCCGTGTTTAATACGCAAATATATTCGGGTGCATCTTCGTCTAAAAAGCATTGACGGGCTTCTTTCGTCATTTCAGCAAGGGTAATTTCATCTAGTTCAAATTTCATATTTTCCTCAATTTGTAATCTTAATAACAATAAAAAAATCTAAGCTTGTAAGCGGAACTTCTCTACAGATATCTGTAAAACCTTCATTTCTTCAACTAAATCATGAAGAGATTTAACAACGTTTTCTGCTTCTGATGAAGTGTTTTGAGAGATATCAGCAATTTCGTGTATTTTCTGATTAATTTGTTGAGAAGCGTGGGTTTGTTCCCCAGTGTTTTGAGTAATCTGTTGTAGATAGTCATCGATATTTTCGCTAGTTACAGCTAAACCTTGTAAAATTTCTTGGGTTTGACGAATTAACTGCGTCCCTGTGACAACTTCTGTGGTACTCTTTTCCATATCTTCTAATACCAAAGAAGTATCTTCTTGTATGGTTTCTACAAGATATTGAATATCTTGGGTGGCTTCATTTACTTTGGTGGCTAAACGACTAACTTCTTCGGAAACTGTCTTAAACCCTTGCCCGTGTTCCCCTGCTCTTGATGCTTCAATAGAGGCGTTAAAAGCTAACACATTGGTTTTCTCAGAAATTGAAGAGATAATTGTCACAATTTGCGAAATTTCTTGGGAAGATTCTGCCAATTTCTTCAGTTTTTTAGCTGTTCCGGCCACGGAGCCGCGAATTTTTTGAATACTATTAACTGTCTGATTCATTGCGATATCACCTTCTTGGGCTTGTTGACGAGCTAATTTAGCAATACTAGCTGCTTCTTGAGTTGAGTTAGCTACGCTTTGAATCGAGTTATTGATATCGGCAACCCCTGCAAAAACTTGGTTAATTTCTTGAGCTTGATTAATAGCTGCCTGAGAAAGATTTTTAAATTCTTTTTCCTTTTCTAATACTAAATCATTGACTTCGTAGGAAACATTTTTAACTTGAGAAACTAAGTCACGAAGACTACGAATAGTAATGTTAAAAGCATCTGCTACTGAGCCGACAACCCCATCTGTAACTTGAGCTTCAACCGCTAAATTACCCTGCTGTGCTTCTTCAATATCTAACAACATTTTAATCACTTCTTGTTGTAGATTTTCTCGAGCTTTTCTCTGATTTTCTGATTCTTTTTCTTGTTGCTCCCCGTAGTAAGATAGTTCTGCTTCCGAGGCCACAATACTATCAGCCATGATATTAAAAGTTGTTGCTAGTTCTCCCATTTCATCATTGGCAAATTTTTCTGCTCTAACCTGACGATTTCCTGATGAAAATTCTGTGGTTATTTCTCTTAATTGATTAAGGGGTTTAAGAATAGCTTGACCTAGTAGTTTGGCTAAAATAACACTAGCCACTATAGCCAATAATGCAGCAATAGCTTGAAGACTGAGACTTTGTAATATTAATGTATTTAAAGCCTTATGAGGGGTTCCTCTTAATAGAACTCCGATGGGTTTATTTTCATAATTAAATAATGCTTTGGCTGCTACTGTATGGGGTTTGTTATTAATGTTTATAACCTTAGTAACTACTTCTCCTTGAGCATCAATGGCTTTTTCTAAGATTTTATTATTTGGCAGATTAGGATTTTGGGTAATAACTCCCCGAGAATTAAGTAATTGGGCTGTTGCTAAGCTAAAATCCCCCGATTCTTTGTATAAATAAACGCCACTATAACCATTATTAAATGCAGTTAGTGTATTATTAACAATAGGCTGTTTAACTACATCTCCAGAAATCAAGGCTCCAACAATTTCAGCTGTCCCATTACGAATCGGTGTAATAGTGTAACGGCTCAAAAACTCAGGCTTTGCCTCAGTATTAATATCTATATCTTGAGCCAACATTTTAGCAGCAAAGCTATTTTCTTTAGCTAACTCGCCATAAGAAATAATTTCAGTAAATTTACTTTTTTTTCCTGTTTGAAGTGCTTTTGTAACTAATCCATAGGGATCAAAAGATGTTTTATTTACCGTTATTTTTCCCGTAGCGATTATCATCCCTTCTTTATCAACCAATTTAACTAATTCTAGTTTTTGCTTATGAAGTTCATTGGCTAAAGTTGTCAAAACTTGACCGGTTGCTTGTTGTGTTTCTGCTGCTTCAATTATTCCTAAGTTATTAGCCTGACTATCAAATGTCAACTCCATTTGTTCAATTTTCAGGTTATAGTTAATTTCAGCAACTTTTAGTTCTGATTTTGCTTGATTAACTAATTGAAATCGACCATTAGCAACAATTAAAACTGCACCAACACCGACTAAAGTTAAAATAGAACCAACTTCTGAAGTTAATAAAACAGCTAACTGTTTAGTTTGAATCGGTAAATCATAAAAGCATTTTAATAATCTTTTGTGCAGAGGAAGTGATTGAATTTTCTTATCATCTATACTTGATTGAATCTCATCTTTATTCTGAGCATGATAATTTTCTTTGGTAAAAGTTTCAAGAGTAGCTAAGGCTTTTTGAGCAATAGCTTTGTAGGTTCCTTCTTTATCAGCTTGAATAACTTGACGATAGATTGAAATTGCCTTATTAATATCTCCAGCTTTTTCTGAATTAGTCGCTTCTACGATTAAAGTTAAGCAATCGTTACTATCAATATTTTCTGGGATTGGATTATTGGAACTATCTTCTTGGGAAGATTCTTGAGAATTTAAAGAACGGTTAGGGAAATCTAGCATTATTTTTCTGATTATTAATAATATGAGTAATTGCTAATTAGGTATTTTCTTAGGCTCGTAGTTATCATTAATAAATATTAATTAACTTTAGTTTGAATTACTTTAAAGATAGTGTCTGTGCCTAAAATACCGAAAGCTGCGTTATTATCAATGACAATTTTATCGAGAAAACATTGAAATGGGGATAAAAAACAATTAGATAAGATCGGTTCTGACTCAGTGTTTAAATTCAAAACTCCCTGTATTTTTTTAACAACTAAAGCTACTCTTTTCCGTGTTCCTGGTAGAGAAGATTTCATGATAATAGCGGTTAGGGATTGTTTCCAGGTATGTCCATCAGATTCTATCTGAAAAAATTGCTCAGTATCTAATACCCATAGTAAAGATACTTGATGGTTGATAACCCCCAATAAATAATTGGAAACTCCAGGAACTAAGCATATTTTTTCTGGCTCAATTTGTATCACTGTTCCCATATTTTCCAGTGGTAAAGCCAAATTAATTGATTGGGACAGTTCAACACTAAAATAATCTTTTTGCATTTTCTTGGTTAAGCAGTAATATATTTGGAAACAGCATGAATTAGTTCGTTGGGAGCAAAGGGTTTAGTAATGTAATCGTTTCCTCCCTGATGTAATGCCCAAAACCGATCAAATTCTTCAGATTTTGAACTACAAAAAACAATAGGAATATCTTTCCACTTAGGGTTAGCCCTAATTTTTCGGCATAGTTCTAATCCTGTTTCTTCGGGCATAATAATATCTAGAATAATTAAATCGGGAAAGTCATTGTTTTCTAACCATTCCCAGGCTAATTTTGCACTCTCTACGTTGGCTGTTTCAAATCCTGCATGGGTTAATAATGCAGAAATTAGTTTTCTTTGGGCATTGGTGTCGTCAACAACTAAAATGGTTTTCATAGGTGTACCTCCATTAATATGGAATGATTTTAATAATTAACATTTTTATTTTTAAGTAACTGAATTGAGGGTATTTTACAGAAGATGTTTATGATGATTTGACTGATTTTTTTTTGTTAGCCGTTCGATAATCTCAAGAAAGTTATATAATTAATATTATGGTCTTGATAATACAATTCCCAGGTAACAGATTTATATCGAGAATCTGTTATTTTCAGACAACCCGAGCCATTCTGTCCAATTATTAGATTATATAAGTCAGTAACTCTTCTAGGGATCTTTTTTTTCATAATTCTAATCACTATTAGACGATAAGCGATAACCCACTTATAGAATAGGGACTTTCATATACTCTTTACCTCATAGAAAATATCTAAATTTTAGATAAATAAAAATCTTATTTTAAATACATATACTAATTGACAAAATTATTTTTTTATGCTTGCAATAATAACTGCTTAAAATTATTTAATCCTTAAACTAAAATTAAACTACTTTTAAGTTTAGTTTAGCTACCGTAGATTTAGCTATTTGTTTATAGCGTTTCTCGGACTCAATATGTACACCTAATATCGCGCCTCCGAACTCCGAACTCCGAACTCCGAACTCCGAACTCCTAACACTAGAAAACTCTGTACCTCACAAGTATGAGAAGTGCTATATATTTTTATCAAAGCGCATTAAAATACCCTATCCGTCTGGAGGGTAGGGTTACTCAAAACTATCATTAAAAATTAAATTCCGTGACGAGAAGCCAACTTTTCAACCCTTGCCTGGGTTTCCTGGAGTAGCTGCTGTCTAGGAGTACCACTGTGGGTTAAATTAGGAACTAAATTTTTAGCTTGTAGTGTCATATGTAGTTGTAATTGAGCAACGTATTCTCCCATGGTTTCTTGAGAAAAAGAATCAATAGCATTGGCTTTTTCCATCATCAATACAATCCTCCTGGCTTTTAAATGGTTTATTAACTTATCCCCATAGAATTTATCATGACTCTTGCCCTCTTATGAGAGTATCTATGAAATTGTACACATTTCTCAACATATTGTAACTTTGTCTCCATTAAAAATGCTTTCTTGTGTTGACTCTGACTAGGTTTTCACTTAAGTTTGCCCTTCTGCAAAATATTCGGTTTAATTGTAAACTTATGTAAAGCAAACCTTAAAAAAGTACACAAGTGTTATGTTACGCCGTCAAATTTTAGCTATATTCTTAGCGATCGCCGTTATTTTATTCGGGACTCAGACTCCTGCATTGGCTTTAGGGGGACCCCAACCACCATTAAATGAACCTGCACCTAATTTCACGTTACCCACCAATACAGGAGACGGTGAAATTTCTTTATCTGACTATCGGGGACAGTGGGTGGTACTCTATTTCTATCCTAAAGATTTTACCCCAGGTTGTACCTTAGAAGCCCGTCGTTTTCAGCAAGATTTACCGAAATATGAGGCTATAAATACCCAAATTTTAGGGGTAAGTGTCGATGATGTTGACTCTCATCGAGAATTTTGCGATGCAGAAGGTTTGAAGTTTCCTTTATTAGCAGATACCACTGGAGAAGTGAGTAAAACCTATGGTTCTTTGTTAACAGGAATATCCTTGCGTCATACTTATTTAATCAATCCTGATGGTATTTTAAAGGAGCGATTTTTAGGGGTTAGACCTGCAATTCATAGTCAAGAAATTTTAGCTTATCTTGATGAAGTGAAGAGTTAGTAGTTAAAGTTAAAGAGATTATTCATACCTCAGAATGACATTAAGAGAAACAAGGTTTTTAAAAGTCTAAATCATCTTCAAATTCTTCTAACTCTTCTAAACTTTGATTATCATATAAATCTTGTAAGTTTTGATGCTTTTGTCGCCGAGAAGTTCGGCGATATTTTTTTGTCTCTAACTTGGGTTCATAATATTCTTCTCCAGATGTCTTGATTTTTACTTTAAGTGTTGATTCTTGATCCGCCATTTGTTGAGTCGCTTCTTGTTGGGCGATCGCTTCTTCTAAAAAAGTTAAGTAATGTTCGTATCGTTCCCATTTTTCTTCAATAACACAGTTAGGTTCTCCCCGATGAAGACAATTACTAAACTGACAAGTTCCCCGTTCTAGCTGTTTTCTAGCTTCAGGAAAATAGTGTATTAATTGACTCGGAGAGCAATCTAAATTAGGTTTATTAAATCCAGGGGTATCAGCTAATAATCCCCCTTGGGGTAACTCGAACAATTCCACATGACGAGTGGTATGACGACCTTTTTGTAACTTCCCTGAAACACGATTAACCCGTTGTTTAACTTGAGGAATTAAGGTATTAATTAAACTAGATTTTCCCACACCAGAAGGACCAGCAAGAATAGTAATTTTGTCCTTTAAACAGTTTTTTAGAGCTTCTAACCCTTGAAACGTCTTAACACTAATCAATAAGGGGTTGTAGCCCCATTTCTCTAGGCGTTCCTCCCACGTTTTTTGTTGGGTAGAGGTCAATAAATCAGCCTTATTAAGACACAATAAAAAGGGAATTTCTGTGGACTCAGCTTTGATCAAAAAGCGACTTAACTGCCAAGGTTCTAATAAAGGTTCATCTAAGGCAAAAACCAACAGCATTTGCTCTGCATTGGCCACTGGTGGCCGAGATAACTGGGTTTTGCGGTCTAAAACTTGAGCGATCGCCCCTCTAGCGTCTTGATAGTCCGGTTCTTCAACCATCACGCGATCGCCTACCATCACGGTTTGCCCAATTTTTTTTAACCGAGTGCGTCGAGTACACAATAAATGGGAGATGGCAGCATCATTATAGTCTTTTAGGGGACTATCTAAACGAACTTGATAAAAATTAGCTTGTACTGCTACCACTGTTCCGATAATGTTTGACACAGTGGTGGGTGAGGAATGGTGTAAAGAGGTTAGATCATGCACAGATTCAAGAAGTAATAAGATGATGGATTAGTTTATACACCTACTAAAAACCTGTTAATATCTAACAATTTCTTGTCAGACTAACAGTTTTGGGGCATCGGTGACTCCCCTTGGATTTTACTGTTTGAAAAAACTACTGGTTTTGAAGCAGATTTAACTTTCCTTCCTTGTCTGGGGGGAGATTTCCCCATTCTAGTTCGGGAAACTGCATCATGCAATGCCTCTAGGACTTTCGCTGATTCAAACATTTGGTGTCGGGAGAGTTTCTGCTCACGAAGAAGTTTACAGATTTTCCCCCATTGACCCCATGATTGCACCTCCTTATCCTCTGGTGAGGAGATGCAAACTCCTATTATTGGCTCCTTAGAACGAGGTATCCTTTCAGAGAACCCTAATGCTCGTCTGGCTATGACCATCGCCGCCGCATAAGCTGAATTTAACCCATATTTAGCCATATATTTCACCATTCCAATCACTGAAGTGGCAAAAGGATTCTTGAAAATTACTTCAATGCCATATTTTTCGGCCCTAGCTACCAAGAAAGCTCTAAATTTATCATAAATAAAACCACTGAACATCCGATTATATTTCTTAGAGGAATGTCTTAAAGTTGCTTTCTTTTTACTAAAATCTAAATCTTCACAAGCAATGGGACATTGATAACTCTCACCTATCCTCACAATTTCAGCCACAATATCCCTTAATTTTGCCTCAACTTGTCCCGTAGTTCCAGTAGGAATCTCCCAAGAAAATAAAGTTTTCTTTCCATCGGTGTGATGTAAATTTCTATCTTTTTTAACATAAACGAGGTCAATGGATTCAGCATTTAAGTCAATGCCTAAACAACCATTTCTTTTATGAGAAATATAAGGAACCGCTTGGACATAAGTGGATAAATGAATATACCATGGATTATCTTTATGTTCTCTTCTAAAAATTTGAACCGTGACGGGTTTATTAGATTCTAAGGCATACAATAAATCATGTTTACGTTGTTTAGTGATTTCAAATTCTAAAGTTATTTTCTGACCATAAATCTCTTGATAACAACGAGGAACTGTAATGGTAACGCTAAAGATATCATCTTGTTTATGATGGATTTTCGTCACAGGATTATTACCATTGACTGAACCTTTTCCCACACTATAAAAATTACCACCTCGCTTTTTTCTCCAATCTTCTAACCATTCTTCATGATTACTATACCCATTTTCTTCTAAATTATATTGAGCTTTAAATAACTTCTTTGAACCCCAACAAATATGTAACCTTTCTTCTTGTTTTAACTTGAGGAGTTGCTGTTGCTTTCGTTGTAATCTTTTTAACTTAGATTTAACTCCTAATAATTTCTTATTAAAGTTTCTTAGATTTTGCTGACTAGGATTTTTATACCCATTCTCTAGAGTTTCTAAATTTTCTGCTGCTTTGGCAAATCCCGCTTTTAAATCCGTTTCAAGAAAGGAGATTTGATTTTCTTTACCGGTGGTTAATTGGTCAAATACCGAACTAGCATTTGTAGCTAAACTATCAGCCCATCCCCATTGAATATTATACTTTTTTTGGTAACTTTTCTCTATGTTAATTTCGGATATTCCTTTTTGTCTGTCATTTAAAGCACTGCGTAAAAGACTTTGATATTGATTACCCCAATCTTCTAGAAATGGATGATATTCTATTTTACTTTCAATCCCTATCAGCCTTTGATAAATGGGTTTATCAGTCTTTTGTTTTGACCGACTTATCCGTGTTAATTTAGCTTTTAGAGACCTCTTTTTAGCCATTACCAGGAAGAATTTACTGTTTAATTATTCTAACATATTATCTTCGTTTTCAGTCGCTGACTGACTCCTATAATCTACTAATACTTATAATATTTTAGAAGATGTAGATAGGTTTTAGCTACCTAGACGAAGCAGTGTACTTCATTTCAACCCCTTCCTTGCTCTCTCCTCTTAAGATTTTCTTGGTAAATAATCCCTAAATTATATTTTTAATTGATATTAATACAGTCATAAATAATACAAATTAAGATTATTTTAAATAAATAAATATGTAGAAACAACGCAAATCTTATTTTTTAGCAATTTTTTGTAAAGTTATTTAACGGTTTGAGACATACTAAAAAAAAAGAAGTGATTTCTTAGATGAAGACCATTAACACAAATTGGTATGGCACAAACTTCGTTACACTCTTCCTTAACCACACACACACAATCTTCATTGAATGAAGAAAAACACTTACAAGTATTAGTATTAGAGATTGTAACATTAAAGAAACAATCAGTTTCCCAGAAAAATCGTAAGCTTGATCAATTAATTCGTTGTATTTCTCGGTCAGCTTATCTTAGAGGAAAAGGTAACTATTCCAGTAATATTTATGACGATGCGCTTAATCGTACTTTTTATTGGGTTGTGACTCATTTAGAAGAATATGACCCCGAAAAAGGGCGGTTTATGGGTTGGGTAAACTACCCGAATTTCTCACAAAATCTGCGATCGCCAAACACAGAAGCCTTACAGGAAGTGGGTTTGAACAGAGCGATCGCAGATTTCCCCAACCAACAGTCTGTTGTCAGATTTTAAGTTAAAATCAACCCGAATTAGACAAAGATGAAAAGATAAATCAATCACTCATTTTTCCAAAAAAATTATTAATAAAATCTCTAATAGTACTAGATTGTTAGAATAAAATATGCTATAATTTAATTATTAAAGCAATTTACCTTAAACTGATTTAATGAGTCCCAGTCATCCCCGAAACCCTCGTCAAGTAATCAACTTTAGTAAACAGAAAGGAAAAGAAATAATCGCTAATTTTGATGGGGGACTAATCACTTCAGATGCGGGGATTGTCTGGATAGCTGAGTTGGATAAAAAACTGGGAATTACGGAGAAGTTTGGTAACTGTTTTCAAGATCATCGTCATCAATTTTATGTAGATCATTCCGTTCATGAGTTATTAGCACAAAGGCTTTATGGAATTATTTTAGGCTATGAAGATGTCAATGACCATGATAAATTACGTCACGATCCTGCCCTTAAGATCGCTTTAGAAAAGCTTAATGAACTTGAAGATAAAAAGGGATGGTTAGCTGGAAAAAGTACAATTAATAGATTGGAATATTGTCCTGAGACTATTCTCGACCAAAAAACGAGTCGTTATCATAAAATAGAACCCAACTTTGAAGCCATTGAAAAATCTTTTGTCGAATTTTTTTTAGAGTCTTATAAAAAACCTCCCTTAAGTATTATATTAGATATGGATGTCACGGATGACCAAGTACATGGTAATCAAGAAGGGGCATTTTTTAATAGTTATTATCACGGAGTATGTTATGCTCCTTTATATATTTTCTGTGGGCATCATTTATTAGTTGCTAAACTTCGTTCATCTAATGTAGATCCAGCCGATGAAGCCTTAGACGAATTACAAAGAATTATCGGACTAATTAGAGAAAAATGGTCAGAGACTCATATCCTAGTTAGGGGTGATAGTGCCTATGCCCGTGAAGAAATCTTCTATTTTTGTGAAAATCAGCCTTTAGTTGATTATGTTATAGCTATGGGAACAAATGGCGTTCTTAAGTTACGAGCGGATGATGTAATTGAAAAAGCCAAACATGAATATGAAAAAAAACTAGCTCCAATAACTGAATTAATGGATAGTTTATTTCAGAAAAAAGAAGATTTAGAAGAAGTTAAAAAATTAGTACCAATTTCTACTTAGTATCGCTCTATTCGTTATAAAACAGAAAAGTCATGGAGTTGTCAAAGAAGAGTAGTGACAAAAGTTTGTTATGGAAGTGATGGCTTAAAAATGCGCCATGTGGTGACATCTTTGCCCGCTTCAAAAATTCCACCCTCAAAACTTTATACAAAAAAATACTGTCCGAGAGGCGAGATGGAAAATCGGATTAAAGAACAACAATTAGACTTGTTAGCTGATAGAACTTCAACTCAAACATTTCAAAGTAATAAACTAAGATTATGGATACATTCCTGGGCTTATGTTCTCATAAATGCTTTTCGTCAACACTGTTTAAAAAAAACTTCATTGGCTAAAGCAACTGTGGGAAGAATACGTCTAAATCTTCTTAAGTTGGGAGCCAGAATAAAGATTAGTTGTAGAAGAATTATTATCGCTATAGCTAGTGCTTGTCCTTATCAAGATATTTTGTCTATTGCTAACAAAAGAATTAAAACTATTCCTAATACTGGATAAGTAGAATAAGTTGTTTTTTAAAAAAGATATCTATCATAAGTTGTTGACTGACTGATACTTTCATTTAGTCTTATTTATAGTGGAGAAAATCAAAAGTTAATATAATTATTCCCTCTTAAACTCAATTTTTGGATAATCAAAGTCAATTTTTTTATTCATCTATATTCAAAATTTCTATTAGTCCTAAAAATTATCATTTTTCATCTCTGGATTGGGCTTTCAAATTAATTTGTGAGAAATCCGGGATTAAAGTAAACTATCTCCGGCCTCCCTTGAGGCCGGGGTTAAGGATTATTGATCATCAATGTGATCGTCGGGAACACCCGTTACATCGATCCCTAGAGATTTCAGCACGGTTTTCGGAGACTCATCAAGCAAACGACACATATCCACTATCACCGTAGCCGTAGGCGTTTTTTCTCCAGCAATGTAATACTTTACTGTCGAATAAGCTCTATTTAAAGCTATAGCAAAAGATTTTTGTGTGTAGCCGTGTTCCTTGATTAAGTCTTTCAATGATTTCCTAGTGGTGCATACGTTTTCATCCATTTTAACTCAACAGTCCACCATAATGGCTTGAGTCTTCATGATCAGTCCACTATGATGGCTTATATAAACAACAGTGAAGCAACCCACCAAGGGGACTAGAGTTAAACAGTCCATAGAGGGTGAATCACTTCAACTGTAGTTATATGTCAACCTCAGCCATAGGGGGATGCCTATACTAAAATAAACGTTTTCCTTTTTTCATTATCAGTTGTGATTGTTCAGATTATTTAACTTCTCTAGATATCGGGGGATGCTTCTTGCCCTTTCTAATCCATGCTTTATTATCCATTTGAATGCGAAAATTGTGGCGATGAGAGATTATTCATTGATAGAGAAACTATCAATGAATTAATCGATCGTGGTTATCACCAATGTGGACTCTGTGACCACCGAACCGAGATAGATCCAGGACTTTGTTACGAAGACCAGAAGCCCGAACCCATAGATTATTATCACGATGATTCTGATTATAGGGGCTATGACAATCAAGACACTCCTGCCGTTAAGGATATGGAGGTGTTGAATGAGGATCTAGAAGATGTTGAAGACTGGCAACGGTTTATCCTTCAAGAATGGGGGGAATCCGATGACTTAACCAGAGACGATAAGTACGGTTATGAGGATGCTCTAGCTCAATTAAAGTCTCATCAGTTTGGTTGGGTTAAGTTTGGCTTATGGGCATTCCAGTTTAAGGTCAAAAGATTCTATAAATACCATCACAAAACCTGGAAGCAATTCTGCGAGAATGTCTTGCACCGTAATCGTTATTATGTCGACAAGCTTATCAAGGCCGTTAGGGTAATGAAGGATCTTATCTGTGCTGGTTTTGAAGTATTACCTCAAAACGAATATCAATGCCGTTTCCTTACCAAGTTTTGGGGGGAAGAATTAACAGAGAATTGGGCAATGATTGTGGACGCAGTGCCACCCCATCTAATTACTGGTGATCTCCTAAAAGCACAGTTTTCCGTGAGGGAAGAAAAAGAGGAAAAATGGATCAAAGTTAATAGTCAAGTTTGGGAGGAGTTCCAATGGAAAGCTAGACAGAAAGGATTAAACCCTAATCATGTTATTGAGGATATCTTACACGAGTGGGAGGATGAAGACTACGAACCAAACACCGATGATTTAGCAGATGATGAAGTGGAGGAAGTACCTACTGAAAAACTAGAAGCTTGGCAAGATGACTTGCAAGCATTGATTGAAGAAAAAGACCGTACAGATAACTGGTTTACACAATTAATTTTTTGGAGTTTCGCTTATGCATTGGACTTTGGACAAAAAAAGTTTGTTAGCGTATATTTTACGCTAAACTAAAATCCCAAAATATCGGCTCTGTATCAGTCAATAAAATTGGCTGACAAATAGGGCTAATCTATAGATTCTGAGGAAAACTAAGGAGCTTTTAAGTTTTCAGTTGATTTTTTGCTCCCTTTCTTGATAACATCATGACGAGTTCGTGGGGCTTTTTTGTAACCTTTAATACGTCCGGAAGAAAAACCTCGACGTTTGGGAAATTTGGCGAAAGTCCCCAAGGTCGTAATTATTCTTGAAAAGTCTCTTTGAACTAGACTAGGGGTGATTTTGATGGATTTATTAGTCTTCAAATACTGTTCCCAATCACGGGGTAAAACCACAGCTAATTTTCTGGCAGCCCACAAATTTACATAAGAAAGAAGTGTTAGTTTAAACCAATTTTCTTCATGATGTACATCGGGAGTTAAATAAGATGTCATCAATAATCTTTGTTTACCAAATCGAAAAAGATGTTCCATGTCATAACGTTGTCGATAACACTGATAACAATCAACTAAACTTAACTCATCGCGCCGAGAACCAATAACAATAAGCCACATAGGTTTCCAAATACTATTTCTTTCTTGATCTCTGACAACAATCTGGAGTAAAGTAAAGGGGTGATTTTTCATTTTATAGTTTTTAGTTCCTCTCATTAACATCTGTTTCCATCCCGAAATATTCACTGTTAATTGACGACCTTTTTTCGTTGTAAAGGGAACATGATGAACTTCATCAGGTTCAGTCCAAGTTTGGTCATCTTTAAGGTCAAATTTATCCCCATACCAACGGGGATGTCCCGAAGTTTTGGCTTGATTTGGGTCCCGAATAAATTGACGATAAAAAACTCGGTCACTTCTAACTCTTGTAATAGTAACTACGTCTTCATGCTTAACTTGTTCCCCAATAAAATCCTTTTGGCTGTAGTCACTATCAGCCACTAAGACAGATAATTTATCAGAAAATAAAGAACTTTGCCAGATTTTTTTTAGTTGTTGATTGCCTTGATTTACTCCTTTATGTTTAGAGGGGACTCGCTCTCCTGATAAGGGGACAGCCCAAGGGACTTTTCTGTGTCTATTTGGTCAGGTAAAGCGCAGACAACGGAATAACAATGTCCAATATTAATGGGTTTATTTCCCTTAATTGGATTGGGGTAATGAATAAAGGTTTTATCTGCTAACGTTTCGGCAAACGGTCGTGGACAGGGAGTTGTGTCAATACCAAATAAGTTATAATGTTTTGAAGTGGGAGGAATTGTTCTCGATACCGCTGAAAATAAAGTCTCAATTCTCTGTTCATAATTAGGGTCAGTTTGAGTGGGTAAAAACTCTTGAATTCCTCTATATAAACTGTTATAATCTCTTCTAAATAAAGGATTGAGAGACAATTCAACGACTGAGTGAGCTTGTTGGTTACTGGAGAGGGCATCGAGTAATTCTATAATAGTTTCTTTTCTAGCTTTTAGTCCTTGGAAGAGGTTAGACCTCCACACCAGGAATTCCTCGACAGACGTAGCCGTTTCATTTTTGGTCATTTTTAAAATTTATTACCTTATAAATTAGCGGAATATATACGCTAACATCAAAAGAGGTTGTTTGTTACAGTTAAGGCTAATGTCATCACATTCCGAACTTAAGACCAGTCAAGATGTCCACCTGAGAGCCAAACAAATTAAGAGTCTAATTCGCTCTCTTAAACAGAAAATAAAGAAAATTGAACGGGAAGGAGAAGTAGCACCAGCTAATTGTCATATTATTCGTTATCAGGTCAATGGAAAGGGAACAATCTACTGGTATTATAAACTACAGGCTGCTGAATCAATTTTTCCTATGGCCACTAATAATGAGAAAAAAACCAAATATAAATATTTAGGACGAGCCGGAAGTTCTGCTCATATTGATGCTGTAGAAAAACTCACTAGAAGAAATCTCATTGATGAATTAGAACGAGTCATTCAATCTCTAACTGAAAGCTACTTAGATATCTATATTGGAACCGAAACTGAATGAAGCTATTTTATATTTAAAATCCCCTAAAAAGATGGAAAGAGAGTTTTTAAAACCACCTTAATTCTCTATTTTAGCTCTGGAGATATGTTTAGCGTAAAATTTACGCTAACGATTGTTTTTTATCCAAAGTCCAAAGGGTTAGATCCCTCACAGTTCCAAAACCATTGGGACCAGGTGTCGGTTGAGAAGGCTGATCTGCCGCTGCCACTGGTTGAGGTGTTCCATCGGCACTAGGTTGCTCTGGGGTAGGAGCCGCCACAGGTTCTTCGGCTGCTTCTCCCACTCCACGAGGAATTTCTAAGCCGTATTGTTCTAGGACAATATAGGGCTTTTGACCCGTAACATTAATGGCTTTGACCGTTATTTGTCCATTGGAAAGACTTGCACCGACAGTCACTTGACGAGCAACATTTTCATTAGGTGCTTTAACAATAGCGACTGGGGTTCCATCAAGCTGCATGATCCCTGACACCACAACTGCCCTCGCTTCGTTGGGGATGGGTAAAACAGGGTCAAGTAGGGGAGGTAGTTCCACATCAGACCCAGGAGCAGGAGTGTTTGTACTTGGAGCTTGAGCAACGGTAGTAGGGGGTGTTTTAACCCCTTCTAGTTGACACAGTTTTGCGGGATCAGCAACATTGGTAGCTCCAGTGCCAGTTTTTTCCCGAATCACAGGTTTAACAGGAATGGCAGCAAAGGGGTTATCTCGTCCTGGTTGAATTTCCTTTCTTCGTTCATTGGGAGGGGTTGAGGGAATTAAACCTCCGGCTGCCGGAGGTTGAGGGGTGCTAGGAGGGGGAGTCTCTTCAAACGCTTTGGGTTCAGGGGGTTTTTCTTCAGGGGGTTGGGTGGGTTGTACGGCAGGAGGCTCTTGTGAAGAGTCTTCAGATCCCTGAAAAAGACCACATCCTCCTAAAGTTAGGGCTATATAGCTCAGCAGTAACATTGATGGGACTTTTTTGACCATGATTATCAGGCAATTCATTACCCTACAATGTTAACCTGCTTATTAGAGAATGAACGACTTGCATTATCTTCCCACATTCCCCATACTTACCTTGTTCCCTCTTATTTATTCTGACACCTTTCTCAACCACGATACAGGCAGCTTTCACCCCGAAAGACCCCAAAGGTTAGAGGCCATTGTTAATGCTTTGAAAACCGTTTCTTGGAGCGATCGCTTACAATGGCGACAACCAACAACTTTAGCCCAACGAGATCCCCTAGCTTACATCAGAAATAGTCATATCAACGAATATATCCAACGAGTTGAGGCGATCGCCACCAATGGAGGGGGACTTTTAGATGAAGATACCGTTATCTCTCCCCAAAGTTATCAAGTTGCTCTATTAGCGGTGAATGCTTGGTTAGATGGGGTTGATACTGTCACTCAAACCCAAAAACAGGCTTTTGTTTTGTCTCGTCCCCCTGGCCATCATGCGGTGCAGAAAACAGGCATGGGGTTTTGCTTATTTTCCAATGCTGCGATCGCTGCTAATTATGCGCTACAGTGTAAGGGAGCGCAAAGGGTGGCTATTTTGGACTGGGATGTCCATCATGGCAACGGAACCCAGGCCATCGTTGAAGATAACCCCAATATTGCCTATTGTTCTTTGCATCAGTTTCCCGCTTATCCTGGAACCGGACGGGCTAGTGAAACGGGAAAGTATGACAATATATTAAATATTCCTATGACACCAGGAAGTGACTTAAAATCCTATCAATTAGCCTTTTCTGACCAGGTTATTCCTTTTTTAGCAGCATTTAAAGGGGATTTATTAATTGTTAGTGCTGGTTATGATGCCAACCAAGCGGACCCTTTAGCTTCTATTAACCTTAAACCCAATGATTACGCTGTTTTTACCCAACAATTGTTAACCATAACCTCTTCTATTTTATTTGGCTTAGAAGGGGGTTATGATTTATCAGCTTTGTCTGACTCCGTTTTGGCTACAATTCAAGCCTGTTTTTAATTCTTCCCGAGAAAACCCTAAATCAAAAAATATATTTAGACTAATTTTCAGTATCTTTACTGATTCCCAAGAGATTATTTTTTGTTAGAAACGTGATGCACAATAATTTTCTTAAACTCATAGGTATTGATGGCTAAGGTAGGAATCAGAGTAGGTTAGGAGGTAAAAAAACTTTATTTTGTCTTGCCATGATAATTAAAAATACATAAATTTATCTACCTCAATTGTATACTTTTCTGAAGTGATATGTTATCTCATATAATTGGGTAATATTAATTTAATTTATTGGTGCTTCCTTTTAATTCCACTGTATTATGTATGTTTTCTCAACCTATTAGTGTATTAATTAGGATTTGCTGAATAAAAGCAAAACCCTATTCTTTAAAAGGTTACACCCATATTCGCGATCGCAAAAAAGATCAGCTTTGTCTGCTACAAACCGCTATAATTGGTAGAAACACCTCCCAGTTGTTGGTCAAGAACAAATGTATCGAAAAGAGGAGCAACCTTTACCGCCCCCAGAAAAATTTGAATTACCTTTCGAGGGCAAATTGTCCCCCAATAATCGTTGGGTAATCATGGCAGAGTTGATACCTTGGGATGATTTTGAGGAAGAATATGCTAAACTTTTTTCAGCATAAAAAGGTGCGCCAGCCAAACTATTTAGAATGGCATTAGGGACATTAATTATTAAGGGAAAATTAGGAACAAGTGATAGAGAAACTATAGAAAAGATTAGAGAAAATCCCTATCTACAATACTTTATAGGTTTAAATTGTTATCAACAAGAGCCACCACTGGAATCTTCAATGCTAGTTCATTTTAGGAAAAGAATTGATGGAGAATTGATAAACAAAATCAATAAAAAAATAGTAAAAAGAGAAATAGACAAGAGTGATAAAGAAGTAAAAAAAAAGGATTGTCTCCAAGAAAAAGGAGAAAAAATAAAAAATAAAGGTAAACTAATTTTAGATGCGACTTGTACGCCAGCAGACATCAAATACCCAACGGATTTAGGCATATTAAATCAAGCCAGAATTGAGACAGAAAGAATAATAGATAATCTTTATAAACCATTAAGAGTAAAATTGAGAAAAAAGCCGAGAACTTCTAGAATAATTGCTAGAAAGGAATACTTAAAAGTAGCTAAAAAACGAAAAGTATCTTATCAAGAAAGAAGAAAAGCTATCGGGAAACAGTTAAAATACCTTAAGAAAAATTTAGGAAATATAGAAGACTTAATTCAAGCTGGGGCTTCCCTGGAAAATCTGAGTAAAAGACAGAAAAATTGTCTAGAGACTATCAAAAAAGTTTATGAACAACAACAGTCAATGTGGGAGAATAAGACCCAGAGTGTTCCTCAAAGAATTGTAAGTTTAACTCAACCGCATATTCGTCCAATAGTGAGGGGAAAAGCAGGAAAACCAATAGAGTTTGGAGCTAAACTCTCAGTAAGCTGTGTAGATAACTATGTGTTTCTAGACAAAATAAGTTGGGAAAACTTCAATGAATCTTGTCATTTAAAAGAACAAGTAGAAAAGTATAAAGAAACGTTTGGCTATTATCCCGAATCCGTCCATGTAGATAAAATTTATCGAACTAGGGAAAACAGAAATTGGTGTAAGGAAAGAGGGATAAGAATCAGTGGTCCGAAGTTAGGAAGACCTCCGAAAAATGTCAGTGAAGAAGAAAAGAAACAAGCCCACTCCGATGAATGCTTCCGTAATGCTATTGAGGGAAAGTTTGGACAAGCTAAACGAAGATTTAGCCTAAATCTCGTGATGACAAAACTCCCTGAAACCTCCATTACATCTATTGCTATTACATTTTTAGTTGTCAATCTTTCTAAACTTCTGAGGCAGTTTTTGTCGCTTTTTTTGTCCTTATTTACTAATAATAGAACAGGGGAACTCATCAAACCGCCTTTCATTAATTTTGATTATACTTTAAACAATTTTTATGTACTAAAACTTATTGATTTGTCAGAAAATTCTTGGTCAAAAGTGGCATAAATTTTGGAGAAACTTTTTCAGCAAACCCTTATTAGATTTATCCCAACCGGAAGGCTTTTTACAACTTTTAGGAATTTCTATGAATAGTCACGAAAGAGACTTATCATTACAGCTTCAAGAACTAGCAAGTTCTTTTCGTCACCATAAACTATTAACTACTATTTCTGTAATGAGGGTGGAACAAGAAAGCGAAGGAATTATTGCTGCTTTACAAGCATTACAAAGCGCATTTTTCCGCCCTAATATTCTTTTTTTACGGTTTCCCAATGAACCCAGTGACTGGGAGCAATTATTACCTGTTTTTAAAGAAGCAAAGCAACTAAAAGTCGGCGTTATGCTCTTAGGATTACATCCCAGTGCAGGGTTAGGAAGAATGGAAGTTATTAATCTCTGGATTCGTCCTCAACTAGATGATTTACCCATCATGGAACGGTTAGAGAAAGGGAATACAGATTTAGCTATTTTGATGTCTTTACGCTTAGCAAAAGCCTGGAAAGGGGAATTAAATATCATTTCAGTTATTGATAAAGAAGAAGATAGACAAGAGACCGAAAATTATATCAATAGTTTAAAAGATTTATGCCGAATTCCTAGAACAGCTAAAAGCTTGATTATCGTGGGAAAATTTCCCGATTGTATTAAGCAAACCCCCCAAGGAGACATAGATTTTATTGGCTTACAATCTATCCCTGATTTTCAATTTGTCCATCAAATGATCGACATGACAGGTTCCTCTTGTCTGTTTATGAGTGATTCAGGGAGCGAAAGCGCATTAGCATAGAAATTCTTTTTTACTATCAATCACTAATTGATCCAAAGCTTGCTGCATTTTGGTCACCACTAAATCGTAACAAGTATCCACATAACCGCGATCGTTGGCTGCTTCCCTACCATAACGCTCAAAGACAATGGGGGGACAAACACGGGTGTGCATCGGTATAGGAAGGGGAATATTCGGTGCTGGTCCAATGGCAATACCCCAAGGTAAGCCAAGATAAATGGGGAAAATTTGTGGATCAGCTTTATCCAAGCGAAGTATTCCCCACTCATGCAAGATTTTCAATTGTTCGTAACAGTCGCCGATCACAAATAAGGTTTCGTGGGACCCTACAGAAATGACGGGAATAATAGTGACATTTTCTCGTAATGCCAGCTTAATAAAGCCTTTACGCCCTGCTAATTCAATTTTATGGCGATCTCTGTAAGGGCGAAATACATCTTCTGCACCTCCTGGATAGACTAAAACACTAGCACCCTTTCTCAGTGCAGCAATAGCGTTTCTAGGATGGGCTCGCACTGCACCAGTCTTCATGGCCCAGTCAACTACAGGAGAGTTCATTTTCCAAGCAGACTGGTGCATTAACCCATAGCATAAACGTTCGGTGCCAAAGCGACGAAACCAGTCGTACATCATCATGGAAGTATCTGGAGATGCTAAACCGCCATTATGGGAACCAACCAGTAAAATTGGTCCTTGGGGCGGAATATGATGCCAACCGTCAGTTTTTACCCGAAAATAGTAGTCATAAAACCATTTCCAGTAGGGCATCATCTCTTCTATAAATTTGGGATCTCGTTCGTCAAGGGACCATCCCAGTCCTTGCTCTGAGGTTTTTGAGGATTTCATATAGTTATTTCTGATAGGCTTTGTAAACTTATGTTACAACAATATCCTGATGATTTTCTAGGGGTGAAGTCAGTTATCAGTTATCAGTTATCAGTTATCAGTTATCAGTTTTTCACTCCCCACACCCTCCCATCACCCCATCACCCCGTCACCCCGTCACCCCGTCACCAAAGACTCCCAACTCAGGTTGTGTTAGTCTACTTTTTGGGCATAATTCGTTATATAAATTATGAGAAAACTCTATTTTTTAGTACCAGGAACAGGAAAAAAGTTTGCTTGTGGGGGGCTTTTTGCTGAATTAAAAGCTTTTGAGTTAGCTAAGCAGGTTGTTACTTCTCAGGTTGTTACTTATCGGCAAAAAGAAAAAGATCATTTATATTTAGACGATGTTCTCAAACAAAACAATTTAGATGACATAATTTTTGTTATTAGTTGGGGTTTTGATGTTCCTAAATTAGCTAAAAAATTACAGTTTTATAATGTCGTTTATCATGCCCATAGTTCTGGTTATGGGTTTAGATTACCTTCTCATGTTCCTATTATAACTGTTAGTCGTAATACCATGGGCTATTGGGGACAAAAATCACCTAACTCTTTAATCTACTATTTACCTAATCAAATTTCTGATGAGTTTAGCAACTTGAATTTAACTAGAGATATTGATGTCTTAGTACAAGCAAGAAAATCATCTGATTATTTATTAAAACAATTAATACCTGCCTTACAAAGTCAATGTAATGTTACAGTTATTAATAGTTTTGTGGATGATTTATCTCAACTTTTTAATCGTTCTAAAGTTTATCTTTATGACTCAGCAGAATATTGGGCGCAACAGCGAGTTAGTGAGGGTTTTGGACTACAACCTATGGAAGCTTTAGCTTGTGGTTGTCAAGTATTCTCTAGTATTAATGGGGGACTTTCTGATTATTTAGATCCAGGTTTTAATTGTTATAAAATTGCTGGTTATTCAACAGAGTATGATGTTAAACGTATTTTAAAAACAATTAATTCACCTCAAAAATTAAGCTTGTCTTCCCATATTTTAGCAGAATATCGTAGTGATAATATTATTAAACGATTAGAGATTATTTTATCAGAAATCAATTTCTTCTTTGACCATAAGCAACAATTTTTAGGAGATATTAATGACTTGACTAAGATAAAAATGGCTAGATTATTTCTCAGAAAAGTGATGAAAAAAATTGTTAGCAAGTAACATTCAAACCATATTAATTAATGAGCCATTATCCATTATCGATTATCCATTGATAATATTCTCCATCCTTTGATTAAATTCCCTTGCATTACTGTAGAAATAGCTTTTAAAATTTTAAATTCTTCTACATTTGGATCAATTTTAAGGGCAGGTATTAGGGCATTTTCTGCTGCTTTGGGTTGCCAGTTGTAAAGATAAACAAAGGCAAGATAAGCATGATGATAGGGGTTGTCTGGAGCAATTTTAATTAGTTGTTTTAAAGCAGCGATCGCCCCTTGGGGATTTTCCTGTAATACTTGGGATAATACTAAACCATAATTCCAATTTAATTGATGATTTTCGGACTCATTATTTAAGCGATATTTTAAGGCAATTTCTGTCTGTTTAAGATAGTCTTGAATGGGATCATATTGATTCAGACGGCCTACTTTTTTAAAGATAGGATCTAACCCTGGTATTCCTTGACCTAAATTAACAGAAATTTCTCTTAATTGCGTGTTTAAATCTAATTCTGGAGCGGGAATTTGCTCGAGACTATTATTAATTTTTAAAGTTACATCAGGAACAGGAATTGAATAACTTTCATTGGTGTTACGATTTAGATAAATTGCTTTTAATATATACTCACCATCTTTTATATTTTTACCTGGGAATATTGCCATGTTTTCAGTTACTTTAAATCCTTTATTTTCAGCTAAGTTACCCCATAACATTCCGGCTCCAATTCCATGATCATGTATCCAAGTAACTTGATTAGGATCTGCTTCTTTAGGATACCATGATAATAATACTAATCCTTGTTGTAAATCTGACCAATTTCCTGACCATTCATAGGTAATAGGAATAGGAAAATTACCAGAAGCTTCTTCAGGAAAAATAATCTTATCTAAACTAATTTTATTAATAGCTTTTTCAAGAGGTTTAACCTCAAACGATATTTGGTTACGGTGATATAGTTTAACTAAACTTTGATCTGGCATTTGCCAACTTTTAACTATACTAAAGTTTGGATTATTATCTAAAGTATCAGCAAATTTTAATTGATTTTCTCTAGCAAAACCGTTATCCCCTGTTTTGCTGAGAAACCAATCAAAAGACTTACTATCTTTGTCAATGTAATCCTGCTTATTTCCCAATTCTCTGCCGTAAACCTGAAAATCAGCTAACTGTCCATAATAATTTATAGTACTATGGTTGATAGAATCAGTATTAGCAATTACTCCTAAATTAACGATTTGATAAGGATTTGTTTCTCGTGCGGTTTTAATAATACTTTTCACAGGTATTTCTTGACCTAAATAGGGACGAAAACTAACTCCAGGACTCAAAAGTAAGGATAAATTTTCAGTTCCAGGAATGGGAAATAAGTTAGTAATCATCACTAAAATTGCTATGATTACTGTTACCCCTCGCACCGCTTTATATTTTCCTCGCCATTGGATTAAACCATAGCTTAAAAATACTGCCAAAATTGGCAAATAGGACATGATATAGCGTGTATCTTTATTAAAGATTGCCGAACAAATTAAATAAGAACCACCAAAATAAATCCCTAACCATTTAATACTTTCTCTAAGTTTTGATCTGTCAATTTTTTCTTTATTTTTAGGAAATCTTCCCAAGAAATTTAATAATAGTCCCACCAGAGAAACTAATAATAAAACCCAACCGATCGCCTTGGGTAAATCTTGCCAATAATAAGTCCAAGCAGCGAGAGTGTTAAGGGGTGGATCTCCTTCAAAAGTAGCAGGAATAGCATTAGAATTTTGTACCGTACTAAATAAATAAATCCAGTTAGTTCGATACCAGGGAAACCATAGTAAACTAGAGACAAGAAAACTAACCCATAATTGTAAAACTCTTTCCCACTTTTTACTCCAGAGATGAGTAATACCTAAGTAAAGTAAAGGAATAAAAAGGAAAAACATAATACTCTGTTTGCTTAATAAAGCAAGTCCCCAACCTAATCCAAAAAGGATAGTCCATAACCATTGTTTTTGTCTATTTGTTTCCACTTTCCAGAAGGTTAAACAGCAAAAACAAGCAACGGTTAACGTCATTGAGGGAGTATCGATCAGAAACTGTAAACGGGTTTGATATAGACGAGGAAATAACATCGATAACCCCGCACTCCATAACCCAACTTCTGAACTAAATAAAGTTTTTCCGATGAAATAAATTGAAACAATTAAAATTCCGTTGTATAATAGATTGGAGAGCAGGGCTTGATCGTTGCCTAAGCCAAATATCTTCTGAAAAAAGGCACCAACAATATAAGTGAAAGGAGGATATTTTGTAGATATCATCCAAAAATTACGCCACCATTCTCCGTTGAAAATTTCAGGAGAATTCAAACTGTAAAAATATTGTAGAGACTTAGTTAAATGATTACTTTGATCCCAAGCAGGAAGAGAATGATCTAAGATTAACCATAAGCGATCGCATAAATTACCTCCTAACCATATTAATCCTAGAATTATCCATGCAGGGGTGTGAATAGAAGAAAATCTTTTAGCTAACATAGGTAATGGTTATAATTAAGGCATTCAATTATAATATACTCAATGATAGACGAAAATTTAGGGATAATTGTTCTTTAAACCTTATCTAGCAATCAGTTTTCTGCGTTTAACACTTCGACTACCCTCAGTGTTAAACCCCTAAAAAAACGCATTCGTAGGGAAATAATACTATTATGTCCTGACATATTTTCACTTTTTACATATCATCATTGACTGCTATCTATGAAAAAAATAAAATTATTTTTCGTCTTTTCTCTTATTTTATTCCCTTTTTTAACTGTTACAGCACAAACCCAGACTATTGATGAAAACAATCAAGATGATTTATCAATCTTACTCAGTAATTTATCTTTTAGGGAGATTGAAAATATTGCAAAAAAAATTGCTGATGCTTATTTAACTAAGCAAAGTATTACAGAGTTTAACCATAACTTGACATGGGAAGACGCAAACAGTATACAAGAAAAATTAATCAATATCTTAAGTTATTCTCAAGGTGAATTAATTGGTTATAAAGCAGCATTAACCAATAAAAAAGCGCAAGAAACTTTTAAAGTTAAGGAACCCCTACTAGGAATATTATTAGAGAATATGCTATTACCTTCAGGAATAACAATTCCTGCTAATTTTGGTGCTAAACCGATGATAGAAGGGGATTTAATGGTGAGAGTTGCTAGTAAAAAAATTAACGAAGTAACCACGCCTCAAGACACATTAAAATATTTAGATGCAGTAATTCCTTTTCTCGAATTACCTGATTTAGTTTATGATAAAAATATCAAGGTTAATGCTGAAATGTTGATAGCAATTAATGCCGGTGCGAGATTAGGAGTTGTTGGTGAGGTTATTACTATAGATAGAGAAAATATTAAAAAAGATACGCTTAAGGATATTTCGGTTAAGTTAATAGATGAGTCAGGAGAAATTATTGCTCAAGGAAACAGTAATGCTTTATTAGGCGATCCCTTAAATGTAGTTTTCTGGATAAAAGAACAATTAAAAGCTCAAAGAAAAACCTTAAAAAAAGGCGATTTATTATCATTGGGTAGTATAACTCCATTGATACCAGTAGAAATAGGAAAAACTATTAATGCTCAGTACACTGGTTTGGAAAAAGATCAAGTAATAGAAGTATTTATTACTTTTGAATGATTACAACCCTTCACTTTAATAGTGAAGGGGATAATTTTTCGGCAAATTAAAATGTTGTCAATGGTTGTCCACGATGATCATGATGAAGGTGGGCAAAATTAATTATTAAGTGTCCTCATCCTCTGTCTTCAGCATTTGCCCACCCTACGGATTTTAAAAATTTGGTTTAACTATTAAAATTAAAATGAAGGGTTGTTTTAAAATAGAATCTTTATCTATTTAATATAAAGAGTCAGATAAAAAAGTAGATTTTTTTATTAATTTTTGTAAATCCCTTAAAACCTTTTCTAGTAATCACTTCCGACTTACAATTATAAAGATTACATAAACCTTGGTTGAGGTCTATATTATGGTCGCATCCTCTGAAAAAAATACCGTTGAATCGATCTTACATGAAGACCGAGTCTTTCCTCCTGCTGCGGACTTTTCTAATAACGCACATATAAAAAGTCTTCAAGACTATGAGCAACTGTACGAAAAAGCCAAAAGCGATCCCGAAACCTTTTGGGCAGAACTAGCAGAACAAGAATTACATTGGTTTCAAAAATGGGATCAAGTGCTAGACTGGAAGCCACCCTTTGCCAAATGGTTTGTCAACGGCAAAATCAATATGTCCTATAACTGCCTCGATCGCCATCTTACCACTTGGCGACGTAACAAAGCAGCTATTATCTGGGAAGGGGAACCAGGAGACTCTCGTACCCTAACCTATGGGGAACTCCATCGGGAAGTTTGTCAGTTTGCCAATGTCCTCAAAGATATGGGAGTAGAAAAAGGCGATCGCGTGGGTATTTATATGCCTATGGTTCCCGAAGCAGCGATCGCTATGTTAGCCTGTACTAGAATAGGTGCGCCCCATAGCGTCGTTTTTGGGGGGTTTAGTGCCGAAGCATTACGCGATCGCTTAGAAGATGCAGAGGCCAAAGTCGTCGTCACTGCTGATGGAGGTTTCCGCAAAGATAAGATCGTTCCCCTAAAATCAGAAGTGGATAAAGCCCTAGAAAATGGTGCTTCTAGCGTCCAAAAAGTGATTGTAATACAACGGACCAAACAAGACATTACCATGGTCTCAGGACGGGACTATTGGTGGCACGATCTCCAAAAAGATGCCTCCCCTAAGTGCGATGCAGAAGTAATGGATAGCGAAGATCCCCTCTTCATCCTCTATACCAGTGGCAGTACAGGGAAACCTAAAGGCGTTGTTCACACCACCGGAGGTTATAACCTTTACACCCACATGACCACAAAATGGATCTTTGATCTCAAAGACAACGATGTTTACTGGTGTACTGCCGATGTAGGTTGGATCACAGGACACAGTTATATTGTCTATGGTCCCTTATCCAACGGTGCCACCTCCTTGATGTACGAAGGAGTTCCCCGTCCCTCTAACCCTGGTTGTTTCTGGGATGTAGTGGAAAAATACGGAGTCAACGTCTTTTATACCGCACCCACTGCTATTCGTGCTTTCATCAAAATGGGAGAAGAGTTACCACAAGCAAGGGATCTCTCCTCTTTGCGTTTATTGGGAACAGTAGGAGAACCCATCAACCCCGAAGCTTGGATCTGGTATCACCGCGTTATTGGTGGGGAAAAATGCCCTATTGTGGATACTTGGTGGCAAACCGAAACCGGAGGTGTAATGATCACCCCGTTACCCGGCGCAACACCCACCCAACCGGGATCAGCTACACGACCATTCCCTGGCATTATAGCCGATGTGGTGGACCAAAACGGTAATGCAGTTCCCGATAACACCGGAGGATATTTGGTTATTAAGCATCCTTGGCCCAGTATGTTACGCACCGTCTATAATAACCCCGAACGCTTCCAGAAGACCTATTGGGACCCTATTCCTGAAGTTGAAGGTAAACCAGTCTATTTCGCTGGTGATAGCGCGCGACGGGACGAAAAAGGCTATTTTTGGATTATGGGCCGGGTAGATGACGTGATGAATGTCTCTGGACACCGTTTGGGATCGATGGAGTTAGAGTCTGCTTTAGTGTCTCATCCTGCGGTTGCTGAAGCGTCGGTGGTTGGAGTTCCCCATGAGATCAAAGGGGAAGATATTTATGCTTTTGTTACCCTAGAAGATCATTACAGTCCCAGTAATGAGTTAAATAAGGAGTTAAAGCAGCACGTTGTCAGTGAGATCGGTGCGATCGCTCGTCCGGGTACTATTCAGTTTGCTGAAGCACTTCCCAAGACGCGATCGGGTAAGATTGTACGACGTTTCTTACGTCAAATAGCAGCGGATCAAGACATTGTTGGTGATAAGTCTACGGTAGTTGATCCTAGTGTTTTAGATAAGTTGCGAGAGAAAGTTTAATTGTTAGTTTAGGGTGGGCTTTTTTGAGTCCACCTTATTCGTTTACAATTAAATTACCTTAGCTTTTAAAAGAATATGTTGAATGAATTAAAGACATACTCAGGTATTTTAGGTTTTATTACTGTTTTACTATCTTACGGAGCAAACGCATTTTATGGGGATGTAAAAGCTGTATTTGTTGTTTTGGGTTTAGGAATATTGTTGATTTTATATTGGCTATTATGGGTTACAAAACAATTAAATAGAAATCATAAATTGATGATTCAGACTTATCAAGGTTCTATACAAAAGTTAGAACCTTCTTCAAGTGAAAACCATCCTAAAGCCTGGGAAAAATTAATTAATTGGAAAGAATCGCCCCTAGATTCTAAACCTAAAGCTGCTATTGTGGGACATATTTCTGGTTAAAATTGTGCTGAAATAATCCTAACAGTTGGCTTTGTAACGGAAGAGTATTTTATTCTTTATGCACATAATCCAAATAACGCACCAGTTGAAAACATTGACCTAGATGTTGAAATTATAGCTATTATATAAGGGTTCATTAGCTCTTTTGTAGGGTGCATTAATGAAATGTAATGCACCAAAACCTTGTTATTATTCTCACCTATTTTCTGGTGGATTACGCTCTCGCTAATCCACCCTACGGTAACTTATATCGCTCTTTTGTAGGGTGCATTAATGAAATTTAATACACCAAGTTATTGTTATTATTCTCACCTATTTTCTGGTGGATTACGCTCTCGCTAATCCACCCTACGGTAATTGCGCTCGCCTTTTTTTCGGGTGCTATAATGCAATGTAATGCAACAATTTCTTGTTATTATATTAAACTATTTTTTGTGGATTACGCTGTCGCTAATCCACCCTACGGTAACTGCCATCGCCTTTTTGTAGGGTGCATTAATGAAATGTAATGCACCAAATTCTCGTTATTATATTAAACTATTTTATGGTGGATTACGCTACCGCTAATCCACCCTACGGTAAGATTGATAATTATTATTCTTGAAGGAGAAGACTATTATCGTTAATCTACTGCCTTATGTTGATAATGCTAAGGTTGATATTGGTAAACTGCGTGATTACTGTCTTAACCCCGATCATGATCATGGGAAGCATAAAGCTCGTTTATTTTCGTCAATTTTAGGAATGAACACTGATAATGCTGAAGAATTACGTCAAATTATTTTCAAGGTAATCAAAACCCATGATGCTAAATTAGGGTTTGCTGAAAAAGTTTCTCCAAAATTTATGCCACTTTTGACCAAGAATTTTCTGACAAATCAATAAGTTTTAGTACATAAAAATTGTTTAAAGTATAATCAAAATTAATGAAAGGCGGTTTGATGAGTTCCCCTGTTCTATTATTAGTGAATAAGGACAAAAAAAGCGACAAAAACTGCCTCAGAAGTTTAGAAAGATTGACAACTAAAAATGTAATAGCAATAGATGTAATGGAGGTTTCAGGGAGTTTTGTCATCACGAGATTTAGGCTAAATCTTCGTTTAGCTTGTCCAAACTTTCCCTCAATAGCATTACGGAAGCATTCATCGGAGTGGGCTTGTTTCTTCTCTTCTTCACTGACATTTTTCGGAGGTCTTCCTAACTTCGGACCACTGATTCTTATCCCTCTTTCCTTACACCAATTTCTGTTTTCCCTAGTTCGATAAATTTTATCTACATGGACGGATTCGGGATAATAGCCAAACGTTTCTTTATACTTTTCTACTTGTTCTTTTAAATGACAAGATTCATTGAAGTTTTCCCAACTTATTTTGTCTAGAAACACATAGTTATCTACACAGCTTACTGAGAGTTTAGCTCCAAACTCTATTGGTTTTCCTGCTTTTCCCCTCACTATTGGACGAATATGCGGTTGAGTTAAACTTACAATTCTTTGAGGAACACTCTGGGTCTTATTCTCCCACATTGACTGTTGTTGTTCATAAACTTTTTTGATAGTCTCTAGACAATTTTTCTGTCTTTTACTCAGATTTTCCAGGGAAGCCCCAGCTTGAATTAAGTCTTCTATATTTCCTAAATTTTTCTTAAGGTATTTTAACTGTTTCCCGATAGCTTTTCTTCTTTTTTGATAAGATACTTTTCGTTTTTTAGCTACTTTTAAGTATTCCTTTCTAGCAATTTTTCTAGAAGTTCTCGGCTTTTTTCTCAATTTTACTCTTAATGGTTTATAAAGATTATCTATTATTCTTTCTGTCTCAATTCTGGCTTGATTTAATATGCCTAAATCCGTTGGGTATTTGATGTCTGCTGGCGCACAAGTCGCATCTAAAATTAGTTTACCTTTATTTTTTATTTTTTCTCCTTTTTCTTGGAGACAATCCTTTTTTTTTACTTCTTTATCACTCTTGTCTATTTCTCTTTTTACTATTTTTTTATTGATTTTGTTTATCAATTCTCCATCAATTCTTTTCCTAAAATGAACTAGCATTGAAGATTCCAGTGGTGGCTCTTGTTGATAACAATTTAAACCTATAAAGTATTGTAGATAGGGATTTTCTCTAATCTGTTCTATAGTTTCTCTATCACTTGTTCCTAATTTTTCCCTAATAATTAATGTCCCTAATGCCATTCTAAATAGTTTGGCTGGCGCACCTTTTTCTGCTGAAAAAAGTTTAGCATATTCTTCCTCAAAATCATCCCAAGGTATCAACTCTGCCATGATTACCCAGCGATTATTGGGGGACAATTTGCCCTCGAAAGGTAATTCAAATTTTTCTGGGGGCGGTAAAGGTTGCTCCTCTTTTCGATACATTTGTTCTTGACCAACAACTGGGAGGTGTTTCTACCAATTATAGCGGTTTGTAGCCGACAAAGCTGATCTTTTTTGCGATCGCGAATATGGGTGTAACCTTTTAAAGAATAGGGTTTTGCTTTTATTCAGCAAACCCTAATTATTCATCTCTTTGTAAAGCTTTCATCATCCCTTGTTGTGAGACTGTTTGATAGACTTGCTGTAAATGGTCCTTAACGATTTTTGCGTCTTCATAAGCTAAAGGTATTCTACCCAAAACATCTAAGACTGTTTTGTTATCCGTAGGAGGAACAATAACTACTAGAGAAGGATCAAGAGATTCTTGATATTGCCAAAATTGTTGAACATCTAATGGCTGATTTTCTTGAGTATTTTTTTCTTCTATTTCTTCAGTATTATTAACGGTGTCTTCAATATTATCTAAAGGAGTTTCTTCCAGATTAATTTGTTGCTGGCGTAGATTTCTCAACCCTTCCAAAATTTGATGTTTACTTCTACCTCGTAACTGGAAAATAATAAAAGGATCTTCACTAAATCTTTCAGCTAACTGATAATAAATAGCCCCAATATGTTTACAAGGGTTAGCTTTATCGGGACAAGTACAACTAGAATTAACATCTGATAATCTAAAAGGAAAGACACTTAAACCATTATCAGTAAAAACCCTTTCAATATCATCTGGCATTTTACCAGATAATAATTGAGCAGAAAAAATTGCTTTTTCTGATAAACTTTGAAGAATAAAACTCCAATCCTCATCGGTAAAAGGTTCAAGAGAAAGAGACACCTGATAGGGTTCTGTTTCTGTTCCTTGCACCTTAGCTAATACCTCAGAGCCAGAGAACTCAATGCTTAATACATGACCTTCTCTTGCATAATTTCTTGCCCTTTCTAACCGCTTTTTAAACCGATAAGAATCTAACAATTCTAACCACCGAATAACCCACCACTCTTGTTGAGTTAAATTACTATCATTGTTCAATCCATTAGCTCTTGTCATCTTGATTAAATCTCACCTTAATTAACTGTATTTTCTTCAGAAGAAGGTCTGTTTTGCAATTGCTGAGCTTCATAAAAAGTCTTTAAACTGTCGGTATCCCCTACATATCGCCAGTGCCAAGGTTCATAACTAATACCTTGAATGTTATTGCGAGGAAAAGACAACTCAAAACTATATTTAGCTGCGTTATTTTCCAGCCATCGAAAAGCCGGAGTTTGTTCAAAATTCTCGCTTAAATTAGTAGCAGGAACCTTACCATCTCCAATATCAATAGCATATCCTGTATGGTGTTCACTATACCTTGGAGGCGCACTAACTTCAGCCCGTTTGCGAGTATCTTGATTTCTTTGACGTTTAATTTCAAAGAATAAATATTCCTGTTGTTGAACCGTTCTGAACCCGGAAATTGCCGTTAGAATAATACCACTTGCGCGCGCATCTCCCTGCATTTGCAAGAAGCTATCGGCAGCTTTTTTCCTCAGTTTAATCCGGCCATCATTAGTGATAGCTTTTAGTTGACTGGGATCAGCTTCTTCATAGGGCAAATGACCTAAAATATTTTCAATCGTTTCAGGTTCAGGGGTTGGACTGGGGGAGGGAGTAGGTTCAACAGACACAGTATTAGTCTGTGACAAGGAAGAAACTAGACGCATGATCCCTAATGTACCAAGCACAATCATAATAACCCCAGCTAACCCGATTATCATCCATTTAGGGTTTAGGGATGAAGAAGTAGGAGTAGGAGGAACAGGACTATCCCGCAATGCTTCGGGGATATCCTCCCGTGATCTTTGTTTTTGTTTATCGTTCATTGATAGCTTTGAAATCAAAAGTGTCCAACCCTATTCATATTTTAGAAGGTTAAGTTCGTGATCCCGTTCCCCTATCTCCCCAATATTACGGACTTGACTTCTGTAATATATTATACAAAACTTAGATTAGATAAGAAATCCCTGACAATACTATGAATTCATCCTTTTTACCTCCCGATGACTTACCCTCTTGGGTTCCCAGTGATCTCGAATTATCTTGGGAACTCAATGATGTGGTTAGCGATTTATTTTATAATTCCTGTGATGAAGAAACCCAACGTTTACTATCGAAATGTGGCTGGAATTTAACCACTGGGCGCGATGGATTAACTTTGGTCTTGATTTGTCCCAAAAATGGCTTAACTTGGCAAATTCTGAAATCTTTAGAAAACGTTGGTCAATATTTACATCTACTTGGAGAACAAGCAAGAATTCGTATTTATCCCCCACCAAAAACAGGTAGTCCAATGAACGTTATTATTTAACCGAAAGCAGGTCTAAGATGACCTGCTTTTTCTTATTTCATGGGATTATAATAATCATTTTCATGTACTTGACCGATCTCTTCTTGATCCTGGTTAATACATCCGACCTGTTTGGCATAATTACAAACCCTCGCCCACAAACGCCCCCGAGTTCCCATCGGACCTGATGAAAAGACAACTTTATCCCCTCCAAGAATTTTCACACCACAGACAGGACAAGTTTTTGAGTTAGTATTAGACATAAGTATTTATTACTAGATACATGAGTATTTTGAAAAATACTACAACAACTCGCCTCAGAAAACCGTTATTGATTTTACAAAGTTTTGTGTATTTAATAGATTAATTTCAACCCAAACTTGATTTACTATCGAATTTAGTCTATGATGGGGGCGAGGATTCTTAAAAATCTATTATCACTCACATCGCACAGCAGAGGGCATTACCATTGATACAAGCCACCTTACACCAATTGAAGGTCTTTGAAGCCACAGCACGTCATGGCAGCTTTACCCGTGCGGCCGAAGAATTATTTATCACTCAACCCACAGTCTCCAGTCAAATTAAACAACTTACTAAAGCCATTGGTCTTCCCTTATTCGAGCAAATTGGCAAACGTCTCTATCTCACAGAAGCAGGACAAGAATTACTGAAAACTTGTCAGGAAATTTTTGAAAGACTGGATAATTTTGAGATGAAAGTGGCCGACTTAAAAGGCACTAGACAAGGACAATTACGCTTAGGGGTGATTACCACCGCTAAATATTTTATACCTCGTATTTTAGGGTCTTTCTGTCAACAATATCCAGGAATAGATGTTTCTCTAAAAGTAACGAATCATCAACAAATTCAACGGAGAATGTTAGAAAATGAGGACGATCTTTACATCGTTAGTAATCCCCCAGAAGCCTTAGATTTATGTACTCAAGCTTTTCTTGATAACCCATTAGTGGTAGTCGCCTTAAAAACTCATCCGTTGGCCAATAAACAGAATATTCCCATTACCGCTTTAGAAGGGGAACCCTTTATTATGAGGGAACAGGGTTCACTAACAAGAAGGGCTGTACAAAATCTTTTTGATAAACATAAAGTCTCTGTTCATGTAAGGTTAGAATTAGGTAGTAATGAAGCTATTAAACAAGCTATTGCTGGGAGTTTAGGTATTTCTGTTCTTTCCCAACACACATTAATATCTGAAGGAATTGATAGTGAACTAACTGTCTTAGATGTAGAAAATTTTCCTATTAAACGTCGTTGGTACGTTGCTTATTTGGGGGGAAAACAGTTATCAGTTATTACCAAAGCTTTTCTTGATTATCTTTTAGAAGAAAGTACAAAATTTTCTCTTCCTACTATACAGAAATTAGCTAAAGTGTGAGAATTGGAAATAATAAAAGGGGAGGTTTCAAGAGAATTATGATACAATATTGCCAATTTATTAACGAGGTGTGACGAGCCATGAAACTCCCCTGGTATCCCTTGAGTCTTTTTTCTATTTCCTTAACTACTACCTTATGTGTCTATCTTGCTATAGGGAACCCACAACCGGAAAAAGCGGTTAACCTTAACCTTTCAGCAACCATTGCACCGGTTGAAGCATCTAATTCCATCCAGCAAGGACAAGCAATTATCCTTAACGGAAAAACCTATAAAATTCCTTGGACTCAATGGCAACAAGGGGATAAAACTAGAATTGGAATTAGTGATATTGGCGCGATGAACTTACTCGGATTAGAGTTACTAAGCACCGATGATCCTAGTTTACAACCTGTTCGTTGGTTTGGGACAAATTCTAATCAACCTTTACCTATTTTAGCTCGTTTCATAGCTCCTTATCGCTATCTCGATATCACAGAACTGATTCAGTTGGCTGGTGGGCAACTACAAGTTAATAATAATACCTTAGAATTAAACTTTCCAATAGCACAAATTAATAACATTCGTCAAGGGAATCAAACCTGGGGAAAACGTATTGTTTTAGAGGTTGATCGTCCTACGGTTTGGCAAATTAGTCAGGCAAAAGGTCATGGTGTAGTGATGATTTCGGGAAAAGCTTCTGCAACTAAATTATCTAATTACGGGGCTTCTTCTTCCCCTAAACCTTTAGTAAATACCGATGAAGACGATTTAGGTACTCCTGTTTCTCAAACTCCAGAATCCTCATTATTCTCTTTAGAAGATACGGGAAATTTAACTAAGGTTCATGTTGATTTACCTACGGCACACGGGCTAAATGTTTTTAGTTTATCTAACCCTAATCGTATTGTTATTGATGTCCGTGCCGATGGCATGGTTCCTAAAGAAATTGTTTGGACTCCAGGCATTATCTGGCGACAACAACTGGTGACTATTAATAATGGGAGAAAGAAGACAACTTTTCCCGTCAATTGGTTAGAAATTGACCAGCGATCGCCCCGTATTTCCCTAAAACCAATTACCACTAATTTTAATGGACAAACGGGAACAGCACCTCTAGTAACAACTGCTCAAAAATGGCGGGCTGCTGCTGCTATTAATGGGGGCTTTTTTAACCGCAATAATCAACTTCCCCTTGGGGCCATTCGTCAAGATAATAACTGGTTATCTAGTCCCATTTTAGGACGGGGTGCCATCGGTTGGGACGATAAAGGTCAAGTTTATCTCAATCGTTTGGCTCTAAGAGAAACCATTACTACAGCGACAGGTAATAATATACCCATTGCTTTTCTAAATAGTGGCTACATTAAAGCTGGAGTGTCTCGTTACACCTCTGAATGGGGTCAGAGTTATACACCTCTTAGCGATAACGAAATAATTATTGTTGTGGAAAATAACCAAGTTATTTATCAACAACAAGCTCGAAAAGCAAAAAGTCAATCTTATCCTATCCCTAAAAACGGCTACCTCTTAACGATTCGCAAAAATGCCCTGGCTTCTAGTTTGCTTTCTCCAGGAACAAAGCTAACTTTACAAAGTAATACTATACCCACTGAATTTAATCAATTGTCCCATATTTTAGGTGCTGGACCGTTATTAATTAGTAACCGTAGAATTATTGTAAATGCGGTTAGTGAACAGTTTAGTAAAGGGTTCCAGAAACAAAAAGCTTCTCGGAGTGCGATCGGTGTGACTAAGCGCGGTACAATCATGTTAGTAGCCGTTCATACCCGTGTTGGGGGCAGTGGCGCAAGTCTCGATGAAATGGCTCAGATTATGCAAAGTTTAGGGGCGACGGATGCTCTTAATTTAGACGGGGGTAGTTCCACCGGCCTAGTTTTGGGTGGACAGTTGATCGATCGCTCTCCTGTGACAGCAGCAAGGGTTCACAACGGTATTGGGGTTTTTGTTAATCCCTAAGTTAGACTAAGAGTAACAATGCTGATTACTGATTCTCTCCTACTGGATTATAAACGATGTCCACGCCGTGCTTTTCTTAATATTCATGGTGATCCAAAACAAAAAGATCCAGAAAGAGACTTTTTAGACAAACTGCGACAAGAAAATAAACGTCACATTGCCTTAGTCTTAGATAACTATTATCCCCATTATGAAAAACTTCCATTTTCACAAATAAGTCTCAAAGAAAAAGCACAAGCAACCATAGCATTGATGGAGCAAGGAGTTGATTGTATTTATCAGGGATTATTATGGGTTGATGACAATACCTCAACATCCCTTGAGTGGCAAGAGAACTTTCTGAGGATCATGCCTTTTGGTTATGATTATTTAGGAAAACCTCACTTATTAATTAAACAACCTGGACAATCTAAATTTGGCAACTGGTTGTATTATCCTGTCAGTATTCATCTAGGCCGCAAAGCGAAACCAGAATATAAGCTGTTGGCTACTTTTTATGCCCAATTATTAGCTATTATTCAAGAAACCTCTCCTCCAACCCCAGAATTAATTATTCGTCCCCTTAAACAGTTTTCGGTGGATACGGTGCCAAGGGTTACCAAAGCTAGAGCTTATTATCAATGAATGTGTAACAACTCTGACAACGCCCCAAGAACCAGAATTATTTATTTCCAGGCAACGCTGTAGTCTTTGTCATTGGCATAGTCACTGTTATGCGATCGCTAAATATCAGGGGCATCTTTCTTTAGTTCCAGGGGTGACTCCCAGTCGCTATGGATCTTTACAAGATATTGGTATTATCACCACTGAGTCCTTAGCTCAAGCCAACTCAGACACCATCCAGGAAATGCTCGGCAGGGAATTAGGGGAAAAATTGCAACAACAGGCTTACTCTATTGTTAATAATAATCCCATTCCTCGTCCTCAACCCCAGTATCAGCTTTTAGAGAGCCTTGCCGAGAAAACAGTTGAACTCTATTTTGATATTGAAGCCGAACCGGAACGGAATTTAGATTATTTATTAGGGGTTGTCATGGTCGATCGTCTCAGCCAAACCCAAACATTTTATCCTTTTTTAGCAGAAACTCCCGAAGAAGAAGGGATTATTTGGCAACAATTTCTTGAGTTTGTCAATAGTTATGATCAAGCTCCTATTTTTCACTTTTCAGACTACGAAAAAGACACAATTAAACGGTTAGGAAACTTATATGGAACTCCCTACCCTCAAGTTGAAGATTTAGTCAATCGTTTAATAGACCTTCATCACTTTGTAATCACTTCCGTAATTTTCCCTGTTGAAAACTACTCTCTCAAGTCCTTGGGCAACTGGTTAGGGTTTAATTGGCGTGATGCCGGAGTCAGTGGGGATCAATGCGTTTGTTGGTATGACCAATGGTTAACCACAGGAGATCGCAGTATTATCGAGTCTATTTTACGTTATAATGAGGACGATTGTTTGGCTACCCTTCACCTCAAAAATTGGTTACAAGAGTTCTTCAGCAAAATTGAATTTTGAACCTAGTCATAAATCCCTAAAACCTGATTGTATTCTCAACATTTATTCATGAAACAAGCTTTATTTAGGCAGTTAGTTGGATCAAGTTTTAAGTTATGCAAAGATTTTTTACAAGATCCCCCTTAGAGGGTTTATATAATCTCAATTTTGAGAAAGGTAATGTTATCCTGATATACAACACACACGATATGGGAATGAGACCTTAGAAATCATTTTTTAAGAACCTGACCCAGATTAATAACTCAAAGGTAACTGCCATGATCCTCCCAATTTTCCCACTTTTATTCTTAATCACTTGCATAAGCAGTGTGATTTGGTATCAACGAACAGGAAATGATATTTTTGGAGTGTTAGCTTGTGGCAGTGCTTTGGCTTGTGTTATCTGGGGACTGGTGATTTCTCATTGGTTAATTCATCTCCTAAGTCTGATTATTTTGTTAAAATTTAAAACGCCAATTCTCGGCGCAATTCAAGTTAATATAAATAGCAAATAATTTCTTTTTGTCTAAATTTTAAACTTTAAAAAGCTGTTGGTTCTTCTGATTTTTTCATCATGAATCAACAGCTTTTGTAATTTGCAATGGGGGTTAACCCTGAGCGTAGTCGAAGTGTTATCCCATACTTTTGGAAATTGGTATTAGCTAAGGTTTTGCAGGAGGAGAAGAATTAACCTTCACCACCTTCACCACCTTCGCCGCCTTCACCGCCTTCACCGCCTTCGCCACCTTCGCCGCCTTCGCCGCCTTCGCCGCCTTCGCCGCCTTCGCCGCCTTCGTCAGCTTTGGGTTCAGCATCGGTAGTTTCTTCTGTGGCATCTCTTGCAGGAGCAGATTCACCACCTTCACCGCCTTCAGCAACTTCACCGCCGCCACAAGCAGCAAGAGTAGTTACTAAACCAAGGGTAATTAATAGTTGGACAGCTTTAGAATTCATTGTTGGTTTCCTCAATTAATCAAATATTAACCTAAGGTCTCTATTCTAGAAAAGACTGCCAGAAATTGCCAATGAATTTATCTTACATATAGCTCAAAAGTTGATATAATGGGAAAAAATCTAACTACGACTCAACAGTAAAGATGATTTTGACCGTTGACAACATTATCACCGCCGAAGAATTAACCCAACTCACCGAAACCCTCTCCAAAGGCAAGTTTATTGATGGTCAAACTACGGCAGGATGGCACGCTAAATTAGTAAAACATAACAGCCAACTGGATACAACCTCTCCAGAGACTAAAACCCTACAAAATTTGGTTATTAAGGCCCTAGAGCGTAACTTATTATTCAAACTAGCTATTCAGCCTAAACATATTCATTCCCTACGGTTTAGTCGCTATCAACAAGATATGAACTATGGCAGTCATACGGATAACGCTTTGATGGGGGGTAAGCAGTTTTTCCGCTCGGATGTCTCTTTTACCTTATTCTTGAGTTCTCCTGAAAGTTATGAAGGAGGAGAGTTGGTCATTGAAAAACCAGAGGCAAAACTATACTATAAGCTCAACCCAGGCTCGATTATTTTCTATCCTTCCACCTTTTTGCATCAAGTTGCAGAGGTTAAGACAGGTACAAGATTTGTGGTTGTGGGATGGATTCAAAGTTTAATCCGAGATACCAGCAAACGAGAAATTTTGTTTGATATTGACACGGTACGTCGTTCTATCTTTGCTAAAGAGGGTAAATCGACAGAATTTGATTTATTAGCCAAAACCCATGCTAATCTATTACGTCAGTGGGCTGAATAACTAAAACTATTACCAAAAATATGAGTCTTCAAAAGTGGGAAATTCTTAAGTCTGATTTTATTGTTGATAATCAATGGTGTCGGGTGAGACAAGATCAAGTAAAGTTATCAGATGGTACAGTTATTGATGATTATTTTGTTAATGTTCGTCCTGAAATTGCTTTAATTTTACCCATTACTGTCAACAAGGAAATTGTTTTTGTTCGTCAATATCGTCATGGGGTTCAAGAGATTTTATTGGAGTTGCCAGCAGGAACTTTTGACCCTGAAAAAGAGGATAGTTTGACCGCAGCTAAACGAGAACTAGAAGAAGAAACGGGCTACATTGCTCAAGAGTTCATCTTTATGAGAACTATTTATGACAATCCTGTTAAAGATGATAATAAAATTCACATCTTTTTAGGTTTAAATGTAGAGAAAAAAGGGAAAATAGAGTTAGACGTTACAGAAGAAATTGAAGTAATTTTAGTTCCTGCTGCTCAGGTTATTCAGAAAATAATGTCAGGAGAAATTTGTGTTGCAGGAACTATTGCGACCATTTTTATGGCATTAGAATTTATGAATAATCCTTCATAGTAACACAGGCTTCTAGCCTGTATTAGTAGCCGATATCATTAATAGTATTATTGTTAGTCTTAGCTAGGAATTAATCTAAATAAATGTCTCAGCAAAATTGGTTAGGAATTGATCCAGGACTCGCAATAGTTGGCTGGGCAATGTTACAAGAAAATGAGCAAGAACTTCCTCTGATTATTGATTATGGAACCATTGAAACCAATAAACAGTTATCTACTTCCCAAAGACTGGTAGAAATAGAAACAGATTTAAGTGAATTATTGAGAGAATTTAAGCCCCAAGGTATTGCCATAGAAATGCCCTTTTTTAACCGTACAATTAAAGCAGCAGGAGGAGTTATGCAAGCTTTAGGAGTAATTAATTTAGTTTGTTATCGAGATTCAAAAATTGAAGCAATTTTTCTCCATCAAGCCAGTTGGAAATGTCATTTAGGGGACGGAAAAGCTAACAAAAAAGAAGTTGCAGAAATGGTCGCAACTTTGTTTGATTTAGAGACATTACCAATAGATGATAGTGTAGATGCGATCGCCATTGCCTACGCAGGATTATGTGGTTTGAGAAACAATATCTAAGAAGATATTAATTTAGGGATAATTTAGGGATAAAAAGCCAGTTGAGGTAAACCGAGAGTTTCCTCCCATCCCATCATAATGTTAAGACATTGTACCGCTTGTCCGGCTTGTCCCTTGATCAAGTTATCAATAGCAGAAAGAACAATGACGCGATCGGTACGGGGATCGGTTTCGATACCCAAGTAACACAAATTCGTCCAACAAGCCCACTTTGTTTGCGGATAAACCCCGTTAGACAAAATTTTCACGAAAGGAGAGGAACGATAAAAAGCACTGTAAATGGTCAATAAATCCTCTCTGACAAGCCCAGGATCTCTGAGGGTGGCATAAACCGTGGCTAAAATTCCCCGAACCATTGGTAATAAATGAGGAGTAAACTGAACTCTCACTTCATGACCTGTTAAATCAGAAGAAATTTGTTCAATTTCGGGGGTATGACGGTGTTTAGCTACTCCATAAGCCCCGAATGAACCTTCGGCTTCTGCTAGTAAGAGATGGGTTTTGGCTTGTCTTCCTCCGCCGGATGTTCCTGACTTAGCATCAATGATGGTGGTTTCAGGCAAGATCAACCCTTGTTTGAGTAAAGGAGATAAAGCCATTAAACTGGCAGTGGGATAACACCCTGGGCAGCCGATCAGAGAAGCGGATTTAATTTCATCACGGTATAGCTCAGGCAGTCCGTAAACTGCGGTTTTAGCAGTTTCTAGGTCGCTACGGTCTTTATTGTACCAATTGCTATAGGTTTCTAGATTTTTGAAGCGATAATCAGCCGATAGGTCTAATACTTTGCAGCCTTTTTCAATCAGTGGGGGAGCCAGATCACAAGCAAGGCCATTAGGTAATCCTAAAAATACTACCTGACAACGGGAAGTGATCGCTTCGACATCAATGGGTTCAATGGTTAGATCCACTGCATGGCCTAAATGGGGATATAATTCAGAGTAGGCAAGGCCAGCACTCCCTTTACCCCCTAAATAGACAATTTCTACCAAGGGATGTTCTTGTAATAGTCTAACTAATTGGACTCCACCATATCCCGAAGCACCAATAATTCCCACTGATATTTTTTCTGACTCACCCATATCTATCAATTCCTAATCCAACTTCTCAATAATATCGGCATTGACCGAATTGTAATCTTAAAACAAGGCGTTGAATCAAAAGCTTTTGTGAAGTTAACCCATCTCCCCACACTCCCCCACTTCCCACACTCCACTCCCCACTTCCCACACTTACCATCCCCAACTTCCAGGCCCACCCTTAAATGGTCCGACGATATCAGAAGTGATCCATCCTCCGTAAAAGTTTCCTGGTTGCGGTGTCACGGTTTCCCCATCCACTAAACATTCATCCATCGGATCAGGATAAAAGGCAACATAATCCTTGATAGCGGTAAACTCTGGGGTAGGGTTGGGGTAATACCAAGCAACATTAACCACTTGTTTATCTTTAACACTTAGGGTGTAATAACTTCCTGCTCCTTTCCATTCACAAAAAGATTGTTGTTGGCTAGGTTGTACATATTCCATTTTGATATCTTCGGGAGGAATATAATAAGAGGGAGGATGAGATGTTTCTAAGACACGATAGGCTTTTTTTGTATCAACGATGGTGACACCATTAAAGATAATTTTAATATGTTTATTACAAGGTTCTAAAAGGGGTGGCCGAGGATAATCCCAAACGGACTCTTGGCCTTCTTTTGGTTCAATTTTTTGAGTTCCAAACATAGTTAAATGATTACTTTTATTAGGTATATGTATAGTTTTTTACTGATCTTAAAGTTCAACTTCTCCAACGTAGGATTTTTGGTTCTATAGGATTTTTAAAGGGTCGATTTTCCGCTATTGCTTTTTGATATTCGTATTTAATGCGAAAATACCATTTAGCTTGAGTATCGGCATCATCAATTAACATTAGAGAAGGATTATAAGCCAAACCTTCTTGTTGTTGAATGACCACATCTCGATCCTGTGCCAAGAATTTACGGGTTAACAGACTTAATAAAGGTTTAAACACTCCCATCCAAGGAATTGTCCAATAAATACTCTGAAAAGCAATACATTGCGTTTCATCGATGGGGGTGATCGTAGTTAATAAACAAGCAGAATAGCGATCGCCTCTTAGTATTTCTGTCCTGACACTGGGTAATTCAAAAACGATTTCAATAGAAACATTATCACCCAGAATTTTGTAAGGTCGCGCACTCACAGGCATATCATAAGGAACAAGACGAAACCCTTGGGAAACCGGTTCGTATTGTTTTTCCTTGACACGGAACTTACGAGGGCCGCTACGCCACCACCAGGAACTATGAACATAGGGACCGTGAGCCGGGTCCATCAGCCCGATGATAGCATGGTCAATGTGACAGGCGAAATGGATAGTTTCTGAAACCCCTGGGCCGATTTTACCAAAGTCAGGAATGGTAGGGACAGGGGGAATATCCGCTGGATCTACTTCTTTTTTGCTATCCTCTGCAAAATAAACCCAAATATGTCCTTGTACTTCCCGACAGGCATAGGTAGGAATTTTTATGCGACTAATATCTAAATTATCGTGTTCTGTTAGAGACGGAATCTCCCGACAACCACCATCTTCGGTGTTAAATCTCCAACCATGATAACAGCAACAAACATCTTCCCCCTCCATCCATCCATACCGTAGAGGGATACCCCGATGGGGACAAATATCACGCATGGCGAACACTTGTCCATCTTTACGTCGTCCTATAAGAACGGGTTCACCAAGCATTTTCCTATGCACCATTTTGCCTGGCTTAAGGTCTTTTCCAGGTAAGGCAACATACCAACAGTTACGCAATAGGGTGGTCATGGCGCAGTCTCCCTTGTTTGAACACTCCACCAACTAAATCTTAGATTATAGTTGGGGATTCTTTTTCACCGATTAAAGGTGTTACCGAGAAAGGTGGTGTCCACACCGAATTGTAAGACTTTGGCTTACTAATTCCTCAGTAAAAGCAATAAATCGATATAGATAATTGCAGGTCGGGCAGAAGGTCCTGTATGTGAATAAAATTCTTCACCGTACCTTGTAAATATGCTCGTTCCTTTTAAGATAACACAAGTCCTGCTTTTTGCTAACCCCATACTTCCCATCGGCTTAGCACAAGCCTAAATCAAAGATCGAATATGGGGACTGAGCGAAAAATTTCGTTCAAACTCATAGACGTAATGATTAGATATTTTGTGCCACTGCTTCATCAAACCTACCTTTGCCCTAGACAAACCTATTTGGTTCCCATCAAAACAACGTTTTCTGAGACTAATCTTAAGAAAAAAGCAAGAAATATCAACAAGTCATGAACCTATTGCTTAAATAGAGTTGAGTAGGACAGATAATCATAAAAAAACTGTAACATCAGCATCCTGCTTGTACAGTCTAGAAACAATCTCTAATTAATGAACCAGTATACAAAGGTTTGTTAGTTGTTTTCGCGAACACTTATCAATTATATTTAATACCGTGACACCGACTATTAGTGATGCCAATGTAAAGGCTGCCCTAGCTGCGATCGAGTCTGAAACAGCTACTTTAGCGGAAAAAGTGGAAATGTTGATAGAAATGGCGGCCGGGTTGCAAAAGAAACCCAAAAATAGCCAACAACTAGAGGATGCTGTTTTACTTTACCGCAGAGGTTTAGAATTAGCCACCCCTGATCTGCCTTTATTGAAAGCTAGATGTTTATCGGGGATGGGGACAGCTTTAAGGACTATTCCCAGTGAAGGAGCAGAATTATTATTAGAGGCTAAAACCGCCTATGAAACCGCTTTGCCTATTTTAGAAGAACACGCTTCCCCTGAAGAAATAGGAGAAACGCAAATGAACTTAGGGGTGGTGTTACAGGGTTTGGTTAACTTCCGCCAGGCTACCATGCAAGAGGCCATCCAAGCTTATCAAAAGGCAGCGAAAGTGTTCACTGGTGAAAGTTATCCCCAAGAATTTGCTATTTTACAGAACAATATTGCGATCGCTTATCTGTCTTTACCATTGAGTCCCGATCAGGAAAAAATGCGTCAAGGTATGGCAGTACAGTCATTTGAGGCGGCCTTGAAATGGGTGACATTGATCGATCATCCTAGTGAATACGCCATGCTACAAAATAATTTAGCCAACGCCCTACAGTATCTTAATACTACCCATCCCATTGACAATAATTTGAAAGCATTAGCAGCTTATGATGAGGCGTTGAAGGTAAGAAGCCGACAAGATACGCCCATGGAATACGCAAATACTATTGCTAATAAAGCCAATGTTTTGTTTAACTTACCGGATGATGTTGAACACCCAGAAGCAGGAAACCCCAATAATTTAAAACAATCCCAAGCTTACTATCAAGAAGCTAAACAAATATTCGGGGACTATGGACAATGGGAACGGGTGAATATTGTCACAGAAATGTTACAAGACATCGACAGAGAAATAGCAGCATTTTCTCAATAACGCTACATAATATTGAGATGAAAAAGTTTGTACTCTAGTTAATATTAGGAGACTTGTATCTATGAACGATTTGATCGCATACGTCGCCAATAATCCCAGTATTCAGGATTTTTTGACTAATGTAGTAACGGGAGAAATTACTATCATTACAGGAATTTTTTGGTTATTTTTTGCTGGTTTTATTTCTATGATTGCCGGGGCGATCGGTGGCATTCTTTTAGCTGGAAAAGATTTAGGCTATGAATTAGCAGCCATTTTAGGGGGTTTATTCGGTCCGGCAGGAGTGCTTCCTGTGGCTGCTATTGGTTTAGTTGTTCTCAAATTTGTCTAGGAGTTTTTGATTATGTTAGATTTAGCTTGGTACTCAGCAAAGTTATTTTTTAAAGGTAAATTATTCCGCAACCCTGGTTATTTTTATCGTCAGTTAACTTTGGGGGTTTTGATTGGATCTTTGTTATTAGTTGGCTTAGGTGAGATGGGCTTAAATCTTGCTTTTGTGATTACCGTTTCTAGTCTAGTAACAGGAATGATGATGCCATTTTTACTCAAAGATGTGAAAATGAAGTAAATTTAGCAGGACAAAAATAATGGAAAATGGACAGTGGATAATTGATAATTGTTATTCCTAGTAAAGACTTAATCTGTATAAAGTCCTGACCATAATTCGTAATGCTATAATTAATGGTTTTAAGGTGGGCAAAAAAAATTTCTTGATTACATGATAATCTTTTTAAACTTTGCCCACCCTACTTCCCCAGAATATTTTTAGTTAAAATAATAATAAAAAAATGACACAATTAACAACAGAAAAAAGACAAAGTTTAGAAGACCTAATTGCAGAAATTGGACGTTATGAACAGATAGTAATTCAATGGGATAAGAATCAACAGGTTGTAGTAGAAAGATTAAAAGAAGCTATTGAAAGCTTACACAAAGAAGCTTTAACTCGTCTCATTAAAACTGTTAAAAAAGAAGCCTTACCTGCTTTACGTGAGGCAGTAGAAGATGAATTAGTTTATGGAATTCTGCGCTATCACGACTTAATTAAACCCCCCACACCTCCCCTAGAAAAACGTATCGAACAAGCATTAGAAAGCGTCAGGCCAGGGTTGAAAAGTCATCACGGTGACGTAGAATTAGTTGCCATCAAATTACCGGATACTGTAGAAGTTCAATTAGTGGGAACTTGTAGTAATTGTCCTGCTTCTACTTTAACCATGAAACAGGGTGTTGAACAAGCGATAAAAACCTACTGTCCTGAAATTACCAAGGTTATTTCTGTTAATCATACGGTAACTTATACAGGAGAAAAAATTGATAGTCCTTTTGCTACTTCACAAGACGCTGGTTGGGTTGCCTTAGCTAGAGTAGATGAGATTCCCAATGGAGGAATTTTACCCTTAGAAGTTGAAGGGTTAAAGTTAATTTTAGTCAGAAAAAATAACATAATCAAAGGTTATCGTAACAGTTGTATGCACTTAGCGATGCCATTGGATACAGGAGAAGTAGAAAACGGTGTTTTAACCTGTTTACATCATGGGTTTAAGTATCGCTTAGAAACTGGAGAATGTCTCACATCTCCAGGAATGTTTTTAGAAGCTTATCCTGTGAAACGAAGTGGAGAAAAAGTGTTGATTAAAGTCGCTTAAATATCAGTTACCAGTTAGCAGTTACCAGTTAAAAATAACGACTTTAAACTTCATACATTATCCATGATTTTCCTTTCTGTCAACATTTTCTGACATTTAGATAAAAAGACCATAAATCTTAATGTTTTCTTTATTTGTAGCATTTTTTAAGAAATTTATACCCATCTTTCTATGTTATCTTGATAAATTTCCTTAAGAATATCGATAACATTATAGGTTAATTCCCAACTGGGATAGTGATTTTTGAATTTTTGAACATCACTAATCCACCAAACATGATCCCCAATGCGATTTGTTTCAACATACTTCCAATCGAGTTTTTTATCACTAATTGCTTCACAATGTTGGATAGCTTCTAACATCGAACAATTACTATGACGACTACCTCCAATGTTATAAACCTCTGCTACTCTGGGGTTTTGATAAAAGTGATAAAAAGCATTAACTAAATCAAAACTATGGATATTGTCCCGATTGGACTTTGGATAAAAAAAGTTTGTTAGCGTATATTTTACGCTAAACTAAAATCCCAAAATATCGGCTCTGTATCAGTCAATAAAATTGGCTGACAAATAGGGCTAATCTATAGATTCTGAGGAAAACTAAGGAGCTTTTAAGTTTTCAGTTGATTTTTTGCTCCCTTTCTTGATAACATCATGACGAGTTCGTGGGGCTTTTTTGTAACCTTTAATACGTCCGGAAGAAAAACCTCGACGTTTGGGAAATTTGGCGAAAGTCCCCAAGGTCGTAATTATTCTTGAAAAGTCTCTTTGAACTAGACTAGGGGTGATTTTGATGGATTTATTAGTCTTCAAATACTGTTCCCAATCACGGGGTAAAACCACAGCTAATTTTCTGGCAGCCCACAAATTTACATAAGAAAGAAGTGTTAGTTTAAACCAATTTTCTTCATGATGTACATCGGGAGTTAAATAAGATGTCATCAATAATCTTTGTTTACCAAATCGAAAAAGATGTTCCATGTCATAACGTTGTCGATAACACTGATAACAATCAACTAAACTTAACTCATCGCGCCGAGAACCAATAACAATAAGCCACATAGGTTTCCAAATACTATTTCTTTCTTGATCTCTGACAACAATCTGGAGTAAAGTAAAGGGGTGATTGTTCATTTTATAGTTTTTAGTTCCTCTCATTAACATCTGTTTCCATCCCGAAATAGTCACTGTTAATTGACGACCTTTTTTCGTTGTAAAGGGAACATAATGAACTTCATCAGGTTCAGTCCAAGTTTGGTCATCTTTAAGGTCAAATTTATCCCCATACCAACGGGGATGTCCCGAAGTTTTGGCTTGATTTGGGTCCCGAATAAATTGACGATAAAAAACTCGGTCACTTCTAACTCTTGTAATAGTAACTACGTCTTCATGCTTAACTTGTTCCCCAATAAAATCCTTTTGGCTGTAGTCACTATCAGCCACTAAGACAGATAATTTATCAGAAAATAAAGAACTTTGCCAGATTTTTTTTAGTTGTTGATTGCCTTGATTTACTCCTTTATGTTTAGAGGGGACTCGCTCTCCTGATAAGGGGACAGCCCAAGGGACTTTTTCTGTGTCTATTTGGTCAGGTAAAGCGCAGACAACGGAATAACAATGTCCAATATTAATGGGTTTATTTCCCTTAATTGGATTGGGGTAATGAATAAAGGTTTTATCCGCTAACGTTTCGGCAAACCGTCGTGGACAGGGAGTTGTGTCAATACCAAATAAGTTATAATGTTTTGAAGTGGGAGGAATTGTTCTCGATACCGCTGAAAATAAAGTCTCAATTCTCTGTTCATAATTAGGGTCAGTTTGAGTGGGTAAAAACTCTTGAATTCCTCTATATAAACTGTTATAATCTCTTCTAAATAAAGGATTGAGAGACAATTCAACGACTGAGTGAGCTTGTTGGTTACTGGAGAGGGCATCGAGTAATTCTATAATAGTTTCTTTTCTAGCTTTTAGTCCTTGGAAGAGGTTAGACCTCCACACCAGGAATTCCTCGACAGACGTAGCCGTTTCATTTTTGGTCATTTTTAAAATTTATTACCTTATAAATTAGCGGAATATATACGCTAACATCAAAAGAGGTTGTTTGTTACAGTTAAGGCTAATGTCATCACATTCCGAACTTAAGACCAGTCAAGATGTCCACCTGAGAGCCAAACAAATTAAGAGTCTAATTCGCTCTCTTAAACAGAAAATAAAGAAAATTGAACGGGAAGGGGAAGTAGCACCAGCTAATTGTCATATTATTCGTTATCAGGTTAATGGAAAGGGAACAATCTACTGGTATTATAAACTACAGGCTGCTGAATCAATTTTTCCTATGGCCACTAATAATGAGAAAAAAACCAAATATAAATATTTAGGACGAGCCGGAAGTTCTGCTCATATTGATGCTGTAGAAAAACTCACTAGAAGAAATCTCATTGATGAATTAGAACGAGTCATTCAATCTCTAACTGAAAGCTACTTAGATATCTATATTGGAACCGAAACTGAATGAAGCTATTTAATATTTAAAATCCCCTAAAAAGATGGAAAGAGAGTTTTTAAAATCACCTTAATTCTCTATTTTAGCTCTGGAGATATGTTTAGCGTAAAATTTACGCTAACAATTGTTTTTTATCCAAAGTCCAATATAGATTAGGGCGAGAAAAAGAAATATTAAATCATCCTCAAAACCTATCAGGAGAAGATGTTTTACCAGGGTTTATTTTAGATTTAAGTGAAATTTTTTGAGGGTAAATGATTTAAAGTTTATTTAACTTTTATCATCATTAGTAGTGATTAAAGATACAGCTTGTAAACCAATAATAGCAGTCATTAAAGTCCAAGTTCCAGTAGCAGTGACATTAATGCGATGAGATAATTCTCTAGATAATAAATAATTCATTTTTCTTTCACTTATTTTATCCTTATTTTTCATAATTTCCTGAGTAACATTATCTAAAAAATACCAATCTAAAAGAGTATAATAGGTAAATAAGACAAAAGATGGGATGGCAATAGTTAAAGCAGAAATTCCTAAGATTAATTTTATTTTATTTAGTTTCATCTGTTTTTATTTGAGTGTATTAATAATTAAACAAATAAGATAATATAAGGGTTTACAAAAGAAAAAAATATTCAATCATGGTCAAATATTCTCAGAATAAAATACTGTGCTAAAGTTTATTTGAGACTTAAGTGAAATCTGGTAACGTACAATTATTGAAAAACTAAAATAACTTTTTAAAGCTTTTTAGGGATTCTAATTGTTGATTTTGCTGTTCTAATTGTGTAGCGATAGAATTACAAACAAGATCACATAAAGAAAAAACTAAAGGATTAGCGATCGCATAAAAAACATTAACCCCTTCTTGAGTTCGAGTCACAATACCTGCTTGGGTTAATACTTTTAAATGTTTAGATACATTTGCTTGTCCCAACTCGGTAATTTCAATAATTTCAGAAACATTTTTTCCCCCATTTTTTAAAGAACAAATGATCTGTAAGCGACTCATTTCTGATAAGACTTTAAAAAAATCAGCAACCATGGCCAAAGCAGCAGGAGGTAAGCTACAAATCTCCTCGTTTTTTAAGAATGTCGCTTTTATGGGGTATTTCGAGGTGGTCATTTTTGCCATATTGTTATCTAGGTAACCAACTATGTGGACATATTATAGTTCTTAATTATACCTTAATTAATGCTATATTCTCATATTCCTAAATAGTTGTAAATTAAATGAAGTCAAAGGAACCTCTAGTTTCAACCCGATTAAGACTACAATCAAAAGAGAATAAACAGGTAAATAAATGATGGAATTAAAAGAATTATTGAATAAATATAATTTAGGAGCCAGAAAATTTCATAATATCGTTCTCAGAGAGGCAGATTTAACTGATATTAACCTTTCGGCTGTAGATTTTCAAGGAGCAGATTTACGACAATCTCGGCTGGGAAAAAGTATTTTTTGTCAAGCCAACTTTAAAAAAGTTAACTTAAGTGAGTCCATTCTCTGGGGTACTGACTTGAGAGATGCAGACTTATCTGAGGCCATCTTAAGAGATGGGGATCTAAGTGGGGCAAAACTGGTTGACGCTAACCTAACGGATGCTTATTTGAGCAAAGCTAGTTTGTGTGGGGCCAACTTAACAGGGGCAGTATTATTGCGGGCTATTTTATATGAAGTAGATTTGCGCCCGACTTCTGAGAGAAGAACCAATTTAGGACAGGCAAATTTAAGCCAAGCAGACTTATGTTATGCCAGTTTAAGTTCAGCCTTATTGTATCAAACAAATTTATCAGGGGCAAGATTATGCAGGGCAAAATTAACACCTGATCCCTATCGATCCCCCTTTCCCACTGATTTAACAAAAGCCAATTTGCAAGGTGCTGATTTGAGTTATGCTGACCTTAGTAATGCGATTTTAGTTAATAGTAATTTAAGGGATGCAGATTTAACAGGAACGATTTTAACTAATGCTGATTTACGGGGGGCAATTATGCCTAATGGCCATATTCACGGTTAATCTATTTGAATCTTTAGAGAAGATAAATTTTACAGAATATAACCATGAATTACATTTACTATGTGGGGGTTACAAAGATTAATTAGAGATTTAAAAGAATGTTACCCTTAATTTTAGCGCAATCTTCATTTTAGCGCAATCTTCATCGGGTTCCGATGGCTCTTCTGCATTAGCAAATATAATTTCTATTATTATCTATTTCGCAGGGGCTTTTTTCTGTTTTAAGATTTATGAAAAATGTGGGGTTGAGAACCCGTGGTTTGCTTTTATTCCTATTTTGGGAACCTATGCAAATTTTCAAGCAGGAGATGAAGAAAATCCACTCTTGTGGACAATATTAGCTTGTATCCCTTGCGTGAATATTGCTGCAATTATTAAATTAATTATTGCTTGGGTAAATATTTGCAAAAAGATAAATAAATCCCCTTGGTTATTACTACTAATGCCTTGCTTTAGTGTTTTAATACTGGGATATTTCGCTTATGGTTAATTACTATAGTTAGGTTATTTATGATAAAATTGAAATACAGAAAGATCATTTTTTTGATTCTTATTGCTGTCTTAGCAGGGGGATCAATGGCTGCTTATTCTCAATCGGAAGTTAACTTTCTCAGAAAAACTATTCAGTTAGTTTTTTTTCAACAGTTCATGACACTGGTTATTTATTTAACTTGTTTTGGTCAAGATTTATTTAGTCGTCGGCACTAAAATTTTTTCTAGAAAATGCTCTTTAAAAAACCAACAAAATTTAAGCATTTATCGGCTCAAGAAAGAACAGCAAAAATCATTCAATTATTAATTTTGTTAATTCCAATTTTAGTAAGCTATGTAATTAATTTTGGGCTAAAAATCCCCTTACCAGGATGTCCATTATTGTCTTATTTAGGGATACCTTGTCCTGGTTGGGGACTAACCCGATCGTTTCAGGCGATCGCGAGAGTAAATATCTCAAAAGCTATCAATTTTCACTTATTTGGACCTGTTCTTTTTATTATATTTTTAACTTTAGTGTTCCATCTCATACAAGAAATCATTAGAAATAAAGATTTATCAAATACTTATATAAAAATAATTAAAAATTCAAACTATCAGATTCTTTTTTTGTTAGTTTTATTTAGTTATCATGGAACCAGACTACAAAGCTTAGGTCAAACAGGAGAATTAGGTCAATCTTTCCTTAACTCTCCTATTATACAGTGGATTTCAACCGCTAACTGGTCAGTGTTAATGGACAATTGAATTTGTATGAGACTAAAAGCGGTGAGCGACAAGGTCTGAGATGCTCAAGGAGTCATCAAACTTTGATATTTAATTGCTGTTTGTTAGGTTTAAAGAGATCGATAGCTCAAAAACTTTGCTAACGTATGAGTAAAAGGACTAAATTGCACTCTCTCTAAAAAACAAAAGTACCACTTTTGCTTAATCAACCAAACTGATCATTACCTAATGTTTGGGGGAAAATCGGCCTAGAATAGTAGAAGGTTTAAACGGTAAGTTAAACTGTTCGACCCTGCATTTAGGCTAACTTGAGTCAAGATTCACACAATCTTGATGATATTAAAGCAAAAACTCTCCCCGATTTTTAGTAATCGAGGCTACAATCGGATAGGTATTTAATTTTCTTGAGTGAGGATTGTGAGGTTTTGGTGACAATGGAGTGAACAAGCACCCATAGTCAGATATACCTCTAATCTCGCACTACCGAGGAAAATTAACTCTATCCCAAAAACAGTTGGCGAAGACTTACCCAACTAACTCAACTGATAATTGACAATCATTTCTAATTTTGCATCGAAGGAGCAAGAGGAAAACGGCATGACGCAGGCTAACGACCTATTAACCCTTACTGAATCTCAGATAGAAGTATCGTTCTTTATAGACGAAGATTTGGAGACACCTAGCAATGATATTGTTGAACCAGAAACCAAGAAAACGCGAAAGATAAGTGCTTCTCGTCGTCGGGATCCCAGTAAGAAAAAACCTTACACCGAGGATTCGATACGGGTTTATTTGCAAGAAATAGGTCGCATTCGACTTTTAAGAGCAGAAGAAGAAATCGAACTGGCTCGAAAAATTGCTGATTTACTGCAACTAGAGCGTATCAGAGAAGCATTATGGGAAGAACTCGATCAAGAACCCAACGACGATCAATGGGGCCACAGAATTTTTCAATGGGAAAATATTGAGCAAAGGCTTTGCTCTCAAAAAAATAAAGAACCAAAATGGTCTGATATAGTTGCTGAACTGAACAAGGCAGAAATCATCTCAGACTTAGAAAAAACTTGGAAACAACAGTCCAAGGCTTATCTGCCGAAGTTTAAGCGTCGCTTATATCTCGGACGCAGAGCCAAGGATAAAATGGTTCACTCTAATCTCCGTTTGGTGGTTTCCATCGCCAAAAAATACATGAATCGTGGTTTATCTTTCCAAGATTTGATTCAAGAAGGTTCTTTAGGTTTGATTCGTGCGGCGGAAAAATTTGACCATGAAAAGGGGTATAAGTTCTCTACTTATGCCACTTGGTGGATTCGTCAAGCCATTACCAGAGCGATCGCCGATCAATCTCGCACCATTCGCCTTCCGGTTCATCTTTACGAAACTATTTCCCGTATCAAGAAAACGACAAAACTCCTCTCCCAAGAAATGCGTCGCAAACCCACTGAGGAAGAAATTGCAACTCGCATGGAAATGACCATTGAGAAGTTACGTTTCATCGCTAAATCAGCACAACTACCCATATCCCTAGAAACCCCCATCGGGAAGGAAGAAGACTCCCGTTTGGGGGATTTTATTGAAGCGGATGGTGAAACCCCAGAAGATGAAGTTTCTAAGAACCTGCTACGGGAAGATTTAGAGAATGTTCTCGATACCTTAAGTCCTCGGGAAAGAGATGTTTTGCGGTTACGTTATGGGTTGGATGATGGACGGATGAAAACCCTAGAGGAAATCGGCCAGATTTTCAACGTTACCCGTGAGCGCATTCGTCAAATCGAAGCCAAAGCGTTACGGAAGTTACGTCATCCCAACCGCAATAGTATTCTCAAAGAATATATCCGCTAGGGAGACACCGGGGACTGGGGTGGGTTCACAATTATTAATTGTTAATTGTTAACCCTACACCCCGTCTCATCTTCCTAATTTATATTTGCCAATTTCCAGTAAATCTCTAGCTCCTGTGATACCCTGTCCCATAAATAATAAAAGGGCAAAACAATTAAGGATAATATGAGCATTTCTCCAACGGTTTGACTTATCTTTATAAATGTCCTTCACAATAGCTAAGGAAAAAATCATTAATAAAGCAGCAGTTATTCCATAATAGTAATGGGATAGTGCGATTCGTTGAGCTAGAAAGCTGACATCCAAGTACATTACAAGGATACAGCGTGTAGCTCGTTCAAGAGCCTTTTAAAAGGTAATCCAAAGGTTAAATGACCAATCACCCTCCGAAGAGAAAACAAAGCCTAGAGCGCATTCTTTAAAAGGGGTAAATACGAAGGTCGAATGGGTAAAACAACACCCAACAAAGCAATAACTAATAAAGTTTACATAACTTAATTAGTTATTACCGAACAATACTAGCTCACCACGAGGCTTTAAAAGAGGTCATTAAAGACAATAAAAAAGCCCCACAAGCAGCATTAATCGCAAGATTAAATCCCATAATACTAGGATGGTGTAACTACTATCGAACGGTCGCAAGTAAGGAAACATTTGCATCCGAAAACAACGTACTATGGAATATGCTAAGAGCTTGGACAGTTAACAGGAAAAAGAAAAAAACACCATTGTATGAAGCCCTTAGAAAATATTTCTCATACGGAAAGTACGGAAAATGGACGTTTCAAACAGAAGAAGCAGTCCTCTACTATCATGCCGAAACGGAAATAAAGAGACATCAATTGGTTAAACCTGACGCATCACCTTATGACGGAAACTGGACTTACTGGAGTAAAAGACGGGGAACATATACCGGGACACCAGCTAGAGTATCAAGACTCTTAAAGAAACAAAAAGGTATATGCCCTCAATGTAAGCAACACTTCACACCTGAAGACTTGATAGAAGTTGACCACATTATCCCTAAATCGAAAGGTGGTTTGGATACATACAACAATCTTCAAGCTCTACATCGTCACTGTCATGAGGCCAAAAGCAAAAATGACTACCTCTATGATTGGCACTTATAATGGCTATGAATGGAAAGACGATGTATTAACAGTACCCTAGACAAGGGACTAATTGCCGAGAGCCGTGTGAGGTGAAAGTCTCACGCACGGTTCGGACTGGGAGTCGTGGTAGGTGACTACCACTTCGACCCCTAATTCATCGCAGCAAACCCCAATAGCGAAAAGGTAATTAAACGAATTCAAAACCCTTTACCTGGAGAATTACAACCCCAAGTATGTGTAGGTTGGTGGGAAGAACAATGCTTTGCTTTACACGCTGTGGGTTCAACAACAGAACCCACAGAATTAATCGATCGCTTTGGGATGGAAACCGTAAAACTTCTTTGGGATTCTGTATCCCGTGAAACGGTACAATGGTTACGCAACCGTCATTTTGGCTTCCTTCAATTAGATTGTTTGTTAATTCACGGCAGCAGTGTTGGTGTTAGCGATGAGTTAACCCCTGAAACCCCACCCTGGCAAATGCTCGACCGTTTACAAAGAGTAGAGGCCAATTCTCTTTTTTGTGGTCGTTCCGGCCAAGTATTTGAATATGTACTACAAGGCGGTTCGGTAAATAGTTCGGTGATGACTTTAGATAGTCAGCAACCCATGCAAACTATGACTGCACCCAAAAGAAGGGTTGTAGGGGTAGGAAATGTGGGCAGAGAACCCGGAAAGGCTACTTATACCCTTTATAGTCCCAATAGCGGTCTCGCCGAAGGCGAGGCACTGCGTGACCGCTTGGAGTTCAAAACTGTTTACTATGGCGAGAAAAAGGGTTTTGCCAATTAAATCTTAGAAAAACCCTCAATTTAATCGAATTAGGCTTGACAGTTGCATCCATCATGGGAGCAACCTGGACAATTCGGCTGTCCATTCGCACAAGCATCACAGCAGTAATATTGTCCATTGTTTGCCACAGCATCACTGATATTCACAATACACAGGCAAGAAGGGCAAGCGCACTTCATTTGAGTCATGGTAGCTGTACTCATGGTTTACCTTCCTTCATTCATTTATTCAAACCAATATTAGAATGTTATCACAAATGATCACAACATTCAAGTGAACGTTAGAATGTTTGTCAAAAAGAAAATCGGCGAGTCACCGATCTGAGAGGGAATAGTACGCTAGTTTGCCTTCCCATCTTGTATTGGAGAATTTTAAGGTTGTACGGACAAACAATGCTCGATCTGTTGATATAGTGTATCCTCATCCAAATTTTGTCCAATGAAAACCAATTGATTTTTGGGAGTCCCTTTCCATTGATCCTCTTCTAAACTAAACCGCTTACCACTGAGATGAAAAATGTGGCGATTGTCAGTGTCATCGAACCACAAAATACCTTTAGCTCGAAAAACATTTTTTGGGAGTTGTTTATCTAGAAAATATTGAAATTTTCGGATAGAAAAAGGTTTATCGCTTTCAAAAGAAATAGAGGTGAAACCATCATTTTCTAAATGATGGGAATGGTGATCATGGTGATGATCGTGGTCATGATCATGATGATCGTGGTCGTGATCATGGTGATTTTCAACTTCTTGATGCTCAAAATATTTATCAGATTCAAATAATCCCACACTCAGAATTAAAGGCAAGGAAACTTGAGATTTCTTAGTCCGCAAAATTCTAGCAGACTCTCTAATATCTCTAATTCTCTTTTCTAAAGAATCAACCTCACCTTCATCTACTAAATCAGTCTTATTTAAAACAATAATATCTCCATAAGTAATCTGGCTCAATGCTGCTTCAGAGTTGAATAAATCAAGGCTAAAATTAGCACAATCTACCATAGAAACGATAGAATCTAGACGAGTCATCTCCCTTAATTCTGTTCCCAAAAACGTTAAAGCAACTGGGAGCGGATCTGCTAAACCTGTGGTTTCAACAATCAGATAATCTACCTTCTCAGGACGATCTAAAATTTTGTGAACCGCTTCGACTAAATCTTCATTAATTGTGCAACAGACGCAGCCATTGTTGAGTTCCACTATATTATCTTCAGTGCCAATAATTAACTCATTATCAATGCCAATTTCTCCAAACTCATTCACTAAAACTGCTGTTTTTATTCCTTCTTGATTGGTTAGAATATGGTTAAGAAGTGTTGTTTTTCCACTTCCCAGAAACCCGGTAATAACTGTTACAGGTAAGCCCTGTTTGGTTGCATTCATTGTGTCATTATTTCCTGACTTTTTGTCCACTATTTGCATAATTGTTCCTGTAGTCAACTTATGGATTAAGAAAGCAATCAACAGGTAGATTCATTCTATCGGTTGATATACATTCTGTTTGTATATTAACTCATTAAAGGCTAAAATGATAATGGTTATCATTCTTTGAAAAAAGTATCTCGAGGTTGTCTGCTGATGAATACCAAGAATCCCCAATTTGATGTGATCATTGTCGGCGCTGGGGCTGCTGGAATCGGTTGTGGGGTAGTCTTAAAAGATTTAGGAATTGAAAACTTTGCTATTTTAGAACGGCATGAAGTGGGAGCTTCTTTTAGTCGTTGGCCAGAAGAAATGCGATTCATAACGCCATCGTTTCCCAGTCATGGTTTTGGACTCCTTGATCTCAATTCAGTAGTTTTAAACACTTCTCCCGCCCTCACGTTTAGAAAGGAACATCTTTCGGGGAAAGATTATGCCTTATATTTGGAGACTGTCGTCGAGTATTTTCAACTTCCCATAAAAACCGAGACGAATGTAGAAAAAATTGAAGCTTTACCTCAATGTAAGGGGTTTGTTATTCAAACCAATAGAGGTGAGTTTCGATCGCAGTTTCTAATTTGGGCAGCAGGAGAATTCCAATATCCTCATTTAAACCCCTTTCCAGGTGCAGATTTATGTATTCATAATTCTCAAGTACGTTCTTGGTCCGATCTTGATGGAGATGAATTTGTGGTTATCGGGGGCTATGAAAGCGGTGTAGATGCAGCCTCAAACCTAGCAGCATTAGGGAAAAAAGTCAAGTTATTAGACCGCAACAGTAGCTGGTCAAACTTAGATCCAGACCCCAGTATTTCCTTGTCTCCCTATAGCTTAATGCGTCTAGAAATAGCTTATTCTATGGGTCGAGTGGAACTAATTGGCGACAAGCAGATCGAAGAAGTTAAGGCTGTGAAAAATGGATATGTGGTAGAGAGTGAGTATGAAAAGTGGTTTACTTCTACAGCACCGATTCTCTGTACAGGTTTTGATACCAGTTTAAAACAGATTGCTCCTATGTTTGATTGGTCAAACGGCTATGCCTCATTGACTCAAGAAGATGAGTCTACCGTAACTCCAGGATTATTTGTCGTAGGGCCTTCGGTACGTCACGGGGAGTTGATTTTTTGCTTTATTTACAAATTTCGGCAACGATTTGCTGTGGTAGTTAATGCGATCGCCCAACGTCTGGACATCGACACTACTCCCTTGGAAGTTTATCGTAAAGAAGGTTTGTTTTTAGATGACCTTTCTTGCTGCGATAACGATTGTGTTTGTTGAACAAAATCGTTATCGCAGTCCCAATCTATAATAATGGGTTCAAGTAACTCCAAATAGGTGATCTGCTAGCCAGGCACTAAAAGTTAGAATCTCATGAAAAAATGCTGGTTCTTTCTGGCTTTCAAGGATTGTACCCAGCAGATACAGTATTGCCAGGACGAACAATGTTCCCAAGAAGATTGGATTGACAAGTCGGTTGCGGCCAGCGTGCCAGGAAACCAGTAAAACTGATGGGATATTAAGTATTGCACAGGAAAGAAAGGCCGGTGCATAGCCTTCAAAGGTGAATTGCCAATATACGTGCTGCAAAGAGTTTGAAAAGGGAATCATCACGGAAAAGGGAATCATCACGAAAAAGGGGAAAACCATGAGTCCAGTTGCACGAACAGTAGGCAGAAGACAGGCAATTCCAGTCCACAGGAATCCGATCAAAGTTATAAACACCAACCAAGTGCGCAATGCTAAATCTGAAATCACAGTCGCATTCGAGAAATGATCCAACCGCCAGGGCATTATGTTCCACTCTTCCATCTCGTGGAAAGTAAATGCCACAGGCACAATCCAAATAATTTTACGAAAGGGGAGTGAGGCGAATTGACCAACAAGTGTGTGATAAATTTTCTGTGTCATAACTCCTTATATCAAGAATAGTAAAAATCATTATTACCCAAGTATTGATTGTAAGGATTTTTTCCATCTAATCACCATGATATAGTGTTTACATTGAAGAATGAATATTTTTACGCCATCAAAAATAGAGCAGGATTGTGTTGTTGTCATTGGCAAAGAAAATACAGGCAAGTCCCAACTAATTGCCTCTCTAACGGGCAAATCTGCATATAGTGACAATTTTCGTGGCTCTACAATAGCTTGCGAAACTTATCAATCTGAAGCCTATACTTTTATTGATACCCCTGGAATTCTTTATCGTTCCGACACCGTAACAACTAGGCAAGCTTTGAGACAGTTGCAAGAAAATGACACCGTGTTATTAGTAGTCAAGGCAACTGACGTAGATCAAGATTTAGCAGACTTATTACCCTTGGTAGCAGATAAACGGGGTATTGTGGTGATTACTTTTTGGGATAAGCTATTCTCGACTACCCACAATCAAAAAGTGGTCCGTGAGTGGAGCAAAACCTCTAACCTTAGCATTTTAACTGTAGATGCTCGCTACCTGACAGCACAACAGCAAAACTTTATTGTAGAGGCTCTACGACAATCTCATACTTTTCCCATAGAATGGATTCCTCAAAGGGCCGGTTGGCACATTCAACCCCAACCGACGCTGCTAGAACATCGGAACCTGGGCTGGTTAGTAGCGATCGCCTTATTACTCATTCCTGCCATAATTGCTGTTTGGGGGGCTAACTCCTTTGCAACTATAGTAGACCCGGTAATGCAAGGGGTGATCGCTTCAATTATTGAACCTTTATCACAACTCCCGATCTGGTTAAGAGAAATATTGATAGGGCAGTATGGACTGGTAACTATGGGGCCGTTACTGTTTATTTGGGCAATGCCAACAGTAGTTCTTTATGCTTTATTTTTGGGTGCATATAAAGCTAGTGGTTTGGTCGAACGGATTACGATTACTCTTGATCCTTTACTGCGTAAGTTCGGGTTATCGGGAAGAGATTTAGTAAGGGTAATTATGGGGTTTGGCTGTAATGTTCCTGCGGTAATTAACACTCGTAGCTGTTCTAGTTGTTCTAGAGGAACTTGTATTTCAGCGATCGCTTTTGGTTCGGCTTGTTCCTATCAGTTTGGTGCAACTTTAGGGGTGTTTAGTGCTGCTAATTTAACTTATTTAGTAGTTCCTTACTTACTTTACCTAACGGCAACTACTTTAATATATACTCGCATCATTTCTTCTTCCACAGCAAAGTCGACTCAAAATGCCCTGGTAATTGAAGGAAGAGCATTTTTAGAATTTCCCCGTTGGTCGGTTATTTGGCGCGAAGCTAAGTCAACTATTCAGCAATTTTTGTTCAATGCGATTCCCATTTTTGTAATTATTACGATTATTGCTTCTCTATTGAATTGGTTGGGAGTGATTGCAACTTTAGCTAATATTATCAATCCTTTAATGGGATGGTTTAATCTACCTCCTGAAGCTTCATTGCCTATTGTTTTAGCTTCCATTCGTAAAGACGGATTATTGCTGTTTGCGGAACCAGAAACCTTGGCTATGTTGACCCCATTACAAGTTTTGACTGGGGTTTATTTAGCAGGAGTGTTGTTGCCTTGTTTAGTTACTCTGTTAACCATTATGCAGGAAAAATCTTCTCGATTTGCCTTATTATTGTTAGGTAAACAGGCGATCGCAGCGATTATTTTCTCTTTATTTCTTGCTTGGGGTGGATTATTAATTAGTTAAAGATGTTTATCTTGTAGGGGTGAACGGCCGTTCACCCCTACGGATATATAGCAGTCAGTAATGATTCATGATCTCCTAAAGATCCCCCCTTTAGTTTACGTAGTCAGTCAATAGGTTCAGATGACAACTTACCCAGTAGAAAACGTAAATAACTTTAAAGTCTAATTATAATCACCCAACTTTAGGAAATAGAAAAGAAGTTTATATTTAGGATTATTATTGACTCAAAAAGAGAAAAAATGGCTAGTTTCAGAAATCAATAATATTTTAGACTAAAGGGAATTGTTTTTACTATGATAATGATTATCAAAATTGAAAAATTGAGTCAATAGGAATCCCCTATTTAGTGACAGAAATTCAGTATAACAAGTAGAACAAGGTTTTAATTCCTTGCTCTCAAATTCTTGGACTTTGGACAAAAAAAGTTTGTCAGCGTATATTTTACGCTAAACTAAAATCCCAAAATATCGGCTCTGTATCAGTCAATAAAATTGGCTGACAAATAGGGCTAATCTATAGATTCTGAGGAAAACTAAGGAGCTTTTAAGTTTTCAGTTGATTTTTTGCTCCCTTTCTTGATAACATCATGACGAGTTCGTGGGGCTTTTTTGTAACCTTTAATACGTCCGGAAGAAAAACCTCGACGTTTGGGAAATTTGGCGAAAGTCCCCAAGGTCGTAATTATTCTTGAAAAGTCTCTTTGAACTAGACTAGGGGTGATTTTGATGGATTTATTAGTCTTCAAATACTGTTCCCAATCACGGGGTAAAACCACAGCTAATTTTCTGGCAGCCCACAAATTTACATAAGAAAGAAGTGTTAGTTTAAACCAATTTTCTTCATGATGTACATCGGGAGTTAAATAAGATGTCATCAATAATCTTTGTTTACCAAATCGAAAAAGATGTTCCATGTCATAACGTTGTCGATAACACTGATAACAATCAACTAAACTTAACTCATCGCGCCGAGAACCAATAACAATAAGCCACATAGGTTTCCAAATACTATTTCTTTCTTGATCTCTGACAACAATCTGGAGTAAAGTAAAGGGGTGATTGTTCATTTTATAGTTTTTAGTTCCTCTCATTAACATCTATTTCCATCCCGAAATAGTCACTGTTAATTGACGACCTTTTTTCGTTGTAAAGGGAACATGATGAACTTCATCAGGTTCAGTCCAAGTTTGGTCATCTTTAAGGTCAAATTTATCCCCATACCAACGGGGATGTCCCGAAGTTTTGGCTTGATTTGGGTCCCGAATAAATTGACGATAAAAAACTCGGTCACTTCTAACTCTTGTAATAGTAACTACGTCTTCATGCTTAACTTGTTCCCCGATAAAATCCTTTTGGCTGTAGTCACTATCAGCCACTAAGACAGATAATTTATCAGAAAATAAAGAACTTTGCCAGATTTTTTTTAGTTGTTGATTGCCTTGATTTACTCCTTTATGTTTAGAGGGGACTCGCTCTCCTGATAAGGGGACAGCCCAAGGGACTTTTTCTGTGTCTATTTGGTCAGGTAAAGCGCAGACAACGGAATAACAATGTCCAATATTAATGGGTTTATTTCCCTTAATTGGATTGGGGTAATGAATAAAGGTTTTATCCGCTAACGTTTCGGCAAACGGTCGTGGACAGGGAGTTGTGTCAATACCAAATAAGTTATAATGTTTTGAAGTGGGAGGAATTGTTCTCGATACCGCTGAAAATAAAGTCTCAATTCTCTGTTCATAATTAGGGTCAGTTTGAGTGGGTAAAACTCTTGAATTCCTCTATATAAACTGTTATAATCTCTTCTAAATAAAGGATTGAGAGACAATTCAACGACTGAGTGAGCTTGTTGGTTACTGGAGAGGGCATCGAGTAATTCTATAATAGTTTCTTTTCTAGCTTTTAGTCCTTGGAAGAGGTTAGACCTCCACACCAGGAATTCCTCGACAGACGTAGCCGTTTCATTTTTGGTCATTTTTAAAATTTATTACCTTATAAATTAGCGTAATATATACGCTAACATCAAAAAAGGTTGTTTGTTACAGTTAAGGCTAATGTCATCACATTCCGAACTTAAGACCAGTCAAGATGTCCACCTGAGAGCCAAACAAATTAAGAGTCTAATTCGCTCTCTTAAACAGAAAATAAAGAAAATTGAACGGGAAGGGAAAGTAGCACCAGCTAATTGTCATATTATTCGTTATCAGGTTAACGGAAAGGGAACAATCTACTGGCATTATAACCCAGATTCCGCACTTCAAAAAGTAGCATTAAATACTACAAGCCTGGGGTTAATAATTAAGTATAATTGCTTAAGCTCTTGAAGACAAAAAAGTGGGATAATTGCTTAAGTTGTTTCCTCTGTAAAAAAAGAGCGAAAAATGTCTTATTTAGAAGAAATACAAGTTAAAAATTTAGACCATTTAGGGATAGTAGCTGGTTTAATTGATGAAATAGGAATAGTCAAAATAATTAATAATAAATTAGGAATAGATGTTAGAGAAAAAATCTCAGCAGGTACAGTAGTTAAGTCTATTTTAATCAATGGACTAGGATTTGTTTCAAGACCTCTATATTTATTCAGTCAGTTTTTTCAAGATAAAGCCATTGAGAAATTGTTAGGAGAAAGAATTAAACCTGATTACCTTAATGATGATAAAATTGGGAGAGTAATGGATGAATTATATAAATATGGACTAAATGATATTTTTATTGAAGTAATTTTAGAAGTAATTAAAAAAATAAAAATAGACCTTAAATAATCCCATTTAGATTCCACATCATTTCATTTAGATGGAGAATATAAAAGGGAAGAAGATAAAGAGAAACAGGAAGAAGAAAAAATTATTAAAGAAAGACCAATTTTTATTAAGAAAGGATATTCTCGGGATCATAGACCAGACTTAAAACAATGTGTCTTGGATTTAATAACAAGCCAAGATGGAGATATTCCATTATTTGTGAGAGTAGGAGATGGAAATGAATCTGATAAATCTGTATTTGGAAAAGTTTTAGTAGAATTCAAAAAGCAAATAAAGTTTGATAGTATCATGGTTTGTGATAGTGCTTTATATGGTCAAGAAAATCTCCAACTAATCCAACATTTAAAATGGATAACGAGAGTTCCAATGACCATAAAAAAAGCAAAAGAATTAGTGCAAAATATAGAGGTGGAAGAAGTAAAAGATGAAGATAAAGAAAAAAGAAGTGACCTAAATTTAGAAAGTTATACCTGGAAAGAAGAAATTGTTACTTATGGTGGAATCAAGCAAACTTGGTTAATAGTCTTGAGTGAAAAAAGACAGAAAAGTGATTTGGAAAAACTAGAAAAACAACTTTCCCAAGAAGAGAAGAAATCCCAAAAATTTCTTAAAGAAATACAATCTGAAGAATTTGAACATCCTCAAGCTGCTCGATATAAATTAAAAGCTATTAATAAAAAATTGAGATTGTTGGAAATAAAAGAAGTTGAACTGATTGAAACTTACTCGAAAAAAAAGGAAAAGATTTATAAAATGATTAGTCTGATCATCAAAAAAGGTGAAGAGATAAGTAGAAAGACTAAAGAAGCAGGAAAATTTATTTTAGCAACTAACTTAGTAGAGGAAAATAAATTAGAAGCTAGTGAAATTCTGATAACTTATAAAAACCAGCAATCTACGGAAAGAGGATTTCGATTTTTGAAAGATCCCTTATTTTTTACTGATAGTTTCTTCGTTGAAAAACCAGAAAGAATAGAAACAATGTTATTTTTAATGTCTTTGTGTTTGTTGATTTATAACTTGGGGCAAAGAGAATTAAGAAATTGTTTAAAAAGAGTCAAAAAAGGAATAAATAATCAAGTAGGGAAAGTAACATTGCGTCCGACTTTGAGGTGGATATTTCAATGTTTTCAAGGTATTCATTATGTGATTTTAAACGGAGTTAAACAAATTGTCAATTTAACAGAAGAAAGGCGTTTTATATTGAGTTTATTACCTGCATCTTGTCAAAGATATTATCTATAAATTGAATTGGATAAAGCAAAAATAATAAAAGAATAAGAGTCTAATGATATCAAATGAGAAGAGGAAAATCTCCTTCGTTTGTGCTGAGTCTTGCTAAGTTTTCAATGAGTATAAATCTTCTTAATTTGATTATTTTTCCTAAAAATTTAATGAAAAGAGAAATATTCTTGCCCAGGTATGATTTTCGGACTTTTTAAAACTATGTATTTTTTTATACTACATTTTGAAGTGCGGAATCTGGGTTAAAAAAATATGTCTCAAATCAAAACTATAGCAATCAGGAATGATTCATGAGAACTTCGAGATACCCCCTTCAGTTCCCCCCTTAATAAGGGGGGTTAGGGGGGATCATAATTCACTTAATTCTCACAACTGATAACTGATTGCTATATTAAGAATACTAGAGGAAATTCTGAATATTTCAAAACTGTTATAATTTTTGAGGATATACCATTTGATCAACTTTTCTGGCTTATCCAAGTAATATGAGTTCCCTTTCTGGCTCCCCTCCTGGGAGGGGTGGGGGTGGGTAGGGATAGGGCAGGAACTAATTAAACACAAAATTTTTCTACACAACGGACAAACATCTCTACCCCTAACGGCAAAACAGTTTCATCAAAATCAAAGCGAGGATGATGGTGGGGATAATTTAAGCCTTTTTCAGCATTAGCCGAACCCAGAAAAAAGTAACATCCTGGCACTTCTTCTAAAAAGAAAGACATATCTTCTCCTCCCATTGTTTGACATTCAGGGGCAATACCTATAGGGGTTTCTATCACTTCTAAAGCCACGGATTTAACTAAATCAGCCATGTTTTCATCATTAATCACAGGAGGATATAATCGCCAATAATCTAACTCATAGTCGGCTCCGTACCCTTGACAAATACCTTTAACAATATCTTCTATTCTTTGAGCAAAATAACCCTCAAACTCAGGATTAAAATAACGTACTGTGCCACTCATTCTAGCCGTATCAGCAATAACATTTAAAGCCGTTCCTGCGTGTAACTCTCCCACAGTTACTACCCCAGAATCAATAGGATTAATGTTACGAGAAACAATAGACTGTAAGGCATTAATAATCTGTGCGCTAACCACCACAGAATCAACGGTTTGATGAGGCATAGCTCCATGGCCGCCTTTCCCAAAAATGTTGAGACGAAAACACTCAACGGCAGCCATTAATGGACCACTACGAACCCCTATAGTTCCCAGAGGTAGATTATTCCACAAATGTAGCCCGATAATGCTATCTACATCAGGATTTTTTAATACTCCTGCTTCTATCATCGGTTTAGCACCCCCTGGACTTTCTTCTGCCGGCTGAAAAATAATTTTCACGGTTCCTTTGAAGTTTCGACGATGTTTCCACAAATAATAAGCAGTCCCTAATGCGATCGTTGTGTGGCCATCGTGTCCACAAGCGTGCATGGTCCCTTCGTGGAGGGAACGGTAAGGAACCTCGTTTTCCTCATAGATAGGCAAAGCGTCTATATCAGCACGAATAGCTAAGACAGGCCCAGGATGAAAACTTTCAATGGTGGCCACAATTCCCGTTTTAGCGATACCTGTTTCATGGGGAATGCCAATTTTTGTGAGGGTTTGATGGATAAAATCGGCGGTAATTTCTTCTTGAAAGCCCAATTCTGGACGCTGATGTAGATAACGCCTCCATTCTACTAATTGAGCCTGAAGGGTACGAATTTCTAGACGAATCTGTGAGAAATGAACTGAATTTGTTTGAGGAAAGGTAGAAATCATGTTAATCGTGGAACAAGCTTTTAGCTTGTGACAGGCACAATGCCTAATTTTTTGATAATTTTGCTAGATTATTTTGTAGCCAAAGGGCATCTCTTTTTCGGTCGGTTTTTAATTCTAACACACGGATTCCTGTTGATGGCAAGGGACTTAATAATTGTTCTAGTTGTGTCCAATTTTTGATTAAAATATGTTCAACATTATAAGTTGTACACAATTGAGAAAAATCGACATTTTGGGGAGTCGCAAAATATTCTTCAAAAAAAGAATCTTCTTGAGCAATTGGTAATATTTCAAAGATTCCACCCCCATTATTATTAATTAAAATTATGGTTAAATGACCTTGAAAGTGTTTATTAATTAACCAACCATTTGTATCGTGTAAAAGAGCTAAATCTCCTGTCAATAGTACACTACTTTTGCCTTGATAAGCTATTCCTAAAGCAGTAGATAATGTTCCTTCAATTCCGTTTGCTCCTCGATTAAAATAAGGCATTAATTGACGTTCATTCGGCATCCAGAAAAATTCAGCATAACGCACGGGCATACTATTAGCGATAAAGATAGGGGTTTTTTCTGGTAGTTTTTTAGAAAGAATAAAAGATATTTTTGCTTCTAGTAATTCCTCCTCACTTTCAAAGTAGGCTATTATTTTTTGATTAATTATATCATTGTCTGTTTTCCATCTAACTAGATAAGAAATATCTAGTTTTTCAGCTAGTTTATCTGGCTCATACTCCATATCTAAATCATGAATATTAGCCCTAATATAATGAGTATTATTATGAAGAGGATTAAGATTATCAGGACGATTATCAATCACAAAATATTCTACTTTACTATCCTCTACCCATCCTCTTAATTGCTTACTGGTGGGAAATTCTCCAATTTGAATAACTACATCAGGACGCAATTCATCGGCTAGTTTATCATTACGAAGCAGAATATCATAAGTATTGATTAAATTAGGTAAATCTTGAGCATAATTTCTTAAAGGACATAATGCCTCTGCTAAAATTGGATATTTCAAGAGTTTGGATAAAGAAAAAATTTGCTTGCAGTATAAATCAGGATTATTTGTATTAAAGACACCAGCAATAATAATTCCTTTGGATTGAGAAAGCCAATATTCTAAGTAATTAGATAAATCATATTTAACTAATATTTTTTTATCTCCTTGATAAATATTTGTAAAAAAAACATCAAAATTTATTGTAGAAGATAAAGTATTAATCTCAGGAGTAACAATAGGGGCTAAAGGTTCACGAAACGGGCAGTTTAGATGAACAACCCCCCGATAAGGGACTAAGGTATGATCCCAAGCAGTAATAATAGTTTGTCTGAGATAAGACAACATTTTTATGTCTAGAGAAGGTAAAGATAATTCTGTGTACCAACGGCAATAATTACTGTACAATTTAACTTGATCAATAGTTTGTCCTGCATGACAGTTTCTTAATTCTGGAGGGCGATCGCCCGTAAAAATTAATAAAGGAACTTGACTTTCTTTCGCTTCAATAACTGCCGGATAAAAATTTGCTCCTGCTGTACCCGAAGTACAAATTAAAGCAGTAGGAAGATGGGTACGTTTGGCTATTCCTAAAGCAAAAAAAGCAGCCGATCGCTCATCTAAAATGGGGATAGTTTCAATATGAGGATGACGAGCAAAAGCAAGGGTTAAAGGAGTTGAACGAGATCCCGGACAAATAACTGCCGTGGTTAGTCCTAAACGAGATAAAGTCTCTACAATAACAGAAGACCATAAAGTATTAATATTACGAAAATCAAGCTGCATCCTTTATTAACCGGGTAATTATTTGTCTGAGAGTAAAAATAGCACCATAGCGTTTACTACACAAGACTTAGAAGATTATCTTGATTATAAAGTTGATGTAGCAACAGTTAAAGGTTTAACAAAATGTTGGCAGAAGTCCCTATCTATAAATTATTAAAAAAATATCTATATTTTAGATGGGGATGAATCCCAACCGATAAACTAAATGGCGTAGTCTCAACAAAAAACTTAGTTTATGAATGTTGAAACCTGTTGTCAAGATTTACTAGAACAAATTATCCTAGAGATCGATAAAAAGAAAACAGGAATGTGTATAGATGTTGGTGTAGGAACTTTTGCCTTCTATTGTGAGGTATTTGCTCGTTGTGGATTTGAGACTGTTGCTGTAGAACCTCTCCCTAACGATAAATTACTTAAGATATGCCAGACTCATGACATTAACTTAATTGAATCTTGTCTTTCCGATACTAACGATATCCAAAACTTGTATATGGGCAAATTTGCTGGGTTTTTAAACCGTAATTTTAGCTCCTTAGACCCGAACTGGTTTGGATCTTCAAAGAATGCAAAACCAGTTCCATCCATCACCTTAGCTAATTTGTTAGATCAGCTTGCAGTCCCAGAAATCACCTGTCTTAAACTAGATATTGAAGGCTGGGAATCTGTGGTTATTAAACAGTTGACCGAATTACCAGAATCCTCATTGCCAAAGGTCATTATGTTTGAGTATGGAGGTGGAGGGAATAGACAGAGTAACCAAGCTGGATGGTCATCCCAGTTCCTCAATGCAACCAAGGATTGTCTATCTATCCTAAAGAATTGTGGTTATGACTTTAGTATTATCATTGATTTTGCCCCGAATGCAAAAGAGCTAATCTTTGACTTACAAGCATCCGATCTCAATCTTGATAGGATTTTTCAGTCAAATGCCATTTATGGGAATATTATTTCCTGTCGTAATTTTCACCCGAAAGAAGTTGACATGAGTAAAATATGCGCTTCCTACTACGATGGTTTTATTAGTCGATTGATCAAACCACTTGTCCTAAAAGTATCTAGTTAGATATCTAGTCAAAATACTCATGATAGAAAAAATAATGAGTCGATATTCCTCAGAAAATATAACTCGGTTATTATTCTTCCCCATTTTATTTTTCTTAACCCTGGTCAAGATCGTTAATAGGGTGGTTCGCTCTTTAATTGGACTACCTATAAATAATACTCTAATGCTCGATCTTGAGCATCTTTGTCATAAACACTCTTTAGAAACCCGTGGTGTCATTCATATTGGCGCACATGAAGGTCAAGAAATTGACTTATATCAAAAGATGGGGTTTCAAAATATTTTGTTTATTGAAGCAAACCCCGTTGTTTTTGAAAGATTAAAAGAAACTATCAAGGATTTTTCTAATGCTATAGCCGTCAATTGTGCAATCAATAACTTTAATGGAGAAACAGTTTTATATGTGACTTCATTCGATCAAAGTAGTTCTCTCTTACCGTTGAAAAAAGTCAAACAAATTTACCCATTTATTGTAGAGTCCCGTCAAATAAAAATTCAGTCCAAGACACTTGATCAGCTACTTAATGAACAAAATCTTGAGCCATCTGATTTTAATATGATTAATATTGATATTCAAGGTGCCGAACTTCTGGCTTTTCAAGGTGCAATCAATACGTTAAAATATATTGAAGCAATTAATACGGAAGTCAATTATCAAGAACTGTATGAAGGCTGTGCAATAATTGAGCAAATTGATGAATTTTTGAACAATAAAGGCTTTCAGCGTGTGGCAACAGTAACCCCATTTCACCCATCTTGGGGAGATGCTTTTTATGTCAAGGAAAAACAAGAAAATAAACAAAATTAAAATAACTCTATTTAAAGAATATCTAATCCTTCTTCTGGTTCGTTCATTTCTTCCAAGGTTTGCCATCCAGGTTGCCATAAAGAACGATCTTTAAATTGTTTTGCATTGATCCAAAAACGTACATTTTCATCACAAGAAGCTACCATTTCAGCAAAGACAAACTTACCTTGATTTTTGCGGTTAACTACTTGAAAATGTCGCCATCCCCATGTTTTTTGTTTTGCTGTCCATTTTGAACCCAATAGGTGAGGAAATTTTTGTTTTTTGGCCATTTTCTTAGTACCTCAAAAATCATTTTTCATCTAAACCCCATCGTCAACGACGGGGTCTTATAATTAAAGATATTCCTTAATTAAATAACACCACTCTAATTATATCATGATTCAACCCATTAATGACAAAATAACAGGTAAAAATAATAATTTTCTCAAGTGGTTAGGGGTTATTATCTTAGTTTATTTCCTTATTGTTGCTGTTACTTTAATTAGTTCAGGTTTTAAACTAAGTGTGGGGGAAAGAGCGGAAGAATTATTTACTTTTGCTACTAATCCTTTTGCTGGTTTAATTGTAGGAATTATGGCAACTGCTTTAATTCAATCATCGAGTACAGTTACATCTATTATAGTGGGTTTAGTAGCTGGGGGACTCCCTGTAAGCATTGCTGTTCCTATGGTTATGGGTTCAAATCTTGGTACAACTATTACAAATACTATTGTTAGTTTAGGTCATATTGGTAACAAAGAAGAGTTTAGAAAGGCTTTTGCTGCTGCTACTATTCATGACTTTTTTAATCTTCTCGCTGTCCTGATTTTTTTACCCTTAGAAATAACCACACATTTTCTAGAAAAAACAGCTTTGTTTTTGGCTCAATTTTTGAAAGGAACGGAAACCCCTGATTTAACCGGATTTAATTTTGTTGAATTTATTACTGTTCCCGTGCTTAAATTGATGAAACAAGTAACAGTAAATTTACCACAACCCTTTGATGGTATTGCTTTAATTACAATCGGAATAGTTCTGATTTTTGTTTCTATTTTATACATAGGTAAGATCCTCAAAAGTTTGCTAATCAATCAAGCAAAAGGAATCTTGAACACTGCTATGGGTAAAAATGCAGTTTTCAGCATTCTTTTAGGAACAATGGTAACTATGTTAGTGCAATCTTCTTCTACTACTACCAGTTTAATGGTTCCCTTAGCAGGAGTTGGTTTATTGAGTTTAGAAAAAATCTATCCCTTTATCTTAGGTGCGAATATTGGTACTTGTATTACAGCATTATTAGCAGCAACTGCTGTTAAGGAAAATGCGATCGCTGCTTTAGAAATAGCCCTAGTTCATTTCTTATATAATTGCTCTGGTGTTATTCTTATTTATGGAATTCCTTTCTTAAGAAAAATACCCATTGTCGGGGCTAAAACTTTAGCCCATGTTGCCAGTGAAAAAACCTATCTAGCTTTAGTTTATCTAATAATTGTTTTCTTTGTATTACCGATATTAATCTTAAATATTAGTTTTAATAACCCCTAACTGGTAACTGGTAACTGAACAAACAGGGAACATCTTAACATAAAGAGACTTCTAAACAAGAGTAAGGTGGTGTGTTGAGGTGAATATGGCCAGTAGTGTCAACAGAGTGTCTAAGACTTCTGGTTTTAGACAAAAACAGGGGCATTCTAAGTATAAATTTCCCAAACCCCGTAGTAGAAAGGCAACCCAGAGTAATGCCCAGAAACAAAGTAAAACTAAGGGATTTAATCCTCTTTTTAGGGGGTTATTATGGGGGATGATCTTTGGTGGTACTGCTGTTTGTTCAGCCACCTTAGGGGCAACTATGACCTTATTTAGCCCCCTTTCAGACAAGATTCTACCCCTAACCCAAAAGATAACCAACCCTTGGACAGATACCACTGAAACCCAACAGGAGGAGAAAAGCGAACCCGTCGCTGATAATACACTGTTACAATATAATTTATCTCGTCCCATCAATCTTCTGGTATTAGGGGTGGATAGGGTGCTAGATGCTCCTCCAGGAAGTTTAGAAGGGTTTGGAGGCCGCAGTGATACCATTTTAATTTTGCGCTTCGATCCTGCGGATAAGTCCGTTAAGATGCTTTCGATACCCAGAGATAGTCGGGTTAATATTCCAGGGGTTGGTTACAGGAAGATTAATGATGCGAATGTTCATGGTGGTGCCAGTTTAGCTGCTAGAACCCTGAGCAAAACCTTGAATGATGTACCCGTCGATCGCTATATTCGAGTTACTACCGATGCGTTTACCGAATTAGTGGATCTAGTGGGAGGGATAGAGGTGTTTGTCCCCTATCACATGGAATATGAAGACAAAACCCAAAACCTGAAAATTGACTTACCAGCAGGGAGACAAATTTTGAATGGGGAACAGGCCGAACATTTTGCCCGTTTCCGTAAAGATGCTTATGGAGACATTGGCCGAGTACAAAGACAACAAATACTGCTCAAGTCCCTACGTCAACGTCTAACTAGCCCAACTATTATACCCCGTATTCCTCAAGCGATGGGGTTAGTAGAAAAACATATCGATACTAACCTCACTTGGGAAGAAATGCTGGCCTTAGTGAATTTTGGGAGACAAATAGAGCGAGATAAAGTACAAATGGTGATGTTACCCGGTCGCTTTAGCCAAGAAGAAGAATTTGATAACCGTAGTTATTGGGTTATGTCAAGAAGGGGAAAGGATCAAGTTATGGAACAATATTTCGGGGTGACTCCCCAATGGCAGTCTGCTCCTCGTCGTTCCCCTAACCGTGTTAGAATTGCTCTACAGAATGCTACGGATGATCCTGGCCTACTCAACCAAGTTCGGGAATACTTAGCAGAACAAAACATCCGTAATGTATATACCATCAAAGACTCACCCCAATTATTGCGAGACACAGAAATTGTAGTGCAGAAAGGGGACTTTGAAGCAGCTAATTTCTTGCAAACAACTTTAGGAATGGGTAGAGTAGAAGCATCTTCTACAGGAGACTTAGACTCTCAATTAACTCTTCGCATTGGTTTAGATGCTAAAGATATGATCTTGGGAGATAGTTTCCTGAAGAAACCTTCAACTGTAGTCGGTGATGATGAAACTAATTAAAGCCTTGTTTTTTCGCTTTTTAACTTTAATTGCTCTAGTTTTAGTGGCCACAATTTGGATTTTACTAGATGCTCGTCCTGTTATTGCTCAAGATAACACGGTCAACTACACCTATGGAGAATTGCAGCAGCAAGACTTCTCCCATAAGGACTTAGAAAAGGGTGTATTCGCCGCCGCAGATATGCGAGAAGCCAATTTTGAGGGGTCAAACCTTTCCTATGCCATTTTTACGGAAGCAACACTGTTAAAAGCGAATTTAAAGGGGGCTAATTTGACTTCATCTTTACTCGATCGCGTGACCTTAGATTTTGCGGATCTCACTGACGCTATTTTAATAGATGCTATCGCCACTCGTACCCGTTTTTATGATGCTGTGATCACGGGGGCCGACTTTACAGATGCAGTGATCGATCGCTATCAAGTCTCTTTAATGTGCGAACGAGCAGAAGGGGTTAACCCGGTTACAGGGGTTTCTACTAGAGATAGTTTAGGATGTCGGTAACGAAGTCTAACCATTAAGTAGCAAAAATTAGAAAAAAGAAGATCAAGATCCCGTTTTTGATTCAATTTTCAATGCTTCTTCTCTAGCTGCCTTAAATTTTGGTAGTGCTTGGGTGATCATTTCATCATTAGCTGTTAAAGAAAGACGAAAATATCCTGGAATTTCTTGGGGAGTTCCAGGGAACACAAATACTTGATAATTAGTGGCTAATAATTCGGCAAAAGCACCATCATCTTCCCAAGGAGATTTAACTAATAAAAAGAAGGTTCCTTGAGGGATATTAACTTCATAACCCATATTCTGTAATTCTGTTACCATACGATCCCTTTTTGCTTGTAATTTATCAAGGTTCAGGTCTAACTTTTCTAAGTCTTCTAATGCGTATTGCATCAAAGCACTGGGAAAACACCAACCAAAATATAAACCTTGTAATTGACCAATTAAGCTTCTTATTTCGGGACGGTTGGGCATAGTTTCAGGGAGAGCAATATAACCTATTCTTTGCCCTGGTGCCATCCAAGTTTTGCTATAACCATAAACTAAAAAAGAATAAGGATAAAATTGGGTTGGACTCAGACACTCTTGGTTATCAAAGATAATACGGCTAAAGGTTTCATCGGAAATTAAATATATTGGTTTACCATAACGTTTAGAAGCTTCAGTTAATATATTTGCTAATTTTTCAAAGGTACTTGCAGAGAAAATTTTCCCAGTGGGATTATGGGGCGAATTAATTAAAATGGCGCGAGTTTTTTCTGTAATAGAATCAGCTATTTTTTCTAAATCCAAATCAAAGGTTTGAGGTTTGACTGGAATACCTATAGGATTAGCTCCTACTGATTGTATCATCTTACGATATCCAAACCAGGGAGGAAGATTAAGAATAACTTCATCATCTTCTTCAGCTAACATTTTTAAACAGATTGCTAAACCGACAATTGTACCATTGGTCATAAAAATATCATCAGGGACAATAGATATACCTCGATGTTTTTTCAATGCTTCTGAGACAATTTTTTTGGTTTCAGGTAAACTTACTTTATAGCCGTACCATCCTATTTTCTGTGGGATAGCATTCTTTTGTAGGGCTTCTACAAAGCCATGTAAAGGCATTTCATGGGAGTCTCCTATGGTAAAATCAAGACTGCCAGGCTCATTTTTCAGACTCATATAAGTTGCTTTCTTATAAAATTTACCTATAGGAGTTTGAGATTCAATAATCTTGAGTAGTTTAGGGGCAATAACATGGGGAAGAAAAGCGTTTTCTTGATTCATTTCTTTGCTTTAATAAAGTATAAAAAGTGATGTTTCTATTTTTTTATCTATCTGTATCTTAAAATTGGTTTCAAGTTAGTCAACAGTTCCAAAAAACACATCTAAATAATGAATTTAACATTTTTACCTGCTCATATTTTAGCAAAAAGAATTCGTGAACGCCATGTTTCTTGTCAAGAAGTGGTCACAGCTTATTTAGAGCGTATTTCTCAATATAATCCTCGACTAAACGCCATTGTCACTTTAGATACAGAGCAAGTTTATCAACAAGGAAAAAAGGCGGATGAAACTTTAGCCAAAGGTGAGCTTATGGGACCTTTACACGGTGTTCCCATAACCATTAAAGATAGTCTAGAAACTCAGGGACTGAAAACAACCTGTAGTTATGAACCTTTAGCTAATTATATTCCCAAAAAAGATGCAACTGTTGTTGCTAAATTAAAAGCAGCAGGAGCTATTATTTTAGGGAAGACAAATACACCTAAATTAACAGTAGATTTTCAAACCAATAGTCCTTTATTTGGTAGGACAAATAACCCTTGGAATTTAGATTATACTCCAGGAGGAAGTACAGGAGGAGGAGCAGCTGCGATCGCTGCTAGATTATCCCCTTTAGAGATAGGAAGTGACTTAGGAGGTTCCCTTCGTGTTCCGGCTCATTTTTGTGGAATTTGTGCCTTAAAACCCACAGAACATAGGGTGTCAACTTTTGGTCATATTCCTGAATTACCGGGTAATCCTCAAACTATTAAACATCTACAAAATGTAGGACCTTTAGCTCACTGTATTGATGATTTACTGTTATGTTTATCTATCATAGAGGGGGTTGATATTCAACAATCATGGGTAAGAGAATTTACTGAAATAATTGACCCCATTAAATCTTTAACATCTTTGCGTTTTGCTTGGATAAAAGGGATTGGAGATATTCCCAGTTGCTCAGAAACTAACCATGCTTTAGAAAGCTTAGGGTTATGCTTAACTGACTTAGGATGTCATGTTGAAAATACTTCTCCTTCTAATCTTGATTGTAGTCAAGCTTGGGAAATATATCAAACAATTTTGAGTTACGAATTTAGAGACTTTTCTCAACAAGATAAATATCCAGATTATAAAATGGCTTTGGAAAAACGGCAGATTTTTATTGATAAGATAGAGCAGTTTTTTGATAACTTTGATGTTTGGTTAATACCGGTTGTTCCTATTCCTGCTTTTCCTCATTGTCCTTCTGGTAGTGACATAGAAATAGAAGGGGAAAAATACCCCTATCTTAGAGCAATTGGTGCTTATACAATCTTGTTCAACTTGACAGGTCATCCTGTGGTTGTGCTACCCTTACAGCTATCATCCCAAGGTTTACCCATTGGTGTTCAATTAGTAGGAAAACGAGGGGCTGATATGACGCTTTTAAATATTGCTAAAAAACTAAGTGAAATTATAAAGATAGCATTTTAAAAAACGAATAAGTATCTGGTTTGAGAATCACCCAAAAAGTATAGGATTACACTGATAAATATTCTTGTCTGTTATAAGATAAAAATTTAAAATCTTAACCCAACAATAATTTCTCATGTCTTTACTTAAAGAAACGCAAAAAGATAGTAGTATTAAAAATATAGACAATAATATTTTAGCAATAACAGAATCATATTTAAAAGAATTTGTTGCTCCTGTTGCATCCGAGATTAATCAATCTTCTGAAGCACTGAATGAAGCTTTACAAGGACTAATAAAGAGATCATTATTATCTATAAAAGTACCTAAAGCTTGGGGCGGATTAGAAGCAGATACGGAAACTTTTTATCATTTTCAACAATTAATTTCTCAATATTCAGGGGCATTAGCCTTTTTACAAGTCCAACATCAAGGGGCAGTTGCATCTATAGTTTACAGTAATAATGAGGCATTAAAAGAGCAATATTTATCAAAAATTGTAGAAGGAAAATTATTATGTGGTTTAGGGTTTTCTCAATTACGGCGTAAAGGAAAACCAATGATTACAGCAACTCCTATGAATGGGGGATATGAAATTAATGGAACTGTCCCTTGGATTACTGGATTTGGTTTTTTTGATGCTTTTTTATTAGGGGCAAGTCTTCCTGATGGTCAGACAATTAGAGCTATGGTTCCTTTTCAAAATAGTCATCAAGATGCAGGGGGTGAATTTCTGGTTAGTGAACCCATGAAATTAGGAGCAATGCAATCAACTAATACGGTAACTGGTACCTTTAAAAATTGGTTTTTACCTTCAGAAAATGTTGTTTCTATGGCTAAAGAAGGGGCTATTCATGAAAATGATAAAAAAATCGTTCTTTTTCCTAGTTTCTTAGTTTTAGGTTGTGCGAAAGCGGGTCTAGATATTGTTAAAAAAGTAGCTCAGACTAAGCAATTAGATTTTATTAATGAAGGGTTTAATCATCTGAATGAAGAATTAAATTACTGTCAGGAAAAAATACAAACAGCCATAACTATAAATTCTCGTTCCTTTGAGGATGATTTAAAATTGAGAGTTTGGGCAATTAACTTAGCCCAACGATGTGCTAATGCAGCAGTAATTGTTTCTAGTGGGGCTGCAAATTATTATAATCATGCTGCTCAAAGGGTATATAAAGAAGCATTAGTGTTTACGGTTTTTGGCCAAACAACTGACATCATGAAAGCAACTTTAGAACAAATGGTTTACAATTAAAATACTGTCTACACCTCCCACACCTCCGATCACTTGAAGAAACAGCCCAACAAAAAAATAAGGGCTGATAAATTAGCACAGAAACTAATTGATCTAGGAATTAATACAGAGGCTATTTAACAATGATTAACACTTCTTTATTACAACTATCTAAAGATGAGTTGAGCAAACCTTTGAGCAAAAGAATTCCTTGTTCAATTGTATTTTATCCTAAAGTTTTTTACACAGAAAAACCAGCAATTATCTATTTACATGACTGGAATAAATATCCTTACACTGCATCAATTTGTTCTCTAGGTAAAGAATTAGCAAATCAAGGCTATGTTTTTATCAGTTTAGGGATATATCGTCGGGGAGTAGAAGGTCAAATGATGGCTATTCCTGATAATGATGTTGATGATATTGATCGAGGAATACAATATTTAAAAGGTAATGGTTGTCATAATATTATTCTTATGGGTGAAGGAATTGGTGCTTTAGGTGTACTAAAATATCAATTAACTAAAGAGGATAATGATATAAAAGGAATTGTGTTAATTCGTCCCTTCCATAGTTTAAATAATTGGCTTAAAAATAAGATAGGGGAAACAAGATATGAAGCGATATTAGAAAAATCTGCACCTGAAGTCATAGAAGGAAACGAAGGGTTATGGGTTGATTTTAAAGTTCCTTATATTGCCGAAGAATCTTTATTAATGTATCAATCTTATGAGTCTTGGTTATCTTGGTGGAGTCCTAATGCTGAAACAAAAATATCTGATTTATTGGCTGAAATATCAACCCCTGTTTTAGCTATTTCTCCCTTACAAGAAATAATTTTAAACAAGATCAATACAAGCATTATTAATCTAGATGAAAAGGAAACAGTGGAAACAGTTGTTGATTCTTGGCTCAATCAATTAGAAGTTGATAAGACAGCTAAGTTTCAGTTAGATGTAACAGAAATGATACCGATTAATGAGATTATTTCTGTTAAAACATCTGATAATCGTTCTTTAATTGGGTTACTTTGGGAAGATGATAGATGTCAGGAAAATAAGACAATTATGATTCATGTTAGAGGAAAAACAGGAACCCCCATTACGGAACCTTTAACCTCACAAATGGCTGAAGTTTATCTTAACAATAAGATAGCAACTTTAGTGATTGAATTACACAGAAGTGGTTATGGTGGTAGTCTAGAATCAGCAGCAGAAATGGATGTAGAAGATATTCATCTTTTTGTTCAATTTATCTTAAAACGAGGCTATACGCACATTATTTTATCTGGGCAAAGTTTAGGGAGTAATAGTATTATGCGCTATTGTGTTCAACATCCTGCTCCGAATATAAAGGCCATGGTTCATTTTGCCCCGACTCAAGATGCTGCAACTTGGTTAACTAAGCATTTGGGTTCTGATAGCTATAATAGTTTATTAGAACAAGCACAAAAAGCCGTAGAGAATGGTCAAGAAAATCTAGGTTTAATTGGGAAACCACCCTATGATAAAATGCTTTCTCCTCATCGTCCGAATGCTTGGTTATCTTGGTGGGGCCCTGATGCAGATACCGCTAATTTAAAGACCATTTCTGAGGTAACGATTCCCATTTTAATGCTTTGTGGTAGTCAAGATTTTTTCAATGATCGACAACGTCTTGATACCCTCAAAGCAGCAGCAATCAATTCACCCCTTACGGATATTATTTGGTATGAGGGATGTGGACATAATTTTGCAAACTTTGAACAACAAGCAGCGAATGATGTTATTAATTGGTTAAAGAAATTGTAGCAACTAAAGTCAGAGTATAGGATAGACGTGAGACGCGGAGTTAGGAGTTCGGGTTTCGGAGTTATGATTTTTTTTGCGAGAGAATTAGGGTTTGATACTTCTGATTTGAGTCAGTTTTCTACAAATTGACTTATATCGAACTCAGGTAGGATAGGGATAACTCTGAAAAGATTAACATTCTTCCTACACTTTACCTTTTATTGAAAAAATACAACTATGATTGTTTCTTTGCAGTTACAAAAAAGACCCGTTTAACATCAGGAACATGACGGGGAGGTAATTTCTTTATATACCTTCCAAAATGAGCATTTTCATCTCCAGGTTGAACTACTGATGCTGTCCAACCATGATCAGCAAATAGGGTTTCTGGTTCATCAAAACCAGAACACCAATGTTGTCTAATTTTAGTATCACCTTCTAATGATTTTCGGTTAAGTAAGTCAGCAGCTATATAACTGTTTTTAGCACTCACATCAGAAGTTGTTTTTAGGAGTTGATTAACCTCGATTTCAGTTAAGTAATATAACAAACCTTCCAATAACCAAATAGAAGGTTGCTCCTGACAATATCCTGATTCTAATAGTAAATGAATCCAAGGAAATCGTAAATCAGCTTTAATACTATGACAATTATTATTAGGAGTAACATCTTGAAGTATAGTATTTTTATAATCTAAAACTTCTGGTTGATCAATTTCATAAATATGAGTATTTTCTGGCCAATTTAAACGCAATGCTCTAGTATCCATTCCTGCACCCAAAAGAATGATTTGATTACACTGAGAAGCTGACTTAATTAAAAAATCATCAAAGAAACGAGTACGAACTGGTATATAGGGTCTTCCTTTTTCTTTTGTAACAATATTTTTTTTAGGATCTAATGCTAAAAACGCTTCTTCTCCTGCTAATTTTCTCGCATAGGGATCTTTAAATAGGGAATTTTCTCGTTCTGTTTCTATTGCACGTTCAGCAGCAATTAATAACGAAGTAAAAGGAACAAATTTTTTTATTTCAGACATGATAACTTCTTTTTTTTGATATTTTAAAATTCAATTAATTTACAGAGAAAAATTTTCAACAGTAAAATAACTCAACTCATATGCTTCATAATACACAATTCCTCGTTTGAGTAATTCATCATTAATTTGCCAATCAACTCCAATTAAAAATGATTTATTTTGCTCCACTGTTTTGGGACAAGTGGCAATAATATTCTCACCAAGGTCTTGTATTAGATAATCTTTATTCAATTCCTTGATTGATTTCCAATTAGTTTTTATTGGTTCAGAAATTACCTGATTAGGTGTCATTTTTTGTAAACTTCCTATCCAGGTTTGATCTGCTTTTTTAAGTTCAGGATAGTTGTTTATGTTTTGTTGAGTATCTTTATTGTTCAAATATTCGATTCCGGTGGAACTATATTCCAATTTTCCAGTTTCATCATATCTAAAATAACAAAGCACTCGTTTATCTTTATGTCGAAACCCAAATTCAAAAATAAAAATTGCATCAGGTTTCACTATTTTAGAACCCCAACAAAAGGTACTATCTAGGAATAAAGCACTGGTTTGAGGTTTTTTATAGATACCATAGTTCTTAACCTCATTGGTTCCATCACTATAAAATAATTCATCCTGGTGGGTTATTTCACTTTGATCTTGATTCACATGAAGATGAGTAATAACATCCCAAGTTCTAATCACTTTCCCCTCTGGAGAATAGCGTTTTTTGCTTCCTTTCCAATCTCCAGTATGATAGTTACAGAAATTATTCCAATTTTTAAGTTGTAGATTCATAACACTGTTCAGATAAAAATTGTTGACTATATTATAGTGGATATAGATTTTTTAGGTATTAATCAATGACAAATCCATCCATTAGCGGATTATATGAAATTGCCATCGGTATCACAGCAGCAGATGAAAGCAATGTAATCAATTATTGGGACAAGTTTGGGTTTACGGTTAATCTCTCTGGAAACCTGGATAGAGAAGCAGCTAAAAAGTTGTATGGGGTTGACTCTAATGTTCGTCTAATGTTCGTTCTCTGCGTCTTCAGAATAAGGTCACAGATAGAAGTTTATTGCGTCTGATGATTTGGGATAACCCTGTGAACGAAGGATTAGGATTAAGTCCTTTAAAAGTAGTAGGAAGTCGTTGGGGAACTTCTTTATGTTTAGATGTGTTTAATGTTGCTAATCATGCAGAAGATGGACAAGCTTTGGGACTTCCGATATATTATGTTCCTCCCCAACGCAATTTAATTAATCGTCCTGAAAATTTTACCCCGTTTTATCAAGCTAACCCCTGTGTTCATGAAATGGTTTTAATTCAACCCTTAACCCGACAAGTTATCTTTCAACGTCATGATTATCATCGGCCTAATTCTGGTATTGTTAACCCAGATTCTTATTTTAAAGCATCTGAATTTGTTCATGCTGGACTCATTGTTGACTGTGAGAGTGAAAGGTTAGATTTCTATGATCAAGTCTTAGGGTTAGTTCGTACTTTGGATAATGTTGAAAGTGGATATAGTCTCGCTTCTCGTAACATACTGGAAGTAAAAAAAGAAAATCCAGATGAAAGAATGTTTAACACTTATTTTACTGCTCCTGGTTATGATTTGAAAGAAAAAAATCAAGTTCACTCAGGTAATTTTGAAGTGTTACGTTTAGAAGGAAATTTAGAGAACAAACAGACCTATTCTCGTCCTGGTTGTTTAGGAACCTCTTTATATACTTTAAAAGTTACTGATATTGACTCATATCATCAAAAAGTTAGTAATAGTGAAGCAACAGAAGTTACAGAAATCATTGTTAATGAGTTTGCAGAAAAAAGCTTTTCTTTTGTTGCTCCTGATGGATATTTTTGGACGTTATTACAAAGTTAAATATCTCAATTTACTGTAAATGTAACCCCCCATCAATCGGTACAGCAACCCCAGTAATAAATGCAGCTTTTGGAGAACATAAAAAGGCCACTAATTGACCGATTTCTGTTGGAGAACACCAGCGTTGCATGGGCGTATTTTTAATGGTTTGCTGCATCATTTCACTATCAACTCCACCAAATTTTTCGGTTACACTATTCCAAGCTTCTGTCTTAGTAAACCCAGGAATAACTACATTAACAGTAATCTGTCTTGCTGCTAATGTTTTGGCGTAATATCTAGTTAAAAATTCCACCACTGTTTTCCCTGTTCCCGGCAAAATATAAGCGAGTTTTGGGGTTTGATTCATATTACATCCTGGGGAAGAAGTAGCGACAATATAACCATTCCCATCTTCCATATAATTAACGGCTTTTTCTACACAACGAATAAAGCATTTAGGATAAACGTTCTGATAATATTCATATTGAGCTAAACTGGTAAAATTACCATCTGCTAATAATTTACTTTGTTGATCTGCTGCTGCTTTGGCCTCTTCTGATGCAGGAGTAGTAGTCGTTCCTAAATATAACCCTGCATTATGAACCAATGCCGTTAATTTACCTTCAAAGTTGCTTTCTAAACAAGCAAAAAATTTATCTACGGTTTCTGCTTCGGCCACATCTCCTTTGACAGTATATACCTTGATTTTGTATTCAGCTTCTAATGTTTTCTTTGCTTCCTCTGCTGCCGTTTCATTACTATTAAACCCTAGAATCAGATGATATCCTTCTGTGGCCAGTTGTTGAGAAATACCCAAACCAATACCACGAGTTCCTCCGGTAACAATTGCTACTTTCTTTATCATAATTCTTATATTTTTTGGTAAATATGGATTTATTATGTCCTTGAGGATATATTATATACAGAATTGATCAGATAATTCAAGTTTTTTGAGGAAGTAAAATGGTGGGTCTGAAAGAAAAAAATTGGAAAAATTTTACCGATCAACATTTGTATGATTGGTATGGTATTTGGACAAGATATACACCAACAGGAGGGATACAAGAATCATTTCGTAGTCTGAGACATTTTGAAGGTAATGCTGACAAGACAGAAATTTATCAGCTAAATCAATATATTTATGCTGAAGATGATGTTAAAGAACAAAGGTGGAATTTTAATGAGAGAGAAAATAGTTTATTTGATGGGATGTTTCATCCTCAAGCTGAGTTCATGCGGGGTTATTTCTTTCCTTCTGGTCATTCTATTTGGGCAACAACTCAGTTAAAATCAGAAACCTATTTTGCAATGGAGTTATTTTTTAGATACCAAAGTCTCAGACATAGTGTTGGTATCGTTTATGATGACCAAGGAAACTTATTTAGAACTGCTAATATTCGAGAAGATTCGACTGCTTATCCTTCTTCCTATTGGTCAACAGATTTAGAACAATTATCCCAACGAAATCTAGAAAAAAATTGGACAGGAACATCTATAACCATTACTTCTGATTTAGAAATTTCTGAACCTATTTCTACTCAATTTCGTTGGGATAGGGAAGGACATCAATTGTTCTATTTACCCGATGGTGTTTCTATTAGCTGTCCCGAAAAAGTAACTGTGGGGACTTCTTTTGATTGTGTGGTTAATTGGTTAATTAATGACAACGAAATGCACCAATTAATTTCCAGTTATGATGCAACTGGAAAGTTTCAATCTTTAACCTTTGAAAAGTATGGGTTGAAACAATAATTATTAACCTCTAAATTAAGGTATCAGCATAAATAAACTGATATCCCTCTTGTTTAATTTTACTGTTATCAACCCTAGCATTTAGGGAACTAAAGGAAGGTTTACTATCGTCCCAATAAACTCGTTCTAATTGTTGGCGATCGCAGATTAAATCACACAACTCTTTGCTGTTCAATTTCATATCATTAACCAAATTATAAACTCCATGACATCCTTTTTCTTGTACAAATTCAATTCCCTTAACGATATCCTCTAAATGTATCCAAGCAACATAATTCTCTCCATTTCCTGGTAAGGTTTTACCAGCCATTCTTCCTAGTCTTTTATTTAACTTTCTACCTGGTCCATAAATACCTCCTAAACGTAACAAACAAACCTTAATATCTTCTCGTTTTAAACCTAAAATAATGTTTTCTGCTTCCACTAAAACTTTGCCATAATCACTCTCAGTATCTAAAGGTGAAGTTTCATCTACCCATTCCCCTTTTTTGTCTCCATAAACGGAACCACTGGTAAGATAAATAACCTGTTTAACAGTTGAATTATTGTTTAATACAGTAACTAAATTTTTCGCTGTGGGTATATAAGTTTGTGCATAAACTTCTGCGCTGACTTGGCGATCGCTAATAGGGGCAATACTGACTAAAATTGTCTCTTGATCTTCTACAACTTTTTCTATGGCTTCTAAGTTATCACCCCTGACAACAACAGGATTATGAGTGATATTTTCTAAGTCCGAAATTTTCTCTTCTCTGGTGGTTGTTCCTGTGACAATATAACCCTGTTGGTACCAATAACTGGCCACAGCTTTCCCTACATAACCACAACCAATGATTGCTACTTTTTTACCTATTTTCTCTTTTTTTTGTTCACCAATAGAGGTAGAAGATAGAGAAGATATGTTATTATTAGGTTTGAGATTTTGCTTATCTATAGTTTGCATTCTGAGAATTTTTTGTATTTTTTCTTAATATAACAAGACTTTTTCAGTGTAGCAAAGATTAAAATCAATGATCTGCTAGTTTTGGTAATTAAATTAAGATAAGCTGATAAAATAAGCTATTATATATTTAATATACTTATCACAAAGCGGTCTTTACAAACGTTAACATAATTTTTGTTTTTCCTGATTTTGCCCAAATTTGCCAGATTCTTGACTTTTGGTTAATTTCGTTTTATGATAGTGGAGGTATATGTTAGAAGTGGTGTAGCCAAAAATATCCTTAAGCCTTGAAACCTAGTTCCTGTCTGGGTTTTAATTTTTAGAAGTTGTTGCGATCGCATTCAAAGTAACTACTTGAAGCAACTTTTTTTACTAGAACTGATAAACTATAAATAAGAATTATAAAGTGAGCTTGACAAAAAGCCGTTTATATAGTAAGCTTTATCGATTTTAAAAATGTAAGTTGTAGGGTGGGCAATCTTTATAATATGAGTGCATTAAGGTTTAATTTGTCATTGCCCACCTTGACTTTATTATTAAGGGGAGAAGAGCAAAAATGCTTCAATTAGCGACTAAAATCTATTCTTTTGAGGAATATCTAACTTATGATGATGGCACAGATAATAAGTATGAAACTTATATCAATAGGGAGTGGACTCCATGGTTTAATTTTGCACTTTGTTTTTAACATTTTAGACCAAGAAATCGATAAAATCAAACAGCAATGGAAAGTAATGCCTGGAACTGTTGGGGTAAGAACAGCAAAGAATAAATCAAGAATACCCGATTTAGTTATTTTATCAGAAACCCAGTGTCAAGAAATTAGAGAGATGTCCACAGCAGTTTTAGAGTCTCCTCCCCTTTTAGCAGTAGAAATAGTTAGTTCTAATAATCCCGATGATGACTATCATTATAAGCGATCTGAATATGCAGTAAGAGAGATTCCTGAATATTGGATAATTGATCCAAAAACAAAAAAAGTATCAATTTTGTTGTTAGTTTCTGGATTTTATGAAGTAGCAGAGTTTACACAAGAACAAGAAATAAAATCTTCTCTTTTCCCTGAATTAAAGTTAACTTTAAAGCAAATATTTGAACTTTAAAGAAATTAATTATCTCTTGTATTTTTCCTAACAAAAATAAAAAGAATATCTCTAACTGGTATAATTATTTAAGTTTAGCTTGCATCTTTTTATCTTGTTGACGATATATTTCTTTTTCTCTTGTAATAAAGATATCTGCCAAACTATTATAAGCTTCCGTCCAAGCTTCCATAACTTCTGGAGTAGCAGCATCCCCTAAAATATCTTTCATTGCTGCCAATAAACATTCCCCTATTACTGGATATTGTTCAGCAATAACACGGGTATTAACATGAGCATGGGCAATCTGTTCAACAGCATTACCCAACTTTTCTAATTCATTGGACTTTGGACAAAAAAAGTTTGTTAGCGTACATTTTACGCTAAACTAAAATCCCAAAATATCGGCTCTGTATCAGTCAATAAAATTGGCTGACAAATAGGGCTAATCTATAGATTCTGAGGAAAACTAAGGAGCTTTTAAGTTTTCAGTTGATTTTTTGCTCCCTTTCTTGATAACATCATGACGAGTTCGTGGGGCTTTTTTGTAACCTTTAATACGTCCGGAAGAAAAACCTCGACGTTTGGGAAATTTGGCGAAAGTCCCCAAGGTCGTAATTATTATTGAAAAGTCTCTTTGAACTAGACTAGGGGTGATTTTGATGGATTTATTAGTCTTCAAATACTGTTCCCAATCACGGGGTAAAACCACAGATAATTTTCTGGCAGCCCACAAATTTACATAAGAAAGAAGTGTTAGTTTAAACCAATTTTCTTCATGATGTACATCGGGAGTTAAATAAGATGTCATCAATAATCTTTGTTTACCAAATCGAAAAAGATGTTCCATGTCATAACGTTGTCGATAACACTGATAACAATCAACTAAACTTAACTCATCGCGCCGAGAACCAATAACAATAAGCCACATAGGTTTCCAAATACTATTTCTTTCTTGATCTCTGACAACAATCTGGAGTAAAGTAAAGGGGTGATTGTTCATTTTATAGTTTTTAGTTCCTCTCATTAACATCTGTTTCCATCCCGAAATAGTCACTGTTAATTGACGACCTTTTTTCGTTGTAAAGGGAACATGATGAACTTCATCAGGTTCAGTCCAAGTTTGGTTATCTTTAAGGTCAAATTTATCCCCATACCAACGGGGATGTCCCGAAGTTTTGGCTTGATTTGGGTCCCGAATAAATTGACGATAAAAAACTCGGTCACTTCTAACTCTTGTAATAGTAACTACGTCTTCATGCTTAACTTGTTCCCCAATAAAATCCTTTTGGCTGTAGTCACTATCAGCCACTAAGACAGATAATCTATCAGAAAATAAAGAACTTTGCCAGATTTTTTTTAGTTGTTGATTGCCTTGATTTACTCCTTTATGTTTAGAGGGGACTCGCTCTCCTGATAAGGGGACAGCCCAAGGGACTTTTTCTGTGTCTATTTGGTCAGGTAAAGCGCAGACAACGGAATAACAATGTCCAATATTAATGGGTTTATTTCCCTTAATTGGATTGGGGTAATGAATAAAGCTTTTATCCGCTAACGTTTCGGCAAACCGTCGTGGACAGGGAGTTGTGTCAATACCAAATAAGTTATAATGTTTTGAAGTGGGAGGAATTGTTCTCGATACCGCTGAAAATAAAGTCTCAATTCTCTGTTCATAATTAGGGTCAGTTTGAGTGGGTAAAAACTCTTGAATTCCTCTATATAAACTGTTATAATCTCTTCTAAATAAAGGATTGAGAGACAATTCAACGACTGAGTGAGCTTGTTGGTTACTGGAGAGGGCATCGAGTAATTCTATAATAGTTTCTTTTCTAGCTTTTAGTCCTTGGAAGAGGTTAGACCTCCACACCAGGAATTCCTCGACAGACGTAGCCGTTTCATTTTTGGTCATTTTTAAAATTTATTACCTTATAAATTAGCGGAATATATACGCTAACATCAAAAGAGGTTGTTTGTTACAGTTAAGGCTAATGTCATCACATTCCGAACTTAAGACCAGTCAAGATGTCCACCTGAGAGCCAAACAAATTAAGAGTCTAATTCGCTCTCTTAAACAGAAAATAAAGAAAATTGAACGGGAAGGGGAAGTAGCACCAGCTAATTGTCATATTATTCGTTATCAGGTTAATGGAAAGGGAACAATCTACTGGTATTATAAACTACAGGCTGCTGAATCAATTTTTCCTATGGCCACTAATAATGAGAAAAAAACCAAATATAAATATTTAGGACGAGCCGGAAGTTCTGCTCATATTGATGCTGTAGAAAAACTCACTAGAAGAAATCTCATTGATGAATTAGAACGAGTCATTCAATCTCTAACTGAAAGCTACTTAGATATCTATATTGGAACCGAAACTGAATGAAGCTATTTAATATTTAAAATCCCCTAAAAAGATGGAAAGAGAGTTTTTAAAATCACCTTAATTCTCTATTTTAGCTCTGGAGATATGTTTAGCGTAAAATTTAAGCTAACAATTGTTTTTTATCCAAAGTCCAATAATAGAGCATGGATTCAGATATAATAGAAAATAACAGAAACGATGGCCATCTATGTACGCAATTAAAAGAGAATTAAAGCTGAATAACAAAGAAAAGAGCTTTTTTGCTGGCTGTGCTGGCTTCTCTCGCTTTGTGTACAGTCATGGACTATCTTTACTAAAATCCACCTGGGATATTCCCGAAATTTCTGGCAGTGACTCAAAACGGTTAGATGCTATAAAGAAAGTCTTTACAAACATTACTAAAAAGCAGACAGAATATTTATGGACAAATAAATATTCATCTCGCATCTATCAGAATGCGTTTAGAGACTTGAAAAAAGCATTTTCTCGTTGGAGAGAGCCTAAAATAAAAGCAGAATTACCTCGTTTCAAAAAGAAGAAACATAACTGTAGTTTTACAGTAGATAGTTCTAATGGTAAGGTATTAGTTACGGAGGGAAAAAAGATAAAAATTCCTACATTGGGAACTTTCAGATTAAAAGAATCCATCCCTTATAATTGTGTTTCTCAGACTTTTACTATTTCAAGAGAAGCAGGAAAATGGTATGTAAGTTTTGCCGTTTCAGCATCTTATATACCCGAGATGAAACACAGATATAAGAAAGTAGGAATTGATTTAGGAATAAAAACTTTTGCTACTCTTAGTGACGGAAACACCTTTGAATCTCCATCTTCCATAAAAAAAGCGAAAACCAAGCTAGGAAAGATACAGTGGAGAAACAGGAATAAGGTGCTAGTGCAGCTTGGCGAAAGTAATCCACCAGATTTTTACAGAAACTTTCGTGACTAGCCACGACAATGTGTTTCAATGAAACTAACGGAAGAATCTCGAAGTTGATGTCCATGATAAAAGCATTGCCAATTAACCTCTCCAACCTACAGAAAACAGTACTCCAACAAATAGTGAGAGGGACAACAAACCCCTATCGCCTTGTTAGACGAGCCAAGCTAATCTTAGCCGCAGCATCAGGAGAGAGCAATAGTTCGATTAGTCGAAGATTAGAATTAGACCGAGTACAAGTGCGTCAGTGGCGATCGCGATGGTTTGAGGAGAGAGAAAAACTGAGTGCCGCCGAAGAACAACAGGTAACGGAGAAAGCATTAATGGTCTTGATCAAAGGAATTTTAAGCGATCGCCCAAGACCTGGAACAACAAAATCCTTTACGGTCGAACAAGTAGTCCAGATTGTAGAGATCGCTTGTGAAGAATGTGAAAAATCAGACAGACCAGTGAGCCATTGGACACCTTCAGAGTTGGCGGATGAAGCCATAAAAAGAGGAATTGTCGAAAAGATTTCCCCCCGTAGTATGGGGCGTTTTTTAAAAAGAAGCGACATTACAACCACATCTCGTTCGTTACTGGTTAAATGCCAAAATTGATGATCCCTTAAAATTTAAAAAGCAAGTCAAATATATCTGTGAACTTCATCAAGAAGCTAAAACTTTGTTAGAACAAGGAATTCATTTAATTAGTACAGATGAAATGACAGGGATTCAAGCTCTTGAGAGATTATTTCCGAACAAAAGAATCAAGCCTAAACAAGTAGAAAAAATCGAATTTGAATATGAAAGACACGGAACTTTAAGCTTGATTGCGAACTGGGATGTGGCAAGAGGAAAAGTTGTTAGTCCCTCTATTGGACCGACAAGAACAGAACAAGATTTTTCTGAACATATCCAGAGAACGATTAAGATTGATGAAAAAGCAGAATGGATTTTTATTGTAGATCAACTCAACACTCATAAATCGGAAAGCTTAGTCAAATTAGTAGCAGAAAGCTGTGGAATTACTATTGATTTGGGGAGAAAAGGAAAGGAGGGGATTTTGCAATCTATGGACAGCAGAGCAGATTTTTTATCAGATGAATCTCATCGAATTCGCTTTGTTTATATTCCCAAACATACATCGTGGCTTAATCAAATTGAGTGTTGGTTTTCGATCTTAGTCCGGCGTTTACTCAAAAGAATTACTGTCCGTTCAACTGAAGAACTATCCCAAAAAATTCTCAATTTTATTGATTACTTTAATCAATATTTTGCTAAGCCGTTCGTTTGGAAATTTAAGGGCTTTAAAGATCATAAGTGACTGGTGGATTATTTTTGCTAAGCTGCACTAGATAATGATGGATTATGGCGGACAGTTTATCAAAAGTATTATCGTCAACTATGCAACGATATTGTCCAGATTGCTAAGAATTATATGACCGCTAGAAATACGTTAATTGAAGCTTACTCTCAACCCAAATACTCTAATATATCGTTGTCTGAAAGCCATATAAAAAAAATGTTAGAAGACGAGATACCACAATCTGGAAGTTCTAACAATAAACAGCAAGAAATGATTCTATCTCAAGGAACGAGTACATTTAATTATATTCAGACAAATACTAATAATGATTCTCATCCCAAAGATAGCTACGAATTACGTTATGCTTATCAAAATCTCCAAATTTTAGGTCAGGATAATTGGAAATCTATCACCGACGACATGGTTAAATTAATTTGGTATGGTAGATCCCCCCAAAATTCCAAATATTCCTATTTAGCTGATTTTTTTGGAGAAGTGGGAGAATTGTTTGAAGATAGAAATAATTATTTTTTATCAGCTTTATTTCATACGATGGCCACAGGTGAAGTACCTACTTCAATTTGGAATAAATGTAAATTTCAAGCCAAATATGAGAAAAAATATAAGTTTATAAAAATTCCAGATTCACCGACAATAGAATTGAGTAGACGTTTGGCATTGTGGGAAAAAACTATAATATCTATTATTAAGCTATTAATTAAATTTTATCAGTTTTGGTCTCAACCTTATACACCTAAAGAGGATGAGAAAAAGACAGGTAAAGTCGTATTGCTTAGATACCTTATCATTTTTGTTTTAACAATAATTTTGATCGATGGACTTAAGTTTTCACCAATTAAGATCGGACAAGATGCCTTTAAAATTAGCAAAAATTGGGTTGATAGACAATTAGATCCAGACTCAGCATTAACTAAAGAAGATAAAGAACAGTATATGTCAACTACCGTTCCTGCTTTGGATAAAATAGTCAATGATTTTGTTAAATATAGTAAACCCAGAGAAAAAGTTAATAGGGAAAATTTCAACAGAAATACAGTTGAACAAGCAATTATTAAGATACTGCAAAACCCTGAATCAGATTTTCAACTAGCATTTTTTACAAAAAATGCAACGGGTGAAAAATCAAAATGGTTTACAGCAATTAAAGAATATCAAACAAGAGTGAGTAGTGACGATACTCCTACAAACCTTAAGGCAGATGGGATTATAAAGACAGGTGAAAATACAGACCAAAGGTTGAGATGTGATATAGTTAATGAACTAAAATTAGAGTTTGATCAGAAAAAAGTAACTCAGTGTAATCAGTATGGAGTTGACTTAACTAACCAACAACAAATACTACCAACAGACTCCACAGAAGTCCAAAATTGGAACAAAAATCTTGAATCTTTAAACGCTTTAGTCACTGAGTTTAAAACCAAACATACAATAACCTATGAGACTAGTCTTAACAATCAAATTTCAGAACTGTTAACTCAAAGAAATAAAGACTATGATCAGATAAACCAAATAGATCCAACAAATATCAACTCAGATAGGAAAGTTTGGTTAGAAGGAATTAAAACATATCAGAAAAGTAAAGGAGCAACAAAACCTGATGGTCTCATAGATAAAGATGGAGCTACTTATAACCATCTTAAATGTGATATTGCTAAAGGTTTAGGAATAATATTAAACAATCCACCTAATCAGTGTAAATAACTAATTACAGATCCCGAAATGAAGCCAAATGACCATAATAACAATTCACGAATTTAGCACCGGAATCGCTGTCCAAGGAACCCCCGAAAATTGGTGGTCTACTCGATTTACAGGTTATATGAATCTAACCCTAGCAAAAGTTCCTGCTGTGCTTCAAAATGCTATTTCTAATCGTTTATTTCAAGTGGCAGAAGGAAGTGTTAGAGAAGCAGTTGAAACCGCCAGGGCAGCGAAACAAGCCCACTCCGATGAATGCTTCCGTAATGCTATTGAGGGAAAGTTTGGACAAGCTAAATGAAGATTTAGCCTAAATCTCGTGATGACAAAACTCCCTGAAACCTCCATTACATCTATTGCTATTACATTTTTAGTTGTCAATCTTTCTAAACTTCTGAGGCAGTTTTTGTCGCTTTTTTTGTCCTTATTTACTAATAATAGAACAGGGGAACTCATCAAACCGCCTTTCATTAATTTTGATTATACTTTAAACAATTTTTATGTACTAAAACTTATTGATTTGTCAGAAAATTCTTGGTCAAAAGTGGCATAAATTTTGGAGAAACTTTTTCAGCAAACCCTAATATAAAGTTTCGCTGGAAATCACCTCAAGATACAGTTCCCGATGATGCTTATATCATAGTCCTTTTTGATATGAGTGGAAGTATGCAATGTTCCACCGATTTAAACCGTAAAGGAAACTGTAATAAAGTTCCCAAAGGTCAAAGAAAATATGATGCAGCAATAGATACTTTAAAAAACTTTGTAGAAGAAGCGAAAACATGGAAAGGAAAGACACAAGTTTCTATCGTTCCTTTTGGGAATCGAGTTAAAACAGGAAATTGTAACTTTTCAGAACCTTTTGTAAATGTTAGTCCAGATAACCTTAATGATTTTCAAAATGTAGAATCTACTGAACTAACGAAATTTCTTAATACGGATTTATCCAATAAAACCCCCTGCACAGCAACGAATATTTATGAATCTCTTTATAAATCAGTTGAGTTTTTAACGAATGATTCTGATGAGCGTTTTTATCCGGTAAATCGAGAAGGAGAACCAACAGATAATCAACCTCGTTTATCCATTATTCTTTTCACTGATGGATTTTACACAGACACCTTTAATAAAGATGAAACTATTGCAAGAGGTAAACAACAACAACAGATCGATAAAATAGCAACACTATTAAAAAAGAATCCTTAATTAGCTATTCATACATTGGGTTACGGACTAACCCCTAAACAACTAGGACAAAAATACGGGTTGGGACGAGCAGTTAACTGGAATAAGGATATTGATTGGGGTAACGATAAAACCAAACTCATTCCCCGAGTAGAATATCTGGATGAACAAGCTATTAACAATATTAGTAGTCTCACCAATGGAATATCTAGAATTGCAGGAAATAGTAAAGAAATAACAGAGAGCTTAAAGCTTTTTCTACAAGCTATTTTAGGGGAATATGAAATCATTTATAAACATCATAATCCCCAAAGAGGAAGAGTTTACCAAGTGATTTCTTCCGTTAACCCTGTTGAATCAAACTCTAAAGAATACCGTTTTACTGTCATTGGTATTACCGCACCTCCTAATATTGTAGCAGGAGCTTTTGGAATATCAATAATCTTTATAGGATCATGGTTTATTGTTTATTTTCTCTGGAGAAAAGAACTTCAAAGTTAAACCAAAAATATAGCGTTTCTCGGACTCATCAGGTACACCTAATATCGCGCCTCCGAACTCCGAAGAAAACTGTGTACCTCATAAGTATGAGAAGTGCTATAGATTGATAGCTCATTTAGCAAACTTGATGTAGTTTCTGTAAATAGGGTAAGCTTTCCATTACCGTGTCAAAATCCTGCACAAAATCAATTAAACAAGCCACTTCATTAATGCCTATTTCTTCCAGTTTGGCAATAAAAGGCACACAAGTTTCAGGAGTACCAATTAATGAACGTCCCTTCATAAAACCCTCCACACCAAACAGTAATAAACTATCGAGATCATCTTCAGAAAAGTTTTTTAAACTCACATCTAACCCCATCCCTTTCGCTAAATTTTCCAGTAAATCATAATGGGTTTTCAGATAATTACAAAAGGGTTGTCTCACCTTCTCTTTAACTGTTTCTGTTTCTTCACCCAAAAAAGTATGTATCATTAAAGTAACTTTCTTACTGTCAGGATCATGACCAGATTTTTCTAAATATTGACGATAGAGCTTAATTTTTGGCGCAACTTCTTCTAAAGTGCCACCTAATAAAGAGGTTAAAACATTTGCCCCCATTTTTCCCGCCTCTATAAAGGTTTCTGGAGACTGACAAGTAATCCAAATAGGTAACTCTGGTTGTATGGGTTTGGGCAGAATTTTGGCTTCTACGGCTCTTCCAGAAGCATCGGCATATTCTACTCCTTCCCCTTTCCATAGCTGTTGTAGGGCTTTAACACCGCGCCACATGGTTTGTTTACGATGGGTATGGAGATCACGGGAAAGAATAAATTCATCCATTGTCCAACCCGAGGCAAAGGCGATCGCAACTCTTCCATTAGATAAATTATCTACCACTGCCCATTCTTCGGCTATTCTAACGGGATGGTGTAACGGTAACACCACGCTACCTGCTCGCAGTTGTACCTTCTCGGTAGCCATAGCTAAAGCAGCATTAACCACCGAGGGGTTGGGATATAATCCCCCAAAGGCGTGAAAATGGCGTTCTGGTATCCATACAGCAGAAAAACCATTTTGATCGGCAAATTTTGCACTTTCCAGCAGTAAACGGTATTTATTGGGTTGAGCAACTGAGCCATCGCCATCGAAGTAAAATAAACTAAAATCCATTGTTTTTTTCCTTAATTTTAATTAAAATTGTCAACTTGTAGAACGAAAAAGTAAAGAATTCTAAAGTCCTAACTCTTCATCGGACATATTCTCCACTTCTGCCAATAAATCAGCAATTTCCTGTTGCTCATCCTCACTAGGTTGATTTTCTTCAATCAGTTTAGCAATACCAGCAACGGTAGGAGACTCGAAAAGAAACTTTCTCATGGGTAACTCCACTTGAAACTCCTCTCTTAGACGAGAAATGGCTTGAATAGCTAATAAAGAGTGTCCCCCCAACTCAAAAAAGTTGTCATTAATACCGACTTTTTCTATGCCTAATAGCTCTTGTAATGCCTCTGCAACCTGTTCTTCTATGTCATTACGGGGGGCTTCGTAAGGAGTGTTTAAACTGGGTCTTTGGTAGCTAGAAAGGGCTTCTCTGTCTGCAAATGTTGGAGGTACGATCTCCTGGTTCATACGGGTTGATAAGTCACCCGGGGAGACGATAATCTGAGGATGGGAGGCATGGGCTAATATTCGTCCCGAAACGTCCCAAACCTCTTGGGGAGTCATAGCTAAGTCTAATAAGGCTAACCCTGTTTTCTCTGGGGATACATCTTCGTCTAACTGACAAGCATCCCAGTTCAGAGTATACCAAGGGGTCGAGCCTGTTTGGTTCCGTTGGGTGGCGAAAGTATCCATGAATGTATTGGCCGCAGCATAGGCAGCGAACCCTAAACCACCCACCACAGAAGATAAAGAAGACTGTAACAGGTAAAAGTCTAGGGTGTGTCCTTGTAATACTTCTTCTAGTACCAATAACCCTTTTATCTTCGTTTTCCACTGGCGATCGAATTCTTCTGGGGTGAGACGGGGAAGGGGACAACTGGAGCGATCGCCCATAGTTCCTGCATGAATCACTCCATCAATTTTCCCAAATTTTTCGATGGTTTGGTCTATAATTTCTTTTACTTGCTCTTTATTGCTTAAATCAGCGTTAAAAAAGAGGAATTCTGTGCCACCTGTCCCTAATGCTTGCATTTGACGCACACAACGGGTTACCTCTTCTTGAGGACTATGGGTAGCTAACCACAGATCCCATTCTGTTTGGGGGGGTAAGTTTTTGGGGCCAATAAGTACCAGTTTGGCGTTAATAGTTTGTTTTAACCATTGAGCATACACTAATCCTAACCCTTCGACAAAATTGCCAGCAATAAGATAGATTCCTTTTTGTTTCAAGGGTATAGCCTCTTTCTCTGCTTCTGCAAGGGGTAAAGGTTCAAAGGTTTGTACCCAACGATGATGGCCTCGATAAGCAACTACTGTATCCTCAGTGGGGGTTAATAGTTCGGTGAGTAGAGAGTTGATAGATATGTTATGAGCAGTTATATCAATAGTTTGACAATTAATATTAGGAAACTCTTGAGAAATGACTTTAGATGCTCCTAAAATAGTTGCTTTACCAGGGTTTAAGGTTTCTGTGCCAATGACATCATGTAATCCCTCAGCGATCGCAGTCATGGTTACTGTTTCTTTCTGTTGCCCAATAGTTTGAGATAAATAGACTAAACTATAAAAGCCTAAGTCTTGACATTGTTCAAATATTTCAACTTTTTTATTTAACCATAAATTAAGAATTTTGTGAGGTTTTTGAGGTAAGCTTTTCCATAGCTTTTGATAATCTTCGGCACTTTTAGGATTAATAATATATTGTTTTTCAGCAATCTGTGTGAATTCGTCTCCAATGCTTACAGTAACAATATTTTGATTAGATTTTTGAAGACTACTAATTAAAGCATTAGAAAGTTCACTTTCATCTGTTAATATTAAGCAATTTTGAGACTCTATTTTACTATTTTTTGGTAATGGTATTCGTTTCCAAGCAGGAACATAAAACCAGTCAGCCATATCGGGGTTTTTTATTAGAGAGGTTTCCTCTGTTTGGGTAACTGGTTCTGATGGAGATATATCCACCCAATAACGTTGACGTTCAAAGGGATAAGTAGGTAAGGGAATGCGAGAGGGTTTTTCATGGGGATAAAAGGCTAACCAGTCTATTTCTACGCCAGTTTGCCATAGTTTACCCACTGTATTAAGGATAAATGATTGATCTGAGATGGTTTCTTGGGGATGACGTAGGGAGGTGAAAACAGGGATATCTGCTTGCTGTTGTTTGCTTAAAGTGCTTAAAGTTCGTCCTGGCCCTATTTCCAAGAAAAGGCGATCGCTTGTTTCCAATAGTTCCTTGATGCCATCATGAAAACGAACAGGTTGGAGAAGGTGTTGTATCCAATAGTCAGGATCAGTAGCTTGCTCTGGAGTTATCCAAGTACCTGTTAAATTGGAAATAAAGGGTAATTTAGGATAATTTAGAGAAATTTGCCGTATTATGTCCTTAAACTTGCCAGTAATAGGCTGCATCAAAGGAGAATGGAAGGCGTGAGAAGTATGGAGAGAACGACAGGCAATATTTTTGCTAGTTAAACGTTTTTCTAATATTGCGATCGCTTCTATGGTTCCTGATACCACAGATAAGTTTGGGGCGTTAATAGCGGAAATAACTAAATCTTCTGTTAATAAACTGCTCAACTTTTCTTCTGATAAAGAAACAGAAAGCATTGCCCCAGGAGGACATTCCTGCATCAGTTTTCCTCGCATTGCCACTAGATAGAGAGCATCTTGCAAAGAAAAGACACCTGCTATTGTTGCTGCCACATATTCCCCAATACTGTGACCAAGCATAGCATTGGGTTGGATACCCCAAGACATCCACAGTTGAGTCAAAGCATATTCAATGACAAATAATGCAGGTTGAGCATATATTGTAGATTGTAAATTTTCTCCAAGTCTCCCCGTCTCCCCGTCTCCCCGTCTCCCCGTCTCCCCGTCTCCTTGTCTCCTCGTCTCCCCGTCTCCTTGTCCAAAAATAATCTCCCGTAAGTCACACTCTAAATGCTCTTGAAGCAAGTCACAGCAGCGATCTACTTCTTGTTTAAAAACCGGTTCAGTGTCGTATAGTTCTTTCCCCATCCCTACATATTGACTGCCTTGTCCTGAAAATAGAAAGGTTATTTTAGGAGAAGATAATAAAGGAATAGGTTGAGGGTCTGATTTTAAGGAGGCGATCGCTTCTTCTGTTTCCTGACAAAGGACAAAATGACGATATTCCATGCTTTGACGACCTATTTGTAAAGTATAGGCCGCATCAGCTAAGTTAATATCTGGATGCTGTTTTAAATGATCCGCTAAATTTTTAGTTATGGTTTCTAAAGCTGTTGATGTTTTAGCCGACAACAATAATAAACAACTGCTAACAGTTAACTGTTCACTGCTCCCTGCCTCTTCTAAAACAACATGAGCATTAGTTCCACCCATACCAAAGGAACTAACACCAGCACGACGGGGGTTGCCATTTCGTTGCCAGTCTTTTAGTTGAGTATTAACATAAAAAGGATTATTATCCCAATCAATTTGGGGGTTAGGCTGTCTAAAATTAAGACTAGGGGGTATTTTCTGATTTTTTAGGGCTAAAACAGTTTTAATTAAACCTGCAATACCTGCTGCTGCATCTAAATGACCGATATTAGTTTTCACAGAAGCGATCGCACAAAACTTTTCTTGTTGTTTACTGTCTCGAAACACCTTAGTTAAAGCAGACATTTCAATAGGATCACCCAGAGGAGTTCCTGTGCCGTGAGTTTCGATATAATTAACCGTTTCTGGTTCAACTCTAGCTTTTTGAAGAGCTTTTTCGATAACTTCTGCTTGTCCTATAACACTAGGGGCAGTTAGTCCCACTTTTTGCGAACCATCGTTATTGATAGCAGAACCTTTAATAAGGGCATAAATATGATCTCCTGCTTCTAGGGCAACAGATAACCGTTTCAAAACTACAATACCCACCCCATTACCAAACACAGTCCCTTGCCCCTTGGCATCAAAAGCACGACAAAAGCCGTCGGGGGAAGCAATACTATCTTCTTGGTAAAGATAGCCTGATTTTCCCATTGTACCAATAGTTACCCCTCCAGCTAAGGCCATATCACATTCTTGGCTTCGTAAACTTTGACAGGCTAAATGAACAGAGACAAGGGACGTAGAACAACCTGTTTGCACCCCACAACTAGGCCCTTTTAGGTTCAGTTTATAGGAAACCCTGGTGGGCATTAACCCCATGACATTACTGATCACCACCTGAGTTTTATTTAGAGACTGTCTCAGGTTACTATTGCCATACAAGTTAACCAGATAACTATTGAGTGCTGCGCCCCCAAATACTCCGATCGCACCCCCATAACGTTCGGGGTCATAACCTGCATTTTCTAGGGCTTCCCAGGCGCATTCCAGGAACACACGATGTTGGGGGTCAATAACTTCTGCTTCTCTAGGAGAATAGCCAAAAAAGGGCGCATCAAAGCTATCTATTCCCTCAAAACTGGAATAGGCGTTGACATAGTTGGGGTCATTAACGGTTTCGGGGTCAACTCCATGGGCTAATAACTCATATTGAGAGAGAAAATCGATAGAATTAACCCCATTACAGATATTTTGCCAAAATTCGTCCAAATTTTTTGCCCCTGGAAACCTTCCTGCCATACCAACTATGGCGATGGGTTCATTTTGAGCCAGTTCCACGGCTTGGAGTTCGTTGCGAGCTTCTTTAAGGGCTGCTAGGATACGTTGTGAGGTTGATGATTCAGTCATTGTTTCTGTTTTTTAATAAATTTTCTAATTCTTCTAATTCTTGGGCGATGGCACTATCTTCCTCTAGGGTTTGAGAAGCATTTATATCTTCTTCTAAGGTTTGAGAAAGGGAAGTTTCTTCGTTGTTTATTTTGGTCTTAACACCTGTTGACTCCCACTGAGAAGGAAACATTTCCTCAACTAAATATTCAGCTAAGGCGTTAATGGTGGGATATTCAAAAATAACCGTTGAGGGAAGGGTTACGCTTAAACCTGTTTCTAAACGGTTTTTCATTTCCACTGCCATTAAAGAGTCCATTCCCAGGTCAAAAAAGCCTTGTTGGGGGTTGGGGTTAGTTTTCAGTCCAAGAATGGGAGCAACTTCCTCTTGTAAGTGGTTAACGAGGAAAGAAAGACGATTTTGTGGCAGAATATCGGTTAATTGTTGGCGTAACTCTGATGCTTCTCTTTGTTTAGTTTCCTTAGTTTGGGCAAAGTCTTCAAAGTAGGGAGATGTTGCCCCAGAAGACAAAAACTGTGGCCAGTTAATGGGAACAACCCCTACTTGAGTAGATTCTTCTGTAAATAGTTTTTCTAAGATATCTAACCCTTGTTGGGGAGCGATCGCCCCAATACCTCGGGCTTTCATCTGTGCGTCTACTTGGCGTTTGGCTGCTGCCCCAATATCTGACCACACACCCCAGTTAATACTCAAGGCCGGTAGTCCCTGCGATCGCCGATAATGAGCTAAGCTATCAAGAAATGTATTCGCCGCAACGTGGTTTCCTTGTCCGGGAGAACCTAATAAGGAAGCGGCTGATGAGAAAAGGATAAAGAAGTCTAAAGGTTTATCTCTGGTTAAGTTATGAAGGTTCCAAGCTCCTTGTACTTTGGGAGCCATTACCTTATTAAACCGTTCCCAGTTCATTTGTAGTAATACTCCGTCGTCTAATACTCCGGCAGCGTGGATGATACCCTTTAGGGGAGGTTGGGGAGAGGGGGGGACGGGGAGAGGGGGGGACGGGGAGAGGGGAGGTTGGGGAGAGGGGGGGACGGGGGTGGTGGTTTGGATGTTTTCTAAGATGTTTGCTAGTTGTTCTTTGTTGGAGACATCTCCTTGAGCAACGGTAATATTGCCTCCTAAAGCTTCTAAGGCTTGTATTTCTTGTTTTTGCTGGGAGTTGGCTTTACTTCTTGCCATCAATACTAAATTTTTGGCTCCTTTTTCTATCATCCAGCGAGCTACTAATAAACCTAAACCTCCTAACCCTCCAGTAATAAGATAGGTTCCATCTTCAGAAAAACCTAAAGGCATTTTTTGTATAGGCGAACGGCCGTTCGCCCCTACAGATATGTTGTTTAATTGCTCAGAACTACTAATATTTTTTAATTCTGGGTTATAAGAAACAACTATTTTGCCAATATGCTTTCCTTTCTGCATATAACGGAAAGCTTGAATAGTTTGCTCTATGGGAAAGACGTTACGAGGTAAGGGTTTTAAGCGATCTTCCTCAAACTTTTGTTTTAACTCAGTAAGCATCGACTGAATAAGTTGCGGTTGCTGTTGCGCAATAGTAAGTAAGTCTATGGCAAAGTAAGAGGCATTGGGTTTAACTTTATGAACTTGTTCCCTTGTCCAAATATCTCGTTTACCTATTTCTAGAAAACGCCCTTCATCAGCTAATACAGAGAAGCTTTTTGTAATAAACTCTCCTGAGAGGGAGTTAAACACCACATCAACCCCTTTCCCTTCGGTAATAGTCAAAATTTCTGCTGCAAAGTCTAATGTTCGAGAGTTCATCACGTTTTTCACCCCCAAAGACTTGAGAAACTCCCATTTATTGGGACTAGCTGTGGCAAATACTTCTGCTCCTACTTGTTGAGCTATTTGTAGGGCGGCCATCCCTGTTCCCCCGGCTGCTGAATGAATGAGGATGCGATCGCCTTTTTTAATTTTCCCTAGACGATGTAAGGCATAGTAAGCGGTTAAAAAGTTGGCTGGAATAGTCGCTGCTTCTTCAATGGTTAAGTTTTTGGGGCAATGGCTAACTAACTGGGTGGTTATGGTGACATACTGACTAAAACTACCTGGGGCTAACGCTAAAACGCGATCGCCTTTTTTTAGTTCATTGACTCCTTCTCCAACCCTCACCACTTCCCCGACACATTCAACCCCAAACCATTCTCTCTCAAATGGTAGTAACCCTAACCCGTCTAAAACGTCGATGAAGTTGAGTCCGGTTGCTCCTACTTTAATCTCTACTTCACCCTGCTCAGGAGATATACGTGACGTTGGAACAAGCTCTAAGTTGCTGAGAGTCCCTTTTTGTGAAATATCTAACTTAAAGGCTTCATTCTGAGGAATTTCTAGTTTATATGGCTCAATTTTTCCATGACGTACTAACCTTGATACCTGAAGTTGATCATCTCTTAAAGCAACTTGCGTTTCTTTTTCTGTTGACTCAATGACGCTTAATAGGGCTTGAATTTGTTTTTCTGGAGCAATTTTAGTATCAAGATCAATACATCTACAGTTTAATTGAGTATGCTCTAAATTAATAACTTTTCCTATTCCCCATAATGAAGCTTCTGTTAACCCTGGTAAAATATCCTCTGTTTCTGTGGATACTGCACCCCTGGTTACTATTGACAGTGTGGGGGGTGTAGATGAGTTTGCTAAGGTTTGGACAAGGGTTAAAACGTTAGTACAGCCTATTTCAGAAGCTGTTTCTAAGTCTTGGGTAGTTAGGTTAGAGGGTTCGGGACTGTCTAAACTTCCTAGATAGATAATGTGTTGAAATTCATCTAAATTATCTATTTCTTGACTAAGTATGGCATATTGTCCTTTTTCTTGTAAATAATTAACTAAATTCTCGGCAAAAACATCTTTATCTCCTAATATTAACCAATTTTTCGGAGCAGAAGCTTTTTTCTGTCCTAAAATAATGCTTTGTTGTGAGACTGTTTCCCCTTGCTTTTGTTCTGGTTTCAGAATAGCTGTATGTTCAAATTCTCTGTCAATTAATAATTTTTGCCATTTTTGGGCAGATATCAAGGGATAATCATTCCTTACTTCATCATTAAACCTCCACCATCCCTCTGTTAACCCAAAGATCAGATCCAACCACAGCAAAGCACTGGTATTTTCTAGCAACAATAACATCCCTTTCGGGGCTAATAACTGATGAACATGGTTTATAGTTTCTTCTAGGTTTTCTGTAGCGTGTAAAACGTTAGCAGCAACGATAATATCGTAAGATTCTGCTGAAAATCCTTGTTTTTGAGGATCTTGTTCAATATCTAAGGTTTGGTAACTAATAAAGGAATAATCAGAAAATTTTTGTTTCGCTTTTTCACTAAAAATAGGCGATATATCACTAAAACAGTATTCTGTCTGTGCTGAATCGAGATAAGGTAATAAATAAGCCGTTGTTACTCCGGTTCCGGCTCCTATTTCTAAAATACGAACTTTTTTACCTTGAGGTAATGTTTCCAGGGCAACACTAAGGGTTTCTTGTACTAAAGTATTCATCATCTTCGCCCCAGGAGAGTCTTGATACAACTGGGTAGCGGTGCTTAAGTCTCCTTGGGGAAATAGTAGCTGCACTGGATCGCATTTTCCTTGTAAAACTTGTGCTAGTTGAGAAGCGCAACGATGGAGTAATGTTAATTCTATTTCGGCAAAGGGATATTCTTTTAATAACTCTTGTTTTTGCCTTTCAATGGTTGCAGAGTTTGACGTTTTAATTACTTGCCAATGATCGTCTATTTTGTTTAAAATTCCTGCTTCTGTGAGATTTTTAAGGAGATAATCTGTTAATCTCTGATATTTTTTCGCAATGGTTAGAGACTGTTTTGATAAGCTTTGATTTTCGGTAAACTTCCAGCCCATGCCCTGAAATGCTTGGATAATATATTTAGGCTTAAATGGTCTAATTTTGGCAATAATTGCTGATAATAAGTTATTTCAGTCTTATTTACTAATTCTGTGAAACGAGGAGTCAGGCGATCGCTAATTTTCTGGGGGGTGAGAAAGTGTTCAGAGGATGCTGTGAAAATTTGTTTTTGTCGCCACTCTATCCCATAAAGCCAGTCTGTGTAAGTATTCTGTGAACTAGCAAACAAAGTTTCGGGACTAACAGGGCTAAGTTGTATCCCTTCAACAGTAGCAATAATAGTTCCTTGAGGTTCTATAATTTCAACATCTGCAATTAAAGTATGTTGTATAGAAGACTTACGGGATCGTAGTTTAACATGACTCCATAAATGAGTATGGGAAGTGTTTTCATAAAGAGTAAATTTATCTAAACCAATAGGAAGATAAGTTATATTTTGATCTTCTTCTAATAAGGTAATACCTATCCCCTGAAAACAAGCGTCTAACAAGACAGGATGAATGGTATAAGGGTTAGTTTGAGAAAGTATTTTTTCTGGTAAAGATATCTCTGCTAATGATTCTTCTGATTTATTTTTCCACAGTTTTTTTATAGCTTGAAAGTTAGTATCAAGATGAACACCTCTTTGAGCTAGTTTTTGATAATATTCCACCGTATCTACTAGGATATTACATTCTTCTTTTATATCGTTCAAGTTAGCTTTTATTATCTTATTCTCAGTTGACAAAAATTGTCCTTTTGCATGAAGTTTCCAGTTAGACTCTTCTTGACTAAATATTTCATATATATATGTATTCTCATCTTCTTTTGGTGTTAAAAATGTTTGGATTTTTTTCTCACTATCCTCTTGCAATATCAAAGGCTTTTGAATAGCAACACTTTCTAGGATAATAGCTTGAGTGTTTAAAGCTTTAATTCCTGCGCTTAGTGCCATTTCTAAAAATCCTGCACCTGGAAGAATAACCTTATCAAAGACACGATGATCTTGTAAAAAATTAGGTTCATCTTGACTAATTTCACTCTCAAATAAAATAGTATCAGATTTTGCTAAAATTAATTGATTACCGAGCAAAGGATGTCCTTTTATTTGCTTATTTTTGTTGGGTTTTGTTGATGATGATGTAAACCAATATTTTTCTCGTTGAAAAGGATAGGTTGGTAAATTATTAAGATAGTTTCTAGGATAATCTTTGTCAAATTCCTCCCAATCAATAACATATTTCTTAGCATATAATTCTCCCAAAGTCAATAACATTGTTCGCCAATTTTCCTGCTTTGGATGTAAACTAGCTAACCAGCAAATATTCTGTGCTTTATTACTATTTTCAACAACTGTTTTTCCCATATTTAATAAAGTTGGTTTTGCTCCTATTTCGAGGAATATTTTAATATCTTTATCTATTAAACATTCTATTGCTTGTGAAAATCTTACTGTTTCTCTGATCTGATGACACCAGTATTCGGGTGTGGCTATTTCCTCAGTTATAACCGTTCCTGTTACAGTGGAAACTATTTTAATTTTAGGGGATGAATATTTTATCTGTTTGGCAATAGTTTCAAATGCTTTTAACATGGGTTCCATCATGGGAGAATGGAAAGGGTGAGAAACTTTTAATGTTTGGTTTTGAATACCGTTTAATTCTAGTTGCTCAATAATCTCTTGTATAGCTTCGCCTTCACCAGAAATAACTATGTTTTGATGATGATTTATAGCAGCAATGGAAACTTTATCTTGATAAGAAGCAACTGCTTTTTCTACTGTTTCTAAAGGAGCAAAAACAACAACCATTGAGCCATTTTCAGGAAGTTCCTGTATTAACCTTCCCCTAGCAGTAATCAGTTTTAAAGCATCTTCTAAACTAAATACACCAGCTAAAGTTGCTGCTACATATTCCCCAATACTATGACCCATCATCATATCAGGTTTAATACCCCAAGATAGCCACAGTTTTGCTAAAGCATATTCTATGACAAATAAAGCAGGTTGAGTATTAATGGTTGAATCTAGATTATAAGAATTTTCTCCTGTTCCCTGTTGCCCTCCCCCCTTACTAAGGGGAGGTTGGGGGGGATAGTCTATTTCCTCTTTACCAAAAATAACCTCTTTAATATCCCATCCTAAATAAACTTGAAGAAGATCAGAACAATGATCAACTGTTGCTTTAAAAGTGGGTTGAGTTTGATATAGTTGTTGTCCCATTCCTACATATTGCGAACCTTGTCCAGTGAATAGAAAGGCAATGGCCGGAGAAGATCCCCCCCAACCCCCCCTTACTAAGGGGGGGCTATTTGTAGAAGATCCTCCTTTTCCCAAAGGGGGGCTATTGGGAGAAGATCCCTCCCAACCTTTCCTTGACAAAGACGGGTTATTTGGCGATAGGGTATTATCTATTTTTTCTAATGCTTCTGTTGTGGAACCAGCTACAATACTAAAACGGTAATCAAAAGGCGATCGCCCCTTATTTGCACTGTAACAAATATCAGCAAAAGAAAGATTTTGATGATTGTTTAAATAGGTTCTATATTGTTCTATTTGTGCTTTTAAAGCCGTTTCTGTCTTAGCTGATAGGGTTAATAAATGTAAGGGACGGTCAACTTTTGGGGTTTCAACAACCTTTGGCGACGCTTCCCCTAAAATAACATGAGCGTTTGTACCACCAAACCCAAAAGAACTTAACCCGGCTAACCTTTTGTTTTCACTACGTTTCCAGGGTGTAGCTTGACTAGGAACAGTAATAGGCAACTCATTCCAGTTGATATGGGGACTAGGGTTTTGAAAATGTAGATGTGAGGGTATTTCTTCATGTTGCAAAGATAAGATAACTTTAATTAACCCGGCAATACCTGCGGCCGCTTCTAAATGACCAATATTGGTTTTCACCGAACCCACTATTAAGGGTTGCTGTGGGGAATGGGTTTTGCTGAAAATAGCCCCTAACGCCCCTATTTCAATGGGATCGCCGAGAGATGTTCCTGTGCCGTGTGCTTCAATATAACTTATGTCAGAAGCATCAACCTTGCTGTTTTCTAATGCTTGACGGATCACGGTTTGTTGAGAGGGACCATTAGGCACTGTTAAACCGCTACTACGTCCATCTTGGTTAACCGCAGAACCCCGAATGACGGCTAAGATATTATCCCCATCTTCTAAAGCTTGTTCGAGACGTTTTAAGACAACTACCCCACAACCTTCGGATCTGACAAAACCATCTGCACTGCCATCGAAGGTCTTACAACGACCATCGGGGGCTAACATTTGCGCTTGTGAGAAATTAATGCTAAATTCGGGGGAAATTAAGCGATTAACTCCTCCTACTATAGCTGTTTTACATTCCAGGTTACGTAAGCTTTGACAAGCGAGGTGTATTGCTACTAGGGAAGATGAACAAGCGGTATCAACGGCTAAACTAGGGCCTGTTAAACCCAATAAAAAAGAAAGTCGTCCGGCGGCTACACTATGAGAGTTTCCTGTAGCTAAGTAAGCATCGATATCATCCACTTCACGGGTTAACAACTGCTGGGAATAATCATTACTACTTATGCCTATAAACACCCCTGTTTGAGTACCTGCCAGGTTTTTCGGGATAATACCAGAATTTTCTAATGCTTCCCAACTGACTTCTAATAATAGACGTTGTTGGGGATCTATACTAATAGCTTCCCTGGGAGAAATGCCAAAAAATTCTGGATCGAACTCCTGTAACTGTCCAATAAACCCCCCATAACGGGTACATATTTTGCCGACGGTTTTGGGATCGCTATCGTAGTATTCATCGACATTCCAGCGATCTGAAGGCACAGAAGTAATGGCATCTTTTCCCTGTTTTAATAACTGCCAGAACTGAGTGGGGTTATCGGCGCCAGGAAAACGGCAACCCATACCAATAATGGCTAGGGGTTCACTTTTACTTTCTTCTAACTGTTTGAGTTTAGCCCGCATTTGTCGCAGTTCTTTTAAAGCATTCTGCATTAGGGCTGCATAATCTTTATTTTCTGCCATTATTCGTCACCTCCTTGAATTTCTGAAAGTTCTTGGGCTAACAAGTCAGCAATATCGTCTTGAGATAGATTTTCTGTATCATCTTCTTCTAATGGTTCGATGGTTTCTTCTGTTAGTTGGAGGACTTCTGTAGCTATATAACTAACTAAAGCGTCTCCGGTGGGATAGTCAAAGGCTATGGTTGAAGGGAAGGTACAAGCAAAGGTGTTTTGTAAGCGGTTTTTAAACTCCATTGCAGTTAAAGAGTCCATTCCCAGATCAAAAAAGCCTATTTCCATATCGACATCAGAAGGGTTGAAACCTAGAACCTGTGATATTTCTGCACGAATATGCTCCCTTAAATAATTTTCTTTTTCTTCTGGGGGAATATCTTCTAATTGTTGCAGAAAATTGCTACTACTATTGGTTGATGTCGCTTTTTGCTGCTTAAAGTTGCTAAAAAATGGTATATTTTGTTCAATTTGTAAAAATTCATCCCATTTGATGGGAACAACACCTACTTGTGCTAAAGAGTCTTTCATTAACATCTCTAAAATGGTGATTCCCTCATCAGGTGCGATCGCTCCAACTCCTTGACGTTTGACTTGACGTTTGGCTGCAGCCCCAATATCTGACCACAAACCCCAGTTAATACTTAAGGCCGGTAGTCCCTGCGATCGCCGATAATGGGCTAAGGTATCTAGAAATGTATTAGCAGTGACGTGGTTAGCTTGTCCAGGAGAACCTAGTAAGGAAGCTGCGGAGGAAAAGAGAACAAAAAAGTCTAGGGGTTTATCTTTGGTTAAGTTATGTAGGTTCCAGGCCCCTTGAACTTTCGGGGACATCACCTTATTAAACCGTTCCCAGGTAAGTTGTTTGAGAACTCCATCGTCTAATACGCCGGCTGCGTGAATGATCCCTTTTAGGGGAGAGAGGGGAGAGGGGGAGAGGGGGGGACGGGGAGATGGGGGGACGGGGAGATGGGGGGACGGGGAGATGGCTTTTAAGATGGTTGCTAGTTGTTCTTTGTTGGAGACATCTCCTTGAGCAATAGTAATATTGCCTCCTAGAGTTTCTAGTGCTTTTATTTTCTGTTTTTGTTCTAATTTTGGCTCATTACGACCCATTAAAACTATATTTTTGGCTCCTTTTTCTATCATCCACTGAGCAACTAATAAACCTAAGTCACCTAGTCCTCCAGTTATAAGATAGGTTCCATCTTCAGAAAATTTCAACGAAGACTGATCATTTCCCTCAGTCTCCGACTCTCCCAGTCTCCCAGTCTCCCAGTCTCCCAGTCTCCCAGTCTCCCAGTCTCCCAGTTCCCTATCAGAATAAGAAACAATAACTTTTCCTGTATGTTTAGCTTGCTGCATATAACGGAAGGCGGAAATAGCGTCTTCTCTGGGAAAAACTTGATAAGAGAGAGGTTGAAAGTTACCTGTTTGCAACTGTTCCCTCAAATGACACAACATCGACTGAACTAACTCTGGTTCCTCTTGACACACTTTAAACATATCCACTTGGAAATAAGCAGCATCAGGTTTTAGTTGAGAATGAATATCTAACCCCTCTGCTTTCCCCTCCTGGGAGAGTTGGGTAGGTAGCTGGCTCCCCTTACCAAGGGGGGTTGGGGGGATCTCCTCCTGAGATGGTTGGGTAGGATATTTGCCTTCTAACTTCAAACTTTTACCAATCTCAACAAAACGCCCGTTATCTTTTAAAATAGCGAAACTTTTGGAAATAAACTCCCCTGAAAGAGAATTTAGGACAATATCCACCCCTTCATCTTCTGTAATAGTCAAAATTTCTTCTGCAAAGTCCAATGTCCGAGAGTTCATAATATGACTTACCCCTAACTGTCTCAGGGTATTCCATTTACCAACACTGGCCGTAGCAAAGACTTCAGCACCTACTTTTTGGGCTATTTGAATAGCTGCTTGTCCCACCCCTCCAGCTGCGGCGTGAATTAATACGCGATCGCCTTTTTTTATCTTGGCTAGGTGATGTAAGGTATAGTATGCCGTTAGAAAGGTAACGGGAATGGTAGCTGCTTCTTCTATCGTTAAACTGTCAGGTTTAGGAGTTACCATCCCTGCGTCAACTATTACATAGTCCCTAAAACTTCCAGAAGCGATCGCCATAACTTCCTGGCCAATGTTCATAAGTTCAACATCTTCCCCTTTACTGATAACCTCCCCTACACATTCACATCCCAAGGGGCCTGCATCCCCTGGATACAAGTCTAAGGCGTTGAGTACATCCCTAAAGTTTAAACCTGTTGCTTTAACACGGATCTCTACTTCTCCTGACTTGAGGGAATGACGGTTTAGGGGTTGCCATTGTAAGTTTTCTAGGGTTCCCCGTTGGCTAATAGTTAACTGACGGGGTTGTGTTGTCGCTGTAGAAAGTTTTTGGGGAACTAACCTTGCTACATGACGAGTGTTTTTACTAAATGCTATTTGATTTTCTGGAGAATTTGCGTTAATTTCCTCTAATAAGACCTTAACCTGTTGTTTTAATTCTGTATTAATCTCTAAATCAACACAGACACTGTTAAACTCAGGATGTTCTAAGGAGATCGCTTTTCCTAGCCCCCATAAGGATGATTGAGTAATACTGACAACAGGATCATTTTTATCTGTTGCCATAACTCCTTTTGTCACTAACCAGAAGCGAGGAGGTTTGTTATAGGAATTTTGGATCAACTGTAAAATACTACGACAATGATTTTCTGATCCAGTTTCTAAGGTATCTATAGTTAAATCTTCTTCCGATGGATCATCTAAACCCCAAAGGTAGATAATCTGGTCAAATTGTTTTTTTTCTAATAATCTCGATATATCTTGCTCATTTTGGGGGTTAACCTGATAGTCTTTTGCTCCTATCTGTTGATAGTGACTGTCAGAGTAGGCAACAATACAGTTTTCTCCTTTGCTTTCCAATGTTTGCACTAGATGACTCGCTATCCCTTGGCGATCGCCTAAAATTAACCAATTTTTTGCCTCAGTATTAATATCTTCTGCATTTCTGGCCACCATAACCCCTTGTTGGGAAAGGAAACTATCAGGGTTAGAGTCGGGGGACAAAACAATAGACTCAACAAAACCATTTTTTTCTAAGAGTTGCTGCCACTGAGAAGGGGATATTAAGGGATAGGTTGGCCGTAAGTCGGTATCTGTAAACCTCCACCAACCTTCTGTTAAGCCAAAAATAAGGTCTAGCCAACGTAGGGGGCGAGTTCCTTCTAATAAGACTAACATTCCCTGAGACGTTAGTAACTGTCTGATATGGGTAAGGGTTTGCTGTAAGTCTTGGGTAGCGTGTACTACGTTAGCAGCAAGGATGATGTCATAATGTTGTAGGAGAAAGCCTTGAGTTGTTGGGTCTTTTTCTATATCTAAAACACGATAATCAACGAATGAATAAGCTTGAAACTGTTGACGAGCTTTTTCGGTGAATAATGAAGAAACATCTGTAAAAACATACTCAGTTGACAACTGATCTAGTTCAGGAAGTACATAAGCTGTAGTTCCCCCTGTACCTGCACCTATCTCTAGAATTTTTAGGGGACTCTCTGGGGTTTTATTGCTTAATGCTGTTAATATAACCTGTTTTACCAGGTTATTCATCATTTTCGCCCCTGTAGACTCCTGATACAGTTGTGTTGTCAGGGTTAAGTCTCCATCCGGGAACAATAGTTGCACCGGATCACAGTCTCCCCGTAACACCTCCGCAAGTTGGGAACCGCAACGCTGTAACAAAGTTAGTTCAGCAGAACTATCAGGTGATTTTCCTGTTCCCCGTTCCCTGTTCCCTGTTCCCTCAAAAACCTTAATAACTTGCCATTCTTCCCCTATTTTTCTTAAAATACCTTCTTCAGCAAGGATATTTAGTAGGCGATCGCATAACCTCTTATAAGTTGGTAAAATTCCCAATTTTTCTTGTAACTGAGAATTAGTAAAACGGGTTTCTAGTTCAAATTTAAAGCCTAGTTTTAAAAATGCTTCTAATATATAGTTAAAACTAATAGTTTCTAACTCAGATAAAAGTTCTTGATACTCAATAACATCAGATTTGTCTTTTAAATTTTGTAGTTTAGGTTCAAGATAACTTTCAATCTTTTGAGGGTTTAATAAAATATTTGCTGTTAGGGGTTGCTTGTTCCATTTAACCCCATACAACCAGTTTTCTAAGCTATCATTCTCTTCCTTTCCTAATAAAGTTTCTGGACTAGCTTTCCTTAATTTTAGTCCTTTTATATCAGCGATCGCTTCTCCATTTTCGCTCAATAGTTTTAAATCAATACTATTTTTCTCTGTATTTAGTTTTGCATATGTATATATTTTTGAACTATTGATATCTTGCTTATTGTCTGAAACAAAACTTTCCAAAGCAACAGGTAAATAAGTCTCTAATGAGTTTTCTTCTATTAAAACTATGCCAGTAACTTGCAGACAATTATCTAATAATATAGGATGTATTTGATAAGCAGAACTATTAATTATTTCCAGGGGGAGTTCAATATAAGCTAATGCTTCTCTTTCTAGTTTATAAATATGTTTAATTCCTTGAAAACGTTTACCATAGTTAATACCTCTTTCCTGACATTTCTGGTAATAATCATCTATCTGTAAACCTTGAGAAAATCTCTCTTTTTCTTCTTCTAAATTAATAGTTGATGTTACTATCTGTTTTTGTTTTAATTGACCACTACTATGTAATATCCAATCATTGTCTTGATCTTGTTCATTATTTAAACTATAAATTTCAAAACTGTAATTATTCGTTGTTTCTGAAACAAGATTAATTTGAATAGTTTTAATAGTATCAGGTGGTAAAATTAATCCTTGTTGAATAACAACATCTTCCAGATAACATTCCTGAGTCTTAAATATATTAATACCTGCTGTTAAAGCTATTTCTAAAAATCCTGCCAATGGCAAAATAGCTGTATCAAATACTCGATGCTCTCTCAAAAAAATAGGTATATTTTCACTTATTTGATTTTCAAAATAGATGTTTTTTGAACCAGCTAAATTTATTTTTTGTCCCAATAAAGGATGTTGCTGCTTTTGTTGATTAAGAAAACTTCTATTTACTTTCTTTTCTAGCCAAAAACGTTGTTTTTGAAAGGGATAAGTTGGCAGATTATTAATATAATTTATTTGACTATATTTATAAAATTCTTCCCAATTAATTGAAAAACCATTAACATATAGTTGCCCTAAAGTAAATAAAATTGTTTGCCAATTTTCCTGTTTCGGATGCAAACTAGCTAAGAAGGAAAAATCTTGATCTTTATTGCTATTTTCAATAACTATTTGTCCAATATTTGATAAAGTTGGTTTTGCACCGATTTCCAGAAATATTTTGATATCTTGTTCTACTAAATATTCCATTCCCTGTGAAAATTTTACTGCTTCTACAATCTGACGACACCAATACTTAGGTGTTGCTATTTCATCGCTCATCACTGTTCCTGTGACAGTGGAAACTAATTTTAGTTTAGGTGGTGAATAATTTATCTGTTTAGCAATAGCTTCAAACTCTCTTAACATGGGTTCTATCATGGGAGAATGGAAAGCATGAGAAACATTTAAAACTTGGCTTTTTATACCCTGAGATTCTAACTTACCTATAATTTCTTTTATAGCTGTATTATTACCAGAAATAATAATATTTTTGTGATGATTAATAGCAGCAATTGAAACTTGATTTTTATAATTACTAATCTTTTTTTCTACAGTTTCTAAGTCCGTAAAAACAGCAATCATTGAGCCATTTTGAGGAAGTTTTTGCATCAATCTTCCTCTAGCAGTAATCAGTTTTAAAGCATCTTCTAAACTAAATACACCAGCTAAAGTTGCTGCTACATATTCCCCAATACTATGACCCATCATAATGTTAGGTTGAATACCCCAAGATAGCCATAGCTTTGCTAAAGCATATTCAATAACAAATAAAGCAGGTTGAGTATTAATTGTTGAATCTAGATTATAACAAGTCTCCCCGTCTCCAAGTCTCCCCGTCTCCTGTTCCCCGTTCCCTGTTCCCTGTTCACTAAAAATAACCTCTTTAAGATCCCATCCTAAATAAGACTGAAGAATATCGCAACAGTGATCAACAGTTGTTTTAAAAGTAGGTTGAGTTTGATAAAGTTGTTGTCCCATTCCTACATATTGAGAACCTTGTCCCGTAAATAAGAAAGCAATAGGAGGAGAAGATCCCCCCCAACCTCCCCTTGTTAAGGGGGGGCTATAGAAAGGAGATCCCCCGGAACTGCCCCTTGTTAAGGGGGGGCTATTTGGATATAGGGAATTATTTAGTTTTTCTGCTGCTTCTAATGTGGAACTGGCTACAATACTGAAACGATAATTGTGATGCGATCGCCGTTTATTGGCACTGTAACAAATATCAGCAAAAGGAATATTTTGATGAGTGTTTAAATAAGTTTTATATTGTTCTATTTGTGCTTGTAAGGCGGTTTCTGTTTTAGCTGATAGAGTTAATAAATGTAAGGAAGATTCAACATTTTGTGTTTCAATATTTTCCTCAACTTTTGGACTTTCCCCAAGAATAAGATGAACATTCGTCCCACTCATGCCAAAGGAACTAACCCCGGCTAAACGACGACCTTTTTTAGCGGGCCAAGGTGTTAATTTTGTAGGAACATTTATGGGTAGTTTTTCCCAGGGAATATAAGGGTTAGGGTTTTTAAAATGTAGATGTGGGGGGATTTCCTGATGTTGCAGTGATAAAATAACTTTGATTAAACTTGCTACCCCAGCAGCAGATTCTAGATGACCAAAATTTGTTTTTACTGAGCCAATATTAATCGGGTTATCCTGTTCTCTGTTTTTTCCTAATACTTTACTCAAGGCTAATACTTCGATAGGATCACCCAAAGATGTACCTGTCCCGTGAGCTTCTACATATTGGATCTGGGTGGGGTCAACTTTAGCATTTTCTATTGCCTGACGGATAACTGTTTCTTGTGCGGAACCGTTGGGGGCAGTTAAACCGTTACTTTGCCCATCATGATTGACTGCTGAACCAAAAACAGTCCCTAAAATCTTATCCCCATCGGCGATCGCATCGGATAACCTCTTCAAGACGACAATACCACAGCCTTCCCCTCTTACATAACCATCAGCTTTTTCATCAAAGGTTTTACAACGTCCATCGGGGGCGAGGGCTTTTAATTTAGAAAAACCGATGCTAACTTCGGGGGAAAGCATCAAGTTAACCCCTCCAGCTAAGGCCAGATTAGATTCTCCTGTACGTAGGCTTTGAGCGGCTAAATGTACTGCTAATAAGGAGGAGGAACAAGTTGTATCTAACTGGATAACTGGTCCAGTTAGCCCCAATACATAGGCAATGCGTCCCACAGCAATACTACGAGTGTTGCCTAAACTGCTGTAAGCATCGATGAGAGTGGGATCTCCAGAGTTAAGGGTAAATCTCGAATAGTCATCGAAACAAATTCCCATAAATACCCCTGTTTTGCTCCCTTGTAAGGAGTCTAAGGGTTGCCCGGCTCTTTCTAATGCCCTATAACTAACTTCTAGGAGTAATCTTTGCTGAGGATCAAGACTTAGGGCTTCACGGGGAGAAATGCCGAAAAATTGGGGATCGAACTGGTCTACCCCTTCGATAAACCCACCGTAACGGCTGTACATTTTTCCTGGAATTTCAGGATCTGAGTCATAATAACTTTCCACATCCCAGCGATCGCTTGGGATATCTGTAATGGCATCAATACCATTGCGCAATAGTTCCCAGTAAGCTTCGGGACTGTTGGCATTCCCTGGAAAACGACAGTCCATGCCAATAATAGCGATGGGTTCGTTTTTTTGGCGTTCAAGGGCTTCTAGTTGTAAACGGGCTTGTTTGAGTGCCAGAAGCATCCTCTGGGCATCGGAAAGCTGTTGTTTCAAGATGGATAACCTCCCTTCAATAAACTCTCTAATTCTGCCATTTCTTGGTTAATGGCGGTTTGTATTTCATCTTCTGAGTAGTTGCTGATATCTGAAATTATCTCAGGGTTTTCTGTGGAAGAAGTTCCCTGTGATTGTCCGTTAAGGGCAATTTTGCTGTCATTCACGGCGAATTTTTCCTCAACTATTTCATCCTCAGATTCAATGGTGCTTAAGTATTGCGCTAGGGATTTAATAGTGGGAAAATTCCAAGCTAAACTAGCTTCTAATTGTTGTGTATAACCTAGCCATTCCTGTAAATCTTGAGCTAATTCCACAGCCATAACCGAATCGATACCATAATCAGCAAATGCTTGCTTTGGATCAATATTTTGAGGAGATAAGTTCAATTTTTCCTCTAACCAGTTCATTAACCAATTTTCAATGTTCCGCCTAGTCTCCCAGTCTCCCAGTCTCCCAGTCTCCGAGTCTCCGAGTCTCCCAGTCTCCCAGTCTCCCAGTCTCCGAGTCTCCGAGTCTCCGAGTCTCAAAAACTCATCTACTTCGCGATCTTCTCCTGCTAGAGTTTGCTCTAAGTTACCGATCGCATTTTCATAATCACTGATTAATTCTGTTGTCTTATTAGCACTACTAATCACCAGTTCATCAGGGGTTTGGGCAAAACCTTGGGCAATTTTTTGTTGAAAATGTTCTTTTGTCCAGGCGATCGCCCGATTTAACGACTCGGAGGTGCTTGACATGGCTTTTGCTTCTAAAACTGCCAACAAGACTCCCCACATAGCCACTTCGCCACATAATATGGCTGTCCAATTTTTGGTTTTTGTTTCCTCTGTAAAGGGAGATTGTCTGTAATCTTGAATTTGCTGAACTGTTTGCTCGAACCTTTCGTAAATCTCAGGCATACTTAAAGTATCACAGAGAAATGTTTTGAAAGATTCTGGTTGATAAATGACTCTTGATCCCAGAAAAGCGGTTAAAGTTTCCGTTGGCCCCTCAAAAATCCTTAAAATTCTGGCATCTCGTAATATTTGCGGTGCCATATTGCTTTCAATGTACCCTCGACCCCCAAGAAACTGTACTAAGTTATCTGCTGCTTCCCAGTAAAATTCGGGGGCGGCCATTTTACACACAGCATAAGCTTCAACAGGAACCTCTTGCCCTTGGTCTAACCATGTAGTAATACTGGTAACTAGGGTCTCTATAGTGGTAATAGCTGCGGTTAATCCATTTAAACGGGCTAAAACCAAAGGATTTTCTAATAAACGCCCCGTAGAAATTTGACGACGGGAACTATAACGGTGCCATAACTGAGCGCAACGTTTCATCCCACCTACACTGGCCGCAGCGATGGTTAACCTTCCATACATCATGGCATATTGAGCTACTTTCATGCCTTCCCCTGTATTTCCCAGTTTTTGGGAGGCATCAACAGCAACATCATTGAAATAAACGGTATTTTGTACCATTCCTCGCATTCCCATAGTTAAAGCTTCGGGGCCTTGTTTTAGTCCTGGAGTTCCTCTTTTAACCGTAAAACCGCTTATTCCTTGAAAATTTCCTTGTGAGTCTTTTTCCTGCACAAAAACGTTAATGATTCCAGCCCAAGCCGCCGAACCACTCCATATTTTAGTCCCGTTTATTATCCATTGTTCTGGGGACTGGGGAATGGCAGAAGAGGCGATGGCCTGAGGGTTTGATCCGGCACTGGGTTCGGTTAAGGCAAAGGCTGCTAGTTCTCTTCCTGTGGCTAACCTGGGTAATAGTTCTTCTCTTAAGGAGGGACTACCAAAATTTAGTAGGGGACGAATTCCTAAAACGTTGTTTAAGCCGACAAATAGGGACAATGTTGTGTCAATTGCTCCTAATTGCTCCATCACATTCATGGTTTCCCCATTATTTAGCCCTAAGCCTCCGTATTCCAGGGGAACCTGCATTCCTAGTAGTCCTTGATTGCCAAAATCAAGCACAATATGAGGGGGAATACAACGACGTTCATCTATTAAACGAGAATTAATATTTTCGTTGGCGTAGTTTCTTAACCATGAGATTAGTTCGGACAATTTTTTATCTTTTCTCTTTTGCGTTTTATTCAACTCTATGGAATGACTCATTGTCTTTTCTTGAGATTCTTTTGTATTTTTTTCAGAACTATCTTCCTGAAAAATTATAGATATATTGTTTTCTAAATAAGCTTTTTTACCAGCTAGGCGTTGAATTTTACCGCTTGATGTTTTGGGAATACTACCTTGTTTTACCAAAACTATTTTATTGGTTTGAATGCCATGTTTTCGAGAAACATGAGAACGAATTGTGTTAACAATTTCTTGAAAATTAATTTTTTGTTCAAGCTTGCGTTTAATCTCCCCAATAATTACTAATTTTTCCCCTTCTTCAGAGGTTATGCTGGTGGCTACACAACTATGATCACGTAAGGCCGGATGACAGTTTTTTACAGTATTTTCTATATCTTGGGGATAATAATTCCGACCACGAATAATAATAATATCTTTTATCCTACCTGTAACAAATAATTCCCCTTGGTGTAGAAAACCTAAGTCTCCTGTTCGTAAAAATGGTTTTTTATTATCAGGTAAATAAGCATTAAACGCCTTCTCTGTTGCGTCTTCATCTTGCCAATAACCCTGAGCTATACTGGCCCCGGAAACCCAGATTTCTCCCACTGTTTCAGGGGGACAGGGTAAGGCAGTTTCAGGGTCAACAATAATAATATTTTCGTCTATGGCAGGTCGACCACAACTAACAATTTTTTGAGTTTTAATTGTTTCTTCACTTGTGAGAACTACTTTATTTTTTTGTAGTTCCTTACTATCAACTTTAATAATTTTAGGCTCTCTTAACTCACAAGTTTCCTGTAGAGATATGGGAGACAACCTCTCCAAAACTCCCACATTACCCTCCTGGAAGGTTTGGGTGGGTAGCTTGCCCCCCTTGGTAAGGGGGGTTGGGGGGATCATCTCCTGCCTTTCGGTTCCTTCTGCCTCCATTACCTTACCTGTGACAAATAAAGTAGCTTCAGCTAAGCCATAACAAGGATAAAAGGCTTCTCTTTGAAACCCACAACAGGCAAATGCTTCGGCAAACTCTTCTAAGGTTTGAGTAGCGATGGCCTCAGCCCCAGTAAAAGCCACTTGCCAACTACTCAAGTCTAGTTCAGCTTTTTGTTGGGGGGTAATGGTTTCTAAACACCGTTGATAAGCAAAATTCGGTCCCCCGCTTGTGGTAGCTTGATAACGGGAAATAGCCTTTAACCAGCGGATGGGTTTTCTGATAAAACTACTCGGGGACATTAAAGTTACTGGGAAACCCCCATAGAGAGGTTGTATAATGCCTCCTATTAATCCCATATCATGATAGGGTGGCAACCAGATAACCCCGTGACTATCGCTGTTGTGATTAAATGCTTGATAAATATTAGCGGAATTTTTTAGTAAGTTTCCATGACTTACCATCACTCCTTTGGGGTTTCCCGTCGAACCAGATGTATATTGAAGAAAGGCCAGGGTATTACTGTTAATATTGGGTTTTTTCCAGTCAAAACCTAGACTACTATCTAGATTATCGGTAGTTAAATAGGTTAAATCGTCAAATTTACTTATTTGTGAAAAATATTGTTTAATTTCGGCTTTATAGTTACTGGTTGTCAGTATAATTTTAGCTTGAGCATTTTTAGCGATCGCTTCCAGTCTAGATAAAGGCTGCTTTCCCTGGGGAGGATAAACAGGCACCGCCACAACTCCTGCGTATAGACATCCGAAAAAGGCTGCTATAAACTCGAGTCCAGAAGGATATAGGAGTAAGGCTCGCTCCCCCTGCATATTTAAGTTTTGTAACTGTGCCGCGATGGTTTTGGCTTGAGATTCCAAGTTTGAATAACTTAGTGCTATTTCCTCGGTTTCTCCACTGGTTAAAAAGGTATAACTGAGTTTTTGTGCGTGGTTGCTTGCTCTGTGTTGTAAGAGGTTGACAACTGTTGAGTCGGTTGGGAACATTCGTATAACGATCAGGTTAGAGGGATTGTGTAAAAATTGCACAAGTTAAAGTTAAGGTTGAAAACAACCCTACGTTATTAATCTTAACTTAATTAAAATTAACTTGAGGAGATTTTTCTCAAATTGTTAATATACCTAACTGACAAGGAATAATGAACGCTAAAACTGTTGAAGCTATTTACCCCTTATCCCCCATGCAGCAGGGAATGTTGTTTCATAGCCTATTATCCCCTGAGTCTGGGGCTTATCTTGTCCAAATAACCTATGAGATCACTGGTTCATTAAGCTCTGTCGTTTTTGAGAAAGTTTGGCAAAAGTTAGGCGAGCGTCATTCCATTTTTCGCACGGCATTTGTCTGGGAAAACTTAGAAAAACCCCTACAAGTGGTGGGAAGACGAGTAAATATACCTGTTGAACAACTAGACTGGACAACTATTCCTCTTACTCAACAATCGGAAAAATTAACTGAGTTATTACAAAGGCAACGACAACAAGGTTTAAACCTGTCTTCTGCTCCGTTAATGAGAGTAATATTGATTAAATTAGCAGAGGAGCATTATCAAGTTATTTGGTTATATCATCATCTTTTGTTGGATGGTTGGTCAGTTAGCTCTATTTTTAAAGAATTTTTGACTTATTATCAAGCATTATCTTTAGGAAAAACCATAAATATCGGGACACCTACCCCTTATCGGGACTATATCGCTTGGCTACAAAAAAGAGATAGCTTAGAGGCGGAAAACTATTGGCAAAACACCCTCAAAGGTTTTATTTCCCCAACTCCTTTGGGTATTGGTAACTCAAAGGAAAGCTTTCGTAAAGCTTCTCCTCGATACAATGAGCAAGAGAGAAAACTATCCCCAGAACTTACCTCTAAATTACAAAAATTAGCCAAACAACAACAACTTACCCTAAATACATTCATCCAAGGGTCATTTTCCTTATTACTGAGTCGCTATAGTGGGGAGTCAGATATGGTTTTTGGGGCAACGGTTTCCGGTCGTCCACCTGCTCTTATCAATGCAGAATCAATGGTTGGTTTATTTATTAATACCTTACCTGTACGAGTCAAAATTAAACCCCAACAATCTCTAATTTATTGGCTCAAAAAATTACAAAATCAACAAATTGAACAACAACAATATGAATATACACCTCTCCTCGAAATTCAACGTCATAGTGATGTTCCTGGAGATTTACCCTTGTTTGAAAGTTTAGTTATTTTTGAAAATTATCCTATTGAACCAACTCTAAAACAGTCTTTACAAGGTTTGGAAATTAATAATATTCAAACAACAGAACAAACTAATTACCCTTTGACACTTTATGCTGCTATAACCCCAGAATTAACTTTAAGACTTTTATATGACAGTGATCGCTTTTCTTCGTCTAGTATTAACCGTTTATTAGGACATTTAGAAACTTTATTAACTAACATTTCTCTTAACCCTGAGCAACAGTTGTGGGAAGTGTCTTTATTAACCAACTCTGAGAAAAAACAATTATTAATAGAAGGCAATAGAGAAGAAATAAAAGGAAATAATGATCTTAGAATTCATCAATTATTTGAACGACAAGTTGAGAAAACACCTAATAATACTGCTGTGATTTTTGATGATGAATCTTTAACTTATGAACAACTTAATAAAAAAGCTAACCAACTAGCTCATTATTTACAAAAATTAGGGGTTAAACCTGAAACTTTAGTTGGTATTTGTTTAGAACCATCTTTAGAAATGGTAATTAGTTTATTAGCTATTCTTAAAGTAGGTGGAGCCTATTTACCTTTAGATACTAATTATCCTGAACAACGTCTTAATTTTATGGTTGAAAATTCAGGAATTAATTATTTAATAGGGAACAGGGAACAGGGAATAGGGAACAGGGAACAGGTTGTAAACTGGTTTATAGATATAAGTAAAATACAATCAAAAATAAGTCAAGAAAAAGATACAAATCTTGATCTAAAAATCAATCGAGAAAATCTAGCTTATGTTATTTATACATCGGGTTCAACGGGTATTCCTAAAGGTGTACAAATACCTCACCGTGCTTTAAGTAATTTCTTAATATCTATGAGTAAAAAGCCAGGTTTAACAGATAATGATACCTTATTATCTGTTACTACTCTTTCCTTTGATATTGCTGCTTTGGAACTATATTTACCTTTGATAGTTGGTGCTAAATTAATATTAGTTTCTCGAAATATTGCTGTTGAGGGTGTTACTCTTGCGCAACAGTTAGAAACCCATCAAGTTACAGTAATGCAAGGAACTCCTGCAACCTGGAAACTATTGCTTGCTTCGGGTTGGAAAGGAAAAAAAGACTTAACTATTTTCTGCGGTGGGGAAGCATTAGATATTACTTTAGCTCAACAGTTACAAGAAAAATCTCAACAAGTTTGGAACTTATATGGACCCACTGAAACCACTATTTGGTCATCGGTTTATGAGGTAAATTCAGATAAAGTAAGGCTAGGAAAACCTATTGATAATACACAATTTTATATTTTAGATAAAGACTATAATCAAGTTCCTATAGGAGTTCCAGGAGAGTTATATATTGGAGGAATGGGGGTTGCTAGAGGATATTTAAACCGCCCAGAGTTAACAGCAGAAAGGTTTATTGCGATCCCCCCAACCCCCCTTACTAAGAGGGGAGAAAGATTATATAAAACAGGAGACTTAGTGAGGTATGGAGAAGATGGAGAGATAGAATATTTAGGAAGAATAGACTATCAAGTAAAATTGCGAGGTTTTCGTCTAGAATTAGGAGAAATAGAAACAATATTATTAACCCATCCCCAAATAAAAGAAGCAGTTGTTATTGTCAAAGAACAAAGTTTAATAGCTTATATAGTCTCTCCCCAAACTCCCGATCACCCCGTCCCCCCGTCCCCCCAAAGTATCCCTACAGAGGTTAGTGAGCAAGATGCTCACACTCCCGATCACCCCCTCTCCCCGTCCCCCCCTCTCCCCGTCCCCCCCTCTCCCCGTCCCCCCCTCTCCCCGTCCCCCCAAACCCCACCAATAAGGGAGTTTTTAGGGGAAAAATTACCTAATTACATGATTCCCTCTCGGTTTGTGGAGTTAGAAAGTTTACCATTAACTCCTAATGGGAAAATTGATCGTAACGCTTTACCAGAGCCAAAAGATAGACAACAGTTAACAGAAACTTATGTTAGTCCCCGTACCGAAATAGAAAGAACTATTGCTACAATTTGGCAAGAAGTTCTAAAAGTTGAGACAATAGGAATTAATGATCCGTTCTTTGAACTGGGTGGTCACTCTTTGTCTATGGTGAGAGTACACAGTAAAGTAAGAGAAGCCTTTTCATCTGATATTTCTCTAGTGGAAATGTTTCAATATCCAACAATTAGTGAATTATCAACCTATTTTGAACGTCAGAAGTCAAAACAGCCTGTTGTTGAACCATCAGAGTCCAGAAATGAACGCCTAACAGCAGGGAAAAAACGCTTACAACAACGTCGTCAGAAAAATAAAAAATCCTAAAATTCTCGAAGAAAATGACTGATTCACTCAATAATGGTTTAGAAATTGCAATTATCGGCATGGCAGGACGGTTTCCTGGGGCTGATACCGTTGACGCATTTTGGGATAATTTGTCTCAAGGAAAAGAATCAATTACCGTTTACAGTGAGGAAGAGTTACTAAAACGGGGCATTGATGAAGCATTATTGAAAAAGCCTAATTATGTGAAGTCAGCAGCTAAACTAGAAGACGTAGACCTATTTGATGCCGAATTTTTTGGCTTTAATGCTAGAGAAGCGGAAATATTAGACCCCCAACATCGTCTTTTCTTAGAATGTGCTTGGACAGCTTTAGAAAATGCTGGTTATGACTCCCAAAAATATCCAGGGGCGATCGCAGTATTTGGGGGCGCGGGAATGAATGGTTATCTATTTAATGTTTACAGTCAGTCCAAAAATAACAATAGTCTAGATCCCTATCAATTATTTTTGGCCAGTGATAAGGACTTTTTAACCACAAGAGTATCTTATAAATTAAATCTCGATGGCCCAAGCGTCAATGTACAAACCGCTTGTTCTACTTCTTTAGTTGCTGTTCATTTTGCTTGTCAAAGTTTACTCAGTGGAGAATGTGACATGGCCTTAGCTGGAGGGGTAGCTATTTCTCAACAGGTGGGCTATCTTTACCAAGAAGGGGGTATTTATTCCCCAGATGGTCATTGTCGTGCCTTTGATGCTGAGGCCAAAGGGACAGTCAGTGGTAATGGGGTTGGTTTAGTTGTTTTGAAGCGTTTAGAAGATGCTTTACAGGAAAAAGATAATATTCTCGCTGTTATTAAAGGCTCGGCTATTAATAATGATGGGGCGCAAAAAGTAAGTTATACTGCCCCTTCCCTCGATAGTCAGGCACAGGTTATTAAAGATGCGCAACATATAGCAGAGGTTGAACCGGAGAGCATTTCTTATGTTGAGGCACACGGTACGGGAACTGCATTAGGTGATCCCATCGAGGTTTCGGCCTTAACCCAAGCTTTTCGGGTTGGTACTGATAAAACGGGGTTTTGTGCTTTGGGATCTGTGAAAACTAATATTGGACATTTAGATACGGCCGCAGGAATAGCTAGTTTAATTAAAACTACGTTAGCTCTCAAAAATAAACAAATTCCCCCTAGTTTGTATTTTAAACAGCCAAACCCTCAGATCGATTTTGCTAATAGTCCTTTTTATATCAGTGACTCTTTATCAGAGTGGCAAAGTAACGGTACACCTCGACGGGCCGGGGTTAGTTCCTTTGGTATTGGAGGGACTAATGTTCATCTTGTTTTGGAAGAGGTAGTTAACAGTGAGCAGTTAGCAGTTACCAGTGAGCAGTTACCAGTTACCAGTTGTTTATTGTTGTTGTCAGCTAAAACAGCGACAGCTTTAGAAACGGCTAGGGAAAATTTAGTTAACCATTTAAAGCAATATCCAGAGCTTAACTTAGCTGATGTGGCTTATACTTTGCAAGTAGGAAGAAGAGATTTTGATTATCGTGGTTTTGTTGTTGCTAAGGATAACGAAGAGGCAATAAAACAGCTAGAATCTTCTTTTTTAACCCATTCTTCTACAAGTTCCTCCTATCGTCCCGTAACCTTTTTATTTTCAGGCCAAGGTAGTCAATATGTCGGGATGGGGAAAGAGCTATATGACACCGAAACCGTTTTTAAACAAGAAATAGATAATTGTTGTGACTTGCTTCAAGAGTATTTAGGATGTGACTTACGGGAGATTATTTTTGCTGAAAAGGAAACAGGAGATCCCCCCCCATCCCCCCTTACTAAGGGGGGAGAGCAACAGGCAATAGTTAAAAAATCTTATAATTTACAATCTACAATGTATGCTCAACCTGCATTATTTGTCATTGAATATGCTTTGGCTAAACTGTGGATGAGTTGGGGTATTGAACCTGATGTTATGCTTGGCCATAGTATTGGGGAATATGTGGCTGCAACTTTAGCAGGTGTATTTTCTTTAGAAGATGCCCTAAAAATAGTTTATATTCGTGGTAAATTAATGCAAAACTGCGATGCTGGAGCTATGTTATCTGTTGCTCTAGGAGAAGCAGAAATACAAACCTATTTAACTTCTGATCTCAGTTTAGCTGCGGTAAATGCTCCCCAGTTATGTGTGGTGTCAGGGACGGAAACGGCCATCGCTCAACTACAAAAGGATCTCGAAAATAATAATATTGCTTGTCGTCTTCTTCATACTTCCCATGCTTTCCATTCAGAGATGATGGAACCTGTATTAAAAGAGTTTAGCGCAGAAATAAGCAATATTACCCTAAATGCTCCCCAAAAACTCTTTATTTCTAACGTTTCAGGTAGTTGGCTCACGGAAAAAGAAGCTACTGATCCCCATTATTGGTCTACCCATCTACGGAAAACTGTTCGTTTTGCTGATGGTATTTTTGAATTATCTAAGGAACCGCAACGCATTTTTATAGAAGTTGGACCGGGTAAAACCTTAAGTACCTTGACACAACAAAACTTAGGTTTAAACAGTGAACAGGTGATTTTAACTTCTTTACGTCATCCTAAAGAGGAACAGTCTGATATTACCTTTATTTTGCATAGTTTGGGCAAACTTTGGCAAGCAGGAGTTCCTATCAACTGGTCTGGGTTTTATGAAGAGCAACCCCATTATCGTCTCCCGTTACCTACCTATCCCTTTGAACGTAAACGCTACTGGGTTGATGCTCAGTTTAATAAACCCCAAGAAGATGCGATCGCTATTTATGAAGACCTAGAGGATTGGTTTTATGTTCCTTCCTGGGAGCGAAATATGGCACCTTTGGGTATTGATTGGGAATCTATGGATAAAAAGGGTTCTTCTTGGCTTATTTTCCTAGATAATCAAGGTATTGGAGCTAATATTGCCGATAGTTTAACCAAAGCTGGACAAGAGGTGTTAACAGTGACTCCAGGGGAGGAGTTTGCAGAGACAGACTATCGTTGTTTTAGCGTTAATCCAGATAAAAAGGAATATTATCAAGCTTTAGCAGAGGATTTAGGTTTAAGGCAGTTAATGCCCGATTTTATTGTTCATTTATGGAACATTGACCCAGAAAAAACAGAATTTACAGTATATCAGGAGCAAGGTTTTTATAGTTTATTGTGGTTGGCACAAACTTATGCTTCTTCTTCTCCAGAAATTTTTATAGTAACCAATGGTTTATATGATTTGATGGGGCAAGAAGCCTTAATACCAGAAAAAATGCCAATTTTAGGGTTATGTCAGGTGATTAACCAAGAATATCCTCAAATTCGCTGTCGTAATATCGATATTGAAGGAGAGAACTTACTCTACTCTTCCAAGAGCCGATCCCCCCAACCCCCCTTAGTAAGGGGGGCAAGTGATACCCCCGACTCTCCCAGGAGGGGAAGTCAGGAGATAGGCGATCGCCTCATAGCAGAATTTCTTGATCCTCAAAAAGAGTTAATTGTAGCTTATCGGGGTATTTATCGTTGGCAGCAAACATTTAAACCTATATCTTTAAAAGAACCCAAAAAATCAAATATTAAACTACGAAAAGGCGGAAATTACCTAATTTTAGGAGACTTGACCAACAGTTTAGGCAGAATATTCGCCCAACAGGTTGCCGCTACGGAAGATACAACCCTTTTATTAGTTGCTCATAACTCAATACCACAAAAAGAGGAATGGGTCAATATTTTGACACAAAATGAAATAAAAGAATCTGTTGCTCAAGAAATTCGTCAGATTCAGGAATTAGAAGCACAAGGAGTAAACTGTTTAATTTTTAGCCCTGAAAGCGACTTAAACGAGGTTATGGGGCAAGTTGAAGAGGTTCATGGAGTATTCTACGCAACCCCCATGAGTAGCCCCTTATCGGCTGCCCCCATTCAATTATTAGAGCGATCGCAGAGTGAGTATAATTTTCAAACCAAAGCCAAAGGACTTTATCCCCTAGCAGCTAGTTTGCAGGATAAAAAGCTAGATTTTGTCTTAGTACAATCATCCTTATCGGCTGTGTTAGGGGGTTTAGGTTTGGGTGCCTATAGTGGAGCCAACCGTTTTCTAGATGCTTTTGTACACCAGCAAAATCAAATTAGTGAAACCCCTTGGATTAGTATTAACTGGGATGCTTGTTTATCGGAAGAAGATAAACAGAGAGCTATGGGTTTAGGCAGTCGTTTAGTACCTTTTGCCTTGACTCCCGAAGAAGTTAGGGCAGTGATAGATCGTGTTTTAGCCTCTGGTTTATCCTCGCAAATTATTGTTTCTAAAGGTGATCTTGAGGCAAGACTGAAGGGAAGCACTGAGGTTAAATTATCCCCTAAAACTACAGCAGAAACTGGTACAGAGGTTAATCAAAACCTTGCTCAATACGAAAGACCAAACTTAGCCAATGAATATGTTGCCCCACGAAACGATATGGAAGAGGCGATCGCTAATATTTGGCAAGAAATTCTCGGTGTTGAACCTATTGGGGTTAATGATAGCTTTTTTGACCTGGGAGGGCATTCTCTCTTAGCTATTCAGGCACTTTCTCGACTGAAAGAGACATTTCAAGTAGAGTTATCTATGGGTAGTTTGTTATATGAAGCCCCAACTATTGCCGGTATTGCGGAAATTATTGAACAAAATCAAGATGAAAGCGAAGATTTAGCAGCTATAAGTGAGGTCTTAGCTGAGATTCAAAGCCTTTCTCCCGAAGAGGTTGAAGAGCAATTGAAAGAGGAGTAAGATTTTTGTCATTTTATGGACAGGGACCTTTGTACATAGCTTTATGTTCAAGTGAAAGCACAGGATCTAGTTCTTCTTCATGAACAGTAACATTCCCAAACATTCGCGAGATCCCATCTCCAGTCAAAATTGGGTGCGTAACCATGTCGCTTAAAGTAACATCGTTAAGGTGATCAACACACTTACTTTGATCTGACGACTCACATTGTTCTATCTTCATCAGATATCTCTTAGCAATATCAGAATATAGATCATTTTCAGGAACTTTCCCTAGAGTGAGCTTCGCTGTCTCAATATCCCTAAGTAAAAACTCAGCTATTCCTTTGCCCACATAAGCATAGTAATTTATGGAGTCGCCATTGTTGTCATGATTATTTTTATTAATCTCTATGGCTTCGTTAAACTCCCCTAAAGCTTCTGTATAACGATCTTTGGGGTCTCTTTTGCTCTTTTTATCCAATAAAAGGGCAAATCCGAGATCCCTTCGTGCTTCATCAAGGTCTGATTCCCCTGATACTTTAATGATCTTCCCATTTTTAAGTTGAACTTCACCACCATAAATGGCTGCTTTGTACCAGGTGATTGCCTCGGAATAATCTCCACGTGCATACGCATACATTGCATAAACAGAACCACGATTGTATACGACTTGATTAGATGGTTCCTCTGCTAGTGCCTTCTCAAAATCATCTCCCGACAGTTCATACTTTCCTTTCCAAAAATTGGCCATACCTCTACTGACTAAAGCAAGATACGTCACTGGATTAGAAATGTCATAGTCATCTTTTTTAAGGATATATTTGTTATAAATGTCAATAGCCCTGTCGTGACCGCCATTTCGATGCTCTTTATTGGTAAAGTAATGGCCTTTTTCTATAACCATTTCGTGTTCAATATCATTTTTTTGCGGATTTTCGTCAAATAAACGAAGAGTGTCGGCATATCGCTCAGAGGGATTTTGGCACTCTCCTTTTTTGAAAATAGAATAATTAAGGTCTTTAAGCCATCCTATATAGTAAGAAATTGCTCCATCTTGTTTCGCATACTTTTGTGCTTCCTCAAACTTTTGTATTGCCTCATCAAGTCCATATCTTCCCTTGTCACTTAGGATTTTCCTCCCTTGTTTTTTCAAATTCTCTGCTATCTCAATGTTCGATTTTGGTGATATCTCAATGTTCGACCCTGATGGATTTCTATGGGTACTATCAAACAATAAATAAATTAACAAAGCAAAAGCATATAGAAATAGCCAAATAGCCATTCTTCTTATGTTAATTATAGTAGATTGATTGAGACCAAACCACTGGTTAATTACCCTAATCTGAGCAGTGGTGATAAACAAAATAGCAAGAATTATTAGTAGGGTGATAACATAAAGAGGCGGGATTTTAGTCCAGAACCAAATTACTAAGCCTAGTGCAGCTTGGCGAAAGTAATCCACCAGATTTTTACAGAAACTTTCGTGACTAGCCACGACAATGTGTTTCAATGAAACTAACGGAAGAATCTCGAAGTTGATGTCCATGATAAAAGCATTGCCAATTAACCTCTCCAACCTACAGAAAACAGTACTCCAACAAATAGTGAGAGGGACAACAAAACCCTATCGCCTTGTTAGACGAGCCAAGCTAATCTTAGCCGCAGCATCAGGAGAGAGCAATAGTTCGATTAGTCGAAGATTAGAATTAGACCGAGTACAAGTGCGTCAGTGGCGATCGCGATGGTTTGAGGAGAGAGAAAAACTGAGTGCCGCCGAAGAACAACAGGTAACGGAGAAAGCATTAATGGTCTTGATCAAAGGAATTTTAAGCGATCGCCCAAGACCTGGAACAACAAAATCCTTTACGGTCGAACAAGTAGTCCAGATTGTAGCGATCGCTTGTGAAGAATGTGAAAAATCAGACAGACCAGTGAGCCATTGGACACCTTCAGAGTTGGCGGATGAAGCCATAAAAAGAGGAATTGTCGAAAAGATTTCCCCCCGTAGTGTGGGGCGTTTTTTAAAAAGAAGCGACATTACAACCACATCTCGTTCGTTACTGGTTAAATGCCAAAATTGATGATCCCTTAAAATTTAAAAAGCAAGTCAAATATATCTGTGAACTTCATCAAGAAGCTAAAACTTTGTTAGAACAAGGAATTCATTTAATTAGTACAGATGAAATGACAGGGATTCAAGCTCTTGAGAGATTATTTCCGAACAAAAGAATCAAGCCTAAACAAGTAGAAAAAATCGAATTTGAATATGAAAGACACGGAACTTTAAGCTTGATTGCGAACTGGGATGTGGCAAGAGGAAAAGTTGTTAGTCCCTCTATTGGACCGACAAGAACAGAACAAGATTTTTCTGAACATATCCAGAGAACGATTAAGATTGATGAAAAAGCAGAATGGATTTTTATTGTAGATCAACTCAATACTCATAAATCGGAAAGCTTAGTCAAATTAGTAGCAGAAAGCTGTGAAATTACTATTGATTTGGGGAGAAAAGGAAAGGAGGGGATTTTGCAATCTATGGACAGCAGAGCAGATTTTTTATCAGATGAATCTCATCGAATTCGCTTTGTTTATATTCCCAAACATACATCGTGGCTTAATCAAATTGAGTGTTGGTTTTCGATCTTAGTCAGGCGTTTACTCAAAAGAATTACTGTCCGTTCAACTGAAGAACTATCCCAAAAAATTCTCAATTTTATTGATTACTTTAATCAACATTTTGCTAAGCCGTTCGTTTGGAAATTTAAGGGCTTTAAAGATCATAAGTGACTGGTGGATTATTTTTGCTAAGCTGCACTAGGCCATACATATGTTTAGTAGGTGTGGCAATAGGAAGACGACAAAGGGCGCATTCTTGTACCTCATAGTCACCTTCTAAAAAGTCTTGAAACTGATGATTATCCCCATTCAGAGATAATTGTGAGTAATCCTTTCTTTTTTCTATTTGTCGCCACAAATTAAGAAAATCTTGATGATAACCCTGGTATTGATAAACTAAGCCATTAAAGGGTAAAATTTCCGCCCCGGGACTACTAAGAGAAATTCCCCGACTGAGAAAATAGGCCACATAACTTTTTAAAAGCTCCGTCGGATTGATATTATCTAACCCAGATTCCGCACTTCAAAATGTAGTATAAAAAAATACATAGTTTTAAAAAGTCCGAAAATCATACCTGGGCAAGAATATTTCTCTTTTCATTAAATTTTTAGGAAAAATAATCAAATTAAGAAGATTTATACTCATTGAAAACTTAGCAAGACTCAGCACAAACAAAGGAGAGTTTCCTCTTCTCATTTGATATCATTAGACTCTTATTCTTTTATTATTTTTGCTTTATCCAATTCAATTTATAGATAATATCTTTGACAAGATGCAGGTAATAAACTCAATATAAAACGCCTTTCTTCTGTTAAATTGACAATTTGTTTAACTCCGTTTAAAATCACATAATGAATACCTTGAAAACATTGAAATATCCACCTTAAAGTCGAACGCAATGTTACTTTCCCTACTTGATTATTTATTCCTTTTTTGACTCTTTTTAAACAATTTATTAATTCTCTTTGCCCCAAGTTATAAATCAACAAACACAAAGACATTAAAAATAACATTGTTTCTATTCTTTCTGGTTTTTCAACGAAGAAACTATCAGTAAAAAATAAGGGATCTTTCAAAAATCGAAATCCTCTTTCCGTAGATTGCTGGTTTTTATAAGTTATCAGAATTTCACTAGCTTCTAATTTATTTTCCTCTACTAAGTTAGTTGCTAAAATAAATTTTCCTGCTTCTTTAGTCTTTCTACTTATCTCTTCATTTTTTTTGATGATCAGACTAATCATTTTATAAATCTTTTCCTTTTTTTTCGAGTAAGTTTCAATCAGTTCAACTTCTTTTATTTCCAACAATCTCAATTTTTTATTAATAGCTTTTAATTTATATCGAGCAGCTTGAGGATGTTCAAATTCTTCAGATTGTATTTCTTTAAGAAATTTTTGGGATTTCTTCTCTTCTTGGGAAAGTTGTTTTTCTAGTTTTTCCAAATCACTTTTCTGTCTTTTTTCACTCAAGACTATTAACCAAGTTTGCTTGATTCCACCATAAGTAACAATTTCTTCTTTCCAGGTATAACTTTCTAAATTTAGGTCACTTCTTTTTTCTTTACCTTCATCTTTTACTTCTTCCACCTCTATATTTTGCACTAATTCTTTTGCTTTTTTTATGGTCATTGGAACTCTCGTTATCCATTTTAAATGTTGGATTAGTTGGAGATTTTCTTGACCATATAAAGCACTATCACAAACCATGATACTATCAAACTTTATTTGCTTTTTGAATTCTACTAAAACTTTTCCAAATACAGCTTTATCAGATTCATTTCCATCTCCTACTCTCACAAATAATGGAATATCTCCATCTTGGCTTGTTATTAAATCCAAGACACATTGTTTTAAGTCTGGTCTATGATCCCGAGAATATCCTTTCTTAATAAAAATTGGTCTTTCTTTAATAATTTTTTCTTCTTCCTGTTTCTCTTTATCTTCTTCCCTTTTATATTCTCCATCTAAATGAAATGATGTGGAATCTAAATGGGAGTATTTAAGGTCTATTTTAAATTTTTTAATTACTTCTAAAACTACTTCAATAAAAATATCATTTAGTCCATATTTATATAATTCATCCATTACTCTCCCAATTTTATCATCATTAAGGTAATCAGGTTTAATTCTTTCTCCTAACAATTTCTCAATGGCTTTATCTTGAAAAAACTGACTGAATAAATATAGAGGTCTTGAAACAAATCCTAGTCCATTGATTAAAATAGACTTAACTACTGTACCTGCTGAGATTTTTTCTCTAACATCTATTCCTAATTTATTATTAATTATTTTGACTATTCCTATTTCATCAATTAAACCAGCTACTATCCCTAAATGGTCTAAATTTTTAACTTGTATTTCTTCTAAATAAGACATTTTTCGCTCTTTTTTTACAGAGGAAACAACTTAAGCAATTATCCCACTTTTTTGTCTTCAAGAGCTTAAGCAATTATACTTAATTATTAACCCCAGGCTTGTAGTATTTAATGCTACTTTTTGAAGTGCGGAATCTGGGGAACAAGATTTTTCTGAACATATCCAGAGAACGATTAAGATTGATGAAAAAGCAGAATGGATTTTTATTGTAGATAAACTCAACACTCATAAATCGGAAAGCTTAGTCAAATTAGTAGCAGAAAGCTGTGGAATTACTATTGATTTGGGGAGAAAAGGAAAGGAGGGGATTTTGCAATCTATGGACAGCAGAGCAGATTTTTTTCAGATGAATCTCATCGAATTCGCTTTGTTTATATTCCCAAACATACATCGTGGCTTAATCAAATTGAGTGTTGGTTTTCGATCTTAGTCCGGCGTTTACTCAAAAGAATTACTGTCCGTTCAACTGAAGAACTATCCCAAAAAATTCTCAATTTTATTGATTACTTTAATCAACATTTTGCTAAGCCGTTCGTTTGGAAATTTAAGGGCTTTAAAGATCATAAGTGACTGGTGGATTATTTTTTCTAAGCTGCACTAGGAGTTACGCATTGACAAATTAACTTAAATATGAGTAGCTTTAAAGAGAGACAACGATCGCTAATTATTAGAGTCACTAAAATTGACGTAATAATAACAATAACTAATCTATAAATTAGGCTGATAATTTCAAATTTATTTGCTCTAAAATAAAATTCCGATTAACGTCAATAGACAATTCTCTTTGGAGTTGATACCAATTATCAATTAACTCATTAGCTCTCATTAATTCAAGTTTAATAAAAGCCCGTAAAGAACTAAAGAAATGGGTCAATATAGCTTCTGATTTTCTGACTATAAATTTATTGATACCACATAATTGTTTGAGCGCACGATGGTAACATTCAATAATCCAATGAGTTGTTTTCAACAAAGTAAATAGAGTTTTATCTGTTCCTCTTAAGTCTTTATTTTCTTTGTCAAATAAAATATAAAAACGAAGCATTCCGTTTTTGAAATGTTTCTTAAATACTTTAACTTCGCCAAACTCTTTTAAGTAAACAATTGTCCCATTTTCCTCTATTTCTAAGCTTTCAACGGATTGATATTGTCCTTTAACGATTGATACTTGTCGATTTTTAGCTATTCCTATCATGAAACCTAATTCTTGTTTTTTTAAAAATTTAAGGTTCTCTTTAGATGAATACCAACTATCACCAGTTACATAAATTGGCCTCAGTCCCCAAGCTAAAACTTCCGATAGCATCATCCGAAAATAATCATTTTTAGACAGATTATCTTCTTTATCATAAAGTCGATAATTTAGAGGGACTGAAATTCCATTAGGGTCAGTATATAATAAAGTAACTAAATTAATTCCTTTGATAGTTTTATGTTTATTTCCTGACCAGAAATAACCAATAAATTTACTTAATTTAGGATTACTATAAAGTTTTTCAATGACTGTATCATCAATACTTAAGGTTCCCCCACTCAGTTCAATGTGCTGTTTAAATTCATTGAATAAATCAACAGGTTTATAGCTTTCTCTTAATAAAAAACGGTTAACACTATCATGAGATAAATCCTCAAATATCTCGGATAAACGATTACAACCCGAATATTTGGATTCAGCAATTAAATAGTAAGTATAGAGTTCTAAATGACATTTAGCCGTTGATTTCTTCGTTATAGTTCGGATATCTACCTCCAGTTCTTATAATCCTCTCTATTTTATCAGTTTTAGGAGTTTCGCATTGACAAAAGAGCGTAAATATGCAGATGATGTTTTCAGGTGATCGCTAATGAAGGAGAAAAATCATAAGACTTCGGAGTAAACCATCAACAGCCCAATGTAATCTAGATCAATATACATACTTCTTGCTCTCAGAGCCAAAATACACAGGTTGCTGCCGTTTAGCTGAGATTTTAGAAATTTCTCGTCATAGCACCAATAGATTCTTACTAAGAGAGCAATATGAACCAATAGATTTATTTAGAGAAGTTCAAGGAAACCTTAATTTGATTGGAGGAGTGTTAAGTGGGGATGATACCGTTATTGAAAAACACTACTCTCAAGTAGGAAAAGCTCATTTAATCAACTATTATTGGTCAGGAAAACATCAAAAAGCCATCAAAGGAATTAACTTAATTACTTTGTATTATACTGACTATGATGGAAAATCAATGCCTATTAATTATCGCCTTTATGATCCTCTAGATAATAAAACAAAAAATGATTACTTAAGAGAGATGATAGTAGAAGTAATCAAGTGGGGGGTAAAACCTTCTACTATAACGACAGACTGTTGGTATTCTTCTAAAGAGAATTTAAGATTTTTTAGAGAAAAAGAACTGAATTTTCAAGTAGGAATAGCCAAAAATAGACAAGTAAAAGTAGAAGGAGGTAAATATCAAAGAGTAGAGGAGTTGGAAATTCCTAATAATGGATTGATAGTAATTATCAAAGAATTCGGAAAAGTAAAAATATTTAAGAGGACTTTTAAACACGGAAGTTGTCGTTATTATGCTACTTTTCTATATGATGAATCTAAACTTATGGATTGGAAGCGCGATGATTTTAGAGAGTTACAAACTATTCATTGGGGAATAGAATGCTATCATAGAGCTTTAAAACAATTGTGTGGATTATCTAAGTTTCAAGTAAGAACGACAAAAGCTATTGTTACTCATATTTTCTGTTCTTTAAGAGCATTTTGTCAATTGGAACTGATGAGAATTAAAGCAACTATAGAGTCTTGGTATTCTCTCCAAAGAGAGCTTTCTTTAAAAGTGGCACGGGAGTTTATTTTAGAACAATTATCTCCCACTAATTCTTTGACAGCATAATTTTTATTTTCTGTCAATGCGAAACTTCTAAGTTTTTTGCTTTTTGTTAACAGCGATCGCTTTCTCTGTTTGGACTATGCACATTGTAAACCATCTGTCAATGCGTAACTCCTATAGACTACCGAAATAGTCCCCGTCAGACCGCCATTACTGTGCCGTATTATTTAATCTTTACATTTATTTAGATAAAAAAAACACGAAAAGTTATATAACTAGAGCTAAATAAACTATAAAAACAAGAGGAGACTTAATCAATGGTTTTTGGACCTGCCTCTCCATTAGGAGTCAGTTTGTTTGAAGAGACACCCCCATTGGAACTGATACCAGGGCGTTCAGAAGAAGAAGTAGAGACTGTTATCCGCGCTGTCTACCGTCAAATTTTAGGCAATGCCTATGTGATGGAGAGCGAACGAGCTAGTATTCCTGAATCCCAATTTAAACGGGGAGAATTGAGTGTCCGCGAGTTTGTACGTGCTTTAGCTAAATCTGATCTCTACCGCACTCGCTTTTTTGAAACTTGCCCTCGCTATCGGTTCATTGAACTTAATTTTAAGCATTTTCTTGGTCGCACCCCCGATGGTTTGGAAGAGATGAGAGCCCACAGCACCATCTTAGACACCCAAGGATTTGAAGCAGAAATCGATTCTTACCTCGACAGCGATGAATATCAGAACGCCTATGGGGAATTTTTTGTCCCTTATTACCGAGGCTATAAAACCCAACCTGGACGGAATATGGTGGGCTTCACCCATATGTTTGCTATGTTACGGGGAGCCTCTAGTAGCGACCTGAAAGGAAGTATTTCAGGGAAAGAACCGGTTCTCAACAAATATGTGATTCAAGAAACCCCTCTAGCAGTGATTCCTCCTTCTGGTGGCGTTGCTGGAGAAGGTTGGTCATTCCAAGATACCCCCGTTGGTTCTCGTACCCGTCACGGTGTGGGAGCTAGTGATGAAGGAAAAGTTTACCGCATCGAGGTGACTGGCTATCGCTCTCCCGGTAAAGTTAATCGTGTTTCCAAATTCCGTCGGAGTAACAAAGTTTATTTAGTGCCTTTTAATAAACTCTCTCAAGAATACCAGCGCATCCACAAACAAGGGGGTGTGATTTCTAGTATTACTGCGGTTTAATCTGGTTAAAGACTAGAGAACACCACAGTTCAGTCTAGATAAATCGAACATGATTCGATTAAAGAATTGAGTTGTTATTGGAAGCCCCAACTTGCTTCCAGCAGGTTGGGGTACTTCACTAGACTCACTTATCAATTATTGAACCGGCCTTGAATTTTCAACCCAATAAGAAACTAGGAGAACTCCCATGAGTGTAATTTTAGAGACCCCCTTAGAACTTTCTCCCTCTTTAAGTCTTGATGAGGTAGCCATTGTAATTCGGGGAGTGTACAAGCAAGTATTAGGCAATCCTCACATTATGGAGAGCGAACGCCAACTCAGTGCCGAATCGCGGCTATGTAATGGGGAGTTAATCGTCCGAGAATTTGTGCGGGAGGTAGCCAAATCTGAATTTTACCGCCGTCGCTATTTTGAGTCCTGCGCCCCCTATCGCTTTGTTGAGGTAAACTTCAAGCACTTATTGGGACGCGCTCCCCAAGACCAAGCGGAACTGTCGAGCCATATTCGCCTTTGTATTGAGTCTGGGTATGAGGCGGAAATCGATTCTTACCTTGATAGCGATGAGTATCAGCAGAAATTCGGCGATAATATCGTCCCTTACTATCAAGGGGCGCAAAGCCAAGTTGGTTCCAAGCAAGTGGGTTATAACCGCACTTTATCCCTCTATCAAGGCTATGCTGGCGTTGATAGTGCCTTTAAAGGCTCTCGTTTGGTCGATGAAGTGGCCAGTAATCAAGGAGGAAAAATTGTTCTACCGAGTAAGGGAGGACGTTTAGGAATCTCCAAAGATGCTACAGTCAAGACCTTTAAAATATTGGTTAAAGGGGCTAAGTTTGATGCTCCTCGTCGCATTAGTACCACCGAGTATATCGTTCCTGGAGACCGTATGAGTCCACAAATTCAACGGATTCATCGGGCAGGTGGCAAGATTGTCAGCATTACTGAAGTTGCTTAATCTATATGGTGTCATCTTTCCTCGGATCTTAAAAAGTTTTGGTAGCGAATTTTTAATTCGCTCTCTTTATTGAACAAACTTTTTTGCGCAGTCCCCATCTATAAGTCACAAACTCGCCGTTAACTGCTTAGGGCAGTATAACGGGGGCTTGATTTAACTTAAATGTCGTGCATAAGTCCCCACCTAAAAATGCTATCAGGGATACCGACATTTTAGGTGGGGATGAATTTCCACCAAGATATTGCCGTTATCTGATTTATAACACCGAGGATTTCAAACAAGAGAGTCCCCAAACCCTAAATATCTAACACATATTCATCTCCTTGACGGATACAATTATGCTTACTAAAAACAAGGATTCGCTCTTCTCAGTTTATTTGTTGAACGACCTGCCCCTCGCTGTTAAGCTCCGCTATAAAGGGAGTACCCTGGAGGTATAAAGATGGATATTACTAAATTTGTTGAACTGTCCCTAGGAAGTTGGCGTTCTCAACGCAGCGCCCACCATCTAGCTTTCAGGCACTTTGAAGAAGTAACTTCAAACATTGATATTATTGCCCTCAAAGAGTCAGACAAGGAAGTTATTGATCTGTGTCAATTGTACAAGATTGACCCGGCTTTAGCTGCTCATCCTTTTCGCATGAGTTGGGAAGGAGAAACAGATTGGGATGAAAAAGAGGAACCCTTTGAGGGGACTACTATTTTAGTTCCTATACCAGATCCAGACAATCCCAAAGTTGGACGATTGTTGCGAGATATGGGTTATGCAGAAACCATTCCTTCTGTTGGTCAGTATCAAATTACTGAAGATGGCACATTTGTGTTAACAACAGCATATGATCGTGCTATGGCTGAAGAAAAAATTTGGTTTATCAATCCCAATTTTCGCCTACGAGTATCTTTGATTAAAACAAGTCAAGGGTCAGGGGTTGTTACTGCTTCTTTTTCCTCAGAAACTCGCGTTCTTGACCCCAAATCATGATTTATTGACTATATTTCTAAGATAGGAAAAATGCTTAAAGAACAATTGAGTCTAAAGTTAGCGCACTGGCTTGCAGGGGATTTTAGTAACCAAAAACAAGCCGCTTCTAGTCCCAAAGATTACCCTCATATTCGGGTATTTTTTCGTCCTTTATCTTGGGATTTTTTTGAGGGGATTGGCTTTTATTCTGAGCAAGCTTACGACTATGATCTTTGGAGTCCCTATCGTCAAGGAGTCCATCGATTTGTCCAAAAAGAGGGACAGGTAATAGTTGAGAATTATGGACTCAAAGAGCCTATACTCTATGCAGGAGCAGGAAGAGAACGAGACATTCTCAAAACCATTACCCCTGATTGTATTGAACGAGGATTAGATATTAATACTCATGAACAGGTGTGGGGGACAACAACCGATCGGTTGAGATTTGAAAAACGCCAGAGTTTCGCCCAAGAACTTCCCGATGTTTCAACTTCTGCATAAAAGGTCACTCTTATAATTGTTAATTGTTAATTGTCGAATCTGTTCCTATTCCTTATGCTTCCTCCAGTTGCTCGGAAAAAAATGCAAGCTTGGATTCGCAGTCGTCACTTAATCTGTGAGGGGAATTTTTTTATTTTTGAAACCCTAGATTATTCCGCCATTGAACGATTTGAAAAATGCGTAATCAGTTTGGGCGGAACTTTAATTTCTGTTGATCCCAAAAAGCGGGTTTGGCTAGGAAATCACCGACAAATTCTTCTTTATCAAGTCAAGGCAAGTTTGCATACCCCTCATCATGAATTGAAACAATACTGGTTTAAAAACGGTAGTTTTCATACCCGATTTTCCGAAAATCCCTAGAATTATCAATGGCTCTTTATGGATTCCAGGGATCTGTTGTTGAAGAAGAAGTCAAGCCAGTATAATCTTTATATAAAAGCACATTCAAGGATTTTTATTGTTTGCGATCGCTATGTTCCCCATCAATCTCTTAGATTTAATTGACCCAAAGAAGTGTTATGCTTTACCCGGATTTCTCACAAATTAATTTGAAAGCCCAATCCAGAGATGAAAAATGATAATTTTTAGGACTAATAGAAATTTTGAATATAGATGAATAAAAAAATTGACTTTGATTATCCAAAAATTGAGTTTAAGAGGGAATAATTATATTAACTTTTGATTTTCTCCACGATAAATAGGGTTTGCTGAAAAAGTTTCTCCAAAATTTATGCCACTTTTGACCAAGAATTTTCTGACAAATCAATAAGTTTCAGTACACAAAAATTGTTTAAAGTATAATCAAAATTAATGAAAGGCGGTTTGATGAGTTCCCCTGTTCTACTATCAGTAAATAAGGACAAAAAAGGCGACAAAAACTGCCTCAGAAGTTTAGAAATATTGACAACTAAAAATGTAATAGCAATAGATGTAATGGAGGTTTCAGGGAGTTTTGTCATCACGAGATTTAGGCTAAATCTTCGTTTAGCTTGTCCAAACTTTCCCTCAATAGCATTACGGAAGCATTCATCGGAGTGGGCTTGTTTCTTTTCTTCTTCACTGACATTTTTCGGAGGTCTTCCTAACTTCGGACCACTGATTCTTATCCCTCTTTCCTTACACCAATTTCTGTTTTCCCTAGTTCGATAAATTTTATCTACATGGACGGATTCGGGATAATAGCCAAACGTTTCTTTATACTTTTCTACTTGTTCTTTTAAATGACAAGATTCATTGAAGTTTTCCCAACTTATTTTGTCTAGAAACACATAGTTATCTACACAGCTTACTGAGAGTTTAGCTCCAAACTCTATTGGTTTTCCTGCTTTTCCCCTCACTATTGGACGAATATGCGGTTGAGTTAAACTTACAATTCTTTGAGGAACACTCTGGGTCTTATTCTCCCACATTGACTGTTGTTGTTCATAAACTTTTTTGATAGTCTCTAGACAATTTTTCTCTCTTTTATTCAGATTTTCCAGGGAAGCCCCAGCTTGAATTAAGTCTTCTATATTTCCTAAATTTTTCTTAAGGTATTTTAACTGTTTCCCGATAGCTTTTCTTCTTTCTTGATAAGATACTTTTCGTTTTTTAGCTACTTTTAAGTATTCCTTTCTAGCAATTTTTCTAGAAGTTCTCGGCTTTTTTCTCAATTTTACTCTTAATGGTTTATAAAGATTATCTATTATTCTTTCTGTCTCAATTCTGGCTTGATTTAATATGCCTAAATCCGTTGGGTATTTGATGTCTGCTGGCGCACAAGTCGCATCTAAAATTAGTTTACCTTTATTTTTTATTTTTTCTCCTTTTTCTTGGAGACAATCCTTTTTTTTTACTTCTTTATCACTCTTGTCTATTTCTCTTTTTACTATTTTTTTATTGATTTTATTTATCAATTCTCCATCAATTCTTTTCCTAAAATGAACTAGCATTGAAGATTCCAGTGGTGGCTCTTGTTGATAACAATTTAAACCTATAAAGTATTGTAGATAGGGATTTTCTCTAATCTGTTCTATAGTTTCTCTATCACTTGTTCCTAATTTTTCCTTAATAATTAATGTCCCTAATGCCATTCTAAATAGTTTGGCTGGCGCACCTTTTTCTGCTGAAAAAAGTTTAGCATATTCTTCCTCAAAATCATCCCAAGGTATCAACTCTGCCATGATTACCCAACGATTATTGGGGGACAATTTGCCCTCGAAAGGTAATTCAAATTTTTCTGGGGGCGGTAAAGGTTGCTCCTCTTTTCGATACATTTGTTCTTGACCAACAACTGGGAGGTGTTTCTACCAATTATAGCGGTTTGTAGCCGACAAAGCTGATCTTTTTTGCGATCGCGAATATGGGTGTAACCTTTTAAAGAATAGGGTTTTGCTTTTATTCAGCAAACCCTAAATAAGACTAAATGAAAGTATCAGTCAGTCAACAACTTATGATAGATATCTTTTTTAAAAAACAACTTATTCTACTTATCCAGCATTAGGAATAGTTTTAATTCTTTTGTTAGCAATAGACAAAATATCTTGATAAGGACAAGCACTACTGCCGCTTAGCAAAAATAATCCACCAGTCACTTATGATCTTTAAAGCCCTTAAATTTCCAAACGAACGGCTTAGCAAAATGTTGATTAAAGTAATCAATAAAATTGAGAATTTTTTGGGATAGTTCTTCAGTTGAACGGACAGTAATTCTTTTGAGTAAACGCCTGACTAAGATCTAAAACCAACACTCAATTTGATTAAGCCACGATGTATGTTTGGGAATATAAACAAAGCGAATTCGATGAGATTCATCTGATAAAAAATCTGCTCTGCTGTCCATAGATTGCAAAATCCCCTCCTTTCCTTTTCTCCCCAAATCAATAGTAATTCCACAGCTTTCTGCTACTAATTTGACTAAGCTTTCCGATTTATGAGTGTTGAGTTTATCTACAATAAAAATCCATTCTGCTTTTTCATCAATCTTAATCGTTCTCTGGATATGTTCAGAAAAATCTTGTTCTGTTCTTGTCGGTCCAATAGAGGGACTAACAACTTTTCCTCTTGCCACATCCCAGTTCGCAATCAAGCTTAAAGTTCCGTGTCTTTCATATTCAAATTCGATTTTTTCTACTTGTTTAGGCTTGATTCTTTTGTTCGGAAATAATCTCTCAAGAGCTTGAATCCCTGTCATTTCATCTGTACTAATTAAATGAATTCCTTGTTCTAACAAAGTTTTAGCTTCTTGATGAAGTTCACAGATATATTTGACTTGCTTTTTAAATTTTAAGGGATCATCAATTTTGGCATTTAACCAGTAACGAATGAGATGTGGTTGTAATGTCGCTTCTTTTTAAAAAACGCCCCACACTACGGGGGGAAATCTTTTCGACAATTCCTCTTTTTATGGCTTCATCCGCCAACTCTGAAGGTGTCCAATGGCTCACTGGTCTGTCTGATTTTTCACATTCTTCACAAGCGATCTCTACAATCTGGACTACTTGTTCGACCGTAAAGGATTTTGTTGTTCCAGGTCTTGGGCGATCGCTTAAAATTCCTTTGATCAAGACCATTAATGCTTTCTCCGTTACCTGTTGTTCTTCGGCGGCACTCAGTTTTTCTCTCTCCTCAAACCATCGCGATCGCCACTGACGCACTTGTACTAGGTCTAATTCTAATCTTCGACTAATCGAACTATTGCTCTCTCCTGATGCTGCGGCTAAGATTAGCTTGGCTCGTCTAACAAGGCGATAGGGGTTTGTTGTCCCTCTCACTATTTGTTGGAGTACTGTTTTCTGTAGGTTGGAGAGGTTAATTGGCAATGCTTTTATCATGGACATCAACTTCGAGATTCTTCCGTTAGTTTCATTGAAACACATTGTCGTGGCTAGTCACGAAAGTTTCTGTAAAAATCTGGTGGATTACTTTCGCCAAGCTGCACTAGTCCGACCACTCCTAAAACTGAGGTCATTTCTCCAAAAAATAAACCTGCTAATATACCTAAAATAAATCCAATTAATACTCGTAAGGCTAAACTTGATTTAACAGCACTATAAAATTTTTTCATTATCAGTTGAGCCAATTAATTAATAAAATTGATTTGGAAATCACCGTTAGAAAGATAAAAATCAAACTATAAGAATTTACATTATATATCATATAACTGTGATAACAATGATATAATCGATCAAAATAATCAACTTTTAGAGAAAAATAATAATGATTGAACCTTCTGGACAACAAAGAGAGGTCAAATCTTTAGGAAGTGCCTCTATTGATGGAACCCCTTTAGATTATATTGTCGTTATGTCTGCTGTAGTGACAGTCTTAGCTTTTATACCTTTTTCTATTACCATTGGCTCTGGTGGTATATTTCCCCTCAGTCAAGGTATATTTCCCCTCCTGGGATGGGTTTTAGGACCGGTAGGGGGTGCATTAGCTAGTGGTATTGGAACCCTAATGGGGGTATTTCTAGCCCCTCATACGGCCGGTATTCCTCCTGTATCTATATTTGGGGCAATGGTGGCCAGTTTTGCTGCTGGTTGTATGGTAATTGGTAAACAGCGTAAATATTGGTGGTTTTTTCTGAGTATTTTTTTTGTAGTGGCCTTTTACATTTATACTTCTCGCGCCATGAATAATCAAGTTTCTCTTTCTGTTATTGTTAAGGGTTCTTTTATTAATTGGTCAGGGATATTATTGTTTATATTACCTACAAGAATTTTATTTGCCAAATGGATTAATAGTGAAAATTTACGGTTAGTTTGGTTGGGTTTATTTTTTGGTAGTTGGACAGTTGCTGGGGTTTATCATGTCAGTCAGGCAATGATTACTTATATCATGTTTAATTGGCCTGAGGAGGTATGGATCTTGTTAATTCCTATCATGCCCTTAGAAAATTTAGTCCGTTCCTTAGTAGGGGCATTTATTGGGGTTCGTGTGATTTCTGGACTAAGGGCGATCGGTATAATGAAACCCGAAGCAGCTATTTATTAATTTAGAATTCAGAAAAACTGATCATTTAGAAAAATTATGGACAATTTATTTGATAATATTTCACAAAAAATTATTCAGATACCAAGGGATAATTTAGTATTTTTCTCTTTAATTAGTCTTGTTATCGCTTTAATTATTAACGATGTCAGCCAATATATACAAGATAATGGAAGTTATAAAGTTAAATGGGAATATAGTTCAGGTTGCTGTGGAATTTTTATTGATGGTGTAGATTTGCTGGAAGTGAAATAGGGAAATATAGCAATCAGTTATCAGTCTCACTATAATCTTTGATTTAGATGGGGTGTGTTCAATACCAAACTCCAAACAAAGGCTATATAATGGTTTTAACTATAGCGCAACAGTAAATATCTCAATGTCAGAAACTTATATTGGAACAACTCAAGCAGCTTGTCGACTTCACTTATCCGTTCAGCGTGTGCGAAAACTGGCTGTAGATGGTCGTATCGAAGGAGCCTTTAAAGAGGGTCGTCGCTGGAAAATCCCTGTCTCTTCCGGTGGAATGCCGAAAATAAGCCGTAAAAATAAAGGTCCAAAAGGTCGCTGGCGAATACGGAAACAAGACATCATGACCTATATCCATGTTATTCAGACTATACTCAGATATAATCGCGACAATAAGACCCATCACCCTGTTATTGACGTGAAAATGGGGGGACATAGTTTCTTGTGTAATGAGGTGAGAATTCCAGGAATTGGTCGACTGATTTATGACCCAGAACACAAGAAAAACTATGGCGCAACACTATGGTTTGAGATTGATTCTGATATTCCTTTGTAAATGAATAGCTTCACACAGCTAGTGCAGCTTAGCAAAAATAATCCACCAGTCACTTATGATCTTTAAAGCCCTTAAATTTCCAAACGAACGGCTTAGCAAAATGTTGATTAAAGTAATCAATAAAATTGAGAATTTTTTGGGATAGTTCTTCAGTTGAACGGACAGTAATTCTTTTGAGTAAACGCCGGACTAAGATCGAAAACCAACACTCAATTTGATTAAGCCACGATGTATGTTTGGGAATATAAACAAAGCGAATTCGATGAGATTCATCTGATAAAAAATCTGCTCTGCTGTCCATAGATTGCAAAATCCCCTCCTTTCCTTTTCTCCCCAAATCAATAGTAATTTCACAGCTTTCTGCTACTAATTTGACTAAGCTTTCCGATTTATGAGTGTTGAGTTTATCTACAATAAAAATCCATTCTGCTTTTTCATCAATCTTAATCGTTCTCTGGATATGTTCAGAAAAATCTTGTTCTGTTCTTGTCGGTCCAATAGAGGGACTAACAACTTTTCCTCTTGCCACATCCCAGTTCGCAATCAAGCTTAAAGTTCCGTGTCTTTCATATTCAAATTCGATTTTTTCTACTTGTTTAGGCTTGATTCTTTTGTTCGGAAATAATCTCTCAAGAGCTTGAATCCCTGTCATTTCATCTGTACTAATTAAATGAATTCCTTGTTCTAACAAAGTTTTAGCTTCTTGATGAAGTTCACAGATATATTTGACTTGCTTTTTAAATTTTAAGGGATCATCAATTTTGGCATTTAACCAGTAACGAACGAGATGTGGTTGTAATGTCGCTTCTTTTTAAAAAACGCCCCACACTACGGGGGGAAATCTTTTCGACAATTCCTCTTTTTATGGCTTCATCCGCCCACTCTGAAGGTGTCCAATGGCTCACTGGTCTGTCTGATTTTTCACATTCTTCACAAGCGATCGCTACAATCTGGACTACTTGTTCGACCGTAAAGGATTTTGTTGTTCCAGGTCTTGGGCGATCGCTTAAAATTCCTTTGATCAAGACCATTAATGCTTTCTCCGTTACCTGTTGTTCTTCGGCGGCACTCAGTTTTTCTCTCTCCTCAAACCATCGCGATCGCCACTGACGCACTTGTACTCGGTCTAATTCTAATCTTCGACTAATCGAACTATTGCTCTCTCCTGATGCTGCGGCTAAGATTAGCTTGGCTCGTCTAACAAGGCGATAGGGGTTTGTTGTCCCTCTCACTATTTGTTGGAGTACTGTTTTCTGTAGGTTGGAGAGGTTAATTGGCAATGCTTTTATCATGGACATCAACTTCGAGATTCGTCCGTTAGTTTCATTGAAACACATTGTCGTGGCTAGTCACGAAAGTTTCTGTAAAAATCTGGTGGATTACTTTCGCCAAGCTGCACTAGTTTAATCTCAAAAAAACGAAAAAGAGCTTTTGAACAAAGTTTTTAGCTACACGAAAAGGTCTAGCTAGTGTTTGTGCTTGAGATTTTTTGTTCTTAATATACTTCTCTAATCCCGGATTTCTCACAAATTAATTTGAAAGCCCAATCCAGAGATGAAAAATGATAATTTTTAGGACTAATAGAAATTTTGAATATAGATGAATAAAAAAATTGACTTTGATTATCCAAAAATTGAGTTTAAGAGGGAATAATTATATTAACTTTTGATTTTCTCCACGATAAATAAGACTAAATGAAAGTATCAGTCAGTCAACAACTTATGATAGATATCTTTTTTGAAAAACAACTTATTCTACTTATCCAGTATTAGGAATAGTTTTAATTCTTTTGTTAGCAATAGACAAAATATCTTGATAAGGACAAGCACTAGCTATAGCGATAATAATTCTTCTACAACTAATCTTTATTCTGGCTCCCAACTTAAGAAGATTTAGACGTATTCTTCCCACAGTTGCTTTAGCCAATGAAGTTTTTTTTAAACAGTGTTGACGAAAAGCATTTATGAGAACATAGGCCCAGGAATGTATCCATAATCTTAGTTGATTACTTTGAAATGTTTGAGTTGAAGTTCTATCAGCTAACAAGTCTAATTGTTGTTCTTTAATCCGATTTTCCATCTCGCCTCTCGGACAGTATTTTTTTGTATAAAGTTTTGAGGGTGGAATTTTTGAAGCGGGCAAAGATGTCACCACATGGCGCATTTTTAAGCCATCACTTCCATAACAAACTTTTGTCACTACTCTTCTTTGACAACTCCATGACTTTTCTGTTTTATAACGAATAGAGCGATACCAAGTAGAAATTGGTACTAATTTTTTAACTTCTTCTAAATCTTCTTTTTTCTGAAATAAACTATCCATTAATTCAGTTATTGGAGCTAGTTTTTTTTCATATTCATGTTTGGCTTTTTCAATTACATCATCCGCTCGTAACTTAAGAACGCCATTTGTTCCCATAGCTATAACATAATCAACTAAAGGCTGATTTTCACAAAAATAGAAGATTTCTTCACGGGCATAGGCACTATCACCCCTAACTAGGATATGAGTCTCTGACCATTTTTCTCTAATTAGTCCGATAATTCTTTGTAATTCGTCTAAGGCTCCATCGGCTGGATCTACATTAGATGAACGAAGTTTAGCAACTAATAAATGATGCCCACAGAAAATATATAAAGGAGCATAACATACTCCGTGATAATAACTATTAAAAAATGCCCCTTCTTGATTACCATGTACTTGGTCATCCGTGACATCCATATCTAATATAATACTTAAGGGAGGTTTTTTATAAGACTCTAAACAAAATTCAACAAAAGATTTTTCAATGGCTTCAAAGTTGGGTTCTATTTTATGATAACGACTCGTTTTTTGGTCGAGAATAGTCTCAGGACAATATTCCAATCTATTAATTGTACTTTTTCCAGCTAACCATCCCTTTTTATCTTCAAGTTCATTAAGCTTTTCTAAAGCGATCTTAAGGGCAGGATCGTGACGTAATTTATCATGGTCATTGACATCTTCATAGCCTAAAATAATTCCATAAAGCCTTTGTGCTAATAACTCATGAACGGAATGATCTACATAAGATTGATGACGATGATCTTGAAAACAGTTACCAAACTTCTCCGTAATTCCCAGTTTTTTATCCAACTCAGCTATCCAGACAATCCCCGCATCTGAAGTGATTAGTCCCCCATCAAAATTAGCGATTATTTCTTTTCCTTTCTGTTTACTAAAGTTGATTACTTGACGAGGGGTTCGGGGATGACTGGGACTCATTAAATTAGTTTAAGGTAAATTGCTTTAATAATTAAATTATAGCATATTTTATTCTAACAATCTAGTACTATTAGAGATTTTATTAATAATTTTTTTTGAAAAATGAGTGATTGATTTATCTTTTCATCTTTGTCTAATTCGGGTTGATTTTAACCCAGATTCCGCACTTCAAAATGTAGCATAAAAAAATACATAGTTTTAAAAAGTCCGAAAATCATACCTGGGCAAGAATATTTCTCTTTTCATTAAATTTTTAGGAAAAATAATCAAATTAAGAAGATTTATACTCATTGAAAACTTAGCAAGACTCAGCACAAACAAAGGAGAGTTTCCTCTTCTCATTTGATATCATTAGACTCTTATTCTTTTATTATTTTTGCTTTATCCAATTCAATTTATAGATAATATCTTTGACAAGATGCAGGTAATAAACTCAATATAAAACGCCTTTCTTCTGTTAAATTGACAATTCGTTTAACTCCGTTTAAAATCACATAATGAATACCTTGAAAACATTGAAATATCCACCTCAAAGTCGGACGCAATGTTACTTTCCCTACTTGATTATTTATTCCTTTTTTGACTCTTTTTAAACAATTTCTTAATTCTCTTTGCCCCAAGTTATAAATCAACAAACACAAAGACATTAAAATAACATTGTTTCTATTCTTTCTGGTTTTTCAACGAAGAAACTATCAGTAAAAAATAAGGGATCTTTCAAAAATCGAAATCCTCTTTCCGTAGATTGCTGGTTTTTATAAGTTATCAGAATTTCACTAGCTTCTAATTTATTTTCCTCTACTAAGTTAGTTGCTAAAATAAATTTTCCTGCTTCTTTAGTCTTTCTACTTATCTCTTCATCTTTTTTGATGATCAGACTAATCATTTTATAAATCTTTTCCTTTTTTTTCGAGTAAGTTTCAATCAGTTCAACTTCTTTTATTTCCAACAATCTCAATTTTTTATTAATAGCTTTTAATTTATATCGAGCAGCTTGAGGATGTTCAAATTCTTCAGATTGTATTTCTTTAAGAAATTTTTGGGATTTCTTCTCTTCTTGGGAAAGTTGTTTTTCTAGTTTTTCCAAATCACTTTTCTGTCTTTTTTCACTCAAGACTATTAACCAAGTTTGCTTGATTCCACCATAAGTAACAATTCCTTCTTTCCAGGTATAACTTTCTAAATTTAGGTCACTTCTTTTTTCTTTATCTTCATCTTTTACTTCTTCCACCTCTATATTTTGCACTAATTCTTTTGCTTTTTTTATGGTCATTGGAACTCTCGTTATCCATTTTAAATGTTGGATTAGTTGGAGATTTTCTTGACCATATAAAGCACTATCACAAACCATGATACTATCAAACTTTATTTGCTTTTTGAATTCTACTAAAACTTTTCCAAATACAGCTTTATCAGATTCATTTCCATCTCCTACTCTCACAAATAATGGAATATCTCCATCTTGGCTTGTTATTAAATCCAAGACACATTGTTTTAAGTCTGGTCTATGATCCCGAGAATATCCTTTCTTAATAAAAATTGGTCTTTCTTTAATAATTTTTTCTTCTTCCTGTTTCTCTTTATCTTCTTCCCTTTTATATTCTCCATCTAAATGAAATGATGTGGAATCTAAATGGGAGTATTTAAGGTCTATTTTAAATTTTTTAATTACTTCTAAAACTACTTCAATAAAAATATCATTTAGTCCATATTTATATAATTCATCCATTACTCTCCCAATTTTATCATCATTAAGGTAATCAGGTTTAATTCTTTCTCCTAACAATTTCTCAATGGCTTTATCTTGAAAAAACTGACTGAATAAATATAGAGGTCTTGAAACAAATCCTAGTCCATTGATTAAAATAGACTTAACCACTGTACCTGCTGAGATTTTTTCTCTAACATCTATTCCTAATTTATTATTAATTATTTTGACTATTCCTATTTCATCAATTAAACCAGCTACTATCCCTAAATGGTCTAAATTTTTAACTTGTATTTCTTCTAAATAAGACATTTTTCGCTCTTTTTTTACAGAGGAAACAACTTAAGCAATTACCCCACTTTTTTGTCTTCAAGAGCTTAAGCAATTATACTTAATTATTAACCCCAGGCTTGTAGTATTTAATACTACTTTTTGAAGTGCGGAATCTGGGTTAAAAGGTTACACCCATATTCGCGATCGCAAAAAAGATCAGCTTTGTCGGCTACAAACCGCTATAATTGGTAGAAACACCTCCCAGTTGTTGGTCAAGAACAAATGTATCGAAAAGAGGAGCAACCTTTACCGCCCCCAGAAAAATTTGAATTACCTTTCGAGGGCAAATTGTCCCCCAATAATCGTTGGGTAATCATGGCAGAGTTGATACCTTGGGATGATTTTGAGGAAGAATATGCTAAACTTTTTTCAGCAGAAAAAGGTGCGCCAGCCAAACTATTTAGAATGGCATTAGGGACATTAATTATTAAGGAAAAATTAGGAACAAGTGATAGAGAAACTATAGAAAAGATTAGAGAAAATCCCTATCTACAATACTTTATAGGTTTAAATTGTTATCAACAAGAGCCACCACTGGAATCTTCAATGCTAGTTCATTTTAGGAAAAGAATTGATGGAGAATTGATAAACAAAATCAATAAAAAAATAGTAAAAAGAGAAATAGACAAGAGTGATAAAGAAGTAAAAAAAAAGGATTGTCTCCAAGAAAAAGGAGAAAAAATAAAAAATAAAGGTAAACTAATTTTAGATGCGACTTGTGCGCCAGCAGACATCAAATACCCAACGGATTTAGGCATATTAAATCAAGCCAGAATTGAGACAGAAAGAATAATAGATAATCTTTATAAACCATTAAGAGTAAAATTGAGAAAAAAGCCGAGAACTTCTAGAAAAATTGCTAGAAAGGAATACTTAAAAGTAGCTAAAAAACGAAAAGTATCTTATCAAGAAAGAAGAAAAGCTATCGGGAAACAGTTAAAATACCTTAAGAAAAATTTAGGAAATATAGAAGACTTAATTCAAGCTGGGGCTTCCCTGGAAAATCTGAGTAAAAGACAGAAAAATTGTCTAGAGACTATCAAAAAAGTTTATGAACAACAACAGTCAATGTGGGAGAATAAGACCCAGAGTGTTCCTCAAAGAATTGTAAGTTTAACTCAACGGCATATTCGTCCAATAGTGAGGGGAAAAGCAGGAAAACCAATAGAGTTTGGAGCTAAACTCTCAGTAAGCTGTGTAGATAACTATGTGTTTCTAGACAAAATAAGTTGGGAAAACTTCAATGAATCTTGTCATTTAAAAGAACAAGTAGAAAAGTATAAAGAAACGTTTGGCTATTATCCCGAATCCGTCCATGTAGATAAAATTTATCGAACTAGGGAAAACAGAAATTGGTGTAAGGAAAGAGGGATAAGAATCAGTGGTCCGAAGTTAGGAAGACCTCCGAAAAATGTCAGTGAAGAAGAAAAGAAACAAGCCCACTCCGATGAATGCTTCCGTAATGCTATTGAGGGAAAGTTTGGACAAGCTAAACGAAGATTTAGCCTAAATCTCGTGATGACAAAACTCCCTGAAACCTCCATTACATCTATTGCTATTACATTTTTAGTTGTCAATCTTTCTAAACTTCTGAGGCAGTTTTTGTCGCTTTTTTTGTCCTTATTTACTAATAATAGAACAGGGGAACTCATCAAACCGCCTTTCATTAATTTTGATTATACTTTAAACAATTTTTATGTACTAAAACTTATTGATTTGTCAGAAAATTCTTGGTCAAAAGTGGCATAAATTTTGGAGAAACTTTTTCAGCAAACCCTAGTTAGATTCAGATTTCATTATACTAATCTCTCGAATCAGAACACAAATACCGATTAATATGATAGATATTTACGATAAGGTAATATTGGAAACGGGTTTATATTAATTTGTTGAAGATAGCTAGTGCAGCTTGGCGAAAGTAATCCACCAGATTTTTACAGAAACTTTCGTGACTAGCCACGACAATGTGTTTCAATGAAACTAACGGAAGAATCTCGAAGTTGATGTCCATGATAAAAGCATTGCCAATTAACCTCTCCAACCTACAGAAAACAGTACTCCAACAAATAGTGAGAGGGACAACAAACCCCTATCGCCTTGTTAGACGAGCCAAGCTAATCTTAGCCGCAGCATCAGGAGAGAGCAATAGTTCGATTAGTCGAAGATTAGAATTAGACCGAGTACAAGTGCGTCAGTGGCGATCGCGATGGTTTGAGGAGAGAGAAAAACTGAGTGCCGCCGAAGAACAACAGGTAACGGAGAAAGCATTAATGGTCTTGATCAAAGGAATTTTAAGCGATCGCCCAAGACCTGGAACAACAAAATCCTTTACGGTCGAACAAGTAGTCCAGATTGTAGCGATCGCTTGTGAAGAATGTGAAAAATCAGACAGACCAGTGAGCCATTGGACACCTTCAGAGTTGGCGGATGAAGCCATAAAAAGAGGAATTGTCGAAAAGATTTCCCCCCGTAGTGTGGGGCGTTTTTTAAAAAGAAGCGACATTACAACCACATCTCGTTCGTTACTGGTTAAATGCCAAAATTGATGATCCCTTAAAATTTAAAAAGCAAGTCAAATATATCTGTGAACTTCATCAAGAAGCTAAAACTTTGTTAGAACAAGGAATTCATTTAATTAGTACAGATGAAATGACAGGAATTCAAGCTCTTGAGAGATTATTTCCGAACAAAAGAATCAAGCCTAAACAAGTAGAAAAAATCGAATTTGAATATGAAAGACACGGAACTTTAAGCTTGATTGCGAACTGGGATGTGGCAAGAGGAAAAGTTGTTAGTCCCTCTATTGGACCGACAAGAACAGAACAAGATTTTTCTGAACATATCCAGAGAATGATTAAGTTTGATGAAAAAGCAGAATGGATTTTTATTGTAGATCAACTCAACACTCATAAATCGGAAAGCTTAGTCAAATTAGTAGCAGAAAGCTGTGGAATTACTATTGATTTGGGGAGAAAAGGAAAGGAGGGAATTTTGCAATCTATGGACAGCAGAGCAGATTTTTTATCAGATGAATCTCATCGAATTCGCTTTGTTTATATTCCCAAACATACATCGTGGCTTAATCAAATTGAGTGTTGGTTTTCGATCTTAGTCCGGCGTTTACTCAAAAGAATTACTGTCCGTTCAACTGAAGAACTATCCCAAAAAATTCTCAATTTTATTGATTACTTTAATCAACATTTTGCTAAGCCGTTCGTTTGGAAATTTAAGGGCTTTAAAGATCATAAGTGACTGGTGGATTATTTTTGCTAAGCTGCACTAGTGGCAATGTCTGCGGTGAGTTGATACAACCTGGAACTTCGCAAGGTAATAATACTGGACTGAGTCCGTCAGCAATTGACGAATATCTATCTCGTCGCAGCGGCTATCGTATTAGAGGGAAGTTACTCAGATGCAGTCGCGTTTTCTCCAGCGTAGTCTCTTGCGAAACATTATTGACTGCGGTTAATAAAGACGAGGATATTAGTGTCTATGGGTCACATTATGATTGGACTTTTTTTGTCCAAAGTCCAAATTATGACGCATCCCCAGCATATGGTCCTGATGGATCAAGGTATCTGCCAACTGTCCGCGTCGGAGGTGGAGGGGAAACAAATAAATTTCATACCCTGGTACTACCTCAGGGAATAGGAGTGAAAGTTATCACAACCTACAACGGGTATCCCCCAAGGTGTAGGATACTTTTCTGGGGTGGTTGTTAGTTTCTGTGGCTATAGCTGTGATGCTTATGTTCGCTTCAAAGATATTGTGATTGAGTGACCTTAGAGTGTCGCCTTTTCCCTATTGTGAAACCACTGATTTTGTAGGTTGGGTTTCTTTGCTCAAACCAACCTATATTATCCAAGTCTCTAGGGTACGTTAACGAAAGGTAATGCAGCTAATCAATTCTAAAGACAAAACATTCAATGATCAATAGCTATTTGATTATAATTAAAATTAAAATTAATAAACTTCGTCATGTGAGCCAATATCCACTAGGATAATTAAAGATTCTTCTGAGTCTTCATCCTGAGAAAAGATAAAAATAATACGACAATCATAACTAACAGAACAAGACCACAAATCATTTAATTTCCCCGTTAATTTATGAGACTTTAAAGACGGAGTAAAAGGATCTTTAGCTAATAAGCTTAAAACACTCGTAATTTTATTTTGTAGTTCAGGAGTCTTTTTAATCAATTTCTTAAAAGCTCGTCTAAAATGACTATTCCAAACTACTCTCATCATCCTCCTCCTCTAACAAATCTGCAATTAAATCATCCACTGTGCCAATTTTAGCTTTTCCCTCTTGTAAATCAGTTAAAATAGCTTGAGCATTATCAGCAATTTCTGAGCGTCTTTTTTCGATGCGTCTTTTGCGGATTAAATCAAACAAATAATCTTGATCCTCAATTGACAAGGTTTCAATGGATTCAATTAGATTTTGAAAGTAAGCTGTGGCCATTTTCTTAGAGATTATTGTTTATCTATTGAGTATTATAAAAATTCTTTTCTTCTAAGAAAATTAATTTTTGCTTAACTTTTTTCCTAATCTAGAACTTAATTGATACATAAATTAATAATAGGAATCACCATATTACAGAAAACTTATGGAACCCAGACAAGAACTTAATTCTATTGTTGTTACCACCGAACAAATGGCCAACATTGAGGGTAAAATTTTTGCGGGGGGTATGCCAGTAGCTGCTTTAATGGAAAAAGCGGCACTGTTAACCTCCCAACGTATTCAACAGCTTTATCCTCTCCATACTGTTGACAAAGTTGGGGTATTAGTCGGCCCGGGTCATAATGGGGGAGATGCTTTGGTTATTGCCAGGGAATTACATCTACAGGGTTATGATGTCTGTGTCTATTGTCCCTTCACCAAACTAAAAGAGTTAACCCAACAACACGCTAACTATGCCCATAGTTTGGGCATTCCTTACCATAACGATCTCGAATCTTTGAACCATTGTCAATTAATTATTGATGGTTTATTTGGTTTTGGACTCAAGCGACCGCTGTCTGGTAATCTAGCAATAGATGTAGATCGTCTCAATCAATGGTCGATCCCTGTGGTGAGTGTTGATATTCCCTCTGGGTTACACACCGATACCGGAGAAGTGCTAGGTACAGCAGTTAAAGCAACTCATAGTCTCTGTTTGGGGTTGTGGAAACCAGTTTATTTTCAGGATCAAGCTTTAGCTTACACCGGTATAGCTGAAAAAATCGATTTTGGTATTCCCTTAAAAGATATCTTTTCAACTATTCCCCAACCCATTCCCCTACAACTTTTGCACAAAACCCTAGCACTAGGGTTTTTACCCTTACCCCGTCCCCAACTTACCCATAAATATCAACAAGGCCATTTACTGCTCATTGCCGGTTCCCATCGCTACGCAGGGGCGAGTATTTTGAGCAGTAATGGGGCTAAAGCAAGCGGTGTGGGGATGTTATCCGTTGCGGTGCCTGAGTCCCTGAAACCTCTGCTAGTTGGTAAAATTCCTGATGGTTTGGTGATTGACTGTCCTGTGTCAGAAAAGGGGGTGATTGCCTCATTACCCCCACTTGCAACAGACTTCGCTTCCTATGATATCATTGCCTGTGGTCCAGGGTTAACCAGAGAAGCAACGGAGGTGGTAACTAGGGTATTAGAAGCAAAATGTCCCCTAGTTTTAGATGCCGATGCACTTAACATCCTGGCCCAACTGGGAACGGTAAACCGTTTATCTAAACGGCAAAATGCTACGGTTTTGACCCCCCATCTAGGGGAGTTTAAGCGTCTTTTTCCTGATATCCATAACCCCGAAAAGGATAGAATAAGCGCCACTAAACAGGCCGCTAGTCAAAGCGGAGCGATTATTTTGTTAAAAGGAGCCAGAACCATTATTGCCAACCCTCAAGGCAAAATTTGGATAATTCCCGAAAGTACCCCGGCCTTAGCTAGAGGGGGCAGTGGGGATGTGTTGACTGGTTTGATCGGGGGACTATTAGCCCAAAACAAAACCACCAATCACACTCTAGAGGCGATGGTGGCAACGGCTGCCTGGTGGCACGCTCAAGCTGCTATTTTAGCGGCCAAAGAGCGCAGCGAGTTAGGAGTTGATGCCGGAACTCTTAGCCAATATCTTCATACTATTTTTTAGAAAAGATATTAGATCTTATTATCTCGACTAAGGTTTATTTTGTTCAAGCATTCCCACGCCGGAGTAACTGTTATAGGATATGTTAGGCTTTCGGGTTTTTTGAATATCCTCTTTTATTTGATCTAGATCAATGTAGCGATCAGCAACATTAATTAAACTATCACTGGTCATTGAGCGCAAACTAACAACTTCGATGCGGGCCCCACGATAACTAACCGAGTCCGCCGCATAAGCTAAGTCTCCGTCTCCACTGACAATAATGGCTGTGTCGTAGGAACCCACTAGGGCCATCAAGTCCACGGCTATTTCTACGTCCAAATTAGCTTTTTTCGAGCCATCGGGCAGTTGCACTAAGTCTTTGGCAATGACGCGATAACCGTTGCGTCTCATCCACAATAAGAACCCTTGTTGTTTTTCGTTGGTGCGATCCATCCCTGTGTAGAAAAAGGCTCTGAGAAGGCGAGAACCCTCTGTTAACGACAAAGGAGCTTCGTATAATCGATTTCTATACCTAATTGTAATGCAGCGTAGAAGAGATTAGAACCATCGATAAAAATGGCCACTCTTCCTCGATTTTCTAAGACTTGTTCCGGGGAGAAAATCGAATCATCGTCAAAATCATCATACATTGTTGTTATGCCTCGTTGCTCGTCAAAAAAGGACGGACTATGAAAATTATTAGTGAGTTCGGGTTTGTATTTCATCGTAAAATAGTGGTTGTTTTCAATACAAAAATAGAAAAAATGTTAATTTTTTCAATTGTTAAGGGTTCTCCTCTGAGGGAAGATCGAGTTTAGCAAAAATGGGCTGCGGTTTGCTTAGGTTTTGATTAACCGCTAGCTTGCCCCATTGGCTATGGTGAGTAAAAGGAATAACTTGATTTAGGCGATCGCTTTGATTAAAGTCCACAGAAAAACCAAGTTGTTCATAGATTTTGCTACTGAGATTAGGAATAATAGGAGCTAATAAATAAGCAGCAAGACGCACTGATTCTAACACTCCATACAAAATCTGTTCTACTTCGGCCTGTTTTCCTTCTTTAAACAAACGCCAAGGGGCCTGTTCATCGATGAATTTATTCCCTGCTCGGATCAAGGTTAAAATCTCCTCACATCCCTCGTTAAATTTGAGGGTTTCATAGGCTTTTATTACCTTTTCCCCTAGAGTTAAGCCTATGGTTTTTAGGGGATGTTCTTGGGGTAATTCTGCTGCTGTAAGCTCCGGTAATGAACCTTTACAGTATTTTTTGGTCATTCCTAAGGTTCGGTTGAGCAAATTCCCTAAATCGTTAGCGAGATCGGCGTTAAGGATATTAACAAAACGAGTCTCGTTAAAGTCTCCATCTTTTCCACATTCTATCTCTTTTAAGAAATAGTAGCGCACTGCATCAGCACCATATTTATCCACTAATGCAAAGGGATCTAATGTGTTTCCCAGGGTTTTGCCCATTTTTTGCCCATCTTTTGTCAAAAAACCATGACCAAAAACTTTATCTGGCAAAGGCAATTCTGCTGACATTAACATAGCTGGCCAATAGATAGCATGGAAGCGTAAAATATCTTTACCAATTAAATGCAAATTGATCGGCCACCAAGTCGATAAGGCATTATTTAGAGTAGGTTCGGCCTCTGGTTCGAGTAAGGCCGTCACATAGCCTAAAAGGGCATCAAACCACACATAAATGGTATGACTAGGATCTTTGGGGATGGGAAAACCCCACTCCAAATTGACGCGAGATATGGAAAAGTCTTGTAAACCTTGATTAACAAAGTTGAGAATTTCGTTGCGGCGGCTCTCTGGTTGGATAAATTGAGGATTTTTTTCGTAGAGTTCCTCTAATTTTGTTTGATATTTAGACAGTTTAAAGAAATAGTTTTCTTCGTCTCGCCATTCTGCTTTTTTGTTAGTATGAATGGGACAACAACCATCTTCTAATAATTCTCGTTTTTCTTTAAATTCTTCGCAAGCAACACAATACCATCCTTGTTGTTGGGCTAAGTAAATATCCCCGTTCTCCCAAACTCTCTCGAAAAATTCCTTAACAATTACTTCATGTTTACTGGCAGTGGTACGACTAAAGCGATCGTATTGAATTTCTAGCTTCTGCCATAATTCCTCAAAACTGCTCACTATCTCATCACAGTGCTTTTGGGGTGCTAGTCCTTTTTCTTCGGCGGTTCGCTGTATTTTCTGCCCATGTTCATCGGTTCCCGTGATTAAAAGAACCTCATCACCTATTAATCTTTTATGGCGAGCAATGACATCGGCGATAATGGTGGTGTACGCACTACCAATATGGGGAACTCCGTTAACATAATATAAGGGCGTGGTTAAAGCAAATTTTTTAGGCTTTGTTGTTTTTGAGGTCATTATAAATTAAGGGGCTTTTAATCAAGACTATCCTTAAAGTCCCCTCTAACTGGGGATAATGTTTGCTAAGGATTAATTCTGGTTATTTTTTTTGCGTATCATTGTTTAATCATTAACCCAATTATATCCCTTATTCCAATAAAAAGAATCTTAAGAACCCTATGTTAAGACATCTTAAGCAATAGTAAGTTATAGTTACAATTCTCATTAAAAACTTATTATTGTGTCATCTTTTTTCAAAAAAGAGCAGCAATGCACAAAGCGTATAGATATCTTGCAAATAATGTTTTATGGTATCGTAGGATGAATTTTATTGATTTTTGGTGTATCTTAAAAATGCAATCATGTAAACTGCCGTTAAATTTCTCCCGAAAAAAGAACTCATAAAAATTAAAAGATCGGATATTTTAGGCAATCCTAACTGGAAAAAAAAGATGAAAAAAATTCTAGGAATGATGCTTTCTCTGGCCTTAGTCGCAGTGCCATTAAAATCGGTCGCCGAACCTATTTTACAACGTATTGAGCGAACAGGAACTATTCGTGCGGGGGCTTGGAAAGACGCGAAACCCTTTGGTTATGTTAACGAAAAAGGGGAATGGGTCGGCTATAGTATCGATATTATGAGAGTCATTCAAAGTCAGGTGGAAACCGCCCTAGACAAACCCATAAAACTTGAATTAGTTGAAGTTGACACTCAAAACTTTTTAGATCATGTTCGAGATAGAAAGGTAGATATTTCTTGCGGTCCGACTTCCTTTACCTGGAACCGAGAAAGATATATTGATTTTTCTATCAGCTATTTTGTCACAGGAACACAAGTTCTGGTCAAAAAAGGAGTCACCATTGATTCTGTGGAGGAACTGAAAACAAAAAGGATCGGTTTGGAAGCTAATACCACTAATGAAGCAGTTCTCAAAACCCTTGCCCCAGACTTACAAGTAATTGTAGTCAACAGTCGCAGCGATGGCTTTGCGAAACTCCAACAAGGGGTTATCGATGGTTATGCTGGTGATGGTATTCTTCTCGAAGCTTTGAAACCCAGATTCCGCACTTCAAAATGTAGTATAAAAAAATACATAGTTTTAAAAAGTCCGAAAATCATACCTGGGCAAGAATATTTCTCTTTTCATTAAATTTTTAGGAAAAATAATCAAATTAAGAAGATTTATACTCATTGAAAACTTAGCAAGACTCAGCACAAACGAAGGAGAGTTTCCTCTTCTCATTTGATATCATTAGACTCTTATTCTTTTATTATTTTTGCTTTATCCAATTCAATTTATAGATAATATCTTTGACAAGATGCAGGTAATAAACTCAATATAAAACGCCTTTCTTCTGTTAAATTGACAATTTGTTCAACTCCGTTTAAAATCACATAATGAATACCTTGAAAACATTGAAATATCCACCTCAAAGTCGGACGCAATGTTACTTTCCCTACTTGATTATTTATTCCTTTTTTGACTCTTTTTAAACAATTTCTTAATTCTCTTTGCCCCAAGTTATAAATCAACAAACACAAAGACATTAAAAATAACATTGTTTCTATTCTTTCTGGTTTTTCAACGAAGAAACTATCAGTAAAAAATAAGGGATCTTTCAAAAATCGAAATCCTCTTTCCGTAGATTGCTGGTTTTTATAAGTTATCAGAATTTCACTAGCTTCTAATTTATTTTCCTCTACTAAGTTAGTTGCTAAAATAAATTTTCCTGCTTCTTTAGTCTTTCTACTTATCTCTTCATCTTTTTTGATGATCAGACTAATCATTTTATAAATCTTTTCCTTTTTTTTCGAGTAAGTTTCAGTCAGTTCAACTTCTTTTATTTCCAACAATCTCAATTTTTTATTAATAGCTTTTAATTTATATCGAGCAGCTTGAGGATGTTCAAATTCTTCAGATTGTATTTCTTTAAGAAATTTTTGGGATTTCTTCTCTTCTTGGGAAAGTTGTTTTTCTAGTTTTTCCAAATCACTTTTCTGTCTTTTTTCACTCAAGACTATTAACCAAGTTTGCTTGATTCCACCATAAGTAACAATTTCTTCTTTCCAGGTATAACTTTCTAAATTTAGGTCACTTCTTTTTTCTTTATCTTCATCTTTTACTTCTTCCACCTCTATATTTTGCACTAATTCTTTTGCTTTTTTTATGGTCATTGGAACTCTCGTTATCCATTTTAAATGTTGGATTAGTTGGAGATTTTCTTGACCATATAAAGCACTATCACAAACCATGATACTATCAAACTTTATTTGCTTTTTGAATTCTACTAAAACTTTTCCAAATACAGATTTATCAGATTCATTTCCATCTCCTACTCTCACAAATAATGGAATATCTCCATCTTGGCTTGTTATTAAATCCAAGACACATTGTTTTAAGTCTGGTCTATGATCCCGAGAATATCCTTTCTTAATAAAAATTGGTCTTTCTTTAATAATTTTTTCTTCTTCCTGTTTCTCTTTATCTTCTTCCCTTTTATATTCTCCATCTAAATGAAATGATGTGGAATCTAAATGGGAGTATTTAAGGTCTATTTTAAATTTTTTAATTACTTCTAAAACTACTTCAATAAAAATATCATTTAGTCCATATTTATATAATTCATCCATTACTCTCCCAATTTTATCATCATTAAGGTAATCAGGTTTAATTCTTTCTCCTAACAATTTCTCAATAGCTTTATCTTGAAAAAACTGACTGAATAAATATAGAGGTCTTGAAACAAATCCTAGTCCATTGATTAAAATAGACTTAACTACTGTACCTGCTGAGATTTTTTCTCTAACATCTATTCCTAATTTATTATTAATTATTTTGACTATTCCTATTTCATCAATTAAACCAGCTACTATCCCTAAATGGTCTAAATTTTTAACTTGTATTTCTTCTAAATAAGACATTTTTCGCTCTTTTTTTACAGAGGAAACAACTTAAACAATTATCCCACTTTTTTGTCTTCAAGGGCTTAAGCAATTATACTTAATTATTAACCCCAGGCTTGTAGTATTTAATGCTACTTTTTGAAGTGCGGAATCTGGGATATAACATTATACGCTCAAGGCTCATAGGGGGGAACTATTGTGGATCAACAAAAAATACTGGGTTATTTCATTGAGGAAGCCAAAGAACATCTAGAAACCCTGGAAACGGGACTGTTAGAACTATCTGCTGTGGTAGAAGATCAAGAACGACTTAACGAGATGTTTCGGGCGGCACATTCAATTAAAGGGGGAGCCGCCATGTTAGGTTATAGTAGTATTCAAAAAATTGCTCACCGCTTAGAAGATTCTTTTAAAATTCTCAGAGAAAATAAGATTACTACGGATCAAAAGTTAGAATCTTTATTCTTAAAGGGATACGATGTTTTACAGAGTCTAATTGAAAAACTCCAAGGAACTTTTGGACTCAACCCAGAGGAAGCGAATAAAATTGTTGAGGAAGCAGAACCTTTTTTTAAAGAACTTCAAGCCTATTTGACCAAAATTCTGGATAACGAAGACAGTTCTAGTAATGAAGATGTTTTTGCTCAGGTAAGAGCATTATTGACCGAAATGTTATCCCTGTTTCAGAAAAAAGCAAACACAAAAAGTCGCCAAAGTCTCCAAAAATTATGTGGTCAGTTAGGTCAACTTTTCCCAAAGGTTAAAAGTTGGCAAGATTTAACCCAAACTGCCTCATCAGCTATTGGCAACCCTCAACATTCCTACGCTACTCTTGCCCCTGTTATTATTAAAGAATTAAAACAAAATAGCGATTATATTGAACTAAAACAAGAAAACAAAGTCAATACTGGTGACGCTTTAGAACAATTAGCTGAAGCTCAATTACCCTATATTTTAGTTAGTTTAGATCCCCATCATATTGCCGAGACGTTACGTAAAGTTTTAAATAGTCAACAGTTATCTAATTTAGCTCAAGCTTTATAGCAGAAGTCAGAAGTAGGGTGGGCATTGCCCACCTGACAGTAATTTTATACAACTTGACGACGCAAAAAAGTAATAATTTCTTCGCTAACTTCTTTGGGCCAGTGTTCTTGAGGATAATGTTTCGCCTCATCTAATTTCACCATCTCAATATTAGAAGCGTTAGCTGTCAATTTTTCAGGAATATCCGCCGATAACCAGGGATCGGCCATACCCCAAAGCATCAAGGTGGGAACATCCCAAGCAGAAAACCCCTTTTCTATGTCTTTCATGGTTTGAGATAGTTTGAGATTTTTCGTGGTGGTTAACAAAGCTCGTCCCACCGCGGAACTTTTTAGATAGGGTTTTCGAAAAATATCTAAATCTTGGTCTTCGATGACAAAACCACTGCCTTTTTCCAGGGTACGATCCACCAATAAGGGATCTTGAGTCACCATATCCCCCACAAAGGGAATAGTCCATTGCTGCATTAACCAAGGGAGTTTAATCTCAGGGGATAAAGGGGTATTGAGGACAATTAAGCGATGGATGGTATGGCTATGGTTAAAAGCGTATTGGATGGCTACAGAAGCCAAAAACCCTTGCACAACTAAAGATACCTGATCTAGTTTTAACCCTGCGAGAAACTCACCTAACGCCTTCTCATAAGCATCTGAGGTATAGGGGAAGTCCCTTTTATCTGGTTTAGCAGAAAACCCCGAACCGATCCAGTCAGGGGCCATGGCCCGAAACCCCTGCTCTCCTAAATTATCCATCACCCTGCGCCAAATATAACTATGACTGGGCAAACCATGAAGCAAAACCACTGGGGGTTTATTGTTGGGGTTATTGGGGGTAACTTCCCGATAAAACCATTCTAAGGAACCAATCGTGATTGTGTGTTCTGTGATCATATCTGTTGAATTGTCTTTTCTGCCTAAAGTGTATACATTTAGAGGAGAACTTATAAGATGGACAATAGCCGAAGGTTACTAACCCTTGACCGATACTTAACATCGTCAGTTGCGTTAACCTAATTAGGGAAACCCATTTAATCACGAACTTAGTTCATAAAACAAAGGAGATAAAATAGCTTATGCAAGAGCTTGCCGTACGCTCAGAACTTGATTTTAACAGCGAAACTTATAAAGATGCTTACAGTCGCATCAACGCTATTGTCATTGAAGGAGAACAAGAAGCCTACGAAAATTACATTGATATGGGCGAACTTCTTCCAGGAGACAAGGATGAGTTAATTCGTCTCTCTAAGATGGAAAACCGTCATAAAAAAGGCTTTCAAGCTTGTGGCAAAAATCTGAAGGTTACTCCAGATATGGACTATGCTGAACGATTTTTCTCCCAACTTCATGGCAACTTTCAAACTGCTAAGGCCGAAGGCAAAATTGTGACTTGTTTATTGATTCAATCTTTGATTATCGAAGCTTTTGCGATCGCTGCTTATAATATCTATATTCCCGTGGCTGATCCCTTTGCTCGTAAAATCACGGAAAATGTAGTCAAAGATGAATACAGTCACCTCAACTTTGGGGAAGTTTGGTTAAAAGAGAATTTTGAAGCCTCTAAAGCAGAACTAGAACAAGCCAATAAAGAAAATTTACCCATTGTTTGGCAAATGCTCAACGAAGTCGAAGACGATGCCGAAATTCTAGGAATGGAAAAAGAGGCTTTAGTGGAAGACTTTATGATTAGCTATGGAGAAGCTTTAGGTAATATTGGTTTCTCTACTCGTGAGATCATGAAAATGTCCGCTCATGGATTAGCTGCTGTTTAAAACAGTACAAGATTCAAGGATAAAAACTCTTTGAAAAATATGGGATAAAACTCAGCTATTGCTAGGTCTTATCCCATATTCTTATCAATAGATAATTTATCTTTCTAAATTGTCATTCCGAGGAACGAGGAATCTCTATATTTCTGTAGAATGTTTATGAAAAAAAAGTAGAGAATTAATAATTAACTCTCTACTTACAAAAAATCCTAGTTAGCTTTTTTTCTTTTAGCTAATAAACCAGTTAAGCCAAGAGTAGCCAAAGCCATAACCATACCAGGTTCAGGAACATCCTGAGGACCACTAGGATTACCTCCGGCATCACCAGATTCTAGCAAGTTTAAGGTAACGTCTGTGGTTCCTGGAGCCATAATCTCGAATTCAATAGCGGTTAAAGCAGTAAAGTCTGCCCCCATCAACATGGCATCCCCTGGAGCGATCGTCGTCGCAATGCTGTCAAAATCATCAAACCTAAAGATCAACAAGTCAGCGATGGTATCTTCATTAAGTTCAAGAATCAACTCCGAGACAAGCTCTGTGGCTGAAGTCCCACTATAAGCTCTCATTTTGAGGAAAGTTGATCCGCCCCCGTCAGCAACATCTAAGTCAAATCCCTCCCAGATAAAGGCATTGTTCATACCCATGCCGGTTGCATCAAACCCAGGGTCTCCGATACCATCATCAAGATCAAAATCGAGTGAGATATCTTCCAACATTGCATTTGCTTGGGTTCCATCCCAGCGCACAATGGAAGTAGCAATGTTGCTAGAAAGAGGACCAGAATCATAGGTCAATACGCCAGGATTAGCACCCGCGTCAGATATCAGGTCAAAACCAGGATTTCCAGCAAGTCCAGGAGAAACAACGAGCATCTCCCGTTGACCCCCTACCACACCGGTATTAAGGGATGAAGCAAGAGGCGCTCCGAATTCTTTGTAAGATTTATTGGGATTGAGATCACAAAGACTTAAGTGGGAAGATGAGGGAAGAGTAGGGAAGTGCTGATATAGAATACGTTTCAGGGGCTAATATTCGCACCTTAATAAACGCTTTAGATTTTAGATAGATATTTGTACTTATGTTTTTGGGGTTGTAATATGGTTTTTCTGCTTTCTGGTTTGTAGTATATAGACACGAATCTATGACAGACTCGTGTAATACGAGTTTCGGTCTATGGCTGTTCAAGGTGTTTAATCTTCTCTTCTAGTAGGCGATCGCCTGATTGGAACTCGTTTTGAAGTGCGTTAAATTGTGCTTCTGCTTCGGTTCGAGGATATATTTGCCCCTTGATTTCACTAATATCTTGCTTAATCATCTCGCTGTCAGCCCTTAGCTTGGTAAGGTTCCCTTGCATTGATACGATGAGGGCAACTATTGTTATCGCTATTCCTATTAATCCGGTTCCTGCGTTGATCCATTCTGGGGTCCTTCTTTTCTGTTTAGGTTGTGGTCTGAACATACTAGTGCAGCTTGGCGAAAGTAATCTACCAGATTTTTACAGAAATTTTCGTGACTAGCCACGACAATGTGTTTCAATGAAACTAACGGAAGAATCTCGAAGTTGATGTCCATGATAAAAGCATTGCCAATTAACCTCTCCAACCTATAGAAAACAGTACTCCAACAAATAGTGAGAGGGACAACAAACCCCTATCGCCTTGTTAGACGAGCCAAGCTAATCTTAGCCGCAGCATCAGGAGAGAGCAATAGTTCGATTAGTCGAAGATTAGAATTAGACCGAGTACAAGTGCGTCAGTGGCGATCGCGATGGTTTGAGGAGAGAGAAAAACTGAGTGCCGCCGAAGAACAACAGGTAACGGAGAAAGCATTAATGGTCTTGATCAAAGGAATTTTAAGCGATCGCCCAAGACCTGGAACAACAAAATCCTTTACGGTCGAACAAGTAGTCCAGATTGTAGAGATCGCTTGTGAAGAATGTGAAAAATCAGACAGACCAGTGAGCCATTGGACACCTTCAGAGTTGGCGGATGAAGCCATAAAAAGAGGAATTGTCGAAAAGATTTCCCCCCGTAGTGTGGGGCGTTTTTTAAAAGGAAGCGACATTACAACCACATCTCGTTCGTTACTGGTTAAATGCCAAAATTGATGATCCCTTAAAATTTAAAAAGCAAGTCAAATATATCTGTGAACTTCATCAAGAAGCTAAAACTTTGTTAGAACAAGGAATTCATTTAATTAGTACAGATGAAATGACAGGGATTCAAGCTCTTGAGAGATTATTTCCGAACAAAAGAATCAAGCCTAAACAAGTAGAAAAAATCGAATTTGAATATGAAAGACACGGAACTTTAAGCTTGATTGCGAACTGGGATGTGGCAAGAGGAAAAGTTGTTAGTCCCTCTATTGGACCGACAAGAACAGAACAAGATTTTTCTGAACATATCCAGAGAACGATTAAGATTGATGAAAAAGCAGAATGGATTTTTATTGTAGATAAACTCAACACTCATAAATCGGAAAGCTTAGTCAAATTAGTAGCAGAAAGCTGTGGAATTACTATTGATTTGGGGAGAAAAGGAAAGGAGGGGATTTTGCAATCTATGGACAGCAGAGCAGATTTTTTATCAGATGAATCTCATCGAATTCGCTTTGTTTATATTCCCAAACATACATCGTGGCTTAATCAAATTGAGTGTTGGTTTTAGATCTTAGTCAGGCGTTTACTCAAAAGAATTACTGTCCGTTCAACTGAAGAACTATCCCAAAAAATTCTCAATTTTATTGATTACTTTAATCAACATTTTGCTAAGCCGTTCGTTTGGAAATTTAAGGGCTTTAAAGATCATAAGTGACTGGTGGATTATTTTTGCTAAGCTGCACTAGTAATTTATTTAGGAATTTCTAGAATAATTTTGGCAATGGTAAAAAAAGGATTTAATCGGATGATCATAGACCTTACTATTTTACTAACAATAGTATCTGGTGCATCACTAGGAGGCTTAAGTCTATATCTTAACTCAATCCGGACTACAAACAAAATTAATGTGGATGCTATCCCAGTGTTACTGTTAGTATTCGCATTAGTATGTTCTATTTTTCTCCTGATATCAATACTAATTCGATTTCAAAGAACGCAAAAAAAAATAATTGCTGAATACCGTAGAAAAGAACAATATTTAATTGAATTATAAACCTTGTAGGGGCATAATAATATTATGCCCAATCCTTTATGATTAAGCTAGATTGTTATTATGAGAGGATGGGTAAAACACAGTGTTAAAAACCTACAATATTTATGTATATTGGTGGGTTAAGACGGATAGTTAAATACTGGTTATAATTTATATTATCCCCGTCTAACCCACCCTACGGTAGATATTACAATGAATCAACAACAAGAATTATTAAATAGAATTACTTATAAACCTCAACAATGTGGAGGAAAACCTTGTATTCGTTGTATGAGAATTAGGGTAACAGATATCTTAGAAATGTTAGCTTTGAATGTAGAAGTATCAGAAATATTAGCTGATTTTCCTGACTTAGAAGCTGAAGATATTCAAGCTTGTTTATTATTAGCAGCATAATATATCAAGATCTGTTTAACACTGTTAAAGCCCTACGGAATTATTTATAATGTCAAGGTTTGGTTGTAAAAATTAATATTTTTACAACCAAATTGATTCTAAATCTAAGACAAAATTAGGTAATATATCTTCCCCTGATAAAGTTGTGGGATTATCTAATATTTCTACTTCTTTTCCTTGTCTATAAATTTCTACTTGTTTAGCTTTTGGATTAATTAACCATCCTAACTTTGTGCCATTTTCTAGATACTCTTTCATCTTATTTTGTAACGTCTTTAAACTATCACTAGGAGAACGTAATTCAATAACAAAATCAGGACATAAAGGTAAGAACTTTTGACGTTGTTGAGGGGTTAAATTATTCCATTTTTCTAGAGGTATCCAAGACGCATCAGGGGATCTATCTGCCTTATTTGGTAATGTAAAACCTCCAGAAGAATCAAAAGTAACACCTAATTTATTTTTAAGATTCCAGGCGTAAAGTTGATAATTGATTGAACTATTTCTGTTGCTTGTTTTTCCTCCTGTGGGTGGCATAATTAATATATCTCCATTGCTATTTCTTTCAAAACTTAAATCACGATTATCTTGACAGAGTTGAAAAAATTGTTCATCTGTCATCTGCAAAGAATCACAGTTTATTTCTAGAGGATTAATCATATTTTTTTACCTCAATAATTAAGCTCTAATCTCATTTTACCAAATTAATTCTAAATCTAACACAAAATCAGGTAGCAGATCTTCCCCTGATAATGTTGTAGGATTATCTAATATTTCAACTTCTTTTCCTTGTCGATAAATTTCTACTTGTTTAGCTTTTGGATTAATTAACCATCCTAACTTTGTCCCATTTTCTAAATACTCTTTCATCTTATTTTGTAACGTCTTTAAACTATCACTAGGAGAACGTAATTCAATAACAAAATCAGGACATAAAGGTAAGAACTTTTGACGCTGTTGAGGAGTTAAATTATTCCATTTTTCTAGAGGTATCCAAGACGCATCAGGGGATCTATCCGAACCATTTGATAGCTTAAAACCTGTGGATGAATCAAATGCAATCCCTCTCTGATTTGTATCTGTCCAATTAGCAAGTTTTTGTATAATTTTTAGATTTCGATGTCCTGTTTCTCCTCCAGTGGGTGGCATAATTAATATATCTCCATTACTATTTCTTTCAAACCTTAAATCACGATTATCTTGACAGAGTTGAAAAAATTGTTCATCTGTCATCTGCAAAGAATCACAGTTTATTTCTAGAGGATTAATCATATTTTTTTACCTCAATAATTAAGCTCTAATTTTATTCTACCAAATTAATTCTAAATCTAACACAAAATCAGGTAATACATCTTCCCCTGATAATGTTGTGGGATTATCTAATATTTCTACTTCTTTTCCTTGTCGATAAATTTCTACTTGTTTAGCTTTTGGATTAATTAACCATCCTAACTTTGTCCCATTTTCTAGATACTCTTTCATCTTATTTTGTAACGTCTTTAAACTATCACTAGGAGAACGTAATTCAATGACAAAATCAGGACATAAAGGTAAGAATTTTTGACGCTGTTGAGGAGTTAAATTATTCCATTTTTTTAGAGGTATCCAAGACGCATCAGGGGATCTATCTGCCTTATTTGGTAACTTAAAACCTGTAGATGAATCAAAAGTAATACCTAATTTATTTTGAAGATTCCAGGCGTAAAGTTGATAATTTATTGAACTATTTCGATTACCTGTTTCTCCTCCAGTTGGTGACATAATTAATATATCTCCATTGCTATTTCTTTCAAACCTTAAATCACGATTATCTTGACAGAGTTGAAAAAATTGTTCATCTGTCATCTGCAAAGAATCGCAGTTTATTTCTAGAGGATTAATCATATTTTTTTACCTCAATAATTAAGCTCTAATTTTATTCTACCAAATTAATTCTAAATCTAACACAAAATCAGGTAATACATCTTCCCCTGATAATGTTGTGGGATTATCTAATATTTCTACTTCTTTTCCTTGTCGATAAATTTCTACTTGTTTAGCTTTTGGATTAATTAACCATCCTAACTTTGTCCCATTTTCTAGATACTCTTTCATCTTATTTTGTAACGTCTTTAAACTATCACTAGGAGAACGTAATTCAATGACAAAATCAGGACATAAAGGTAAGAATTTTTGACGCTGTTGAGGAGTTAAATTATTCCATTTTTCTAGAGGTATCCAAGACGCATCAGGGGATCTATCTGCCTTATTTGGGAGTGTAAACCCTGCTGATGAATCAAAAGCAATCCCTAATTTACTTTGGCGACTCCATGCTTGAACTTGATAAGAGATTTCAATATTACGGTTGCTTGTTTCTCCTCCAGTTGGTGGCATAATTAATATATCTCCATTACTATTTCTTTCAAACCTTAAATCACGATTGTCTTGACACAGTTGAAAAAATTGCTCATCTGTCATCTGCAAAGAATCACAGTTGATTTCTAGAGGATTAATCATATTTTTTTACCTCAATAATTAAGCTCTAATTTTATTTTACCAAATAAATCATCAATTTAACACTATTAGATATTTAAGATACCTAACTAACTAAATTTATTTTTGATCCTTGATTAGTTTTATATACTTCAATACGATGTTGAAAAGCTTCTTGAAATCGGGGCATATGGGTGACAGCTAAAATACAAGAAAAGTCAGAAGAAATAGCATTAATGGCTGCAATTAAACGTTCACATCCCTCTGTATCTTGGGTTCCAAAACCTTCGTCAATAATTAACATTTGTAATGTAGTTCCGGCACGTTGTGCCAATAATTTAGCTAATGCTAAACGCACAGAAAAGTTAATCCTAAAAGCTTCACCTCCTGAGTAAGTTTCATAAGCACGACTGCCTTTTGTATCAGAAATAATAATATCTAATGTATCGATCATCTTGGCAGATTTTTTCCTAGAACTGCCACTTTTTCCTGCACGTTGTGTCACAAATCTAATATGAAATTGATTACCTGTTAATCGTGATAGGATTTGATTTGTTTCTGCTTCTAATTGTGGTAAAACATTTTCTATCATTAATAATTGAATGCCGTTTTTACTGAAAGCTTTGGTTAATTCTGTATAAACTCTATATTGTTTACGAACCTGATTATATTGTTCTTTTTGTTCTTCTTGGTCTTTTTTTAAGCTTTCCAGTTGAGATAAAGATTGTTCTATTCTTCCTTTTTCAGCGAGTAAATTATCTAATATTTGTCTTTGTTCTTTTAGTTTTGTTTCTAATCTTTCAATCTCTTCTGTATGATCTTCAATTGTTTCTAATTGAGTTGATAATTGTTGTATAAACTTGTCTGTATCTTTTCGTTCTTCTTGATTATTATTAATCTTCAATTTAACAGCTTCTAACTGTTCTTTTAATTGAGGATATTGTTGTTTGATATCTTGCAATTTTTGGTAATCAACTACACAAGATTGAGATTTGCGAATATAACTAGAAATTCTTTGATGATAAGCTCTATCATAGTTTAAACTCTTTAATTTATTTTCTATATTATTACTTTTATGTTTTAATTCTGAATCTGTTTCTAGTTTTGTTATCTCCTTTTCTAACTGTTCAATTTTAGTGATAATTTCTGATTTTTGTTGAGCTATTTTCTTTTGATTACGAATAGCATCTTCTATTCTAGCTTGTTTAATTTCTGCCCATCTTAACCGATCAACTTCCCCCCTAGCTAACCCATGACTTTGTTCATCATAATTCAGTTCTTCTAGTCTTTTATTAATGATTTTAATATCATTTTGTATATCCATACCATAGGTTTCTGTTGCGATTAAGTTTTCAATAGATTCTTTTTCTTTTTGTAGTTTTTTTGACTTAATTTTTACCTCTCCTGCTTGATCAAGTTGTGCTTCTATTCGGGAAAATTCTTGTTGAATACTTCCCAAATTTTTCAGCTTATTTTCTAATTGTTTATCTTCAATATTTAATGATTTAATATCCCGCTTAATAACAGATAGTTCCTCTTGTAAAAACCAAATCTGTTCTTGCAGTTTCTGCTGTTGCTGATAAGTCTTATCAACAACATTATTACGGCGATTTTCATCTAATTCTTGCTCACATAAAGGACAAGCAGAGTCTGGATTATTTAATAGGTTTATTTTTTGCTGTAATTCTTCTATTTTTTCTGTATTGTTGCGTTTATTAACTATTAATTTTTCTTGTGTCAATTTTCTTTCTTGAGCTTTTTCTTTAACCCTTTGCTGATAAACTTTTTGATTGTCAATTTCTTGTATCTTATCATCTAACTCTAAAAGATGTTGCCGTCTTTCAGGAATTTTCTTCAATTCTTGATGATACTGAGTGTCTAAACTTTCAAATTGTTCCAATTTTGCTTCTAAATTAGCTTTTATTTTTTCTAATTCTGTTTCTAAAGTTTGTTTTTGTTTCAACAAGGGGGTAACTTTATGTTGTAGTTTATCTAATTCTTTCAAACGTTTACGATGATCATTTAACTTTCCTACTGCTTCCTTAATTTCCTCAGATTGAGCAATTATTTTTTGTAAGTCTTTTTCATTGTCTTCTAACTGTTCTAAACGGTTTTTTTCTTGGCGAATTTGTAATTGTAACTGATTATTTTTTCTGAAAATTTCTTGTTCTATTTTTTGTTTTTCCTGTTGAAGTTCCTGTGAAACTTGGAATTGATAGGATAAGGTTTCTTCTTGTTTTTGTAATATTAATAACTCTTCGTATTTTTCAGTAATTTCCTGTTCTTGATTAATCAGAGTTTCTGACTTATTAATCTTATGAACTAATTCAGCCGATTCTTTATCTAATTTATGTGCTTCTTTCTCTAAATTATCTTGTTTATTTTGATGCCATGTAAATTGTTCTAACCAAGCTTGACGATGACTATTTTTTTGTTTAATTGTTTGTAATTTTTCTTGATCTGTTTGTTGTGATTTTTGTATTTTGTCAATTTCTTGATTAATAAATTTTTGCTGATTATTAATATTCTTTCTTTCTTCTATCTGTTGTTTAACTCTATCTAAGTTTAATTTGAGTTGTTCAGATTGCCCTTTATATTGTTTCGATAAATCTTTGGCTTTTTCTGCTAAATGTTGATACTGTTCTAATTTTAATAATTCTGCCAAAACTTTTTTTCTATCTGTTGCCCCCCGTAACATAAATTCATCAGCCCTTCCTTGACGTAAATAGGCTGAATTAATAAAAGTATCATAATCTAATTTCAAGGTAGCAATAATAATATCCTGAGTCGCCCTAACCCCTTTACCACTCAAAGAAATAAACTCATCACCACTATTAATTTGAAAGTCTAAAGTATTACTTTTACCTCTTTGACGACTACGAATAATCTTATAACTTTGTTCATAACAAATAAACTCGAAATCAACCCTAACATAGTCTGCCGTAGTGTGAATTATATCTTCATCCGTAGCGGTTCGACTTTTTCCCCAAATAACCCAAGTTATCGCTTCTAATAATGATGATTTTCCTGCACCATTTGCCCCACAAATACAAGCAGTATGTAACCCCCGAAAATCAAGGATTATATCTCTATAACTCAAAAAGTTTTTTAGGGTAAGTTGCAAAGGAATCATAGCAAAAAATTCGTAAAAAAGCGAAGGTGCGCAGATATAGTTATCCAGTGTAACGAGAAAAGTTTGAGAACTCCTAGAGGATGTCTGCAAACTGTTACAATTATTGATAATTTACAAAAGATTGAAGATCATCTCTAAGGTTGGTGCCGGAATCATTTCACCTCGAAAGTCCAGTAATTGAACGATAACTAAATAAGCAACTGCTAGAAAGATAGAAATTACGCCGGTAATAACAGCAACAATTTTACCTTGATTCATGTTTGATTCTTCTCCTGTTAAACTATTTAATTATCTATTATAGTCCCTGACTTGATCCAGATACAGAATAAGGTTATGCGATCGCTTGAGAGGAAGCCCCTAAATGATAAAATAAGAGAATTGTTAGTGATTGAATGAGACAATGACTGATACAATCTTTGGTAAGATTATTCGGCGAGAAATACCAGCCAATATCGTCTATGAGGATGATTTATGCTTAGCTTTTACTGATGTTAACCCTCAAGCTCCCACCCATATTTTAGTTATCCCTAAAAAACCTATCCCGAAACTAGAAGAAGCGCAAGAAGATGATCAAAACCTCTTAGGACATCTTTTAGTCACTGTGAAAAAAGTTGCCCAACAAGCAGGGTTAAACAATGGTTACCGCGTGGTTATTAACAATGGAAATGATGGAGGACAGACTGTGGATCATCTTCATTTACATATTTTAGGAGGTCGTTCCTTATCCTGGCCCCCTGGTTAAAAAAGTAGGGGTCAACGGCCGTTGACCCCTACCTATCTTATAAGTCGAATTAATTAATAAAAAGCGTCTAAGTCAATCGCTTTTGAGCCGCCTTCTTTTAACTGTTTTAATACGCTTGCTAGTTGAATCCATACTAAAGCAGCAATAAAAATAGTCATGGGTAAAGACAGGCCATAAGATAGCCAACGGTTAAGAATAAAAATCTCTAATCCCGAAGAGAGAAATACGCAAATACCAACACAAATACCAAAAAAAGGTAACTGTAATCCAGAACCTTTCAGCATTTGATCGGCTGGCTTATTCAACATGGCTTTAACTTGAGACTTTAGGGTAGCTTCAAAGGCTAAACCACAGGTGAGACCGATGAATAAACCGGCAAAGATTAGGAAATAAGGAGGCTGAGGTAAATAGTACATGAAAAACCTGAATGAATAATAGGTTAATTGAAATCGGCTTTGGGAAGAATGGCAGCAACTCCTACACTAGAGAATTGTTGAAACGCCTTCACAGCAACACCAAATAATTGTTGGGGTTGAAGATCGTCACTAATTAACGCCCAAATACGTTGTACTTCTTCGGTGTGTAAGCGATCGTCTTCTGTCAAGGCTAACAATAATTGATGACGTAAATATCTTCCTTCATCAGATAACAAATATTGTAATCCTAATTGTGCCGTTGGCAAGAGATCAAATTGTCCATCAGAACGGGCAATATTGATCATGTTTTCTAATCGTTGCCACTGGAACTTCTCATCTTTGAACAACACTTCTAAGAGTCGTCTTCTCAGTTGTGCCGATTCTCCGGTTAGTAACCGTCTGGCAACATAAGGATAGGCCACCTCCACAATTTTGAACTCAGAATCAAGACTGAGGGCTAATCCTTCCTGGGTAATTAGTGAGCGAATAATTAGGGCAAATTTGGCCGGAACTCGGAAGGGATATTCATACATCAATTCCGAAAAATCGTCGGTGATGGTTTTGAAGTTAAAATCTCCCACACTTTGACCGATCGCATTGCCTAGAACCCTTTCTAATGCCGGAATAATGGGGTCAATATCGGTATCAGGGGTCAAAAAACCTAACTGTACAAAATCTCTCGCTAAGGCATTATAATCTTGATTGATTAACTGCACAACGGAACTGGCAATGGTTTCTTTGGTATTTTCCTCTAACTGATCCATCATGCCAAAATCAATAAAGGCCATGCGCCCATCGAGGGTAGCAAATAGGTTGCCAGGGTGGGGATCAGCATGGAAAAATCCGTGTTCCAACAGTTGTCTTAACCCAGATGTTACACCAATTCTCACGATCGCATAGGGGTCTAATCCTGCTGCGATAATTTTGTCGGGATCTGTCAATTTGTAACCCTGTATCCACTCTAAGGTTAAGATGCGATCGCTACTGTAAGACCAGTAAATAACCGGAACTTTAACGTCATCATCTTCTCGGAAGTTGGCCGCAAATTTCTCGGCGTTTCTGCCTTCGTTAACGTAGTCGATTTCTTCAAACAATTTAACCCCAAATTCGTCAATAATCAGGGTTAAATCGTGACCTAAATTTAGGGGTAAGAAGCGACCAAACTGACAAGCTGCCCAACGCATTAGGAAAAGGTCACGGGTTAAAATGGGTCTGAGTTTGGGTCGTTGTACTTTAACCGCCACTTCTTCCCCTGTGTGTAGCACTGCGCGGTAAACCTGTCCTAAACTGGCTGCTGCTACGGGATCGGGGGAAATTTCTCGATAGGCTTGAGTGATGCTAATACCTAGAGATTTCTCTATAATAGAAAAAGCAATTTTGTTATCGAAAGGTGGCAGTTGGTCCTGGAGTTTAATCAGTTCTTCTAGAAAATCAGGACGAATTAGGTCAGGACGGGTTGATAATGCCTGTCCAACTTTAATGAAAGTTGGTCCTAAACAGGTCAAAATCAGCCTTAGTTTGGTGGCGCATTTTTGTTTGTTGTCTTGATCGGGATTGAACCAGTTATCCCATTGTAGATGGAGCAAAAACCAGCCGAAAGACCAAATAATAGTTGCGGCTCGTTGGATCACTTCCCAAGGACGTGAACGATAATAACGGGCGATCTCAGCAGCATCATAGCGTTTTTGCTGTTGAATGTTGGGACTGGGGTAATGAGATTCGGTTGTTTGCGAAGTCACAAGCGTCTACTAATTGCCTCTGAACTCAAAAGTAAGGAAAAAATGAAATTTTAGTTTGATATAAAAAAAATATGACTATCTTAAAGCTATATTATCCCTGATTTTTCTCTTTTCCGCAACATTTCTTAATCGATAACCGAATGTAATTCTTGGGGGTTAAGATTGCTATGAATTACTTTACCATCCCGAAACCAAATAACTCGACGAGAATGGCGAGCTACTGCTGACTCGTGGGTAACAACTACCACAGTAATACCTGCTTGATAGAGGCTTTCAAAAATGTCTAAAACTTCCTCAGTGGTTTTGGAGTCTAAGGCTCCCGTAGGTTCATCAGCCAGGAGCAGCACAGGCTCATTGACGATCGCTCTGGCGATGGCCACCCGTTGTTGTTGTCCCCCTGAAAGTTGATTGGGCCTGTTGTTAACTCTATTACCTAAACCTACCCTTTCCAAAGCTTCTAGGGCGCGTTTCCGCCGTTCGGATGGAGACACCTCAGCATAAATCATTGGCAGAATAACGTTTTCCAAGGCAGTCATTTGCGGTAAAAGGTGGAATTGTTGAAAAACAAAACCAATTTTACGGTTACGGATACCGGCTAGGTGGGAATCAGGCAGTTGAGACACATCTATCCCATCCAAATGATATTGTCCAGAAGAGGGGCGGTCAAGACAACCAATGATATTCATCATCGTTGACTTTCCTGAGCCTGACGCTCCCGTAATAGTGCAGTATTCTCCCTTTTCGATAGTTAGCTCAATGTTGTCTAAGGCTTTGACTTTGGTATTCTCACTTCCATAGATTTTTGTAATTTCTTCTAGACTAACAATTATGGAATGGTCAGAATCAGATTGATGGGTTGGATGTAAATTTTCGCTTAAAGAGGGACTATCGCCGATCATGATCTGTCTAACCAATATATGTACTTTATATTAAGTATAGTCCATGCAACTGCTTCAGTCAGAGCAGGAATTCCTTTGAAAATAAGCTATGGTAGAGGAGAAAGATTTTAGCTGAAATTGTCAAAAAAAGTCACCAAAATAAACCATTGAGGAGGATTTATGCGTGCAGTGCTAATGGCTGGTGGATCGGGAACTCGGCTACGTCCATTGACCTGCGATTTACCTAAACCGATGGTACCGATATTAAATCGCCCCATTGCAGAACATATTATTAATTTACTGAGACGAAATAACATAACAGAAATTATCGCCACTTTATATTATCTTCCCGATGTCATGCGGGATTATTTTCAAGATGGCAGAGAGTTTGGAGTGGAAATAACCTACGCTGTGGAGGATGAACAACCACTAGGAACCGCAGGTTGTGTAAAAAACGTTGAGGATCTGCTACAGAACACCTTTTTGGTCATTAGTGGCGATAGTATCACCGATTTTGACCTCCAAGCTGCGATCGCCTTTCATCGTCAAAAAAAATCTAAGGCCACCCTCGTCCTTACCCGTGTCCCTAACCCTATGGAGTTTGGGGTGGTTATCACGGACCAAGAGCAAAAAATTAGTCGTTTTCTAGAAAAACCCTCCTCCAGCGAAATTTTTTCCGACACAGTTAACACAGGTACCTACATTTTAGAACCGGAGGTGCTTGAATACCTTCCACTAAAGCAAGAAAGCGACTTTTCCAAGGATTTATTTCCCCTTCTCCTTGCCAAAGGAGAACCCATGTATGGTTATATTGCCGAAGGATACTGGTGCGATGTCGGACATCTAGATGCTTATCGAGAAGCGCAGTACGATGCTTTAGAAAAAAAAGTTAAACTTTATTTTGCCTATACTGAAGAGTCTCCTGGGATCTGGTTGGGACAAAATACTTATATTGATCCCACGGCCAGAATTGAACCTCCTGCACTGATTGGTGATAACTGTCGGATTGGCTCTGGGGTGGTGATTGAACAAGGCTGTGTCATCGGTGATAACGTCACCATCGGAGCAGTTTCTGACTTAAAACGACCGATTATTTGGAATGGTGTTACCATTGGCGATGAATCCTACTTAGCCGCCTGTGTTATTGCTAGAGGAACCCGTCTTGACCGTCGGGCCCAAGTATTAGAAGGGGCAATTATTGGACCTTTGTCTATTGTGGGAGAAGAAGCACAAATTAGCTCGAATGTACGAGTTTGGCCGAGTAAACGCATCGAATCGGGAGCCATCTTGAATATTAACCTAATTTGGGGTAGCACAGCCAATCGCAATTTGTTTGGTCAACGGGGTGTGACAGGATTGGCTAATATCGATATTACCCCGGAATTTGCTGTGAAATTGGGTGCCGCTTATGGATCAACCCTCAAAGCAGGATCACAAGTGGTGGTGTCAAGGGATCAACGGGGTTTTTCTCGCATGATTAGTCGTTCCTTGATTTCTGGGTTGATGTCGGTGGGTATCGATATCCAAAACCTCGAAGCCACGGCTATACCTATTTCCCGTACCATGACCCCCAAGTTAGGGGTATCCGGTGGGGTTCATTTACGGGCCCATCCCGATCGCATGGATCACATTTTAATCGAATTTTTTGACGACGAAGGTATTAATATTTCTAAGTCCCAAGAAAAGAAAATTGAAGGGGCTTATTTTAAAGAAGATTTACGACGGGTTGGTATTGCTGATATTGGCATTATGGCCTATCCTGCACAAATCATTGAAACCTATCGCCAAACTTTTGAAACCCAACTGGATCTTGACAGCATTAGTAACAGTGAACCCAAAATTGTCATTGACTACGCTTATGGGGTGTCAGGAGCGATTTTACCGCAACTTCTCACTAAATTTGGCTGTGATGCCATTGTCCTCAACGCTAGTCTCCGTCAAACTTCGGTTCCCACTGAGGAACGAGAGTCCTTACTCCATCAACTGGGCCAGGTGGTTGAAGCCGTAAAAGCGAATTTAGGGGCCCAGGTTTCTGCTAATGGAGAACAGTTTATCCTAGTAGATGAATCTGGCTTACCCATCCGAGGAGAATGGTTAACGGCTTTGATGGTGAATACTATTTTTACTGCTTATCCCCGTAGTATTGTGGTGGTTCCAGTGGAAGCATCCAGCGCGGTTGAACAAATTGCCCGTCGTCACGATGGTAGAGTGATTCGCACTAAATCTAACCCCACTGCCTTGATGGAAGCGGCACAAGCTAATTCTAACGTTTCTTTGGGGGGAAGTGGAGACACCGGCTTTATCTTTCCCCAGTTACATCCTGGGTTCGATGCCATGTTTAGTTTAGCGAAATTATTGGAAATGTTGGCTACTCAAGGGCGATCGCTGGTACAAATTCAGGCAGAATTACCTCGTATTTGTCATAAATCCTACGTTTTACGCTGTCCTTGGAAGATTAAAGGGGCTTTAATGCGTTATTTAGTAGAAATTCATCATCATGAACAACTCGAATTAATCGATGGGGTCAAAATTATTAATCCCCAAAATGATAACTGGGTCTTAATTTTACCCGACGCAGGAGACGCTTTTGTTCATATTGTCGCTAATAGCGATGATCGAGAATGGGTAGATGTTACTCTTAGAGAGTATCGTCATAAAGTACAAAAATTTATAGAACATGAGCAAGACAATTTGAATAGTATGTAGCAGTGTCAATCAAACCCAATTTTCCTCATCTTCATCATTAGGATCTTGAGAGGGTTTATAGGGAGGGGTGATAATACGATACTGAGCGTCATAAACATCCCGACTCGGTTGAGAAGATGAGGGCTGTTTTTTCGGTTTAGGAGAGTCTGGAGATGGTTGAGACGAGATGCGATCGCTTAATTCTCTATAGGTATAGGAGTATACTGTTCCTTCTTGAGATACAGCCTTGGGGGGCTTTTTCACCTCAAACTCTGAGTCTGTATCTTTAATGCTAGAGGGTTGACGGGGAATGGTGTTTTCTGTGGGAGGTTCTTCAATATCCCACTCATCTTCCTCTTCTTCTGTGCTATTTTCCCATTCTGGCGGTGGAGAGGTTTCCCAATCAGATTTTTGAGGTTCGGGCCTAGAATATGGGGTTTCAGGGAGTTCTGGAGTAGGAGGACGACGGTTACGAGGTGGTTTGGATGAAAAAGCAACAGGCGATCGCCTCAAAAATTGAATCAAGGCACTGGTAATGATTCCTGCTAGGGTAAATAAAACTACCCAAATACCCAATGGCAGTTGCAGTGAAAATAAAGCGGTGTTGCTATCAGTTCCCAAAAAATAAAGGGTAATGGGTTGCTGATTTTGCAACACATTAATCACTGTTCCGATTAACATCAATCCTAATACAATTAACCACATAGCAATTCCTACTGCTTTATTCAACCATTATCTTTCAAGATGGCTATGTTTGGTTAAGATAATGATGTAAAGCATCTAGTCCTAAGAGATAACTATTAGATCCAAAACCGCTAATCTGTCCTACTGCAACCGGAGCAATATAAGAATGATGGCGAAAGCTTTCTCTTTGATAAATGTTACTTAAATGAACCTCTACCGTTGGTATTTTCACCGCAGATAGAGCGTCCCGAATAGCAACGCTAGTATGAGTATAAGCTGCGGCATTAATAAGTATTCCTTGATGTTGACCCAAGGCGGCTTGAATAGCATCCACTAAGTCCCCTTCCTGGTTGGATTGTACTATAGATAAGCTACAGCCTAAATATTCCGCCTTCTCGCCGAGAAGACAGTTGATAGTTTCTAAGGTGACATTACCGTAGGTTCCTGGTTCACGAACACCTAACATATTCAGGTTCGGTCCGTGAACTACCAGGATACTTAGCTTTTCGGAAGACTGAGTTAACACACCAAGCCTACTTATCCATTACGGCGACGCTGTGGGTCGTTAACTGGAATGGGGATAAGTTCTGGTTCGGTTTCGGCTTGAGGGCCTAGTAAGGTTTCGATTAGCTCTTGTGCTAATTCTTTAAGCTTTTCTAGAACTTTTTCTAAATAGTCCATCAGGCAGAAGGCTCCTGTGATATAGTTGCTTCCCTTGAATTGTTTGTCAACTGTTTAACGCACCGTTGGGTTTTTATTTAGTCTACAGATTTTGGTACTGTTAAGGATAAGGACAAACTTGGGCAATAAACGAGTTTATATTTATATAAAGCATAACATAAAATTTTGAAAGATGGGCAATTAGGCTTAATATTATCTTCGTTACCCTTTGACACCGCTTCCTGTTTCTGTGGGAATAATATAGCGTTGCAAAAAGACAAATAAGAAAATCACAGGAATAATAGAGATAATTGAGCCAGCAGCAATCATTCGCCAGTCTAAATCTAAGGCACTGGCAAGTTTAGCCACCCCTAAAGGCAAGGTATAGTATTCGGGGCGATCTAAGACTATTAAAGGCCATAAAAAATCACTCCAGGAACCAATAAAGACGAAAATAGCTAAAGTGACTAAAGCAGGACGGATCGACGGTAGCATAATATGCCACCAGATCCCCAACTCTGAACAAGCATCTATTCTTGCTGCTTCTTCTAATTCTTTGGGAACCCCTTGAAACGCTTGACGTAGGAGAAAAATGCCAAAAGCTGAGGCTAAACTGGGAAAAATTACCCCTAAATAGGTATTACGTAAACCTAACTGCACGGTGAGAATATATAAGGGAATCATGACAATTTGAAAAGGAATCATGATGGTGGCGATCACCCCGGCAAAAATGCTATCCCTTCCCCGAAAGTCAAGTCTAGCTAAAGGATAAGCTGCTAAGGAACAAAATAGTAGGTTTAAGCAGACGGTTAAAACGGCAATAATTGTACTATTCCAGAGATATTGTCCGAAAGGATAGGTTTGCCAGACGACACGGAAATTATTCCAGGTGGGTTGGGTGGGCAACCAATGGGTAAAAATATCTTCTGTGGGGGATTTTAAGGCGGTACTCAATAACCATAGTAAGGGAAAAAGCATGGCTACTGCGATCGCACTCAAAATTAAGTAGAGTAAAAACTTTTGTTTTACGGTTGTTTGCTTGATCATGTTTTAAAGACCCTGTTTCTAAGTACAAGGTTTCCGTGGTTAGGTCCCTAGTTCTCAGACTTGTCATGTTTGTCTAAATCAAGTAGGGGCGAACGGCCGTTCGCCCCTACCTTTTGATATTAGAAACGGAGCTTAGTTGGGGTAGTTCACGCTTCGTCTAAGGCAGCAATACCAGGTAAAACTTTACTTTCTAACAGTTCTAAACTAGCACCACCACCAGTAGAAATGTGGCTCATTTTCTCAGCCACACCAACTTTTTCAACAGCAGCAACAGAGTCACCACCGCCGATAATAGTAGTGGTTCCTGTGCCGGTTAACTCAGCTAAGGTACGGGCGATCGCTTCGGTCCCAGCAGCAAATTTATCGAATTCAAATACTCCCATCGGACCATTCCAAATGACTGCTTTACAATCAGATAAAGCGTCTTGGAACAGTTTAATGGAATCAGGGCCAATATCTAAGCCCATCCAACCGTCTTCAATGTTGTCAATACTGGTAGTTTTAGCATTAGCATCAGGGGCAAAGTTATCGGCTAAAACTACATCAGAAGGTAACAAGAAATCCACACCTTTCTCTTTGGCTTTGGCTTCGAGAGACTTAGCTAATTCTAACTTATCGTCTTCTACCAAAGACTTACCAACATTTAAGCCACGGGCTTTATAAAAGGTGAAAATCATGCCACCGCCAATGATGAGCTTATCGCATTTTTCCAGTAGGGTTTCAATTACACCAATTTTACTAGAAACTTTAGAACCACCGATAATAGCCACTAAAGGACGTTGGGGGTTTTCGATCGCAGCTTGTAAATATTGCAGTTCTTTCTCAATCAAATAACCAGCAACACTAGGACTTAAATAGTGTGTCACCCCTTCAGTAGAAGCGTGGGCGCGGTGAGCAGTTCCAAAGGCATCGTTAACGTATAAATCGGCGTTAGCTGCTAACTGCTTGGCAAATTCGGGATCGTTACCTTCTTCTTCTGAGTGGAAACGGAGATTTTCCAGTAGAGCAACTTGACCATTTTCTAGCCCACCAATGGCGGCTGTAACGGACTCTCCAACACAATCATCACACATGGTGACTTTTTGCCCTAATAACTCCCCTAAACGGGCTGCAACCGGCGTTAAACTCATGCTATCAACTACTTTACCCTTGGGACGACCCATGTGGCTACAGAGGATAACTTTTGCCCCATTGCTGATCAATTCTTTGATGGTGGGTAAAGCTGCACGAATACGGGTGTCATCGGTGATGCTTCCGTTGTCGAAAGGAACGTTAAAATCAACCCTTACTAATACTCGTTTTCCAGCGAGATCCGCTGCTGATAAATTGGCGATCGTTTTCTTAGACACAGTTAATATCCTCCAATGATTGCTTAGAGATGCTAAAAAAAGATTAAATCAGCTTGTACCTAAACACAACACCCCTAACCCCGCATTTCTCACAAACTGATCAGTAATCAGCTAGAGGTTAGATGTGGCTTATTTTTCAAGCGATCGCTTAAAATGGCACACTGTTATTTTTTACTCGCCCCTCAAATCAAGGTTAAACTCAGACTACATAATGGTTTGAAGTTTAGCGATCGCAGAATTTGTGAGAAATGCGGGTAACCTCTGAGAGAGCAAAATGAGGATGGGGGAGACTGGGGGACTGGGAGACTGGGGGACTGGGAGACTGGGGTGACTGGGTGACTGGGTGACTGGATGACTGGGTGACTGGGTGACTGGGTGACTGAGTGACTGGGTGACTGGGGAGCAAAATATTAATATTGCTTCCCAGGTTTCCCACCCTCCCCACCCTTCCCATTTCCTAAAGTTTTTAAGCTTATTCGAGTAGTATTGAGATGGGAGCAGATGATCGCATGGTGTTGCTGATTGTACCTGAATTGCTTTCCAAAAGAGGAATTAAGTTATGTTTAAAACAATTTTGTTTCCGGTGGATCAAAGTCGAGAAACCCGTGAAGCGGCTGAAACAGTTATTAATCTAGTCAAGACTTATGACAGTCGTTTAAATTTTGTTGTCGGTAGTTGAAAAAAACCCCGATGGTGAAGGGGTTTCTCAAGGAGGAATCATGACTTCTACTTGAAGCAGTGGCTCAATTATTACAAGGGGCCCAAGCTTTGGTTGCTGAGCAAGGGATCGAAGCAGAAGTTATTGAAAAGGAAGGAAAACCCCGTTTTATTATTTGTGATGTGGCCGATGAAACCAATGTGGAATTAATTGTCATGGGATCACGGGGACTCGGTTTGACAGCGGAAGGATCTTCTGAAAGTGTTACTAATTTAGTGATTAATTTGGCTCCTTGTCCCATTCTAATTATTCCTTAATCTTCTTTTCAATGGGCAATTATCAATTGTCCATTGTTAATTATTGAGATAAAACTTTGCCTACTGTTAGCTGAGATGTTAAATTTAGTTCTGATAATAATTGTGAAGCGATCGCCTGATCTTCTTTAAATATTCTTTCTTCATATAATCCTTCTACTAAGTTAAATATAGTGATTTTTTGTTCAATGGGATCAACAATCCAATATTCAGAGATTCCTCTAGCTTGATATTGCGATCGCTTATAACGATAATCTCTATCTCTATTTTTTTTCCCTGGTGATACCACTTCTATCACTAACTGAGGAGGTGGCATATCCATTGTAATTGTTGAACGACTTGCAGATTGTAATGCTATTACTAACTCTTCTGATAGTACCATTAAGTCTGGTAAACGGACGGTTGCTTTACTTCCTGTGACTACGATTTCTGTCCCTATTCTTAAACGATAAGAGGGAATTCCTTGGATAGCAAAATAAGCAAATGACAATGAAGCGATACGAAGATTTAAGTCACTCTCAGGAGGCATAGTTAATAATTCTCCATTTTCTAGTTCATAACGATTCTCCGTCTCGTCTTCGTAGTTAAAATAGTCTTCTAATGACATTATTTGAGGTGCTATAACCACAGTTACTAAACCTTTATTTATTTACTACATCAAATCATCCTTAATTGTAACATAAAAAAATAAAAAGTAACCTAAATGATGATTATTTAGCTTGGTTTTGGATTGTAAATAATGCTAAATAGGATAAAATTATTTAGTTGATCTTTAATCTTCTTCTGTTAGTTCTGCTTGTTTCATAAAATGTTTTAACAAGCCAAGTTTTAGGTCTTTATTTCCATAAATAGGAAGAGAAATTTTATTGATTTTCTTGGGGTTCGCATAGATATGATGACTTACTTAGACTCTAACTTTTATCCAACCATTCCGTTCTAGAATCTTAGCAAATTTTTTACCAGAAATAGACTTCATAAATTATACAGCAATATCAAGAATACGAGTCTTATCATCAGTTTTAATGGTTTCAATATCGACGGATAGATAACCTTCTATTGCTTCATAAAGGTTTTGTAATAATTCCTCGAAAGTATCTCCTTGGGTTGCACAACCTGGAAGTGCAGGAACTTCTGCGCAAAAACCTCCTTCTTCTGCTTCATGGATAATAACTTTTACTTTCATAAGGTGATTTTTTGTTATTAATTATAATCCAAACTGAGTATAACAGAAAATCACAAGGTCTAAACTAATTTTTAATATTTTGTTGTAATTAGGATATTTTAGAGCATTTTTCAAAAGATTTTGCTACAATTATTACTAAGATAAAGGGAAGTGTAGAGATTTGTGAAACATCATGCAACTTCTGATTTTTGGTATTATTATCGACAGTTACCACCCCATATACAAAAACTATTCTTCTTCTTGTGAAATCTCTGATAATAAACTTCTCATAACTTCGTAAACATCATTTTTGTCTCCTTGCTTACGTCTCCCAATAGCAACAATTATAACTGTTATATTTTGGTCATTAATTTGATAAACAATTCTATATCTTTGTCCAACTGCACGAATACTACGATATCCTTTTAGTTCATTGGTTAGTGCTTTACCTTGTTTTTCTGGTTCAGATTTTAGCTTTTCTAAACGTTTGAAAATCAAGCTTTGTTCTCGACGATCTTTAATTGCTTTTAATAGCTGTTTTGCTTGCTTGGTCAATAATATTCGATACTCTAAATTATTGCTCATTTATAATCCTAATTCATCTTTAACTTCTTCTAAACTAAATGTTTCACCTCTATTCAATTCTTCTATTCCTATTTTTAATTGTTGACAAAATTCTTGATCTGACAAAATTTCAATAGTCTCTAACAAAGAATCTAATTGTGATGGACTCATAGCTATTATTACAGGTTTATCTTTATCGGTAATAATCATGGGTTCGTCAATGATTTCATCAGGTAATTGAGATAATTTTTTCTGTGCTTGGTTAAGGGTTATGTATTTAGCCATATTTAAAATAATGTTACTTTAATCTTAGTCTAGCATTTTATTATAAAATTTGTCTGAAGTTGTGATCGCCTATTCAATATTGGTTAATCTCTTTTCTAGATTGGTTTCGTTTAACATAATATTAATTGATGATGTTACATTTTACGGAGATATCGAATTTACTAATTTTTTGATTCTGTAATATATCATCTTATGATACAATAGAGTAGATTCGTGTCAAATTAAATCGCTAAATTATAATGTCAAAAATAACCATTGAAGTTGATAATGAAATTGCTAAAGCTTATCGAGAAACTGAACCTGAAAAACAGCAAAAAATCTCAATGTTTCTCAATGTAATGCTAAAAAAAGCTATCCGTCCCAAACCTTTACTAGAAGTAATGGAAGAAGCAAGTAAACAAGCGATCGCTAATGGAATGAATCCAGAAATTTTAGAATCGATTCTCAATGATAAAGACTAAACGAATTGTTAATATTTTGTTGCGATTAAAGCATTTTTCAAAAGACTTTGCTACAATCATTACTAATATAATTAGAGATTAAAGACTAAAAATTTATGGGAGAAACAAAATTAACGGAAATTAAACAAGCTGTTAGGGAACTTTCTGATCACGATCTAGCTAATTTTCGGACTTGGTTTGCTGAATTTGATGCACAAGAATGGGATCGAAAATTTGAAAAAGATGTTACAGAAGGTAAACTTGATAAACTAGCAGAAAAAGCTTTAAAAGAGTTAAGAGAAGGGAAGTGTAGAGATTTGTGAAACATCGTGCAACTTCTGATTTTTGGTATTATTATCGACAGTTACCACCCCATATACAAAAACTAGCAGATAAATGTTATGAAAAGCTAAAACAAGATCCCTATTATCCCTCACTACATTTTAAAAAAGTTGGTCAATTTTGGTCAGTTCGGATCGGAATTCATTATAGAGCAATCGCAGTTCAAGATAAGGATGAGTTAGCTTGGTTTTGGATTGGACATCATGCTGAATATGATAAAATTGTTTAGTGTATTTTATTATTAACTTTTAAAGTATATAAATTTACAACATTTGTAGGGGATTAATATTATTAAGCCCATGCCCTAAAATTATTTACGCACCCTACTCTACTATTAATAAACTTCATCATGGGTTCCAATATCGATTAAATTGATTTCTTCTTCTAAGGTTTCTTGATTTTGTTCAAAACAAAACACAATACGACAATCATATTCAACAGTACAAGCCCAAGCCCCTGATAATTTTCCTTTTAGTTTATGGGTGCGCAATATAGGATTATAGGGATTATCAGACAGTAACCTTAGTTTAGATTCAATTTTATATTTTAACTCTGGCTTTTTCTTGATAATATTTTTAAAAGCTCTTTTAAAGGATGGGCTTATAATTAATTTAGTCATTGTTTAATTCTGTAATAATATCATCAATGTTGCCTCGAAATACTTTTCCTTGTTGATAGTCTTGACGAGCTTGAACGATATTTTTGGCAATTTCTTCCCGTCTTTTTTCAATTTGTCTATGTCGAATAATATTGATTAAATCATCTTGTTCATCAAGAGAAAGACTATCAATCATTTCTAAAATTTGATGAAATTGAATAGTTTGTGACATTCTATTTTTTCCTTTGTTAAATCAATTCGTTATCACTCTTATAATAACATAAAAATACCTGTCTTTCATATTTTTTACATATAGCTTATTTAGTGGGCAAATTAATATTATTTCAGATAAGATTGTTAACTTATTAAATTTTGCCAAAACTACTTTAATAAGGTGATTTTTTTTGACGAAAGTTTTTCCATTTTTCATAATCTTTCTTATTTCTAATTAAAATCATTCCTGCTTTTTTGGGATCAAAATCATCAGAGAAAGTTGTTATGCAACTATCCGTTGAACACTTTAGTATTAATGTAGACATAGAATCAGTTAAGCCTATTTGTAATATAAAATTTGATTTTGAATCGGCATAAATTGCCCCTGATAGATTAGCTCCTATTAAATCAGCATTTTTGAGATTAGCTCCTATTAAATCAGCATTTTTGAGATTAGCTCTCGATAAATTAGCATCTTGTAGATTAGCTCTCGATAAACCAGCATCTTGTAGATTAGCTCCCCATAAATTAGCATTTTGTAGATTAGCTCTCCATAAAAAAGCATCTTGTAGATTAGCTCTCGATAAATTAGCACCACATAAATTAATTGCTGTAAGATAAGCTTTATTAGGTGCAGATAAACCGCTTAAACTTTGTCGTGGAAACCGATAACCTAAACGCCATGTTTTTTTTACATTGATTACTCCATTTATCCCAGTACCAATATTCTTTAGTAAACCCAATTAATGGTAATTTTAAAGGTCGAGAATTGAGAAATTCTAAAGCTTCAATTCTTCCTCCACTTCCTGATTGTCCCTCAGCACTCGTAATAGTTTGCCAAGCAGAAAAAACTTCAGCATTGCGACGGTAATCTTCTGTAAAAATAAAACTAATAACACCAATAACAATAGCTAAATTCCCTAACCTTCCTATAATATCAAAAAAAGCTTGTTTATCTGTCCATGCTAACCCTGGTTCTAAGATTTTCCTCTCTAGAAAATAGTAAGGTTTGCCAACAACAAAATAAAAAGGTTTATATACAATTGACAATCGTTTAAACTTAACTTTTTGTTTTGCTTCTTCCCAATAATAGTCTTCATAATAATCATATTTATCTTCTGGTTGTCCATCTTGTTTCCAAAGAAAATAAGTCATTAATCTAATTTCTATTTCTCTTTCTGCTTGCTGCAAATATTTGTGAAATTTTCCTTTAGGGTTTCCTGCTTGTTCCCAAAGTAAATAAGCAGTTGGTTTAATTTCTCGTTCTAGTTTTGCTTTTTGGTAATAATAATCAAAGCTTCCTTCTTCTCTTCCTGCTTGTTCCCAAAGTTCATAAGCTCGTTGCTCAATTTCTTGTTCTAAACTATTGTTATTTTGTGAACCTGTTAAACGAAAATTATTGAATCTATCTCTAAACCAATTCACTGTTTACTCCTCTAATAATTTATGGTAAATAGTCATAATTTAAAATATCTTCAACGGGAAAAGCAATCTCTATAGGAATAATATTATCATATAGATTAGTCTTATCTAGAACAATTTTTCTTGCATCACTGTAACATTTAGGAAGACTATCATAAAATAAGTTTTTTAAACTGGGACTATCTTCAAGCAATAATAAAATTTGTCTTCTTTGTTCTCTAATAGTTCCTTTACAATTTCTTTGATTGTACTCTCTTTCAGTTTCCCAATAAGCAAGCTTTAATAGGTGTTCTAATAAAACAACTAAGCGATTTTTTAGTTCTCGTTTCTCGGACTTACCCAAACTATCTAATTCCTCAATAACATTATCCCAGTCAATTTTATCAAACTCTTGTTCTTTTATATGTTTAATAGTTTGTTCTATCCATAAACAAAAATCTTGATCATAGAGTTGTTTTTGAGTAATTAGGGGGTTTAGAGGATTAGTATTCATAGACAGAAGTTAAGTGAAGGTAATCTTATTATAATTCACTTATCATATAATGAAAGCAGAATCATGAGATGGAAAAATAAATAATTCAGATTATGATAAAATGAAATACGTTCCGTTTATTTTTGAATTAATATTAAATTGTCCAATCTTCTATTACTAGCTTAGGAACTTGTTGGAAATCACGAACATTACGAGTTAATAATATTAATTCTTTTGACAGTGCAATTGAAGCAATTCTTAGATCCATTGTGGCGATTCTAACTTTTTGTTTTCTTAATTGAATAAAAGTTTCTGCTGCTTGGGTATCAAAAGATAAAATATGAGCATTGGAAAATCCTTGAATAACTTCTGATAGTAAGTTATAACCTCTAACAACATCAGTGGTTGATTTAGCACGATTAATAAAACTATGAACGCTTATTACTTGTTCATGGAAACTAATAATAGAAAAAGCAAACTCATCCACAGGATATTGATTAATTCGAGTCAGCAATTTTATATACTCTGTTCCTGATCTTCGCTGTAAAAAGCTAATATGATCAGTGTCTAATAAATATCTCATTTTTCCTCATCTATTTCATCCGTTAATTTTTCAGATTTACGCCATTTTTCCCCATATTCTAATGCTTCTAAAAAAGCAGATTCATCAGAAATTGAGCCTGTTATCTTTTCTAACCAGTTATTAGATAATGGTTGCTCATTAATCTTAGTTTGTATATCAGCGATCGCTTGTTCAATATCGATTAATCTTTTTTCTAGATTGGTTTCGTTTAGCATAATATTGATTGATGATGTTAGATTTTACAGAGATAAGGTTCAGTCAAGGTAATTTTATTATAATTCACTTGATTGTTCATTTATAATCCTAATTCGTGTAAATAATTTAAGTTTTGCTCAAATTATACTATTCAGACTGGTTGTAGACAGTAATGTATTTATCTTATCTCCCTACAATCCCAAAACCCTTAAACCTAAATAAAGGATTAGATTACAAGAAGAAAGGGAAGGACAGACTATAAAATAAGTTCGGTTTATTCTATCTAACTCTACAAGAACGCTTATGCCACGCCGTGAAGACCTAAAGAAAATCTTAATTTTGGGTGCAGGCCCCATTGTTATTGGCCAAGCTTGCGAATTCGACTATTCTGGTACTCAAGCCTGTAAAGCACTACGAGAAGAAGGCTATGAGGTAGTATTGGTCAACTCTAACCCTGCTTCTATTATGACCGATCCAGGAATGGCCAATCGCACCTATATCGAACCCCTCACCCCGGATATGGTAGAAAAGGTGATTGCCAAAGAACGTCCCGATGCGTTATTACCTACAATGGGAGGACAAACTGCCCTTAATGTTGCCGTAGCGTTGGCAAAAAATGGCGTTTTGGATAAGTATAATGTAGAACTGATCGGGGCAAAATTACCCGCTATTAAAAAGGCAGAAGATCGGGACTTGTTTAAAGAAGCAATGAACAAGATCGGAGTTCCTGTCTGCCCTTCTGGTATCGCTAGTACCCTCAAAGAAGCTAAAGCGATCGGCGAAGAAATAGGATCTTACCCCTTGATTATACGTCCTGCTTTCACTTTAGGAGGGACAGGAGGAGGTATTGCTTATAACCAAGAAGAATTTGAGGAAATGGCGCAGTTTGGTATCGATGCGTCCCCTGTATCTCAAATTTTAGTGGAAAAGTCTCTATTAGGGTGGAAGGAATACGAACTAGAAGTAATGCGAGACTTAGCGGATAATGTGGTCATTATCTGTTCCATCGAAAACTTTGACCCTATGGGGGTACATACTGGGGACTCTATAACCGTTGCACCTGCGCAAACTTTGACGGATAAAGAGTATCAAAGATTAAGAGACTATTCCCAAGCTATTATAAGAGAGATTGGTGTAGAAACCGGTGGATCTAACATTCAGTTCTCTGTTAACCCTCTTAATGGGGATGTGATCGTCATCGAAATGAACCCCCGTGTCTCTCGATCTTCTGCCTTAGCATCGAAAGCGACAGGGTTCCCTATTGCTAAGTTTGCCGCTAAGTTAGCAGTGGGTTACACCCTCAATGAAATAAACAACGATATAACGAAACAAACCCCCGCATCCTTTGAACCCACCATTGACTATGTGGTAACAAAGATACCTCGTTTTGCCTTTGAAAAGTTTCCTGGTTCCCAAGCTATTTTAACTACCCAGATGAAGTCTGTGGGGGAAGCAATGGCCATCGGACGCACTTTTCAAGAGTCCTTCCAAAAAGCTTTAAGATCCCTAGAAACCGGACGCTATGGGTTTGGCTGCGATCGCACAGAAACCTTACCCTCTCTATCCCAAGTTCGCTCTAACTTACGCACTCCCAACCCGGAACGAGTTTACAGTATCTATCATGCCATGAGATTAGGCATGACACCAGAAGAAATTCATGAGTTGACAGCAATAGATATCTGGTTTTTGGATAAGTTACAGGACATCATCGAAACGGAAAAAGTTCTCAAACAAACCAACTTAAATGATATTACAGCGTCTGATCTGCGCGCTATTAAACAAAAAGGGTTCAGCGATCGCCAGATAGCTTTTGCTACGAAAACCACAGAAGATGAGGTAAGAAACTATCGTAAGGGTTTAGGGATCATTCCTGTTTATAAAGTAGTGGATACTTGCGCTGCTGAGTTTGAAGCGTATACCCCTTATTATTATTCCACCTACGAACCCGAAGAAACAGAAGTGACTGTTACTGAGAAAAAGAAGGTGATGATCTTAGGAGGAGGCCCCAACCGCATCGGCCAAGGGATCGAGTTTGACTACTGTTGTTGTCATGCGTCTTTTTCCCTCAGTGACGCAGGGTTTGAAACCATCATGGTTAACTCTAACCCGGAAACCGTTTCTACGGATTATGATACTAGCGATCGCTTATATTTTGAACCATTGACCAAAGAAGATGTTTTAAACATCATCGAAACCGAGAACCCGGTGGGGGTTATTATTCAGTTTGGTGGACAAACTCCCTTAAAGTTAGCTGTCCCCTTGCAGACATACCTCGATAGTCCCGAATGTCCCGTACAAACTAAAATATGGGGAACCTCTCCCGACTCTATCGACACAGCAGAAGATCGGGAACGGTTTGAAAAGATACTCAATGATCTCAATATTAAACAACCTCCTAATGGTATTGCGCGCAGTTATGAAGAGTCTGCGGTGGTTTCTTCTCGTATTGGTTATCCTGTGGTAGTACGTCCTTCCTATGTATTGGGAGGACGCGCGATGGAGATCGTTTATTCTGATGAAGAGTTGGAACGGTATATGACTTATGCAGTACAGGTTGAACCGGATCACCCTATTTTAATTGATAAGTTCCTTCAAAATGCGATCGAAGTGGATGTAGACGCATTGTGTGATGCTACTGGAAAAGTGGTTATTGGTGGCATTATGGAACATATTGAACAAGCAGGGGTACACTCTGGAGACTCTGCTTGTTCGGTTCCTTTTACCACTCTTTCAAGCAATGCTATCGAGACTATTCGTACTTGGACAACTCAGCTTGCGAATAGTTTAAAAGTTGTCGGTTTAATGAATATTCAATATGCGGTTCAAGGGGAACAAGTTTACATTTTAGAAGCGAACCCCCGCGCGTCTCGAACGGTTCCCTATGTTTCCAAAGCAACTGGCCGTCCTTTAGCAAAAATTGCTTCTTTGGTAATGTCAGGAAAAACCTTAGAAGAGTTGGGAATAACCGAAGAATTTGTTCCCCGTCATATTGCTGTCAAAGAAGCGGTTTTACCCTTCCAAAAATTCCCCGGTGCAGATACTTTGTTAGGTCCCGAAATGCGTTCTACGGGTGAAGTAATGGGAATAGATGAGGACTTTGGTAAGGCGTTTGCTAAGGCAGAAATTGCAGCCGGGGTTGATTTAGCTACCGAAGGAACTGTCTTTGTTTCTATGAGCGATCGGGACAAAATTTCAACGGTTCCCGTGGTGAAAGATTTAGTTGATTTAGGATTTAAAGTAGTGGCAACATCTGGGACACAAAAAGTTTTAGAAGAGAACGGAATAGAAGGGGTAGAAGTAGTTTTAAAACTCCACGAAGGTCGTCCCCATGTGATAGATTGGATCAAAAATAAACAGATTCAATTTATTATTAATACCCCCAGTGGAGAAGATTCACACGCCGATGGTCGTCGCATTCGTCGCACTGCTTTAGACTATAAATTACCCATTATTACCACTATAGCAGGGGCAAAAGCAACTGTTGCAGCCATTCGTTCTTTACAAACAGAACCCTTGGAAGTTAAAGCGTTGCAAGACTATATTTCCTAACATTCGTAGGGTGGGCAATGCCCACCTTTTTGTTATATCATTAAGCTATCATCAAGTATAGGAGGTAAGATAAAATTTTACCCACCAATGAACAAGGACAAAAATGTATTTATTTATGTCAGTCCTTAACCAATACTTATCAGCCAATTTATTTAGTACGTCTTGATGAAAGAGACGGTTAATTATTTATTTTGGCAGGTAATGATATTCAGATATTAATTAATCGTAATGGAGATTGGGAGTTTTTAACATGAAACCAGATTTTAATAACATGAGCAAAGATCAATTACGTCAATATGTTATTACTCATCAAGAGGACAAAGAGGCGTTTTATATTTATGTAGATCGTTTAAAATCTAATCCTTCTACTCAAGTATATTCTAATTCTCTTTCTCCCCAAGAAATTGATCAAGTTGTTACTAATCATTTAAAAGAAAAATAATTATGGTTATTCGTAAATTATCAAATCCTTATCAACCTTCCGATGAAGAATTAGTACAAATACGAGCAATTTATGATGGTGAAATCAACTTTTCTGATGCACCTGAAACCGATCTAGAATTTTGGTCAAAAGCTACTAAAGTTAGTGCCAAAACTCAAGAGAAGAAAACAAGTAAAAATAAGATAGATAGGGAACAAAAACATGAGAATTGAAAAAATAATTGTTAATAAACTGTTTGGGATTTTTGATCATGAAATATCTCTAAATATGTCAGATCGTATTACTATCCTTCATGGTAAAAATGGCGTAGGAAAAACTACAGTATTAAGACTTGTTAATGGATTTTTTAATTCAAAGTATTCAGAACTAAGAGCAATTCCTTTTGAAAAATTAACTATATTTTTTGATGATTATACACATCTTGTTATCTTACCTAAACAGATAGAAGATGTAATGAGAAAATCTTTCCGTTTCTCTCTATTAAAAAACGGCACAAATAACAAGATTGAGTCTTTTGAATATAAATCAAAAGCCAAATATTTAGGTTCTGATAGAAGCTTTCCAATTAGTATAATTGATGAAGTAATCCCTAATCTAGAAAGAATATCAGCTAGAAGATGGTTACATTTACTCACTGATGAAATATTAAATCTAGATGATATTATAGAACGTTTTTCTCATTCATTAAGAGTTTAAGAAAACATGGGGTAACTGATGATGTTATTGCTGCTGCTGTAGCTGACACAAAACAATTTTAAATGTATTTGTTATTATTTAGATAGTGACTATACTAGGAATATTAAGATGTTATTAAATGGAAAATCTTTAGATAAAATTACTGAAAGTGATTTACAAGAATTAATTGATAATGGGGTAGCAGAAGCAAAAACATTAGATTATAAAGAGAAATTATCAGGAAATAGCGATGCTGAGAAAAAAGAATTCTTGTATGATGTTTCATCTTTTGCTAATGCGTCTGGTGGAAATTTAATTTTTGGAATTACAGAAGATAAAGGTATTGCTATTAAAATAGATGGTATAGAAACTAATGATATCGATAAGGAAATTTTACGTCTTGATAATATACTTCGTGATGGTATTTCTCCTCGTATTCCTGGGATAAGAATACAACCTATTCAGCTAAGAAATAATAATTATGTAATCATCATTGATATTCCTCGCAGTTTTGCTTTACCTCACATGGTAACTTATAAGAATTCGTCCCGTTTCTATTCTCGTAATTCGGGAGGTAAATATCAGTTAGATGTAGATGAAATTAGAACATCATTTACAGTTTCTCAAGGTTTGATCGATAGAATTCGTGATTTTCGTCGGGAACGTCTCAGTATGATTATTGCTGAAGAAACTCCAATAATTTTAGAAAAAGATGCACAATTAGTTTTACATTTAATTCCTTTGAATGCTTTTGATTTGAGTTCTTCAATAAGTATTAGTGATATTGACAAAATTTATCGTCAGAATAATTGTGAGTATACCTCATTATTTACACCCTTAGATTATGAAAATTATAGCGGTTTTAAACGTAAATACAATTTAGAGGGATATTTAATATTTAACGAGAGTTATGAGAACAACTCTTACATTTCATATACTCAAATATTTAGAAATCGTATTATCGAAGCTATAAGCACTGATTTTTCTAGTTTTTCACCCCAAAAAAATTCTTATTTTATCTATCAATGTTATGAAAATACTCTGATTCAAGGACTTAAAAGATATCTAAAGTTGTCCAGTTTAATGAATGATTTCACGTAATTGCTCACCGCAATAAAGAATCTGTCTTGACAACATAAAGGTAAAATCGGGGATTTTTATGTATAGTGGGGGTTATGACCACAAATGCTACCATTGATTCAAAGCTAGTTAGAGCTATCGCCGATGAACAGTTGGCGAACAATGTCTTCATGATTGAGTGGCTAGTCAAGGCACAACAACAGTTATCTCTTCAACAAAGACTGATTGACCAGCAACAACAACAAATCTCTACACAACAGCAAGAAATTGAAAAATTGAAAGAAGAGAGAGATAAGCTAAAAAACCGTAACTCAAAAAACAGTTCAGTCCCCCCATCATCAGACCAACTAAAAAAGCCTTCTGACAAAAAGAAACGCAAAAAAGGATTTAAACGCGGACCAAAATATGACCACCTAGGGAAGACCCGTAATGGTTTTGGTCAGCCCGATAAGATAGTCCCTTTAGAACTAGAAAACTGTCCTGTTTGTGGGGGTTCAGTGGAACGAGATGAAGTAGTTCCCGAAAAAGTCCAGCAAGTGGCTGAAGTAGTAGACCAACCCATAGAAATCAGGGAATATCGTCGCGGATTCTATAAATGTCCTAGTTGTGGATGGTCAGATTACAGTCCTGTTCCATTGGGAGTTAAAGAAGGATTCCGTTATGGGGCGCGATTAAGTAGCATCGTGGGCTGGCTTGGCTATGGGGGTAATCTTACATGGCGTAAACAGGAACATTTTATAGAGTATGTCTTTGGCATTCCCATTTCTCAAGGGAGCCTTGCCAAAATGCACAAATGGTTTCAAGAAAGTTTAGAACCCTTGACCCAACAGTGGTTAAAGTACATCCAGCAGCCAGGAATCCGATGTGTTGACGAAACCAGTTATTGCATCGATGGCATCAAGTATTGGGTTTGGGTAGCCACATCAAATGAGGTCTGTGTGTTGATGTTGGCTCCCACTAGAAGCTCCGCAGAAGTCGAGAAATTGTTAGGAGCAGATTTTAAGGGCATCCTCACCAGTGACTGCTATAGTGCCTACTTTAGACAAAGTGCGATGGCCAAACAGAAATGTCTGGCACATTTAGAACGAGAGTTAGAGTCCCTTAAAACCAGTCGTTTTCAAGCGAATCGAGAATTTGCTGCCGATGTACAGCAAGTTTTAGCAACCGCCCGTATCCATTATCGTCATTATCATGCTCGAAATTTAACCCTTGAAGACTTAGGCTCCAAAAGAACAGAAGTCGAGAACTCACTGCAAAAGATTTTTAAAGCAACTCCCAAAAAAGGATAGCCTTATGATGCACAAAGATTGATTAACCGTCTCAAACGTCATTGGGAAGAGTGGTTCACCTTTCTAACTTATCCTGAAGTCAAACCAGATAATAATGATGCTGAGAGAGCTTTACGTCCCATTGTCATTCACCGCAAAGTAAGTGGGGGAGCAAGAAGCGACTGGGGTGCAGAGTTAGTCACCCAAATGTTCAGTTTTTTAGAGACCATGAGATTACAGGGGCAAAATGCCATTGTCCAATTATGCGAATTATTTTCATTAGCTGGTCGGAGTCCCCCAGGATTAGAGATGTAAAAGGCTCCGGAGCCGATGGGGGATAGATTTTTCTTGATCCCCCTATCTCTCTGCACAAAAATAAACAAGGTTAGCGGATAATCTCCGCTAACAAAAAACTATCTTACTATTCTTTTTTTTCTCATATTGTTGTTTTTATTTGAGGTTTTTAAAAGACTTGATTCTGGGAATGTTAGTCATTAAAATAGCCGTAATAAATTAGCTTAAATTTTACGCTAAATCACAGGGCTTATATTTTTGTTGACTCAACTGATGTTGTTTGTAGTGCTTTTCAATAAGACTTTTTTGTTGCGGTGAGCAGTTACGAAACAGTTAAAATACCTTAAGAAAAATTTAGGAAATATAGAAGACTTAATTCAAGCTGGGGCTTCCCTGGAAAATCTGAGTAAAAGACAGAAAAATTGTCTAGAGACTGTCAAAAAAGTTTATGAACAACAACAGTCAATGTGGGAGAATAAGACCCAGAGTGTTCCTCAAAGAATTGTAAGTTTAACTCAACCGCATATTCGTCCAATAGTGAGGGGAAAAGCAGGAAAACCAATAGAGTTTGGAGCTAAACTCTCAGTAAGCTGTGTAGATAACTATGTGTTTCTAGACAAAATAAGTTGGGAAAACTTCAATGAATCTTGTCATTTAAAAGAACAAGTAGAAAAGTATAAAGAAACGTTTGGCTATTATCCCGAATCCGTCCATGTAGATAAAATTTATCGAACTAGGGAAAACAGAAATTGGTGTAAGGAAAGAGGGATAAGAATCAGTGGTCCGAAGTTAGGAAGACCTCCGAAAAATGTCAGTGAAGAAGAAAAGAAACAAGCCCACTCCGATGAATGCTTCCGTAATGCTATTGAGGGAAAGTTTGGACAAGCTAAACGAAGATTTAGCCTAAATCTCGTGATGACAAAACTCCCTGAAACCTCCATTACATCTATTGCTATTACATTTTTAGTTGTCAATCTTTCTAAACTTCTGAGGCAGTTTTTGTCGCTTTTTTTGTCCTTATTTACTAATAATAGAACAGGGGAACTCATCAAACCGCCTTTCATTAATTTTGATTATACTTTAAACAATTTTTATGTACTAAAACTTATTGATTTGTCAGAAAATTCTTGGTCAAAAGTGGCATAAATTTTGGAGAAACTTTTTCAGCAAACCCTAATTAACTAACTAATTTTTAATCTGTTTATATCGTTCTTTAAACTCTCGTTGTTGCTGTTTATGATCGACAATAGGTTGAAGATAACCACAACTATGCGCTTCTAAAGGTGGTATTTTTCCGGTTACTAAATATTCTGTATCAAGAGAACTTATTTCAGGAACCCATAAACGAATGTACTCCCCATCAGGGTCATATTTTTGTGCTTGACTAGCAGGGTTAAATATGCGCAAAGGTTTCGGGTCCATACCACTCGATGCACTCCATTGCCACCCTCCATTATTAGCAGATAAGTCTCCATCGATCAATTTTTGCATAAAATATTTTTCTCCCCATTGCCAATTTATAATTAAATCTTTAGTCAAAAAACTAGCAACAATCATGCGACATCGGTTGTGCATCCATCCGGTTTCGTTTAACTGTCTCATAGCAGCATCAACTATAGGATAACCCGTTTTTCCTTCGCACCAAGCTTGAAAATGTTGTTCATTATTATCCCAAGAAAAGTCTTTAAATTCTTGTCTATAGGGTCCAGTTGCTAACTCAGGGAAAAAGTACATACAATGTTGATAAAATTCTCGCCAAGCAATTTCTTGTTGCCAAGTTTGTATATTTTCCCTTGCTTCATCACTATAGGTATTTTCATAAGCTGAAAGGGTTGCTTGCCAAACCTCACGAATACCGATCACACCAAATTTGAAAGCCGGACTCAGGGTAGAAGTTCCATTAATACCAGGATAATTTCTTTGTTCTTGATAATTATAAATCAAACTATCACAGAAGTAATTAAGTTGTTCTTTAGCTGCTGTTTCTCCAGGTTCTAAAATCAAGGGTGCATCCCAACTATAACCTAAGTCCTTGGCTGTGGGTAAATCAATTATTCCTAAGTTTTTAACTGTATTTATTTCTTCTTCGCTTAAACTTTCTAATTTTCCAAGAGCTTGAGCAATATTAGCTTTTTCTTCTTTGAGCCAACTACGCCAAAAAGGGGTATAAACTTTATAGGGAGCATTATTACTTTTAGTGAGAATATCTCCTGGTGCGTGTAATAATTGATCCCAATAGGTTTGTGAATGAATACCTCTTTCTTGTAAAGCTTCAATAACTTGATTATCCCGTTTTTTGCTGTAGGGTTCAACGTCATTATTCCAGAAAACACAATCAACCTTTAAAGCATCGGCAACTTGAGGTATAATTTGTGTGGGGTTTCCTTGAAAAATTAATAATTGACCACCTAACTGTTGATAACTTTCTCGTAAGTCTTGTAAACACCCTAACATATAAGTTATTCTCGCAGGTGCAACATTATCTTGATTTAAAATATCTGTGTCTAAACAGAATAAACCGACTAATTTAGAACTGTGTTGATAAGCTTTAGAAAGTCCAATATTATCGGATACTCTTAAGTCACGACGATGCCAAAAAATTACACTATTAGTCATAGAAGAAAGATTATAGTTCAACAATGTACAATTAACAATTAACAAGGTGGGCAAAATAACAACCCAACTGTTGACTATTTTAAAGTCTGTTGAGACATTACCCACCCTACGAGTGATATCTTGCATCTACAACTTAGACCGCCCTACAATGAATTAACAGGGCCAATAAATGCGTTATCTCAAGATAACATCAAAGGTAGATATGGTTCGATTCAAATAAACTCGGAAATATCTTCCTTGCAGTCATCAGCTAAATAAGATAATGCCCGAAATCTTAAGCCAACTAACTGCTCGTATAAAGGGTTAAGCTTACATAAAGGGGGAATATGAACGACTTTATGACCAAAAAGTTTAATATCTCTCTCAAAGGGACATTGAGGGGGAATCATCTTACAAATAAATCGGGCTAAACTGGGATCGTGAATCTCCATCCCGTCTAACCAATCTTTGAGAGGATGCAGTAAATCTGGGTGAGGCTGGGGAGGACTCACTAAAGGGGCTGAGTTCCCCATTTCTTGGGCTTGGGGATGATCTTCATCGAGTTTACATAGAGTATATTCTAAAGAGTGTAATGCCCCTATTTTTAGCCCTAAAGCATCGCTATATTGATATAAGAGTTCAGCCTCCGGCGCAGAATAAATTCCGTCGGCGATAGCCACTAAAACCGCAGTCCTCAAAAAGTTTTCCCCTGTTGTGGGGTCATCCCCTAAAATATCAGCCAATTCCTCTGGTTCGATGGATTTGTAGATAGAGGTTTCTTGATCATCGATAGCTAAATCTTTGGTTAAATCTGCAATTAACTTTTGTTCTTGGGGGTCATAGTCCCCATCACACCAAGCAATGGTCAATAAACCTCTCAACCAAGCCGAAATTTGTTTTTTTGTGTATGGAGATTGCGCTAGACTTGCCATAAGAATTTTATCGTCAACTTTTTATGTTTAGGTTAGCCACGGGGAACGTATTGCTTCTGAGGAAAGAAAAGGCAAACACTAATGATTTCTATCTATATTTGTGTTTGTTTTTTTGACCCCCAGAAATTTTATGTTCCCTTCTTTAAGTTTAGCTTTTTCTCTGACTAACCCTGATAATTTATTGAACAATCACGGGAATTCCGTTTTGTACTAATTCATACAACTCTTTAACGTCTCGGTTGCGCATTCTAACGCAACCATGAGAAACCGCTTGTCCCATGACGTGTTCTCCAGGGGTTCCGTGAAATCCGATATATTTACCCCCTTCTCTCGAAAAACCAATCCAACGTTCTCCTAAAGGACTATTGGGACCAGGTGCGCTAACTCGACCATTCCAGGGGTTTTTCCATTGGGGATCTTCTACCATTTGAATCACAGAAAAGTTGCCTTTGGGGGTTTCCCATCCAGGCCGACCAATGGCAACTCGATAGTTGGCAATAACTTGATCATCTTGATAAACATAAACCCGACGTTCTTTTAGGTTAAGAACTACGTGTGTGGCCAGGGTTTGGTTGTTTTCTGGAGCAGTGGGAATAGCAGCTTCTTCTACAGGAGAAGTAACTGGTAATTCTGTGGGAGGGGTTTCAGGAGTTGTTCCCTCGGAGGCGATCGCTTGTTTGTTGATACCTTCTATGGGTAAGAGTAAACTGCCACTAATAAGGGTGAGTGTGAGTACAGAAAGAGTTAATTTCATAGTTGTCAATTCGCGTTAAAACGACGAATGTTTAAGTAAAAAAAGAAGAAGAGTAAGATAACTTACCTGTATTCTAGAAGTGCTTTAAAAGATGGTTCCCCAAAATTAGCACTCTCTTAATACTTGTTTTTCGTCAAGAGTGAAAAAGTTGTTTTATAAAGTTTTTTGTTTCCCGTACAATCTTAAAATAAATTTAAAAATTGTCAAGGTCTGAAAAAGGTGACGGGGTGATGGGGTGACGGGGTGACGGTTTACTGATTTGTTGATTAACTCAATTTTATGGGTTCAAATTTTCATAAATTAGTAATTTTTGTAAGGTTTCTATGGGAATTTTAGTAAAATATTTTCTTTTAAAATGTTCTTCTTTAAGGGTGTCTAAAAACTTTCTTTTTGAGAGATTATAATCTTCTGATTGATCGGTTATGTTTTTAATTTCAATGGTTTCGGAATTATCAGTGATTAAAAAGCCGATTTTCCCTAAAAATTCTAAGGCTAAATTCAGGGTGCGATCGCTTAACAATAATTTTTCTTTTAATTGTTCTTTTCTTATCTCTTTCTGAGTACGGTTAATATATTTAGCAATACCGATTAATTTTTTGATAATTTCTGAGGACTTAAATTCCTGATCATAACCATAAGTTAAAGCTAAGTCGTGTTGATTCTTTAAACTTTCTTGGTACTTCTTTTGTAATTTATGCCAGCTAATAGGACAAGTATTCAATTGTTCTATTTCTAAGTCTATTTCCGTAACTTTATCTTGATTTCTGTAGTCTATTAAACTAATTTGAGTTGTTTGTAGGGGCTGATTTTCTGCAACCTTTAAACTTTCTCTAAGTTCGATTAAACGCACCTCATACCTACCTTGTCCGTAGGTATTATAATCCAGTTCCACAATAGCATCACATAGCTTATCTTGACCTTGGGGTAATTCTTCTTGATAATGTTCCCACCAAATACCAGGAAAACCCTGCTCAACGGAACGATCATAAATATTAAACTTGGTTTTTATATATTGAATCTTATTATTTTTAGCATCTTTAATGTTCCTATTTCCCAAACCTTCAAACCAACAATTTTGAATCAATAATCTAGGAATAGGGTTCCCCATTCCGTAGGGTTCTAATAGTTTTAATTCCCTGAATAAAGTTTGACCTAGTTGAGAAACGGTTACTACTAAATCTGCTGTAATAGTGGAACTTAATGTATTAATATCAATAATTTCTTGTCTCAGTTGTTGATTAATACTTTCTCTAAATAAAGATAAATTTTCAACAGGTAAACTCAACCCTGCTGCAAAAGGATGACCCCCAAAACGATGCAATAAATATTGTTGAGAAGCAACCAATTTATATAAATCAATATTATGAACAGAACGGGCGGAACCTCTAGCCAATTTAATATCATTTGCACTCATATCTTCTGTTTCAGCCGTAGTTAATAAAATAGTGGGACGACCGTATTCTTGAGCAATTTGTCCTGCAACTAATCCTAAAACTCCACTTTGCCATTGGGGATCTTCTAAAACAATAACTTGAGTAGTTGATAAGTCTAACGCTTGTAATTTTTTTTCTACATCTTTCTTAATATCCTTTTGTAAAGACTTACGGCGAGTATTAGCTAATTCTGTCTCTAAAGCCAGCTTATTACATAGTTTATCATCTTTACTGGTTAATAATTCTACCGCAAAATGAGCGTCTCCTTGAATGCGACTGATTGCATTAATTCTAGGTCCAATACCAAAAGAAATATCCGTCGGGCGATCGCCGCTTCTTTTACATAGTTTCAGTAAAAAGGCAACCCCTGGACGAGTGGTATTAGTTAACTGTTGTTGTAGCTTTTTTAACCCCTGCTGTGCTAAATAACGACAATCTCCTTTTAATTCTACTAAATCAGCAATTAAACCAATTGCAACTAAATCTAATAAATTTTCTAAAGGACTTTTGGGGGTTTCTGGAAAGCTTAAATACAAAGCTTCAACTAATTTATAAGCTACGGCAACACCAGATAAAGAAAATAAAGGATGCTCCTCAGAAAAATAGCGAGGATTAATAATAGAGATCACATTAGGGCGTTCATCGGGTAAAGTATGATGATCTGTAATAATAATATCAATTCCTAAAGAATTAGCATAATTTATCTCCTCTAAATTAGTGCTTCCGGTGTCACAAGTCACAATCAATATTGTTCCTTCTTCTGCTAATTTTTTAATTCCCGGAATATTTAAACCGTGGGACTCTTTAGAGCGATTGGGAATGTAATAATTAAGTTGTAGATGTGGTATAAAAAATTGTCCCAGTCCCTCCCATAAAACACTAGTTGCTGTAATTCCATCCGCATCGAAATCACCCCAAATGGTTACTTTTTGTTGATTATCCATAGCAAACTTGAGGCGTTTTATGGCTAATTTCATCTCATAACCAAATTCCCAGGGACTCAAAGGTTGATAATAATCGCTATCTAGAAAACCTTGTAACTTTTCTTTGGTTTTAATACCCCTCTGCCATAATAGTTGAGCAGCATAAGTACCTTGAGAATTAGCACAATATTTGTTAACAATATCAACCAACCAAGAAGGTAAAGAAATAATCGGTAAAACTTGCCACTGGTATCGATTTATATCCATTAATAACTACTTTTAATGAAAAATTAAGAGTATTTTGACCATTATTGTTATTATTATACCATCAAGAATTCATTTGAACCTTTTGATACCGCCTCCAGTCTAAACCCACGAATTAAGTCATAAAGCGACCATGAGCGTGTTAGCAGACAACCCTGCCAATGCAACAGAAACAAAATTAGTGCTTCGGTGCCAAGAAGGGGATACTCTTTCCTTCCAGGAATTGTACCGACGCTATCAACAACGGATAAGAGCCACTCTCTATCAATTATGTGGGAGTGAAATGCTTGATGACTTAGTACAAGAGGTATTTCTTAGAGTGTGGAAAGGTTTACCAAAACTAAAAGAACCTTCTTCTTTTTCCACTTGGGTGTATCGTATAACTTGGAATGTTGCCACAGATAAACGGCGAAAATTTGCCCAGAACTTATCTGTGAACGATGATGGTACAATATTGAATATTATGCCATCTCGTCCGCAAGATACACCAGATTTGATGCGACTTCATTATCAAGATTTAGTCCAACAAGGTTTACAATCATTAAGTTTAGAACATCGTGCTGTTTTAGTGTTACACGACTTGGAAGATGTTCCCCAAAAAGAAGTTGCTAAGATCCTAGAATTATCCATTGGTACCGTCAAATCTCGTTTATTTTATGCCCGAAAACAAATGCGTAAGTTTTTGAAAGAACAAGGAGCTTTATAATGTCTCAATTCCCTAAAGATGATCGAGAATTAATCTCCTTTCTGCAACAATATCGTCCCTTACCTCCTCCAGCAGACTCCGACTTAGAAAAACAAATTTATCTGAGGGTTTCTCATGAATCTCAACATCGTAAGTATAGTCGATTAAGATGGTTAGTTCCCAGTATTATTACAACAAGTATCTTAGGTATCTGGGGAGCTTATAATCTTATCAAACCCTCTGAATATGAACAATTTGTTCATCAATCTGAAACTATCGAAACAGCAGAAACAGAAATTTTTATGATCAGTACCTGGGAAGAAACTATTAATACATCTCCTTGGGAAAATTCCAATCAGTCCGTTTATTATCAATGGATTTCTGCTGATAATATTGGTAATCAATATTTAATCTCACAGCCTTGATTTTTTGCAATTTAATCTATTAGTAACCAGTAAGAGTAACCATGATTTACAGAGAATTTGCCTTAATTGTAACTGTTTTAACCCTTGGTGTTGGGGGAACTATGGCCTTAGCTAGTTCTTCTCACGAACCTTCTTCATCTGTCTTACTTGCTGAAACAAAAATTTTGGCTCAAGAAGAAGAAGAAGACGGTAAACCCGGAAGAAGAGCAAGAGCAGAACAATTTCAACGAGCATTAAATCTTAGTGATCAGCAGATGCAGCAACTAGGTGAGATTCGCAAAAAATATCGCCCTCAAATGCAATCATTAGCACAACAAATGCAAGGAAAGGCTCAAGAATTAAATCGAATGATGCAAGGAAACGCATCAGAAGATCAGTTGAGAAGTAAGCATCAAGAAATAGCTAATCTTCGTCAACAAATGGGAAACATACGTTTTGAAAGTATGTTAGAAATGAGAAAGATTTTAACAGCAGAGCAACGTCAAAAACTTGCTCAGTTTTTACAGCAACGTCGTCAAGGAAGAGGTGGAAATCGTCCTAATTCTGGGGTAATGCCTTAACCTTACCTACCCTCGCCCTAACCACCCCCGCCCCTCCCAGGAGGAGAAAAGTAGGGTGGGCATCGCCCACCTTAATAGGTTGTGTGATTCTATTAAAAGGCGGAGTTTTAGACCTAATTATTGTCAATAAAGAATAAAGGAGAGATATCTCTTAAGTAGAAAACGGGGAAAAATGCTGAAAACAACTCAACTTTTATTAGTTATAATAATCTTACTAATTGTTATTTTCATTCAACAAATTAATCCAGTTTCAGCTAGTGTTGAAAATCGTTTACGAGGAGAGATTAATCGCTTACAAGCTAGAGTCAGTCGCTTAGAAAGTGCAGTTACTAACCTTAGACAAGGCTCCAATAATAACAATAATAGTCCTCCATTGAACTCTTCACCTCAAATAGTTGATGGTGAAATTATTGGCAGAAGCGACCCCTTATTTGAAAGATTATCTACCCTAGTTATAGAATTAAAAGAAAGAGTCATGGGCTTAGAAAAGCGGATGAATCAATTAGAAAGGTAGATATAGCACTTCTCATACTTGTGAGGTAGAGAGTTTTCTAGTTTTAGGAGTTCGGAGTTCGGAGTTCGGAGTTCGGAGTTCGGAGGCGCGATATTAGGTGTACCTCATGAGTCCGAGAAACGCTATACTTTAACTACAATTAACTCTAAATATCAATAATTCATCCTGGTAAATTAACCTTAAATTGTGTTAACCTACAAAAAATAACCCATTAATAATATCTTTTACAAGATAAACTAATATAGTAAAAAAATGAATTTTTGGCAAGATTTGCTCAAATCCTACCGTAATTATAGAAAAATTGCTCTTTTGACAATCTTGCTGTCTGGAGCATTGGAAATACTTGATTTAATGGTTCCTTATGTTACGGGACAAATTATTAATCTTCTCTCCTATCAACCTATCGATAATATCTTAGCAAATTTAGTTAATTTTCTAGCTAATGTTACCAATATTCCTAATAATCGAGTATTTTCTTTAGGGGTTTTATTAGGAATTATCTGTTTAGTGACGGTAGTGCGTTCCCCCATTCAACCCTGGTTAACCGATTGGTTTCACTGGGAAATTGCCTTAAAAGTTCGTCGGGAACAGTTAAAAAATACAGTAAGAAAAATACTTACTCTACCTTTATCTTTTTATGATGAGTATAATCCTGGAAGGATTACTAATCGTATTTCTAAAGGAGTAGAAAACCAGCTATGGACTTATCCAGAAATCGCTGGACAGTTGATACCTAAATTTATAAGAGTTTTGGGTATTTTTGTAATAATATTGTTAATAGATTGGAAAATTTCTGTTATCTTCATAATTTCTTTTACTCTTATTTTAGGATTTAGTATCAGAAGTTTAAACAAAATTCTTGAAAATGAGGAACTACTGGAAAAACATAGTGAAAATACCCAAAGTTTTAGTTCAGAGTTAATAACTAATATAAAAACAGTTAAAAGTTTTGCAACGGAAAGACGAGAGTTAGAACGACAGGATAGAAGATTAGATAGGGAACTAAAATATGTACTGTTCCGTATTCATAAGGGATATGTAAAACTAGAAACTTGGCAAAAAACATTCATTCAATCTTCGGTGTTCCTCATCCTTGTTTACAGTTTAGTTGTGACAGTACATGGTCATATTTCTCTGGGTCATTTTATTACCTTAATTACCGTTTCTAGTATGGCCTATGCAGAATTAGATCCTATCACCCAACTAGCAGAAGTTTTTGCTCGTCGTTATAGTTCTATGTCTCGCTTTCATGAGTTTTTACATACTCCGTCAGGAAAAGATGCAGCTATTTTAACTCAAGAATCTATTAACCATGAACCCTATCAATTTACAGGAAAAATTCACTTTGATAATCTATCGTTTGCTTACCACGAAAATCACTGTGTCCTCAAGGATATAGAGTTATTAATACATCCCCATGAAACTGTTGCTATTGTGGGGAAATCAGGGTCAGGAAAATCAACTTTAATTAAACTATTATTACGGTATTTTCAGCCCACACAAGGAAAAATATTAATGGATGGACAGGATATTAAAACCTTAGATATGGTTCAATATCGGCAAAGGTTAGCTATGGTTCACCAAGAGGTAGAAATTTTTAATGGAACCCTCTTAGATAACTTGACTTATGGTAACAGAAGTGTTAGTTTTGATGCCGTAGAAAAAGCCTGTAAAATTTCTAGGGTCGATGAATTTATTGCCCAATTTCCTCAAGGTTACTATACCATTGTTGGAGAAAGAGGTGTGCGTTTATCGGGAGGACAACGGCAAAGAATTGGTATTGCTAGAGCGTTAATTGTTGAACCTGATGTATTAATTTTTGACGAAGCAACCTCTAGTTTAGACTACGAATCAGAAAGATTAATTCAGTTAGCAATGTCATCTATTTTAGGCACAAGAACAACCATAATTATTGCCCATCGTTTAAGTACCGTCCGAGAAGCAGATAAAATTATTGTCTTAGATGAGGGAAAAATTGTTGAAATAGGAAATCATGAACAACTTTTAGAGCATCAAGGTATTTATCACCGTTTACATTCTTTACAAGAAACAGGAGAGTTGTCGTGAACTACCCCAACTAAAAAACGATAAAAACCATGAGAAAAGCGGACAGTTTAGGGGTACAATGGATAAGAATAATTAAGCATTAGAGGATAATCATGAGTAAGACATTATTTGGTTTTGATATTGAGCAACAATGGGATTATGAAAATGGCTTTTATTTAACCAGTCATCTTACCCGAATTCCGAAAATGCTGGCTCATTACGAATTATATAAATCTATCATAAATTTACCTGGTCAAGTGGTAGAATGTGGTCCCGAATTTCTCACAAAATCTGCGATCGCCAAACACAGAAGCCTTACAGGAAGTGGGTTTGAACAGAGCGATCGCAGATTTCCCCAACCAACAGTCTGTTGTCAGATTTTAAGTTAAAATCAACCCGAATTAGACAAAGATGAAAAGATAAATCAATCACTCATTTTTCCAAAAAAATTATTAATAAGATCTCTAATAGTACTAGATTGTTAGAATAAAATATGCTATAATTTAATTATTAAAGCAATTTACCTTAAACTGATTTAATGAGTCCCAGTCATCCCCGAAACCCTCGTCAAGTAATCAACTTTAGTAAACAGAAAGGAAAAGAAATAATCGCTAATTTTGATGGGGGACTAATCACTTCAGATGCGGGGATTGTCTGGATAGCTGAGTTGGATAAAAAACTGGGAATTACGGAGAAGTTTGGTAACTGTTTTCAAGATCATCGTCATCAATCTTATGTAGATCATTCCGTTCATGAGTTATTAGCACAAAGGCTTTATGGAATTATTTTAGGCTATGAAGATGTCAATGATCATGATAAATTACGTCACGATCCTGCCCTTAAGATCGCTTTAGAAAAGCTTAATGAACTTGAAGATAAAAAGGGATGGTTAGCTGGAAAAAGTACAATTAATAGATTGGAATATTGTCCTGAGACTATTCTCGACCAAAAAACGAGTCGTTATCATAAAATAGAACCCAACTTTGAAGCCATTGAAAAATCTTTTGTCGAATTTTTTTTAGAGTCTTATAAAAAACCTCCCTTAAGTATTATATTAGATATGGATGTCACGGATGACCAAGTACATGGTAATCAAGAAGGGGCATTTTTTAATAGTTATTATCACGGAGTATGTTATGCTCCTTTATATATTTTCTGTGGGCATCATTTATTAGTGGCTAAACTTCGTTCATCTAATGTAGATCCAGCCGATGGAGCCTTAGACGAATTACAAAGAATTATCGGACTAATTAGAGAAAAATGGTCAGAGACTCATATCCTAGTTAGGGGTGATAGTGCCTATGCCCGTGAAGAAATCTTCTATTTTTGTGAAAATCAGCCTTTAGTTGATTATGTTATAGCTATGGGAACAAATGGCGTTCTTAAGTTACGAGCGGATGATGCAATTGAAAAAGCCAAACATGAATATGAAAAAAAAACTAGCTCCAATAACTGAATTAATGGATAGTTTATTTCAGAAAAAAGAAGATTTAGAAGAAGTTAAAAAATTAGTACCAATTTCTACTTGGTATCGCTCTATTCGTTATAAAACAGAAAAGTCATGGAGTTGTCAAAGAAAAGTAGTGACAAAAGTTTGTTATGGAAGTGATGGCTTAAAAATGCGCCATGTGGTGACATCTTTGCCCGCTTCAAAAATTCCACCCTCAAAACTTTATACAAAAAAATACTGTCCGAGAGGCGAGATGGAAAATCGGATTAAAGAACAACAATTAGACTTGTTAGCTGATAGAACTTCAACTCAAACATTTCAAAGTAATCAACTAAGATTATGGATACATTCCTGGGCTTATGTTCTCATAAATGCTTTTCGTCAACACTGTTTAAAAAAAACTTCATTGGCTAAAGCAACTGTGGGAAGAATACGTCTAAATCTTCTTAAGTTGGGAGCCAGAATAAAGATTAGTTGTAGAAGAATTATTATCGCTATAGCTAGTGCTTGTCCTTATCAAGATATTTTGTCTATTGCTAACAAAAGAATTAAAACTATTCCTAATACTGGATAAGTAGAATAAGTTGTTTTTTAAAAAAGATATCTATCATAAGTTGTTGACTGACTGATACTTTCATTTAGTCTTATTTATAGTGGAGAAAATCAAAAGTTAATATAATTATTCCCTCTTAAACTCAATTTTTGGATAATCAAAGTCAATTTTTTTATTCATCTATATTCAAAATTTCTATTAGTCCTAAAAATTATCATTTTTCATCTCTGGATTGGGCTTTCAAATTAATTTGTGAGAAATCCGGGTAACGCTTATATGTCTGTTCGTGCCGGTCAAAGTTTACCTTTAGAGTTTACTTTGAACTTGGATCAATCCTATATTCTTGAAGATTTTGTTCTTTGGAATGATCGTGGTGGTAGTCAGAATGCTCTTGGGGATGGTTTAAGAGAATTCTCTATTGCTTTCTATTCTGAAGAGGATGGTAGTGGTACAAAAATAGGCGATGATTTTGATGGTGTTGCAGCTGATAGTTTCTCTGAACAAACTTTTAATTTTGACTCCCCATATATAGGTGTCCAGTCTGTTGTTTTAACAATGAATACTTTCTATGGACCAGGAGGACAACCTAATTTTCATCAAGTAAGAGAAGTTGGTTTTAATGGTGAACCTGTTCCCGAACCTTTGACTATTATGGGTGCAGGAGTTGCGATCGCTTTTGGTGCAAGCTTTAAACGTAAATTAGCTAAAAAAGCAACCAAATAAAGCCAAGTTAATTGAATCTTATTGACTCACTCGGCCATTAAATAACTTCATTTTTTGATTAGCTTTCCCTGCTCAAAGTGGGGGAAGCTATTATTATTATATAATATTATTGGACTTTGGACAAAAAAAGTTTGTTAGCGTATATTTTACGCTAAACTAAAATCCCAAAATATCGGCTCTGTATCAGTCAATAAAATTGGCTGACAAATAGGGCTAATCTATAGATTCTGAGGAAAACTAAGGAGCTTTTAAGTTTTTAGTTGATTTTTTGCTCCCTTTCTTGATAACATCATGACGAGTTCGTGGGGCTTTTTTGTAACCTTTAATACGTCCGGAAGAAAAACCTCGACGTTTGGGAAATTTGGCGAAAGTCCCCAAGGTCGTAATTATTCTTGAAAAGTCTCTTTGAACTAGACTAGGGGTGATTTTGATGGATTTATTAGTCTTCAAATACTGTTCCCAATCACGGGGTAAAACCACAGCTAATTTTCTGGCAGCCCACAAATTTACATAAGAAAGAAGTGTTAGTTTAAACCAATTTTCTTCATGATGTACATCGGGAGTTAAATAAGATGTCATCAATAATCTTTGTTTACCAAATCGAAAAAGATGTTCCATGTCATAACGTTGTCGATAACACTGATAACAATCAACTAAACTTAACTCATCGCGCCGAGAACCAATAACAATAAGCCACATAGGTTTCCAAATACTATTTCTTTCTTGATCTCTGACAACAATCTGGAGTAAAGTAAAGGGGTGATTGTTCATCTTATAGTTTTTAGTTCCTCTCATTAACATCTGTTTCCATCCCGAAATAGTCACTGTTAATTGACGACTTTTTTTCGTTGTAAAGGGAACATGATGAACTTCATCAGGTTCAGTCCAAGTTTGGTCATCTTTAAGGTCAAATTTATCCCCATACCAACGGGGATGTCCCGAAGTTTTGGCTTGATTTGGGTCCCGAATAAATTGACGATAAAAAACTCGGTCACTTCTAACTCTTGTAATAGTAACTACGTCTTCATGCTTAACTTGTTCCCCAATAAAATCCTTTTGGCTGTAGTCACTATCAGCCACTAAGACAGATAATTTATCAGAAAATAAAGAACTTTGCCAGATTTTTTTTAGTTGTTGATTGCCTTTATTTACTCCTTTATGTTTAGAGGGGACTCGCTCTCCTGATAAGGGGACAGCCCAAGGGACTTTTTCTGTGTCTATTTGGTCAGGTAAAGCGCAGACAACGGAATAACAATGTCCAATATTAATGGGTTTATTTCCCTTAATTGGATTGGGGTAATGAATAAAGGTTTTATCCGCTAACGTTTCGGCAAACGGTCGTGGACAGGGAGTTGTGTCAATACCAAATAAGTTATAATGTTTTGAAGTGGGAGGAATTGTTCTCGATACCGCTGAAAATAAAGTCTCAATTCTCTGTTCATAATTAGGGTCAGTTTGAGTGGGTAAAAACTATTGAATTCCTCTATATAAACTGTTGTAATCTCTTCTAAATAAAGGATTGAGAGACAATTCAACGACTGAGTGAGCTTGTTGGTTACTGGAGAGGGCATCGAGTAATTCTATAACCCAGATTCCGCACTTCAAAATGTAGTATAAAAAAATACATAGTTTTAAAAAGTCCGAAAATCATACCTGGGCAAGAATATTTCTCTTTTCATTAAATTTTTAGGAAAAATAATCAAATTAAGAAGATTTATACTCATTGAAAACTTAGCAAGACTCAGCACAAACGAAGGAGAGTTTCCTCTTCTCATTTGATATCATTAGACTCTTATTCTTTTATTATTTTTGCTTTATCCAATTCAATTTATAGATAATATCTTTGACAAGATGCAGGTAATAAACTCAATATAAAACGCCTTTCTTCTGTTAAATTGACAATTTGTTTAACTCCGTTTAAAATCACATAATGAATACCTTGAAAACATTGAAATATCCACCTCAAAGTCGGACGCAATGTTACTTTCCTTACTTGATTATTTATTCCTTTTTTGACTCTTTTTAAACAATTTCTTAATTCTCTTTGCCCCAAGTTATAAATCAACAAACACAAAGACATTAAAAATAACATTGTTTCTATTCTTTCTGGTTTTTCAACGAAGAAACTATCAGTAAAAAATAAGGGATCTTTCAAAAATCGAAATCCTCTTTCCGTAGATTGCTGGTTTTTATAAGTTATCAGAATTTCACTAGCTTCTAATTTATTTTCCTCTACTAAGTTAGTTGCTAAAATAAATTTTCCTGCTTCTTTAGTCTTTCTACTTATCTCTTCATCTTTTTTGATGATCAGACTAATCATTTTATAAATCTTTTCCTTTTTTTTCGAGTAAGTTTCAATCAGTTCAACTTCTTTTATTTCCAACAATCTCAATTTTTTATTAATAGCTTTTAATTTATATCGAGCAGCTTGAGGATGTTCAAATTCTTCAGATTGTATTTCTTTAAGAAATTTTTGGGATTTCTTCTCTTCTTGGGAAAGTTGTTTTTCTAGTTTTTCCAAATCACTTTTCTGTCTTTTTTCACTCAAGACTATTAACCAAGTTTGCTTGATTCCACCATAAGTAACAATTTCTTCTTTCCAGGTATAACTTTCTAAATTTAGGTCACTTCTTTTTTCTTTACCTTCATCTTTTACTTCTTCCACCTCTATATTTTGCACTAATTCTTTTGCTTTTTTTATGGTCATTGGAACTCTCGTTATCCATTTTAAATGTTGGATTAGTTGGAGATTTTCTTGACCATATAAAGCACTATCACAAACCATGATACTATCAAACTTTATTTGCTTTTTGAATTCTACTAAAACTTTTCCAAATACAGCTTTATCAGATTCATTTCCATCTCCTACTCTCACAAATAATGGAATATCTCCATCTTGGCTTGTTATTAAATCCAAGACACATTGTTTTAAGTCTGGTCTATGATCCCGAGAATATCCTTTCTTAATAAAAATTGGTCTTTCTTTAATAATTTTTTCTTCTTCCTGTTTCTCTTTATCTTCTTCCCTTTTATATTCTCCATCTAAATGAAATGATGTGGAATCTAAATGGGAGTATTTAAGGTCTATTTTAAATTTTTTAATTACTTCTAAAACTACTTCAATAAAAATATCATTTAGTCCATATTTATATAATTCATCCATTACTCTCCCAATTTTATCATCATTAAGGTAATCAGGTTTAATTCTTTCTCCTAACAATTTCTCAATGGCTTTATCTTGAAAAACTGACTGAATAAATATAGAGGTCTTGAAACAAATCCTAGTCCATTGATTAAAATAGACTTAACTACTGTACCTACTGAGATTTTTTCTCTAACATCTATTCCTAATTTATTATTAATTATTTTGACTATTCCTATTTCATCAATTAAACCAGCTACTATCCCTAAATGGTCTAAATTTTTAACTTGTATTTCTTCTAAATAAGACATTTTTCGCTCTTTTTTTACAGAGGAAACAACTTAAGCAATTATCCCACTTTTTTGTCTTCAAGAGCTTAAGCAATTATACTTAATTGTTAACCCCAGGTTTGTAGTATTTAATGCTACTTTTTGAAGTGCGGAATCTGGGATTAAACCTTAAACAAGTTGCTAATTATCCGATGATTATTCCTGAAAGTTCTTGGGTTCCTCCCCTTGGTTATCAATCAGAAGCTCCTTTTTTAGTAAGCATTTTTCAATCATTAACTGGTATTGATGGGTTCTATTGGTTTGCTATGAAAGAACCGCAATGGAGAGAACCTTCTTCTGCTAATGGTTATCGTCCTTCTTTGGGTAAATGGGTGATTAATACACCAGAATTATTAGGAAACTTTCCTGCCGCTGCCTTGATGTATCGTCAAGGTTACATTAAACAAGGAGAAGCCATTATTAAACAAAATAGAACACTAAAAGATTTATGGAATCGTCAAATACCAATCATTTCTGAGACCAGAAGTTTTGATCCCAATCGTGATCAAAACTATCAAGATGATAATAATCAAACCACAAGGAAAATTCATCCTTTAGCTTTTCTAGTTGGTTCAGTAGAAGTAACTTATGGTAATAATAAAAAAGATAAAATTGTTGATCTTAAGCAGTATATTGATGAAAAAAATAAGATTATTCGTTCTGTTACTGGAGAGATAACTTGGAATTATGGAGAAGGAATTTGTTTTTTAAATACAGCCAAAGCACAAGGTGTCACAGGATTTTTAAATAAGCTTGAAGAGATTAAATTAAAAGATATAACTATAAAATCTAATAACTACTATGCAACTATAATAGTTGTATCAATGGATAATAAACCCATCAAACAATCAGAAAAAATATTGCTTCAGGTAGGTACAATTGCTCGCTCTACAGACTGGAAAAAACAAGCAAGCACCTGGAAAGATAAGAAAGGTAATTTACAACAAGGTTTTGAAATAATCAACTACGGGAAAGCACCTTGGAGACTAGAAAATAATGATATTCAGATAACCCTTAATAATCCAAAATTAACCAAAGCAATTATATTAGATGCTAATGGATTACCAAAACAAACAGTAGAACTAAACAAAAATCGTTCCCAAACTTATTTACAATTTCCTACCAATGCTAAATATGTTATCCTTGAATAAAACAGGTTCATAAGTTACAGTATTAACAGAGACTAAATCTTTAATTTTAATCGCTTATGTCCTCTTCTCCAACTGTCTGGATTGCACGTCATGGAAACCGTCTTGATTTTGTTAAACCCCACTGGTTTAATACTGCAAAAAGACGGTATGATCCTCCTTTATCAGAAGATGGTTTTGTTCAGGCTAAACAATTAGGAAAACGCCTACAAAAAGAAAACATTGGACATATTTTTGCTTCTCCTTTTTTACGGACTATACAAACCGCTTCTGAAGTTGCCAAAATTCTTGATCTTCCCATAAAGTTAGAAGCAGGAATTGGAGAATGGCATAATCCCCATTGGATGAGTGAAAATCCCGAAATCCACCCCAGAGAGTTATTAGAAAAAGATTATCCTTATATTGACTGGAGTTATTCTTCTTATCTAGTTCCTAAATACCCAGAAATGGAAGTTACAATGATGAAAAGAATGGCGGAAGTTGCTGAAAAAGTAGTTAGGGATTATTCCCAAGAAATTTTATTAGTTGGTCATGGAGCTTCTGTGATAGGATTAACTGAAGGATTAACCAAAGAAACCGCTACCTTTAAAGCTTCCTTGTGTTGTTTAGTTAAATTAGTAAAAATTAATGACAAATGGGAGATAGAATTAGGGGGTGATACCTCTCATTTAGGTGAAACCGAAAATCAAGTACGTTTTGTTTAGCGATACTGATAATAATTAACTTCTTATTATATCAATTGCGGTAATTCTAAGGGTATTTTTCCCATAACTCCTTTTCTAAAATCATTTAATAACTGCATAGTTGCACGTTCTGTATCCCCTTTAAATTTGCTGTTACCTAAACTTTCAATATATTCTTCTCCTGTTATATTTTGAGGATCAAGTTGATAGCGAGATGACAAAATATTATCAAAATTTAACTCAACTAATAAGTCAATTAACGCTGCTCCAATCTGTTGATTATCATAGGCGGCTTCCCCAATATCTTCACAGATGGCTAACTTTACGGCATCCTCTTGATTTTCTAACTTAGCTGGAATAATTCCAGGTGCATCTAAAAGTTCGAGAGCATCAGATATGCGTATCCATTGCAACTGACGGGTTACTCCAGCACGTCTAGCACTAGCTGCTACTTTTCGCCCCAATAAACGGTTAATTAACGCTGATTTTCCCACATTAGGAAAGCCGATAACCACTGCTCGAACCGCACGAGGGCGCATTCCTCGTTGCTGTCTTCTTTCGTTCATTTGTACGCCAGCAGCTTGTGCTGCTTTTTTTAAAGCCTTAATTCCTTTACCCTGTTTAGCATTGGTACAATAAAGTGTCTCTCCCTGAGCAGCAAACCAGTTCAACCAGCCTTGACGTACCGATTCCGGTATCATGTCGGTACGGTTAAGTACAACCAGTCTCGGCTTATCTCCTATCCATCCAGGAACGTCTGGATGATGGGACGCTAGAGGGATGCGAGCGTCTAAGACTTCAAAGATCACATCTACACGGTTGAGTTGTTCTTTGAGTTGTCGTTCCGCTTTGGCAATATGGCCAGGATACCATTGAATGAAGGGCATGATTAATCGAAGTCAGAAGTCAGATGTTTTTGCATCAAGGATTATTAGAATGGCCTTCTCAAATTATGGGATAACCGCTAGAATTTTAGACTGCCTTCCCCCTAAGTCTACAAGAAAAATCTTATACTAATAGCCCGATAATTTGCAACCGCTATCGGTACGAAAAAAGCAATGGAATCTGTCTCAATCCGGCTCGTTGGTAGTCAAGCATTAAAGCTTTAAATTCTACCCATTCCTTTTCAGACTCGATCCCGATACACCCAGCAGTACCAGGAACATTGCGATCAGCATGGATACCAAAGTCGCCTCTAGTTTTCCCCCCAATGTTAACCATGTGAGGATTAATCTTGTAGAATTTCCCAGCAATACCAGGATTAGACAAGGTTAAAGGAATTACATTTACCTCTTGGTGTTAACTGCAATCAGCTTGCCTTTTCCCCGATCATCCTTGTTCGCTATAAAAACTAAGATTTTAGGATATTTAGAATAATGAACTTTAACCTCTCTAAAAGCAGTTTCGACCCTTGGATCTGGGCTTGAACTAACAGGAGTGAGTAGGGTAGATGGAAAAAGAAATAAAGACGCGATCGCAGTGACTAACAGCCAAGGATAGTATTTTAAGAAACTAAGGTAAAGTCTGTGAACTAGGGAACTGTGGGGCGTTGTAACCTTGGTTTGTCTTTTCATGTCTCAGATAGGCATTAATAGCATTTAACTTGGAAACTGAGAGACTAAAGCCAAGTGAACAAACAATGATTAGAATTACTAAAAGCTGGTGAATCGAGATAGGGGGATCTGGTTTAGGGCTTGGGTAGCCCTGTTTTCGGTTAAACATAAAAGCCTCCTAAACTAAGTCATGGGATTACCTATTAAATCGTCAAGTTTTCTATGAACGGTGTTCTGATTATTACCCGTGTATTCCCAAATTTTAAGTTGAAATTCTCTATGCCAGAAAGGAACTTGTACTTCTAGGGCGTAACTACTAGAAACAGGTGGCAATTGGATGATCTCAACTTGATTCAAGTAAAGCTTCCCCACTTTTAAAACGGTGTCTGGTTCGGTTTGCCCAACCAGTAAAGTAGTTAGCATTTTAGCTAAGTACCTTGCACCATATCTCCAGTTATCTTGAGCCTCGGAGTTAGCGCAATAAATAGCGATAATAGGAGAATCGATGGTATAGCCTAGTTTAATAGGAGGGATAGAGTTAAACCTCTCTAGAGCGGGATTTACTTCGGGAGCGTTGTAAGTTTGGTCATGAACTGAAAACCAATTTTGTCGATTATTAAATTGATATTCTATAGCCATAGGCAAGAAGAAAGAGTGTTTTTGATTGACTTTTTGAGTGGGAAATCATCAGACTAAATTAAAGTCTCTCAAGTTAGTTGATACGGTTTCGGCATAAGAATCCATATCAATATTTTGAGCTTCCATTAAGTCAAGATAATCCTGGAAAGGTAGCTTACCCTCTAAGAAAGAGTCCATTAATTTCCGGCAATTATCCAGTTGCGAACAAAGGTCAGTCATGTCTCTATTGGGGGAAGGATTTCCCCAGATAATTAGTGATTTTCTAAGGTCTCCTTTAAAACTCATTAGCCCCTCGATATTTTTTCCGGTGTGAAACTAACAACATAATCATTAGTAATTCCTGCGGTGGCTAAAATTGCATTTTGCGCCCCAAACTCATAAGCAGCAGCCCCAGAGCCGGCCCCAAAGGGAATAGTATAGGAACCAGTCACAACCTGTTTGTATTGAAGTCCGGTTGCTCTAGAGGTTTGACTTCCACTGCCGTTAGATCGTCCTAGAATAGCTTTAGCCGGAATGAACCCAGCACGTTGGACATAGGTGGCAGGAACGGGATCGGTAACATTTAAGTTAAAGACAGCATTCCCTGATATCGCATCATATTGAGCCTTAGCACGAGACCCCATTTTTACCAAAGTGTGGTTAGCATCTCCTGCACCATCTAAACCGAAAGCCATGACTCCCACATTCTGTTTTTTCCCACTAGCAGGGGGAGCAGTTCGGGGTTTACGCTCATTTGGATCTTGCTTCCATTCCTTATACTTCCGATACTTGTTAGTGGCAGGTAATTGATTAAAATCAAAGTCAATTGCAGTTAAAGTGTTGTAAACGTCCTCTAAATCGCTGAATCTTTGTCCCATAAGGTTATAAGTGTAATTTGCTGATGTGGTCATTACCTTTTTAACCTACTTTTCGCAGTGCTAGATCGTCACGGAAACCCTATAGGGTTTCATTGTATAGAGACAAGGTTTAAGGGATCGTTTGTTTGACTTGTTGGGAATCCTTACAGGTCAAACTAGAATTCATTGACCAAGGCATTGAGATACCTAAACGTTCGATCGTATAAAGGAATGAGATCGGGTTTTCCCTAGGAGTTACGCATTGACAGATGGTTTACAATGTGCATAGTCCAAACAGAGAAAGCTATCGCTGTTAACAAAAAGCAAAAAACTGATAAAATAGAGAGGATTATAAGAACTGGAGGTAGATATCCGAACTATAACGAAGAAATCAACGGCTAAATGTCATTTAGAACTCTATACTTACTATTTAATTGCTGAATCCAAATATTCGGGTCGTAATCGTTTATCCGAGATATTTGAGGATTTATCTCATGATAGTGTTAACCGTTTTTTATTAAGAGAAAGCTATAAACCTGTTGATTTATTCAATGAATTTAAACAGCACATTGAACTGAGTGGGGGAACCTTAAGTATTGATGATACAGTCATTGAAAAACTTTATAGTAATCCTAAATTAAGTAAATTTATTGGTTATTTCTGGTCAGGAAATAAACATAAAACTATCAAAGGAATTAATTTAGTTACTTTATTATATACTGACCCTAATGGAATTTCAGTCCCTCTAAATTATCGACTTTATGATAAAGAAGATAATCTGTCTAAAAATGATTATTTTCGGATGATGCTATCGGAAGTTTTAGCTTGGGGACTGAGGCCAATTTATGTAACTGGTGATAGTTGGTATTCATCTAAAGAGAACCTTAAAATTTTGAAAAAACAAGAATTAGGTTTCATGATAGGAATAGCTAAAAATCGACAAGTATCAATCGTTAAAGGACAATATCAATCCGTTGAAAGCTTAGAAATAGAGGAAAATGGGACAATTGTTTACTTAAAAGAGTTTGGCGAAGTTAAAGTATTTAAGAAACATTTCAAAAACGGGATGCTTCGTTTTTATATTTTATTTGACAAAGAAAATAAAGACTTAAGAGAAACAGATAAAACTCTATTTACTTTGTTGAAAACAACTCATTGGATTATTGAATGTTACCATCGTGCGCTCAAACAATTATGTGGTATCAATAAATTTATAGTCAGAAAATCAGAAGCTATATTGACCCATTTCTTTAGTTCTTTACGGGCTTTTATTAAACTTGAATTAATGAGAGCTAATGAGTTAATTGATAATTGGTATCAACTCCAAAGAGAATTGTCTATTGAAGTTAATCGGAATTTTATTTTAGAGCAAATAAATTTGAAATTATCAGCCTAATTTATAGATTAGTTATTGTTATTATTACGTCAATTTTAATGACTCTAATAATTAGCGATCGTTGTCTCTCTTTAAAGCTACTCATATTTAAGTTAATTTGTCAATGCGTAACTCCTAAGTTAATTCAAAAACTAAGAATGGAAGAAATCGATAAAAATAGATTAATCAAGGATTATTTAACTGGGGTTGATCTAAGTGGGGCTAATTTACAAGGAATTAATTTAAGTTGGGCTAATCTTAGTAACATTGATTTACAAGGAGCTAATCTTACCGGTGCTAATTTAAATGGTGTTAACCTCAACAAATCTAACCTAAATGAAACTTATCTCATTCAGGTGTCTCTAGTTGGAGCCGATATTATTGAAGCTAATTTAATGGGATCTGACTTAACAAAATCCGTTCTCATGGGGACTAATTTAAGCAGTGCTAATCTCAGTGGTGTTAATCTTAGTAAAGCCAATTTAAGTGGCTGTAATCTCAGTTATACGGATCTAAGTTGGGCTAACCTGAGTTACGCTAATTTGAGTAACTGTAATTTGAATAATGCTATCCTCCAAAGAAGTTGTCTCAATAAAACTAAACTAGGGTTTGCTGAATAAAAGCAAAACCCTATTCTTTAAAAGGTTACACCCATATTCGCGATCGCAAAAAAGATCAGCTTTGTCGGCTACAAACCGCTATAATTGGTAGAAACACCTCCCAGTTGTTGGTCAAGAACAAATGTATCGAAAAGAGGAGCAACCTTTACCGCCCCCAGAAAAATTTGAATTACCTTTCGAGGGCAAATTGTCCCCCAATAATCGTTGGGTAATCATGGCAGAGTTGATACCTTGGGATGATTTTGAGGAAGAATATGCTAAACTTTTTTCAGCAGAAAAAGGTGCGCCAGCCAAACTATTTAGAATGGCATTAGGGACATTAATTATTAAGGAAAAATTAGGAACAAGTGATAGAGAAACTATAGAACAGATTAGAGAAAATCCCTATCTACAATACTTTATAGGTTTAAATTGTTATCAACAAGAGCCACCACTGGAATCTTCAATGCTAGTTCATTTTAGGAAAAGAATTGATGGAGAATTGATAAACAAAATCAATAAAAAAATAGTAAAAAGAGAAATAGACAAGAGTGATAAAGAAGTAAAAAAAAAGGATTGTCTCCAAGAAAAAGGAGAAAAAATAAAAAATAAAGGTAAACTAATTTTAGATGCGACTTGTGCGCCAGCAGACATCAAATACCCAACGGATTTAGGCATATTAAATCAAGCCAGAATTGAGACAGAAAGAATAATAGATAATCTTTATAAACCATTAAGAGTAAAATTGAGAAAAAAGCCGAGAACTTCTAGAAAAATTGCTAGAAAGGAATACTTAAAAGTAGCTAAAAAACGAAAAGTATCTTATCAAGAAAGAAGAAAAGCTATCGGGAAACAGTTAAAATACCTTAAGAAAAATTTAGGAAATATAGAAGACTTAATTCAAGCTGGGGCTTCCCTGGAAAATCTGAGTAAAAGACAGAAAAATTGTCTAGAGACTATCAAAAAAGTTTATGAACAACAACAGTCAATGTGGGAGAATAAGACCCAGAGTGTTCCTCAAAGAATTGTAAGTTTAACTCAACCGCATATTCGTCCAATAGTGAGGGGAAAAGCAGGAAAACCAATAGAGTTTGGAGCTAAACTCTCAGTAAGCTGTGTAGATAACTATGTGTTTCTAGAAAAAATAAGTTGGGAAAATTTCAATGAATCTTGTCATTTAAAAGAACAAGTAGAAAAGTATAAAGAAACGTTTGGCTATTATCCCGAATCTGTCCATGTAGATAAAATTTATCGAACTAGGGAAAACAGAAATTGGTGTAAGGAAAGAGGGATAAGAATCAGTGGTCCGAAGTTAGGAAGACCTCCGAAAAATGTCAGTGAAGAAGAAAAGAAACAAGCCCACTCCGATGAATGCTTCCGTAATGCTATTGAGGGAAAGTTTGGACAAGCTAAACGAAGATTTAGCCTAAATCTCGTGATGACAAAACTCCCTGAAACCTCCATTACATCTATTGCTATTACATTTTTAGTTGTCAATCTTTCTAAACTTCTGAGGCAGTTTTTGTCGCTTTTTTTGTCCTTATTTACTAATAATAGAACAGGGGAACTCATCAAACCGCCTTTCATTAATTTTGATTATACTTTAAACAATTTTTATGTACTAAAACTTATTGATTTGTCAGAAAATTCTTGGTCGAAAGTGGCATAAATTTTGGAGAAACTTTTTCAGCAAACCCTAAAATAGAGAATTAAGGTGATTTTAAAAACTCTCTTTCCATCTTTTTAGGGGATTTTAAATATTAAATAGCTTCATTCAGTTTCGGTTCCAATATAGATATCTAAGTAGCTTTCAGTTAGAGATTGAATGACTCGTTCTAATTCATCAATGAGATTTCTTCTAGTGAGTTTTTCTACAGCATCAATATGAGCAGAACTTCCGGCTCGTCCTAAATATTTATATTTGGTTTTTTTCTCATTATTAGTGGCCATAGGAAAAATTGATTCAGCAGACTGTAGTTTATAATACCAGTAGATTGTTCCCTTTCGATTAACCTGATAACGAATAATATGACAATTAGCTGGTGCTACTTCCCCTTCCCGTTCAATTTTCTTTATTTTCTGTTTAAGAGAGCGAATTAGACTCTTAATTTGTTTGGCTCTCAGGTGGACATCTTGACTGGTCTTAAGTTCGGAATGTGATGACATTAGCCTTAACTGTAACAAACAACCTCTTTTGATGTTAGCGTATATATTCCGCTAATTTATAAGGTAATAAATTTTAAAAATGACCAAAAATGAAACGGCTACGTCTGTCGAGGAATTCCTGGTGTGGAGGTCTAACCTCTTCCAAGGACTAAAAGCTAGAAAAGAAACTATTATAGAATTACTCGATGCCCTCTCCAGTAACCAACAAGCTCACTCAGTCGTTGAATTGTCTCTCAATCCTTTATTTAGAAGAGATTATAACAGTTTATATAGAGGAATTCAAGAGTTTTACCCACTCAAACTGACCCTAATTATGAACAGAGAATTGAGACTTTATTTTCAGCGGTATCGAGAACAATTCCTCCCACTTCAAAACATTATAACTTATTTGGTATTGACACAACTCCCTGTCCACGACGGTTTGCCGAAACGTTAGCGGATAAAACCTTTATTCATTACCCCAATCCAATTAAGGGAAATAAACCCATTAATATTGGACATTGTTATTCCGTTGTCTGCGCTTTACCTGACCAAATAGACACAGAAAAGTCCCTTGGGCTGTCCCCTTATCAGGAGAGCGAGTCCCCTCTAAACATAAAGGAGTAAATCAAGGCAATCAACAACTAAAAAAAATCTGGCAAAGTTCTTTATTTTCTGATAAATTATCTGTCTTAGTGGCTGATAGTGACTACAGCCAAAAGGATTTTATTGGGGAACAAGTTAAGCATGAAGACGTAGTTACTATTACAAGAGTTAGAAGTGACCGAGTTTTTTATCGTCAATTTATTCGGGACCCAAATCAAGCCAAAACTTCGGGACATCCCCGTTGGTATGGGGATAAATTTGACCTTAAAGATGACCAAACTTGGACTGAACCTGATGAAGTTCATCATGTTCCCTTTACAACGAAAAAAGGTCGTCAATTAACAGTGACTATTTCGGGATGGAAACAGATGTTAATGAGAGGAACTAAAAACTATAAAATGAACAATCACCCCTTTACTTTACTCCAGATTGTTGTCAGAGATCAAGAAAGAAATAGTATTTGGAAACCTATGTGGCTTATTGTTATTGGTTCTCGGCGCGATGAGTTAAGTTTAGTTGATTGTTATCAGTGTTATCGACAACGTTATGACATGGAACATCTTTTTCGATTTGGTAAACAAAGATTATTGATGACATCTTATTTAACTCCCGATGTACATCATGAAGAAAATTGGTTTAAACTAACACTTCTTTCTTATGTAAATTTGTGGGCTGCCAGAAAATTAGCTGTGGTTTTACCCCGTGATTGGGAACAGTATTTGAAGACTAATAAATCCATCAAAATCACCCCTAGTCTAGTTCAAAGAGACTTTTCAAGAATAATTACGACCTTGGGGACTTTCGCCAAATTTCCCAAACGTCGAGGTTTTTCTTCCGGACGTATTAAAGGTTACAAAAAAGCCCCACGAACTCGTCATGATGTTATCAAGAAAGGGAGCAAAAAATCAACTGAAAACTTAAAAGCTCCTTAGTTTTCCTCAGAATCTATAGATTAGCCCTATTTGTCAGCAAATTTTATTGACTGATACAGAGCCGATATTTTGGGATTTTAGTTTAGCGTAAAATATACGCTAACAAACTTTTTTTGTCCAAAGTCCAATACTTCAGCAACAGCATGGTATGAAATTTCCGGAGGAAAACTTAAGCTTTTTCTAGTTCAAGATAAATGGTATGCTATCAGCCTGAATGCACCTAAAACATTTAGTTCAAGCAAGAACGAACATAAAACAGGTAGTTATCTTAAATACGATCCTAGAAAAGAAATACTTTGGCATTATTTTGATTTATTTAATCCTAATTATTCGTTACCTTTAGCAAAATAAAATTATAAAAGTTTATAAAGCAAATCATTTCTACCATAATGAGATTGATTATCATTATTATTATCCTAATGGAAACATAAATGGTGTTATTAAATTTAGCAAGTTATATAGTTTGAACAGCTTCAACTTTGCCGACACCATAAAGCTACTACTAAAAACCCAAATAACTGAACCAAAACAATACTAGGACCACTAGGAAGATCGATCGCCCCAGAAATAACCATTCCCATTACTTCACTGGTGGCACCTATGGCAGCAGCAGTGACTAAAAATGAGATAAACTGGTATTAGAATTCATCTACCGACGACTTTTCCAGTATCCAGGCTCTCGGCTACAATGCATAACCGCTAAAATAAGAATATAGTCCTGCTCAATCGTGTAAAGAATCCCGTAAGGAAATCTCCGCGTCATACATCGCCGAACATCATCATCAATTGCATTATAGCGAGTGGACGATTCTCTAACCCGATATACTGCATCTTCGATCGCATTAATAAATGCTTGTGCGACTTCAGTTCGTTGCTCAGTGTAATACCGAACAGCATCAGCATATTCTTTGAGTGCTTCAGGATGAAATACATACTTCACGGCTCAATCATACCTCTAACTTGAGCCAACGCCTGATCTCCTGGAATGACTTGCACAGAACCATCCCGAACTTCATCCCGTCGCTTTTTGGCTTCAGTTATCCAAATTGACTGAATTGTTGAATCGGTGTCAAATTCTAAGCTTTCTACCAATTTGTCTGCAAGAATTGCCCTTGAAGCATTAGGCAAGGATAATATTTCCTCTGTTAGTTGCTCAATTGACCGCATAGTTTCCCCATAAAAAGATAAACTTTAAACATATTCTATCAAACTTGCCGACACCATAAAGCTACTATTAAAAACCCAAATAACTGAACCAAAACAATACTGGGACCACTAGGAAGATCGAGCGCCCCAGAAATAACCATTCCCATTACTCCACTGGTAGCACCTATGGCAGCAGCAGTGACTAAAAAAGGGACAAACTGCTGACAAATTAATCTAGAAGTTGCCGCAGGAATAACTAAAAAAGCATTGACCAATAAAATACCAACAGCACGAATAGTTAGAGCGATCGTAATTGCTAAAAGCACGATAAAAAAATAACGATTGCTACTAACAGGTACGCCTTTTACTAAAGCTAAATCCCTATTAAGAGTAAGTAATATTTGCTCTGGCAAACTCATAATTATCCAGGCTACAGTTATAGCTAAAAGTAACAATAATAAAATTAGATCTGTATTACTAATAGCTAAAATATCACCAAATAAAATTGATAATAAATTCCCCCGATATCCCTTTAAATAACTAAAACCAATTGTACCTAAAGCGATAGAACCCGATAGGGAAATACACAATACTGTATCGCTACCTAAATCAGTTTTGTCAATTAAATAAATTACACCTAAACCAAAAGCAACGGTAAAACCAATCAAAGTCCAAGTGGTAGGAAGTTCTAATAAAGCAGCTAAAACCACTCCTAGCATGGCTGAATGTCCCACTGTATCCCCGAATAGGGAGAGACGACGCAAGATTAAAAAGCTGCCTAAAATGCCTCCTAAAATACCAAGCAGTACACCACCCAGTACCGCCCGTTGCATAAAGGGTAAACTAAAAAGATTCAGGAAGTTGACTAGATTCATTATGATGATTACAAGTTGGACTAACTAAAGCACCGTATATGTGCAAGAGATTTTCCGGGGTGAGAGTGGTTTGAGGGGAACCTTGATAAAGTAAGCGACGGTTTAAACAAATTACCGAGTCACAATAGCGACTAACTAAATCTAAATCGTGGGAAACTTCCAATATCGTCCAATTTTGTTCTTGTTTGAGACTATTAAGTAAAGCAGCAAATTCCATTTTCCCCGTAGCATCTACCCCGGCTAAAACTTCATCGAGAACTAAAAGACGACGGGGAGCGACTAAACAGTAAGCTAATAAAACTCGCTTTAACTCCCCTCCGCTTAGAGTGCCGATTTTTTGTTGAGCTTGTTTGGTTAAATTAACTTGTTCTAAAGCTTGGTGGATAATCTCTCGTTGACCTTTGTGATCGCGCCACCAATATTTACTATTTAACCCCAAACCCACTAACTCCGATACTATTAAGGGGAAAGTGCGTTCAAAGGGAAACTTTTGGGGAATATAACCAATTTCCTGTTTTAATCGCTTTAACCGTTTACCAGTACCATCAAACAAGCTAATTTCACCTGACTGCGCTTCAAGCAACCCTAAAATGGATTTCATCAAGGTAGTTTTCCCTGCACCATTAGGACCAATAATGGCCGTATGAGTCCCCGGCAATAATTCAAAAGAAACATTATCTACTGCTAGATATTCCCCACGCATTACCGATAAGTCTTTTACTTTGAGGATGGGTTGGGGAATAGATACGTTTTGGTCCATTAAATTTACAGAGGAAAATAGCAAGAACAAAAAACTGATAACTGATCACTGATCATTGACACGCTCTTGATAATGCTTCGAGATTACCCCGCATCACTTGAAAATAATATTGTGGATTTGTTTCTCCTGCCTCAAGAGGGTTGATCTCTTCAAGAGATAGATTTAAGTCACTGGATATTTGCTCAACGCGCTTGTCTTTAATTCCTGGTTCAGTCAATAAAGCTTTAACAGAATGTTCCTTAGTTATTTGTTGTATCCGTTGGATATCTTGGGGAGTAATGCTCTCTTCAGGAATTTCTACTATTGCTTCTTGTTCCAGTCCATAACGTTGCGCTAGATAGGGAAAAGCATCGTGAAAAGTAATAAAGTTACAACCTTGAACCGGGGCTAATTTTTCTTTAAATTCATTATCTAGCTGTTGTAGTTGTTCAATATAAGCTTGAGCATTGCTACGATAGCTATCTGCATTGTCGGGGTCTATTTCAATTAACCTATCTCTAATATTAGCTACCTGTTGTTGCGCTAAAACAGGGTCTAACCAAACGTGAGGATTTCCCTCTGGATGATGATGTCCATGTCCATGTTCATCATGTTTATCTTCATCATGTTTATCTTCATCATGTTTATCTTCATCATGTTTATCTTCATCATGTCCATGTTCATCATGTCCATCTTCCCCTTCCATTGCTTCTATTCCTTCACTAGCATCAATTTGCTGAAGTTTAGAATTACCTGCATTGGCAACTAAACCTGATAAAAACTCTTCCATCCCCAAACCGTTTTCTACTAAAACATCTGCTTGTGCTAACAATTTAGCATCTTCTGGGGTAGCTTGATAGTCGTGAACTTCCTTTCCAGGGGAAATCAAAATATCTACTTGTCCCGTATCTCCTACTACAGCTTTAGTAAACAAATGAACCGGTAAAAAAGTAGTTACAATCTTGGGACCAGAACTTGTTTCGGCTGTGGGTTCAGAACTTGTTTGGGGTGTGGAATCAGAACTTGTTGGGGGAGTCGTTTCTGGACTACAAGCGATCGCACTTAAACAAGTGAAAGCAGTAATGAAAATGCGTTGTAAAGATGCTTTGGAACGAAGGCCATGGAGTAGGGAGATATATTGATTGGTAGAACTCATATAATTTAGTGGATAAATGGTTAATTAAAATGATAATCATTCTCATTGTATAATAATGATAATTATTTTCTTGATTAATCCACAGTGGCACTACCTAGTTATATAGACCTAGCTATGATTGGGGCAGGGGTTCAGGCTCTGACGTTAACCACACACCTCTTGCAAAAAAGCGCAAAGTATGATCACAAAATTTTAATTTTCGATCCCAGTCAAACGTGGATGAGTCGATGGCAGCAACAATTTGCAGCACAACAAATTCCTGCTTTGCGATCGCCGGCGGTTCATCACCCTGATCCAGATCCCCATCAATTAAGAACTTTTGCCGAACATCGGCATCATGAACTATTTTCTCCTTATGATAGACCGGGGACACAACTATTTAACGATTTCTGTGATGAAGTTATTCGTCGTTGGAAGTTAAGTGATAAAGTTTATCCAGCTAAAGTTATCCAGATTTTACCAATTAAAACTGCTTCACGTTCCCGATTTCAATTGGTTTTAGATACGGGAGAAACTATTATGGCCCGTAGAGTTGTCTTAGCTACGGGAAGTGGCAAAATACAACTTCCTGATTGGGTACAGAAGATTACCTCAGATTATCCCTCAGAGAGATTATGTCATTCTCAACAGGTAAATTTAAACAAACTTAACATAACAGGAGAAAGGGTTTTAATTGTTGGTGGTGGTTTAACTAGCGGACATCTAGCCAAAGGTGCTATCAACCTGGGGGCGAATGTTACTTTAATGACCAGAAAACAGTTACAAGAAAAAATCTTTGATGCTGATCCGGGTTGGTTAGGACCCAAATATCTCAAAGACTTTCAGGCCGAAACTGATTGGTATATCCGTTACCAACAAATACAGCAAGCTCGTAATGGTGGTTCCATGATTCCTGAAATGATGCTGCAATTAAGAAAGGCAGTATCCGAAGGCACAATAATAATCAATGAATGCTGTCAAGTTAGGGCTGCACAATGGCAAAATAATCTCTGGCAGGTTGATTGTGAAGACGGAAGTAAAGATCAATTTAACCGTATCTGGTTGGCTACTGGTACAAGATTTAGTGCTATGGAACATCCTTTGTTGCAAGAGGTACTTGAGACTTATCCCACAGAAATAGTTAACGGTTTACCTGTACTAGATGAATATTTACGTCTGCCCAAGTCTAACTTTTTTATTATGGGTGGTTTAGCTGCTTTACGCATTGGCCCTGTTGCCAGAAATATTGGTGGGGCAAGAATGGCTTGTAAAAGTATCGTACCAGCAATTGTTAAACCTAGTTTGGCGATTAGGTGATTTTTTGCTTATTCTTTTTCTAAAATTTCTAAAGAAGTAGCAGTGTAACGAAAAATATAAGGCTTGCAATAGGTTTTTTCATCAGGAAAAGAAGTTCCGTAAAATGCCACATAGCAATCATAGTCATAAATCTCTTCGCTATACCAGCAATGAGCTACAATTCCATACTCCCCAGTGGAAGGAAGTCTTACTTTCGTACCTGGTTTTATGTATTGGTCGTTAGTACATTTTTCCCCTTCAGGACGCTCTCCCACCCCATGATAGGCATAGACTCCATAATCATCAGCAAATTGCAACGCATATTCCCATTCAGCATGAAGTTGGTTTTGGCTATCTAATGATAATTTTATAGGGCGATCGCATACAAAACAAACATTCTCGAACATCGCAACAAAGTCGCATTGCTGCATTAATTCTTGTATTACCTGCCACTTCTGGCGATCGTACTGTAACTTGAGTTCGGAGATACAAAAATCGAACATACAACCACGACAAAAAAAATTCCCCAGTGTAAATAAACTTCTTATTAGCTTGGAAACTTCTTCATATTGGTTGTCTAAATAGTCAGGATCGATACGCCCTAAATCTTGAAATATTTGCGATTCGACACAACTTTCTACTCTCATACTCGTGAGGTAAATAGTTTTTTGTAGATACGTTGTATGCAACGTATCTACAGGAGGGTAGCAGCATAAATATATTCAATCCTCTATTTGATAGCGATAGCGAGCTTGCAGAAAATAAACGCGATCCAAAGGCCACACGGAGCCTAATCGCCTTTCGCTTTATAGACTCAATAATGTATTTCTAAGAATAACTCTGGAGATTCAATTAGCAATGACCTCGCTCTCATAAATATTTGGTTGTGGAAGATTTTTATTATCTTCTATTAGTAACTCCAAAACCTCTTGAGCGTTTTTTACAGCTTCTTCATAAGTATCGCCATGAGTTCGAGCATATTTGCCAAATTCGGGTAAAGAAACAATGTAACATTCGTCTTCATCTGACCATTGAATTAAGATACTATAGTGCGATTTCATTTTTGAGCCTCCTGAATATCTTTGAGCAAATCTTTTACATCTTTTTCTTGATAGCGTTTAGCATCATTCCCATCTTTACCAGATATAGTTATCTTGTAATCTAACAAAGGATGACTGCATTTAGTGTGGCTTCCTTTACCCTGTTCGCAAATACAATCTGCTTTCAATAGCATAGCTTTTAATTCTCTAATTTTCTTGGGAAAATACTTCTTCCTATGTCGGCTTTCCGTTTTAAGCTTACCTTGCAAAGCGAGATTGCACCAATGACTTAAGTAATTTGTATCCTGTACCATTGAATAAATAGACTTAACCGTTACCATTAAATGCCCGTGAGTAAGACCAAAGCAGACGATATTTGTCAAGTAAGATGTTTCAACACCGAGCTAGTTACGCAAATTCGGGAAACTTTACCCTCAGAAGATACTTTAGAAGAAATGACGGTTATATTTAATGCTTTAGCCGATCGCTCGCGTATTCAGATCCTTTATGCTCTTAGAAACGGCGATGAGCTTTGTGTCTGCGATATTGCTGCCATGTTAAATGTCAAGATCGCCACCGCTTCCCATCATTTACGGAAAATGCGAGATTTGAAACTACTTAAATATCGTAATGACGGCAAATTGGCTTATTATTCTCTAAGAGATAAGCGTGTAACCGATATTCTTAGTTACTCTTTGCCAAACTTTATCTAAATGGCGATGGGTTGACATACTCCACTCCCTGAAGTGAGTGGATTCTCCAAACATCACTCGTCTGGATTACTGGCTCATCCAGACCGCTTAACTATCTCCACTCTCGCAGTAGCTAGCCATAGGCGGGGCTGTCCCCAGTCGTTCAGGTGGTTGCCCTCAGTTTTCGGATGCCCGACCATACTGTTTATTCAGAATGTTGGTTTATTCAAACTTTGGTACTCAATCACGTTTCCCTAGCTGTTTTTGCTGTGCTTTCGCCACCACAGGTTCTTAGTTTCGACCTTCTCGGAACGCTTTGCCTCTAGAATTTCCTAGCCTACGCAGTAGGGGGTCGGGTATTTCAACCAAACACATTCTACCATAAATTTCCCTCACTGTGCGCCGTAAACGGCGGGGAACCTTAAACCCCTAATTGTTCGGTAAAGTTCTCACTCAAGCTAGACAAGCATTGAATTAAAACTTAAAGGGGATATAATGAGAATGATAATTATTATCAAAAAATCAAGGGTCTAAAACCAACTCCTTTAGGACGTAACGATGCTCGGATAGAACCGTAAGGCAGGGTATACCGAAATTCACGTCTTGGGAGACATGAATAAGTAAGACCAGTGATTGCACGTTTCGGCAGGGGGAAATTCTCGCCTAACAGGAGAAGTATATCACATTGGTCACTAATAAATAAAAGGAGAGTGTTAATCTAGGACTGAAAATGAAAAGATCATGAAAGCTAAATATACTCGTTCTCAAGAGAAAATTATTCGGGTACTCAAGTCGTTAAAGTATGGTATTTCCGCCCAGGACTTATATGCAGAACTCAAACATCGAGATCAGCCTTTAGGACTAGCAACAGTTTACCGTGCCTTAGAAGGTTTAAAAACTCAAGGAACTGTGAAATCACGAACTTTAAGCAATGGAGAAGCAATTTACAGTGTAATTTCTCATGAGCAACACCACGTAATTTGTGTTAGTTGTGGTCAATCTTTCGTGATCAATGAGTGTCCTGTTCATGATTTAGAAAAACGATTAGAGAAGACTTATAACTTTCAGGTCTACTACCATACCCTAGAATTTTTTGGGCGATGTCATGAATGTAATACAAAATCCGTTCTTTGACCCAGTATTAAAGCAAACTAAGTATATTTACTATTGTTAAAGACTGTTTCGCCCAATATTTTTCCAGAGAAAATAGTAAAAGTTATTTTCGGCAAACATCCCAGAAAACACTGAGTGTCCGTAGGTTTTGGCAGAATATTCCGTGTTTGTCACCAAGCGTAATCTAGGTCTAATCTGTCACATTAATAGTAGAAAGGTTGTCAGATTTTGATAACCGATAATTCTGAAACAGCACTGAATGATTTAACTTTAAAAATTACTTAGGGTTTGCTGAAAAAGTTTCTCCAAAATTTATGCCACTTTTGACCAAGAATTTTCTGACAAATCAATAAGTTTTAGTACATAAAAATTGTTTAAAATATAATCAAAATCAATGAAAGGCGGTTTGATGAGTTCCCCTGTTCTATTGTTAGTAAATAAGGACAAAAAAAGCGACAAAAACTGCCTCAGAAGTTTAGAAAGATTGACAACTAAAAATGTAATAGCAATAGATGTAATGGAGGTTTCAGGGAGTTTTGTCATCACGAGATTTAGGCTAAATCTTCGTTTAGCTTGTCCAAACTTTCCCTCAATAGCATTACGGAAGCATTCATCGGAGTGGGCTTGTTTCTTTTCTTCTTCACTGACATTTTTCGGAGGTCTTCCTAACTTCGGACCACTGATTCTTATCCCTCTTTCCTTACACCAATTTCTGTTTTCCCTAGTTCGATAAATTTTATCTACATGGACGGATTCGGGATAATAGCCAAACGTTTCTTTATACTTTTCTACTTGTTCTTTTAAATGACAAGATTCATTGAAGTTTTCCCAACTTATTTTGTCTAGAAACACATAGTTATCTACACAGCTTACTGAGAGTTTAGCTCCAAACTCTATTGGTTTTCCTGCTTTTCCCCTCACTATTGGACGAATATGCCGTTGAGTTAAACTTACAATTCTTTGAGGAACACTCTGGGTCTTATTCTCCCACATTGACTGTTGTTGTTCATAAACTTTTTTGATAGTCTCTAGACAATTTTTCTGTCTTTTACTCAGATTTTCCAGGGAAGCCCCAGCTTGAATTAAGTCTTCTATATTTCCTAAATTTTTCTTAAGGTATTTTAACTGTTTCCCGATAGCTTTTCTTCTTTCTTGATAAGATACTTTTCGTTTTTTAGCTACTTTTAAGTATTCCTTTCTAGCAATTTTTCTAGAAGTTCTCGGCTTTTTTCTCAATTTTACTCTTAATGGTTTATAAAGATTATCTATTATTCTTTCTGTCTCAATTCTGGCTTGATTTAATATGCCTAAATCCGTTGGGTATTTGATGTCTGCTGGCGCACAAGTCGCATCTAAAATTAGTTTACCTTTATTTTTTATTTTTTCTCCTTTTTCTTGGAGACAATCCTTTTTTTTTACTTCTTTATCACTCTTGTCTATTTCTCTTTTTACTATTTTTTTATTGATTTTGTTTATCAATTCTCCATCAATTCTTTTCCTAAAATGAACTAGCATTGAAGATTCCAGTGGTGGCTCTTGTTGATAACAATTTAAACCTATAAAGTATTGTAGATAGGGATTTTCTCTAATCTGTTCTATAGTTTCTCTATCACTTGTTCCTAATTTTTCCTTAATAATTAATGTCCCTAATGCCATTCTAAATAGTTTGGCTGGCGCACCTTTTTCTGCTGAAAAAAGTTTAGCATATTCTTCCTCAAAATCATCCCAAGGTATCAACTCTGCCATGATTACCCAACGATTATTGGGGGACAATTTGCCCTCGAAAGGTAATTCAAATTTTTCTGGGGGCGGTAAAGGTTGCTCCTCTTTTCGATACATTTGTTCTTGACCAACAACTGGGAGGTGTTTCTACCAATTATAGCGGTTTGTAGCCGACAAAGCTGATCTTTTTTGCGATCGCGAATATGGGTGTAACCTTTTAAAGAATAGGGTTTTGCTTTTATTCAGCAAACCCTAAGTAAACTTTTCTATCATCACTAATTTGAAGATTGATCATTTCATTATCATTTTTTACAGTCTCTTGTACGATTTCGACTTGAGTAGTCATTATTCAATTCTCCTATCAATTAAGGACTTAAGTATGAGAATTTTTGCTCAACTTAAGCCAACAGTTTTTATTATTGTTTGATCATAGATCAATTACATCTATGTTAATCATCAATTACTATTAATTCTTTTTACTTACTATTACTGATTTTTTAAGAAGTATTGAGAATAATATAGATTTATTAAGTTGTTTGGTTGTTGATTTACTTATGTCCTAATATTTTATCCCGAAGACGTTTAATTTTATCTCTATATTTTGCAGCTTCTTCAAACTCCAAATTTTTAGCAGCTTCTTGCATTTGTTGTTCTAATTGTTGAATTAATTCGGGAACTTTATCTAAGGGTAAATCGTCAGCTTGGGTGTAAACTTCTTCTAACTCTTGAGAATTTAAACGACGGGATATATCTAAGAAGGATAAAATAGCATTGCTTGAGCGTTTAATAATGGGTTTTGGTGTGATATTATGCCGTTTATTATGAGCCATTTGAATGTTTCTTCTTCTTTCTGTTTCTTCCATGGCTTTGATCATACTATCGGTTAAATTATCCCCATATAATATAGCTTGACCATTAACATGACGGGCAGCCCTACCAATGGTTTGAATTAAGGATTTTTCTGCCCTCAAAAACCCTTCTTTATCTGCATCTAAAATAGCTACTAAAGAGACTTCTGGTAAATCTAAACCTTCCCGTAATAAGTTAACACCAATCAACACATCAAATTCACCATTTCTCAAAGCTTGTAAAATTTCTATACGTTCGATGGATTTAATTTCGGAATGTAGATATCTTACTTTGATATCTCTTTCTTGAAAATACTCGGTTAAGTCTTCTGACATCCGCTTTGTTAAAGTGGTAATCAATACCCTTTCTTGACGTTTAACCCTTTGTTTAATTTCCCCTAATAAGTCGTCAACTTGTCCTTCAGTTGGACGCACAAAAATTTCGGGATCTAATACTCCTGTAGGACGGATAATTTGTTCAATAACTCTCTCTTCTGATTGTTCAATTTCCCAGTTTCCAGGAGTTGCAGAAACAAATATACATTGATTCACTTTATCCCAAAACTCTTCTGATTTTAATGGGCGATTATCCGCCGCACTAGGCAAACGAAACCCGTGATCAATCAATACTTTTTTCCTCGCTTGATCCCCGTTATACATTCCCCTAATTTGAGGTACAGTAACATGGGATTCATCTACAATCAATAACCAATCTCTGGGAAAATAATCAACTAAACATTCTGGAGGTGATCCTGCTTTTCTCCCTGCTAAATGACGGGAATAATTTTCTACCCCATTACAATAACCAACCTCTCTTAAGAGTTCTAAATCGTAGCGAGTACGTTGATTAATACGTTGTAATTCTAATAGTTTACCTGCTTTTTCTAAGCATTGTACCTGTTGTTTTAATTCGATATCTATGGCTTCACAAGCAAATTCTAATTGTTCGTCTGGGGTTACAAAATGTCGTGCGGGATAAATATTGATATTTTTCAAACTATTTAAAATATCTCCTGTCACGGGATCTAAATAACGAATAGCATCAATTTCATCCCCAAAAAATTCAACTCTAATAACTCTATCTTCATAAGCTGGAACTATCTCTAAAACATCTCCTTTTACTCTAAATCTTCCTCGTTGTAACTCCAGATCGTTACGAGAATATTGAATAGTAACTAAGTCTCTTAATAGTTGTCTTTGATCTACTTCTTTTCCTACCACCAAAGGAACAGAAGCTTTTAAATATTCAGAGGGCATTCCTAACCCATAAATACAGCTAATAGAAGCAACAACAATCACATCTTTTCTCTCAAATAATGACCGTGTTGCCGAATGCCTTAACATATCTATTTCATCGTTAATAGAGGCAGTCTTTTCAATATAAGTATCACTGACAGGAATATAAGCTTCAGGTTGATAATAATCGTAATAACTGATGAAATATTCAACTGCGTTATTAGGGAAAAATTGTCTGAACTCGTTACATAATTGTGCCGCTAAGGTTTTATTATGTGCCAAAACCAAAGTGGGTTTTCCTATGTTTTCAATCACCGCAGCAACGGAAAAAGTTTTCCCTGTTCCGGTTGCCCCTAATAGGGTTTGAAAACGGTTTCCTGCTTCGATAGATTTTGTTAACTGTTTAATGGCAGAAGGTTGATCACCAGTGGGTTTAAATGGGGCTTTTAGGTTAAAAATTGGATTAGTCATCATTAAAAATAATAAACAGTTTTGTAGTGCGAGCATCTTGCTCGCTATAAGTAGTCGGACATATTTAAAGTTAACTGTCAGGGAAGGTATAGTATATGTTTATAGCGAGCAAGGCTTGTGTTGAGGAACGAAGTATGATCCCATTCCTAATTAACTATTTTAATCGATAATGTTCAATTCCTTAACAACAAATAATAAAGTTGTCCCTCATTACTAATTAAACCTGCTCTATCACCTGCTTCTTTACCCGTTCCCATAAAAATATCGACCCTTCCTGCTCCTTTTATAGCACTACCGGTATCTTGATCTAAAACATAACGACTCACTAATTTTGTTTCCATTTCTCCTGTTTTAGTAACATAGGGAATAGGGGTTTTAATTAATGCTAACGCACCGGGGGGCATCAGAGATTTATCTGTAGCGATAGAACGTTCTGCGGTAACAGGAACACTTAAATTTCCATGAGGGGGCTGACCATCGGTTTCACGGAAGAAAATAAAGCGATTATTACGGGGTAAATAGTTACTTAATTCTTGTGGATTTTCGTTTAAATAATCCATTAGTCTTGGTAATGTTAGCTCATCTAAAGCAAAAATTCCATCGTTAACTACTTCTTTACCAATACTAACATAAGGATAGTCTGTACTGCTATCATAACCGACTGTTATAGTCTCTCCATTGGTTAATTTTAGACGAGCAGAACCCTGAACATGAACTAAATAAGCTTCTAGGCGATCGCTCATCCAAACTAATTCATTACCCCTCATAATACTATTGTTGCCTAACCCATCTCTTCCTTCTAATTCTAATCTTGTTGGGTGCGGTTTTTCCCAGTTGACAAAGTTTTTGGGTTCAAAATATAAGGGATAACGATACTCAGAACTTCGTTGACGACTGGCAGTATAAACTGGTTCAAAATAACCTGTAAAATGAACATTTCCCTGATTATCATGACCCACAGATTGATAAACAATAAATTCTTTCTGTACCGCTTGTTGAAACTCTTGGGGGGTTTTTGCTGTTTTTAATAATTGCTGAAAACGGATTAAAGAACGACGCACGCGATCGCGAGTAATACCCCGAACAGGATAATTATTATAAACCTCCGCAGCTTTAGGAGTATCTAAATAGCGTAAACTATAACTAATAGCCCGAATTAATGACCATTTATCCCCTGCTTCCCCAGAAGTACCCCAAATTTGTGCATCTTCTCCCCAAACTGAGTTAATTTCTGTGGGTTTAACGGGGTTTAATGGCAATTGTTGCGCCATAATAATTTGAGGAGGAAATAGCATCAATCCCAGTCCCATAGATACCGTTGCGATCGCTTGTCTCATACTCTTTCGACACTACCAAAAAATACGGGTTCAACCCGAATAGCCATAATACTAGACGGACGAACCACCATATATTCTCCCTGAATATTTTTGATGGGAACGTTAATAAACTGCTCAGAGTCAAAGTTAGGGACAATTTCGCCACTATACCATTTTTGGAAGTCCTGAATTTGAGCAAAACGGACTTCTTCACGGTGGCCACTGGAAAGAAACAAGAATACGCTGTATTCATCCGGTTTTCTAGGCATAATCAAGACTCCTCATAATTTTCCGTCTTTCCTATTATCCGTGACTAGTGCAGCTTGGCGAAAGTAATCCACCAGATTTTTACAGAAACTTTCGTGACTAGCCACGACAATGTGTTTCAATGAAACTAACGGAAGAATCTCGAAGTTGATGTCCATGATAAAAGCATTGCCAATTAACCTCTCCAACCTACAGAAAACAGTACTCCAACAAATAGTGAGAGGGACAACAAACCCCTATCGCCTTGTTAGACGAGCCAAGCTAATCTTAGCCGCAGCATCAGGAGAGAGCAATAGTTCGATTAGTCGAAGATTAGAATTAGACCGAGTACAAGTGCGTCAGTGGCGATCGCGATGGTTTGAGGAGAGAGAAAAACTGAGTGCCGCCGAAGAACAACAGGTAACGGAGAAAGCATTAATGGTCTTGATCAAAGGAATTTTTAGCGATCGCCCAAGACCTGGAACAACAAAATCCTTTACGGTCGAACAAGTAGTCCAGATTGTAGCGATCGCTTGTGAAGAATGTGAAAAATCAGACAGGCCAGTGAGCCATTGGACACCTTCAGAGTTGGCGGATGAAGCCATAAAAAGAGGAATTGTCGAAAAGATTTTCCCCCCGTAGTTTGGGGCGTTTTTTAAAAAGAAGCGACATTACAACCACATCTCGTTCGTTACTGGTTAAATGCCAAAATTGATGATCCCTTAAAATTTAAAAAGCAAGTCAAATATATCTGTGAACTTCATCAAGAAGCTAAAACTTTGTTAGAACAAGGAATTCATTTAATTAGTACAGATGAAATGACAGGGATTCAAGCTCTTGAGAGATTATTTCCGAACAAAAGAATCAAGCCTAAACAAGTAGAAAAAATCGAATTTGAATATGAAAGACACGGAACTTTAAGCTTGATTGCGAACTGGGATGTGGCAAGAGGAAAAGTTGTTAGTCCCTCTATTGGACCGACAAGAACAGAACAAGATTTTTCTGAACATATCCAGAGAACGATTAAGATTGATGAAAAAGCAGAATGGATTTTTATTGTAGATCAACTCAACATTCATAAATCGGAAAGCTTAGTCAAATTAGTAGCAGAAAGCTGTGGAATTACTATTGATTTGGGGAGAAAAGGAAAGGAGGGGATTTTGCAATCTATGGACAGCAGAGCAGATTTTTTATCAGATGAATCTCATCGAATTCGCTTTGTTTATATTCCCAAACATACATCGTGGCTTAATCAAATTGAGTGTTGGTTTTCGATCTTAGTCAGGCGTTTACTCAAAAGAATTACTATCCGTTCAACTGAAGAACTATCCCAAAAAATTCTCAATTTTATTGATTACTTTAATCAACATTTTGCTAAGCCGTTCGTTTGGAAATTTAAGGGCTTTAAAGATCATAAGTGACTGGTAGATTATTTTTGCTAAGCTGCACTAGACCACAATTACACTTTATGGAAGTATTAGATAATATTAAACAAGCAACAGAAATTGATTTACAAGCTATTGGAGGAACTTGGGGAAAAGCTACTTCAATCTTACAAAAACAATTAATTGAAGTTCCCCATGAGATTCTTCCCTATCTTTCTTATTATGAAGAATTGAGAGATAAGAGTATCTTAATGTGTAATTATGCTACAAAATATTTTATTGATATGTGGAAACATATAAAATCCCTCAAAATTGTTAAAGCAGATAAATTCAAAGGTGTATATGTTGTGGGTAATTCCAGACTTTCAGGAGTCGAAATATTTACTGAATGTATCTTAGGAAAACTATTTCGACAAGAAGGTTTTGATGTCGAAAAAATTGTCTCTTTTAGAAAAAGAGGTGGTAAAAAACGTCTATATGAAACTGCAATTTTTATTAAAACTTAGTTAAGATACTGTCAATTTCTTGTTTCAATATGTTGGAGTTTTTTTCTAGAAATTCATATAAATTAAATCCAGTTATCGATGTCACTAAGTTGAAACTATCTAGGGTTTTGCTTTTATTCAGCAAACCCTAGTCTAGTTCAAAGAGACTTTTCAAGAATAATTACGACCTTGGGGACTTTCGCCAAATTTCCCAAACGTCGAGGTTTTTCTTCCGGACGTATTAAAGGTTACAAAAAAGCCCCACGAACTCGTCATGATGTTATCAAGAAAGGGAGCAAAAAATCAACTGAAAACTTAAAAGCTCCTTAGTTTTCCTCAGAATCTATAGATTAGCCCTATTTGTCAGCCAATTTTATTGACTGATACAGAGCCGATATTTTGGGATTTTAGTTTAGCGTAAAATATACGCTAACAATTTTTTTTGTCCAAAGTCCAATCATTAAACTTATTATTAGGAATCAAACCATCAGTAGACCTAATTTGATTACGTTCTCCGATTTTAACTTCTACACTGAAATTTAGCTCATTTTCATCTAAAGAAAAGCTTTTTGTCAAAAGATATACAAATAACCCCTCATACATATCTCCTAGTTTACGATGTAAAGAAGTTATCAGATTACCACCTACTCTAGCAATAATATATCTATCATCATCCAAACCTAAAAGACCAAAAGCTGGATCATTGGATATAAGTTGTTTGAATTCATCTCGATTACTAATATCAGAATAGCTTTTATAAGGATCAAAGTTTAAAACTTTCCTGATATTTGTGATTGCTATAGTCAATAATTCATCTTCATCTATCATGTTAGATTCTCCTTAAATCAATAATCATTGTATAGCAATCAGGTTTCAGTTGTGAGAATTAAGTTTGAGTATTAGGGAACGCTAATCCTCCAACCCCCCTTACAAAGGGGGGAACTCAAGGTCTCATAAATCATGATTGTGATTGCTATATTGTACATTTCTAAGTTTTAAAAGTCTTCAGGATTATCTTCTTCTCCTTCTCCTAAATCATCTAAATCTTTACCAAACTTTTGTTGAGGAGGAATGGCAGCAATAATGGCATCAATCACCTTTCCAACAGGGATAATTTCGATACCAATATCCTCAGCAAAACTCTGTCCTTTAGGAACGATCGCCCTTTTAAACCCTAACTTAGCTGCCTCTTTTAATCTTAATTCCATCTGAGAGACTAAACGAACTTGTCCCCCTAAACCCACTTCTCCTATCAACACAGTTCTCGGATCTACCACGCGATCGCGGAAACTGGCCACAAGGGAGATGGCCACCCCTAAATCTGCGGCCGGTTCCTCTACCCCTAAACCACCGGCCGAAGCTACATAAGCGTCTAATTTTGACAAGGGAATACCCACCCTTTTCTCTAACACAGCTAAAATCTGCTGTAAGCGACTATATTCCACTCCTGTAGTGGAACGACGAGGGGAAGCATAGCTAGTGGGACTGACTAACGCTTGTAACTCTACAAGGATGGGACGAGTGCCTTCACAAGCGACAACAGTAGCGGTTCCGGGGACAAACTCATCTCGGTTGCCCAAAAACAATTCTGAGGGGTTATCTACTTCCACTAAACCATGTTCTGCCATTTCAAAAATACCGATTTCATGGGTGGCCCCAAAACGATTTTTTACGGATCGCAGCAGACGATGGGAGGCATAGCGATCGCCTTCAAAATATAACACCGTGTCTACCAAATGTTCTAAAACCCTTGGCCCTGCGATCGCCCCTTCTTTGGTGACATGACCAACAATAAACAGAGTAATATTATCCCGTTTAGCTACCTGCATTAAAGCCGAAGTACACTCCCTAACTTGAGCAACCGAACCCGGTGCAGAAGTCAAAGCAGCGAAATAGAGAGTTTGAATACTATCAATAATAGCCACTTGAGGTTGCAGGGATTCTAACTCCCTCAAAATCTCTTCTAAGTCTGTTTCAGGAAGAATAAAAAGATTAGCTTTATCTAGTTTTTCTTCTTCCTTTTTTTTACTTTTAACCTTGCCATTTTTACCATTACTTTCTGCTTGTTTAGCAGCGGTTATACTACTAGCTTCTGCCACTCCTAAACGAGATGCCCGTAACTTAATTTGTTGGCCTGACTCTTCAGCAGAAACGTATAAAATACGGGATAATCGTTGGGACAATTGGTTAGCAGTTTGTAATAATAAAGTAGATTTGCCAATACCCGGATCACCCCCGATCAAAACTAAAGATCCCGGCACCACCCCACCCCCCAACACCCGATCTAACTCGTTATAACCGGATTGAAAGCGTGCTTGTTCCTCTTCTGTAATATCATTAAAAGGGACAGAAATCCGTGGTTTAGGTGCAGTAGCAGACCTGTTATCTGTGCGATTATTAGATTGCCAGCCACTTCTGGCCGCCCCCACAGGGGAGGATGAACTATTGACCGTTTGTTCTTCTAGGGTTCCGTATTCCCCACAAGCTTCGCACTTGCCGAACCATTGAAGCGACTCTGCACCACAAGCACTACAAACATAAACAATTTTTGTTTTAGCCATAATCAAATTTAAAGAAACGTTAAAAAAATTAAAAAAATACTGGATATTGAGGGGAAAACCCTAGAAAATGATAAGGAGTATTAAGGGAGTAACTCTCTGTAAACTCAGATGATGTTTAGATTCTAAAGCAAGAATTTAGGCTTAAGGATAGCAAAAAAGGGATATTCTCGATCTTAAAGAGATCCCCGGTCAGCCATTCAACTTAAAGATTAGCAATTTTACTTAGTATTAGGGAGCGTGGGCAACATTGGAAACACAAAAAGAGAAAATTTTAGTGGTGGATGACGAAGCTAGTATCCGTCGTATTTTGGAAACCCGTCTTTCTATGATTGGCTACGATGTAGTAACGGCTGCTGACGGTGAGGAAGCTTTAGATATCTTTCATGAGGCTATTCCCGACTTGGTGGTATTGGATGTGATGATGCCTAAATTAGATGGTTATGGAGTCTGTCAGGAGTTACGCAAAGAGTCAGATATCCCTATTATAATGTTAACCGCTTTAGGGGATGTGGCCGATCGCATCACGGGGTTAGAACTAGGTGCTGATGATTATGTGGTCAAACCCTTTTCACCGAAAGAGTTAGAAGCGAGAATTCGTTCTGTGTTGAGACGGGTGGAAAAAAATGGCGCACCAGGTATTCCTAGTTCTGGAGTCATTGCCATTGCTTCGATTAAAATTGACACCAATAAACGTCAGGTTTACAAGGGAGATGAGCGTATTCGCTTGACTGGGATGGAATTTAGTTTATTGGAGTTATTGGTTAGTCGTTCCGGGGAACCTTTTTCCCGTTCAGAAATATTGCAGGAAGTTTGGGGTTATACCCCTGAACGTCATGTGGATACAAGAGTGGTAGATGTTCATATTTCTCGTTTGCGGGCAAAATTAGAAGATGATCCCAGTAACCCTGAACTGATTTTAACGGCCAGAGGAACAGGTTATTTATTTCAACGGATTTTAGAACCTGGTGAGGAACCATAAGCTTTCATGCTCCCATATTATCTAGGTAAGTGGATGCTACGCAGTTAATTTGTTGCTCGAAATTCATGAGGTTGCGGATTTGTCGTTGCACGGCAAATCATTTGAGCAACCGTCCCACGCCAAAATATAGTTGTTTTTTATAGTATTTATGGCGTGGGGCTTATGCACGAGATTTAACCAAGATAATGAAGGTGTTAGAAAAGACAATTCTCCTGAAAACAGGGAAAATGATAAAATTGGGAACTTTTGATACTTAATAATCGTCTTTCTCCGTGAATTGACAGACAAAGGCTTAGATGTTTATGCTCTTGAAGGTCAAAAATGGCTTATTTGTGGTGTGTAGGAAGTTAAAAACATGAAATTATCTGTTGTAATTCCCTGTTTTAATGAAATTGGGACTATTGGTCAAGTTATTGAAGCTGTTAAAGCATCTCCTGTGAAAAATTGTGAGATTGTCATAGTGGATGATTGCTCAACAGACGGGACCAGAAGACTTTTAGAATCTAAACTAGAACCATTAGTCGATCAAGTTATTTATCATCATAAAAATAAGGGGAAAGGGGCTGCATTAAGAACAGGGTTTGCTGTGGTTACTGGAGATATAGTAATTGTTCAAGATGCTGATTTAGAATACGATCCCCAAGAGTATCCTTTAATGATAGAACCTATTATCAAAGGTAAAGCGGATGTGGTTTTTGGGTCTCGTTTCCAGGGAAGTCGTCCCCATCGAGTCGTTTATTATTGGCACATGGTGGGTAATAAATTTTTAACGACATTATCCAATATGTTGACTAACATTAATTTAACAGACATGGAAACCTGTTATAAAGCATTTAAACGAGAAGTTATCCAATCTATTAAAATCAAAGAAAGTCGTTTTGGGTTTGAACCAGAAATAACGGCAAAACTCGCTAAAATGGGATGTCGTATTTATGAAGTTGGTATTTCTTACTATGGTAGAACCTATAAAGAAGGCAAAAAAATCGGTTGGAAAGATGGATTTAGAGCCATTTATTGTATTCTTAAATATAACTTAACTTAACTTATCACAAACCATAGACAAAATACTAATGATAGTTGTTATTTCAATCTTAGAGATTCTTCTGCTTTGTCTTGGAGCAAGTGTCCTCATATATCGAACTCAACTTAGAATTTCTGAAGCCTTATCATCAGGAATAATTATCACTTTTATAACTCTTTCATTGATTTTTCAAACTGCTTTTTTACTAGGTCAACCGAACCTAGCATTTGCCTTAGAAGGAGTTCTAATAATTATTAGTCTTTTCATCCTCAAAAAGCGTAGTAAATACCTTATATATTTTTATCAGAGATTTAAAAATTTTAGTAGTCAATATAAATTGATTGTCGGATTGTTATCAATCCCTTGGACTTACCTTGGTTTACAGGCCGTTTTACTTCCTCCTGCTAATTGGGATAGTATGACCTATAATTTAGCTAGAGTGATGCTCTTTCAGCAAGAAAAATCACTTTATCTAACTGAGATTACAACTCACCGATAAGCCGTATTTCCTGTTGGTTCTGATATTTTACACCATATTTTTTTGAGATTTTACACAGATTATGGAATTGGAATATTTAGTTTTTTAGCTTATGTTTCCATTGGGTTAGGAACCTACGCTTTATGCCGAAGATATACAAGTTCTCAAATTTCGTTAATGGCAACTCTTGTAATCATCAGCTTACCTGAAGTTGTATATCAAAGTACCTCAACAAAAAATGATATCATCACAGCAGCTACAGCAATTTTTTGTTTTTTAACGGTTCATCGATTGTTAGAAAAGTTAACTTTAACTGACGTTATACTACTAACATTGGGTCTGGCTTTTGGCATTTTTGCTAAAACAAGTTTTCTTGGTTTTATTCTTCCTTTCAGTTTATTTTTCGGACTATTACTTTTGAAAAAGTATAAAGTGGGAGTATTGATAAAGTTAATAGCAGACAATAGTTTACCTTTTATTCTATTAATTATTCCCATAGTAATACTATCACAGTTATGGTTATTTATACATAACCATTATTTTTTGGGGGGATGGTCAGGGGCGGAAACATTTACTTCTATCCATAAACAATCTGACGGTTTAAAAGGTGCTGTTGCCAATTTAGTTAGATATGTTTTTCAAAGTGTACACTTTTTAAAATTAGGTGACATATTATTTGAGAGCATCTCGGGCTTAACCCTATCTAATACTTTGCAGAACACTTATGACTCTTGGTTACAACCTTTACTGGGTGATGCAGGTATTGGAAAAGACTTTACTCCTGCATTTAATATATTATGGACACCCCATGAACCCGGATTTCTCACAAATTAATTTGAAAGCCCAATCCAGAGATGAAAAATGATAATTTTTAGGACTAATAGAAATTTTGAATATAGATGAATAAAAAAATTGACTTTGATTATCCAAAAATTGAGTTTAAGAGGGAATAATTATATTAACTTTTGATTTTCTCCACTATAAATAAGACTAAATGAAAGTATCAGTCAGTCAACAACTTATGATAGATATCTTTTTTAAAAAACAACTTATTCTACTTATCCAGTATCAGGAATAGTTTTAATTCTTTTGTTAGCAATAGACAAAATATCTTGATAAGGACAAGCACTAGCTATAGCGATAATAATTCTTCTACAACTAATCTTTATTCTGGCTCCCAACTTAAGAAGATTTAGACGTATTCTTCCCACAGTTGCTTTAGCCAATGAAGTTTTTTTTAAACAGTGTTGACGAAAAGCATTTATGAGAACATAAGCCCAGGAATGTATCCATAATCTTAGTTGATTACTTTGAAATGTTTGAGTTGAAGTTCTATGAGCTAACAAGTCTAATTGTTGTTCTTTAATCCGATTTTCCATCTCGCCTCTCGGACAGTATTTTTTTGTATAAAGTTTTGAGGGTGGAATTTTTGAAGCGGGCAAAGATGTCACCACCTGGCGCATTTTTAAGCCATCACTTCCATAACAAACTTTTGTCACTACTCTTCTTTGACAACTCCATGACTTTTCTGTTTTATAACGAATAGAGCGATACCAAGTAGAAATTGGTACTAATTTTTTAACTTCTTCTAAATCTTCTTTTTTCTGAAATAAACTATCCATTAATTCAGTTATTGGAGCTAGTTTTTTTTTCATATTCATGTTTGGCTTTTTCAATTACATCATCCGCTCGTAACTTAAGAACGCCATTTGTTCCCATAGCTATAACATAATCAACTAAAGGCTGATTTTCACAAAAATAGAAGATTTCTTCACGGGCATAGGCACTATCACCCCTAACTAGGATATGAGTCTCTGACCATTTTTCTCTAATTAGTCCGATAATTCTTTGTAATTCGTCTAAGGCTCCATCGGCTGGATCTACATTAGATGAACGAAGTTTAGCAACTAATAAATGATGCCCACAGAAAATATATAAAGGAGCATAACATACTCCGTGATAATAACTATTAAAAAATGCCCCTTCTTGATTACCATGTACTTGGTCATCCGTGACATCCATATCTAATATAATACTTAAGGGAGGTTTTTTATAAGACTCTAAACAAAATTCGACAAAAGATTTTTCAATGGCTTCAAAGTTGGGTTCTATTTTATGATAACGACTCGTTTTTTGGTCGAGAATAGTCTCAGGACAATATTCCAATCTATTAATTGTACTTTTTCCAGCTAACCATCCCCTTTTATCTTCAAGTTCATTAAGCTTTTCTAAAGCGATCTTAAGGGCAGGATCGTGACGTAATTTATCATGGTCATTGACATCTTCATAGCCTAAAATAATTCCATAAAGCCTTTGTGCTAATAACTCATGAACGGAATGATCTACATAAGATTGATGACGATGATCTTGAAAACAGTTACCAAACTTCTCGGTAATTCCCAGTTTTTTATCCAACTCAGCTATCCAGACAATCCCCGCATCTGAAGTGATTAGTCCCCCATCAAAATTAGTGATTATTTCTTTTCCTTTCTGTTTACTAAAGTTGATTACTTGACGAGGGGTTCGGGGATGACTGGGACTCATTAAATCAGTTTAAGGTAAATTGCTTTAATAATTAAATTATAGCATATTTTATTCTAACAATCTAGTACTATTAGAGATTTTATTAATAATTTTTTTGGAAAAATGAGTGATTGATTTATCTTTTCATCTTTGTCTAATTCGGGTTGATTTTAACTTAAAATCTGACAACAGACTGTTGGTTGGGGAAATCTGCGATCGCTCTGTTCAAACCCACTTCCTGTAAGGCTTCTGTGTTTGGCGATCGCAGATTTTGTGAGAAATTCGGGTTTACTCTTATATCCCCAAGGGTTAGAAGTAATAGCAGCCTTCTGTGGTTGTTTATATGCTGGTGTCATCGCTATTCCCGTTCCCCCACCAGAGTCAGGAAGATTAAAAAGAACCTTACCCCGACTCAGGGCTATTGTTAAGGATGCTAACGCTACTTTTGCCTTAACTACAGAGGCTATTTTATCCCTTGTAGAAGGGGTAAAAGGAGAATTTCCAGAATTTGACCAAATGAAGTGGATAGACACCGCTACAGTGGATTTATCCTTGGCTGAGGGTTGGCAAGATCCCCAGGTGGATAAGGACGAATTAGCCTACTTACAATACACCTCTGGGTCCACTTCTACCCCCAAAGGGGTTATGTTATCCCACTTTAACTTAATGCACCACGCCAGCTATTTACAACGAGCTTGTGGCTACGATGAAAATAGTATTACCCATACTTGGATGCCCTATTTTCATGATTATGGGTTAGTAGAAGGGATGATGGTTCCTTTGTACAACGCAACCCCTTGTTATTTGATGTCTCCTTTTTCCTTTATTAAGCGTCCCATTCAATGGTTAAAGAACATCACTAAATATAAAGTCACCCATTCCCAGGCCCCCAACTTCGCCTACGATCTCTGTTTACGTCGCCTCAAAAGTAAAGATGTAGGACAACTAGACTTGAGTAGCTGGGAAGGGGCAGGAAACGCTGCTGAACCCATTAACCCCAAGGTGATGATGAATTTTGTGGAAACTTTTTCCCCTTGTGGGTTTCGTTGGGAAACCTTTGCCCCTGCTTACGGGTTAGCCGAATATACCCTACTGGTATCCAGTAAACCCAAAGGAACCCATCCAGTGTTTACCTGTGTCGATGCTTCGGCCATGGAACAAGATAAAGTTGTTGAAGCCGATCCCCAACAGGAAAAAGGAACCCGTGTCATGGCCAGTTGTGGACGGTTGGTATGTGAAACAAATCTAGCGATCGTCAACCCCGATACCTTAACCCGTTGCGCTGAGGATGAAGTAGGAGAAATATGGGTATCTGACCCCAGTATGGCCCAAGGGTATTGGCAAAGGGAAGATGCTACAAAAGAAACCTTTCAAGCTTATATCAAGGATACTCAGGAAGGTCCCTTTTTAAGAACAGGGGATTTAGGGTTTTTCAAAGACGGAGAACTCTATATTACCGGGCGGATGAAAGATTTAATTATTATCCGAGGAACCAACCATTATCCCCAGGATCTTGAGTGGACTGTACAACATCTTAACCCTGTTTTTCGTTCTGACTATGGGGCGGCTTTTTCCGTTGAGGTGGATGGAGAAGAACAATTAGTGGTTGTCCAGGAGTTAGAAAGACGCAGTGGGGAATTGGATTTTGAGCAATTATTGGGAGATATTCGCCAAGAAATTGCCGAAGAACACGAAATCCAAACTTATGCGATCGTTTTAGCCAAGTCAGGAACCGTGTTAAAAACCGCCAGTGGGAAAATTCAACGTCGTGCTTGTCGCCAAAACTTCTTGAATGGAAGCATTAATATTGCTGCGGTTTGGAGCGATAATGCTGAAGTTATGGACAAATTTGCTGCTGGTTAATCACCTTTTTAGCCCCCCTTTGTAAGGGGGGTTGGCCGAATCTGAACTAGGTAGTAGAAGGTAAGCCCCAAAAACGCTATAATTGGGAAACGCATAAAACTATTATGCTGATAACCAGGGTTGGCCGAGCGGTTTAGGCAACGAACTCATAATTCGTGCTAGGCAGGTTCAACTCCTGCACCCTGGATTTTTTAATTGCATCAATAAACGATAACGAAGATCCTATGAGTTGGTTTTCGTTCCTCTACTAAATATTAAATCTAATTCTAACTGTTTATATTGAAGCCCAGATTCCGCACTTCAAAATGTAGTATAAAAAAATACATAGTTTTAAAAAGTCCGAAAATCATACCTGGGCAAGAATATTTCTCTTTTCATTAAATTTTTAGGAAAAATAATCAAATTAAGAAGATTTATACTTATTGAAAACTTAGCAAGACTCAGCACAAACGAAGGAGAGTTTCCTCTTCTCATTTGATATCATTAGACTCTTATTCTTTTATTATTTTTGCTTTATTCAATTCAATTTATAGATAATATCTTTGACAAGATGCAGGTAATAAACTCAATATAAAACGCCTTTCTTCTGTTAAATTGACAATTTGTTTAACTCCGTTTAAAATCACATAATGAATACCTTGAAAACATTGAAATATCCACCTCAAAGTCGGACGCAATGTTACTTTCCCTACTTGATTATTTATTCCTTTTTTGACTCTTTTTAAACAATTTCTTAATTCTCTTTGCCCCAAGTTATAAATCAACAAACACAAAGACATTAAAAATAACATTGTTTCTATTCTTTCTGGTTTTTCAACGAAGAAACTATCAGTAAAAAATAAGGGATCTTTCAAAAATCGAAATCCTCTTTCCGTAGATTGCTGGTTTTTATAAGTTATCAGAATTTCACTAGCTTCTAATTTATTTTCCTCTACTAAGTTAGTTGCTAAAATAAATTTTCCTGCTTCTTTAGTCTTTCTACTTATCTCTTCATCTTTTTTGATGATCAGACTAATCATTTTATAAATCTTTTCCTTTTTTTCGAGTAAGTTTCAATCAGTTCAACTTCTTTTATTTCCAACAATCTTAATTTTTTATTAATAGCTTTTAATTTATATCGAGCAGCTTGAGGATGTTCAAATTCTTCAGATTGTATTTCTTTAAGAAATTTTTGGGATTTCTTCTCTTCTTGGAAAAGTTGTTTTTCTAGTTTTTCCAAATCACTTTTCTGTCTTTTTTCACTCAAGACTATTAACCAAGTTTGCTTGATTCCACCATAAGTAACAATTTCTTCTTTCCAGGTATAACTTTCTAAATTTAGGTCACTTCTTTTTTCTTTATCTTCATCTTTTACTTCTTCCACCTCTATATTTTGCACTAATTCTTTTGCTTTTTTTATGGTCATTGGAACTCTCGTTATCCATTTTAAATGTTGGATTAGTTGGAGATTTTCTTGACCATATAAAGCACTATCACAAACCATGATACTATCAAACTTTATTTGCTTTTTGAATTCTACTAAAACTTTTCCAAATACAGCTTTATCAGATTCATTTCCATCTCCTACTCTCACAAATAATGGAATATCTCCATCTTGGCTTGTTATTAAATCCAAGACACATTGTTTTAAGTCTGGTCTATGATCCCGAGAATATCCTTTCTTAATAAAAATTGGTCTTTCTTTAATAATTTTTTCTTCTTCCTGTTTCTCTTTATCTTCTTCCCTTTTATATTCTCCATCTAAATGAAATGATGTGGAATCTAAATGGGAGTATTTAAGGTCTATTTTAAATTTTTTAATTACTTCTAAAACTACTTCAATAAAAATATCATTTAGTCCATATTTATATAATTCATCCATTACTCTCCCAATTTTATCATCATTAAGGTAATCAGGTTTAATTCTTTCTCCTAACAATTTCTCAATGGCTTTATCTTGAAAAAACTGACTGAATAAATATAGAGGTCTTGAAACAAATCCTAGTCCATTGATTAAAATAGACTTAACTACTGTACCTGCTGAGATTTTTTCTCTAACATCTATTCCTAATTTATTATTAATTATTTTGACTATTCCTATTTCATCAATTAAACCAGCTACTATCCCTAAATGGTCTAAATTTTTAACTTGTATTTCTTCTAAATAAGACATTTTTCGCTCTTTTTTTACAGAGGAAACAACTTAAGCAATTATCCCACTTTTTTGTCTTCAAGAGCTTAAGCAATTATACTTAATTATTAACCCCAGGCTTGTAGTATTTAATGCTACTTTTTGAAGTGCGGAATCTGGGTTGGTAAGATTAGCCCCAGTCAACTTTGCTCCCGTTAAATTTGGATCCGTCAGTAAAGCCCCTTTGAGATTGGCATTGGTTAAATCTGCTTTCCGTAAGTCAGCATCCCTTAAATTAGGTGATTTCCGAGAAAGCTTTTCCCATAGGGGGTAATCGCTTGGACTAAAGGCTTTCAAGAAATAAAAGGAACAGAGAGTTAGCAGATCTTGGTACACAACTTTAAAATTTCATAATTGGCTTGTCTGAAAAAACAGAAGAAATAGATTAAAATGAAGAGGTAAAAAGATTAGAGAGAGTAAATTGAAGCTAAAACAGACAAATCATCCCTTAACCCCGTCGATGGTCGATGATTTACGTTTAGCAGCCTCAAAAATGACGGGAGCAGAGCGTCGTTCATTTCAAGCTGAAATGTGTCTCAAGTATTGTGGAGGAAGTGCCAGACAAACCGAAATCGTGTTTGGTTGGGGGAGAAAAAATGTTCAACTTGGATTACATGAAAAACGAACTGGGATAGTGTGTTTAGGATTACAATCAGTCAATAGTGGATGTAAAAAATGGGAGGAAAGATACCCAATAGTTGCCCAATCATTGAAAGAAATAGCCGAAGCTCACGCACAACAAAACCCCACATTTAATAACCCCATTGCCTATACAAGATTAACGGCGGCTGAAGCCATTAAACAATTAAGAAATCTAGGATATAATGGAGAGGAGGTTCCTGCTGCTTCGACAATGGCAGATATTTTAAATCGTTTGGGCTATCGATTAAGAAAAGTGGTAAAAGCTAAACCTAAAAAAAAATCTCGGAGACGGACGCTATCTTAGAGAATATAGAGAAAAAAGATAGAAAAAAAGACCCTTCTGTGAAACGTTTAAGTATGGATTGTAAAGCAACTGTGGAAATAGGAGAATATTCACGTGGCGGACAAACCAGAGGTTATAATCAAGCTCAAGATCATGATATGGGAACTAAAGAAAAATACGTTCCTTGTGGGATTGTAGATGAAGATACAGGGCAACTTTATGTAACTTTTGGAAGTTCTTATAAAACGAGTGATTTCATGGTAGATAACTTGGAGCAATGGTGGACAAGTCTGAGTATAACTGAAAAGCAGCAACTAGAGAACATCCAAATTAAAGTTGATAATGGACCAGAAAATAGTGGAATAAGAAGGCAATTTTTGAAGAGAATGGTAGAGTTTGCCGACCAAACTAAGAAATCTATTCAATTACTATATTTTCCTCCTTATCACAGTAAATATAATTCCATAGAAAGATGTTGGGGAATTTTAGAGAGGCATTGGAACGGAACACTTCTGAGAAATGCTCAAACGATGTTAGCTTGGGTAAAAACTATGACATGGAAAGGCTTAAATCCGATAGTTAAGTTAAGTAAAAAAGTTTATCAAAAAGGCATTTCTTTAACGAAAAAAGAGATGAAGGAAATTGAGAAACGTTTAGAACGTAATCCTCACTTACCTAAATGGGATATTTTGATTAGACCCAGTTAGTCTAAAAAGTTAATAAGAGTGTAAAATTAAGTGAATTTCCTTTTTAAAAATAGTCAAAGCTAATTTAAAAGTTAGCGTATTTCTTTCTTTTAGATAGGGAGGTTTTTGTTCGCGGAAAGTATCCGCGAACAACTTTTTATTTTTCCCTTTTCGCTTATTTGAGATGTTCTACAAACAGATTCTGAGAATGGGTGGGAAACTTTTTCTTGGAAATCACCTTAGCTTCTTTGAGGTTAGCCCCCATCAAATTAGCCCGACTCAAATCAACCCCTTTCATGTTTGCCCCTTGAAAATCGGTCCTAGCTAAGTTGGCAGCTTGGAGGTTAGTGTAGTAGCTCTTTTTTTCCTGACGCATATTTGCCCCCCTGAGACAAGCACCAGTAAGAGTTGCCCCACTTAAGTCTGCCCCCCGTAAATCGGCAGCAATTAAGTTAGCATCGAGAAAAGTAGCTAAAGTAATATCCGTATCCCTTAAATTTGCCCCTTGTAGTAGGGTTCCGTGAAGAGTCGCATTCCGTAAGTCTGCCCCACTGAGATCCGCCTGAGATAGATTTGCTCCACTTAAGTTGGCTCCCACAAGATTAGCTTGGGTTAAATTGGCGCGGTTAAAATAAGAAAATAAGAGATTAGCCCCGTGTAAATCCGCTTCATTGAGGATAATGCCGATCAAATCTGCCCCAACGAGGTTAATTCCTGGCAGTTTTAAGCCATTGAATAAGGTTTCTCCGGCGGAATATCGTTCGATTAGTTCACTGGGTTTCATAGATACGGAATCAAAATTACAAAAAGGGTTTGACTGATTCAACAACGGTACTAGCCGTTTGTAAATGGGAATCGGGATCATGGAGGGCTCTGGCCATGTTGTAGAGTTTTCCTTCAATTTCGCTAATTGAACGACCACTCTGAAGAATTTGCTCTAATAGGTCATCTAGTGTATAACTCCTCAAAGTTGACCAATCTTGCCCACTTCTATCCCAAGGATGAAACAATAGAGAGAACAACAATATTTTAGCCCGTAGGGGATTGGTATATTGCATAATTTCCATACGGATCTCAAAAATATCGTAGGTAGGTTTGGGGGGAGAGGGTGGTGGTGGGGGTTGTACCTGTTGTAACTCGGTTATCATCTGTTCTGAGGCCACATCAATCACAGAGGTTTCAAATGCACCTCTAGAAGACGGCTCCATACTTTGATAATTATCACTATTATTAATGGCAATAATTTGAGTGCTGTAGTTATTACTATTGGCTTGAGGCAATACTTTTTCTTGCTTTAAGATATCGTATAATCCGTAAATTTGATTGAGAATTACTTTAGAAATGGCTATATATAAATTCTTTTTATTAATATTATTAACCAAGCGGACAAAAGCTTGTTTGAGAACAGTATAATCAGGATAAACTTCTAACATTTCCGTGATTAAGTTTTTTAGTCCATAATGTTGAATGCGGTCTAAATCGTTTTCCCAACTATTTTTGCTAATGGCATAAACTAACTTATGAATTCTAGCGGTTTCGGGATGATTGGTTAAATTGCTAACTGCTTGTTCTAAAAGAATCTTCTCATCAGAAACATTAGTTTCTTGAGGGTCGGCGGAAACCTCTACTACTTCTTTGTCTTGCTCTAGTTCACGGTAAATAGGTCCAAGTTGTTCAATGATCGCTTTAGCCACTCCAGCATAAACTTTAGGACGGTTGAGGGTTTTAACTAATTTATATAAGGAAAGGGTTAGTAATTCCAGGTTTTCTTGTTCTGTAATTAGGTCTTTAACCAAACTTTCCATGGAGAAGCTATTGAGGATGTTGAGATCATTTTCCCAACTTTTTTGGCAAATACAAAAGATTAATTTTTTGACTCTGATTGACTCAGGATGATCTTCTAGATATTGAACAGCCTGATAAAACGAATCAGATGATAATTGCATAATTACCCCTTAAATAGAAAAAATACTAATGTTAACTCATAAATATATATTAAGGTTTTTCTTTATCTCAAACAGTAATGCTTCACACCTCGTTATCCATAATATCGGCTATCCTTAACTTCTGAGTCCATAGGTTTAACGTTTTCAGTGCTTGAGTGGTGTTATGCTCCCAAAGAAACTAAATCTCGAGGAATAACATCTTTACTACTATAGCTAAAATTAAGTTATATTCCTATGGGTAACTATTACTCCGATCAACCGATTAAACCTGAGTTTGAGCCATACTTAGGGGAGACTGATCCTAACCAAACACTTAATACTGATTTTATTATGGACTTAGGCAATAAGAAAACCGAAGAATCATCAGAAATTACAGAAGTTTCCATTGTTGAGGATCATGATATTCCTTTAACTCAAGACTGGTTCAACCTGGCCCGTAAATTACGGGGACAAAACAGGCAACTTCTTGATACCATTGTCACCTTGGAACGAGATTTATCTGCCTCTCGGCAAGAACTTCAGGATTATCAAGAGCGATCGCGTCATCGTAACTCTTTGCTTTCCCAACAAACGGCCCAACTTCAAAGTACCCAGGCTGAAAACAGCCATCTGCGAGAACAACTCCAAACCGCTCAAACTGAGCTACAACAGCAACAAAGTCATGTAGAATCCCTGAAAGAACAATTGCAAGGGGATCAAGAAGCATTTGCTCGCTTAGAACGGCAATCTGCCTTGCTCAAAGAAGAAACCCTACAAAATAAGCACCAGTTAGTTTTTAAGGAAGAACAAATTAAGGAGTTGCAGCAACGTCTTCAACGACAGCAACGTTATAGCCTACAGTATAAATCGGCATTGGATCAATGTCTCAGTCGTCATAGCAAAAAAACTGAAAATCCTCAGCCCACAGAAAAAACCACAGTTGATGAGAAAACTGCTCCTAATGTTGTCTCTATTCAACCTTGGTCTAGTTCACGAGAAGAGAAAATTAGCCCTTCTTCGACCAAACTTGATTCCTCTGATCATTCCTTAGACCCCATTGATCAAACCTTAGAAGAGTTATTTTCCCTTAACCCTGATGCCAACTCCAAGGGGACACCAACCCCATCTCTAAGTAAAACTCGGCATAATATTGAGGAGGAAACCGCTACCAATGAGGGGGAAAATGAGAGCCAGAAAGAAGAAATAGCGATTAACCCACAGGGGATAGTGCTTAGTAGTAAAGCCCCTTTCAGTTTTAGTATAGCCCCTGATCGTAAGGAAGATGCAGTTAGGGACAAAGTGGATCTACCTTCGTTTTTACGCCGTCAGTAGGGGTTCTTGTTGCTTAATTCTCAACTTGTTCAAAGTCCGTAACGTCTTTTACGCCAACGAGACAAAAACCGTACACTAACTATATAAGTTAGAATAGCTGAGATTAAACCGACCACTAAACAACCAAAAAATAAAGTTATCAAAAAGACTAAACCTGATTCTTTTAACTCTATCCAAGATTGCCAATTATCAGGAAGACTAACCTGGGTTTTGCCAATACTAAATCGTAATAAAAACTGGCCAATTTTATAATTAAAGGCCAAAATTGGCACATAGGTCAAAGGATTACTCACCCAAGTACCTGCTGCTGCCGTTAACTTATGCCCCCGAAATATAATGGCCAGTAGGACACCAATGATGGTTTGCAGTCCAAACAAAGGGAAGCAGCCTGCAAACACCCCGAATGCTAACCCCCGTGAAATATAGTGAGGGGTTCCCCGTAATCGCAAAAACCGTAAATAAAAATAACGCCACGATCGCTTGATTTGAGAACGACTACGTTTATACGGAGGACGATGAGGGGCTTTCTTTTCTCGAAAAATCACGGGGAGGGGGGGCTGCTCAACAGACATCTTATCAAAAGTAAGGGTTTTAGTCTTTTTCTATGCTATCAATGTTTTCCACAATACATACATAGATTTTTCATTGAGAAACCATAGGGGGAATACCGGCCTGATCTAAAATTTCAGGGATTAAATCTTCCCGTTTAACTGCCATCAGATGTACCCCTTGACACAGTTGTTGAGCCTGTTTTACTTGTTCGGCAGCAATCTTAATTCCTTCTTTTAAAGGTTCTTCTGCTTCCCCTAATCTTTTAATAATGCTTTCGGGTATTTCTACCCCTGGTACATTATTGTTAATAAATTGGGCATTTTTAGCGGATTTGAAGAGAAAGATTCCTGCTAAAATCGGTTTATCACTATTGGCCGCAATTTGGTGCATGAATTTATCTAACTTCTCAAAATCAGTGATCAGTTGACTCTGGAAAAATTGCGCTCCTGCTGCTACTTTGCGCTCGAATCTTTTTTGTAACCCTGACCAACTACGAGATTGAGGGTCAACGGCCGCCCCAGGAAAGAGGTCTAATGGTTCATCAGCCAGGGTTTTATCGTTAAAATCTATACCTTCGTTGAGTTTATCAATCATTTTTAGTAATCTAACTGATTCTACCTCAAATACGGGTTTTGAACGTTTATGATCCCCTGCTTTAATGGGGTCTCCTGTCAAGGCTAAAACATTCCGTAACCCTAAAGCATAAGCTCCCATCAAGTCCGCTTGCAAAGCGATGGCATTGCGATCGCGGCAGGTCATTTGACAGATGGGTTCGATGCCATACTGTAATAATAGGGCAGAGGCAGCCATAGAGGACATTCGCAGCACAGCACGACTACCATCGGTAATATTAACCCCATGAACCCTACCCTTAAGCTGTTTGGCCATCTCTAACATTCTGGTTGGGTTGCCTCCCTTGGGGGGAGCAACTTCTGCGGTAATCAAAAATTCTTTGTTTTGGACGGCTTGACGAAAATGGTTAATCATAAATTTAGGTAGGTTGTAATAGGTAAGTTATCAGTTATCAGTGAGCAGTTACCAGTTATTAGTTATTATTTGGTAAGGGTAGATACCCTAAAGCGTCTTTGACTCTAGTTAGGGTTTCATGAGCCACAGTTTCGGCTTTTTCTTTTCCTTCTCGCAATACTGAGTCTAAATAATCCTTATCATTCATAATAGACTGATATTTCTCTTGAATTGGTTTCAATGCTTCTATGGTTGTCTCAGTCAATAGGGGTTTAAATTGTCCCCATCCCATATTTTGACATTCTTTGGCAACTTCTTCTTTACTTTTTCCTGATAATAGGGTATACAATCCCAATAAATTGTTACATTCGGGCCGTTCTTGATTATCAAATTCTAAACCTTTGACGGGATCTGTTTTACACTTTTTAATCTTCTTTTTGATGAGATCAGGGGGATCTAAAAGGTTAATACGACTGAGATCGGAGGGGTCTGATTTTGACATTTTACGGGTTCCATCGGTTAAACTCATTACTCTGGCCCCTTGTTTACGAATTAAGGGTTCAGGAAGTTTTAAAACGGGATTTTCTTTATCAGTGGCAAACTGATCATTGAATCTGATAGCGATGTCTCTGGTTAATTCTAAATGTTGCTTTTGATCCTCTCCTACAGGTACTTGATCTGCATCATAGAGTAGGATATCAGCAGCCATTAAGACGGGATAATCTAACAGTCCAACGCTAACATTTTCCCCTTGTTTAAGGGCTTTTTCTTTAAACTGAATCATCCTTTCTAACCAGTTAAGAGGGGTGATACAATTGAGCAACCAAGCCAATTCACTATGTGCTGTAACATGGGATTGAACAAAGATGGTAGCATGGTCTAAATCGATGCCACAGGCTAGATAAAGCGCTGCTATGGTATAGGTATCCTGGGCTAGGGTTTTTGGGTTGTGAGGGACGGTAATGGCGTGGAGATCAACCACGCAGAAAAAGTTGTCATAATTGTCCTGCATATCTACCCAGGTACGAATTGCCCCTAAATAGTTCCCTAAGTGGAGATTTCCTGTGGGTTGTACTCCTGATAATACCCTTTGTTTGCCCATTCTGCTTTTATGGTAATTTTTGTTTAATGTTATTATTTCTTTTCGATTATGCCTGATTATGGAACTTCTGTAAAAAGATTTATCAGATCGGTTGCCTAGGGGCATAATATATTATGTCCCTAATATCATATTATTTCTGTCTAGAAACATGGATCAAGACTTAAACTATTATCATCTTATTCACCAAAAAATTGCTTCTTTGTTGTTATACCAATCTGTTTTAGAGGATGAAGTTGGACAAGCTTTTTTAGAAATATTAGACTTAATTTATTTTAGAAATCAGAAACCAATTGATATCAATTGCCTTCAAGTTTATGGTCTTTGGGTGAAAAGTTTAGCGTCTCGATGTGTTAGTTGGCAGGATTATATTATTAGAAAAATTCTTATTGATGATAATCCTTTTAGTCAAGAGGTTCAACATAATTCTTTAGAAAATTTACCTCAACCTTTAATCGAAGCTGCTGAACACGATTTAAGCATTCTCAACACTTTATATAATCTCCCCTTAGAAGCTATCAGTCAATGGGTTAAAGAAGCAGCTAATGTTTCTTTTTCTCCTTTTATTGCACAGTTTGAAAATAAGGAGCAGACTTTTCTTCATCAAACAGATAATTGGGAAAATTGTTTACCAGAATTAGCTGCTCATTATCGTCAACAGGGAACGGGAATTTTTGCCCAGTATAAAGCTTTAAAATGGCAGGATAATCAATTAATTGGTATCAGTGAACCCGATGCTATAACTTTAAAGGAGATTGTCGGTTATGAGAGTCAAAAGGAAACATTGATTAAGAATACAAAAATTTTGTTATCGGGTTATTCTGCTCTAAATATTTTATTATATGGTAGTCGAGGATCGGGTAAATCTTCTCTGGTTAAAAGTTTATTGAATGAATATTCTTGTCAGGGATTAAGATTAATAGAAGTTAATAAGTCTCAGTTATCTAATTTACCGATGATTGTTGATAGATTGAGGAAGATAGCACAAAAATTTATTATTTTTGTGGATGATTTATCCTTTGAAGAAGATAACGATGCTTTTAAAGCTTTAAAGGTTGTTTTGGAGGGAAATGTCACAGCAAAAGCGAAAAATGTAGTGGTTTATGCAACTTCTAATAGACGACATTTAATTAGGGAATATTTTGACGATCGCCCTCGTCCAAAAGATGCTGATGAAATACACCATTGGGATACAGTACAAGAAAAATTATCCTTTAGTGATCGCTTTGGTTTAACCTTAACGTTTCAACCAGCAAACCAAGATACTTATTTACAAATTGTGCATCATTTAGCCTCACAAATTAAATTAAAAATAGATAAAAATGAATTAGAATTTAGAGCAAAACAATGGGCAACTAAACATAATGGCAGATCCGGAAGAACTGCCAGACAATTTATTAATTTTCTCCAAGGAGAATTAGCTATTGAAGGAGGTAGGAGTTAAATATAGCACTTCTCATACTTTTGAGGTACAGAGTTTTCTAGTGTTAGGAGTTAGGAGTTAGGAGTTAGGAGTTCGGAGGCGCGATATTAGGTGTACCTCATAAGTCCGAGAAACCCTATATACAAAAATGTTCTAATTGATTTTTATACAACAACATGAACCAAACCCTATGAGCAAAACATTACTAAAGCCAAAAAATGTAACTGTATTAACAGGAATAAAATGGGAAACCTATCAAAGACTAGCTATAGATTTAGCAGAAAATCCTAGTAAAAAATTAAGTTATGATCAAGGAAATTTAGAAATTATGACTCCTTTACCAGAACATGAAATCAATAAAGGTTTTTTAGGAAGACTGGTACAAACAACAACAGAAGTATTAGAATTAGAAATATTAAGTCTTGGTTCAACAACTTTAAGTCGGGAAGATTTACAAAAAGGAATTGAACCCGATGAATGTTATTACATCAGTAATGAAGCTTTAATTAGAGATAAAATTGATTTTGATTTTACTATTGATCCGCCGCCAGATTTAGCTATAGAAATTGATATTACCAGCAGTTCTTTAAATCGTTTTACTATTTATGAGTCCTTGAAAGTGAGAGAAATATGGCGTTTCAATGGTCAAGATGTCTTCATTTATTGTCTAAAAGATGGCGGTTATCAAGAAGAAAGTTATTCCCAAGTTTTACCTATTTTATCAAAATCAGTAATATTAACCTTCTTAAAAAAACGGGGAAAAATAGGAGAAAATGCACTAATTAGGGAGTTTCGTCAATGGTTGAATAATAATAAATAAACCCAAAAGAAACCTTCTTACCCGATCATCAGTCACCAAAAAAAGCATTCACCTGAGAACACTAGTGCAGCTTAGCAAAAATAATCCACCAGTCACTTATGATCTTTAAAGCCCTTAAATTTCAAAACGAACGGCTTAGCAAAATGTTGATCAAAGTAATCAATAAAATTGAGAATTTTTTGGGATAGTTCTTCAGTTGAACGGACAGTAATTCTTTTGAGTAAACGCCTGACTAAGATCGAAAACCAACACTCAATTTGATTAAGCCACGATGTATGTTTGGGAATATAAACAAAGCGAATTCGATGAGATTCATCTGATAAAAAATCTGCTCTGCTGTCCATAGATTGCAAAATCCCCTCCTTTCCTTTTCTCCCCAAATCAATAGTAATTCCACAGCTTTCTGCTACTAATTTGACTAAGCTTTCCGATTTATGAGTGTTGAGTTGATCTACAATAAAAATCCATTCTGCTTTTTCATCAATCTTAATCGTTCTCTAGATATGTTCAGAAAAATCTTGTTCTGTTCTTGTCGGTCCAATAGAGGGACTAACAACTTTTCCTCTTGCCACATCCCAGTTCGCAATCAAGCTTAAAGTTCCGTGTCTTTCATATTCAAATTCGATTTTTTCTACTTGTTTAGGCTTGATTCTTTTGTTCGGAAATAATCTCTCAAGAGCTTGAATCCCTGTCATTTCATCTGTACTAATTAAATGAATTCCTTGTTCTAACAAAGTTTTAGCTTCTTGATGAAGTTCACAGATATATTTGACTTGCTTTTTAAATTTTAAGGGATCATCAATTTTGGCATTTAACCAGTAACGAACGAGATGTGGTTGTAATGTCGCTTCTTTTTAAAAAACGCCCCACACTACGGGGGGAAATCTTTTCGACAATTCCTCTTTTTATGGCTTCATCCGCCAACTCTGAAGGTGTCCAATGGCTCACTGGTCTGTCTGATTTTTCACATTCTTCACAAGCGATCGCTACAATCTGGACTACTTGTTCGACCGTAAAGGATTTTGTTGTTCCAGGTCTTGGGCGATCGCTTAAAATTCCTTTGATCAAGACCATTAATGCTTTCTCCGTTACCTGTTGTTCTTCGGCGGCACTCAGTTTTTCTCTCTCCTCAAACCATCGCGATCGCCACTGACGCACTTGTACTCGGTCTAATTCTAATCTTCGACTAATCGAACTATTGCTCTCTCCTGATGCTGCGGCTAAGATTAGCTTGGCTCGTCTAACAAGGCGATAGGGGTTTGTTGTCCCTCTCACTATTTGTTGGAGTACTGTTTTCTGTAGGTTGGAGAGGTTAATTGGCAATGCTTTTATCATGGACATCAACTTCGAGATTCTTCCGTTAGTTTCATTGAAACACATTGTCGTGGCTAGTCACGAAAGTTTCTGTAAAAATCTGGTGGATTACTTTCGCCAAGCTGCACTAGCTATTTACTTTTAGCAATAGCTGCTGCTATTACAGCTATACATTTTACTCTTTTAGAACAAGACGGTAATCAAAATGTTATGAGTGTCAGTCTTTTGATTTGGTTAACCGCCGCTTCTTTGTTATGGGATAAATACCAAGAACTAGGACTTGAATCAAAAAGTAATTTACCATCAACCTTATTAGGAATCATGTTAATGGTTATTGCTTTGCTGAGAAGTATCTCTCCGGCTGGTTATCATTTCTTTTTGTCTCCTGTGATCTTTACCATCGGTTTAGTTTTACTAGCAGATGGGTTTAACGGGTTTCGTTTTTATTGGAAAGAAATATCAGTTTTTAGCCTTTTTTTACTGTACCCCATAGTCATGCGTTTCCTGAGAATGATTCAGATGGAAAAGCTAACAGCTATTTTTTCTACTTTTCTTTTGTACATAATGGGATTTCAACCATTACGGGAAGGAGTTTCTATTATTTTACCTACAGGAAGAGTAGAAGTGCTACCAGCTTGTGCAGGACTTGATATTGTTACCTTAATGTTTATCTGTGCTATTCTCCTGTTTTTTATCGTTCCTTTGACAAATACCCAGAAAATTATCTGTCTTTTTTTAGCTCCGTTTATTGGTTTTTTTATTAATAGCATTCGAGTTTGTTTATTAACTTACTTTGTTTCTCAATCTGCCGATGAAGCCTTTGACTATTGGCACGGAGAGGACGGAAGCTTAGCTTTCGCTATGATATCTGTGGTTGTCTTTGGTTTATTTTGCTGGTTTTCTTATATTCGTCCTCTAAGCTTAGAAATACAAGATTAAATTAATTAAAAATACCTTTACATTTTTCCTGAGAAATATGAATTCTTTACCAATAGAGTGGAAACAAACTAGAGTTGGACTTTTAGGACTTGTTTTTTTAGGTCTTTCTGGAGTGCTGATATATACATTTATTTCTCCAGAACAAACTGAAAAAATTAGTAAGACTGAAGAAGTTATTATTCCTGATAATGTCCCTTTATCCCAATGGAAATTGCTTGAAAGTAAACTACTAGACCAACCTAAAACTGAACCATCAGAACCAGAAAATTATTTTGCTCGAAAATATGAATATACTAACGATCAAGAAAGATTAAAAGCAGAGATACGCTATCACAAGTATTTCGGTAGTTTTAACCAATTTTTGATCAAAGATATGAAGATGCCAGCAGCTAGTATTTTCCCTTATATCCGCTATCAAAAAGGTATCGGTCACTATGCTTTTTTTGAACACGAAAATACAACTTATTTGGGGTCTTGTATTAATGCTAAAGGTGAGGCCACTGTTACCCTAAGTCAGTATAATCAAAATCGCTATTTACACGGTTGGGGACTAACAAGGACTTTTCTCTGGTTAATTGGACAGCAAGATTTAGTTGAATACCGTTGTTTATGGACTATTATGTCTATCCCAAATTCATCAGAGGAATTAGATTTTACTATCAACATTGATACTAATGATAAAGAACTCAATGAAACGGAGAAAAAGCTAGAAGAAGCTTGGTTAGACTGGTATGCTTGGTGGAAAAATAACTTTCCTGATTATTAGTTTAGTCTCGTCAAACTCTTCTCTAGTTTTGACAAAACTTCCTCAACCAGATTAGATGATGTGGTGTCAAACCACTCAATTTCTGGGTAAGCACGAAACCAAGTCCTCTGACGTTTAGCAAACTGACGGGTATGAGAAATGATCTCTTTTTCTGCTTCAGGTAACGATAATTTTCCTCGCAGATAATTGATAATTTCTGCATACCCTAATGTCTTCAATAAAGGTAAATCCCAACCATATTTTTTCACTAATTTTTCTACTTCTTCAATCAACCCCATCTCGATCATTTTTTTTGTTCTTTCTACAATTCTTTTCTTTAATTCTTCGGAAGAACAATCTAACCCAATTTGTATAATGGGATAAGAGGGTGGATTTTCTCCTTGTTGTTGGGAAATGGGAATTCCTGTGGCATAAAAGACTTCTAAAGCGCGCAGGGTTCTCACCTGATCATTGACGTGAATTTTTTCACTTCCTACAGGATCAACTTGTTTGAAAATTTGATAACATTGTTGTTGTCCTAAGTCTTGTAACTGTAGTCTTAATTGAGGTTGTGGGCTAACTCTAGGGATTTTTAAGCCTTTAACAATAGATTTAATATATAGTCCCGTTCCTCCTACTAAAAGCGGAAATTCTGTTATATTACTCTTAACTAAATTTTGTGCTTGTTCTTGATATTCTGCTAAAGTTAATGTTTCTGTTGGCTCACAAATATCGATTAAATAATGAGGAATTAACTCTCTTTCAGATCCAGTTACTTTGGCTGTTCCAATATCAAATTCTCGATAAACTTGACGAGAATCCGCACTAATTATAATAGAATTAATGGATTGAGCAATTTCTAAAGCTAAGGCTGTTTTACCCGTTGCTGTTGCTCCACAAACGACGATCAAGCCCCTTGGCATAATAATAAATATTAACAGTTTCTTTTATGATAACAAGAAATGTATTTTACCTGTGGGATTTACAGTTATTTTTTAATAAAAAGAATACCGCTAACCGTGTAACTACTGAATATTGATTGATTAAATCTAAACAAATATTAAGAGCATGAGGTTTTTTGATTGATTTGGGGAATCCTATGGTTAATCAGAGGAAGTCGAAAGTCCTCATTTGATCTCGTAATCATTACTAATAAATTCCTATGTTAGCCACATCTTCCTATAACAATATTGATAAGCTTGATTCTCCTGAAATTAGACCGATCACAGAGTCAGATCAAGAGGTTAACGAGATCGCTTCTGAATTAGGGGATAGTTTGATTGAATTAGAATTACAGAACATAAACTTTACAGAAACAGATCCTTCAACTAATCGAGTCACCACAGATTTAGTTCGCTTATATCTCCAAGATATTGGCCGCGTTCCCTTACTAACAAAAGAAGAAGAGGTGAGTAAGTCGAGGCAGGTTCAACGTTACGTTGAATTGTTAGAAATCAGAAACCAAGCAGCAGAAAACGACGACGAGATCATGAAACAATTTGTTCAGGTTCATGGTATTCATGACCAGTTAATGGCTTATTTAGGTCATCGTCCTTCCTGGGAAAAATGGGCAAAAGCTAGTGAAGTTTCAGTGTTTGAATTAAAGGAAATTTTAGTACAAGGCAAGAGTCAATGGGCTGTTTTAGCCAATATGGATGTTGCTGAACTAGAGGAAATTCAAAAGTCAGGAATTAAGGCCAAAGACGAAATAATCAAAGCGAATTTACGTCTGGTGGTTTCTGTAGCTAAAAAATATCAACATCGAGGGTTAGAATTACTTGATTTAATCCAAGAAGGAACCCTGGGATTAGAAAAAGCTGTGGAAAAATTTGATCCCGTTAAAGGCTATCGTTTCTCCACTTATGCTTATTGGTGGATTCGTCAAGGTATTACTAGTGCAGCTTGGCGAAAGTAATCCACCAGATTTTTACAGAAACTTTCGTGACTAGCCACGACAATGTGTTTCAATGAAACTAACGGAAGAATCTCGAAGTTGATGTCCATGATAAAAGCATTGCCAATTAACCTCTCCAACCTACAGAAAACAGTACTCCAACAAATAGTGAGAGGGACAACAAACCCCTATCGCCTTGTTAGACGAGCCAAGCTAATCTTAGCCGCAGCATCAGGAGAGAGCAATAGTTCGATTAGTCGAAGATTAGAATTAGACCGGGTACAAGTGCGTCAGTGGCGATCGCGATGGTTTGAGGAGAGAGAAAAACTGAGTGCCGCCGAAGAACAACAGGTAACGGAGAAAGCATTAATGGTCTTGATCAAAGGAATTTTAAGCGATCGCCCAAGACCTGGAACAACAAAATCCTTTACGGTCGAACAAGTAGTCCAGATTGTAGCGATCGCTTGTGAAGAATGTGAAAAATCAGACAGACCAGTGAGCCATTGGACACCTTCAGAGTTGGCGGATGAAGCCATAAAAAGAGGAATTGTCGAAAAGATTTCCCCCCGTAGTGTGGGGCGTTTTTTAAAAAGAAGCGACATTACAACCACATCTCGTTCGTTACTGGTTAAATGCCAAAATTGATGATCCCTTAAAATTTAAAAAGCAAGTCAAATATATCTGTGAACTTCATCAAGAAGCTAAAACTTTGTTAGAACAAGGAATTCATTTAATTAGTACAGATGAAATGACAGGGATTCAAGCTCTTGAGAGATTATTTCCGAACAAAAGAATCAAGCCTAAACAAGTAGAAAAAATCGAATTTGAATATGAAAGACACGGAACTTTAAGCTTGATTGCGAACTGGGATGTGGCAAGAGGAAAAATTGTTAGTCCCTCTATTGGACCGACAAGAACAGAACAAGATTTTTCTGAACATATCCAGAGAACGATTAAGATTGATGAAAAAGCAGAATGGATTTTTATTGTAGATCAACTCAACACTCATAAATCGGAAAGCTTAGTCAAATTAGTAGCAGAAAGCTGTGAAATTACTATTGATTTGGGGAGAAAAGGAAAGGAGGGGATTTTGCAATCTATGGACAGCAGAGCAGATTTTTTATCAGATGAATCTCATCGAATTCGCTTTGTTTATATTCCCAAACATACATCGTGGCTTAATCAAATTGAGTGTTGGTTTTCGATCTTAGTCAGGCGTTTACTCAAAAGAATTACTGTCCGTTCAACTGAAGAACTATCCCAAAAAATTCTCAATTTTATTGATTACTTTAATCAACATTTTGCTAAGCCGTTCGTTTGGAAATTTAAGGGCTTTAAAGATCATAAGTGACTGGTGGATTATTTTTGCTAAGCTGCACTAGGGCGATCGCCACCCAAAGTCGGATTATTCGGCTTCCTGTTCATGTCACAGAAAAACTCAATAAAATTAAACAAGTTCAACGGAAAATCTCTCAAAGCAAAAACCGTAATGCTTCTCTAGAAGAAATTGGGCAAGAACTTGGTATGACTGCTGCACAGGTTCGAGAAGTGTTGATGAAAATTCCCCGTTCTGTTTCTTTAGAAGTTAAAGTAGGTAAGGAAAAAGATACAGAATTAGTGGATTTATTAGAGTCAGAAGATATTTCCCCCGAAGAAAATTTAGCCGTTGAATCTTTACGTCGAGATATTGGGGTTTTATTAAAAGATTTAACGGAAAGAGAACAGCAAGTAATTAAACTCCGTTATGGGTTTGAAGATGGGGTTGCTTATTCTTTGGCTGGTATTGGACGAGTTTTAGAGTTATCTCGGGAACGGGTTCGTCAAATTGAGGCCAAAACACTGCAAAAGCTGCGTCAGCCTCGACGACGTAATCAAATTCGAGATTATTTTGAAAGTTTGACTTAACAGAATGTTGTAGTGTTTCCTCGCTAAAAGTCAGAAGTCAGAAGTCAGAAGTTAGAATCAAAAAAGGTTAATTTGTATGTGATTTCAGTATGATAATTTCCTGACTGATTTTTACTTCACACTTCACACTTTTTGAAGGTGCAACAATGGAGAACATTAGCGAAAATTTGTTAAGGCTTTTTTTAGGGTGGCAGGAATGGGAGTAGGAATGGTTTTATCATGTTCTCTTCGCATACAAGCTGCCTCTTGTTTTCCTTTAGCGATTAACTCTTCTCCTTGATCTGTTACTCTCCAATATTCAAATAACATGGTGATACGATTTTGTTTAACTTCCCCCAAAATCATTTTAATCAACAAATGATCAAAAGCAAATAATTCTGATAAATATTCACAGGAAACAGAAACCGTAACCAAAGCGAGTCCCTGAGATAATTCATCAATAATATCAGGGGCATGATCTTTCAAAAACATCTCTCGGCAACGACCTTGCCAGCGAACATAATTAGCATAATAAACATTACCCACTAAGTTTGTTTCTTCAAAACTGACAATGTGATGATATTCGTAAGCTTTCATAGTATTTGATATTATTTGAGAATTTAGTTTTTAGTCTGAGATAATCTAAGCATAGGTAGATTATATAACCAATAATTAAGTCCTGAAAACAAAAGTATTGACAAAATAGCAGCCAGAATAATTGCAGGACGCAAAGGAATAATTAAAAAAGAACTAATCATTTCCATTAAAATTAGAAAAATTAAACTATTAGCAATGGTTGAATGATTAAGTTTGCTACATAAGATTGTTCCCAATGGGGCCCCAATAACAACTATAGGAATGGCAGCCAACCAATAATCTTGTACGTTAGTAGGAAAATCCTCAAAAAGAGACACTTGGAAAAATAAGCCAACTAGGGCATTAATAGCCATTAGAATTACAGAAGTTGGCGTTGCTACTTTTTCACTTAAATGCCAGACCAAAACCATCACAGAAAAAACTACAATATCAATACCATTGCCTACCAAACTACTCATAATTCCCCCAACTAAACCAGCTAAAAAACAAGCATTTTTTTCTGATTTACCCCAAATTGATATTGATTTTTTTTTTACGCTTGTGATTTTGATTAAGAATAAACAATGTCACTGAAAAAGTAGTCAACATAACCGTAAAAGATATTTTCAGAATGTCAGGAGGAAGCAAAGGCGACAAGCAATCTAAACCGAGAAAAATACCGAAAATTCCCCCTAAACTAGCCCAAGGAATCACTCGCCACTCTACAGGAATTTTGCTTAAATAGATGGTCAAAGCAGCAGCCGTCATGCCAACACTTTGAATCGCTAAAGAGAAAATTTTAGCATCGTGGGGAGAAATATGAAGAACTTTAGTGAAAACAGGAAAGGCAACGGCACCACCCCCTATGCTGGTTCCTCCAGCTATCATTGAACCAAATAACATGGTTAAGGCAATTTTCCAATAATTAATGAGGTGAGAAAACGCCCCTTCTATTCCCAGAAAGGTTAACCAAACTATCCAAGTTATTACTGCTATAATTAGTATAATTGTTTTTTTTGAAAGTAAAGACAATGGCATCGGTATTTCATCCTTAATTTATTATTAATCTTGTTGATTAGAAAATGTCGGCAGGATCAACATCTTGGAGTTTACGAACTGCTATTATTCCAGCCAAAAAACACATAAAAATTGTTAATAAAAAAACAAACCAGGTTCTTTGTTGAGTCATAGCAATCGGTAATAAAGTCGTCTGATGAGCAATTTTATAAAGTCCTGAAGCAATTAGAAATCCTGGAATATAACCCAAACAAGCTAAAATCAAAGACTCTTGAAAAACTACTGTTAAAAAATAACGATGTCGATATCCCATGGTGGTTAGGGTTGCATATTCTTTTAAATGATTTGCTACATCAGTATAAAGAATTTGATACACAACTACAATTCCCACAATTAAACCCATGGCTACCCCTAAACTAAAAATAAAACCAATGGCTGTACTGGTCATCCAGTATTGTTTCTCAAACTTAATCCATTCTTCTTTGGTAAAAATTTGTACATCATTGGGTAAATATTGTTGTAGTTTTTGCTCGATATTAGCAGGATTTCCTGATTTTAATTTAATGACACCCACTTCAATTAATCCTTTTTTTCGTTGGGAGAAAATCCTCAAAAAATTGAGATGACTGGTAATTAAATTGCCATCAATTCCAAAAGTTGTACCAAGTTTAAATAAGCCAACCACTTCAATTTTGCGGGTGGCATTACTCATATTATCAATTTCAGTCAACAGGGATGTTTGAGATTGAAAAAGGTTGACAACAGGTCCAAATTCTGGTCTAGAAGCTAGATCAAATAAGACAACATCAGGTTCTTTTAATTTATCCATATTTTGTTCAACACCGGGTAAGTTGAAAACGGAATATTCTGTATCAAAACCAATAATATGAATGTTTCGCCACTTTAAGGGATTAGCTGGATTTTTCCATTGAGCAAATCCTAAGTAAATTGGAGTAATAAATTCAACATTTTTATCTCCCAACGCTTGATATAATCGTCGCTCAGAAAAACTCTTCATAGCAATTAAAGCTGTTGAACGAGGACTGAGTAAAAAAATATCTCCGTTTAAACTCTTATGAAGCAACACTGCGCTATCAAATAAAGCCGACTGAAAACCTAATTGCATAAACATCAAAATAACGGAAAAACTAATCCCCGCAATGGCAACTAATAATCGTGTTTTTTGATGTTTTAATTGTAACCAGGCTAAGGGTATTTTCATCACTTTGAAGAGGTAGACCCAAGATCGATCAAAACTTTAACTTGTAAGTTCGTTACCCGGATTTCTCACAAATTAATTTGAAAGCCCAATCCAGAGATGAAAAATGATAATTTTTAGGACTAATAGAAATTTTGAATATAGATGAATAAAAAAATTGACTTTGATTATCCAAAAATTGAGTTTAAGAGGGAATAATTATATTAACTTTTGATTTTCTCCACGATAAATAAGACTAAATGAAAGTATCAGTCAGTCAACAACTTATGATAGATATCTTTTTTAAAAAACAACTTATTCTACTTATCCAGTATTAGGAATAGTTTTAATTCTTTTGTTAGCAATAGACAAAATATCTTGATAAGGACAAGCACTAGCTATAGCGATAATAATTCTTCTACAACTAATCTTTATTCTGGCTCCCAACTTAAGAAGATTTAGACGTATTCTTCCCACAGTTGCTTTAGCCAATGAAGTTTTTTTTAAACAGTGTTGACGAAAAGCATTTATGAGAACATAAGCCCAGGAATGTATCCATAATCTTAGTTGATTACTTTGAAATGTTTGAGTTGAAGTTCTATCAGCTAACAAGTCTAATTGTTGTTCTTTAATCCGATTTTCCATCTCGCCTCTCGGACAGTATTTTTTTGTATAAAGTTTTGAGGGTGGAATTTTTGAAGCGGGCAAAGATGTCACCACATGGCGCATTTTTAAGCCATCACTTCCATAAAAACTTTTGTCACTACTCTTCTTTGACAACTCCATGACTTTTCTGTTTTATAACGAATAGAGCGATACCAAGTAGAAATTGGTACTATTTTTTTAACTTCCTTCTAATCTTCTTTTTTCTGAAATAAACTATCCATTAATTCAGTTATTGGAGCTAGTTTTTTTTCATATTCATGTTTGGCTTTTTCATTACATCATCCGCTCGTAACTTAAGAACGCCATTTGTTCCCATAGCTATAACATAATCAACTAAAGGCTGATTTTCACAAAAATAGAAGATTTATTCACGGGCATAGGCACTATCACCCCTAAATAGGATATGAGTCTCTGACCATTTTTCTCTAATTAGTCCGATAATTCTTTGTAATTCGTCTAAGGCTCCATCGGCTGGATCTACATTAGATGAACGAAGTTTAGCAACTAATAAATGATGCCCACAGAAAATATATAAAGGAGCATAACATACTCCGTGATAATAACTATTAAAAAATGCCCCTTCTTGATTACCATGTACTTGGTCATCCGTGACATCCATATCTAATATAATACTTAAGGGAGGTTTTTTATAAGACTCTAAACAAAATTCGACAAAAGATTTTTCAATGGCTTCAAAGTTGGGTTCTATTTTATGATAACGACTCGTTTTTTGGTCGAGAATAGTCTCAGGACAATATTCCAATCTATTAATTGTACTTTTTCCAGCTAACCATCCCTTTTTATCTTCAAGTTCATTAAGCTTTTCTAAAGCGATCTTAAGGGCAGGATCGTGACGTAATTTATCATGGTCATTGACATCTTCATAGCCTAAAATAATTCCATAAAGCCTTTGTGCTAATAACTCATGAACGGAATGATCTACATAAGATTGATGACGATGATCTTGAAAACAGTTACCCCGCATTTCTCACAAACTGATCAGTAATCAGCTAGAGGTTAGATGTGGCTTATTTTTCAAGCGATCGCTTAAAATGGCACACTGTTATTTTTTACTCGCCCCTCAAATCAAGGTTAAACTCAGACTACATAATGGTTTGAAGTTTAGCGATCGCAGAATTTGTGAGAAATGCGGGTATTCCAAGTGGGAGCGTTGACTAAGCTACCATCATTTGTACCAATTATATCCAGTGCTACTAAACCCTGATTGTCATCTAATCCCTACCAGGCAACTTGTTCAGGAAAAGTAAGAAGAGTATTTAAAGAGTGTAATGCCATAATTTTGTATCCTATGTATTCTAGATCACTTAAAATCTCAATCACTGAAAAATTTCATTATTGTTAATATGCCCAAATTGTGGGAAATATATAACATTTTCTGTCAATGAAAACCTAATTGCAAAATGCGATCGCCTACTTTAGTTGAGAAATAGTTACTGTCGGTGGGCATTGCCCACCCTACAACATAAAAAATGCGATCGCAGATTTTCTCTTCATTAAATAATTAGCTTTCTTTTAAGGATAAATTCACTAAAGCTAAACAAAGTAAAGCATTAACCCCTAAAAATATTTGAGACACTAAACCGGAACTTAATAACCAAAGATCGGGAGAAGTGAAGATGGTCACGGTTAAAAATCCTGCCATTCCGATGCTTGTCCCTACTGCCAACCATTTTGCATCTCTGTTTCCTAATAGTAATGCCATCAAACAAAAAGGAATCAGTACACTAGCAAAAATGGGATTGATATCTACACTACCTTGAATCGCATTTCCCCATTGTCCTAAAGGACTACTGACTAATCTTAGGGGCCATTGAGGAACATCGAAAATGTCCACCAGTTTTAACAAGAAAAAGCCACAACTTCCTAAGACGATTCCTAGATGAAAAAGGGCTGTAAAACGAATAGATTTACTAAACAATGCGGTAAAAACATAGGCTACTGCTAACATTAACAGTTTCATTAATAAGTCGTGATCAAGACGAAGGGGAAACTGTCCTTTTTTGGCTAACTTTATGGCTGCTTCTGCGTCTAATTGACCGAAACCATAATAGTTTAATTTATCGTTCTCAACTTCTCTGGCAGACTCTTCTAAAATCTTGCGAATTTTCTCAGGATCTTTAACACCAGTAGAACGAATTAAGGCAGCAACTCCTGCAACGTGGGGAGAGGCCATACTGGTTCCCATAAAACCGGCCATTTTTGCCTGTCCACTACTAGGATCAATGGTTTCTTGAAGGATCTTTTTATCTTGTCCTCCTCCTGGTGCGGAAATATCCACACCTACCCCATAATTGGAGTAAAAAGCTTTCTCATTATTAGCATTCAAAGCTGAGACACTAAGGTGATTTCCGAGAAAGCTTTTCCCATAGGGGGTAATCGCTTGGACTAAAGGCTTTCAAGAAATAAAAGGAACAGAGAGTTAGCAGATCTTGGTACACAACTTTAAAATTTCATAATTGGCTTGTCTGAAAAAACAGAAGAAATAGATTAAAATGAAGAGGTAAAAAGATTAGAGAGAGTAAATTGAAGCTAAAACAGACAAATCATCCCTTAACCCCGTCGATGGTCGATGATTTACGTTTAGCAGCCTCAAAAATGACGGGAGCAGAGCGTCGTTCATTTCAAGCTGAAATGTGTCTCAAGTATTGTGGAGGAAGTGCCAGACAAACCGAAATCGTGTTTGGTTGGGGGAGAAAAAATGTTCAACTTGGATTACATGAAAAACGAACTGGGATAGTGTGTTTAGGATTACAATCAGTCAATAGTGGATGTAAAAAATGGGAGGAAAGATACCCAATAGTTGCCCAATCATTGAAAGAAATAGCCGAAGCTCACGCACAACAAAACCCCACATTTAATAACCCCATTGCCTATACAAGATTAACGGCGGCTGAAGCCATTAAACAATTAAGAAATCTAGGATATAATGGAGAGGAGGTTCCTGCTGCTTCGACAATGGCAGATATTTTAAATCGTTTGGGCTATCGATTAAGAAAAGTGGTAAAAGCTAAACCTAAAAAAAAATCTCGGAGACGGACGCTATCTTCGAGAATATAGAGAAAAAAGATAGAAAAAAAGACCCTTCTGTGAAACGTTTAAGTATGGATTGTAAAGCAACTGTGGAAATAGGAGAATATTCACGTGGCGGACAAACCAGAGGTTATAATCAAGCTCAAGATCATGATATGGGAACTAAAGAAAAATACGTTCCTTGTGGGATTGTAGATGAAGATACAGGGCAACTTTATGTAACTTTTGGAAGTTCTTATAAAACGAGTGAGGTGATTTCCAAGAAAAAGTTTCCCACCCATTCTCAGAATCTGTTTGTAGAACATCTCAAATAAGCGAAAAGGGAAAAATAAAAAGTTGTTCGCGGATACTTTCCGCGAACAAAAACCTCCCTATCTAAAAGAAAGAAATACGCTAACTTTTAAATTAGCTTTGACTATTTTTAAAAAGGAAATTCACTTAATTTTACACTCTTATTAACTTTTTAGACTAACTGGGTCTAATCAAAATATCCCATTTAGGTAAGTGAGGATTACGTTCTAAACGTTTCTCAATTTCCTTCATCTCTTTTTTCGTTAAAGAAATGCCTTTTTGATAAACTTTTTTACTTAACTTAACTATCGGATTTAAGCCTTTCCATGTCATAGTTTTTACCCAAGCTAACATCGTTTGAGCATTTCTCAGAAGTGTTCCGTTCCAATGCCTCTCTAAAATTCCCCAACATCTTTCTATGGGATTATATTTACTGTGATAAGGAGGAAAATATAGTAATTGAATAGATTTCTTAGTTTGGTCGGCAAACTCTACCATTCTCTTCAAAAATTGCCTTCTTATTCCACTATTTTCTGCTCCATTATCAACTTTAATTTGGATGTTCTCTAGTTGCTGCTTTTCAGTTATACTCAGACTTGTCCACCATTGCTCCAAGTTATCTACCATGAAATCACTCGTTTTATAAGAACTTCCAAAAGTTACATAAAGTTGCCCTGTCTCTTCATCTACAATCCCACAAGGAACGTATTTTTCTTTAGTTCCCATATCATGATCTTGAGCTTGATTATAACCTCTGGTTTGTCCGCCACGTGAATATTCTCCTATTTCCACAGTTGCTTTACAATCCATACTTAAACGTTTTACAGAAGGGTCTTTTTTTCTATCTTTTTTCTCTATATTCTCGAAGATAGCGTCCGTCTCCGAGATTTTTTTTTAGGTTTAGCTTTTACCACTTTTCTTAATCGATAGCCCAAACGATTTAAAATATCTGCCATTGTCGAAGCAGCAGGAACCTCCTCTCCATTATATCCTAGATTTCTTAATTGTTTAATGGCTTCAGCCGCCGTTAATCTTGTATAGGCAATGGGGTTATTAAATGTGGGGCTTTGTTGTGCGTGAGCTTCGGCTATTTCTTTCAATGATTGGGCAACTATTGGGTATCTTTCCTCCCATTTTTTACATCCACTATTGACTGATTGTAATCCTAAACACACTATCCCAGTTCGTTTTTCATGTAATCCAAGTTGAACATTTTTTCTCCCCCAACCAAACACGATTTCGGTTTGTCTGGCACTTCCTCCACAATACTTGAGACACATTTCAGCTTGAAATGAACGACGCTCTGCTCCCGTCATTTTTGAGGCTGCTAAACGTAAATCATCGACCATCGACGGGGTTAAGGGATGATTTGTCTGTTTTAGCTTCAATTTACTCTCTCTAATCTTTTTACCTCTTCATTTTAATCTATTTCTTCTGTTTTTTCAGACAAGCCAATTATGAAATTTTAAAGTTGTGTACCAAGATCCGCTAACTCTCTGTTCCTTTTATTTCTTGAAAGCCTTTAGTCCAAGCGATTACCCCCTATGGGAAAAGCTTTCTCGGAAATCACCTAACCTTAATTCACTTAATCAGTATTCCCGTGACCAATACTTCTGTTAACCCTGCTAGAAGTACAGGAGTAGCCCTATTTTGTGGCAATGTAGAAATCATTGCTCAGTTATGGTTATTTTGGCTTGCTCCTATTATTGGGGGTGTTTTAGGAGGATGGGTTTATGCAAATTTCTTTGAAACAGCCAAAGAAACACAGCCTTTGGAACCCATAGAACCAGCACTTAAACAATAATTTTGTCTTGGTTTTCAACAATAGAATAGGCAACAGTTTGATCGTTAAACTGATCACTGTTGCCCCAAAAGTAATATTGACTCTCAGATATTTAGAAGTTAATTAAGGGAACCCGATAGGTTGGCCTTTTCACATCTCCTAACGTATAGTCATGGTCTTCTAAAGTTGAATTAAGAGCCTCAGTTTTAGCTTCAAAGGAGTTCTGTTCGGGTTCTAGAGAAGGAATGTCAACGTTAGGAGAATGTTCTCCTTCATCAGCCAAACTTTCAACTCGGTTTCTTGATTCTGTTCCATCTAAATCTTCTAGAGTTCCTGTGTAGGTTTCTAAAGGTTTAGGATCAGTAATAATCTCCGTTTCTGCATGGATCGGTGTTGCGACAACTATGGTACTGAGACCCAAAGTTAAACAGCCGATCGCAATCCGAGAAAAATGTGCTAAAGTATTAAACATATTGGTTATTTTTACCCCAGTTATTGGTAGAAGTCTTCAAAAATATTACTTCTGTAGCCCACCATTAATGGAGCTAAGAGTAAGAGTGGTTAGTTTATTTTGATCAAGCAAAACATAAGCTTTTACTGTTCATGAAAACGAGTCATAAAAAGCAGACAAAACCCTAAAGTTTTTTAGAAATGTCGAGTAATAACCAAAGAGGTCAAAAAATACAATAATCCCTCAACTACCAGTTAACTCAACTCTCTGTTATCTTGAATCATCATTAACTCAATTATGTCTAAGGTTGAGAGGAAACTAAATAAAAATAAACAAAAATTTTAGGTCTGAGGGTTAAGGGAAATAGGCTCCTTAACCCTGAGTACATTAACTGGTTGCTTCAGCAGTTTTCTGGCTGGCCTTAACGGTTCTACGAGAAGAAGAACTGGTGGTTTCTGTTGCTTCGAGGGGCTTAAACTCAATATGGTTGAGTAGGGTTGTCACGAAAGCAAACAATAAGAAAGGTAAAGACAAGACTAGCACTAAACCCACAACAGCCAAGGCGTAAATTTGACGAGTGCTACTCCATAACCCAAGCGCACTGGCTAAAGTCAAGAAAATAACGATTAACCAAACAATAATTTGACCGTAAACATCTCCAAAAGTTAACGTACAAACCAAACGGTATTTTTGAGATTCTTTGTCCATTATAAAAATTTCCACAATGATCGGCTTATGATGTTCTAGGTTAATAACAATTATGGGAGCAACAACCATATTTAAAGATTTTTATACACTATCGCAATATGACTTTACAATTTGATCGGGTTATGTCAACGATTCTTAACCAAGATAAGTCAAGAGTCTCTTGAATTATGATGAAAATCAGGATATTTTAGGGCAATTCTCAAAGGTCATATAGGCTAGACAGAGTAATCATGATGTTTTTATATAAACTTAGGAGGTTGTTTCTGATATGTCAGGAAACTCAAGTATCGAAAATCGGGACTATACCCTGATGATCGACAAAAGCAGTAGTATGGCTACGTCTGATGATCCTGATGGTAAAACCCGTTGGCAAATTGCCCAGGAGTCAACCCTGGCCTTAGCACAAAAGTGCGAAGAAATTGATCCTGATGGGATTACAGTCTATGTATTTTCTGGCGCATTCAAACGCTACGATAACGTCACATCAGGTAAGGTGACAAAAGTTTACGAAGAAAATCAACCCATGGGACAAACGGACTTAGCCACGGTTCTTCAAGATGCTTTTGATGACTATTTCAAACGCAAAGAAGCCGGGACAGCAAAAGTCAATGGAGAGACTTTTCTGATTATTACAGATGGAGAACCCACCGATCGCAAAGCGGTGATCAATCTGATCATGGATGCCGCTCAGAAAGTTGACCGAGAAGATGAGTTAGGTATTTCCTTTATCCAAGTGGGAACGGATAAAGAGGCAACTCGTTTCTTTAAAGCCTTAGATGATGATCTTGAGGGAGTTGGAGCTAAGTTTGATATCGTTGATACGGTCACCGTTGATGATATGAACGGGATGCCCTTAACCGATGTCTTGTTAAACGCTCTTATTGACTAATACATAAGGGTTTTGAGCCTCTATTTCTTAGGGGCTTTAATTCATCTTGCTAAAAGTAAAAGAAAGTGTTAGCCTAGAAAGGCTATGGGAAATGAAAATAAAGCTACGAAAATTATTAGTGACAATCGTAAGGCTCGCTTTCTCTATGAAATTTTAGAGACTTATGAAGCGGGAATTGAACTGGTGGGAACGGAAGTTAAGTCCATTCGTGCCGGAAGGGTTAACTTAGCCGATGGTTATGCCTTCATCAAAGATGGTGAGGCTTGGTTGACTAATGTTCATATCTCCCCCTATCAAGGCAGTAGTCAATATTTTAACCACGAACCGAAGCGCACCCGTAAATTGTTGCTTCATCGCAAAGAGATTAATCAACTAATCGGTAAAATTGAACAAAAAGGCTTAACTTTAGTGCCACTCAAACTCTATTTTAAAGGCAGTCGGGTTAAGGTGGGCATTGGCCTCGGAAAAGGGAAGAAACTTCATGATAAACGAGAAACGGTGAAACGTCGTCAAGATCAACGAGAAATGTCACGGGCAATGAAGCGTTACTGATGTAGTTTGACTAAAATTTTCATAAAGATATTAATATATTCCCGAATTATATGTTAACAGTAATTTCCCCCGAAAAAATATATTTATCAGCCGGAACAGTTGTTAAATCACCTGCTACTTGGCAAGACTATCAAGGTTTATGCGATCGCAGAGGGGATGGTTCAATTCCTCGGATTAAGTACCGTTGTGGAGAAGTTCTATTAATGTCACCGTTGCCAAAGCATGGACGAGAAGCAAGTTTAATTGCCGATATTATCAAAGTTCTTCTCGATCACTCTGGACGTGAATACGATGCTTTTACCCCTGTTACCATGCAACTACCAGAGGAAAGCGGCATTGAACCAGACTATTGCTTTTATATTAACCATTGGCAAGAAATTTCGGGCAAGGAACGCATTGATTGGCGTAACGATCCCCCCCCAGACTTAGTGCTAGAAATTGATGTTACCAGCTATTCTGAAGTAATGGACTATCTCCCTTACCAAGTCCCGGAAGTCTGGTTATTTCGTAAGCAGCAACTGTTTATTTATCAACTTCAGGACAATAACTATTGTGCTAAATTACAGAGTCAGTATTTCCCAGAGATAAATCTTGCTGATGTGGTAGCACAATGTTGGGAAATTGCCTATCAACGCAATACCAGTGCAGCTATTCGCCATCTGAAGCAGTGGCTAACAGCTTTAAGTTAACATATATTAAAATAATATGTTTAATTATACTTTCCTGTTGTTGGGTAAGATAGATTTTCATTAGGGAAGTATCAACTGATAAGATTATTCGATTTTAGCTTAGATTTTGTGACAAGCTCAATTGTTCATAGAGTTAGCCTTGAATCTCTTGTAACTTTTGTCTAACTTTGCCACTGGTTAACAAAGTTTTGGCTTCATCGAAACCTGTTTTTAAATCATTACAAACCCCACAACGCCAAAGATAAAACCCACCGTTATAAATAGCTAAAGACATCAAAGGGTTATTTTCCCCTTCTAAGACTTGCTGCATCTGTTTTAAAAGTTCTTCTGTGGACTCCAGAGGTACATCTTTACCCTTAAATTGATAGTCTTGGGGATGAAGAAATAACCGTTCCCATTTGGGGTTATCATTGGGTTGATTCATGCCAATAATAGCGGTGCGACTTTGGGGTAAATCACAACTACCTTCTAACCCTTTAACCGTAGTAAAATGGTGAAAATTTCTTAGTTTTAGAGTTTCTCTAAAAAGGTTTTCTGTGGGAGGATGAACAAACCCACAAATAAGATGAACTTTTGGGGATGAACAAGGAGACCACATTAACTCTAACGCAGACAAAGGGGGACGTTTGCCAATTTGCTCCCGATAAGTGATTAATTGCTGAGCTTGAGGAAAATGGTTAGGGAGATAAACAAAGCTTAAACCAGTTTTTTCTAGGATATTTTGACTGTCTTCCAGGGAAAAGCGAGAAAAATCAACCCCTAACCCTTGCCAAAGAGTGACTAAAGGAACCCCATACTTAGTAGGCATTCTTTCCCCCCCATGCAGCACCACAGGAACCCCCACAGTGGCTAAAATAATTGCCGTGAGTACGGTTACAGGGGCAATACGCGCCCTCCCATCGTAAGGGGTTCCCAAGACTGTTACAGGGTAATTAAAGGAGAGGTTATCAACCTCTAATTTTGGTCCCAACTCGGCATAAGTATCCAACATTCCTGCTAATTCTTCGGGGGTTGGCCGTTTGATGCGATGAACGATTAAAAATGCCCCTATTTGGGCCGGGGTTGCTTCTCCCAAGAGCATGAGTTTCATGGCATCGGCAGCTTCTTCACGGGTTAAGTCTTTGCCTGTATGAACACCACTACCGATTTTCTTAACATACTCTCTAAAAGTATTGCTCATGGTACATAAAATGACGAGTTAGGGAGTGGTTCAATCGTAGCATTATAATAAAAACGTCGATCTATGGGAAAACCCGTAGTTTTCTTAACAATATTCATTATTATCCTTAAACATAAGATGGTATAATAAAATCTTTGTTATAATAGTTATGGTAAGATTAACTATAATTGTTGGAGGAGTTCCTCACCACTGTGTTCACTACTGTTAGACCGACCCGACCCCAACCTGCGATCGCACTTCCCAAAGACTTATTTTGTGCCATTGATGAGCTAAAAAGAGAGTTAAAAGCGGTAGTTTTGGCTCATTATTACCAAGATCCTGATATTCAAGACATTGCTGACTTTATCGGTGATTCTCTGGGACTTTCTCAACAAGCAGCCACCACTGATAAGGAAGTGATTGTCTTTGCGGGGGTTCACTTTATGGCAGAAACTGCTAAAATTCTCAATCCTGATAAATTAGTCTTATTACCTGATCTAGAGGCCGGGTGTTCTTTAGCAGATAGTTGCCCCCCGAAAGAGTTTGCTGAGTTTAAGGAGCAACATCCCACTGCTATTGTTGTATCTTATATTAATTGTACCGCAGATATCAAAGCTATGAGTGATGTTATCTGCACCAGTTCCAATGCGGTTAAAATTGTTAATCAACTCCCGAAAGATCGTCCTATTATTTTTGGTCCAGATCGCAATTTAGGCCGGTATGTTGCCCAACAAACAGGAAGAGATTTAATCCTGTGGCAAGGCAGTTGTATTGTCCATGAAACATTCTCAGAAAAGAAAATTGTTCAGCTAAAGATTGAACATCCTAATGCGGAGATTATTGCCCATCCTGAGTGCGAAGAAACGGTTTTACGCCATGCTAAATATATTGGTTCTACCACAGCCTTATTAAAGTATTCTCAGCAAAGTTCTCAAGGCACTTTTATTGTAGCGACGGAACCAGGTATTATCCATCAAATGCAAAAAGAAGCCCCAAGTAAACGGTTTATTCCGGCACCAGCTATGAATAACTGTAGTTGTAATGAATGCCCCCATATGCGTCTGAATACCTTAGAAAAGTTGTATTTATCCATGAAGCATAAACAGCCAGAAATTATCATGGATGAATCTATTCGTCAAGCTGCCTTAAAACCGATTCAAAGAATGTTAGAAATGTCTAAGTAAGTTATTAGTTAACAGTTACCGGTGACGAGTTAACAGTTACCGGTTATCAGTTATAATGAAAATTGGTAGGACCACTGATCAATCACTCCATCACACCTTTTAAGGTTTATTGGCTTTATGACTAGCATCGAAGACATCCAACCTGCTTCCAAAAGCAAGGTAATGATCTATCAGCCTTATTATCCCAAAGATAAGCATAAAGTTCTTCCATACGCAATTTCTCTATACGACTTAGGCCATCTAGAAGGAACAAGACACATTGAAGGAGGACAAGGTATACCCTTTGTAGCTTCCTGGTACGTTTCTAATTTGCCCTCAGAAATTACTCGTTGTCGAATACAGTTCAATGGCCAAGCAGATTTAAGTTATGAAATTACGATTCTTAATGCAGAATTTATTGACTATCTAATTTCAGCCCTTAAAACTTGTAGACAAGGACAAACAGCAGATTTTCCTCAAGGATTCTATCGCAAGTTGCTACACTGTGAAGAATCGGCCTCCTAAACCCATAGAAAATTAAGGAGTAACAGGGTGGCAAAATCAACCAAATACTTAATTGTGGCCTCACTTGAACCTTATACAGGTAAGTCAGGAACCATTTTAGGACTAGCCCGTGAATTTCAAAATAAAGGCTTCTCCATTGCTTACAGCAAACCCATCGGGACTTGTTTCAAAGAGCAAGCTCCCAAACCCAAAGAAGCAGATGTACAATTTGTCGCCGAGGCTCTGGGCTTAAAAGAAGCCCAGATCCGATGGCCTCTGGTAGACTTACAACTTCCAACCCTGGAAAAACGCCTTAAACAAGAGGATGACTCGGACTATGGAACCCTATTGCAGGAAAGTCTTGCTAATATAGAAACCGATCTAGTTATCTTAGAAGGGGCTGGAACCCTCTCTCAAGGGAGTCTTTTTGGTTTATCTATCCTCGATATGGCTACAACCCTAGATGCTTCTGTTTTGTTAGTAGCCCGTTATCATTCTCCTTTGGTGGTAGATAGTCTTGAAGGTGTCAAACTAGCATTAGGCGATCGCTTGGTTGGGATGGTTATTAACAATATTCCTACTCAAGAGTTAGAGACAACTCAAACCTTGGTTAAGCCCTATCTTGAAAGTCGGGGTATCCCAGTCTTAGGCTTATTACCCGCTAGTCGTTTACTGCAAAGTGTTAGTGTTCGCGAAATTTCTCGTCAGCTAAATGCTAAGGTTTTGTGTCGCAACGATCGCTTAGATTTAATGGTGGAAAGTCTCACCATTGGAGCGATGAATGTTAACTCGGCTTTGGGGTATTTTCGACAGGGACAAAATAAAGCTGTGGTAACAGGGGGCGATCGCACCGATCTACAACTAGCGGCTCTAGAAACCTCTACCAGTTGCCTGATACTGACGGGACACATGGACCCTCAACCCCTCATTATCAGTCGTGCTGAAGATGTGGAAGTACCGATCCTTTCTGTGGATCTTGATACGTTGAGTACAGTTGAAATAGTCGATCAAGCCTTTGGCAAAGTTCGATTACAAGAAAAAATCAAGGTCGGCTGCATTCAGGAATTGATAGCCAAAAACCTGGATTTCGAGCGTTTTATAGTACAACTAGGTCTTATTCCCGTTTAACAGGGTTGTGCAAGAGGAAAGGGGAAACTCCCCTATCTCTTTACCTTTGATCTAAGGGCGAAAAAGCTCTTTTCCCTAACTATGATTCATTGTCGTTGTTATCATCGTTTTTATCCTCTTGGTCGTTAGAATAGGAGCGGCCACGAGAGAAAGAACGAGACGTTTTTTGACGAAACTGACGGGCATAAGCTTGATTGCGTTCTGCTTTTTCTTTTTTTAAATTACGACGTTTAGCCACAATGGGTTCCTCTGTTAATTCGTCCTACTAACCATATCTTCTGATTCCGAGATAGCGGGTTTTGGGCTTCCCTGAGTCTGGCGAGTACATACTTTATGCCACTGGGGCGGTCTCTTACACAGTCAGGTTGGTTGGCAACCAATCCACTGATTTTAGCACAAAAAAGGAAAATTTGGTTAAGAGAAATGATAAATTAGATCTATGTATATGACTTCAACTTTTATGTTATTGATTTCTTGGTAACATAAAATTGATAAATTGTCTAGTAGCTGTAACACAAAGATCAAAACAATCTTAACTTTTTGGTATTAAAAATGGCCGATAACTGATTCAGTTTAACCGCTATAAATGCCATACTTACTATTGATTACTCTATGAGGAAGTCAACTTATGTCTAGTGAAAATCCTTCTCCTCTATCCTCAAATATTCCTGATATTTCTTTATCGTCAACCGATCGTATTTCTCAAGAAGACTTGATAATTTTGCTCAAAGATACTATTAGCAAACTAGATGTAATTGTTAATGAAATCAGTAATAAAGAAATAAAAAGTTTACCTAAGCAAGAAAGCTTAAATGCACTTATTGACAGTACAGAAATGATTGCTAAATCCTTGGAAACAGAAGAAGAGGGAACCGAGTTATTAACAGCAGAAATGCCGCAGGAAAATATAGAAGATGAAGAGATAGATGAATTAGAAAATTGGGAAGATGACTTAACTTTAACAGAAGTAAACTATACAGAAATCCTTGAGGAAACTAACCAAGAATTACCAGTAATAGAGAATGCTGAAACAAAATATTTTCAGTCTTCTCCTTCAATGTCAAAAAAAATATCAAAAGGTAAAATAGCAGGCATTTTAGGATTAATTTTAGTTGTTATTTTATCGACATCATTCTTTATATTTAAACCAACTTTACCTAATTTAGACATTTTAAATCGTCCTCCAGAAACTGAGCAAACTGAAATAGTAGAAACCCCACCACAACTAGAAGAACCATCGTTACCGCAACCACTTAAAAATGTTCCTTCTTCCCAACCCAAATTAACCCCAGAACAAAGCTTAATTGCAGCCATACAGCAAGAAGTAATAGATTTAAGCAATCAATATCCTAATGATTTAATTGGGAGAATAGAAGCCAACTTTATCGGCAGTCGTCTGATTGTAACTGTGGGGAATCAATGGTATGATTTAACCAAAACAGAACAAGATAGCTTAGGCAATAATATCTTAGAGCGTTCCCAAAGTTTAGACTTTAGGAAGTTAGACATCTTAGACAATCAAGGAAATCTAGTTGCTCGTACTCCAGTGGTAGGCGAGCAGATTATTATCCTCAAAAGAAATCACTCAATCCAATAATCTTTACTCAAAATTATGTCAAATTCAATTATGTATCAAGAGGATGGTTTTGTTGTCCTCGAACCAGACCAACCAGAACAAATACTCACCTCTCAAGAATTGCTAGAAAAGCTCAAAGGAATTTTAGTTAATCGTCAAGAAGATTTACCCAGAGAATTAGAAAAATTTACCACAGTGGAAGGGCAAGCAGAATATTTAATGGAAAATTTTTGTGACCTGGATATGGGTTCCGACAGTTATTTACAATGGTATGTCATTCGCTTAGAAAAATAAGGTTAATTTTCTACCTTTTCTTCTTCGTATAACATAGCGGGTTGTTCTTGAATATTATCAGTAATGGGGGTGACTCTCTCAATTACTCCTATTAATTCCTGATAATTAGGGTTTGCTGAATAAAAGCAAAACCCTATTCTTTAAAAGGTTACACCCATATTCGCGATCGCAAAAAAGATCAGCTTTGTCGGCTACAAACCGCTATAATTGGTAGAAACACCTCCCAGTTGTTGGTCAAGAACAAATGTATCGAAAAGAGGAGCAACCTTTACCGCCCCCAGAAAAATTTGAATTACCTTTCGAGGGCAAATTGTCCCCCAATAATCGTTGGGTAATCATGGCAGAGTTGATACCTTGGGATGATTTTGAGGAAGAATATGCTAAACTTTTTTCAGCAGAAAAAGGTGCGCCAGCCAAACTATTTAGAATGGCATTAGGGACATTAATTATTAAGGAAAAATTAGGAACAAGTGATAGAGAAACTATAGAACAGATTAGAGAAAATCCCTATCTACAATACTTTATAGGTTTAAATTGTTATCAACAAGAGCCACCACTGGAATCTTCAATGCTAGTTCATTTTAGGAAAAGAATTGATGGAGAATTGATAAACAAAATCAATAAAAAAATAGTAAAAAGAGAAATAGACAAGAGTGATAAAGAAGTAAAAAAAAAGGATTGTCTCCAAGAAAAAGGAGAAAAAATAAAAAATAAAGGTAAACTAATTTTAGATGCGACTTGTGCGCCAGCAGACATCAAATACCCAACGGATTTAGGCATATTAAATCAAGCCAGAATTGAGACAGAAAGAATAATAGATAATCTTTATAAACCATTAAGAGTAAAATTGAGAAAAAAGCCGAGAACTTCTAGAAAAATTGCTAGAAAGGAATACTTAAAAGTAGCTAAAAAACGAAAAGTATCTTATCAAGAAAGAAGAAAAGCTATCGGGAAACAGTTAAAATACCTTAAGAAAAATTTAGGAAATATAGAAGACTTAATTCAAGCTGGGGCTTCCCAGGAAAATCTGAGTAAAAGACAGAAAAATTGTCTAGAGACTATCAAAAAAGTTTATGAACAACAACAGTCAATGTGGGAGAATAAGACCCAGAGTGTTCCTCAAAGAATTGTAAGTTTAACTCAACCGCATATTCGTCCAATAGTGAGGGGAAAAGCAGGAAAACCAATAGAGTTTGGAGCTAAACTCTCAGTAAGCTGTGTAGATAACTATGTGTTTCTAGACAAAATAAGTTGGGAAAACTTCAATGAATCTTGTCATTTAAAAGAACAAGTAGAAAAGTATAAAGAAACGTTTGGCTATTATCCCGAATCCGTCCATGTAGATAAAATTTATCGAACTAGGGAAAACAGAAATTGGTGTAAGGAAAGAGGTATAAGAATCAGTGGTCCGAAGTTAGGAAGACCTCCGAAAAATGTCAGTGAAGAAGAAAAGAAACAAGCCCACTCCGATGAATGCTTCCGTAATGCTATTGAGGGAAAGTTTGGACAAGCTAAACGAAGATTTAGCCTAAATCTCGTGATGACAAAACTCCCTGAAACCTCCATTACATCTATTGCTATTACATTTTTAGTTGTCAATCTTTCTAAACTTCTGAGGCAGTTTTTGTCGCTTTTTTTGTCCTTATTTACTAATAATAGAACAGAGGAACTCATCAAACCGCCTTTCATTAATTTTGATTATACTTTAAACAATTTTTATGTACTAAAACTTATTGATTTGTCAGAAAATTCTTGGTCAAAAGTGGCATAAATTTTGGAGAAACTTTTTCAGCAAACCCTATTTGGTATTGACACAACTCCCTGTCCACGACCGTTTGCCGAAACGTTAGCGGATAAAACCTTTATTCATTACCCCAATCCAATTAAGGGAAATAAACCCATTAATATTGGACATTGTTATTCCGTTGTCTGCGCTTTACCTGACCAAATAGACACAGAAAAAGTCCCTTGGGCTGTCCCCTTATCAGGAGAGCGAGTCCCCTCTAAACATAAAGGAGTAAATCAAGGCAATCAACAACTAAAAAAAAATCTGGCAAAGTTCTTTATTTTCTGATAAATTATCTGTCTTAGTGGCTGATAGTGACTACAGCCAAAAGGATTTTATTGGGGAACAAGTTAAGCATGAAGACGTAGTTACTATTACAAGAGTTAGAAGTGACCGAGTTTTTTATCGTCAATTTATTCGGGACCCAAATCAAGCCAAAACTTCGGGACATCCCCGTTGGTATGGGGATAAATTTGACCTTAAAGATGACCAAACTTGGACTGAACCTGATGAAGTTCATCATGTTCCCTTTACAACGAAAAAAGGTCGTCAATTAACAGTGACTATTTCGGGATGGAAACAGATGTTAATGAGAGGAACTAAAAACTATAAAATGAACAATCACCCCTTTACTTTACTCCAGATTGTTGTCAGAGATCAAGAAAGAAATAGTATTTGGAAACCTATGTGGCTTATTGTTATTGGTTCTCGGCGCGATGAGTTAAGTTTAGTTGATTGTTATCAGTGTTATCGACAACGTTATGACATGGAACATCTTTTTCGATTTGGTAAACAAAGATTATTGATGACATCTTATTTAACTCCCGATGTACATCATGAAGAAAATTGGTTTAAACTAACACTTCTTTCTTATGTAAATTTGTGGGCTGCCAGAAAATTAGCTGTGGTTTTACCCCGTGATTGGGAACAGTATTTGAAGACTAATAAATCCATCAAAATCACCCCTAGTGCAGCTTAGCAAAAATAATCCACCAGTCACTTATGATCTTTAAAGCCCTTAAATTTCCAAACGAACGGCTTAGCAAAATGTTGATTAAAGTAATCAATAAAATTGAGAATTTTTTGGGATAGTTCTTCAGTTGAACGGACAGTAATTCTTTTGAGTAAACGCCTGACTAAGATCGAAAACCAACACTCAATTTGATTAAGCCACGATGTATGTTTGGGAATATAAACAAAGCGAATTCGATGAGATTCATCTGATAAAAAATCTGCTCTGCTGTCCATAGATTGCAAAATCCCCTCCTTTCCTTTTCTCCCCAAATCAATAGTAATTCCACAGCTTTCTGCTACTAATTTGACTAAGCTTTCCGATTTATGAGTGTTGAGTTGATCTACAATAAAAATCCATTCTGCTTTTTCATCAATCTTAATCGTTCTCTGGATATGTTCAGAAAAATCTTGTTCTGTTCTTGTCGGTCCAATAGAGGGACTAACAACTTTTCCTCTTGCCACATCCCAGTTCGCAATCAAGCTTAAAGTTCCGTGTCTTTCATATTCAAATTCGATTTTTTCTACTTGTTTAGGCTTGATTCTTTTGTTCGGAAATAATCTCTCAAGAGCTTGAATCCCTGTCATTTCATCTGTACTAATTAAATGAATTCCTTGTTCTAAAAAAGTTTTAGCTTCTTGATGAAGTTCACAGATATATTTGACTTGCTTTTTAAATTTTAAGGGATCATCAATTTTGGCATTTAACCAGTAACGAACGAGATGTGGTTGTAATGTCGCTTCTTTTTAAAAAACGCCCCACACTACGGGGGGAAATCTTTTCGACAATTCCTCTTTTTATGGCTTCATCCGCCAACTCTGAAGGTGTCCAATGGCTCACTGGTCTGTCTGATTTTTCACATTCTTCACAAGCGATCTCTACAATCTGGACTACTTGTTCGACCGTAAAGGATTTTGTTGTTCCAGGTCTTGGGCGATCGCTTAAAATTCCTTTGATCAAGACCATTAATGCTTTCTCCGTTACCTGTTGTTCTTCGGCGGCACTCAGTTTTTCTCTCTCCTCAAACCATCGCGATCGCCACTGACGCACTTGTACTCGGTCTAATTCTAATCTTCGACTAATCGAACTATTGCTCTCTCCTGATGCTGCGGCTAAGATTAGCTTGGCTCGTCTAACAAGGCGATAGGGGTTTGTTGTCCCTCTCACTATTTGTTGGAGTACTGTTTTCTGTAGGCTGGAGAGGTTAATTGGCAATGCTTTTATCATGGACATCAACTTCGAGATTCTTCCGTTAGTTTCATTGAAACACATTGTCGTGGCTAGTCACGAAAGTTTCTGTAAAAATCTGGTGGATTACTTTCGCCAAGCTGCACTAGTCTAGTTCAAAGAGACTTTTCAAGAATAATTACGACCTTGGGGACTTTCGCCAAATTTCCCAAACGTCGAGGTTTTTCTTCCGGACGTATTAAAGGTTACAAAAAAGCCCCACGAACTCGTCATGATGTTATCAAGAAAGGGAGCAAAAAATCAACTGAAAACTTAAAAGCTCCTTAGTTTTCCTCAGAATCTATAGATTAGCCCTATTTGTCAGCCAATTTTATTGACTGATACAGAGCCGATATTTTGGGATTTTAGTTCAGCGTAAAATATACGCTAACAAACTTTTTTTGTCCAAAGTCCAATGATCAAGACCATTAATGCTTTCTCCGTTACCTGTTGTTCTTCGGCGGCACTCAGTTTTTCTCTCTCCTCAAACCATCGCGATCGCCACTGACGCACTTGTACTCGGTCTAATTCTAATCTTCGACTAATCGAACTATTGCTCTCTCCTGATGCTGCGGCTAAGATTAGCTTGGCTCGTCTAACAAGGCGATAGGGGTTTGTTGTCCCTCTCACTATTTGTTGGAGTACTGTTTTCTGTAGGTTGGAGAGGTTAATTGGCAATGCTTTTATCATGGACATCAACTTCGAGATTCTTCCGTTAGTTTCATTGAAACACATTGTCGTGGCTAGTCACGAAAGTTTCTGTAAAAATCTGGTGGATTACTTTCGCCAAGCTGCACTAGTGCCTTGGTGATGATTTTGCGACCTGATCAGCAAGACTATTTAGGAACGGCGGTTATTGTGGAAGTGGCCAAGGAACTAGAAGTGCCGAAAATGTTGTTAGTGGTGAATAAAGCTTTACCTGACATAGATTTTGGTGTTCTAAAGGATAAAGTCCATGAAACCTATCAACTGCCAGTAGCAGGTATTTTACCCCTATCTACGGAGATGTTACGGTTGGGAAGTCAAGGACTTTTTTGCTTACAACATCCAGACCATCCATTAACAAAGGAAGTGCAACGCATCGTCTCTCATATTCAAAGTTAATTCTAGAGGGCATTATTATGGCTAAATTTTCAAAAGATAAGTCCTCCGGTTCCTCTGGTTTGTCCTTCCGTGAGTTACAAAAGTTGCCCAAAGAAGAACAGCACTTAATTAACTGGATTAGCAGGAACAATAAACCTAGTTTACTCGATATTGCTATCCATCTTTGTCAAGATGAAGAAACAGCGTTAAATTCCTTACAACCTTTACTAGAAAAAGGATTCATCGAGGAAACTATTGTTGGGGAAGACCGCTATTATCGTGTCACTTATCCCCCCAAAAAAGGGCAATCACTATTTAAGAAGTTAGCCGATAAAAAAAGGCTAAACAAGCATCTTTAGATAGCCCAACCGATTAATAATTTAGTATTTAATTGATTTTAAAATCCCATGTTAGCTAATATTCCCGAAAAAGTAATGCACCGGGTAAGATGGGTCTTGGCTAGTTGCTGGCTAATTCTTATTTTTTCCCTCTTTTATGATCCCATTTCTCCTTGGTTAACCCATTTTAATACCACTTGGAGTCCATTTCAATTAAGTCCTCATATTAATCATATTGATAGCTGTATCAAGGTTCAAGGGGTTTGTTTACAAGAAAAACCCTATGGTTTAGGAGCCTCCTTTTTTTTGGGTTTAATTGTTCCTAGTGGTGTATTTATGCTGTTAATTTTTGGCCATGAATTTTGGCGAAGAATTTGTCCATTAGAGTTTATGTCCCAGATATTTCGCTTCTTAGGAAAGCAGCGACAAAAAAAACGAGTTGATAAGAAAACAGGAAAAACTCATTATGAGTTAGTGAAAATAAAAAGTGATTCTTGGTTAGGCAAAAATTATTTAAAACTACAAATGGGGTTGCTTTATGTTGGGGTTTGTGGTCGCCTTTTATTTTATGATTCCCATCGTATTATTTTAGGCTCTTTCCTCTTATTTACCATTGCTTCTGCTATTTTAGTCGGCTATCTTTATGCAGGTGAAACTTGGTGTCAATATTTTTGTCCCATGGCCCCTGTACAAGCATTTTATGGGGAACCGAGAGGACTTTTGAATAGTGTTGCTCACGAAGGACAAAAAACTGTAATTACTCAGTCTATGTGTCGTCGTCCTAACCCCGATGGAAGCGAAAGCAGTGCTTGTGTTGCTTGTAATAGTCCTTGCGTTGATATCGATGCGGAACGCTCCTATTGGGATGCTATTAAAAGACCTGACTATAAGTTACTATACTATAGTTATGCTGGTTTAGTGGTCGGTTTTTTCCTGTATTACTATCTTTATTCAGGAAGTTGGGCTTATCTTTTGTCTGGAGCTTGGACTCACCAAGAAAATAAGTTAGATTTACTCTTTTCTCCTGGATTTTATATATTTAATACAGCTATTCCTATTCCTAGATTGATTGCAGCACCTTTAACTGTTGCTACTTGTATGGCTTTAGGTTATTTTCTGGGCATAAGATTAGAAAGAATCTACAAAAGCTATCAGTTAAAACTTAATCCGGCACTGAACAACCAACAAATACAGCACCAAATTTTTACCTTGACTACCTTTTGGGTGTTCAACTTTTTCTTTATTTTTGCAGGACGTTCTTATATTTCTAAGTTTCCTATTCAAGTTCAATACTTGTTTAACTTAGGATTAGTATTGGCCAGTAGTTTATGGTTATATCGTACTTGGTCAAGAAGTTCTGAACGTTATTCGAGAGAAAGTTTGGCTAACCGATTAAGAAAACAATTGACTCGCTTAAAAGTTGATGTTTCTCGCTTCCTAGAATGTCTTTCTTTAGACTTATTAAGTGCAGATGAGGTTTATGTTTTGGCTAAAATTCTGCCTGATTTTACTGGAGATAAACGTCTAGAAGCCTATAAAGGAATTTTACGGGATTCATTGGAAGAGGGTTATGTTAACTCGGCTAGTAGTTTAGAAGTGTTGCAACAAATGAGGGGAGAATTAGGTATTAGTGAGAAAGAACACTTGACTATTTTAACGGAATTAGGTGTAGAAGATCCCGATTTATTAGATCCTAATCAGCAGCGTTCCCGTGAAAATCAATTGCGTTTACAAAGTTTCCGTCAACGCATTCGGGGAATGGTTGGTAGTAAACGAAGACGGGGGGCAAAAGGGTTAGGAAGGGAACTATTAAAGGTAGTTAAAAAGGAAAAAGCTATTGGTGATGTTTTAGATAAGGAGGGAGGCAACGTTGAATCTTTATCACGGGAATATGGGATTACTTTAGAAGAAGAAAAGCAAATTATTGCTAATCTAGACGAAGACTCTCAACTAGAACGTCGTAGTCAGCTTCTCTTACAACAATTACAAGATTTGTATGATACTGAACTCGCTTTGTTGTACCCACCTGAAATTTTAAACATACCCCATTTACGGAAAGGTTTAGAAATTTTGCGTAATACTGTTGCTCAAAAACAACAAGTTATTGCTAAGGGGGTGCTGAAAATTTTAGAAGAATGGGACTCGGGAACAGAAGCAACTCGTTTAGTATTAGCGTTGGCAACATTAACCCCCAATGTCTTACCTAGTCTCTTAGAAAACCATGATCAAAAATGGACTGAAAGGTTGAACGATCTTTACTTATCTCGTCTGCAACAACAGTTAAAGTTAGCAGAATCAATTCCTCCTAAAGTTTCTGAAGATTTGATGATAGCTTACCTAGAAACTTTACTAGCAGAACCAGATTCTTTAACAAAAACTGTCAGTCTTTATCTCTTAAATAAACTTGATAAACAACGGGGTAAACAACAAGCACATCAACTATTAGATTCTTATTTAATGTTGAATCCTTCCTTAAAGGAAACTGCACAACAAATTATTAATGATACGGGAGAACAAGCAAGTAAAGTTATTACTCCCTTGGAAAGACTCTTATATATCTCTAGTTGTGATTTATTAAAGAGATTAAAAGCAGAAAGTTTGATGGAATTATCTTATCAAGTCCCTATTAAAAAGTACAAGCAATCAGACATTATCTGGGAACAAAGAGATATTACTAAAGACTTGTTTTTACTGTTAGATGGAAAAGTTGAATATCAACAAATTCTGGAAGATGATACAGTAATTGTTGATGAGGTTGAGCCTGTTGATTTCTTAAATAAATTAGAAATTTTGGGTAATTTAGAAGCCATTACAACGGTTATTGTCACCTCTCCTAAAGCTTGTTTTTTAGTCATTGAAGGAACAATTCTCAATGAATTAATAGAACAAGATAAACGATTTGCACGTAATGTTATTGAACAAGAAAGTCGTCAACTACAAGAGTTACAACGGTTAGCCAGTTAGAAGTTTGTAGGGGATTAATATTATTAAGCCCTCTAATATTAATCCCATTTTCATCAACTGAGACTACATAAGTTAAGGTTGTAGGGGTCAACGGCCGTTGACCCCTACGAGAATGTGTAGGGATAAGGCTTTTTTGTAACAATAATTTTATAATGATTTGTGATCTTAAATTGTATTCTAAATATGGTACTGTTTGAACTGATTCACCAACCTCCGTGCAAGCCTGTCTGTTACAAGCTAGAAGCTTGTGCTACAATTATCACTAATTATTGATGGTTGCATGAATTTTACTCACTATTTACAAGAATTACAAAATAATCTCACCAGAGGTAGTGAAAGAACCCATTATCCTGCTTTAAAAAATTTAGTTGATAGTGGAATGTTAGAGATTATTACTACCATAGAAGAAAAAGGAAATCAAGCAGGAATCCCAGATTTTACAGTGAGAAAAAATGATAATTTAGTGGGTTATGTTGAAGCTAAAAAAAATAGGGGAAAATCTCGATAAAATTGAGGAAACAGAACAGTTACAACGTTATTTTGGATCATCCATTGGGGAAAATTTAATTTTAACTAATTATTTAGAGTTTCGTTGGTATCTTGATGGAAAATTACAGTTAAAAACAACATTAGCAACAGTTAAAAAAGGACAGATAACTCCTGTTGATGATGCTGCTAAAACAGAAGAATTAATCTTATCTTTTCTCAATTTTAAAGAAAAAGTTATCAATAATTACTATGATTTAGCATCGCAAATGGCTGCTTCTACAAAAGCAATTAGATATGGTATTACAGAAGCGTTAAAATTTGAAGATGAACAAGAAGAATTGACAAAACTTAAGTTATTATTTCAGGATTTATTGTTACCTGATTTAGATAATAATAACTTTGCTGATATGTATGCTCAAACTATTGCTTATGGGTTATTTACTGCCAGGGTTGGTCATGCACAAAACCCAGGTCAAGGGATGTTTATTCGCAAAACAGCGAGTATTCATATTAGTGATAAAATTCCTTTTTTACAAGGTTTATTTAGGACAGTTATTGAAACAGATATTATCAGTAAAATTGATTGGGCAATTGATAAATTAGTCGAGTTTTTAGCTAAAGTTGACATGAGTAGTATCTTAGAAAACTTTGGCAGAGAAACCAGACAAGAAGATCCTGTTGTGCATTTCTATGAGACGTTTTTGGGTGCTTATGAAGCATCTTTAAGGAAGAGTCGAGGGGTTTATTATACTCCTGAACCTGTGGTATCTTTTATTGTGCAAGCAGTTAATGATTTATTAGATAAAGAGTTTGATTTAGATGACGGTTTAGGGAGTCGCAAAGTAACCATTTTAGATCCTGCAACGGGTACAGGAACTTTTTTATATGAGGTGATTAAACAAATTAGACGTAACTTTGAAAAGTATGGTGTTAACCGATGGAATGAGTTATTAAGAGACAAAAAAGTATTAGAGAGATTATATGGTTTTGAGTTGTTAATGACTCCCTATACTATTGCTCATCTAAAGTTAGCATTATTATTAGAAAACTTAGGTTATCGGTTTCAAGATAAGGAAAGATTGAATATTTATTTAACCAATGCGTTAGAAGAAGGGGTGAAAAAGTCGGAGGTTTTGTTCGGTAAATATATCTCAGAAGAAGCAAATAAAGCAGCAGCAGTTAAGACAGAAATTCCTATTTATGTTGTCTTAGGAAACCCTCCTTATTCTGGACATTCAGAAAACAAAAATAATTGGATAGAAAGTCTAGTTAGAGATTATTATAAAATTGATGGTGTTGACTTAAAGGAAAAAAATACAAAATGGTTACAGGATGATTATGTTAAATTTATTCGTTTTGGACAGTGGAAAATTGATAAAAATAGTCAAGGTATTTTAGCATTTGTCACAAATCATGGTTATTTAGATAATCCAACTTTTAGGGGAATGCGTCAAAACTTGCTACAAACTTTTACTAAAATTTATATTTTAGATTTACATGGTAATTCCAAGAAAAAAGAGGTTTCTCCTGATGGAAGTGCTGATAAAAATGTCTTTGATATTCAACAAGGTGTGAGTATTGGTATTTTTATTAAGGAAGAAAATAATACTGATTTAGCAACGGTTTATCATAGTGATTTATGGGGAAGTCGTGAAAGCAAATATGAGTTATTACAACAGTTAAGTCTGGATACTGTAGAATGGGAAAAAATAGAACCTTCATCTCCTTTTTATTTATTTATTCCCCAAGATACTGATTTATTAGAAGAATATAATCAAGGTTGGAAAATTACTGATATAATGCCGATTAATTCTGTAGGTATTGTAACAGCTAGAGATTATTTAACTATTCAATGGACTGCTGAAGAGGTAGAAAAAATAATTAACGATTTTGTGTCTTTATCAGAAGAAAATGCTAGAGAAAAATACAAATTAGGGAAAGATACAAGAGATTGGAAAGTATCTTTTGCAGTAACTGCTCACCGCAACAAAAAAGTCTTATTGAAAAGCACTACAAACAACATCAGTTGAGTCAACAAAAATATAAGCCCTGTGATTTAGCGTAAAATTTAAGCTAATTTATTACGGCTATTTTAATGACTAACATTCCCAGAATCAAGTCTTTTAAAAACAACAATATGAGAAAAAAAAGAATAGTAAGATAGTTTTTTGTTAGCGGAGATTATCCGCTAATCCTGTGTATTTTTGTGCAGAGAGATAGGGCGATCAAGAAAAATCTATCCCCCATCGGCTCCGGAGCCTTTTACATCTCTAATCCTGGGGGACTCCGACCAGCTAATGAAAATAATTCGCATAATTGGACAATGGCATTTTGCCCCTGTAATCTCATGGTCTCTAAAAAACTGAACATTTGGGTGACTAACTCTGCACCCCAGTCGCTTCTTGCCCCCCCACTTACTTTGCGGTGAATGACAATGGGACGTAAAGCTCTCTCAGCATCATTATTATCTGGTTTGACTTCAGGATAAGTTAGAAAGGTGAACCACTCTTCCCAATGACGTTTGAGACGGTTAATCAATCTTTGTGCATCATAAGGCCATCCTTTTTTGGGAGTTGCTTTAAAAATCTTTTGCAGTGAGTTCTCGACTTCTGTTCTTTTGGAGCCTAAGTCTTCAAGGGTTAAATTTCGAGCATGATAATGACGATAATGGATACGGGCGGTTGCTAAAACTTGCTGTACATCGGCAGCAAATTCTCGATTCGCTTGAAAACGACTGGTTTTAAGGGACTCTAACTCTCGTTCTAAATGTGCCAGACATTTCTGTTTGGCTATCGCACTTTGTCTAAAGTAGGCACTATAGCACTCACTGGTGAGGATGCCCTTAAAATCTGCTCCTAACAATTTCTCGACTTCTGCGGAGCTTCTAGTGGGAGCCAACATCAACACACAGACCTCATTTGATGTGGCTACCCAAACCCAATACTTGATGCCATCGATGCAATAACTGGTTTCGTCAACACATCGGATTCCTGGCTGCTGGATGTACTTTAACCACTGTTGGGTCAAGGGTTCTAAACTTTCTTGAAACCATTTGTGCATTTTGGCAAGGCTCCCTTGAGAAATGGGAATGCCAAAGACATACTCTATAAAATGTTCCTGTTTACGCCATGTAAGATTACCCCCATAGCCAAGCCAGCCCACGATGCTACTTAATCGCGCCCCATAACCGAATCCTTCTTTAACTCCCAATGGAACAGGACTGTAATCTGACCATCCACAACTAGGAAATTTATAGAATCCGCGACGATATTCCCTGATTTCTATGGGTTGGTCTACTACTTCAGCCACTTGCTGGACTTTTTCGGGAACTACTTCATCTCGTTCCACTGAACCCCCACAAACAGGACAGTTTTCTAGTTCTAAAGGGACTATCTTATCGGGCTGACCAAAACCATTACGGGTCTTCCCTGGGTGGTCATATTTTGGTCCGCGTTTAAATCCTTTTTTGCGTTTCTTTTTGTCAGAAGGCTTTTTTAGTGGGTCTGATGATGGGGGGACTGAACTGTTTTTTGAGTTACGGTTTTTTAGCTTATCTCTCTCTTCTTTCAATTTTTCAATTTCTTGCTGTTGTGTAGAGATTTGTTGTTGTTGCTGGTCAATCAGTCTTTGTTGAAGAGATAACTGTTGTTGTGCCTTGACTAGCCACTCAATCATGAAGACATTGTTCGCCAACTGTTCATCGGCGATAGCTCTAACTAGCTTTGAATCAATGGTAGCATTTGTGGTCATAACCCCCACTATACATAAAAATCCCCGATTTTACCTTTATGTTGTCAAGACAGATTCTTTATTGCGGTGAGCAATTACATTTTGATGGGGGACTAATCACTTCAGATGCGGGGATTGTCTGGATAGCTGAGTTGGATAAAAAACTGGGAATTACCGAGAAGTTTGGTAACTGTTTTCAAGATCATCGTCATCAATCTTATGTAGATCATTCCGTTCATGAGTTATTAGCACAAAGGGTTTATGGAATTATTTTAGGCTATGAAGATGTCAATGACCATGATAAATTACGTCACGATCCTGCCCTTAAGATCGCTTTAGAAAAGCTTAATGAACTTGAAGATAAAAAGGGATAGTTAGCTGGAAAAAGTACAATTAATAGATTGGAATATTGTCCTGAGACTATTCTCGACCAAAAAACGAGTCGTTATCATAAAATAGAACCCAACTTTGAAGCCATTGAAAAATCTTTTGTCGAATTTTTTTTAGAGTCTTATAAAAAACCTCCCTTAAGTATTATATTAGATATGGATGTCACGGATGACCAAGTACATGGTAATCAAGAAGGGGCATTTTTTAATAGTTATTATCACGGAGTATGTTATGCTCCTTTATATATTTTCTGTGGGCATCATTTATTAGTTGCTAAACTTCGTTCATCTAATGTAGATCCAGCCGATGGAGCCTTAGACGAATTATAAAGAATTATCGGACTAATTAGAGAAAAATGGTCAGAGACTCATATCCTAGTTAGGGGTGATAGTGCCTATGCCCGTGAAGAAATCTTCTATTTTTGTGAAAATCAGCCTTTAGTTGATTATGTTATAGCTATGGGAACAAATGGCGTTCTTAAGTTACGAGCGGATGATGTAATTGAAAAAGCCAAACATGAATATGAAAAAAAACTAGCTCCAATAACTGAATTAATGGATAGTTTATTTCAGAAAAAAGAAGATTTAGAAGAAGTTAAAAAATTAGTACCAATTTCTACTTGGTATCGCTCTATTCGTTATAAAACAGAAAAGTCATGGAGTTGTCAAAGAAGAGTAGTGACAAAAGTTTGTTATGGAAGTGATGGCTTAAAAATGCGCCATGTGGTGACATCTTTGCCCGCTTCAAAAATTCCACCCTCAAAACTTTATACAAAAAAATACTGTCCGAGAGGCGAGATGGAAAATCGGATTAAAGAACAACAATTAGACTTGTTAGCTGATAGAACTTCAACTCAAACATTTCAAAGTAATCAACTAAGATTATGGATACATTCCTGGGCTTATGTTCTCATAAATGCTTTTCGTCAACACTGTTTAAAAAAAAACTTCATTGGCTAAAGCAACTGTGGGAAGAATACGTCTAAATCTTCTTAAGTTGGGAGCCAGAATAAAGATTAGTTGTAGAAGAATTATTATCGCTATAGCTAGTGCTTGTCCTTATCAAGATATTTTGTCTATTGCTAACAAAAGAATTAAAACTATTCCTAATACTGGATAAGTAGAATAAGTCGTTTTTTAAAAAAGATATCTATCATAAGTTGTTGACTGACTGATACTTTCATTTAGTCTTATTTATCGTGGAGAAAATCAAAAGTTAATATAATTATTCCCTCTTAAACTCAATTTTTGGATAATCAAAGTCAATTTTTTTATTCATCTATATTCAAAATTTCTATTAGTCCTAAAAATTATCATTTTTCATCTCTGGATTGGGCTTTCAAATTAATTTGTGAGAAATCCGGGATTATCGGTTTCTATTGCTTCAGAAGAACCATTAAAGAGACTTTTCAGCAAATTCCAGAGTTTTTTAAGCCAATTGATCATCAACTTGTACGGTGGGCAAAATAGAGAGTTTTAGGAGTTCGGAGTTCGGAGTTAGAAATTAAGTGTACATCATGAGTCCGAGAAACGCTATATTTAAACTTACTATATCTTAGAAAACTTTGCCCACCCTACAAAAATCAAAGGGTTTATAATTGAGTTAATTACTTTTATTACTTAGGATGGTGGGCAATTCAGAAATTTATCTTAACTACTCATAATATATAAACTTTGCCCACCCTACAAAAATCAAAGGGTTTATAATTGAGTTAATTACTTTTATTACTTAGGATGGTGGGCAATTCAGAAATTTATCTTAACTACTTATAATATATAAACTTTGCCCACCCTACAAAAATCGAAGAGTTTATAATTGAGTTAATTACTTTTATTACTTAGGATGGTGGGTAATTCAGAAATTTATCTTAACTACTCATAATATATAAACTTTGCCCACCCTACAAAAATCAAAGGGTTTATAATTGAGTTAGTTACTTTTATTACTTAGGATGGTGGGCAATTCAGAAATTTATCTTAACTACTCATAATATATAAACTTTGCCCACCCTACAAAAATCAAAGGGTTTATAATTGAGTTAGTTACTTTTATTACTTAGGATGGTGGGCAATTCAGAAATTTATCTTAATTACTTATAATATATAAACTTTGCCCACCCTACAAAAATCAAAGGGTTTATAATTGAGTTAGTTACTTTTATTACTTAGGATGGTGGGCAATTCAGAAATTTATCTTAATTACTTATAATATATAAACTTTGCCCACCCTACAAAACTAAAAGGGTTTATAATTAAATTAGTTACTTTTATTACTTAGGATGGTGGGCAAATCATAAATTTATCTTAATTACTTATAATATATAAACTTTGCCCACCCTACAAAAATCAAAGGGTTTATAATTGAGTTAATTACTTTTATTACTTAGGATGGTGGGCAAATCATAAATTTATCTTAATTACTTATAATATATAAACTTTGCCCACCCTACAAAACTAAAAGGGTTTATAATTAAATTAGTTACTTTTATTACTTAATCTCAATGCCATTAACACAAGAAACTTTATTAGGAAAATCCGTAGATGAATTAACTACCTGGATAAAACAACAGGGACAACCTGGTTATCGAGGCAAACAACTCCATCAATGGTTATATCAAAAAGGGGTGCGATCGCTCACAGAAATTTCTGTCTTTCCTAAAGCATTCCGAGAAGACTTTAAAGATTATCCTATCGGGCGTTCTAACATTAATCATTGTACCATTGCCCCGGATAAAACTAGAAAATACCTGTTAAGTTTAGCCGATGGATTAATCATTGAAACTGTTGGCATTCCCACCGCAAAACGCTTAACCGTTTGTGTTTCTTCTCAAGTAGGATGTCCCATGAATTGTGATTTTTGTGCTACGGGAAAAGGAGAATATGATCGTAATTTAAGCAGTGCAGAAATTGTGGATCAAATATTAACTGTACAAGAGGACTTTCAAGAAAGAGTTAGTCATGTTGTATTTATGGGGATGGGAGAACCATTATTAAATACAAAAGAAGTTGTCAAAGCTGTTAAAATATTAAATCAAGACGTAGGAATAGGACAGCGATCGCTAACTATTTCCACGGTAGGAATTCCTAAAAAAATCTTAGAATTAGCCCATCATCAACTACAAGTAACCTTCGCGGTTAGTCTTCATGCTGCTAACCAAAAGTTACGAGAACAATTAATCCCCAGTGCTAAATTTTATCCCCTTCCCAAACTCTTAGCTGACTGTCGAAAATATGTAGAAATAACAGGTAGAAGAGTTAGTTTTGAATATATTTTATTGGGTGGTGTTAATGATTTACCGGAACAAGCGATAGAGTTAGCCAAATGTTTAAAAGGGTTTCAAAGCCATGTTAATTTAATTCCTTATAACCCCATAGAAGAAGTTGATTATCAACGTTCTAATGCAGAAAGTATTAACATCTTTAAAACTATTTTAGAAGAGAAAAACATTGCCGTCAGTGTCCGTTATTCCAGAGGACTCGAAGCTAATGCAGCTTGTGGACAGTTGAGGGCCATGTCTGGAGTTTAGGGAGAGAGTGGGGGACTGGGAGACGGGGAGATGGGGAGATGGGGAGACTGGGAGCGGTTTATAATTGGTTATGGAAAAGAACAAAAAGCTAAAAACTCACGAAGATTTGAATGTCTATCAAATCGCATTTGATGCAGCTATGGATATTTTTGAGCTATCAAAAATGTTTCCTGTTGAGGAAAGATATGCCCTTAGCGATCAAATTCGCCGTTCTTCTCGTTCTGTTTGTGCCAACTTAGCCGAGGCTTGGAGAAAACGCCGATACAAAGCAGCTTTTGTAGCTAAACTAAGCGACTGTGAAGCTGAGGCGGCAGAAGTCCAGGTGTGGTTAAAGTTTGCTGTGAAATGTCAATATTTACCGGTAGATACTGCTCGTGATCTCTACAAAAGCTATAACCAAATCATAGGAAGCCTAGTCAAAATGATTAACGAACCTGATGACTGGTTGCTATGACTTCTCACCCAGTCACCCAGTCACCCAGTCACCCAGTCACCCCTTAAGCTTCAGAAGCAACGGGTTATGCTTCTGCTCCTTCTTTCTCTTCCGCTTCTGAGGAGGGGGCAACGGTATCCAGTCGAATGGTGAGATAGCGCATAACTTCTTCCCCTAAGCGCATCATCCGTTCTAAGGGTGCGATCTGGGTTCCGTCTGCTTCATAATTAAACTGAACATAAATACCATCTACCTTTTTTTGAATGGGATAGGCCAAACGGCGTTTACCCCAAATTTTCACTTCTAGGTTGGTAGCGTTATTTGTGGTCAAGAATTCTTTATAGCTGTTCAAAGCTTGGTTAACTTGGTCTTCTGAGAGATCAGGACGCAAGATAAAAATCATTTCGTAACTTTGGCTCATGGGTTTAAACTCCTTATGGACAAGTTGGCTTAGTGATCAACTCAGAGTCTGAAGATCAAGAAGCAAGGATTAATCGAAACTAATCAATTGAAAAAATGTCTCCTTTTTGAGACAGATTACTTTAAGATCATACTACGACATTATGACTAATGGCTAAGATATTCAAAGGCTGCTTAGTCTGCTTGTAACCTCAATGAGTGCTGAATTTTATGCCGCAACGCTACGTTAGAGTAAAAACAACTCAAGGAAACATCCATTATGGCTCACTTAATCTCAATCGCAGTGTGGCGGTGTTTGATGCTGCCCCTTGGGATGGAGGGCAACCCAGTGGTGTCGTCCTCAAGGCGGATAGTTATCAATTTGTAGCCCCTTGTTTTCCTTCCAAAATTATTGCAGTGGGCAGAAATTATAAAGCTCATGCAGAGGAACTGGGTAACACCGTCCCAACAGAACCTTTACTCTTTCTTAAACCTCCTTCGACCCTGATTGGGGAAGAGCAACCTATCTATTATCCCTCCCAGTCTCAACAGGTAGACTATGAAGGAGAGTTAGCTTTGGTGATTGGTGAAGTGACTAAAAATTGTTCTGAGAAAGAAGCTCAAAGCAAAATTTGGGGCTATACCATTGCTAATGATGTGACAGCCCGTGATTTTCAACGGAAGGATAATCAATGGGTGCGGGCTAAGGGGTTTGATACCTTTTGTCCTCTAGGCCCCTGGGTGATCCGCGAATTAAGTGCGGCTGCTAGTATTCAAACTTTTGTTAACAATGAAGAAGAACCACGGCAGTCTGCTTTGGTTCAGGATATGATATTTTCTCCTCAAGTCATCGTTTCTTATATCTCTCAAATTCTGACTTTGTTTCCAGGGGATGTTATTTTGACGGGAACCCCCGAAGGGGTTGGCCCTGTGAGTATCGGCGATCGCATTCGGGTAGAAATTGAGGGCATTGGTAGCATCGAAAACCCTGTTATGAGTGAGCCAACCGCTAACATGACTACCAGCGAACCTGAGAATAAGCAGCCTCAGAAATCGTAGGAATTTCTGCATAGTTGCCTAAAGCTGATTGGATCATGGAAAAGTAAGATGCTGCCAAGCCACCTAAGAATAGTACATTGAATAGAGTTTCAATGAGAATACCACCTCCCAGGGCCGGTACTAAAACATACTGCATAATAATTCCCCCTAAAGCCAATAAAATGCCGATGAGAATCGATTGCATGGCGTTATAACGGATAAAGTGGCTAATCTTATCATTACGCACCACGGCGGCAAATAAAAGAATAAATACCAGAAAACTGCCAAAACGTCCTAATGGTCCGAGTATGGCACTCACTAAACCATAGGTTATCCCAACCGGTACCGCAGGAAGCACCAAAAAATTAAAGGCTGGAAACTGTTGTAATAGGAAAGTCCCAAAAAATAGGGTGTCATAAACGGCAAAGCAATAAACTAAAGTGCCAAAAATACGATCTGGAATACTAACTGAACCACGCCACGTCATTCGGGGTTACTCCTTGATTATCAAACTGACTTCACCTTTCAATGTACAACATTTATTCGGTGATCAGTTATGAACTCTATTTCAAATCTAATAATCCTTGTTCTTTGAGTTTGGGATTAAAGCGAATTTTCATCTTATTTCCTCGTTGCTTTAAAGTTTCTTCGATATCAGCTTGAACTCTTCTAGAAACTGTTTTTAATAGTTTAATTTTTCCTAATTCATCGCTATTTTTGTAAGTTTCTTTATCTTCTTCTGTCATACAAACTTTAGCGTCAATAGCTTGCGTCCATAGGTTCTGGTTCTCTTGATTATCAATGGATAAATCTCCATTTTCTTCAGTCCAGTTAGTTTTTATTTCTTCTAAAATGGTTCGACTAGGACGGGTAATAATTTCAACTTTTAGCCAATGACATTGCTGAGTTTGACGCACTAAATGTTGTTTTAAACTGGCATAAATATCACGGGAATAGCCAATAAATTTTAATTTTTTATTTTCATTGAAAATTGCATAAACACCAATCTTTTTTTGTAAGTCTTCAGTAATCACTCCATTTTCATCTAAGTAGGGTAAATAATCTAAGGCGTTTAAACTAGGTAGTTGAGTTTCAGTAATCATAATTAATTCTCAATACAATAAGGAAGTTAAGGACACGGGGAGCATCCCATTTTTGCAGAAAACTTAATTCTTGGAGTTTTACGGGGAGACGGGGAGAAATTCATCAGATCAACTATTATCAGTAAAGGACAAGAAAGCAACTTTGGGATGCTCCCAGGACACAAAATATTAGTTAATCATTAGTTATGATACCTGAATACCCCCAACCTTCTGCAAGGTTGAAAGATGTTTTTGTAATGAGACTTAATATTTATAGTCTTTGTAGGGGTTAAACCCAGAAAGCTTATTTTCTTACAACTAAAACCTGCTTACTATAGCTCATTATTGCAATAAAAAGAAAGGTTCTATTAAAAACAAAGTAATTAGCTTATATCTCATATTTCTAAGAATATTTTTTTGAAGGTGGGCAATTATTTAAAATTTAATCATAGGTTTGAATAAATTTAGTCATTTGCCCACCCTACATTTTAAAAAATCAATTAACTTTTTTTACTTTCTTCATAAGTAGGAAAATCAACATAACCCTCTGGCTCAAAAGAATACCAAATATTCATATCAGCAGGGGGATTTAAAGGCCAGTCATTACTAAATCTTTCTACTAAGTCAGGGTTACTAATAAAGGGGCGACCGAAGGCAATTAGATCAGCATTTCCTGTTTTAATTGTTTCTTCTGCACTCTCTTGAGTATAACCACAATTTCCCATTAAAACACCATCAAATACCGTTCTAAACTCTGCCAAAGTCATTGGACGCCTAATTCATGAAATCCAAATCCTAAGCCATCTAAAAGGTGAAGATAAGCTAAGTTATAGCTATTCAATTGTTGGGCAACATAGATAAATAATTCTCGATATTCAGGACAACCCATATCATTAAAAACACCGTTAGGAGAAAGTCTCACTCCTATTTGTCCAGCAGAAAATACTGTTAGAACTGCCTCGATAATTTCTTTTAAAAAGCGATAACGATTTTCAATGCTTCCGCCATATTTATCGGTTCTCTGGTTAGTTTTTGATTGTAAAAACTGGTCTATCAAATAACCATTAGCTGCATGAATTTCAACACCGTCAAAACCAGCATCTTTCGCCCTTTCAGCAGCTAAACGATAATCTTCAACAATAGGGGGTATTTCTTCGGTTTCTAAGGCCCGAGGGGTTTTGTAAGATTGTTTACCAATGGGAGTATGGATATAGTCACCATTGGGTTTAACAGCAGAGGCTGAAACAGGCAATTGATTATTTTCTTGAAAGCTACTATGAGATGCTCTTCCACAGTGCCAAAGTTGTAAAAAAATCGGGGTTTCTGTTTCATGAAGTGCTTGGGTTATAGGTTGCCAAGCTTTCATTTGTGCATCTGAATAAATGCCAGGACTATTTAACCAACCACAACCTTGTGGAGAAATAACGGTTGCTTCACTAATAATTAATCCGGCTGATTTTCTTTGGCTATAATATTGTTTCATGAGGTCATTGGGCATTCTTTCCTCTCCAGCCCTAGAACGGGTTAAAGGTGCCATAACAACCCGATTTTTTAGAGTAATATTACCGACTTGACAAGGACTCAATAATGTGGGTGATTTGCTCATATTTATAGTTTAAATAACTTAATTGTTTCTGCTATAAATTATACTTTAAAAGTGCTATTTAGGGATAACTCATAAATTATCCCTAAACTATGAATTAATTAGGATTTTAGGTAGTTTTCTAAACTAAATTTTCCTGAACCAAAAGCAAGGATCATTAACAGTCCCCCCATTAATCCTAAGTTCTTAAAAAAAGCGATTTCTTCCTCTGGAAAAGTTCCATGAAAAATTAAGGTAGCAGGGATTAAAAAGCCAATTAATAAACAAGCACCAATTTTCGATTTATATCCCAATAAAACAGAGACACCTCCTAAAATTAAAACTAAAATAGTTGCCCATAGCAAGACTTCAGTTAAAGGTAATCCCTTGGAGGCCATATACGCTTGAGTTTGCCCTGGAGATAATAGCTTACTAACACCAGATTTAATAAAAATTGCGGACAAGAAAAACCTAGCTAAAAGAGAAACATAACTTTGGAAAGTGGCTTGATTTAGCATTGATAAATTACCTATTCCTATATTTTCTATTTTACTAAAATTCTAACAACTACTAATTAAATTGACAACAAAGGCTGAAAATGAGAAGAATTGTTCCAGGTACTTAGGGCTTTTTGTAGGGAGGATGACAACCAATTATAATAATGAGGATAGACAGGAAGACGGGGTACTAATTCCCATCCTTTAGAGGCTAATAAATCCACTAGTCCTTGATGAGATAAATGGGAATAATCTGGGTTTACCTCATCTTTGGGACTGATACCCCCTAAATCTCTAGCTCCTGCTTCTAAACAGTCTAATAAACATCTGGGATCTGTTATTAAATTAGGAGGAATTTGTATCGTAATGGAATTAGGCAAAATTTCTCTAGCTTTGGCAACCATTTTGGGTAACTTGTCAATAGGAAAAGTAGATACTTCTAATTTTTGCTTGCTTCCTAGCTGATGAGGTTGTAAAATAACTTCTTGGATATGATGCCATTTTTGCTCAAGTTCTGCGATCGCTTCTAATGTGTGCCAGGAATCTTCTTCTTTTTCCCCTATTCCTAAGAGAATACCTGTGGTAAAAGGAATTTTTAGTTGACCAGCCCATTCTAATTGTTGTAACCTTAATGAAGGTAATTTGCTAGGGGAATGACCATGAACTGTTTCTAGTAGTTTTGGGGTAATTTGTTCTACCATTAACCCCATAGACGCATTAACAGTTTTTAGAGTTTCCATTTCCGCAAAGCTTAAAATACCTACATTAGTATGGGGCAGAAAACCCATCGATAAAGCTAATTGACAGAGATCATAAATGTGTTGAAACCAAGCTTTTCTTCTAGAAGACTGGGGATGAACTTCGCCGCTTAAAATTAAAATTTCACAAACAGATTTATATTGTAATTTTTGTAAAATAGTTCGACTTTTTTCCAAAGTTAACCAACTATCTTGATGAGGATCAACCCGAAAATTACAATAGGTACAACGGTTAAAGCATTCATAGGTGGGAACTAGGGTATAAGCTGGACTATAGGTAATTTTTTTTGTCATCTTTTCGTCTGATACTAAAAATGATAGCAATTTTTCTCAATACTCTAGTATAATATACCTAGACTTACGGCGTTTAGAGAGTTATTATTATAGTAACTTTTAAACTATCAAGAATGAGTAGCGAAACCTATTTTAATCACCCTATTTTCGGACTTCTTTATCGTGTCTGTCTCCTTGATGACAATCAAGAGTTGTTTACTACATTATACGCTCAACGGTTATTTTTTCTAGTGAAGATGATACCGGATAATACGGTTCTTGAACCGATTAGTCGTTCAGATGCTAGATTATTAGTAGAAAAACGTCTGCGTAATCTTCACCGTCTAGGACTCATAGAAGAGTACAAAGAATTTCAAGCTATGTATAAACAAACCTTTGCTTAAATGATATGACAATTGCAGAAAATCTTGACAAAATTTTGAGTGAAATTCCTTCTTCTGTTCGTTTGGTTGCTGTCACAAAAAAAAAGCCAGTGACGGCAATTAAAGAAGCTTATCACTATGGTATTCGTGATTTTGCAGAAAGTCGTGTCCAAGAAGCAATTTTAAAGCAAGAAGAGTTACAAGACCATAAAGATATTTGTTGGCATTTTATTGGTCATATTCAAACTAATAAGGCTAAAAAAATATTAGAAAATTTTCATTGGATTCATTCGGTTGATAGTCTAAAATTAGCAGAACATTTAGATAAATTGGCTGCTAAAACTTCTATTTATCCTCATGTTTGTCTTCAAGTCAAACTCTTGCCTGACCCCAATAAGTATGGTTGGGAGGTCATGGAATTTTGGCAAGATTTACCTAAGTTGGAACCCTTAAAACATTTAAAAATTGAAGGATTAATGACTATTTTACCTTTAGGACTATCTGAAAATGAATGTTTAGAGACTTTTGAAAAAACTAAAGAACTTGCTACAAAAATAAACGAAAAATCATCCTTACAGTTAAAAGAATTATCAATGGGAATGTCTAATGATTATTTATTAGCAGTAGAAAAGGGTGCAACTATGATCCGTTTAGGAAGCATTATTTTTGGTGCCAGAAATTAGTTTATTTAATACTTGAATAGGATGCTGTGGTTTCCATCCTGATAGTCTTTTAACTTGTGAACGACAAGAATATCCAGTAACTAAATAATAGGGTCTATCCTCAATATTTTCCGGTAAATGTTGTTGCCAACTACTTCTATAAATGTCTTGTGAACTTTCATAATGTTCTCTTTCATGGCCATACATTCCGGCCATTCCACAACAACCAACAGGCACTAAATTTAACCTCACTCCCATGTTTTTAAAAACTGTTTGCCATTGCTTTTGTGAGTTAAAAACAAGGGATTTTTCGTGGCAATGTCCTAACAAGTAATAGGGTTTATTTTGTTTAATTTTGGGGAATACTTTATCTTGTTCAACTAAAAATTCTTGGATGAGTTTAACTTTATTAAAAATGTTTTCATCATCACTGATTTTATCATATTCATCTCTATATGTAAGGGTCATACTTGGTTCTATTCCAATCAGAGGAATATCTAAATATAAAACTTTTTTTAAGTGTTTGATATTTTGCATAACTACAGTTTTAAACTGATTGATAAATCCCTTTAAATGTAAAGGTTTTCCATTGATAAAAAACGGTAATAGATAAACATTATAACCCAAATTTTCAAAAAAATGATAAGTATCAACAACTAACTGTGCTTCGTAGAAACTGGTAAACGCATCTTGTAATAAAATAATGCTATTTTTTTGTTCTTCTCTCGATAAATTTTGTAAGGTTTCTATCTTTAATTCTATGGTTAGTTTTTGTCGTAAAATAAGCGGACTAATAAGGGGTGGATCAACTAAATTTAATGATTTACTAATTATCAATTTACTAAGAGAGTTTTGCACTACATTATTAAATATATTAGGCGCAAAAGATTGGTAATAGGCTAACTGTTCTATGTTAGCCATAAAATAATCTCTAAAAGGACGTAAATAGCGACTATGATAGCGTTCTAAGAATAGAGATTTTAAGCTAGGGATGTCAACATGAATCGGACATTGACTAACACACCCTTTACAAGCAAGACATCCTTGCATCCCTTGATAAACATCGTGGGAAAAATCTTCTTTACCTTGCCATTTTTTTAGGGTGTACCAAATTTTTTTAGGGATAGATAAAGACTCATTATTATCTTTGTTAAAATCTGATTTTGATAATAATCTTAACCATTCTCTTAATAACATTGCCCTTCCTTTTGGAGAGTGAATGCGATCGCGAGTTTGTTTAGCAGAAGGACAAATAATTTCATCAGGGTTAAAGTTAAAACAAGCACCATTTCCATTACAATTAAAAGCTGCTTCATATTCCTTTCTAAACTGTTGAGAAACTTGGCGATCAAACTGTCCCCTTAAAGTTGATTCTAATTTAACAATTTTATCTGTACTATGATAAGGTGTAACAATTTTTCCTGGGTTTAATTTATTTTTAGTATCAAATACTTCTTTAATCTTTCTTAAATCCTGATATAGTTCTTCTCCAAAAAATAAAGGTGTGTATTCACTGCGAAAACCTTTACCATGTTCTCCCCAAATAACTCCCCCATACTTACGAACTAAATCAACAACTTTGTCCGATATTTCTCTAATCAATTTTTCATCTTTAGGTGCTTTCATATCCAACGCTGGACGAACATGAAGGCAACCGACATCCACATGACCAAACATGGCATATTTAAGGTTATAACTGTTTAATAACTTTTTAAATTCCTTGGTGTAATTGGCTAAATTCCTAGGATTAACTGCCGTATCTTCTATAAAAGCAATGGGTTTGCGAGTACCTGGCATACTTCCTAATAAAGCTGCTCCTTTTTTTCTTAATAACCATAATGGCTTAATCTCTTCTAATTTATCAGTTTTATAATAGCCGATAATTCCTGGTTTGCTTTTATCCTGTAATTTAGAGATTAACGAACTTATTTGCTTTTCTAGATTATGATTATTTTCAGCAATAAACTCAACTAAATTAAGGGCTTTAGCTGAACCAACAAAGTTTTTTACTTCTTCAAAAATACTATCATCTTTAGCCAATTCTAAAATTGTTTCGTCCACTGTTTCAATGGCAGCAGGTTCATAAGTTAGTAAATGTTCAGCATCCCTTAAAGCTGCATCAAAATTTTGATAATGAATAGCAAATAATTGAGTAGCTTTAGGAATTTTTGTTAATTTTAATTTTGCCTCTGTAATAACGCCTAATGTCCCTTCTGAGCCAGCTAAAATTCGATTAATATCAAAATATTTTCTGCTTTCATCATAAACCTTAGCTAAGTTATAACCAGTCATAAATCTAGTTAATTTAGGAAATATATTATCAATCAATTCTGCTTTTTCGGACACAAGCTTATCTATTAGTCTATAAATTTCTCCTAATCTTCCTTCTTGTTGTTTTAATATGTTTAATGTCTCTAAATTAACTTGAGAAGAAGTAGCTAAAGTCCCATCGGATAAAACCCAGTTTAATGCTAAAATGTGGTCACTGGTTTTCCCATAAATACGAGAACCTTTACCCGCAGCATCCGTGTTAATCATCCCACCAATGGTTGCACGGTTACTAGGAGCAAGGGACGGGGCAAAAAAGAGATTATGATCTGCTAATATTTGGTTTAATTGGTCTAAAATAATACCAGGTTGCACCCTAACCCATTGTTCTTTTATATTCACTTCTAAGACTTGATTCATGTACTTAGAACAGTCTATAATGATACTAGGGGAAAGTGATTGACCATTAGTGCCAGTTCCTCCCCCTCGAGGTGAAAAAGTAACGGATTCAAACTCAGTTTTGTTAGCTAATTTAAAAACTTCTCTAATATCTTGACTGGTACGGGGAAAAACAAGAGCTTGGGGTAAAATTTGATAAATACTATTGTCAGTAGAAGCAATTAAACGGTTAGCTAAATCACCCTTAATATCTCCTGAAAAAGAAGTGTCTCTTAAACTACTCAAAAAATCAGCAATGGTGTGATTAATTGTTGTTTCTGGTTCAAGTTTTGGAATCATTTTAATAATTTTATCAAAAAACAATCGCCACAATCACTGCTTCAATGCTACTAAAGATATCTTTCCTATTTGTCAGGATGATAAACATTGAAGAAACAAAAAAATTAGCGATCACTCAATACTACTGCTATGGCGATTAAATATAGCCTAACTTTGAAAGAAAATGTAAATTAGTAAAAGTTATCTCTTAATTCGTCTTAGAGATATACTAAATATTTATACCTAAGACATGATATTTTTCCATCCCATTAACTTTTTACCCAAACGAAAAACAACGGCATTTCCTAATCCTAATGCTTGAACTCCTTCAATTAAAGAAGGTTCCATCTCTTTGAGAGAATCGAGTAACTGAGGACATTGGACGAAATCAAGGCAGATAACCGTTGAGTGATTCCAGGGTTCACGGAAAATTTGACATTGGGCAGGGAGATACCCGATATGGGTACGAAAGCGGTTAATAGCCGCTTTTTCTAGTTCGCTACTTGTACACTCGAAGGGTAGCTGTGAATTATTCATAAAATCCTCATATCTTTTCAGGAAAATTTCCATGCCTCTCTACGGTAACACTTTGGGCAGAGAAGTATTGTAATTGTTTTAACTAACTTTTCTATTTATTAAGATTTCAAAAGTATGTTAGGATACAAAAATTTAGGAATCTTCTTCTTGATTGTTGAATAGGGGTTTAATTCCCTGGTTTGGTATCCATTGAATTGCACCATCCCGCTCTATCCAATACCATTTAAGGTTTTCTTGATTTAATTTTGTTTTAATAAAGCTAGGAAGATAATTAGTAGAAATAATCAGAATTTTTGGCTGATATTTTTTTAATAATTTTATCCAATCAGATGACAGTTTTTTTCCAGACCATAAAAGGACATCAAGGCCATGATTAAGATGAACTGAAATCGATTGAGGATCTAGTTTTTGACCATCTATCCATAACCAATATTTATCTTTTATTTGCCATTTTATTATACCTGATTCCCTATTCATGGCTTTTATAATGGTTGAGTCTTCTTCTATGACTTGATGACTGTTATTAAATTCTTTGTTGTCGAAAAGATCAATAATACTATTGATTTTAATTTTCTTTTTAATTATTGATAAACTCAGTTCATCTTGATTATTGGTAATGATAACTGTATTAATTTTATTAATCCCTTGTTGAGATAGAAACGGTGATAATGTGTATTTTATATCCGTTTCGCTGCCCACATTAATTAGGGTAACTTTACCTCTATTTTGCATGACTATAATCGGTACTTTATTTCCTTCTAAAACTGTTATTTTCAATAAAGTAATATTTTTGTAAATGATTGGGATAATAATCAAGCCAATAATTATCAATGCTCCTATGTGCCAATATTTCTGGAATCTTTTATTTAACCAAATTGTTACTAAAATACTATAGATAATAATTAACGTAACTAAAGATATTTGTCCAACGGCAAAAGCACTGAGCTTTAATTGAGGTATTTGTTGAGCAGATTGTAAGAGAATCTGAAGCGGCCAAAATAAAATTTTAGCTATTAGTATTCCTAGATTGGGAATAATTAAGATAAAAACAGCACTAATAATTCCGCCAACAACTAAGAGCATAATTAAAGGAGTTGCCAAAATATTAAAAGGAATAAGATAAAAACTAAAACTATGAAAAAAATACATTATTAAAGGTGATGTCCAGATAGAAACAGCTATAGGTACGGCTATCATACCTGCTAGTTTAGGGGGTAAAAAGTCCAATTTCTTTTCAATAAAAGGACTGGCAACTAATAAAGCAAAAGTTGCCAAGAAACTAAGTTTAAATCCTAAGTCCCAGATCCATAAAGGATTAATACTTAACAATAAAAAACCTGATAATAATAAAGCACCTAAAGCATTGGTTTTTCTATCTAAAACTTGACCTATTAAAACAGAAGAACCCATCAAAGCCGCTCGTAAAATAGAAGGCTGTATTCCGGTTAATACTACATAAAATATTAAAATAACTATCCCAAGTATTAATTTTTTTTTAGGGGATAAAGATTGAGTAATCCAAAAGACAATACCTAACAATAGAGCTACGTGAAACCCTGATGCAGCCAAAACATGAGCCAGACCAATATTAACGAATAAATCCCTAGTTTCTGGGGGTAAATCAACCGCCCTTCTCCCTAAAATAATCGAACTAATAACTAAGCCGTTTTCCTTTCCTAAAGCATCGGTAAAACCGTTAATTATACGATTTCGTAGGTTTGTCCATCCCCAGAGCTTTTTGTCTGTTCTAAAGACAACTTTTTCGCCTTTTAATCCTGAAAAAGATCCTTGTTTTGCTAAATATTTTTTAAAGTCAAACGCCCCTGGATTTTTTGGCGATCGCGGTTGATATAAATTACCCTCAATGATTAAAGTTTGTCTCGGATAAATTAAATAAACTTCGGTATTTGGTAAAGTAACATACAATTTTCCTGTAACTGTTTTATACTGCTCATTGTTGCCATTAAGATTTACTCTTTGTACTCGAAACCAAAATCTTTTCCGATTATTATTGGTGGTTCGAGGTTCAGATAAAACCTTTCCTAAGACTTGAACCTGTTTGGGCTTAAAATCATCTTTAATTAAGTGACTAATATCAGTTGAACGAGGAGAAGGAAGGCGAAATTGAAAATAGATAACAGCGAAAAAAGCAACACAAGAAACTAAGAACCAAAACCGTAATTGAGGACACCGTCGCCAACGACGATTTAAGAAAATAAATAGACTAGGTGGAATAATAAAAATTAATAAAATAACCAAAGTCCATTGTTGCCAAGAAGGTTGAGGATTAGGAAATCCCCACAATCCTGTTAGGAATAAACCCCCAAGATAAGCTAATATTAGGATAATATAACGCCAAGAATTCATAATAAGTTTCTTATCTAGATAAGATAAATCAATTAATCATTGACCAGCTTAACCATGATCAGTGAATTGAGGATGATAATATCTAGCATAAAAAGGGTCGGTTGTCACAAATTATAAAATTTGTTAACAAAACTAAGTAAAACAACGGAACCATACCCAACAAATGAGAGAATACTGAATATTAAGCTATAAAAAAAGAATTATTATAAACGGATGAATCCTCCCACGACTTCAGAACTATCACTTTATCAACTAACTCAAACCACTGACTCCGACTTAGCCTCTTTAACTATCTCGGCTAGTACCTTTCGGGAATGGGTTGACACAGGGATTCAGTTTTTGATTGATCAAGAAATACAGGCAACAGTCTGGGCAAAATTACCACCCCATTCCCGTTGGTGGACAACCCTAGAAACTTATTATCAAGAAGGGCTTTCTGAGCAAATATATCGTTGCAACATAAGTCGTAGTGGTGGAAGCGCACCCTCCCGTCATAGCTCTCGTAGCAGCTATTCATCCCAAGATAGTTTAATCCCCATTGTACTCGAAACCAGTAGTCAGCTAAGACGGGAGCATTTTTGCTTAATTCTCTCCCCTCAACTGTGTAGTCTAATGTTGGCGCAAGAACAGATTCCAGCAGAGGAAGATCCCCCCTCAGGACTTCTAGAACCCACTACCCTCAAAGTCATCTATAGTTTTAATCCTAACGTTATTCAAAAGGCATTAAGCGCAATCAAACACCTTATTACGATAACAGATACAACTTCGGTAGAGGTATTAACAGACTCGGTGTTACCTTTTCCTTTACCAAGTGAAATAGATACCACCCTATTAACAAGATTATGGTATCAATTTCTGCCCCATATTTCTTCCGTTTCTCCCAAGATTAAGCAAGAAACAACGCAACCCCTTCCCTCAAAAAGTTTGACCGTAAGAGAGGAGTTCCCCCAACCCCTAACCAGGGAACTAAGTACCCCTTTAACCAACATGAAAACGGCCCTTCAGTTGTTAGAAAAAAACAGCATAAACGGGACATTAGACAGAGATATATCGACCTATTAAAAAAAGAATGCGATCGGCAAAATACCCTACTTATAGGATTGCAAGAATTATTACAACTTAATCAAAGTTTAGAAGAATCTGACCCTACTGTTCACCTAGAAGAACTGGTTCCAGGGATTGTTAGTACCTATCAAGCGATCGCTGAAGAAAAAGGAATTACTTTAGGATATACCATCCCTGCTGGTTTTCCTGCTGTTGCTTTTCCTAGTTCTTGGTTACGACGAATTCTACAAAATATTATTCACAATAGTCTTAAATTTACTCCTGAAGGGGGACGCATTACTGTACAAACGAACTTGAGATCAGAAGGGGTGGAAATAGCTGTGATTGATACAGGAGTGGGGATAGAAAATAGCGATATTCCCAAACTCTTCGATAGTTTCTATAGGGGACGTAATACCCTGAGTTCTTCCGTTGAGGGAGTGGGACTGGGATTAACCATTGTCCGTCATTTAATTGAACAATGTGGGGGCAAAATTGAGATCGTTTCTCAAGTAGATAAAGGAACAATCGTTAAAGTTATCTTTCAAGAATCTTCCGATTAAATGTCAGTGATCAGTGATCACTGATTAGTTATATAGTAATCAGAAATGATTCATGAGATATTCCTTTTCTTATCTGTTCCCTGTTCCCTTCTACTCAGACTTAATTCTCACAACTGATCACTGATCAGTTATAGTAGAATAAAAGAATACCTATTCCTAAAATGAACCAAGAAGAAAAAACCCAAATTCTCAACAATCCTTCGGTTGAATTGATAAAGACTCCAGTGAAAATTTTATCTACTACCTTAATTAGTTTAGCAATTTTATGGGAGCTAGGAAATTTATACGTAAGACTTAATAACTGGGAAATTCCCAGTAACTTAAACTGGATTTTTTGGTTAGATAGAATTGCTCTTATTAGTCATGGAATAGAAGGCATGATCGCAGCTTACTACGCTAGACTACAAAATAAAAATCCTCTTAAGTATGGCTTCTACATTTTTTTTACTGGAACTCCCGGTTTGTTAGAATTAAATATAGGACAAGAAGGAAGGGACTAGATGACAATTTTAACCTTACGATCAGTTAAAAAAGATTTCGGTATCAAAGAAATTTTGAAAGAGGCAAGTTTTAGTTTAGAAGAAGGGGATAAAGTTGGTTTAATTGGGACAAATGGCTCAGGAAAATCCACCCTACTAAAAATCATAGCGGGATTAGAACCCATTGACCAAGGAGAATTATGGGTTAATTCTGGAACTAAAATTGTTTATCTACCCCAACAACCGAATTTAGACGAAAATCTAACCGTTTTAGAACAGGTTTTTGCTGATTGTGGAGAACAAATGGCACTAATTAGGGAGTATGAAGAAATATCTCACAAATTAGCCCATAACCCTCAAGAAACTGATAGTTTAATGTCTCGTTTATCAGCCGTTACCCAACAAATTGAAACCCTAGATGCTTGGGCATTAGAAACTAACGCTAAAATTGTTTTAAGCCAATTAGGTATCGATAATTTTGAGGCAAAAATTGGCGATTTATCGGGAGGTTATCGGAAAAGAATCGCCTTAGCTTCTGGCTTATTATCAGAACCAGATGCCTTATTAATGGATGAACCTACCAACCATTTAGACGCTATGTCTGTAGAATGGTTACAAAGTTATTTAAACCGTTATTCTGGGGCATTATTATTAATTACCCACGACCGTTATTTCTTAGATAAAGTCACAAATCGTATCCTAGAAATTGATCGAGGTGATTTCTATGGTTATGCAGGAAATTACTCTTATTTTTTAGAAAAAAAAGCAGAAGTAGAAGCCTCAGAAATTAGTAGTCAAAAGAAACACGCTGGGGTATTAAGACGGGAATTAGAATGGTTAAAAAGAGGTCCTAAAGCTAGGAGTACCAAACAAAAAGCCCGTATTGATCGCATTCAAGATATGCAAAATAAAGAGTTTAGACAAACTCAAGGAAAAGTTGAGATTAGTACCGCTAGTCGTCGTATTGGTAAAAAAGTTATTGAACTAGAAAATATTAATAAAGCTTATAATAACCGGGTTTTAATTGATAATTTTACCTATATTTTTAATCCTCAAGATCGAGTAGGAATTATTGGAAAGAATGGAGCAGGTAAGTCCACTTTAATGAATATTATCACAGGGAGAATCACCCCCGATTCAGGAAAAATAGATATTGGACCAACTATTCATTTTGGTTATTTTGATCAACATTCAGAAGATTTATTAGTTAATGAAGAGCAGCGAGTTATTGACTATTTAAAAGACGTGGCAGAATTAGTTAAAACAGCAGACGGTAGCGTTATTACTGCTTCTCAAATGTTAGAAAGATTTCTCTTTCCTCCCAATCAACAATATGCCCCCATTCATAAACTTTCTGGAGGAGAAAAGAGAAGATTATTTTTATTACAAGTATTGATGAGTGCGCCCAATGTATTAATATTAGACGAACCAACCAATGATTTAGATGTACAAACATTAGCAGTTTTAGAGGAATACTTAGAAGAATTTAACGGCTGTGTTATTGTTGTCTCTCACGATCGCTACTTTTTAGACAGAACAGTTGATACGATTTTTGCCCTAGAAGAAGGAGGAAATATTAAACAATATCCTGGTAATTATTCAGTATATCTGGATTATAAGAAAGCAAATGAAGAAAAAGAAAAAGAGTCACCAAATAAAATCAATTCTCAAGATAATAAGGCTTCAAAAAATTCTAAAAATACTCAGTCTAAACAGTCTAATAAACTTACATTTAAGGAAAAATATGAATATAAAGACTTAGAAGAAAAAATACCCTTACTAGAAGCAGAAAAGGAAAAATTAGAAGCAGATTTATATAATAATCCCCCAACAGATTTTGCCCAAATGCAAACCTTAACGGAACGATTATCTGCATTGGTTGAAGAGATTGACACAGCGACAGAAAGATGGTTAGAATTGGCAGAAAGAGAAACTTAAAAATCTTGGTGTTATAATTGAAAAAAAGATTAAACTTGAGGACAATATGGCTGATCTAGGTAACTTGGTACAAAAAGCATTCTATCTTGGAGTTGGTATTGCTTCCTATGCAGCAGAAAAAGGAGGCACTACCATACAAGAATTAAAATCTCAAGCTCAAAAAGTAGCTGATGAAATGGTGTCCAGGGGAGAAATAACCGCAGAAGAAGCTAAAAAATATGTAGATGATATGATTCAGCAAGCGCAACAAGCTAACCCGACTGAAACTGAAAAAAATGAGCAAAAAGAACCTCGTCTAATCGAAATTGTTTCCGAAGAAGATGAAGAGAAAACAGAAACATCAAAGCAAGAAAATTTAGATAATCTCAAACAACAAGTAGAATCTTTACAAGAAGAGCTAGATCGTTTAAAGCGTCAATAATTGACAAATAATAAGCCAACACTATTTAATCTTAAATAAATTTCAATAAATAAATATTATGGAAGACTGGCAAAAAGATTTCACAGAATGGATAGACAATGTAACAGTTGCTGTAGAGGGTTTTGTAGATGAAGTGGGGCAGTCTATGGAAAAAGCTGCTGAAGATTTTGAGAATGATTTATTCAGAGAAATTGAGCAGTTTTTGGATGATGTTTTTGCCCCCATTATCGATGTTTCTATCAGGGAAGAATCTCAAAATTACTACTACTATTATGAATATAACCAAGATCCTGAATCAATACTTTCACCAAAAATAGAACCCACTCATAATGTTCATCCTGCTTGTCGGGGATGTACTCATTATCATGGACGATTATACGGCCAAAATTTATTTGTTTGTGGAATGCACCCTTACGGTTCTAATAATGATTCTTGTTCCGACTGGGAAGAAAAACCCAACAATAAGACTTTAGAAGTATAAACAAAAGTCAACTAAAAAAAACATAAAAACATAACTCCTAACTCTCTGGTATCAGGAATGTCCCCGATAATGAAGGGTCTCAGGTTTCCCTAAAAACTTGGGATTTGTTTTTAATATTTTACAGTCTAAAAATGCTTTAAATCTCGCAAAAACTTCTCTCAATCTTGTTCTTATTCCAGCAAAAGATTGTATATCGGAGGCAGAAAAAGCAATGGGATTTTGTCCTTTTGCTTTCGCAATATATAATGCTCGTTGACAATGGAATTTTTGAGAGACAATGGTATAGCTTTCTAAGCCAGAAATTTCTTTAGCCCGTACAATAGAATCTAAGGTCCTAAACCCTGCATAGTCTTGATTGATATATTGAGCAGGAACCCCCAATTTAATTAAATCTTCGGTCATTTGACTGGGTTCATCATAAAATTCAGTTGAGTTATCTCCTGAGACCAAAATTCCATCTACTTTTTTGGCCTGATACAATTTTGCAGCCGCTTTCATTCGATAAGCATAATAGGCATTATAGCGTGTCCTTTCAGATTGGTTAACATATTTAGATGTTCCTAATACTAAGGCTATTTTTTTTCTAGGAATTTGATTGATATCAGAATAAATAGATTGGTTAAATTGATTACCAATATACCAATCTATTGAAATAATTAATACCAGGAACGCAATCAATAAAATGCTGCTCATAGTCACAAAGTTGTGAAAAAAGCCAGACTTTTTTTTAGATATTTTGTTCCTGTCTTTTCCTGGTAAAGATGACATAATTTAGCCTTACCTTGCACTTAATTTATTCTACAGTTTAATTTTATCACCTCTAATAGAATGATCTAATAACTCGATAGGGTGTATTAATTTTATATCTTTTCCCTGTTGGTTTAGGTGTTTTTTAATTTGTAAAGAGCATCCAGGGTTAGGAGAGGCAATTAATTTTGCCCCTGTATTCATTAAATTATTGACTTTTTGTTTTCCTAACTCATCAGCAACTTCTGGTTGTAACATATTATAAACCCCTGCACTACCACAACATAAAGCAGCATCAATAGGTTCTTTTAATGTTATTCCTGGAATTTGTTTAAGAAGTTGACGGGGTTGTAAGCTAATTTTTTGACCGTGCAGAAGATGACAAGCATCTTGATAAACTAAAGGTAAATTTTCATCTTTTACAGGAGATAATGGGGTTTTTAAACCAATTTCTGCTAAAAATTCTTGAATATCTTTAACCTGATTTGAAAATTGTTCACCCTTTTCTTTGTACTCTGCATCATCGTCTAAAATATGACCATATTCTTTTAATGTATGACCACATCCAGCAGCATTGATAATGATATAATCAACACCAGTATCAGCAAAACTATCAATCATCTGTTTGGCTAAAGCTTGAGCCTGTTTTTCCTGTCCCTGGTGTGCTGGTAATGCAGCGCAACAACCCTGACTTTTAGGAATAACTACTTCACAACCGTTAGCAGTTAAAACCCTAACCGTTGCTTCATTAACAGGGGAGAAAAATAATCTTTGAACACACCCTAAAACTACTCCCACACGGTAACGTTTTTTACCTTGAGCAGGGATAACATCGGGATAGGTTTTGTTGAATGATTTAAGGGTTATGTCTGGTAAAATAGACTCCATTGCAGCTAAACGAGGGGATAAATATTTTAATAACCCTGTTTTCCTGACAATTTTCTGAATTCCTAAGTTTTGATATAGCCAAAGTAAGGGAATAAAAATTTGTAATCTTTGGGGATAGGGAAAAAGATTAAAAATTATACTTCTAATGATTTTATCAGCAATACTTCTCGGTTGATTTCTTTCAACTTGGGGTCTAGTTGCTGAAATTAAACTATCGTATTGTACCCCCGATGGACAGGTTGAAACACAAGCTAAGCAACCTAAACAACTGTCAAAATGTTGGGTAGTTGCTTCATCTAGGGTTGCTTTTCCTTTATTGATAGCATCCATTAAATAAATTCTGCCCCTTGGAGAATCCATTTCTTTACCGATAACACGGTAACTCGGACATGTAGATAAACAGAAGCCACAATGAACACAACTATCAATTAGTTCTTGTTTGGGTGGATTTTTTGCGTCAAATCCTTTAATTTCTTCTTCTAAAGCTCGTTGAAAATTAAAACTATTATTGGAGTTATCAGAAAGTTGCATAATAATAAGTGTTCTTGAAAAAGTCAACTAGATAAAACGGGAAGGACTAAATAGGTTATGGGGGTCAAATTGGGTTTTAATTTGTTTCATTAGGGGTAAGGCATTGCCAGAATATCCCCAAGGTTCAAATTGTTTTTTGATGCTTTGATCTGCTTCTAAAATGGTTAAAAAGCCTCGGTTTTCTTGAGCGAGCGATCGCAGTTGTTTTAAGATGCCTAAACTGGGTTCTATATCCAGTTTAAACTGTCCTATGCCACTACTTAAATTAATCATCCCCCATCCTTGTTGCTGGGTTAACTCATTTAATTTTATTAACCAGTTAACTGCTTGATTGGGTATAATTCCTATTTTGCCTTTTATGGTTACATTTGTGTTATCAACTCTGATTAATTTTTGTAATTGTTTCCATAGATTATTTTCAATTTCATCTTTACAGAATATCACTTTTATACTTAACTTTTCGGCGATCGCTTGCACTTGTTGACTTTGCTCATTAACACTTTCTGGGATACTTTGGAAACGTACCATTAAGCCCATATTTTCCCCTAATTCTAAGGTTTTCACGACAGATGGTGAAATCATTTCAGCAGCAGTAGGCTGTAACCCCGATTGTAAAAAGGTTTGTGCCATTTGGCTTATGTTTTCGGCTTCCCCAGTCATCAGCAAGGTTCCCGAAGCTTCAGGGATAGGATACAAACGGAAGGTAACAGTAGATATAATTCCCAATGTGCCGTAGGAACCTGTAAATAGTTTCATTAAGTCATATCCTGCCACATTTTTGACAACTTTACCCCCTGCTTTCGCTATTTCTCCATCCCAACGGACAAAGGATAACCCTAATACTAGATCCCGTATTCCCCCATAACGTTGTCGCCAAGATCCCGTGTCTGCTGTGGCTAAAATGCCTCCGATGGTGGCATTATCTGGGTAAGCAGGGTCAATAGGCAAAAATTGATTATGATGCCCTAAAATAGTCTGTAAGTCCCTTAATTTTATCCCTGCTTCTACGGTGATGGTTAAGTCACTTACTGCATGATCTATGACTCGGTTAAGCTTTTGGGTACTAATAACGAGATTAGCATCAGAAACCACACCACCCCAACTTAACTTAGTCCCACTACCACAAGGAAGTATTGAACAGCGATTTTTGCTTGCTATTCTAACAGTATTACTCAAATATTTAAGCTCAGGAGGAGTTAGGAAATAGTCAGGAAGACAACTATTATAAATTGTTTTTTTAACCCGATCTTGCCAACCATTATTGACTCTATCTCTGGGAATAATATCCTGGGTATCTAATATAGATTCTAATTGTGAAGCGATTTCAGAGGTCATAACTAGATAGTTATACATTTTCTTGATATTTTATCATTGTTTGTCATTTTCTTGTGATAGTTTACGTTCATACTCTTTATCAAAAACGTCGGGCAGAATTCCCTATTCCTCTATAGGTTAGAAGAAAAACAGTGCATCACTGCCATAAAGTCATCCATCAATTCTACAAATCGCCCCAAACTAAGTATTTATGAATAAAAAAAACCAAAAATTTAAGGACTCAAAGAGAAACGCTCCTCTGTTGAGTCCCTAAAACCCTTATGAATGGTGGGTTATACTGATTATAGTTAGATGCCAGGAGGCGGACTTGAACCGCCGACACGAGGATTTTCAGTCCTCTGCTCTACCAACTGAGCTATCCCGGCTAAAGCATTCTTTTGTTTTGCGCTTAACTAGCATAACAAATAATTTGGAGTAATGCAAGAGCTTGTCTAAAATTTTTTGCTCTTGTGTCAGAAAATGACAACTAGGAAGTACAAAAAAACTATTAAAATCCGCAAGGGGCTTGATTCTGTTTAGTTATAATGATTGATAGATTTCAACTATGTCCATTCCTTAGTAAAGGCTTTCGGGATAATTACTTGAGGATCTTCAAGGTATCATAAACATTCAAGAGAAATAAGGAAGAAATATAGTAGTTTATACGAAACAGGGTATCAGTAAAAAACAACATAAGGATATGTCATATTTGACTATATTTTTATGAACTATAGATTGAACGTCGAAATTATCACACCAATCCAGGGAAATATTCTAGAAAATAACAATTTCTATGGCTCTATATTCTTTTGAAGAAAAATATCGACGTTTACGACAAGAATTACTCGGTGGGGCGATCGCATTAGCTGGTGTTTTTTGCTTGGGAACCTTTTGGTATTATGTCATCGAAAAATGGTCATTGACTGAAGCGGCCTATATGACGATGATTACCCTGTCTACTGTTGGGTTTTCCGAAGTTCGCCCCCTCGATGATGACTCCCGACTGTTTACTATTGTTTTAATTTTGTTAGGAGTCATTACCATTGGTTATATTGTCAATCGTTTAACCGAGGCTTTAATTCAAGGTTATTTTCAAGATGGAATTAGACAACGACAGGAGAGACGCTTGATAGACACCCTAGAACATCATTGTATCGTCTGCGGTTATGGGCGTACTGCTCGACAAGTAGCCCAAGAATTTACGGCCGAGGACGTTCCTTTTGTGATTATTGACTCTCGACCGGAACAAGTGGAAGAAGCCAAACAGTTAGGCTATATCGTTATTCAGGGAGACGCAACCCTAGATGAATGTTTGATCAATGCCAAAATTGATAAGGCGGTGTGTTTAGTCTCTGCTTTAACCTCCGATGCAGAAAACCTCTATACTGTTCTCTCTGCTAAAACTCTCAACCCCAAAATTCGAGCGATCGCCCGCGCTAGTACAGAGGAAGCGGTATTAAAGCTACAACGGGCGGGGGCCGATGCTGTTGTCTCCCCCTATATTACTGGGGGTAAACGTTTGGCTGCGGCGGCTTTGAGACCCCAGGTGATGGATTTTGTGGATGGGATCTTAACGGGAAGCGATCGCACTTTTTATATGGAGGAATTTCTGCTTGATCCTAAGTTTTGTCCTTGTGTGGGTCAAACTCTCAGCGAAGCAAGATTAAGATTACAGTCGGGGGCGTTGGTTTTAGCTATTCGTCGGTCTGATGGTACTTTATTGGGGGGGCCGACGGGAGAAACGGAATTGATGGCTGGAGATTTGTTAATCTGTATGGGAACCCCGGAACAATTACGACAACTCAATCAAATTTTAGGTCCCATTACTCCTTCTCCAGCTTTGCGGCCACCTAGACATTAAAACTCAGCTAAGTGAACTACCGCACACTCATCCTATCGGATAGAGTGTGGGCTTCCTACCCAGTCGGCCGCTTTCTACTGCAAGCAATAGCAAGTTTTACGCCAAGGCGATAGGCTATCCCCCTTGTCCCAAAGGTTCAAAATTCTTCAATTACTATGCTTTGGATCACAGCTTCTGCAAGTCCACTGTGGAGGGTCAGGTTCAGCAAGATACGTCCTTCTTTCCTCTATCGCTCGAATCATAAACCCAAGTCATTACCTTGTAGACCTATCAAGCGATGTGTTTATTTTAGATCAGAAAAGCTACGTTTGTCATCCCTGCCCCTGCTTTCATGAGGGGCTGTCTGAGGAGGTTTCCTCCTCAGTTTATACGCCCCATCCCACACTGACCCTTTGGGTTCAGATGTGGGGCTTCCCGCAGGGAAAAGCTAAATGGTGATCGAAAGCAAAACGGACTAATTCGGCACGGTTGCTAGTATCTGTTTTCCGCAGTAAACTACTCACGTATTTTTCAATAGTACGAGGACTTAAATGGAGTCTTTGACCTATTTCTCCATTGGAGAGTCCCATAGTTAATAAGTCGAGGACTTCGCTTTCTCGTCGGGTTAATTCAAAGAACTCTATTTCTGCTTGAATGGAAATTTTAGCCGCTTGCTGTTGTTGTTGAGGGGTATTTTGGTTAACGGACTTATTCTGGGAAAAACGCCACTCTGATTGAATAATTTGCGATCGCTCTAATAAATTACGGATAACTGCTTTTAATTCGTCCATTTCAAAAGGTTTGGGTAAATATACATCACAACCAACTTGATACCCTTGAATACGACTTTCTGTTGTACTACACTCGGTTAGAAAGACTACGGGTAGTAAACGAAATTCCGGCAGTTGACGAAGTTCTTTTACTAAGGTATAGCCGTCCTTTCGTGGCATCTTAATATCTGAGATTAATAAATGGGGACGATAAGTTTGAACTAAGGAAAAGGCATCTTCTCCGTTTTGGGCGGTTATGCAGCCATAACCGTGCATTTCTAAATAGTCTTTAACAGCGACACGAATTCCCAGATCGTCATCGGCGACTAAAATCAATAACGGCATAAATTGAGTTCTTCTGTCTCTATATCTATCATAGCATTTTTTTGCATACTGTCACATTTATTAGTAGTTTAGTAATAATTATTATTATTTTCTAAAGCAAGATAATTTAAGGCAAATTACTATTAATCTCTGAAACTAGCCATAAAAATACACAAAATGAAAAAAATAGCCACGTTGCTTTGAAAACATGGCTATCTTAGTTAAATTTTAAGAAAATGTCCGCAGAAGTCCTCAACGATAAATTCCCCTTCTGGGAGGGGCGGGGGTGGGTAGGGTTAGGGGTGGGTTAGGGTCGGTTGTCAAATTTCTCCCCGTATTTCTTCAATTACACCATCACGAATGACAACTTCTACGTTTAGTTTTTTGACCAAGTTTTCTCCTTTTTCAACACGGAAAAAACTTTCTAATTGTCCTTGAACAACTTCTTGTTCTAATTCAACAGTTTGAACTTGCTGCATTTGTTGTAAAAATTGATTTTTTCGTTCCAAAAACTCACTTTTTTTCTGATTAACCTGTAATTGAATATTATCAATTTGTTGGGTTGTTTCTGGGCCTGGAGGAGATACACTTTGTTTTTGGATTTCAGCAATGGCCCGTTGTCCTTGCATTTCAATTTGTTGTATCTGGTTGTCAACTTGTTCGATTTGTGCTTGCAGTTGTTGCTGCATTTCTTCTTTCCAGCGAGTGGTAACAATCACCTTTAAGTTAACCGGGCGTTTCAGTAATAAACTGGTGTTTGCGTCTTCCATAACTATTTTCTCCGTTGACTATTGATTTCAATGACTACGATTCAAACATCCCGTTAATCATACCCTGATATCGTTCAGTGACTATAGGCCGTTTTATTTTCAAGGTTTGGGTCATCATACCGTTTTCAGAGGAAAAGGGTTCTAAAATCAGTTCAAAGACTTTAATTTGGTCATCGGCACGATATCCTGGGCGATTTTTCACTTCTCGTTTCAATTCTTGTTTGAATAAGTCTTGAACAGGTTTTCCATAAAGATCGCTGTTAATGATCGTTTCTCTGCTGGCATCTTCTGAAGGAAAAGTCAGGTTAAGTTGTTGATTTTTGCCCCATGTTTGTAATGCGTCTAAGTTAGGTACAATCAAAGCACCTAAAGCTTTTTGATCTTGTCCCACTAACATCATCTGGTCAATATAAGGACTTCTGACACAAGCATCTTCGATGGGTTGGGGTTCAATATTTTCCCCGTTATTCAAGACAATGGTATCTTTAGCCCGTCCGGTGATCACTAAATCATTCATAGGAGTGATCCAACCCAAGTCCCCACTATTAAACCACCCTTCGGGATCGATCGCTTTGGCAGTAGCTTCGGGTTTCTTGTAGTATCCTTGCATGACTTGGGGACCACGAATGAGAACAACTCCTCGTTTTCCCCGAGAAACGGCTTCCCCTGTATCGAGATCGACGATCTTGATCTCTGTATGGGGAATAGGTTGACCAGAAGAACCCCGTAGGTTATGACTATGGGTACGGGCGTTACTAACCGGGGAAGTTTCTGTTAGACCATAACCCACTAAAACCGGGACGTTAATGATCTCGTAGAAGTCGTCTAAATGTTTGGCCAGGGAACCCCCACCACTCATTAATGTTTCAAAATTGCCTCCTAAACCTTCCCGAATCTTGCTATAGACGAGTTTATCCCCTAAACCGTGTAAAGGGGCGAGGAAGATAGTTTTAAGTTTCGCTATGAACCTATCTATAGCAGAGGCATCGAAGTGTTCTAAACTCATATTGTCGGCGATGCGTCGAGAAAGGATAAAGTTTTGGGAAATATTGAAGAAAAACTGGGCTATTTTTTGTTGGGTGTCGCTTTTTTCCCTCAGTTGCTTCTGTATACCTTCATAAATAGAGTCCCAAAGACGGGGAACCCCCACCATGTGTTGGGGTTTAAATCGCTTGATATCGGTCTTAAAGTTGCGGATATTGGTGTAAACTAGGGTACATCCTTGGGAGAGCAGAAAATATTCTGCGCTGCGTTCGTAAGAGTGCCAAGATGGTAAAATACTAAGTACCTGATCCCCTACCTTGGGTTGGATCACAGCATCTAAATTTTTGACTTGGTGCAAGAGATTACCATGGGATAACATGGCACCTTTTGGTTGTCCTGTGGTTCCTGATGTATAGATTAAGGTGGCTAAATCGGTGTCATTTTTTTTCACCGGTTGTAAGCTGTTTTTAGCCCCTAGTTCCATCAGTTGGGAAAAGTTTAAGGTTTTGATGGGATCGTCTCGGTTGGGGGTTTCGTCGCTGAGGAGGATAATTAACTGTAGGGGTATTTCGTCACAAAAAGAGCGTATTTTGTCTAAGGTTTTCTGATTTTCTACAATTAGGGTACTACTATCACTATCTCTGACAATATAAGCTAATTCGTTTTTATCTGCTTGTGCCGATCGCACGGCGTTGGCGGCCCCTGCTAACATTGATCCTTGATCGGCTATAAACCAACGGGGACTATTATCAGCAATTAAGCTAATTTTATCATCTGGGCTCACTCCTAAAGCTTGTAATCCGGCAGCAAATTGTTGTAATTTTTGGTATAACTCAGCGTAGGTCAATTTAACTGCTGGTTTACTGTTGGGATCGTGCAATGCTACGATATCGGGGAATTTTTTGGCTGCGATCGCCCATACTTCGCTTAAGGCGGTTAGATTAGTATATTCGGGAATAGTTGTCATAGTATTGATATCATTAATGATTAGGGGTCGAAGTGGTAATCGCTTACCACAACTCCCAGTCCGAACCGTACATGAAATTTTCACCTCATACGGCTCTCGGCAATTAGACCCTTGCCATGGGTACTGTTAGTATATCGTCCTTCCATTCATAGCCATTCTCTAGCCAATCATAGAGGTAGTCATTTTTGCTTTTGACATAATGACAATGACGATGTAGAGCTTGTAGATTGTTGTAGGTATCCTTTCCACCTTTCGATTTAGGGATAATGTGGTCAACTTCTATCAAGTCTTCAGGTGTGAAGTGTTGCTTACATTGAGGGCATATACCTTTCTGTTTCTTTAAGAGTTTTGAGACTCTGGTTGGTGTCCCAGTATATGTACCTCGTCTTTTGCGACCATATGTCCAATTTCCGTCTAATGGTGATGATTCAGGCTTAACCAGTGTATGTCTCTTAATTTCCGTTTCGGCGTGGTGGTAGAGGACTGTTTTTCCTGTTTGGAAAGTCCATTTTCCGTGTTTCCCGTGTGAGAAATATTTTTTGAGAGCTTTAATCAGTGGTGTCTTTTTCTTTTTCCTGCTTACTGTCCAGGCTCTAAGCATATTCCATAATGTTAAATCCTCGGATGTGAATATTTTCTTACTGACAACAGTTCGGTAGTAGTTACACCATCCTCGTATTATGGGATTTAATCTTGCGATTAATGCTGCTTGTGGGGCAGTTCTATGAGATTTAATAACCTCTTTCATTGCCTCATGATGAGCTAGTATTTTCTTCTTGCTTGGCTTGATTATTGTTTTGAATCCAATCAGTTTTGATTTTTGCCCTTTATTTGGATTTGCACCTGTTTTACCAGAGTGATGTTTCCCAACGGGGAATGACCTGATGTTGAATCAGAGAAAGTCGAACCCTGCATTTTCCATCTTTCCATTAACTTCTACATCCTTTAGGGTGTGGCAGATTCTGGTTTTGGATGGTTTTATTTTTAGTCCGACTTTATCTAACCATTGTGCAATTAGAGTTTTACATTGTAGAATAACGTCATAATCTTCATGTAAAGCTACGAAATCATCAGCATAACGGATAATTTTATGTCTATACCTAGTTTTTCGAGTACCATCTTCCTTAAGCTTTGTGCTAGGGAAGTGGTTTTCTACTTCTTTTATCATTCCGTGTAGTGCAATATTAGCCAATAGTGGGCTTATTACACCACCTTGAGGTGTTCCTGAATTGGTTTCCTCAAATATACCGTTGTCCATAACACCGCATTCTAACCATTGTTTTATGATTCTTTTGATGTTGTATGGACAATCTACTTTGGACAGTAGGTAATCATGGTTAATCTTGTCGAAACATTTGGCGATATCGGCATCAAGGACATATTTTGCCTTTTTGTTGATGGCATTGAAAATCACGCTAATTGCGTCATGTGCGCTTTTGCCTGGACGAAAACCATAAGATGTTCCCTCAAATTGGGCTTCCCAGTATGGCTCTAAGGCTGATTTAACCAAGGCTTGCATTACTCTATCTTTCATGGTGGGTATCCCCAATCCACGTTTTTCATCTCTTCCAGGCTTGGGAATCCAAACCCGTCTGAGTGCCTTTGCTTTGTAACCTTTTAAAGCTAGTTCTTTAGCTAACTTTAATCTTTGGTTAGGGCGTAATACCTTTTTCCCATCAACGCCAGCAGTTTTCTTGCCTTGGTTGTCTTGGGTCACTTTGCGTATGGCTAAGAGCTTTGCGTAATGTGACTTTAACAGTAACTTCTGAAGCTTTTTAGCTTTAACTTTATTACCTGATTTAACAGCTTGAAATATTCTTTTTTGAAGCTTAAACACCTTTCTCTGGACTTTTGCCCAGTTAATTGTGTTCCACTCTGGCGTAGTCTTGGTTATACTCGCATTCGACATATTCACCTCTAATAGAGACTATTTCATCTAATCCACCAGCAATACGTCAGCATATCCATACTCATTACAAATAGGCGTTTGCTTCTTATTGCTTCTCACATCCATGACCCTTGCGGTTAAGTTTGTTCCTGCTTACCTACCGACCAGTGGTAAGAGCAATCATGGACTTAATTCGTTCCGTTGATTTGGGTATATCGGTTTTAGGTTTCATCTTTCCCCCAAGTTACTTTTAGGAATCTGTGTGGATAAAAGAAACCAATTTTCCACTTTTCACTTTGTTCTTTTTGAACGCAGCCTGTCAAACAGTTTTGGCTACTTTCCGATGGTGAGGGTTCAAGTCGATGATTCAACGTAATGCTTAACCATGACCGATTGACTAGAGGGACGGCTTATCATGCTGTTTCATGACGGGTTCCCCTTTTAACCCTGCTTCTATCCTGAATTTACTAAGCTCAAAACAGAGGGTTATGTCGTCACTCTCAGGATTTCTCCTTTTGATTCCGAGTGTGGCTCCTTTGGCCAACAAACCAACAGTTATTCAGATTTCTAGGTTCTGAACGGGCTACACACTTAAAATAAGTACAAGCTTTCTAGCCCAACGAATCGCACGTTTCACCCATAGACTAGCTAATAAGGGTGTTATTGTTCCCATGTTAAGGTTTCCACCCTAGAGGGAAAAGGAGAAGAGTGACACTTTTTTCACTGATCACCCCTCACTAGATAAGCTTATTTATTTATTTCTTCATTGTCCATGATTGAATAACAATTTTTTTTGATAGGTGATATCCCTGAAAAAGAGCCGTATTTCTAGGTATTATTTGTGTAATGTAACTTTATATTTTTGTATAAATAACCACTTTTCAAAAAACACGAGACAATCCTTTTTTAGTCTCATAAAATGAAGATAGAAAATGATTTTTATTAGTTATTAATTACCTAAGTATTCCCACAAATTAATTAACTTACCTAAAGCCTATCTATTTTCCAATACCTTCTGATTTTTAGCTTGATTAAAAATCATTTAAGCAATAGAACAGGTTATAAAAATGCACAACCCAAAAACAAATCCTGAAAGGTGTAAATCAATTCCATCTCTTATAGCATTTGGAGTTGTTATTTTTTCCTCTATGCCAGCCTCAGCACAATTGTTGCATAACCCTTTTGACTCATCAAACATCGATGCTAATGCGAGCGATTCATCGGGAGTTACATCAATGTCTTTCCCGTCTTCACCGTTTTCTGACGGAGGGAATCCAAATTCATCTAGTTCCAATAACAATAATGGTGGTGGTGGTGGTTCTTTATCTTCATTTATTGGTTCTCAAGGTTCAAGAAATTCTTCTGGTAACAGTAGTAGGAATACTGATGACAATAGTGATAGTGATAGCAATGGAACAGAAACAAATGACATAAATTCATTAGTTTCTGATGATAGTCCAATTGATTCAATACTAAAAGATAGTGAGGATCTACTTGCACTAGCATCGGCAATACAAGGAACCAGTAATGGCACTGATAGCAGTGGCAGTGGCAGTTCTGGTGGCAGTGGCAGTTCTGGTACTGATAGCAGTGGCAGTGGCAGTTCTGGTGGCAGTGGCAGTTCTGGTACTGATAGCAGTGGCAGTGGCAGTTCTGGTACTGATAGCAGTGGCAGTGGCAGTTCTGGTACTGATAGCAGTGACAGTGGAGGTACCGGTGGCAGTGGCAGTGGCAGTTCTGGTGGCAGTGGCAGTGGAGGTGATGAAAATATAACAGCGACCCCCACCTCAATCCCTGAACCCACATCAGTAACAGCATTAGCTATGATAGGATTGGCTGGTATTTTGGCTAAACGTAATAATGACCATAGCTCATAATCATCAGAAAAAGCCTTCTTTTTCAAGAAGGCTTTTTGGGTTACATCATATTGTTATTGATAGATATTTTATGCTATGATAGGGAATTGTGTCTATACTTTATATCAATATTATGCCTAAACTAAAAACGCGCAAAGCTGCCGCCAAGCGTTTTCGAGTAACAGGAAGCGGTAAGAAAATTGTTAGGCGAAAAGCTTTCAAAAATCACTTATTAAATCATAAAAGTGCTGAAAGAAAGCGTCGTCGTTTGTCTAATGCAGCCTTAGTTAGCGAACAGGATGAGCCAAATGTTCGCTTAATGTTGCCTTACGCCTAAAATTAATGAACGTAGATTAACACAGAAACAGAGTAACTATGACAAGGGTAAAACGGGGCAATGTCGCCCGAAAACGTCGTAAAAAAATCCTCAAACTAGCTAAAGGGTTTAGAGGAAGCCATTCTCGTCTATTCCGTACCGCTAACCAACAGGTGATGAAAGCATTACGCAATGCTTACCGCGATCGCCGTAAACGGAAACGGGATTTTCGTCGCTTATGGATCACTCGTATTAACGCTGCTGCCAGACAAAATGGCATGAGTTACAGTCAATTAATTGGTCAGATGAAAAAGGCTAATATTGAGATTAACCGTAAAATGTTAGCACAATTAGCGATTCTTGACCCTGATGCTTTTGCCAAGGTGGTAGAAACAGCTAGTACAGCTAAATAATGGATAATTGATAATGGATAATTGATATTTCATTATCAATTATTCATGGAAAGGTTTTACTGTTTCGCCACAATTCATGGGACAATAGGAAAGGCGATAACAGTTAGTAAAGAATGAGTCAAACACCGAAAATAATAGTCTTAGATGATGATCCAACCGGTTCCCAAACGGTACATAGTTGTTTATTATTAATGCAGTGGGACGTTGAGACATTAAGATTAGGGTTAAGGGATGAAGTCCCTATTTTCTTTGTTTTGACAAACACGAGAGCATTAACTCCCCAAAAGGCAGCAGAAGTCACCAGGGAAGTTTGTCATAATCTCAAAATTGCGATCGAAGCGGAAAAAATAGCAGATTTTTTAATTGTCAGTCGTTCTGACTCAACTCTTAGAGGTCATTATCCCATAGAAACCGATGTTATTGCCGAAGAATTGGGTGGTTTTGACGCTCATTTTCTAATTCCTGCCTTTTTTGAAGGAGGAAGACAAACCCTTGACAGTGTTCACTATTTAAACATCGAGGGAACATTAACACCAGTTCATGAAACAGAGTTTGCTAAAGATTCTGTTTTTGCTTACCACTATAGTTATTTACCAGACTATGTAGAAGAAAAGACCAAAGGAGGAATTAAAACAACAGAAGTTGAACGATTTTTATTAACAGATATTCGACAAGGTAGCTTAGAAAGATTGATGCAGCTACAAGGAAATAAATGCGGAGTAGTTGACGGAGAAAAACAAGAAGATTTAGATAAATTTGCTGAAGACTTATTAACCGCAGCAGCATCAGGTAAACGGTTTTTATTCCGTAGTGCTGCTAGTATTTTAACCTCTTTAGCTCAGTTAGGAAAACAACCCATTGCAGCAGAAGCAATGGCAGAATATAAACCAACAGATAAACCTGGGGTTGTTTTGGTGGGTTCTCATGTTAAGAAAACAACCCAACAATTACAAGACTTATTAACTCAAGCAGATGTGGTAGGAATAGAAGTTGATGTTAAAAAACCACGAGATAATCCTGATAACAAAGATGAGTTATTAAAGAGTATTTTAGAAAAAGTTAAAAGTATTCATGAACAGGGTAAAACCCCTGTAGTTTATACCAGCAGAGACGAGTTAACCTTTGAAACCGTACAAAAAAGATTGGATTTCGGGATAGCAGTTTCTTCTTTATTAATGGAAGTGGTTCAGGGTTTACCCCGTGATATTAGCTTTTTAATTAGTAAAGGTGGTATTACCTCTAATGATGTTTTAAGTACCGGTTTAAAATTGCAAGCGGTACGTTTATTAGGACAAGTTTTAGCCGGATGTTCAATGGTAAGAACCGAAAAAGATCATCCTTTATTTCCTAATTTACCTGTGGTTTTATTTCCTGGTAATGTGGGGAATGTTCAGGGGTTAAGTACGGTTTATTGTCGCTTGAAAAAATGAGAAGAAGAACTAAGGATAATTGAAAATGGTGGGTTACGGTGCGGATAAAAAATTATGATGTTTTTATCAAAATAAAATCTGCACCTAACCCACCCTACGATCTAAGAAAAAGATTAAAAATAATAAAGTATTGAAAAAAAGGTAAGTTTTCTTAGACAGTAGTAGTTAGACTTATGTTATTTTAAGTTTTAAAGGGGAACAAAAATCATCAACCCCCGTTTTGAAAACATATAAGATAACAGGTAACACTAAAATATCTGGTACTCTTTTGGTATTCATTAAATGATTAATCACCGGAATAATATGACCTTGAGACAATTCATTAATCAGGTTTTCTTGACAAATTTCTACACGATATCGTTTTGCTAACCCCTCTAACCAGTCAGTGCGATCGGGGGTTTGTCCTACACTTAAAGCAAGGTTAATGGCCGCATCGTCTAAGTCACCATCACAAACAACAATTTCATCTAAAGCGGCGATCGCATCGGGATAGTCAGCAAGTTGGGAACGATAATAAGTGATTTCTGAGAGGGTTAGAGAGGGCATAAGTTACCATTAATAAGTGAGAAAAATTGATTAAGAATTTAGTTATTTTCGTAACTATTCCTAAATTTTCAAGATTATTTCCCTTAAAATATATCTTATTATACAGGTAAATTAAAAAATATGATTAGATTAAAACCTTGGCAGTGGGTAGTATTAGCAAGTCCTGTGATTGTTATTGTTAGTTTTTTTATCATTGCAACAGGGATACAAATTCATCAATGGGGAATTAATTGGATCTGGGCTATTTTGGTCTTAATTTTGCTAGGATGGCGTTGGTTATTGGTTAAGTGGACGAAACCCGTAGAACAACAAATTGAAACCTTTATCTCTCAGGTTACCCAAGAGGGAGACAAGCAAGAAAACCAAATTGTTGCCACCATTGGGGATCAAGAAACCATTGGTAAAATAGAGACCATTCTCTACGATATTATCCAAGAAACTCGCAACGATCGCCCTTTTTGGGAAGATTGGCCTACGTTTTGGCAACGCTGCGAGAGTTTAGTCAGTGCGATCGCCCAAGTCTATCACCCAGAAATCAAATATCCGTTACTTAATATCTATGTTCCTCAAGCTTATGGACTTATTCGGGGAACCGTAGACGATCTTGATCGCTGGATGCAAAAATTAGCCCCTTTTCTTAATCAAGTCAGTATTGGCCAAGCTTATCAAGCTTATGAAGTTTACCAAAAATTAGAACCCAATGCTCGTAAATTATGGCGTGTTTGGAACTGGAGTCAGTGGGTATTGAACCCAGTGGTTGCTTTAGCTAAACAAACCAGTAGAAAATCCACTCAAGAAGCAAATCAACAACTTGTGGTCAACTTTGGGCAAACCTTCCGAGAAACGGCTTTAAAAATTCTTGCTAAACAAGCGATCGCCCTTTATAGTCACAAAACTCTGCTCCCTTCAGACACATTATCCACATTATCCGTTCCCGAAAAAGCCCCTTCTGCTGCCAAAACTCAAACCCTACAAGAGATTATTGCTAAGGCCCAACCCATCGACAAAATAGAAGTAAAACCGGTTAATATTTTACTGGCAGGAAGGACTGGCGCTGGGAAAAGTAGCTTGATCAATACTTTATTTAAAACCGCTCAAGCAGAAGTTGATATTTTACCCAATACAGATGATTTTACCGCTTATCATTGGCATAGTAATACGGAGGAAAGTTTAACCCTTTGGGATACTCCTGGGTATGAACAAATTAACCGTCCAGAGTTTCGTGAACAGGTGTTAAATTATTGTACCAAGGCAGATTTATTGTTATTAGTAACTCCTGCTCTTGATCCTTCTTTAGAGATAGATATGAAGTTTCTGGAGGCGGTTAGAGAAGAGATTACAAACTTACCCATGATTGCCATTGTAACCCAAGTGGATCGCTTACGGCCAGTGAGAGAGTGGCAACCTCCTTATGATTGGCAACAGGGAAAGTTACCCAAAGAAATAAGTATTCGAGAGGCGACAGCTTACCGTGTGGAAATATTAGGGGATAAATGTGACGTTATTTTACCCATTGTTACTCGTGATGGAACCGTTGGCCGACAGAGTTGGGGAATTGATGTTTTAACCAATAGTTTATTAGCCTCTATTAAACCTTCAAAACAATTAAGATTAGCCCGTTTTTTACAACAACAAGAAGCCCGATCCGTTGCTGCTGCAAAAATAATTGAAAATTGTACATTACGACTGAGTACAACAGAAGGAATAACGGCTTTATTAAAAAGTCCTGTTTTACAGTTTCTTTCTACGTTAAGTACAGGCTCTTCTACCTTGGCTTATTTATTAGCTGAACAGATTCCTGTTGAACAATTACCAATTGTTGTGGGTAAGTTACAAATGGCTTATGATTTATTCTGTTTGTTTGATTCCGATGAGGTTAATCTTAAACAGTTTGATTTGTTATCTTTGTGGCCTTTATTATTAGATAATTCGGGAAATAGTCAAGACAATGCTTGGGCTTTTGGTCAAGCTATGGTTGAATTTTTAAACAAAAATATGACCATTGAACAGTTAAGAAAGCGGTTTAAAGAGTATTTGTAAAATAACCTATTTTGGGTTTATCCGATTTTAGGTTTACAGTATTAATAGTAAACTGATGTAAATTTTAAAAAGTTTTGTGATCATTGCCGAAATCAACCTATAGTAAAAAGGCGATTCAATTGCGTAATAACGCATCTTATCAGGCCATGATCCGAAATCTTGTAGATATCTATGCTAAACAACAGCAAAAATAATCACTCATTAGTCAATAATTCTGACACGATGAGTAATCATAGTAATACCTTCGCTACGAACCAAAATAGCAGAAAGCCAACGATTTTGTTGTTCTTCAGCAGCAGGAACTCGTTTAAATAATCCCCCAGATTGTAACAATTCTAGCTGCATAGTAGAGGGATCTAAATATCGATCGCTGTCAACTTTTTCTAACATCGCCATACCCGCTAATAACTCATCCCTGAGAGGATCATCGACAATAACATCAAAATCAAACTCTTCCCCAACTTTCACTGTTTCTGGTATATTTACGGTGACTTCTGGGGGATTTTCTCCAGAGGTTAATCTCGTTTCTTCGCTTAATATTTCTTGACGAATCAATTTATCTCCTTGGAAAGTTTGACGGGATTTAATTTTGGCTTCTAGTTGAATTTTTCGCCCCCTTTCTTGATTATTTCCTATCACAGTTGTTAAAGTTTCTGCCACCCAACCTGTGCCTTTTTTCTCCCAAGATAATATTTCTGTTGTATATTCCAAATCAGGATAATCTTTCCACAGTGCCTTTAAGCTTTGGGTAAACTCATCTAACATTAACCCATCAGCCGTCACATATTGGTCACTATATAATGATTGAATACGTTCGATGTCCTGTCGATTAGCTGCTGCATCGATTTGCGTAATTAGGGCTTTTAATTCAACCGGTGCCGTGTCAGGGCTTTCTGCACGGAGAGTTAAATGAGTCCCTAAGCTTATACCGAAACCAATTACAACAGAGAGGAACCAATGGCGATACATCATGCGTCTACCTTTTGTGAACTATCCTGATTTACTATACTAGGATTTTCTCTTTATTATAACGATTATTTTGTTTTTATGGCACGTTTATTAATCGCAGCAAGTGGCACTGGGGGTCATGTTTTTCCGGCTTTAGGAGTGGCTGAAAAATTACCAGATTACGAAATTCAATGGTTAGGAACTCCCAACCGTCTCGAACAGAGTTTAATCGGCGATCGCTATCCTTTCCATTCTATATCAGTTGAAGGATTTCAAACTCGCTCTCCCCTCAAAAAGTTACAAATTTTGTTGGGTTTAGTTAACTCAGTTTTTGCTGTAAAAAAAATAATTAAAGAAGAAAAAATAGAAGTAGTTTTTACCACTGGTGGATATATTGCTAGTCCTGCTATTTTAGCCGCTAAGTTATCAGGAATACCTGCTATTCTTCACGAAGCAAACTATATTCCTGGCAAGGTAACTAAACTATTAAGTCGTTTTTGTAATACAGTGGCTTTGGGTTTTGAAGGGACTAAAAAATATTTACCTAATATCCCTACTATTTGGGTTAGTACCCCTGTGCGATCGCAGTTCTACACTCCCCAATCTTTAGACTTAAATATACCTGATAATGTGCCTCTAATTGTCATAATAGGTGGCTCTCAAGGTGCTGTTTCTGTTAATCAATTAGTTCGTAATTGCTTACCAGAGTGGTTAAAAATGGGGGTTTATGTAGTCCATTTAACAGGAAAAAATGACCCTGATGCCGATATTTTTAAACACCCTCAATATATTTCTTTACCATTCTATGATAATGTTGCTGGGCTATTACAAAGAGCAGATTTAGCGGTGAGTCGTGCTGGTGCCGGAACCTTAACAGAATTAGCTATTACTAAAACTCCTGCTATACTAATCCCTTATCCTTTTGCAGCAGAGGATCATCAATCTTTTAATGCTAAAGTGTTTGTTGAAGGAGAGGCAGCCTATTGTTATCAACAAAAAGAATTAACGGAACAAAACTTAAAAGACTTGGTTTTAGATTTAATAAAAAATCCTGAAAAATTGAAAAGGATGTCTCAAAAAAGTTCAGAATTAGCTGTTATAGATAGTGCGGAACAATTATCTAAGTTGATTAAAGATGCTGTTTAATTATTTATCGATTGATTTATTTTTTCTACTGCCAAATAAATGCGTATAAACATAAGTAAATTCGCAGCCTAAGAGAAAAATTTGACAGGTTAGAAATATCCATAATAAAAGTACCATGAATCCTCCAATAATACCATAAGCTCGAAACTGTTCCCCAATACGAATTACCCCACTACTAACTGAACTTTGAAGGAGAGAAAATAAGCTAACTGCTAATAAAGCACCTATCCAAATATCACTCCATTTTACTTTAGTTGCTGGGAGGGTTTTATAAAGAAACATAACCACAGAAGTTAGGAGAAAATAAGTTACTCCTAATTGTAAAGTATTCCATAGAGAAGCTTCGTCAAGTCGAACCCAAGTAATTACATTCTCTACATTTTGAATGATCTTAAAAAATACTTTTAAAGCAATATTAGATAACAGAGAAACTAACATTAAAGCAGTGGAACTTAATACTAAAAGAAAGGCAATAATTTGATTTTTAATGAAAGTAATAACTGTCCAAAACCAGCCATTTTGACTATACTGACGATGATAAACTTTCCAGATTTTATTAACATCACGACTCAAAGCCAGAAAAATACGACTGGCAGTAATAAATAGAATAGAAAAACCAATAATCCCTGCACCTAAACTACTTGTATTTAATTGGAGCAAGGTAGTTTCTACTATATGATAAGCTTCTATAGGAAAGGCCGTTTTAGCAAGGATTAAAATTTGAGTATAAGCGTTGGTATCAGGGCCAAGAATGAAACCAGTTATACTTAAAATAACCAGTAAGATAGGAAAAAGGGAAAAAATAGCATAATAGGACAATGCTGCCCCCATTTCTATACAGTCGTCTTGTTGCCATTTAATAAGGGTACCGGTGAATAACTGTATTATCTTGGAGGATAGTATTCGGTTTTGAACAAACTCAATCACGGTTATATATTAAAAAGTTCTGATGATAAATAATTAGATTATATTATGTCGGGAAAGTTCTGATGATGGGAACAAAGAAAAAACATCCAGAGTCATTGTAACTCGGCACCTGTTCAAGCGTTGAGGGGAGGAATTTTTCCCATATGAACCTCCCCCAATTCTTTTTATTTGTCCTTCCAAGTTCAACCATCAATAATGAACAGTTGTTATTCAGAGGGTATTAGGAATGTCCCTGGTATCGAAAATCATAACAAATGGCAAAATGAACAAGAAAAAACCCCCTAAACTTTCAGAGGGCTTTGATTGATTAATAACAGGAATTAGGAATTAATTAACCTAAAACAGCTTTTGCCTTAGCCAAAACATTATCAACACTAAAGCCGAATTTTTCCATACAGGTTCCACCAGGAGCAGAAGCACCAAAAGTGTCAATACTGACGCTGTAGCCTTCGGGTCCAACGTATTTTGACCAACCAAAGCTAACACCAGCTTCCACAGATAAACGCTTAGTTACAGCTTTGGGGAAAACAGACTCTTTATAAGCTTCGTCTTGCGCTTCAAATAACTCCCAAGAAGGCATAGAAACCACGCGAACTTTCTTCCCTTCGCCGGTTAATTTTTCAGCAGCAGCCACACATAGACTGACTTCTGAACCGGTTCCCATGAGGATAATATCAGGAGTTCCATCACAGTCAACAATAGTATAAGCACCCTTAGCCACTCCTTCCATAGAAGTTCCAGGGAGGTTAGGCACTTTCTGACGGGTAAAGGCTAATAAACTAGGTGCATGAGCTTTGGCCTTCTCAACCGCCACTTTATAGGCTCCAGAACACTCATTGCCATCAGCAGGACGAAAAACAGTTAAATCAGGAATAGCCCGTAAAGAAGCCAAAACCTCTACAGGTTGGTGAGTCGGACCATCTTCCCCTTGTCCAATGGAGTCGTGAGTCATAACCCAGATAGCTCCTACTTGAGACAAAGCCGATAAACGGATAGAAGCCCGCATATAATCGGTAAATATCAAGAAAGTAGCACCATAAGGAATTAAACCAGAATTATGTAAAGACATTCCGTTACAGATAGCACCCATACCATGCTCACGCACTCCAAAGTGGACGTTACGGTTAGCATAGGCTCCTTTTTGGAAGTCCCCAGAAACTTTTAATTCCGTTAAGTTAGAGTGGGTTAAATCCGCCGAACCACCGATTAACTCAGGTACAACAGGAGCTAAGATGTTGAGGATAGCAGCGGAATGTTTCCGAGTAGGTTGTCCGTCATCATCGGGGGTGAAGGTAGGTAAGTCCTTATCCCAACCATCGGGAAGTTGACCACTTAAATAACGTTCAAACTCAGCAGCTTCGGTGGGATATTTAGCCTTGTAAGCTGCAAAAGCTTGGTTCCATTCAGCTTCGTAACTAGCACCCTGTTCAGCCTTATTCATTGCCTTAAGCACATCTTGGGGGATATCGAAGGGTTCATAGTCCCATCCCAAGTTTTTACGGGTTAAAGCCACTTCATCTGCACCCAAAGCAGCACCGTGAACACCGGCGGTGTCTTGTTTGTTGGGAGAACCCATAACCGATGGTGGTGGTAACTTTGATCATGGTAGGCTTATCGGTGACTTTTTTCGCCTCTTCGATGGCCTTAGCAATAGCATCTAAATCGGTGTTACCATTTGGCACATGGATAGTGTGCCAACCGTAAGCTTCAAAGCGTTTGGACACATCTTCGGTAAACGCCACATCTGTAGAACCATCGATAGAGATGTGGTTATCGTCATAAAGAGCGATCAGTTTACCTAAACCCCAGTGTCCAGCAATAGAACAAGCTTCACCGGCCACACCTTCCATGTTGCAACCATCCCCTAAAATAACATAGGTGTAGTGATCAACGATGGTAGCATCTGGTTTGTTAAAGGTAGCTGCTAAATGGGCTTCTGCTAGGGCTAAACCTACTCCATTAGCGATCCCTTGTCCCAAAGGACCGGTGGTAACTTCTACCCCTTCGGTTTCAAAGTTTTCTGGGTGTCCAGGGGTTTTTGATCCCCATTGACGGAACTGTTTAATGTCTTCGATGGTGACACTATCGTAACCGGTCAAATAGAGTAAGGCGTACTGTAACATACAGCCATGACCCGCAGATAAGATGAAGCGATCGCGGTTAAACCATTTGGGGTTTTTGGGGTTAAACCGCATAAACTTATCCCAGAGGACATAAGCCATCGGAGCCGCACCCATAGGCAGTCCGGGGTGTCCTGATTTAGCTTTTTCTACAGCGTCAACCGCTAAAAAACGAATAGAATTAATGCACAGTTCTTGAAGTGACTGGGTGGCAGCAACCATAATTTTTCTTGCAATAAACTACGATAAGACAACAATCAGTGTGGAGTGGGCAACTCCTGGTCTGTAATTTGCCCCAAGGTTTGTCTTTATCATCCCACTCTTGGGTAACGATGGGAAGATGGACTGTAATAATTTTCTGATAACTTAATATATAGTTCATAAAAATATAGTCAAATATGACATATCCTTATTTTGCAGGTATTACCCTGACTGGGTGAACTACAACACCCTCTATCCCATAGCTAAAGGCATTTGGGACTGCTTTTCTCATGATATTCAACGAACCGTTAACATCGGCGTTGATTAATTTTCTTTTGCCAGTGCGATACAAACCTCTATTTACTCTTTTCCCAGAAAAAGTTACTTGATTTTTTTTACCTTTCTGATACACAGGAATAGGATCATTATCCAGAAACGAAGCTTTCGATGTATAAGATTCTTCAGTAATAATTACCTTAATACCCACCATTTCTGCTTTATAAGATAACATTTCTATGAGCTTATTATAGGGAATAAATACAAAATTTTGATTGTTTCTTTTCCCTAAGTTAACTTTCTGTTTCCAGCCAGGATTATGACCAATAATCAGAGTTCCTATTTTCTGATTAATGAGAGTATTAATAATCAAACGAGATGCTTTTATGACTATATTTCTGTTGAATGTTTATGATACTACTTAGAGACACCTGAGTTGGATATAAGGAAATTTATAGGTGGGGACTTCTGCCAATAATTTTGTTAAAAAATAAGGAGAAACAGAGAACATTAACTTTTTCCTCTGTTTCCCCACAAATTAAACTTTTGCGCCACATTCAGGACAAAACTTGTTAGTTACAGGGTTATCCACACCACAGGAAGTACAACGGGTTAATTCCTTCATAAAAATTGTCGGTTTTAACTCAGGAAGTCCCAACATTTGGGCATTACTTTTCCCAGGAGCAACCATAGGATAACAATTTTCATCCTTTTTCACATGAACATCCATCAACACAGGACCGTCATGGGCTAACATTTCAGCGATCGCACCAGACAATTGAGAATGCTCTGTAACCGTTATACCCTTGATCCCGAAAGCTTTAGCCAACAGTTCAAAATCGGGCATTCCTGACTGCATATTAGACGAGGAGTAACGCTCACCGAAAAAGGCTTGTTGCCATTGACGCACCATTCCCTGCCAACCGTTATTAATAATCACGGTTTTCGCTGCGATCCCATACTGAGATAAAGTAGCCAACTCTTGCAGATTCATCTGAAAACTAGCATCACCACTAATACAGATTACCTCTTCTTCTGGTAAAGCAACTTTAGCCCCCATGGCTGCCGGCATTCCATAACCCATGGTTCCTAACCCTGCGCTAGAAATCCAACGACGGGGCCCGTTATTTAAGAATTGGGCGGCCCACATTTGATGTTGTCCCACATCCGTTGTGTAGTAAGCGTGAGGTGCTTGTTGAGCAATTTCCGCGATTACTTCTTGGGGGGATATGGTACCGTCATAATGGGGGGCAACCAGGGGATATTGTTGGCGCCAACGGTTAATGCGATGTAACCAAGCTTCGGTTTTCTGAGGATCTAGGGGAACATCGATCTCTCGCGATCGCTGTAATAACTGTTCGAGTACCTGAGCTACATCTCCCACAATGGGAACATCAGGTCTTCGGTTTTTACCCACTTCCGCCGGATCGATATCGATATGGATCACTCGCGCACGGGAGGCAAACTCATCTAATTTTCCGGTTACGCGATCGTCAAATCTCGCTCCCACAGCGATCAACAGATCGCACTCACTCACCGCAAAGTTAGCGTAAGCGGTGCCGTGCATTCCCAACATTCCCACGGATAGGGGATGATGCTCATCAAAGGAGCCAAGTCCCATTAACGTCGTGGTTACGGGTATTTGAAAACGTTCGGCAAATTCTTGTATTTGTACGTGAGCATTGGCGGCGATCGCCCCACCTCCCACATAGAGTAAGGGACGTTGTGAAGTTTCGATTAAAGATAAGGCCCCATTAACTTGACGGGGGTTTCCTTTTACCGTGGGATGATACCCAGGTAATTTAACCTGTCCCGGTTCAACAGGGATATAGTCGCATTCTTCGAGTCCCACATCTTTCGGCACATCGATCAACACAGGGCCAGGCCGTCCGGTACTGGCGATATGGAAAGCTTCAGCCACGATCCCAGCCATATCTTGGGCGTAGCGTACCACGTAGGAATGTTTGACTATGGGTAGAGTAATGCCAAAAATATCCGTTTCTTGGAACGCATCGCTGCCAATGGCCGCTCTTCCCACCTGTCCGGTTACTACCACCATCGGGATAGAATCGAGATGTGCTGTAGCGATCCCTGTTACTAAATTTGTTGCCCCAGGCCCAGAGGTCCCGAAACATACTCCCACTTTACCAGTGGCCCGAGCATAACCGTCGGCCGCGTGGGACGCACCTTGTTCGTGACGTACTAAGAAATGTTGAAGCTCTCCCCTGGCTTCGGCTCGGTATAATTCGTCATAAATGGGGAGAATGGCTCCCCCGGGATAGCCAAAAATGTGTTTAACGCCGTGACGAACTAGGCTATCTATGAGGGCGTAAGCCCCTGTACAGCGTTGGGGAGTTTCTGCTAAGAATGGAGTTATTTTTGCTATTGAAGAAACCACAGGGCAAACCGCCTCACTTAATTTCTGTCTATATGTTCTATTTTAGTCGCGATCGCACATCCTCCCCCATCCCCTTCAAGAAAAAACCCAAAAGGTATAAAGGGTGGATGTTTTATTAATGTTGTTGGGAAGGTAGTGCCAAATGCGAAATAAAGGCGATACTAACAAGTTTTTTGTGAGTATCGCCTTTATTTTACCAATAATTAATTTTTGCTCTTGTCACTAAATTCTCTAACTTATTACACTAACCTTACCACATACCAGGAACAGGTTCAGCAGGGGCAATTTCAACTGTATTTTCGGGCATAGGAGGTAAACTTACGTCAGGACGTTCCCAACTGATATTTGTCCGTACTACTTCGGGTACTTCCCGTAAATCTAAACGAGATACCCAATAGGGACGAGCATAAGTTTGCTGTGCGCGGTAGTAGGAACGCTTGTCTCCGATGATAACGAATTCACCATCAACCACTTTCATGATCACGTCGGAACCAGCCACCAAATTGGGCCATAAATGAGGCATTGCAGCGGTCACTTTCCAAACATCCCGTTCTCCGGTGGTGAAACCTAGGTCATGAGTTACTCTGACGTGAGCATCTTGGCTGATGCCAGCAGAAATGATTTGGATTTGTGCTACATCTCCGGTAACGCCACGAATACGACCGATGATATATTCATTAAATTTGAAGTCTAACCAGTCTTGACGATAAACGTCGATGGGATCTTCTAATTCGTGACCAGCTAATTGACTGATGAGAACTTCTTTTTGCGCGGGTTCTGCTTGAGCAGGAGACATTCCTAATAGGGATAAGCCAAGAGCTAACCCTGCTAACATATGTGAGTGTTTCATAAACACGATGACCTCACTCCAACCTAATTGGGTAAACTGTATTGAGTAAATTGTCTTTTGACACCTTTCAGGATAATTTAGTTCCCTAGGAAATGCTAGGAATTTTAACTATCCTTTTATTTTTTCTGGCCAGACCATTCTCAATCATCCAGGGTAATATCTCCTAGGTCCCTTTCTTCTTCTGCCATCGGTTGGGTTACTGTTTCCATCTCAGACTCAAGATTTTGTGCTTCTGGTTCGATGGTTTCAACAGTATCAAGAGCTTTTTCTTCCATTTCCATAGTTTCAGCAGATTCTTGAGTTTCTGTTTCTATTTCGATTATTTCAACAGATTCTTGAGGTTCTGTTTCGTTTTCGATGATTTCTTCTATTGTTTCAGAAGGTGTCTCTTCTTCACTGGGTAATGGCTCTAAAGTATAGACATAATTGGGATCAACAATAGAACGAGCCATGTCTAGGGAAAGTTCTCCTCGTAACAGTTGCGAGAGGGTATCCTCTCCTAATGGTTCATAGGTAATTACTCTAACCGTATCATTGAAGGTGTTACTAACTTCTTGTCCTTGTTCATCGATAAATTCTAACTGAACCCAATTTTCTCCAGGTTCAAACCCTTGTAAATAGATGGGTTGCCAGGTATCAATTAAGAAGTTTTCCCCGTTAATAGTGGCTTTGATGCGCCAATCTACAATATCATCATTGGGATCGCTTTGTGCCACAAGATGTAAGGGGGCATTGGTTAGATAAAAATCTAACATGATTGGTTCGGCTCCGTAACTGCCTTGAGGCTGACTATAGGTTAGTAGAGGAAGAGAGGCGGAGGGAGAGTTATCTTCTGTTTCTGTAAAAACACTAAATGTTGTTTCTGCGTAGGCCCCTTCGTTTTTAAAACTTTCGTGCCAGGGACGAGAGGCAAATACTCTGATAGTATGGGTTCCTGGGCTTAAATCTTCTAAAATAATGGGTTCATCAACGTTATAAACTGTCTGATAGGGTTTATTATCCACAAACAAATGTAAATTTGGTCCAAGTCCTAATTTTTCGTCTTTGAAGAGGGGATAATCTTTAACCTCTAGTTGTACAGGAACCGAGGTTTCTGAGAACATTTGCTGAGGTTTGGGACTAATAATAGCCACTTGAGGATGATATTGGGCTAAAATCTCTTTCAGTTCTTGGATAACCGTTGGTGGGGCAACTTCTGTTAATTTACTGGTGGTGACGGTAAGCTTAGAGGTTTCTTGATCCTGGGAAAATGCTTCTAGGCCATCGCTGCACCCGATCAAACCCCAACTGAGAAGGACAATTAATACTAAACTCGACAGAAACGTGATCAATGGCGATCGCTGATTTAACCCAAACACTATTGACTCTCCTATGATGGCAATATCTCTGACTATATCAGTTATCAGTTATCAGTTATCAGTTATCAGTTATTCAGTGGGGAGCTTTTCAACAACCATCTCTCAATAAATTTTCAGTTTCTTGAGCAGTTAAAGGACGATTAAATAGGTATCCTTGACCAAAATCACAATTTAGTTTTTGTAGATAGATTAGTTGTTCTTCAGTCTCGATTCCTTCTGCTACTACATTCATCCCTAAATTATGAGCTAAATGAATAATTGACTGAATAATCTCTAAATTTTCTTCCGGTTGACCTATACAATTAATGAAAGAACGATCAATTTTTAAGGTATCAACGGGAAAACGATGGAGATAACTCAAAGAAGAATAACCTGTCCCAAAATCATCGAGACAAATTTCTAAATTTCGTTGTTTTAACTGTTTTAATAACTTGATGGTTTCTTGGGAATGGTCAATTAGAGATGTTTCAGTAATCTCTAGTTTTAAATTGTTAGAGGTCAACCCTGTTCTTTCCATCACTTCGTCAATTTCTTGAAGAATATAAGCATTTTTAAACTGTTTACTGGACAAGTTAACAGCTATTTTTAAAATAGTTATTTGCTGAAACTTTTTTTTCCAGGTTTGGATTTGCTGACACACTTTTTCTAAGACAATTTTGCCGATGGGAATAATCAACCCCGTGTTTTCGGCAACAGGAATGAACTCCCCAGGGGAAATAAACCCTTTGTCGGGATGTTGCCAACGAATTAAGGCTTCAAAACCAACTAATTTTATCGGGTTTAAGTTCATAATTGGTTGATAATAAACTTCAAATTCTTGTTTCTCGATACCGTATCTTAAATCCGTTTCTAAGGTTAATAAATTTAAAGCTTGGGTGTGCATTTCTTGATTGAAAATCTCATATTTTCCTCTCCCTTTTTGTTTCGCTTTTCCCATAGCAATATCAGCATCGCGCAGAATTTCTAGGGCAGAGTTATAACTGCTCTCACTAAATGTTAAGCCAATGCTAGAACTGATGAAGACTTGTCGTCCTTGGATAAAAAAGGAAGTAGTCAAGGCTTCTTTTATATTTTGGGCTAGTTTAAGGGCTTCGTTCACATCACGGATAGGATCGAGAAGAATGGCAAATTCGTCCCCTCCTACTCGGGCTACGGTATCGGCTTGACTTACTAAACTTTCTAAGATACGACTAACTTCAACTAATAAGAGATCCCCCACCTGATGACCGTCGCTATCATTAATCATTTTAAAGCGATCGAGATCAATAACGAAAACTGCAAAAAGATAATCTTCTTCTTCGTGAAATCTTTTTAGGGCGAGATCAATCCGTTCCAAAAATACGGAACGATTAACTAAATGGGTTAAAGTGTCTTGACGGGCATGAAAAGACAGTTTTTCCTGAATTTGTTTCAAGTCAGCAGTACGTTCTTTAACTCTTTTTTCTAGTTCTTTGTTCAGTTTTTGCAGTTGATTATGGGCGTGTTTTAGGCTGATATGAATTGATACCCTAGCGAGAACTTCCTCAAACTGGAAGGGTTTGATAATATAGTCGACCCCTCCTGCTTCAAAGGCTTTTACCTTGTTTTCTACATCTTGTAAGGCACTAAGAAAAATGATAGGTATCTCGGCGGTTTCGGGGAACTGTTTGAGTTTTTGACAAACTTGATAACCATCAATGTCGGGCATTTTGACATCTAAGAGGATGATATCGGGGGGCATGGTTTTAGCCGTGATTAGTGCCATATTCCCACTGGTAACAGCCCTTACTTTATGACCAGCCTTGGTTAAAATGGTGGATAGAATCCGCAGATTAGCTGGTTTATCATCAACAATTAGAATATTGGCTATAAACTGAGAGCCATGAACATTAATCATGAATAAAGCTCATTTTCCTATTACACTTTTACAATAGTCAAACTTAATTTTGAAACTGTTTATTACTTTGATTCAATTATATGATTTCTTAGGCAAATGTTCACCCGAAACCGCTTTTAGAAACTTAGGTAGTGATCTTATGCAATGTGTCCTTACGTCAGAGATAATACTAAATTATCATAGATTACTGCCTACAGTTAAAAGCCCCTCAAAGGTTATTATAGGATCATGACGAGTTGTAGGATGAAAGATGGGTGAAGCCAAACGCCGTAAAAACGCTTTAGGAGAACAGTACGGTCAAGAGGAACGTATTTTGCCTTGGGTTCCTATTTCAAAGGTTCAAGCTGATGATTTCTATCAATGGACTACACGAGGGGCCTGGTTTGGTATTGGGATTATGGTCGCTCTCTGGGTAACAGTTCGTTTTATTGGCCCCACTTTTGGCTGGTGGAATCTTCAATAAGGTGACATACCCACGTATTTCGCTACGCTTCATACGGGGCTTCCTCTTTCAACGGGACCAGCCTCCACAAAACAAGTTTTGTTTTGGTCTTACGTTCCCTCCGCAGGTTTTACTCACAAAAGTGGTACTAACTGTCGTACAGTTTTCACTGTACAGAGGCAGACTCCCTGTGTCCCAAGGAGTATAAATTGTTCTTCGACAAATCACTGTTTTGACTTACGCTATTGCTGCCGACTTTTTGATTCTTCAGTAATTTCTTTTCCCGATCTGACAATGTTTCTGCGCCGAAAGTATTGCTACTTTGCTTTGATGTTAGGCTGTCTGTCAATCCAAAGTTCGGGTGGGTCGCACGAAGGGGTCGAAGTGGTAGTCACCTACCACAACTCCCATTCCGAACCGTACATGAAACTTTCACTTCATACGGCTCTCGGCAATTAACCCCATTGTCACGGGTACTGTTAATAGTAAATGGGCCAGATAATTCATAGGGATTTTTTATGATGATTGTCATGGAAACGAATTCCCAAAAAGACATCATAGAGGAAACTCCAGAGATTTTTTCCTTGCAATAAACCCAAAGATTGATCACATCCTTTAGCATCTAATAAAGGTCTAGTAGCATGATAAGCTGGTTTATACTTATACCAAGGAATAGAGGGCCAGAGATGATGAATTAAATGATAGTTTTGTCCAAAAATTAAGATATTGAGAATAGCGCTGGGATAAACCCTCGCATTTTTCCAGCGATCGCGTTCTTTAAAAGGTCGATGGGGTAAATAATCAAAGAATAATCCTAAAGCAACTCCCACCACTAAAGCAGGAACAAACCAGAAATTCATGACAAAACCGATAAATTCGTAATGAATACCCAAAAAAACCACAGTAAATAGGAATAAACGACTCAAAAACCATTCTAAGAGTTCGTACTTTTTCCACAAGCGACGCTTAAAAAAGAAAATTTCGTGATAAAAAAAGCGCGCTGCTATCATCCATAAGGGTCCACCAGTGGAAACGAAATGATCGGGATCATTATCGGGATCGTTGACGTGAGCATGATGTTGTAAATGCACCCGTGTAAATACTGGGAAGGCAAAGCCTAACATCAAAGCACTTCCATGGCCTAAAATAGCATTAATAATTCGGTTGCTATGAGCAGAATTATGAGAAGCATCATGGATCACTGTACCTGACATATGTAGGGCAAGAACACTACAGAAAAAACAGATCCAGTCAGGCCACTGCCATAACCAATAACCACTGATTGAACAACCAATGAGGGATAAAGCGGTAAAAAACATTACCACGTTCGGATTTAACCCTCCTGGGGGTTTAAGATACTCTCTGGGTACTCTTGGCAGCGTCTGTGCCGACTGCATGGCTGTTTCTTGCTCCTTAATAAATATTATTTTTAGTCTTTGACCAGTCTACACGATAACCGACTATTTAGTAAAGATTTGTAACATTATCTCATCTTATGTAAAAATGGAAGTTAGATTACGAAGACTCAAGGTTAAAGTTTAGTTTACCGCGCCCGTAGCCCCGCGCTGTACGAAGTCAGCGTCGGGATGAAAGGCGGGTCACGGACATCTCACGATGGCGAAGACGCTTCGCCATCGTGAGATGTCCTCCACTTGAGTGGTTCGATGCCACGAAAATTGACAAACAAGCCAGCCAAAAGTAAGATGGAATAAGTCTAATCGACACCTGGAAACAGGCTAAAAACTTAAAGGGCGAACCCCATCGCTCTAGCCAGTGGAGATAAGCGTCCCTAGATTGCCCCAGACAATCAACAATGCTCGGAAACTGGAAACGGGTAGAAAAGTCTTTCTGGATAAAAACTCGATACATTGCAGCCGATGGATAGTCGGTGGTGCTGACTGTGGAGGTATCTGGACTGGGATATGTGAATGGCAACATTTGTGTATCTAGAAAAGACCGATGAAACAGTAACGCCCTGTCGTGAGGTAGGGAAGCCCGCGCTGTACCTACTGGATCAGCGTCGGGAGGAGTGTCACTTTAGAGGTTGGTCTATGAAACGGAATAGGTTGATGATAGTCTCTCCAAACTTCTTGATTAAGCTTTAAGGAGGGAGATTATTCATATGGGTCAAGTGTGGCGATATATTAAGACTGTAATGGGGATTATATTCCGTCATCCTATTACGGGTGCTACGATTATTCCGGTGCTTCCTGATGGGAGTATTGTTTTGATTCAAAGAAAGGATACAGGACAATGGGGACTACCAGGGGGTATTGTTGACTGGGGAGAAGATGTCATTACCACAGCTAAACGAGAATTAAAGGAAGAAACAGGATTAGAATTATTAAATATTCGGCGGTTAGTCGGGGTTTATTCGTCTATGGATCGTGACCCCAGAATTCACTCAATTTCTATTTTGATGGAAGCGGAAGTTAAAGGGGAGTTTTCTATAAAAGATCCTTTAGAAGTAATGGGAGTTAAAGCATTTTTGCCCGATGATTTACCATTAGGAAACCTTTGTCACGATCACGATCGCCAGTTAAATGATTATTTACAGGGGTTAACCGTGTTAGCGTGAAAAGTTGATGAAATAGGGAGGGTGGGGAGTGGGAAGTGTACTTCGACTTCGCTCAGTAACAGGGAAGGGTGGGAAGACTAGAAGCAATATTAATATTCTGCTCCCCCATCTCCCCAGTCTCCCCCAGTCTCCGGTGTCCCCCAGTCTCCCCCAGTCTCCCTTATCCCTATGTCAACAAATAATTTTCCTGGGACCAGTATTAACGCATAGTAACGAACTCTTCTGCTGAGGTGGGATGAATACCAACGGTTGCATCAAAATCCGATTTTTTGGCTCCCATTTTCACAGCGATCGCCACTCCTTGAATTATTTCTGCTGCATAGTCACCTACCATGTGGGCCCCTAATACTTTTTCGCTCTCTTGGTGAACGATCAATTTCATCAGGGTTTTTTCTTCTTTTCCTGGTAAAACGTAGTACATGGGACGGAACTTACTACGATAGACTTTAATTGCGTCTTCTCCGTACTGTTGTTTGGCCTCTTCTTCCGTTAACCCGACGGTAGCTGCTTCCGGGGTACTAAACACAGCAGAGGGAACGTTTTCGTAGCTCATGACACGGGATTTTCCGCCAAAATGGGTATCAGCAAAAGCCCGCCCTTCATTGATGGCCACGGGGGTTAAATTAATGCGATCGGTACAGTCTCCCACTGCATAGATATTGTCTTGAGCGGTGCAACCATATTGATCAACAGCGATCGCCCCATTGTTAACTTCAACCGCAGTATTTTCTATGCCTAAATTATCTAAACTAGGTTTACGTCCCGTGGCTGCTAAACCAATGGTATCGACTAAAACCATCTCATTATTTTGATCACCTTGAACGGCAATTTTTAACCCTTGGGATGTTTTTTCGATGGCGGTAATGGTACAATTTTTAAGGATTTTTATACCATGATTTTCCATAGATTCTTGAATGGTGCTACGGATATCTTCATCAAAACCCCTGAGAATTTTATCCCGACGAATAACTTGAATTACATCTGATCCTAAGCCTCGCATTATACAGGCAAATTCTACCCCAATATAACCACCGCCCCAGATTACCATCCGTTTTGGTTGTTCAGCTAAGGTAAACATTTGGTCAGAAATAATGGTATTTTCGATCCCTGGTATGTCTGGCCTGACGGGATGTCCTCCCACTGCAATTAAGATTTTATCTGCGGTAATTTTACTATTTCCTACTTCGATGGTATGGGGGTCAAGTAGTTTAGCATAGTCCCGATAAAGTTTTACTTTGGAGTTATCTAACATCCGCAGATAAATACCATTAAGACGTTGGGTTTCTTCGTTAACTGCGGTGATCATTTTTGACCAATCTAAGGTACTTTTAACCGGACTCCAACCGTACCCTTGAGACTCTTGAAACTGTGCGGAAAAATGGGAAGTATACACCATCAATTTTTTTGGAACACATCCTACATTAACGCAGGTTCCGCCTAAGCGATTATATTCGGCTAAACCGACTTTTGCGCCGTATTCTGCAGCACGTCTAGCGGTGGCAATACCCCCTGAACCCCCACCAATGACAAACAGATCGAAATCATAACTCATGATAATACAAATCTCCTAGTTTTTGCTTCTTTTTTTTACAGCACTAGCCATGATGGTGTTTGATGTTAATGACATTCCTCGTTACCTCGGAATGAGAATTAAGCAGACAAAAAATATCCTCACTAATTTTTGTCCTGCTATGGTTGTGCTTTGTATCTTCTATTTTTATATTTTATCGCTTCTTGGCATTCTTGTTAGTGCCATTGATAGAGATTCTATTTTTTTGTTTTTTATTTTGATATTTATCAATGATGATTAATATTACTTAAATTAAAGCGTTTAATCTTTCCACAGCTTGATCATATTCTTCTTCATTACGAATTATTAGAATAGGGGCAATGGTCTGCCAATGGGTGTTAATATCTGAGAGAAGAATTGTAATGTATGATATAATCTTATCGAAATACATTATGCTTTATTTATGAGTGATTTAGGAATTCGTGAGCAAGTTCAGTCCTATATTAATCAACTATCAGAAGAAAAACTGTTAGTTGCTGCTGATTTTTTGTCTTATTTAGTAGAAAGAGAAGATAATGAAGCAACGGAAGAATTATTAAATATTGTTGGTTTTGAAAATGATTTAAGAGAAGCAGAAGAACAAGCAGCAACAGGAGATTTAGTGTCATTTAAGGCTATTCGTCGCAATGTATGATTTAATCTTAACTCGTAAAGCACAGCGATTTTATGAACAAGCTGATCAGTCTTTAGCGTCTCGATTAAATCGTTGTTTTGATCAACTTTCTCAAAATCCTTATCAACATCCTAATATTAAACCACTTAAAGGAAAGTTATCTGGACGTTTTCGTTATCGACTCGGTAATTGGCGCATAATTTATACTATTGATGATTCTCAAGGTATTATTACTATTCTCTTAATAGCATCTCGTGGTCAAGTTTATCAGTAAGAGTTATATTAGGTTTTCTTTTTAAACATTAACCAATCCTACTTTTATCGAAGGTTCAGGAATTTTATCACCTCTTTCTGCTAAAACTTCTAAATACAGTTTTATCGCTTCTTTAACATTTTCTTGTACTTCTTTCAAGGTATCACCAATACTAACACATCCTGGTAAATCGGGAACAATTGCCCCCCAATTAGTTTCACCTTTTTCGTAAATCACTGCGTACTGTTTCATTTTTTGTTAATTATTAGGAGGTCAAAGATTATGTATCTTCTTATCCATTTGTTTACCCCACAAGATCCCTCAACAATAATCTTCTTAAGACGGTGCGTTACATTTCATTAACGCACCCTACAAGATCAGCGATCGCACTAACTACTTTTAGCTTTTAAAACTTTATGTACATCGGTTCTGGTGACTCGATCGCCTAATTTGGGTTGTTCGATATCAATCATTAAAACTTCTGCTGCTTCTCGAACAGCCTCAATTGGCTTTAATACTCTACGTGCAATATATTTAGCCGCTAAATCTTCAATTTGAGCAATTCTCTGTAATTGAGTTACATGAACAGAGTCTTTAGGAGTTCTATATTCAGCAACATCTAAATCTCTATTAATTTCTTTTTTATATTTTCCAAAAATAACTTGATAAATTTCTCCTAAAGTTCGAGTATAAATTGCTCTTTGTCCACCTCTTAATCTATGCTCTTTGATGTAATCATCAATTGTTGTTTTATCAGAGTCTTGAATCCAGTCACCAATAGCTTCACGCAAGGTTTTATTGAGAATAATAGACGCATAACGATATTCAAACTTCTGAATATATTCATCTTCGTCTCTAATTATCCCGAAAGCATAATCAGCACGTCGTTCTAATGTTTCTTGCATTGAAGCGACTAACAAGGCCGCTGCTTGTTTTTTTCCACCTATTAAAGCAGCGTATAGCACAATGGACATGAAATCTCTCGTTGATATTAAGTGAGTTTCAATAAATCCTCGTCCAGCAACCTCAATAATATCGTTCTCAAAACCGTATTCTTTCAATCGAACCAGTGCATTACTCTCAGCACGTAATGTGTCTCTTAACCAAGAATCACCATAACCTACCGCTCTACTAGCTTGACGCATTGACCACCGATATTCTCCTTCATCAGTCACCAGATAAACTGAGACAGGAATACCACCAATGGTAATTTGTTTACTTTTAGCTGTTGTCATAAGAGTTTGTCTCCATTTTTAATTCAACACTATGGGATCAACCCCACGGTTTGGAAATTTATGCAAAGAGAGATTATTATATGAGAGAAATAATTTTTTATCGTACAGAAACAGGATCAACTCCCGTAGTTGATTTTTTAGATTCTCTATCTGGAAAACAAGCGCAAAAAGTGCTTTGGGTGTTACGATTAATTCAGGAATTAGATATGATACCGAGTCAATATCTAAAAAAATTAGTAAATACTGATGATATATGGGAGGTAAGGATTCAAGTTGGTAACAATATATTTCGGCTACTTGGCTTTTTTGTTGAAAATAATGTATTCATCTTAACTAATGGATTTACTAAAAAGACTCAAAAAACCCCTTTACAAGAAATCAATTTAGCACAACAGAGAAAACGAGATTATCTAAACAGGAGATTAAATAATGAGTGATCTTGAGAAGTATATTACGGAAAGAAAACAAAAGGATTGTGACTTTTCCGACAATTTTGAATCTGGTTATCTTAGTTTTAAATTAGGGTTTATATTAGCACAAACTAGAGAGAAATCTGGTATAACAATAGAAGAAATAGCACAACAACTAAACTGCGATCAGGCAACAGTTTTTGAAATAGAAAATAATATACAATCGGTAGATATTGTTACTCTTGAAAAGTATATTAAAGCTTTAGGTAAAGAACTGATCTTAGAAATAAGATGAAAAAAGTAAGGTGGGCAGTGCATCGGCCTACGAGTTAATTATTTAGCAGGGGTTAAGGTCTTTTCCTCAACCATAACTGGATAGGTAAGAGATAAAGGATCATTAAAAACGGTGGCTGCTTCTGTGAAAGAAATATTATGTTTTTGGATATTCCTAATAGCCTTGTCTGGGTTCCATTCAAATTCCATAATTATTAATTATATCCATTTGTTTACCCCACAAGATCCCTCAACAACAATCTTCTTAAGACGGTGCGTTACATTTCATTAACGCACCCTACAATATCGGCGATCGCATTAGCGTAACAAGTGATGATATAATTTAAAATGAAGATTTTCATCTAAATAGTGGATTAGAAAATATACGTGAATCAATAGAAGCTAAAAATTTTGATGGAGTCTCCGATAGAGATATTCTTAATAATATATCTACTTGTGCTGGTTTCGGAATTTTAAAAGAGGATTTGGATAAATTAAGAACTCTTGATTCAAAAGATTTAAAATTAGCAATAAATAAATGTCAAGAAAGTTATAAGTTAGCAGTAGATTTTTTAACGAATGAATTACCATTAAGTTCTAAAGCATACCTACCCTATAATTTACAACTTACTTTGTTGGTTATATTTTTCGATGTTTGCCCAAAACCAACTATTGAACAGCGAGATTCCTTAAAACGATGGTTTTGGATAACTAGCTTAACAAGTTATTTTGGTAGTTCAAATTATACTCTCATGAGGCAAAGTGTTAATAATATGAAAAAATATGCAGAAACTGGTTATCTTGAATATATTACTATTAATAAAACTGTTAATTACCATAATTTTCTTAACAGTCAGTTCTCATTTAAAAGTGCAGCAAGTAAGACATTCGCGTTAATTTTAGCATCTAAGAAACCAAGAAGTTTACTTGATGGAAATCCAATAAATACAATAGAAACTTTAGCCATTATTAATAAAAACGAATATCATCATATATTTCCAAAGAATTTTTTGAGCCAAATAGGTGTAATAAAAAGAAAGGCTAACCTACACACGAACGTTTGTATGACCAGCTTATCTAATAACAGAAGTATTTCAGATAAAGCTCCATCACTATACTTTCAGCAGATTCAACAACTTTTAGGAGACAAAACATACGATATTTTGGAAACTAATTTTATTAATAGAGAAGCTTTTGAAATGGGATTAAATAATGAATATGAAAAATTCATTATTATTAGACAAAATTTGATTAGTGACTATATCAAGACATTAGTAGAACAATAAATTAATTATAAAAAAAATCAACTTAAACATTAACTAATCCTACTTTTGTCGAAGGTTCAGGTATTTTTTCACCTCTTTCTGCTAAAACTTCTAAATAAAGTGCGATCGCTTCTTTAACATTTTCTTGTACTTCTTCTAAACTATCACCGATACTAACACATCCTGGTAAATCGGGAACAATTGCCCCCCAATTGGTTTCACCTTTTTCATAAATCACTGCATACTGTTTCATTTTTCATCTCCTAATTTTGCCTGTTTCCAAATAGCTGATAAAGTTCCAATAGGAATATCATTACTTAATTTTCCTGGAACGACAACAATGCCCGATTTGTCAGGATGGGCTAAAATTCGATGACTACCTCGCATTCTTACTTGATACCATCCATCTGCTTTGAGTCGTTTTAATACCTCTTTAACTTTCATTACAGTATTTGATTGAAGTAAAAAGTAAGGTGGGCAATGCCCACCCTACGAGTTAATTATTTAGCAGGGGTTAAGGTCTTTTCCTCAATCATAACTGGGTTAGGGTTCGTTTCAGGGCTGTTTGCCTCGGATGGGGGAACTACTTGCCAGAATTTGCTCACATATTCTCCCCAGTTATTGAGGATATGTTCTGCTTTTTTACTGCCAGTGCGTTCAAAATGAGCCTCAATTAATTCTTTTAATTGTGCCTCCCCTGCTTCGGTACATATATGTTGAATATCAACATTTTCGGGGTTAACTTTTTCGGGGAAACTGTAATCTTCATCCAAGAAATAACCGATCCCTCCGGTCATTCCTGCACCCACATTACGGCCAACGGAACCGAGGACAACGATAACACCACCGGTCATGTATTCACAACAGTGATCCCCTGCTCCTTCAATAACCGCTTTACCCATAGAGTTACGCACCCCAAACCGTTCACCAGCGCGGCCATTGGCGTATAAAACACCGCCAGTTGACCCGTAAAGGCAGGTATTACCGACGATAACGTTATCTGCTGCCTCAAATATAGAATTTTTGGGGGGAACGATAACTACCTCCCCTCCGTGCATTCCTTTGCATACATAGTCGTTTGCTTCCCCTTCTAGGTGCATGATCATCCCAGGAAGGTTAAAAGCAGCAAAGCTTTGACCAGCAGCACCGGTAAAGTTAAAGGTTAACTCCCCAGAAAAGCCGGTATTGCCGTATTTCTTGGCTAATACCCCAGAAATACGCGCCCCAACTGTGCGATCGGTGTTGACAATTTTCACATTTTTTGCTATGGTTCCGTGAGTGTTGATGGCGGAACTAATAGCTGCATCGGCCAATAACTGATCATCCAATACGGGACCGTTGCTGTGAACATCTTGGTGGTTTAACCAACTGCGATCGCTTTTCACATCGGGAAGGTTCAAGAGACAGTCTAGGTTAAGGGACTGAGTCTTAGTTAAATTGACCTCTGAGCGCATTTTCAGGAGATCAGTACGGCCTACAACCTCATCTAAAGAACGATAACCTAATTTTGCTAAAATTGAGCGGACTTCTTCGGCAATAAAATAGAAGAAGTTAACTACATTTTCAGGAATACCGGTAAACCGTTCACGCAACCTTTCCATCTGAGTCGCTACCCCAACGGGACATTGGTTGGTGTGACATATACGGGCCATAATACAACCTTCGGCGATCATAGCAATGGAACCGAAACCGTATTGTTCCGCACCCATCAAAGCAGCCATGATCACGTCCCAACCTGTTTTTAAGCCACCGTCAGCCCGTAAAATAACCCGATCGCGTAATTTATTTTCCATCAACATCCGATGCACTTCTGTTACCCCTAGTTCCCAAGGACAACCTGCGTGTTTAATAGAACTCAAGGGGGATGCACCTGTACCACCGTCGTGACCAGATATTTGGATAATGTCTGCGTTAGCTTTGGCCACACCTGCAGCGATGGTTCCGATGCCGATCTCGGCTACTAATTTAACCGATACCTTAGCACTAGGGTTAATTTGGTGCAAGTCAAAGATTAACTGGGCTAAGTCTTCGATAGAGTAGATATCGTGGTGAGGAGGGGGAGAAATGAGGGTAACACCTGCTTTAGAACGGCGTAACATGGCGATATAGGGACTAACTTTTTTGCCGGGTAACTGTCCCCCTTCTCCTGGTTTTGCCCCTTGGGCCATTTTGATCTCTAACTGTTTACCATTCATCAGATATTCTGGTGTTACCCCAAACCGTCCCGAGGCGATCTGTTTAATGGCAGAACTAACGCTATCACCGTTTCTGAGACCGTTAAGATGGGGAAATGTGGGAGAATGTCCCTCTGAGTCCACATCTGAGAGAACATTAAAACGGGTGGGATCTTCTCCTCCTTCTCCTGAGTTAGACTTACCTCCTAGACGGTTCATGGCGATCGCTAAAGTCTCGTGTGCTTCTCTGGATAATGCACCCAAGGACATACCACCGGTACAGAAGCGTTTAACGATGTCTTCTACTGGTTCGACTTCTTCCAAAGCAATAGAAGGGCGATCGGGGTTAAAGTCTAAGAGATCCCTCAAGGCCGTCACAGGACGTTCTTCGAGGTATTTTTTATAGTGTTCGTAATGATCATAAGCCTCTTTATTAGCCCCATTTTGCCCAATTTTATAAGCTTTAACCGCCTTATGGAGATGTTTTGACATTTTTGGGGTGTTCATGTGGTATTCTCCCTTAGAACGGGAGTTAATGAAACCGTAGTTTGTCAGTCTCTTATCTGTTAAGTTGGGGAAGGCTTTACTATGAACTGTAATAACTTCTTGAGCAAGTTCGGCGATATTTAAACCACCCACACGACTGGTTGTCCCTTTAAAGGCCGTATCTACCAACTCCATCCCCAGGCCGATCGCTTCAAATATTTGGGCCCCATGATAGGAAGCTAACAGGGATATTCCCATTTTCGAGAGAATTTTTAGTAACCCTGCTTCTACTGCATGACGATAGTTGTCTAACGCTTTTGGGATGCTGATATCTTCTAGTTTATTTGATTGACGGATGGTTTCTAGGGTGAGGTAAGGACATACAGCAGAGGCCCCGTAACCTACTAAACAGGCAAAATGATGGGTACTCCAACATTGGGCCGTATCTACCACTAAAGATGTTTCTAAGCGTAACCCTTGTTTAATTAAATGATGGTGTACGGTTCCCACTGCTAATAGGGGAGGAATATAACTGCTGGTTTCGTTGATATTTCCCTCTAGGGTCGAACGGCCGTTCGCCCCTACGCGATCGCTTAAGATCAGTATTTTGGCACCTTTTTCTACTGCTTCGGTTGCTTGTTGGCAGAGTTTTTCTAAAGCAACTTTTAAACCGTCTGGGCCTGAGGTGATATCAAACAGTGTAGATAACTCAGTGGTATTAAAGTCAGCATTTTTGATCCGTTGTAGTTCCGTTTCGTTGAGAACAGGACTATCTATTTTGATCAGTTTAGCATCTTCTGCTTGGGGATCTAGTAAGTTACCTTTTGACCCCAATAACATCTCCAAAGACATGACTAAACTTTCCCGTAGAGGATCAATAGGAGGGTTAGTAACTTGAGCAAACCGTTGTTTAAAGTAGTCGTAGAGTAGATGAGGTTTATCTGATAAGACAGCTAAGGGAATATCATCCCCCATACAGAAAGTTGGTTCTTTTCCTTGGATGGCCATGGGAACCACGATCATGTCTAAATCTTCTGCTGTGTAACCAAAAGCTGTTTGTTGTTGTAGGAGTTGTTTTGCGTCGTTTAAGAGAAGGGTATGAGAAAAGGTTTCATGGGTTAGTTGTTGACGATGGGTTTGCAACCATTCCCCGTAAGGATGTTTTTTAGCGATACGTTGTTTAATCTGCCAATTTTTTAACACTTCTTGGCTGGTTAAGTCAACTGCAATGGTTTGTCCTGGCCCCAGTTTACCCTTTTCTATAATATCTGCTGCTGGAAGGTCTACCACTCCTGCTTCTGATCCCACTACCACATAATCATCTTTGGTAATACAATACCGTGCCGGCCGTAACCCATTACGATCCAAACAAGCACCCACCATTTTACCATCGCTAAATGCCAGTAAAGCTGGACCGTCCCAAGGTTCTTGGAACCCGCTATAATAGTCATAAAAATCGGTAATTTCGGGGTAATCTCTAAGATTAAGCTGATTTTTGTAGGCTTCCGGCACTAGGATCATGGCCGCTTCTAAGGGACTGCAACCGGTTCTTACTAATAATTCTAAGGCACTATCTAAGTTATAGGAGTCACTGTTAGCTGTGTTAACAATGGGGGTTAATGCTGTAAGTTCCTCTGGTTTCCACCCTGGTGCGTTTAACTTAACCTCTCTGGTGGCCATGGAGTTAATATTACCGATGAGGGTATTAATTTCTCCATTATGACCCAATAAACGCATGGGTTGAGCCAGGGGCCATTTAGGCATAGTATTGGTACTAAACCGCCGATGATAGACAGCAAAGCGACTAATATAGTTAGGATCGCTTAAATCTTGATAAAATTCTCCTAATACTTCGCTGCGTACCATACCTTTATAAACAATGGTACGACAACTGAAGGAGCAAATATAAAAATTATCTGCTAACCGTTTACCGATCTGCGATCGCACAATATATAATACCCGATCCAACTCATCCCCGGATAAACCATCGGGAGAAGTTACCATTATTTGTTCGATACGGGGTTGATTTTCTTTTGCTTGAACTCCCAAAATATCAGGGTTAACAGGAACTTCACGCCATCCTAAAACCGTTAAGTTTGCATCCTTAACCACGCTTTCAACGTGCGATCGATCTTCTTCTCTGTTACTGCTATCTTGAGGCAAGAATACCATCCCCACCCCTAACTGTTCCACGGGAGGCATAGTTAAGCCTTTTTCAGAAAACCAGGGGGATAATAATTCACGGGGGATAGCTGTCATCACACCCGAGCCATCTCCTGAGTCATTATCGGCACTACAACCGCCCCGATGTTCCATACAGCTTAACGCAGTTAGGGTTTGTTGGATCAGTTTATGACTCCCTTTCCCTTTTACATCTGCTATAAATCCTACTCCACAAGCGTCTCTTTCTTCAACGAGGGAGGGTATTCCCATGTAGGTTACGTTGGGTTGGTTAGGGGTATTTTGGTTCATATTCATTATGGTGCGCTCATCCATACGAGTCAAAGTTTAAGGGTAACGAGGTTGCTCAAGCGAGTTAGTTATCATGCAACTAAACCGCAGCTTAAGTAATGGTCAAGGAAGGATCGATCGGTCAATGGTTCTTGGTTTAACCTGTGTCTTTAGAAGGACAAGTGTTGAACTGTTGCTTGGATCAACGGGCTTCTACTTCACATATTATCTAACCCAAAGGGTTTTGATCTATAGATGTTTGTTAAGACAAGTTATACTACGGATTCTTGATTTTAACGGATTTTTTGGTGTGTTCTTATATTTGTCCTAATTTTTTTAAGATTTGTTTAATGTTTAAGACTGGAAGAGAGAATAAGATTAACATAATTCCAGATAAGGTAGTGTTTAGATTAGTTCTCAATTATCAATTATGTCAACCAAGAAAAAATCCGCCTTAACTTTACAACTTGATTCTGAAGCAGTACGAGTTTTTGAAAGTATTTCTGATACTGATAAAGACAACCTAGAAATATTAGTTAGTTGTTTATTTAAAGATTATCAAAAATCTAGTATTGAAAGTTTCAGAAAAATAATAGATGCCATTAATGCGTAGTGCTATATGGGAATCTTCTCATTAACTCTTCAAAAGTATAAGGACAAACATCAGGTAATTTGACATTATAAAGTCTTAAAACCTTACGTTTTGCTCGTTCATATTCAGTTTCAAGATTAATTTTATTTAAAAGTGTTTTCGTTAATCTTCTTTCAATTTCATCTTGAAAGTCATCTATTTCATTAATCCAGTGATTTCTAGATAACTTTTTATTTGTATAATTTAACTTTAATCTATGGATAATAATTTGTTTCAAAAGGCTATGAATAGCATTATTTTGTTCTTTCCCCAGACTATTTATCTCCTCTTTTAGATTATACCAATCAAGTGCTTTTTCGTTATGTTCACTTAGTGCTTTTACTTGTTCTTCTATCCATAAAATATAATCTGTTTCATAAAGATTAGTTTTTTGGGGTGCTTCAATGGACTTCATAATATTAACTCCTAATCAGATATTTAGGTTATGCTTTCATTTTAATCAAGTGTGCAATTTTTAAACTGTCCACTATGCTCTAGATAATGATTATAGGTCAATGTACAATTATGCCCTAAGTTGCTGTATTTAAGGTTAAAGTTATTTCTAGAAGTAAATATTAAGATAATCATTAAGATAATAGTAGGGTGGGTTACGTGATTATAATCTAGATTATAACAAGAATATATAAATCCATCGTAACCCAAAATTTTAGATAGGTTAATATATTGGCTTTAACAGTGTTAAACCACTACAATGTCAGTCAATGACAAAATATATCTATCCACACAGTATTTATTGTTACATTACCTTAAGAATCTATCATGAATGAACTACCTGATTTTACTAGTGCAGCTTGGCAAAAATAATCAACCAGTCACTTATGATCTTTAAAGCCCTTAAATTTCCAAACGAACGGCTTAGCAAAATGTTGATTAAAGTAATCAATAAAATTGAGAATTTTTTGGGATAGTTCTTCAGTTGAACGGACAGTAATTCTTTTGAGTAAACGCCTGACTAAGATCGAAAACCAACACTCAATTTGATTAAGCCACGATGTATGTTTGGGAACATAAACAAAGCGAATTCGATGAGATTCATCTGATAAAAAATCTGCTCTGCTGTCCATAGATTGCAAAATCCCCTCCTTTCCTTTTCTCCCCAAATCAATAGTAATTCCACAGCTTTCTGCTACTAATTTGACTAAGCTTTCCGATTTATGAGTGTTGAGTTGATCTACAATAAAAATCCATTCTGCTTTTTCATCAATCTTAATCGTTCTCTGGATATGTTCAGAAAAATCTTGTTCTGTTCTTGTCGGTCCAATAGAGGGACTAACAACTTTTCCTCTTGCCACATCCCAGTTCGCAATCAAGCTTAAAGTTCCGTGTCTTTCATATTCAAATTCGATTTTTTCTACTTGTTTAGGCTTGATTCTTTTGTTCGGAAATAATCTCTCAAGAGCTTGAATCCCTGTCATTTCATCTGTACTAATTAAATGAATTCCTTGTTCTAACAAAGTTTTAGCTTCTTGATGAAGTTCACAGATATATTTGACTTGCTTTTTAAATTTTAAGGGATCATCAATTTTGGCATTTAACCAGTAACGAACGAGATGTGGTTGTAATGTCGCTTCTTTTTAAAAAACGCCCCACACTACGGGGGGAAATCTTTTCGACAATTCCTCTTTTTATGGCTTCATCCGCCAACTCTGAAGGTGTCCAATGGCTCACTGGTCTGTCTGATTTTTCACATTCTTCACAAGCGATCGCTACAATCTGGACTACTTGTTCGACCGTAAAGGATTTTGTTGTTCCAGGTCTTGGGCGATCGCTTAAAATTCCTTTGATCAAGACCATTAATGCTTTCTCCGTTACCTGTTGTTCTTCGGCGGCACTCAGTTTTTCTCTCTCCTCAAACCATCGCGATCGCCACTGACGCACTTGTACTCGGTCTAATTCTAATCTTCGACTAATCGAACTATTGCTCTCTCCTGATGCTGCGGCTAAGATTAGCTTGGCTCGTCTAACAAGGCGATAGGGGTTTGTTGTCCCTCCCACTATTTGTTGGAGTACTGTTTTCTGTAGGTTGGAGAGGTTAATTGGCAATGCTTTTATCATGGACATCAACTTCGAGATTCTTCCGTTAGTTTCATTGAAACACATTGTCGTGGCTAGTCACGAAAGTTTCTGTAAAAATCTGGTGGATTACTTTCGCCAAGCTGCACTAGCTACACACCTGTATTTAGTACAGGCTTTCTAGCTGAACGAATCGCACCCCCATTCTCTCCTTAAAAAAATCACAACTCCGAACTCCGAACTCCGAACTCCGAACTCACGTTACTGTATTCCCCAATATTTACAAGCGGAGTAAGCTAAGGTAACAACCCCGGTAACAATGGCTGACTCATCTACTTCAAATAAGGGATGATGCAAGGGATAGTTATCTTTTTTCTCGTGGCCTACCCCTAAGCGAAACATTGTGCCGGGGGCGTGTTCTAGGTATAAGGCAAAATCTTCGGCCCCTAGGGAGGGTTCGGGTAATATCTCGACAAGATCATTGCCCCATGCTTCTCGACAAGCACTTTCTATTATTTGTGTCAGGTTAATGTCATTTTGGACCGAAGGCACTCCCCGACGATAGTTCATTTCATACTTGGCGTTGTAAGCATTACAGACATTGGCAATAATGCCTTCTATCCACTCTGGTAAGTTAGCATGGGTTTCTGGATGGAGCGATCGCACGGTTCCGGCCATTCTTACTTGATCGGCGATGACATTGGGGGCGCGGCCTCCTGTTATTTGGCCAATGGTCAAAACTAGGGGACGTAGAGGGTTCTGGGTGCGACTGATAGCTTGTTGTAGGGTGGTAATAACCTGGGATGCGATCCAGATAGCATCAACCGCTTCGTGGGGACGGGCCCCGTGGCCGGACTCTCCTTGGATAAAGATTTCAATATCATCTGCTGCTGCGGTTAAGGCTCCGTACCTAATGCCCACAGAACGGGCTGTAAGGGAGGGAAAGACATGAACTCCAAAAATGCTATCCACATCTCGCATCGCCCCATCTTGAACCATCCAGCTTGCTCCTTGGGCGATTTCTTCGGCGGGTTGGAATAGGAAGCGGATGTTACCGGGTAATTGGTCTCGTAACTGGGCTAAAATCATGGCAGTTCCTAGGCCAAGGGTGGTATGGACATCGTGGCCACAGGCGTGCATTACCCCAGACTTACATGAGGCAAACTCTAGTTTTGTCCTTTCTTCGATGGGTAGAGCGTCCATATCGGTGCGGATGGCTAAAATTCCTTTTTTTGTACCATTTCCTTCTAAGTTGCCGACAACCCCTGTTTTTCCTACGGCTTCTTGTACGTGAATACCATAGGATGAGAGAACCCCTGAAACGTAGGCTGCGGTTTGGTATTCTTGTCCGCTTAATTCTGGATGTGAGTGGAAATGACGACGTATTTCGATTAATCTGGGTGCAAGTTCTTCAGCAAGGGTTTTTATTTGGGACAGCATAGGAAACGGTGAGGATTTGGCATTGTTTGAGGTTAATTATTATTATAAAGTATCTTCAAGTTATCGATAGGCTGCAAAGTATCTGCAAATACTGTCTTCATTCTTCAACTTTTGGTAAACCGTATAAGTAATGATCTAAATTTTTAGAGAAATCAGTTGGGAGTTGTTCCAGTTCACTTTCTGGAATATCTTGGGTGATTTCATCTATCATTTCTAAAATAGAATTTTCTTGGATAGAATGGGTTTCTAAATTAGTATTAGTAGTTATTTTTTGTTTTAAACGAAGTTTAACAAAGAGTAGGAAGTTTAAGACTTCTTCGATGAGATAGTCAGGAGATTGTTCAATTTCTTTTAGTAGCTGTTCTTTGGTTGACATGGTTTAATTAGTCTTCCTATTAAGAAGATATTATTTGAATTAACTATATATTCTTTCTTTCAATATTATAGCGGTATTTAGGGACATAATAGATTATGTCCCTAGTATTATCCAATGATTAACTTGAAGGGTTTAAAAGTTACAAATAAGCAACTTTTTTTAAAGTTTGGTAAGTCCCAATGGCAAACCCTTTTATCTTTTCTTTGGACTTATTAACTGTGAATTTTTTCAAATTATCCCAAGTTAATTCTTGATCAGATTTTCGCCAATATTCAACAGCTTTCCAACTAGCATTTATTTGAGTGATATTACTTCCTGCTTGTTGCATCAGTGTAGATAATTGATCATAAGTTGTATCCATTAAATTGACTTTACTTAGTTCTAGTATTTGATCATCAATTTTATTTTTTTGATATAGTAATTCAGCTTGGGAATTTTTAAGGTATTGTATTGCTTCTTGTTTACTCTTTGTCTCAGCTTCAGTAATAATACTTTCTAGCTGTTTTCTGAGTAACCTTTTCAATCCTTTTGCTGTATTCATTTCTATGAGAGATTCTAATTGTTCATGGATTTGATGAATGTCTTTCTGTACTGAATTTGACTTATTATAGTTACTATTTACAGTTGAGACTAACTCACTATTTAATGATTGACTTTCCTCTGTACTTTTTTCATTTGATAAAGATTTTCGCAAAAAATAAATCTGTTGTTTAATTAATTCTTGTTGATCTTCCTTAATGATAAATGCCGCAATAGATTCTCCCTTTTCTGGATCTATTTTGCCGACTTTCATCATAGCATAGTATTCTATTTCTCCATAAACTAATTCATAAGAATTAGAACCAATTTTTTTAACAAATACAGGATTAATAATCCCTTCAGAATCTAAGATAAGATTAGCAAGCCGATCAATTTGTCTCTCGTAGTCTTGTACTTTAGAATAAGGTATAGAACACTTAATGGTATCAACATCAATTAAGAAAAAATCCATGATTATTAAGCTCCTATTTTTTCTAATATTTCAATAGCTAATGATTCAAACTCAGCAGCAGAGGTATTTGCAGAAGAAACATTATTTGCGTAATTAAAAATTGATTTAGGATCGGGAATTTCTAAATCTCCTACTGTTATACTTTGGTTAATACATTGAGATAAAGACATTCTTTCAGAAATTGTGTTTTCCATTATAGGAAAATTGTAGTTATCAGAAATAACTCGTCTTTGTTTGGGAAATGTATACTGAAGATATTTATGATGAGTAGAAATTTTAGACGGTAAAACACCCATGATTTTTAGTAATGGTTTATTTAATTCTTCTTTGCTAGAGTTAATTACCTCATCAATGAAATTTTTTACACTATTTAAACCTTGATTAGAAAATGGCTTTAAGTCAGAAGGGATAATTAAACTATCAGCAGCAATTAATGCAGCTTGTGCATATAAATCTAGAGATGGAGGTGTATCAATAAGCACAAAATCATAATTGTTTTCAACTAAGTTTAATTTATTAGCTAATCTGAAAGCACTAGCAGCTTTCTTTAATAAATCACGTTGACGTTCAATTAATGTAATATGAGAGGGAATCACATCAACTTCTGGTTGGTTAAATCCTTGAGACTTTCTAACAACATCAGCAACTTGTATTTGTTTGTTGTGTAGTAAATGAAAGACATTTTTATCTTTCAAATCATCGTCATCATCGAACTGAAATTTAATTAAACCAGTAGCAAAAATTGTGTTTGCTTGAGCATCAATATCAATCAATAAAACTCGTTTTCCTTGGTTACTAAAAGCAGCAGCTAAATTAGTAGCTACGGTGGTTTTTCCGACACCACCTTTATGGTGGTAAACAGCAATAACTTTCATAGATTTTTTAGGTAACTCCTTAATAGGTGATTGAGAAACTTTCGGGACATAAACAGCTTGACAAGTAGATAATCTCTTGGTTAAACTCTCTTTACCAATCAAAGCATTGATTTTGTTGAGATTGTTAGCAATATTCTCTCCTTGACAACAAAAGAGAAACTTTAATTTATCCTGCGATCGCTGATAAATACGGAATTCTTTCCCATTGGTTAACACTCCATAAAAACTTTTAGTTTTCATCAAATAATGTCCCAAACGACGCACATGATGATCTAAATTTTCTCTAGGATGTTTCGCTTCAATGACAACACAAGAAGAAAGATTTTTCATTTTTTTAACAGCAACGGTTGAAAAATCTAAACGAATATTTCCATAGCTTACTTCTTGATACCAGTTATCAGAAGAATACCCTAATTTTGGGAGCAAATATTGAACAATTAGCTTACTCTCTACTTCCCTTTCATTATGACAGGATCTAGGTTGAAATTGCAATTGACTATTTCCTCAATAATAAAAGATAGAGGATAAAATTAAATAACAGAAATGGTTAGGAACAATAAGTTAAAAGTAACATTAACTACTATTAAACAGCTTATCACACTTATTATCCCTAAGTATATACTGAGTAGAAAACAGTACAATTGCTGAATTTTTAAATTACATCTTGATTATAAGTGGTGAATTAAGTAAAATCCCTGTTTCTTTTGTAAAGATAGTTGAACATTATAATTTTCAGTATTGTTTGGGAATACTATCAATAGCTTAATAGTTAGAGACATTGATCAATAATGGTTATATTTTATATAATTATCGGTATTTTAATTGCTATTACTCTTCTTTTAGTTGCTTATCTTATTTATACAATTCGTCAACAAAAAATAAAAAAGCGTCGTCAATATTCTTATTTTGTTCCTCGTCGTCCTAATTTTCTAGATAGAATCAAACGTTATTGGAGACGAGTTAATTTACAACATTTGCTAGGTTATCTCATAGCTATTGCAACACTCGTTTATTATACTCAAAATTATACTCAAGGTAATCAAAGTTATCAGATAACAGAAATTTATAATAGTACAGTTTTTACTAAAGTTGAAAAACCCATAACCATAGCTGACAAAAATCTATGGTTATCAAATAGAAATAAACCTCATCCTCTGGTTATGAATATTCCCGCTAATGAAGAGGTTAGCATTAAATCTGTTGCTAATTATATCGCTGATCATGAATCTGATCCTTTTCAAAGAATTAAAGCACTTCATGATTATGTAGCGACTCGTATTTCTTATGATGCAGATGCTTATTTTTCAGGAGAATATCCACCTCAAGATCCTCAAACTGTATTTAAAACTCGTCAAGCAGTTTGTCAAGGATATGCTAATTTATTAATGGCATTAAGTAAAGCAATTAATGAAGAAATTCTTATTATTGTTGGTGATTCTCGAACATAAATAAGCAATTTTTATGGACAGGGACACGCTTGGAATGCAGCTAAAATACAAGGTTATTGGTACTAGGAGTTACGCATTGACAGATGGTTTACAATGTGCATAGTCCAAACAGAGAAAGCTATCGCTGTTAACAAAAAGCAAAAAACTGATAAAATAGAGAGGATTATAAGAACTGGAGGTAGATATCCGAACTATAACGAAGAAATCAACGGCTAAATGTCATTTAGAACTCTATACTTACTATTTAATTGCTGAATCCAAATATTCGGGTTGTAATCGTTTATCCGAGATATTTGAGGATTTATCTCATGATAGTGTTAACCGTTTTTTATTAAGAGAAAGCTATAAACCTGTTGATTTATTCAATGAATTTAAACAGCACATTGAACTGAGTGGGGGAACCTTAAGTATTGATGATACAGTCATTGAAAAACTTTATAGTAATCCTAAATTAAGTAAATTTATTGGTTATTTCTGGTCAGGAAATAAACATAAAACTATCAAAGGAATTAATTTAGTTACTTTATTATATACTGACCCTAATGGAATTTCAGTCCCTCTAAATTATCGACTTTATGATAAAGAAGATAATCTGTCTAAAAATGATTATTTTCGGATGATGCTATCGGAAGTTTTAGCTTGGGGACTGAGGCCAATTTATGTAACTGGTGATAGTTGGTATTCATCTAAAGAGAACCTTAAATTTTTGAAAAAACAAGAATTAGGTTTCATGATAGGAATAGCTAAAAATCGACAAGTATCAATCGTTAAAGGACAATATCAATCCGTTGAAAGCTTAGAAATAGAGGAAAATGGGACAATTGTTTACTTAAAAGAGTTTGGCGAAGTTAAAGTATTTAAGAAACATTTCAAAAACGGGATGCTTCGTTTTTATATTTTATTTGACAAAGAAAATAAAGACTTAAGAGAAACAGATAAAACTCTATTTACTTTGTTGAAAACAACTCATTGGATTATTGAATGTTACCATCGTGCGCTCAAACAATTATGTGGTATCAATAAATTTATAGTCAGAAAATCAGAAGCTATATTGACCCATTTCTTTAGTTCTTTACGGGCTTTTATTAAACTTGAATTAATGAGAGCTAATGAGTTAATTGATAATTGGTATCAACTCCAAAGAGAATTGTCTATTGAAGTTAATCGGAATTTTATTTTAGAGCAAATAAATTTGAAATTATCAGCCTAATTTATAGATTAGTTATTGTTATTATTACGTCAATTTTAATGACTCTAATAATTAGCGATCGTTGTCTCTCTTTAAAGCTACTCATATTTAAGTTAATTTGTCAATGCGTAACTCCTACTCTTTTGGGTTTGTGTCCTGTGGTAATCGGCGTTTCAAACCATTCCCACAGGAGGAAAGTAGAGCAAACGATTTTTGTGCAAATTCCCACAAATTGAACACCCTAGCTCCTGGACTACCTTAATCGACCCTTGGAAGTTGTTCATCTTGCCAAGCATTCACTCCTGGCTGGAATTCATCCCAAGTTTTACGTACTTGCTCGTAGCATTGAGGTGGTGTAATGGGTAGGTTTTTCAAGTAAAAGAACGTTGCCTCATCGAAAGACTCCAGCAAGAAAACAATTTCTCTGGTTGGAGAATAATTATCGACAACTTCTAAGATATGAGCAATCATAAAGTGATGGGGCAAAATTGCCCTCTCAGGAGCCTTTAACCAAGCATTCAAAAACGGCACAAGGCGAGAACGTCCGATAAAATAAGTTTTGAATGATTCGCCAGCAACACCCACCATCGGAGAATTCAGGCTGCAAACGATCGCTCCACGCTTCTGACTAAGATGACCAGCCCAAGCATTATAGCCAAGGACCAGCAAGTTACTGGCAATAAAATCTTGATGCCAATTCGATCTATCAGCTACTTCACTCATTCGGTACCTCCTAAACACGCTTGATATCTAGCGACAGGATGGGAGCAGTAGTCCATTGCTCTGGATAAAGCTGTTTGCTCTCATCTATTGATAAACCAAACAGATTTGAATTCAAGGTCAATACTGTCAACCTGATTTTAGAAAATACACTCGATTTTTGCATCAATTTCTCTCCTTTTTTTCTCAAGATTCTTTTTATACCAAATCCGGTTTTAATACCCCCTTTATCTGAAACTGACTAAATATCGTCAAAACCTTTCAGGTCAAGGTTTTGACCACTACAAGTTAAAAGGGGTTTCTATGAGAGGCTTTGGGATTAGGTAAGATAGGTTAAACACCTGTACAACAACTCATAACAGGTTATAAAAGGTTATAAACTGAGACTTAGAATTGCCAAAAATTAGGAATGGATTCAAGTCTCATTTTCTAAGTCATCGTTGGCAATAAACTTTTGGGGATTGGGGCAAGACTTCCAAACACGAATCTATAGCCCTCTTTTGAACAAAAAACCTTTGAGGAGAATACTTCCCCAGACTAATCATATTGACCACAATCTGTACCTAGCAGACGATTACGAACGTGGATTAACTTATCGGCGGGCATTCTGACTAAGAGATTTCTTCAAGACTAATCTCATCACAGTTGCGGGACAGCGACGGATTTACACCGATCTTTCCCCGTTAACTCTAATGGCTGATCTCCATTAGAACCGAATACCTTAGTAGCTTATCATATTTCTATACTATTAGAAAGTAGTAGAAATTGCTTGCACCGGACAAGCAGGAATACACTGTTCACAAACAATACAAAGGGAACGCCGAAAGGATAACTTAAAAGTATCTGCCTCAAGTATTAAAGCTTCTGTGGGACAGACTCCGGTACACAAACCACAGTCCACACATTTTTCCTCATTAATACTAATTTCACGACTAGCTAAAGAAACATCAATCTCCTGAGATTGCATCCAATCAATAGCTGCTTCGATCGCATCAATATCCCCCAACAATTCTAACACTAACTTTCCCACTTGATTAGGAGCAACTTGAGCGCGAATAATGTTAGCAGCAATATCAAAATCTCTTGCCAAACGATAGGTTAACGGCATTTGTACTGTACGCTTAGGAAAAGTAAGAGTAACTCGTTTTTTCATGGTTAAATTTAAGGCGACTAATTGATATCAGCTTTCAAAGTAGAGGAAATATTATAAAATGGATAAGAGGTTAAAATTTTTTTTGTTTAAGAACTTATATGTCTGAAGTTGTTAATGCTAATCGTATCAGAAATACCCTTATCGCTGTTGCTGCCATTACCCTTAGTATAGCGATATTTTTTGGCTTTCAAACCCAAACTGGCTCCGTTTCTCTAGAAAGTCAAGCCAAAGACTCAACCCCCATAGAAGTAGCGATCGCCAACGGGAAACCCACCTTAACAGAATTTTATGCTGATTGGTGTACCAGTTGCCAGGCTATGGCTCCAGAATTAGCTCAATTAAAGCAGAAATATGGAGATTCGGTCAACTTTGTCATGTTCAACGTGGATAATAATAAATGGTTACCCGAAATTTTGCGTTATCGGGTGGATGGTATCCCTCATTTTGTCTTTATCGACGATCAAGGAAAAGAGATCGCCCAAGCGATCGGCGAACAACCTTCATCCGTTATGCAAGCAAACTTAGAAGCCTTAATTGACCATCAAACCTTACCTTACGCCGCTTCCACCGGAGAAACCTCGGATTTAAAAAGCCCCAATAACCCCATTAGTGATCCTCGTAGTCATAGCTCCCAGGCTAAGTCTGGATAAGTAGAATGTAGAATGAAGAATTTTTATCTTCATTCTCACTTTCTACTAGGGAAAAATAATTGTTAATTGTTAATTATTAATTGTTAATTGTTAAGCTAAAACCCCATGGAGAAAGATATCAGCAATACCTTCTGCCATTTCTTGTAAGGCTTTGGGAGATGCTTCTGGAGAAATAATTGTCTGCGAAGAAAACCCGGCAATGGCAAACATTCCTAAGAAAACTTGAGCAACAATTTTAGGATTCATGGGACGATAAATGCCTTGTTCCATAGCTGTTTCAAAGAAAGCTTCTGCTACATCTGTCATTTTAATAATCACTTCTGACTGTATTTTTTCCTGTAATTCTGGATGAAATTGTGCCTCGATAAAACAGACTCTTAATAAATCATTATTTTCCTGCATTCTTAACACCCGTCGTCGCATAACTTCCCTAACTGCTTTATAGTTTCCCATCTCGCTTAATTCTGTTAATAAGTCCGTTAAAATTTCCACCCACCCCTCCGTAGCAACTTCGATTAAAACAGCTTTTTTATTAGGAAAATAACGGAAGATGGTTCCTTCTGCTACCTTTGCCTTCTTAGCTAACTCTTTGGTAGTTGTACCATCATAGCCTTGAGCAGCAAATAGACGTAAAGCTGCTTTGAGAATACGCGATCGTGTATCTTCTTCTGTATTAGAGGTATTAAGGGTTTTAGAGACAAAAGTAGATCGAAAACCTGACATTACCATAATCATAAGCATAAGGACTCAGACTATTTTCTCCCAAGAGGGCCTAAATTTTTAAATATCTTCACAAAAGTTGTTTTTTCTTTCCCTTAACAAGAGATAATAGGACAGTATGCCCTCAACTCACTCACCATTATTGGTTTATTATGACTAACTCAACCACAGAATACACCTTACCCGATAATTTTACTAGCACCGAAATCAGCCATCAAGAAGCCATAGAAACAGTTATCGATAGTTTACAAGAAAATGATAGTGCGATGGTACATCATGATGAGCAAGGATACCTCTGGAAGTTTCAATATGGTAGTGTAGAAACTTATGTTCAGCTAACAGGAGAAAAGGAAGAAGATTTGTTAACGGTTTGGTCCCCAGTCTTAACCCTTCCTGCTCAAGATGAATTAGGTTTAATGCGCAAGTTACTGGAGATGAATGGAGAGGAAACCCTAGAAACTCGTTTCGGAATTATGAATAATCAAATTGTTGTTTTAACTCAGCGTACTGTTGAGGATTTATCTCCAGGGGAAATTTCTCTCGCTATTACTTTAGTGGCTACTATTGCTGATGATAATGATGAAAAATTAATCGAAACTTACGGATGTAATTCGGTTACAAAGTAGTTAATTATCACTCTTTAGAAACACAAAAATGTATCAGGTTAAACAAGAAACTTTATCTTTCACTACACGGGATGGAGTGCGTCTCGATGCTGATGTTTATCGACCCCAGAGCAACGAGTCTTTTCCTATCTTATTGATGAGACAACCTTATGGAAAAAAAATAGCCTCTACCGTAGTCTATGCTCATCCTATTTGGTACGCTTCTCACGGATATATTGTAGTGATTCAAGACGTTAGGGGACGGGGGACATCTCAAGGAGAGTTTAATTTATTTGCTAAGGAAATAGATGATGGTTTTGATACTATAAATTGGCTTTCTCATTTACCTGGAAGTACAGGAAATGTAGGAATGTATGGGTTTTCTTATCAAGGTATGACCCAATTATTTGCTGCTGCCACTCAACCAGAAGTATTAAAAACTATATGTCCTGCTATGGTTGCTTATGATTTATATCATGATTGGGGATATGAAAATGGAGCATTTTGTTTACAAACTAATTTGGGTTGGGCGATACAATTAGCGGCCGAAACAGCTAGATTGAAAGGGGATATTAACGCTTTCCATAAACTCTACAAAGCATCACGAAATTTACCCTTATCAGACCCCATTATTGCCTATCCAGACTTGATGAAAGAGTTGGCTTCTGATTCTTTTTATCATGACTGGATTAATCATCCTTATTTTGATGATTATTGGTCGCAATTATCCCCTAAAACATTGATAGATAAACTAGATTTACCTATGCTACATATTGGGGGATGGTTTGACCCTTATTTACGGGGAACGATTAATCTATATAATGCTATGAAAACTAAGAGTATCTATCCTCAAAATTTGATTATTGGTCCTTGGGGTCATCTTCCTTGGGGTTCAAAAATAGGTAGCAAAAACTACACAAAAGCAGCTATTAGTTTTGTTGATCAATATCAAATTGATTGGTTCGATCATTTTTTAAAAGGGAAAGAGATAGATCACTTATTTTCTCAACCTATCTCTTTATTTGAAATGGAAAGTAATCAATGGAAATATTCTAAAAAATGGGAAACAATACAAGAGAAAAGTTACTATATTTTTAGTCAAGGTTTAGCTAATGTTAAAGATGATGATGGTCAATTAGTTGATAATATTCCTGATGATAATGTTAATGATATTATTGTTCATGATCCTTGGCGGCCAGTGCCATCTTTAGGGGGTCATGCTAGTATTCCGTCGGGATCATTTGACCGTTCTCAATTAGATGAACGTTTTGATATTATAACTTATCCCTCTGATAAATTAACAGAAGATTTATCAATTAGTGGTACACCTTTTGTTAGAATTTATTGTACAGCAGATACAGAAAGTTTTGATATATGTGCCATCTTATCAGAAGTAAAACCCGACGGAAAAGTTTATAATTTTAGTCAAGGTTATATAAGAATAAACTCAGATAAATTACCCATAACTATCGCTTTACAACCTACTTGTATCAAAATTAAAAAAGATAGCTGTTTAAGACTTAGTTTAAGTGGTGCGTGTTTTCCTGCTTATGCTTTGAATACAGGAACAGGAAAAACCCCCAACGAAGAACAATTACTTGATGCTAAAACTATTACAATAAAAGTATGGAGTAACCCTGAACAAATATCAGAAATTATATTACCTATTAATTAAATATCAAAAAATTAATATTACAGAAATAGACAACCGCTTAAAGACTATAGATCACTATTAAGGATGGGAAGACAAAAAATTAACCATATCTTCATCCTCCCCACACTCCCCGTCACCCCGTCACCCCGTCACCCCGTCACCCAGTCTACCTCTGATTTACGTGATTTCCATTACTATATACAATAGGCTATGTCAAGTATATATAATGCTTATTTGCAAATCTTAAAGAAATGTTACATAATGGAAAAAGAAAGGAGCAAGGCAATCAAACAAGCCTCACTCTGAACTAACTATTAAGTGTACAAAGATTCTAATATAAATCATGGTATATACAGCACCCAATTTTAACACTCAGGCTCTCGATGTTAATTCTGTTACCGAGCAATTTCAAAGCCTTAGCACCGATGACAAGCTAGGTTTACTTTGGGTAGCTTATACTTGGACTTTGGATAAAAAACAATTGTTAGCGTAAATTTTACGCTAAACATATCTCCAGAGCTAAAATAGAGAATTAAGGTGATTTTAAAAACTCTCTTTCCATCTTTTTAGGGGATTTTAAATATTAAATAGCTTCATTCAGTTTCGGTTCCAATATAGATATCTAAGTAGCTTTCAGTTAGAGATTGAATGACTCGTTCTAATTCATCAATGAGATTTCTTCTAGTGAGTTTTTCTACAGCATCAATATGAGCAGAACTTCCGGCTCGTCCTAAATATTTATATTTGGTTTTTTTCTCATTATTAGTGGCCATAGGAAAAATTGATTCAGCAGCCTGTAGTTTATAATACCAGTAGATTGTTCCCTTTCGATTAACCTGATAAAGAATAATATGACAATTAGCTGGTGCTACTTCCCCTTCCCGTTCAATTTTCTTTATTTTCTGTTTAAGAGAGCGAATTAGACTCTTAATTTGTTTGGCTCTCAGGTGGACATCTTGACTGGTCTTAAGTTCGGAATGTGATGACATTAGCCTTAACTGTAACAAACAACCTCTTTTGATGTTAGCGTATATATTCCGCTAATTTATAAGGTAATAAATTTTAAAAATGACCAAAAATGAAACGGCTACGTCTGTCGAGGAATTCCTGGTGTGGAGGTCTAACCTCTTCCAAGGACTAAAAGCTAGAAAAGAAACTATTATAGAATTACTCGATGCCCTCTCCAGTAACCAACAAGCTCACTCAGTTGTTGAATTGTCTCTCAATCCTTTATTTAGAAGAGATTATAACAGTTTATATAGAGGAATTCAAGAGTTTTTACCCACTCAAACTGACCCTAATTATGAACAGAGAATTGAGACTTTATTTTCAGCGGTATCGAGAACAATTTCTCCCACTTCAAAACATTATAACTTATTTGGTATTGACACAACTCCCTGTCCACGACCGTTTGCCGAAATGTTAGCGGATAAAACCTTTATTCATTACCCCAATCCAATTAAGGGAAATAAACCCATTAATATTGGACATTGTTATTCCGTTGTCTGCGCTTTACCTGACCAAATAGACACAGAAAAAGTCCCTTGGGCTGTCCCCTTATCAGGAGAGCGAGTCCCCTCTAAACATAAAGGAGTAAATCAAGGCAATCAACAACTAAAAAAAATCTGGCAAAGTTCTTTATTTTCTGATAAATTATCTGTCTTAGTGGCTGATAGTGACTACAGCCAAAAGGATTTTATTGGGGAACAAGTTAAGCATGAAGACCTAGTTACTATTACAAGAGTTAGAAGTGACCGAGTTTTTTATCGTCAATTTATTCGGGACCAAAATCAAGCCAAAACTTCGGGACATCCCCGTTGGTATGGGGATAAATTTGACCTTAAAGATGACCAAACTTGGACTGAACCTGATGAAGTTCATCATGTTCCCTTTACAACGAAAAAAGGTCGTCAATTAACAGTGACTATTTCGGGATGGAAACAGATGTTAATGAGAGGAACTAAAAACTATAAAATGAACAATCACCCCTTTACTTTACTCCAGATTGTTGTCAGAGCTCAAGAAAGAAATAGTATTTGGAAACCTATGTGGCTTATTGTTATTGGTTCTCGGCGCGATGAGTTAAGTTTAGTTGATTGTTATCAGTGTTATCGACAACGTTATGACATGGAACATCTTTTTCGATTTGGTAAACAAAGATTATTGATGACATCTTATTTAACTCCCGATGTACATCATGAAGAAAATTGGTTTAAACTAACACTTCTTTCTTATGTAAATTTGTGGGCTGCCAGAAAATTAGCTGTGGTTTTACCCCGTGATTGGGAACAGTATTTGAAGACTAATAAATCCATCAAAATCACCCCTAGTCTAGTTCAAAGAGACTTTTCAAGAATAATTACGACCTTGGGGACTTTCGCCAAATTTCCCAAACGTCGAGGTTTTTCTTCCGGACGTATTAAAGGTTACAAAAAAGCCCCACGAACTCGTCATGATGTTATCAAGAAAGGGAGCAAAAAATCAACTGAAAACTTAAAAGCTCCTTAGTTTTCCTCAGAATCTATAGATTAGCCCTATTTGTCAGCCAATTTTATTGACTGATACAGAGCCGATATTTTGGGATTTTAGTTTAGCGTAAAATATACGCTAACAAAATTTTTTTGTCCAAAGTCCAAAATTTAGAATACATGAACTATTGATTTTCTTTCGCTTTCATAGCATAATCCCTAAATCTTTCTAGATCAGCCATAATAGTTGATTCTACCACTCTACCTAAAAATAAATTATCCATAAGTTTACCTAACCATCCTGGAATACCGTAAGCAACACTTAAGCGGACAATACTACTCCCTTGTCGATCATAAAAGCGAATTGCTCCACGATTGGGTAAACCGTCCACCGACTCCCATTGTATGATTTGATGGGGAACGACCTTTAAAATTTTCGATAACCAAGTAAATTCCAGCCCACCACTGGCCAATTTCCAGCGAGATAGTTCTGGATTTTCATCTAATATTTTAACCGAGTCGATCCACTTCATCCATTGTGGCATTTGTTCTAAATCCGACCATAATCCCCACACTAATTCCATGGGAGCATCGACTTCAATTTGTACGCTATGTTCCAACCAATTAGACATTTTATATTTACATAACAATTAAACGTAGGGTGGGCATTGCCCACCCCTATGCTCATTTTAGCGAATTGTAGAAACCTGGGGGGATTTTTTAAGGGTTTCTGCTGCTTCTAAGATAACTTTTGCTGCTTGTTTACCCGAAATGGTTGCCCCTTCCATACTATCAATATAGTCTTGTTGGGTGTAGCTCCCTGCGAGGAAAAAGTTAGGGACAGGAGTAGCTTGAGAAGGACGATAAACATCCATCCCTGGAGCTTCTCTATACAGAGATTGAGCTAGTTTAACCACACTATACCAAGTCATATTTAACTCCCGTGAAGAGGGAAAAAGCTCGTGAACTTGTTTTAAAACATGGTTAGCAATGTCTTCATTTTTCGCTTTAACAAAAGGATCACCCGGAGTCAAAACTAATTGTAGTAATGAGCCTTCTCCCTCCTTATAATAATCTCCAGGACTACTTAAAGCTAAGTCAGAAAAACAAGAAAAGTCAGCATCGGCTGTATACAATAAATTGTCAATTCCGGCCGCTTCTTTTAACTGTTTCCGTTTGTTTTCGTCTTGTAACTCTGTCACCCAACCATCAAAACGCAGTTGTACAGTCGCCACCGGAACCGCTTCTAACTGATAGATGTTATCAAACAGAGATAGCTTACGCCAATCATCAGGAATCAATCTTTTAATTCCAGGAACATCACAAGCACAAACGTAAGCATCCGCGGTGATAGTTTCTTCTTTCTCTCCATTAGGAATAACTAACCCCGTAACTTCAATATTATTATTATTTTCTGTATATAAAATTTCTCTGACTCTACGTCTGGTATGAATTTTTACACCACGACTTTCTAAATAGTTAGTGATGGGTTTATGAAGATACTCATGGGGAGAGCCTTCTAACATTCTTAGGATAGAAGCTTCTGTTTTTGTGGCAAAAAAGAGAAAAATGGTTAACATACAACGGGCAGAAATATTCTCCGTATCGATAAACCCTAACGCATAAGCGATGGGGTTCCACATCCGTTGTAAACTGCCATTATTGCCCCCATGTTGACGAAACCAGTCCGCAAAACTGATAGAATCTAGGTTGCGAATGGTTTTCATCGCTCCCTCAAAGTTGACTAAACCTGGTACAAGAGGACTGGTTCCCAAGGCTAAAGAATTAGCCATTTTATCGATCGCCGAGAGTTGGGACGTAGTAAAAAAGGCCTTTAACCCGTGTAATGGCGCACCAACAGCGAAACGAAAGTCCAACTCCCCAATTTTTCCCCCACTATTAATGAAAGTGTGGGTGTGTTGTTTGAGGCGTAAATTATCGATCGCCCCGACTTTTTTCATTAAAGCAAAAAGATTATAATAGCAGCCAAAAAAGACGTGCAAACCCATTTCGATGTGATTTCCGTCCTTATCTACCCAACTGCCCACTTTTCCGCCGACAAAAGGACGAGATTCAAAGATTTCCACCTCACAACCCCCGTCTACTAAGTCCATGGCCGTGGCCATCCCTGCTAAACCTGCACCAACGATCGCAACTCGCATTCTTTAGTTCCTTGTCTCATTTTCTTTACATATTGTAATCATATCAAACAAATAACCAAGGTTAGGAAGTTGGGTTATAATTATGTAGTAAGTCTTAAATTTTAAGAATATTTGCCGTTGATAACTGAAAAATATTAGTAAAATGACAGGCAACAGCACCATGAGTTGGTTGTTGTTTTAGTCAGTTGTTTAGAACATTGTCCTATGTCTCCTTTACCAGAGTATCGTCCCCAAAAATTGTCTTTAGGAATCCTAGAAACAGAAATTTTAGAAATTATTTGGGACTTTGGCCAAGCTACCGTTAAACAAATACACGATCACATTTTAGCCGATCCAGAACGGGAATTAGCTTATGCTTCTGTTACCACCGTTTTAAACCGTCTAACTAAAAAAGGTTGGCTCAAATGTTCCAAAAATAATAAAGCTTTTACCTGGGAACCTTTAATGTCCCGTGAACAAGCCAAAGCTTTACAAGCTTATGAACAATTACAACAATTTCTTGCTATTAGTAACCCTGATATGGTAGCGTCGTTTGCTGATAGTTTAGATGCAAGTAGTTTAGAAAGATTAGAGGCGATCGCAAATCGTCTCCAAGCCATTCGCCGTCAACGGGGGACTCCTTAATATGCACTCAGTTATGATTTTCTTGGCTTTAGCAGTGGCTATAGGAATACGTTTAATATTTTCTCTCTGTTCTTATGGCCTAAGTCACTGGCAGCGATCGCTGCTGGCTTTTATGGCACCACCTTTACTATTATTAATGACAGCGATGGCCGTCATTTTTATGGGTTATCATGGACAAATGCTAGGCTTCCAGGCAAGTCGTTTCAGTTATTTATTAGCAGTTTTTTTCTTGTTATTTGCTGTCATCAGAGGTTTAGAAATTACATATCAAGGATGCTCGTCTCTGCAAAAAATAAAGAGTTATCCCCAAAAAAATATTTATAATACTCACGCCAAAATTCTAGAAACTAATTTACCCTATAGCGCACAAGTAGGCTTTTGGGACTCAGAACTTATCATTAGTAACGGTATTTTAACAACCCTAGATGATGCACATTTAAAAGCAGTTATCGCCCACGAACAAGCACACGCTTATTATCATGATACTTTTTGGTTTTTCTGGTTAGGTTGGCTAAAAAGGATTAGTTTTTGGTTACCGAAAACTAATAAACTTTGGCAAGATTTATTACTATTAAGAGAAATCCGCGCCGATCAAAAGGCGGCCGAAACAGTCGATCCCTTAATTTTAGCAGAATCCTTACTTATTATCGCTCAAGAAATTAATAGAATAGTAACAGCAAATCCTTTGGGAGTAATGGCGGCAGGATTTCATGATCTTGACCTAGAAAACCGACTAGAAGAAAGAATCAATGCCTTATTTGATGAATCAGACTATGTTCGTTTCAAAGGCATTGAATGGTATCCCGTTTTAATAACTCTATTGCCATTAGTTTCTATTCCTTTTCATGGTTGAAAAGTTATTGAAAATCTCCTGAATTTCTACGCCTAATTAACTCCGCTTGTTGGGGGGTTAAATCTGGTCTTTGACCCGGTAAAAAAGCGATGGGATTAATTGCCTTTCTGCCTCCAGGACGAATTTCAAAATGTAGATGGGGTCCTGTACTAAATCCTGTACTGCCCATTTCTGCAATTTGTTGGCCTTGTTCTACATTTTGGCCTGAAGTCACCAACAGTCGTTGATTATGACCATAAACACTAACATTGCCATCAGGGTGACGGATACTCACTTGATAACCTAAACCTTTATTACTCCAACCGGCAAACACCACCACACCAGAGGCCGCAGCAACAATGGGAGTACCAATGGGGGCAGCAATATCAACCCCTGTGTGCAGTTTACCAAAACGTGGACCAAAACCAGAGGTAAGGTTGCCTTGAGAGGGCCAAATATAACCTCGGGGAGATACAGGGGTTTGGGGTAAATAGCGATCCGAAGGGATAGGACGTAACTTGACCCCGGTTTCTTCTTCTCCAGAGGCCACAACTATGGTGTGGGATATAAGGGAAACAAAAATGCTCACACCAGCAATAATTAATCGATTGGATAATGATTTCATCGGTTACTGATTAAGTGTAGGAGTAAACCCAGATACTTTCTTAAGAAAGTTAAAGAGTTGTAAGCCACTGTAGCAGAAAATGGATTTTTGTAAAGTTGCTTCAATGTTCTTAAGTCTTTTAATCTCATGATTACCCAATGTTTACCTTCATCTTTTAGACTGTTTCATGAAGTATTGTCCTTTGATGGTGGAAAGAGTAAAACTAAAATGCTGTTAGCCTACAACCCGACGCAACCTTTGGCCCTTGAAGAGACGGAGGAGGAGCGAATACACTTTTATGAGCGAGGCCAAACCATACCCCTTGTTAACGAGGGTATTTGGCAAGTTGATCGTGGTATTGCTCAATTAAGTCAACTATCTCCCCAAGGGGACGAAATTTTGTTAGGTTGGGCGCAACCCGGAACTTTTTTTGGTTCCTGGTTAACTTTTGTAAATTCTTATCAAGTTAAAGGATTATCCAATCTTTATTTAAAATGGTACGGGATTGAAGATTTAAGCAACTCTGCTGAGTTAAGTCAAATGGCTTTTAGTCAGTTAGCCCGTCGAATGCGTCAGACAGAAGCGTTATTAGCTATTTCGGGATTAAAAAGGGTTGAGGATCGCTTACAACAATTACTTTATTTACTTCAACAAGAGTTAGGGGAAAGCACAAAAGAGGGAACTCGGATTAAGGTCCGTTTAACCCATCAAAACTTAGCCAATGCTATTGCTACTACAAGGGTAACAGTAACTCGTTTGTTGGGAGAATTTCAACGTCAAGGATGGCTTGGTTTTGATAGCGATCGCCATATTATTATTACTTCTGTTAAGTTCCATTCCTATTCTAAATCTGATGCTAATTTTAACTGATTATGTTTTGGATGAGACAGGCTTATGATATAGTTTAGATTAGATTTTTCACATAATTAAACAGTTTTTTATGACATCTTCTACTACTGGTGCTGATGCAGTTGATTCTGCGATCTCTAAGGGTCTTGATTTAGACGGAACACCCATCCCACCTGAAAAATTAAACCTATATAACGAGGTTATGGCATTAGAAGGGCAACGTCAACGCAGTGGTGTCACCAATACCATGCGCTCTCGTATTGTCCGTATTGGAGCCAAACATCTTTCAATGGAAGAACTCAATCAACGTCTAACCTCCGCAGAATTTGTTCCACTCAAAGATAAAGAGATTGCCTTTTACTACGGTGCAAAATAATCAGAACAGATTACTTATTTTTTTACAAGAGTTAAAAATTCGGCTTCACTGAGTTGAGTTATTCCTAATTTTTCGGCTTGAGTTAACTTAGAACCTGGGTTTTCCCCCAACAATAAATAATCAGTTCTCTTACTAACGGAACTGGTTACTTTTCCTCCTGCTTCCATAATTAAAGCTTTGGCCTCATTCCGTTTTAAGCTAGGTAAAGTACCAGTAATAACAAAGGTTTTGCCCGCAAAAGGAGTTAAGGGAGAATCAACAGTGGGTGTTTTAGATTTAGTTGCTTCTAATTGTAACCCAACTTTTTCTAATTGTTGAATTAGATCACAATTTTTTTCGATACTAAACCAATCAATAATTGACTGGGCAATTTCTTCTCCTACGCCATACACAGAACTTAAATCAGAGAAAGAAGCCTGAGATAATTGCTCCATACTAGGGAAGTTTTCCGCCAATAAACCAGCAGTTACACTACCCACATAACGAATACCTAAACCATATAAAACCCGTGAAAACGGCTGTTTTTTACTGCCCTCAATAGCCTCTATTAAATTATTTGCAGATTTGCTACCCATGCGTTCTAAATTGGCAATTTTTTCGGGGGTTAAATCATATAAATCGGCAAGGGAATTAACTAAACCATTATTAATTAGTAAGATAACAATTTTTTCTCCTAAACCGCGAATATCTAAAGCATCCCGTGAAGCCCAATGAACCAAACTACCCCGTAAAATTGCCCCACAAGAAAGATTCATGCAGCGAGTAACCGCTTCGTTTGGGGGACGCTTCAAAGTAGAATCACATTCAGGGCAGTGAGACGGCATTTGGTAGAGTTGGGTATTGGGGGGGCGTAAATCATCCAAAACACGGACAACTTCGGGAATAATCTCCCCTGCCTTGCGAATAATCACCGTATCTCCCACACGGATATCCAGTTGCTTAATGCGATCGCTGTTATGAAGGGTGGCTTTTTGTACCGTTGTCCCGGCTAAATGAACCGGTTCCATAACTGCCATGGGGGTAACAGCCCCCGTTCTGCCCACATTGACTATGATATCTTTAACTATAGTGGGGGCCTCTTCTGCGGGATATTTTAAGGCGATCGCCCAACGGGGGAATTTCTGGGTAAACCCTAACACTTTTTGCAGAGAATAATCATTAATTTTTACGACAACACCATCTGTCATATAAGGTAAGTCTTTTCTCTCGGTTTCCCACTGCTGAAAATAGTCAGCTACTTCCTCAAGAGATGGGCATAATTTGCGGTGAGTATTAACTAAAAACCCACTATTTTGTAAATAGTTTAAAGACTCCCATTGACTGTTTATGTCTGTGGTTTCAAGATGCAAAGTATAGGCAAAAAATTGTAAGCGTCTCTGGTCGACAATTTTGGGGTCTAACTGTCGTAATGTTCCGGCGGCAGCGTTACGAGGATTGGCAAATAAAGCCTCTCCATTTTCTTCTCTTTGTTGATTAATGCGGTCAAATTCATCTAGGGGTAAAAAAGCCTCTCCACGGACTTCTATAATAGGGGGAGGATTTTCTAAATTTAACTTTAAAGGAATAGAACGAATGGTGCGAACATTTTGGGTAATATCTTCTCCTGTGGTTCCATCTCCTCTAGTTACACCTCGAATTAACAAACCATTTTCGTAGGTTAAAGCTAGGGCAGAGCCATCAATTTTTAATTCACAAACGTATTCAGCAGATTCTATGTTTTCCTTTTCACTATATCGTTGCCATCGTTTTTGCCAAGCTTGTAAATTCTCTAAATTAAAGGCATTTTCTAAACTATAAAGAGGAATATTATGGGCAAGAGAAACAAATTGAGACGCAGGTTTATCCCCTACTCTTTGGGTGGGACTATCAGAAGTAATTAAATGAGTATTCTCCTTTTCTAATGTATCTAGTTCCCGATATAACTGATCATAAACAGCATCCTCCATAATGGGATTATCAAGAACATAGTAAGCATAATTCGCTTTTTGTAGTTGTTGTCTTAGTTGTTGTATCCGTTGTTCAATCATTATTTTAATTACTCCGATAAGTCAAGATTCAGTTTGAAGATATTAGGACATAATAGTATTATGTCCCTACGAATTCGCCATTGTAGGGGTTAAACCCAGAAAGCTAATTTTCTCACAACAGTATTATCCATTGGTAATTATCCATTGTCCATTGTCCATTATCCATTATTGAATAAGCATTACGGACTCGGTTTGTCAATTTTTTCTTTTGTTACTATTTTAAAAGTATGAGTTAGGAGTACATATCTTGGTCAACATTCGCTGCGGTAACATTGAATTTAAGAACATTGAAGCAATTATCTTTGATAAAGATGGCACTCTAGAAGACTCTAATAACTTTTTACGAGAGTTAAGTATTCATCGCGCCCGCTTATTAGATGCCCAAATACCAGGGATCGGAGAACCCTTACTAATGGCCTTTGGCCTGCAAAATAATCAATTAGATCCCACTGGTTTGATGGCCGTAGGAAGTCGCCAAGAAAACTTAATTGCTGCGGCTGCTTACATTGCAGAAACAGGAAAAAGTTGGTTTGAAGCCCTAAAAATAGCCGAAAACGCCTTTAGAGAAGTTGATCAATCTCTCAAAAAAGATCGAACCACTTCCCCCTTATTTGCTGGTAGTTTAGATGTGTTAAAAACTTTATACGAAGCTGGCTTAAAATTGGGAATTCTCTCGGCTGCCCCTACCCAAGACGTAGAACATTTTGTACGGGAACATAATCTTTCTGATTACATTCAACTAATGATGGGAGGTGATCAAGGATTAAGTAAACCCGACCCCCAACTATTTATTAAAGCTTGTCAAACTTTGATAACATCACCCGAGAAAACTGTCATGGTAGGAGACTCTCAAGGAGATATTCTCATGGCCAAACAAGCAGGAGTAGCAGGAGCCATCGGCATTTCTTGGGCTAACAAAACAGCCCCTCATCTCAATCAAGCCGATATTATTATCACTCAAATCGAGGAAATACAACTGGGTTAAACCACTAAAGGATCTAACAAAAATAGAAACTTCTGCTGAATTTGGAGCTTAGGGTGTATGATGTTACATTAACAAAAGTTTGTTGTCTGTATCATTATTAGAGAGGGTAAAACAAATTGTCTAAACGTTATTTATTTACGTCTGAATCCGTTACAGAAGGTCATCCCGATAAGGTTTGTGACCAAATCTCAGACACTATTATTGATACTCTCCTCAATGAAGATGATCAAAGTCGGGTAGCTGCGGAAGTCGTCGTCAACACTGGTTTAGTCTTGATTACCGGGGAAGTTACCTCCAAAGCTCATGTTGATTTTGCCAAATTAGCCCGTAACAAAATTGCAGAAATTGGATATACTGATGCTGATAATGGTTTCTCTGCCAATAGCTGTTCCGTTTTAGTGGCTTTGGATGAACAGTCTCCCGACATTGCCCAAGGTGTTAGCCAAGCTAGGGAACAACGCAAAGAACTCAGCGATGATGAGTTAGACCAAATCGGTGCCGGTGACCAAGGACTCATGTTTGGTTATGCTTGCAACGAAACCCCAGAATTAATGCCCTTACCCATCAGTTTAGCCCATCGTTGCGCCCGTCGTTTAGCGGCAGTCCGCAAAACTGGTGATTTAAGCTATTTACGTCCCGATGGCAAAACCCAAGTTTCCATTGCCTATGAAGATGGTATTCCCGTTGGTATCGATACCATTCTCATCTCTACACAACACGATGAAACCATCGGTTCCATCACCGATAACGACGCAGTTCAAGCTAAAATTAAAGCTGATCTCTGGGAAGCAGTTATTCTACCTGTATTTGCAGATATCGATATTAAACCCTCTCAAGATACTCGCTATCTAGTTAATCCTACCGGTAAATTTGTTATTGGTGGTCCTCAAGGAGATGCAGGGTTAACCGGTCGTAAAATTATCGTCGATACCTACGGTGGTTATTCTCGTCACGGTGGTGGCGCATTTTCCGGTAAAGATCCCACAAAAGTTGATCGTTCTGCCGCTTATGCTTCTCGTTATGTGGCTAAAAATATTGTTGCTGCTGGTTTAGCAGATAAGTGCGAAGTTCAACTCAGTTATGCTATTGGTGTTGCTCGTCCTGTTAGTATTTTAGTAGAAACCTTCGGCACCGGTAAAGTGGATGAAACCAAGTTGTTAGAAGTTGTTAATGAACTGTTTGAGTTACGTCCTGCTGGTATTATTCAGTCCCTGAAACTCCGTGAACTTCCTTCTCAACGGGGTGGACGCTTCTATCAAGATGTGGCTGCTTATGGTCATTTTGGACGCAACGATCTTGATCTCCCTTGGGAAGCAACTGATAAAGCGGCCTTACTCAAAGATGCTTTATTAAAAGTTGGTGTTTAATCCTAACTAGGGTTTGCTGAATAAAAGCAAAACCCTATTCTTTAAAAGGTTACACCCATATTCGCGATCGCAAAAAAGATCAGCTTTGTCGGCTACAAACTGCTATAATTGGTAGAAACACCTCCCAGTTGTTGGTCAAGAACAAATGTATCGAAAAGAGGAGCAACCTTTACCGCCCCCAGAAAAATTTGAATTACCTTTCGAGGGCAAATTGTCCCCCAATAATCGTTGGGTAATCATGGCAGAGTTGATACCTTGGGATGATTTTGAGGAAGAATATGCTAAACTTTTTTCAGCAGAAAAAGGTGCGCCAGCCAAACTATTTAGAATGGCATTAGGGACATTAATTATTAAGGAAAAATTAGGAACAAGTGATAGAGAAACTATAGAACAGATTAGAGAAAATCCCTATCTACAATACTTTATAGGTTTAAATTGTTATCAACAAGAGCCACCACTGGAATCTTCAATGCTAGTTCATTTTAGGAAAAGAATTGATGGAGAATTGATAAACAAAATCAATAAAAAAATAGTAAAAAGAGAAATAGACAAGAGTGATAAAGAAGTAAAAAAAAAGGATTGTCTCCAAGAAAAAGGAGAAAAAATAAAAAATAAAGGTAAACTAATTTTAGATGCGACTTGTGCGCCAGCAGACATCAATACCCAACGNATTTAGGCATATTANAATCAGCCAGAATTGAGACAGAAAGAATAATAGATAATCCTTTATAACCATTNAAGAGTAAATTGAGAAAAAAGCCGAAGACTTCTAGAAAAATTGCTAGAAAGAATACTTANAAGTAGCTAAAAACGAAAAGTATCTATCAAGAAGAGAAAAAAGCTATCGGGAAACAGTTAAAATACCTAAGAAAAATTTAGGAAATATAGAGACTAANTTTCNAGCTGGGGCTTCCCTGGAAAATCTGAGTAAAGNACAGAAAAATTGTCTAGAGACTATCAAAAAAGTTTATGAACAACAACAGTCAATGTGGGAGAATAAGACCCAGAGTGTTCCTCAAAGAATTGTAAGTTTAACTCAACGGCATATTCGTCCAATAGTGAGGGGAAAAGCAGGAAAACCAATAGAGTTTGGAGCTAAACTCTCAGTAAGCTGTGTAGATAACTATGTGTTTCTAGACAAAATAAGTTGGGAAAACTTCAATGAATCTTGTCATTTAAAAGAACAAGTAGAAAAGTATAAAGAAACGTTTGGCTATTATCCCGAATCCGTCCATGTAGATAAAATTTATCGAACTAGGGAAAACAGAAATTGGTGTAAGGAAAGAGGGATAAGAATCAGTGGTCCGAAGTTAGGAAGACCTCCGAAAAATGTCAGTGAAGAAGAAAAGAAACAAGCCCACTCCGATGAATGCTTCCGTAATGCTATTGAGGGAAAGTTTGGACAAGCTAAACGAAGATTTAGCCTAAATCTCGTGATGACAAAACTCCCTGAAACCTCCATTACATCTATTGCTATTACATTTTTAGTTGTCAATCTTTCTAAACTTCTGAGGCAGTTTTTGTCGCTTTTTTTGTCCTTATTTACTAATAATAGAACAGGGGAACTCATCAAACCGCCTTTCATTAATTTTGATTATACTTTAAACAATTTTTATGTACTAAAACTTATTGATTTGTCAGAAAATTCTTGGTCAAAAGTGGCATAAATTTTGGAGAAACTTTTTCAGCAAACCCTAATTACACGTACCTATTTAGAAGCTAGTTACTCAAAACTAATCTCGCTAAACCCACCCCGGGGTAATAATAGTCCAATATTTGTTGATAATCGTAACCCTTTCTCGCTAATTCATAAGCCCCCGTTTGACTCATTCCCCGTCCCTTATGAGCGCGGGCCACAATTTCATCTGTGGCTGCATAAAGAGACTCCACCACGCCGCCTCGATGGCTTAAAATCTGTCCTTTAGTGCTTCGTACCGCATGATGACCCGTATTATATTCGCTGTTTAATCCCTTATACACCTGCCAACGTTGGGTATTACCCAGATCGTACCAAGAACTAGCCGGGCGGATCATGTGAACTAAGGCATAAGAGCGAGCGGCGATCGCTTGAGCTTTGAGAGCTTCTGTGGGTGCATTAGCGTGCATTTCACTACCCACCACACTATATAAATACTGCTCAAAATTAACATGATTGACCACCAGCAAGCTGTTACCCTTAGACACCAATAAAATTTTGCCCCGATACCAGCGATCGCCTACATAGATAAGACTCTCTTTTGTCGGTTGTACCCAAACCACCCCAGGTACAGACTCTCCCCCAAAGGATAAAGAACCCCCATTTGGCCGTACATTCCACCCTTGGGACCCAGAAAGGGTTTTTAGTCGTTTATTATTGCGATCGCTTACCACTGCTTGTCCTGACACCCCCAAAGTAGTTCCTGGTGCATCTCGTAGAATAGCTACACGAATGTCAAGAGGAGGGGGTTGATAGTTTGCAGGAGCAGGGGCCAAAGACTTGGGAGAAACAGGAGGAGACGGAGGAGACATTTGAGAGGGTGGGGAACTAACCTGCTTTTTCACCTCTGATTTTTTAGTGGGTTTAGCCGACTCCTTAGTTTCCTCAGTTTCAACTTCAGGCTCCTTCAAAGTTGGTTGTTTGAGATAAGGTTTTTGAACCTCTGAGTTTTGTCGAGGTGAATGGCCCTTAGCCCTTACTTCTGACTGTTGTTGAGAAGGTTGTAGTTGACTCAGAGGAGGTAAGGTGCTTGTCTGGGGTGTAGTTTCCACAGAAGGATCAGAGGGTTGCCAATAAGCGACAATGAAAGGAACACTGGCAGCACATAATAAAGGAACACCCCAAAGTTGGGGACGGTTGAATAACAAGTTTTTTAACAACTTTTTCATCACACAACAAATTTAAAAAATAATAATGGTTAGGATACTGATAAATAACAATCTTTATCACTATAACAACCCATGCTACTATCTATTTCTTAAGAGTCTCAATGAGGATAGTGAGCATCCTGCTCACACTCCCCGTCACCCCGTCACCTCTAAATATGTCCCTCAACTCTCTCGATCGCCTACTACAAGCCATAACACAACTTCCCCAATGGGAAGAATATCGTCGCTATGTGGAAATATGTGACATTTGGTCAACTATCGTCCCAGAAAAAGCTGCTTCCCATAGTAAACCCTTATATGTCCAAAGGGATCTGCTTTGGATCGCCACCTCTAGTTCCGGTTGGGCCCAACAGTTATCTTTTCAAAGTTATTCTCTGCTCAAACAACTTAATCATGGTTTATCCGCTTCTCCCTTGCAAAAACTTCGGTTTTCCCCTGCTCAATGGCAGGAGCATCCAGGCCATAAACAATCATCATCCCCAGAAAGGGGACAAGGCTTTTTTTCTTGTACTGATGGGGTTGATCCCCCAGAAAAAAGTACAATACCCACCACCACCCCAGAAGAAGCCTTTCAACGATGGACTGAGGCCATCGCCCACCATCTCAACCATCTGCCTTTGTGTCCCCAGTGCCATTGTCCAACTCCTGAGATCGAACTGGAAAGATGGTCAAAGTGTTATCTTTGCATAACGCAACATTGGCAGACAAAATCTTTGTCAAACTTAGAGTAATGATTCAGTTAACAATGACATCATTACTGTTTTTCTCAGTATATCCTCTGATTATTCATAAAGTTTTCCTTCGATAGTTCCGTTTTTACACTTGATCCCCAGTATCTTCTTTGACAATGGACTCAATCCCAGAAAATTAATTTAATTAAGTTTCTTTGATTATCAGGAGACTTTATTGACTTTTGTAAAATAAATATTAAAAAAATCTAAAGCCAGAAAAATCAAGAAAAACAGTCAAATCAAGACAGAGGCATAGGTGAGGAGATTGAATCATGGTCAACTGATGTTAGATAATAAACGATGAAAGGAAAATCTAAAAAGATTAAAGCTCACACCTTGCGGTAAAACTCCCATGAAAACCTCTAATTTTTTGACCTCATCTTGTCGCTTTTGTCGGTATTATCAGACAGAAGGTCGTCGAGGGGGAATGTGCCAACAATTGGGTGTTCCGGTTAGTGCAGAATGGAAAGCTTGTAGTTTGGCTGTTGCACCATTTACCCAAACTTGGGAAAGTTTAGAAAAAGTTGTTAAACTGGAAAACTCTTTTGTTCTAGAATGCTCTGTTGATGTAGAATCCGCCGAAAAAGTTAACGAACCAATTGCTCATTAACAATCAATGTTTTCTGTCTAAAATAATTTATTAAACAATATTATCTTTTTTCAATCAGTGTGCAACAAATAGCATCTTTGTTAACAAAAGATGCTATTTTTAATGAGAACACATTTATGACAAAAGTTCTGTATCAATGGTAACTCAAGCAAAGATAGGCATTCTCGGTGGTAGCGGTTTGTATAAGATGGACGCCCTTGAGGATGTACAAGAAATTCACCTAGAGACTCCTTTTGGTAAGCCCTCGGACGCTTTCATTGTGGGCAACCTAGAGGGGGTATCAGTGGCTTTTTTAGCCCGTCATGGCCGTAATCATCATTTAATGCCTTCAGAGTTGCCATTTCGGGCAAATATTTACGGGATGAAACAGTTAGGGGTTGAATATTTAATTTCAGCCTCTGCGGTGGGTTCTCTCAAAGAGGAGGTTAAACCCCTAGATATGGTCATCCCCGATCAATTTATCGATCGCACTCATCGCCGAGTTTCCACTTTTTTTGGACAAGGTCTTGTTGTCCATATTGGCTTTGGTCATCCGGTTTGCCAGCAACTTACCAATATTTTAGCTGAGGTAGTTGAGAGTTTACAGTTACCTGAGATTGCCTTACACAAAGGAGGCACTTATGTTTGTATGGAGGGGCCTGCTTTTTCCACCATTGCTGAATCTAATTTATATCGCAGTTGGGGCGCATCGGTTATTGGTATGACCAACTTACAAGAGGCAAAATTAGCGAGAGAAGCAGAAATTGCTTATGCTACCTTAGCCCTAGTTACTGATTATGATTGTTGGCATCCAGACCACGATCATGTCACCGTAGAAATGATCGTTGATAACTTACAGAAAAATGCCATTAATGCCCAAAAAGTTATCTTAGAAACAGTCAAAAGCTTAGCTAAAAATCCCCCTGTTTCTGAAGCACATTCTGCTCTAAAATATGCTCTTCTCACTCCTCCTGACAAGATTAGCCCAGAAACAAAAGAAAGATTAGGTCTAATTTTACAGAAATATATGTAAGGATAAAAAAGATTTTCAGTTATGGCAGCGGCGAATCTATCTCGGTTTCGACTCTTAAAAAAACGGCGTAATTTTTACCAATCTCGCCGCCAAGTTTTGCGTTCTCAATTGGGGTTTAATCAGGTTGAATCAACTCGTCCAAAAACTTGTCTTGGTTGCTGTCATTATCACGGCAAATTTTATGGTTATAATCGTGAGCAAAGAAGCCAATTAATTTGTGGTTTTCATCCCAGTGGTTGGCTAAAAAGCGAACAATGTCCAGACTGGGAAGAAATATCAGACAGCTAAAGTATCGGAGTACCTTCCGCAACTTAAAATAAAGTTGGTAGTCTTAGAAGTTTCGCTAAAAAGTGCTATGAGTAAACCAATTTATGAGATTGTAGACGAATTACCCACAGATAACATGACCATCAAAGTCTTGAAAACCCTGGATTTTGTGGTTCCTGGGGAATGGGAGAACTTAGTCGGGTTTGAGAACACCATTCGCACCGTCACAGGGGAAACCGACGAGGACATGATCCAAGAAATCGGCGATCGCGCGGTTCATCTTTTCAACGATAAATCTCAAGGGTATCAAACTGCCTTATGGTTATATCAAACCGTAGATAATAGTGACAGTGCTTTAGGGGCAGCGGCCTTAGCCAATAAAATTGGGGAAAAAGTCTCATTTTTGGGCTTTTTAAACCGTATTACTCCTAACCCCGATAAAGCGCAAGCCATCGATTTATGCCTAAAATTAGTGACCGAATTAGTAGCATTTTGTCAAATTAATGGAATTCCTGGGGACAGTATTGGAGATTTTGTCGGCTCATTAGGGGAGTATAGCGGAGAATCTTTGATGAGAATGGCTGCTTTAGTCTGTTTAGATGGTTTAATTCCCCTCGGTCCCGATTTTATTATGAAAATAGAATCAAGTCTTCATAGTCTGTCTCCCAAGGAATTAGAGAATAACGGCACCTTTAACAGCATCAAACAAGTTATTCCAGGGGGTGACAGTAACAGTCAACTTAATTTTATCGGAGAAAGTTTTGACTCGGTTAAAGGTTGGATGTCAGGATTTGTCGAAGACAAAGGGGTGACTCCACAGGGACTTTTCGAGCATTTAAGCAATTTTATCGAATACTCGGAAGATAAATTAGATTATGTCGCCGCCTTTTTAGACATGACAACCAATTATTATGAACACACGGGAACCCAAACTTTAGCCAGACGCTTAATAGAAAGGGCAGTGGCTGAAATATAACTGTAACATTTGTTAATAAAAAACCATGGAGGGGCCACTTAACCCCTAAACTGAGAATAGTCAGATTTTGCTAGTGCAGCTTGGCGGAAGTAATCCACCAAATTTTTACAGAAACTTTCGTGACTAGCCACGACAATGTGTTTCAATGAAACTAACGGAAGAATCTCGAAGTTGATGTCCATGATAAAAGCATTGCCAATTAACCTCTCCAACCTACAGAAAACAGTACTCCAACAAATAGTGAGAGGGACAACAAACCCCTATCGCCTTGTTAGACGAGCCAAGCTAATCTTAGCCGCAGCATCAGGAGAGAGCAATAGTTCGATTAGTCGAAGATTAGAATTAGACCGGGTATAAGTGCGTCAGTGGCGATCGCGATGGTTTGAGGAGAGAGAAAAACTGAGTGCCGCCGAAGAACAACAGGTAACGGAGAAAGCATTAATGGTCTTGATCAAAGGAATTTTAAGCGATCGCCCAAGACCTGGAACAACAAAATCCTTTACGGTCGAACAAGTAGTCCAGATTGTAGCGATCGCTTGTGAAGAATGTGAAAAATCAGACAGACCAGTGAGCCATTGGACACCTTCAGAGTTGGCGGATGAAGCCATAAAAAGAGGAATTGTCGAAAAGATTTCCCCCCGTAGTGTGGGGCGTTTTTTAAAAAGAAGCGACATTACAACCACATCTCGTTCGTTACTGGTTAAATGCCAAAGTTGATGATCCCTTAAAATTTAAAAAGCAAGTCAAATATATCTGTGAACTTCATCAAGAAGCTAAAACTTTGTTAGAACAAGGAATTCATTTAATTAGTACAGATGAAATGACAGGGATTCAAGCTCTTGAGAGATTATTTCCGAACAAAAGAATCAAGCCTAAACAAGTAGAAAAAATCGAATTTGAATATGAAAGACACGGAACTTTAAGCTTGATTGCGAACTGGGATGTGGCAAGAGGAAAAGTTGTTAGTCCCTCTATTAGACCGACAAGAACAGAACAAGATTTTTCTGAACATATCCAGAGAACGATTAAGATTGATGAAAAAGCAGAATGGATTTTTATTGTAGATAAACTCAACACTCATAAATCGGAAAGCTTAGTCAAATTAGTAGCAGAAAGCTGTGGAATTACTATTGATTTGGGGAGAAAGGGAAAGGAGGGGATTTTGCAATCTATGGACAGCAGAGCAGATTTTTTATCAGATGAATCTCATCGAATTCGCTTTGTTTATATTCCCAAACATACATCGTGGCTTAATCAAATTGAGTGTTGGTTTTCGATCTTAGTCCGGCGTTTACTCAAAAGAATTACTGTCCGTTCAACTGAAGAACTATCCCAAAAAATTCTCAGTTTTATTGATTACTTTAATCAACATTTTGCTAAGCCGTTCGTTTGGAAATTTAAGGGCTTTAAAGATCATAAGTGACTGGTGGATTATTTTTGCTAAGCTGCGCTAGTTGCCAACGAAGGGTTGTATCTTTGGCGTTTTGTAAACATTCAGTTAAAGCTGCGATCGCTTCAGTGTTCCCTTTGCCTAATCTTTCTAGATAGTTTAATCTTTGTCTTTGCTGTAATGGTTGTGAATCATTTTCAAAATAGTTAATTAAATGATTAATCACCAAAGGGCGATAAATATTAGCGATCGCTTCTCTAGCGGCCGTACGACGTAAGTTGGACTTATCATCTTCTGCCAATCCCGCATTTCTCACAAACTGATCAGTAATCAGCTAGAGGTTAGATGTGGCTTATTTTTCAAGCGATCGCTTAAAATGGCACACTGTTATTTTTTACTCGCCCCTCAAATCAAGGTTAAACTCAGACTACATAATGGTTTGAAGTTTAGCGATCGCAGAATTTGTGAGAAATGCGGGCAATGCCCAAACAAACACTTGTTCGATGATAGCATCTTTTACAGAACAATCCCTAAATTCTGACAAAGCCATAGCTGCGGTTAAACAAGCCCGAAAACCATAAAAATTTTCTTGACCACATTCATCTTTAAAGTCAATCAAAGCTTTGATCAGGGCTTCTTTTTCTTGGGAAGCAATATCTTCTCGTCCCATCCAAAATAGCAAGATGTGTTGCCATTGCTCGCTAAACATCTCTATTTTGCCTGTTTCTGTAGCCAAAAAATATTGCCAGTTATCGATCCCTAAAGCGGCGAAATAATCTTCAAACGTTTGATCTTCAAATCGATACTGATTATGTTTTTCTAGTTGAGTTACTATTCCCATAGGTCTCAACCAATGTAGTTGCAAACTCAAAGAAAGTTTTGAAGCATTATCTTCGATCATCTCTTGAGAAATAGGGGCAGAAGACGAGCCCGTTTCTCGATGAGTTAATGCTAAGCGAGTTAAAAACTCATTCAATGGTTCTTGTTCTGTGGCGGTAACATTGGTGTTTTCTGCCTGCCATTGATAAAATTCATTGACTAAAACTTGATACAAACTTGCTACTGCTTGCGGTAAGGTTTGAGGGTTTTTCTGCCAGAGACGACAAAGCAAAGATAAGCGCAAGGGATTGTTTAACCAAGTCTGAAGGGATAGGTTTGGGGGTTGACTCAAAAGAGTGGATAAATTTGCCCCTAAATCCCTTCTTATTTCTGAATTTTCTCTCTGGGATGAGTAGGGATGCAACCATCTTTCCACAAATTGTTCAATTTCAGTTTGACTTGAGAGGGACTTTGTCTGATAAATATCAAATTGAGCTAAAGCTTGGGACTGCATTTTCCAGGTAGAGGTTTGACAGCTTAGAATTAGATGGCAGTTACCTGTATATTTTTGTTGTTCTTTAAACAAGGAAAGGGGAGATTCATTGCTATTATTGCTAGATTCAGTTAATAAGTAATCAATCCCATCCCCAAATAACCAAACTCTGCCGCTCTCTAATAATGCTTCAAAAGAGGTTTGCCAAGATTCTGGAGATAATTTCTGCTTTTTCCCATAATGCTTAGAACATTGAGTGAGCCATTTTTGGCTTAAATATTCCCTTAGGGAAAGAGTTGTTAGTTGCTCAGGAGATATCCAAATGGGAATATAATCTGTTGTCTCTAGCATCCAACGGGCTAAGGTTTGCAAAAAAAGACTTTTACCTGTTCCAGATTCTCCAACAATGGCGATTTTACCTCTGTTTCTTCCCTGTCTATCTAAATCACAAATTTGTTTAAATAATCGTTCTACTTGATGGTTGTTGAGATTCAATTCCCGATATTGAAGCTTTTTATCTTGGGATGATTGCTTCTGAAAGTGTTTTGAACAAGTATTACTACCATTAGCACTTTGAATACAGTCTAAACGGATGAGCAAGTCTTCCCTATCCTTTCCCCTCTCATCTGGTTGAGTAGTCATAGGATTGATGGGCAAGAAATATTTCAGCATTACACGACCGACTTTTTTCCAGTCAATGCTAAAGGAGGGGGATTGTTTTTCAACAGCGGGTGAGTTGGGTTGGGACATTATTGTCGCCTACTTTTACTTATAATTTTACTCTGTTTCGTAGGTTTTTGATAAGAGCAAAATAATAATTTTCTTATTTGATAATAGTTGATCTGATGAATTTCCCCCCCCATCTCCCCATCTCCCCGTCATGCTCCCTGCTGGGATTTCTTAGGGTAAGTGTTGCAAGATGGTGTCTAATATGTCTTCTTTGCTCAAAGGCTTACTAATAAAAGCAGAAGAACCTGAAATTTTGTTGTGTAAGGGTTCCCAGACTCCTTTTTGTCCTACTAACACAATAATAGGTCGTTGCTGTAAGGCTTTAGAGTTGCGCAGTTTACGACAAACTTTCCAAGTATCTATCCCCAACATTTCTAAATCGATAAAAATCAAATTAGGTTGATGAATAAAACATAAGGGGATAATTTTACTGCTATCGTTAATGCCTAAAAATTGATGCCCTGCCTCTGCAATAATATCCTTCATTAACTGGCACATTCGAGGGTTATCATCGACACAAGCAATCAATTTATTTTCATCGTGAGCTAAGGATTTTTCTTGAGGCACAGTCAAAGGTTAAGGTAAGTCCTTGATTTCCTTTAAGTTTATCAATCCCAGTTGAATATATAAAGCTAAAGAGGAGGTCAACCTTAACACATCTTGCTCCATATAAACGGCTAAATCTCGCAAACTGCGGTTTCCATCAATATACTTGCTTAAAACTTCATAGGTTTTTGCTGAAGACCGTTTTTTTAATTTTTCTAAACTTTTAATTACAGGAGCTTCATTGGGAGAGTGACTACCCAAGGTGGAAAGGTGCCAATTTTGCCAAGATTTCCAGGTAGTAACAATGGTCTGTTCCGGGTCAAGTAAAACTGAAGGGTATAAAACTTTTTTATGAGGATAAAAATGACAGGATACTTGACCACCTTGCATCAGGTCAAATAAAACTTCTATGACCATAGAAGTAATAATTTCTAATAATTCTGTGCGGTTAATTTTTTGCTGTTTCAGCCAACTACATAACAGATCATAGTCCCAACTAATAGGATTATTTTGACGAATAGAGGCAGCAATATATTGTTGAATGGCAATAGATTGCAATCCTATCTTTCTTAGTTTTGGGGAAATTTTTAACACTGATCTTCTCCATCGCCTTACTGGGTGAGTTCCTCCTGTTACATAGATAATTCTCCCTAAATAGCAGTAGATATGAGATTCTCTTCCTTGCTCAGTTTGGCAAGAAACTTTACCACTAAATTGATTATTTTTTAACTTGTTAAATAAGGTTGCCTGTTGGGTAGTTGCAAATTTTGGAAAACAAATGGGGGCAGGGGGTTCCCTAGTTCCCTGTGTCATGGAAAAAGTGGTTGAAGGAGATGCAGTTTTGGTTTTTTCCTGATCAACATTAGCCATTTACACAAGTCCTTTAATTGATTTATATTAAATAATTAACCCTATTTTCTCATAATTACATTCAATGTTAGGTGACTAACATCACCGCTTGCGCCTATGTAAGTAGTAATCAGTCTTCTTCTCAGTTAATCCTTTTTCTAATAATCAACATATCTCCTTACCCATATTACTTTTGAGTACTTCTAGCCCTTTTTTAACACGACGGGAAACCGTGACTACACTAATTCCTAATTGTTCGGCTGTTTCTCTTTGGGTTAGGTCTTTGAGGAAAACAAATTCAAGAATATTTCTCGTTTTTTCTTCCAATTGTCCTAAGGCTTGTTGGAGACGAATTTGATCTTCTTGTGCTAGTTGAAAACTGCGATAATTGATATCAGGAACTAACTCTCCTAAACTGGTTTGCCCTTCTCCACCATTACTAATTTTAACATCTAAACTCACTGGTTCTCTATTTTGAAAAGCTAGTTTAATTTCTTGCCATTCTTTTAAAGAAATTTCTAGGACTTGAGCAATTTCTGAATCCGTTGGTTGACGGTTAAATTTTTCTCTAAATTCTTGGCGCACATGGATAGATTGTCTTCCTATTTCTAACCAGCGTCTGGGAATACGAACTGTATATTTTTTTCTCGTAAATAATGTTGAATCTCTCCTCTGATGTAAGGAATAGCAAAGGAACTGAAGGCATGACCTTTTCCAATACTAAACCGTTCAATGGCACGGATTAAACCTAAACTTCCAACCTGTACTAAATCTTCATAGCTTTCTGGACATTGATGAACCCAGTGATGTGCTTCTCTGCGTACTAAGCCAAAATTTAATTCTAAAATCTTATTTCTTAGCCTAGTCTTTGGGTTCTTTTCATACTCTTGAAACAGCTTAAGGGTTTCGAGTTTTACATTTTGTTTGACAGGAGTATTCATAGCAAATCTGCACTACTTTACTGTTGTTAGTAACCAATTAACTATATTTAGCCTAAAATGAATGTGATGTTACTCACAACAGGATTTATACTACTCTTAGAAAAGTTCTTTGCATCAAAGTCTAGATAATCATACGGAGAAAGATACGGTGATATATAAATATTTATTAAACTGTTACTGTTTTTGTAAATTTGTACCCGTTGTTGTTCCTTGAATCTCTCTTTTCGTCTAGGTTTCAGAGATTATGAAGTTATTTTTGTTTTAGGGGTTTAACCTAGTGATAACAAATGATATTGTACTGCTGTTTCAAAGATCCTCACCCAACCCCCTTCAGCAAAGGTTTGCCTTAAGGCGGTAGGATCGCTAACGGTAACACCAGCTAGATAATTGATGCCAAAATCAGCTAATTCCCCTAACCAGGGAAGTGTTGGACCCATCAATACCACTGTAGCATCTCTAGATAATTCCACAAGACGGGGAAAGGTTTTGTACGGAAAGAAATGGGAAAATGATGGTGGCTTAAAAGCTTTTCAGTCCCATTTTTTCCAGAAGTTGCATGAATATGAATACATTATTTAGAGTATAATATTCACCATAATTCCTGCTAATAAAACAAACCCTAAAATGACATTTTCTCTAAATAATTCACCATAGGTTTCTTGGGGAATCTCAGGAGAACTTAAACGTATATATTCTATCATCCAACTCAATAAAGAGATTCCCCAGGTTAGCCAAAATCCTAAATTTAGGTGCATAATCACCCCTAAATAAGCCCATAAACCTGCGGTAATAGCAAAGAATACTCCTACTGCTTCCCCTGCATATTTTCCGAAGAATAAAGCACTAGAATTAACACCGATTTTCTGATCATCTTCTCGATCAGCCATAGCATAAACTGTGTCAAAACCCAATGTCCAAAATACCGTTATTCCCCACAATACCCAGGTATAATTTTCTAATTTTCCTGTTACAGCAGTCCAACTAATTAATACTGCAAAACCCCAAGCTAAGGATAACACTAATTGAGGAACAGGAAATACTCTTTTGGCAAGAGGATAACAGACGATAAAAGGGACAGCCGCAACACATAAACAAAAGCTTAATGTATTCAGATAAAATGCTAATACAGCAGCACAGCAAAGGGAAATAAAAGCGATAATGATACCTACTTTGATCGACAGCGATCGCTCAGCTAGGGGACGTTTTTTGGTTCTTTCCACTTGAGGATCAATATCTCTATCCCAGAGATCATTAATCACACATCCAGCAGCACTGGTAGCTAAGGTTCCTAAAATTATAACCCCAATTAAAGGTAAAGGGGGAAGTCCCCTTGCTGCTAAAAAAATAGCCCATAAGGCAGGGATCATTAAGATTAATCTTCCTGCTGGTTTATCCCATCTTAATAGACGAATAATAGTTAACAAAGTAGGTTCTTTTTGGGGTTGAGATTGACTAATCATAGTGTCACTGGCTAATTAACAATGGATATATTTCTAGGGTGGGCAATAATCAGACTATATTTATATTAAGATTTTAACTCTCATCAGTATTGCCCACCTTATGCCTTTATTTATTTCCGATTATATTTTGATAAAAAAAGTATTCTGACACTGAAGTATGAGAATACTTTAAACTTTGGAAATTAAGCAGTTTTAAAGATATTCATCAAAAGCTGTCATTAACATGGAGTTAGGGTTATCTATGCAATAATCAGTAATTTTATTAGTTGCTTCTCTTAAAGCTACTCGATCGATAACCATTTGATTGTTTCTGGATGCCATTAACCCGTGAAAAAAGACCAAGGTTAATTCCCGATCTTTTCCTGGCATTTTTAAGAGTTCTCGACAACTAATTTTATTCAATTCTACTTTAGTATTTTCTGCTTCATCCTGAGCAAAACCTGATGAACTATAGAGGGTACTAATAATAGTTGATAATAGGAAAATAGCTAATAGTTTGTTAATTGATTTCATGATTACTCCTCATTGTTTATTTATTGTTGAAATTAAGGGTTATCTTAAGGGTGCGCCCCGCATACAATCATCAAATGCCTGTCGATATAAGCTATCATGATCGGAAGCACGACGGGAACTACCACCTATGATGCCAACAACGGAACCGATGGCTGCTCCTGTTCCGGCACCTCTTCCCCCATCGACAATAGCCCCTATGGCTGCGCCACTGGCTGCCCCTCTTGCCCCTCCTCGAAAGAAACCACCTCTAGCATAGCGATCGGCATAGTCTCTGGCGTAACCCTCACAATAAGATTGGGAACGGGATGAATATTGAGCTAGGGTAATGCTAGTTGATAGTAGCATAGCATCAGCCACTAAAATTGTGCTAATTGTTAACAGCTTTTTCCATGATTTCGGCATCATCTAAGTATGGTTGAAACAGGATTTGTGAATTTTCCATTGGTTATTGTAGCAGTTTTTCCCTAATTAAGTGGTAAATTTTCTTGTTTTTAGATGTTTTTTCAATCTAATCAGTATCTTTTCTCCGATAGATATACGGAGTAAAATACGTATTTTTTCGAGTTTACATCTTGCCAAATCAAGATTAAACTTAGGGTTAAGCTGTTGTTTGTTACCCATATAATTTTTATTTTAGATGTGAACTGGAACACAGTCTTTTAGACCTTGATTATAGCTTTTACTGAGCTTAGCAGTCATGTTCATTTTCCAGTTTTCATTAAAAGATAATCAGTTAGCATTGTTACTAATGCCCTAACTATATAATTAAAATTCTCCGTAAATGGAGAGGTATTCTCTAAAAACTTAAGAGGTAAAAATGTACAAAATTGAAAGACCTTATATGTTCAACAGTTTAGAAGATTATGAAAACTTTGTCAGTCAATTATTAGACAAAGAAACTGATTTAAAAGTTGATCCCATGTTAGAGTGGGAAGATGCTATGGATGAGCATAATTTTTTAATCGGAGATTCTACAAAGAGTTAATTGCAGTGATTAAGTTTTAGCTTATTTCTAAACTTCCAAAGACTACTCATAACCCAAGATAAACTAATCTGATTATCCTGGGTGTTTTTTCGTCTCGAATTGTTATAGAGTAAATAGAGATAGATATTTAATGCTCAACCAATCTGCTGATGAAAAGTTTGTGGAATGACCAAGATGCAGCTAAATATACAACAGATTTAGCCCTGAGAGTTTACACTTCTAGATTATTGGGACAAAACCCGTCTTTAGTGTTGCACGGTGGCGGCAACACATCGGTAAAAATCAGTCAAAATAATATTGTTGGAGAAAGAGAAGATATACTTTATGTTAAAGGCAGTGGTTGGGACTTAGCAACCATCGAAGAAGGGGGTTTTTCTGGGGTAAGAATGCCTCATCTTTTGAAACTAGCCAAACTTAAGAGCTTATCAGACTCTCAGATGGTTAATGAGTTGAAAACCCAGATGATTCGCTCCAATGCTCCTTCACCTTCTGTGGAAACTATCCTCCATGCCATATTACCCTACAAATATGTGGATCATACCCATGCTGATGCAGTGGTTACCATTACCAACACAGCAGAAGGAAGACAGCGCATGGAAGAAATATACGGCGATCGCTTGGTAATTATCCCTTACATTATGCCAGGATTTGACCTCGCCCGTCTCTGTGCAGAAGAATTCGAGAAGCAAAAAGGGGATAATACTATTGGGATGGTTTTGATGAATCATGGTATTTTTTCCTTTGGAGACACGGCCCAAGAATCTTATGAAAGGATGATTGAGTTAGTTACGGAAGCAGAAGAGTATCTAAAACGTCATCAAGCTGGGAATATTCCCCAAAAAGCCGTAAATACCCCAGAAAAATCTTTCAGTCAGACTTTAGCACAACTACGTTATCAAGTGTCTATTGCTGCTGGTTTTCCCGTTATTCTCTCCCTTCAGCAAACGGAAAAAACCCTTGCTTTTGCTCAACGAGAGGATATTACTACTATTTCTCAACAGGGGCCGGCCACACCAGATCATGTTATTCGCACCAAACGCATACCCTTAATAGGTAGGGATGTAGAGGGGTATGTAAAGCAGTACGAAACCTATTTTAAAACCCATTTAGCCCAGGCTAAGGACAGTAAAACCATGGTTGATCCAGCACCAAGGGTGATTATCGATCCAGAGTTGGGAATGGTTGCGATCGGTAAAAATGCTAAGGCTGCGGCCATTGTAGCTGATATTTATGACCACACCATCGATATTATCCAACGGGGGACGCTGTTAGGGGGTTATCAAGCCTTACCTCCCCAAGATATCTTTGATGTGGAATACTGGGAACTGGAACAAGCAAAACTGGCTAAAGGCGGGCAAGCACCTGCTTTTACAGGAGAAGTTGCCCTAGTAACGGGAGCAGCCTCTGGTATTGGTAAAGCTTGTGTGGAGTCTCTACTGAAACGAGGGGCCGCTGTGGTGGGGTTGGATATTAATGAGGCGATCGCAGATTTACATAAAGGCCCCAACTTCTGTGGCCTTACCTGTGATCTCACAGATGAAAAAGCCATTCAGCAAGGCTTAGAAACGGCTGTAAGACGGTTTGGGGGCATTGATATGGTGATACTCAATGCTGGTATTTTCCCTGCTAGTAGCCCTATTTCTGCCCTAGCTACGGAACAATGGCGACGTATTATGGGTATTAATTTGGATGCTAATTTAGTATTGATGCGAGAGGTTCACCCCTTCTTAAAAATGGCTCCGAAGGGGGGTAGAATGGTGGTTATCGGCTCCAAAAATGTGCTGGCACCAGGGCCGGGGGCTGCTGCTTATTCTGCGTCTAAGGCTGCTTTGAATCAGTTAACCCGTGTCGCTGCTTTAGAATGGGGTAAGGATAAGATTCGTATTAATTCCATTCATCCTAACGGGGTTTTTGATACAGGTATCTGGACAGATGAAGTGTTAGAAACTCGGGCAAAAAATTATGGTTTAACGGTAGAAGAGTATAAGACAAATAATGTTTTGAAAGTGGAAGTTACCAGTCATGATGTGGCCGAGTTGGCTGCTAATATGTGCGATCGCTTATTCGAGAAAACAACGGCCGCACAAGTCCCTTTAGATGGGGGAAATGAAAGGGTTATTTAGTGTTGAAAACCCTCCTGCCCCCTGCCTCACCCAACATTCTGTTAAATTTTAGACTTGAGATGATCCCCCACCCGCAACGCATTAGCAATAATGGTTAAAGCAGGGGGAACACTAGAACTAGAAGGAAAAAAGCTACTATCCACCACATAGAGATTTTCGAGATCATGGGTGCGACAGTTGAGATCCAGAACAGAGGTTTGAGGATCTTCCCCAAAACGACAAGTTCCGCATTGGTTAGCAACTGTTTGTATGGGAACTTCTCCACGGGGGTAAACAGCTAACTTTTCAAACACAGAACCACCTAAATTTTTCTCCCCTGCTTTGAGTACATCGATCCAGCGATAAACTAAGCGATCGTGTGCTTCGCTATTATTGGGAGTGAAATCAACATAGATTTTGTCCCCATCGACTCTAACACGGTTATCAGCATTGGGTAAAGTTTCTGTATATAACCACCAACCAATAGATCGTTTAGCTAATTGTTCTAGGCCAAACCCTGGCATTCCTTTGGCCAACACCGATAAAATGGGGGGAGACTCGGCAAAAATGATGTCTTGGAGGAGTCCTCCTGTATTTTCAATATGACCCATAGGATAGGGAAAGTTCTCGTCACCCCAATAAAAGTCATTAACACTAACACTCCTAAGAAACTGACCAGAGTTAGGGTTAACACTCAGTTCCACCATAGCGGTTTGGTTGTGTTTCATGAAGTTACGACCGACGAGATCGGAACTATTAGCTAAACCGTTGGGATGTTTATGATTAGCTGATTTCAATAATAAGGCCGCTGAGTTGATTGCACCACAGGCTAAAACGATAATATCCCCGAAAAATAGATAAGATTGACCGTTTATTTCTGCTTCTACCGCTCTTACTGCTTCTCCTGAAGAATTAGTAATTAAACAGACCACCTTGGCCGAAGTTTTCAGGGTCACATTATCGTGTTTTAAAGCAGGGACAATACCGAATACCTCTGAGTCTCCCGTGGGATCATCTTCTTCACGGGTTAAACTGAGGGGTAAAGATGTGGGGTGTAATCCTTGTTTAGCGATCGCCTCTACTATAGTTTGGAACTCGGGTTCGTGTTCAACGGCAGGAAAGGGATAATCTTCGCTATGATCAGGTTCACTAGGATCGTTCCCAGTTTTACCATGAACCATATATAATTTTTCTGCCTCTGTATAATAGGGTTCAAAGTCTTGATATTTTAGACCCCATTCGGGGGAAACACCTTCTTGATGTTCTACTGCTTCAAAATCTTTTTCTCGCATTCTTACTAATGCTGCGCTGTAGATTTTCGTATTACCACCCACAGCATAATTAGTCTGAGGAGAAAAGTTCTGCCCATCCTGATCATACCAGCGTTCTGAGGAACGATAACGTTCTTTTTTAAAGACATCAACATTGGACCTATTTTGTTCTTCTAAGGGCATAAAATCACCTCTTTCGAGGATAAGAATTTTTTTACCAGTGGGGGCTAATCTATTAGCTAAAGTGCCACCACCAGCACCCGTTCCCACAATAATTACATCATAATGTTGATCATCAATAATCATAATTTTTTGTACCTTTGTTGAATGAAATACTTTATTTTTCTGAGTTCGTAGTAAGTCCTTCAGGACTTTTTCAGGTTGAGGTTCCGTGGGCAATACAACAATTAATTAACCATTGTTAGAAATTCAATTATAGTAATTACCCACCCTACCATTTTGGCTAACACCTTAGTAGATGTGTGAAAAAAAGATAATCATCCATTATCCATTATCCATTATTAAAGGCTATTGCCAGACATAAAGTAATACAAATAAAATAATCCAAATAACATCAACAAAGTGCCAAAATAATGAGGTTGCCATTATACCAAAATGACCGTTATCATAATTACCAGGAATGAAAGAACGTCCTAACATAATAACTTGTAATAAAACACCAGTTAAAACGTGCAAACCATGAAATCCTGTTAATAGATAAAACATTCCTCCAAAGACACCAGAAGTAAAACCAAATTCCAGACCATTCCATTCAATAGCTTGTCCAGATAAGAAATAAATTCCCATAGCTATTGTTAAGAAAAGAAATATTCTAAAGCCCCACAATTTGTTTTTCTCTAAGAATTGTTCAGCAATATAAATAACAAAACTACTAGAAACTAACACCACCGTATTAATCAATGGTTCTCTAACTTCTAGACCACTTACACCAGCAGGTAGCCAGTCAATGGTAGTAGTTTTATAGACAATATAACCAACAAAAAAGCTCAAGAAAATGATACTTTCTGAGAGAAGAAAGACAATAAAACCGAAAAGACTATTGCCTTGTTCATCGTGTTCGTGTTCCTGTGCGTGTTCGTGGTGTAAATGTTGCGATGAAATTGAACTATCCATTGTCATTGTTTCCAAAAGGTTAATGAGCTAACAATTTAGGAGTTAGGAGTTAGGAGTTAGGAGTTAGGAGTTAGGATGTGAAAGTCAAAAATTTTCCCACCCTTCCCACACTTCCCACACTTCCCACACTCCCCACCCTTCCTAATATTTACTTCTCGTGATGCCCTAATACTCCTTCGAGGTTGCTTACCAAGGGTTCTGACTTCCCATAAGCGTAGGGTTCAGAAACAACGATAGGAGTGTCTTCAAAGTTTTCTACGGGAGGAGGAGAAGAAATAAGCCACTCTAAACCAATGGCCCGCCAAGGGTTACTCGGTGCGATGGGCCCTTGTATCCAAGAACTCATAATATTGAAGATGAAGGGTAAAGTAGACATTCCCAGGAAAAATCCCCCTAAACTGGCGATAACATTCCAAAAAGCGTATTCTGGGTCATAAGAAGCCACCCGGCGCAACATTCCTTGTAAACCTAAAGGGTGCATCGGTAAAAAGTTTAAGTTAGTGCCAATAAAAGCTAACCAGAAATGCACTTGACCCCAACTTTCGTAATACATCCTTCCCGTCATTTTGGGGAACCAATGATAAATAGCGGCATACATTCCCATAGTTACAGTTCCGTATAACACATAATGGAAATGGCCCACCACAAAATAGGTATTATTGACATGAATATCCACAGGAACCGCAGATAACATAATCCCTGTTACCCCGGCAAAAATAAACATGATCAATGCACCCATTGCAAATAACATAGGGGTATTGAGACGTAACTTGCCTCCCCACATTGTACCCACCCAAGCAAAGACCTTAATACCAGTAGGAACGGAGACACACATGGTAGATAACATAAAAATCATCCTCATCCAGCCAGATGTTTCGCTGGTATACATATGGTGTACCCAGACTAAACCACTGACTCCTGCAATAAGTAAAGAGGAGATAGCAACTATTTTGTAACCAAACAGAGGCTTACGGGAATAAACTGGAAATATTTCTGAGAAAATGCCAAAGATGGGCAGAATAATCACATAAACCGCAGGGTGGGAATAGAACCAAAAAAAGTGTTGAAATAAGATGGGGTTTCCTCCTTGGGAGGGGTCAAAAAAACTGGTTCCCACGGTTACATCAAACAATAACATAACTGCACCAGCAGTTAACGCAGGAAGACCAAATAATTGAATGATTTGCGCGCTAAAAACCGCCCAAACAAAAATTGGCATCCGAAAAAAGGTCATACCTGGGGCCCGCATTTTCACTACGGTGGTGACAAAATTAACCGCACCCATAATCGAAGATACCCCAGAAATAGCCACCGCTAAAAGCCAGAGGAGTTGCCCTGTTATCAGTTGGCCAGTGGGGTTTTGTACACTGACAGGGGGATAGGACCACCAACCAGACTGGGCCGAACCACTGGGTACAAAAAAGCTGGCTATCATAAAAATACCCACCACTGGAACCATCCAAAAGGCGGCAGCGTTGAGGCGAGGGAAGGCCATATCTTTAGCCCCGATCATAATGGGAACTAAATAGTTAGCCAAGCCAACTAATGAGGGGAAAGTCCACAAAAACAGCATTATTGTGCCGTGCATAGTGAACATTCCGTTATAAAAGGTTCTATCTACTAAGTCTGCTTCTGGGGTAATAAGTTCTCCCCTGATGACCATAGCAAAGATACCACCGACAAGAAAGAAGATAAAAGAAGTCACTAAGTATTGAATACCAATGACTTTGTGATCGGTACTAAAGCTAAAATATCGTTTCCAGTCTCTGGCCGATAGGTCTTGATAGCTTTCTGTAATAATAGTTGTTGTTTTGACTTGAGTATCTGTCATATTTATTGGTTCAAAATAGGGACAATCAAAAATTGAGAATTGAAAGTTTGCATAATTGACAATTGATAATTAATTAATTCGGAAACATCTCTTTTCAAGGATAAAAAGCGTTAATTTATTCCCATGCTCTTCCCTTAACCGGAGAGTTAATTATCCATTATTCATTGTCCATTGTCCATTATTGAAATAATGGTGAAATCAATTCTCTAAGTGTCTCCTCTTCTTTTTCTAAACGTTATTGTTAGAAAAACTGCTATAGTTAACCACGGGAGGTTTAGCAGGGATGATAGTTGGCCAACCTCTTTTAAAGGTTTGTCTTTTTTCTTGGGAATATTCCTCCGCGGCCTGGTTATAACTCGGGGAAGGTTTACGTTTCTTCGCTTCAGCTAACCAAGTTTGGTACTCTTCGGGGGACTCTACCACTACATTGGCCTGCATGGTGGCAAAATAAGTTCCACTAAACTGTGAGTCCCGTAAACGATAGGTTCCTTCTTTAATGGGAGTAAACTCAAAATTAACGGTTTTGTTGGGGACAATATCCTGTTTTAACCGAAATGCTGGAATATATAAACCATGCAAGACATCTTCTGAGGTTAAAGCTAACTTAATGCGATGGTTAGCAGGAAGATGTAACTCGGTACTGGTGACATGACTTTCTGGATAACGAAACACCCAGGCCCATTGTTTGGAAATAACTTCTATTTCTTCTGTGGGTAACTCTTGCACAACCGCCGGGGTGTCACCATGTCCCATAGATAAGTGCATCATTTCCATGGGGCCACGAATAGACATTTGCTGATAGATATAGTAACTATAACCAGCTAACCAAAACACCAACAGGATAGGAATAGCAGTCCAAACTACTTCTAGAGTGACATTTCCTTCGATATGAGGCCCATCACTAAAGTCATATTTAGCCGCCCTCTGAAACACCACAGCATAGATGATAACTCCTGTGATACCCAAAAAGATAAAGCTACCTATTGTCACCAAAAAAGCAAATAATTTGTCAATTAACAGGGACTCTGCTGATGCTTGGGGAGGAAACCAGGAATAGGATAGTTGTCCCATCCAGAGACTGATCCCTGCTAAAGCGATCGCATAAGCGACGATAAATAGAATATTACGAGGTCTCATGATTAATGTAAGTAGCAACGATAGAACGGATCAAGTATTATCCTGTAAGGGTTTCACATTATTCAGCCCAACATTAAGCCCTTCGGGCTGCCATAACTCGGTTTGTCTGCCGGCGTGTAACAGTTGATCTGCTGTATTATGGACTCCAAACTCGGCCGCTATTTGGGCCCCCAATGTTCCATGAAGAAACAGCAAAAATAACATAAACATCCCCACCCCGAGATAACTCCATTGCACTTGGATGGTTCTTTCTTTACGCCAAATAAACCGTTGAAACCCTCGCCAGATGGTCATTCCCACCATAAACGCTAACAGGAAAACACCACCGACACCATGCCATAACATGGTTGACATAGCATCCATTCCCCAAGCACTTTTGACATCAGTAATAGGGTTAGCCAGCATCATCTCATAAAACCCAGCAGCAACGGTAAAAACCGTGATAATAGAAGCAGCTAGGATGTTGTACCAACCCACATCAAAAAAGTTGCTGCGAATGGCAGGAATAGCCAGAATTTTCAAGAAGGGTTTTTCTAAGCCATACATCGCCCCTAACATATCAAAGATAACGGCAATGATGAACAAACCCAAAGTTAAATGGACCAGATTAGGATGAATAGGAATACTATAGGGCAGTCCATTGGGACCGAGATTAGCATTTAAAGTATCAATAGCGTTATAGTCCATTATTGTAAGATTCCCTCCTTAATAGCTTCTACAACAGGAACGGTATGCAGTCCATACACCCATACCAACTCATCACCCAGATACACCTGCATTCCCACAACAGCTACCAAGACTAAACCTAAGCCTAAGTATGGGATAGGGAGTTTTTCGGGATCTCTCGAACGAATAACGTAACGCCATCCCGTTATCCCGGCAATAATGCCCGACAATGACCAACCAATCAGGGTATGGAGATTTAAGATCGGTTGGACAACTTCATAGGGTTGTGCTAAACCTGCCTCATATTGACCAAAAATAATGGCCACGAAAATGGAAACAGTTGCGATCAACATATTCCACCAACTAACTTCGTATAACCGTGAGTTACGGGTGAAATAACCGATAACATCGCATAAAAAGGCAAATAACACCATTGCAATCACGAAATGAACCACAATGGGATGTAGGGTATCGGGATAAGGTAAATTATGATCGTTTAATGGGGGTAGATAATTAAACATAATCGTCTTTTGCTGTGAGTATTTCTTGAGTAATACATTGATTGTATTTTTCTGTTTTAGGACATCCCTCTAACCATCAAGTTTATGTCCATGCTTGAGCCTGTAAAATCGAGAATTTTTAGGCTGAAAATTGCTTTTTTCCCTAGTAATCACCTATTAACTACAAATCTGTTCTTCAGCGAATTCTAATCAATCCTTAATCTTTGACAAACTGTCATAACTTATAGGATAATTTTCTTAGGAACTCTACTAATAGATTAATATCTAAATTTGTCAAGCATATCTGTATCTCTTCTCACCTTTTAATTAATTTTTAAGTTTCTTAAAAATAATAAATATGAGTCTCATATCAGATTCATATATTTTTTATAGCTTGATTTATTGATCCCTCTAATGTTAGAAGAGATTATAGATAACCTTGGTCAAGCTATGAGAATTATTGAAATAGGTGCAGAACACTATCCTAATCGTAAACAAATCTAGTTTATGGCCAAAATAGAGGGAATAAACCCTGCTGCTCTCTGGAATAACAAGCAGTTGGTATCTTCTTATCTCATTACCTATAGTGTTGCTATTGCTGCTAGAAGCTTCCCCAAGGAAGAAAAAGCCTTAATTAAATTTCCAGATAAAGAAAATATTGCGTTTATTGTTCATAAAGAGAATGGAAAGGTTAAGATCAATCGAGGATTTCTTAACCAACATTTAGAAAAGAAAATGCAGGATTTTGTAACAAATCTAACAAACTGAGGTTTCACAATTACCATAGACTAAAAAGTGAGTGTATTGCTTAGTGTTTTAAACTTGTAAATCTAGTCGGAGACTCGTACTTTTTCTGTTGTGAAAGTCTCAAGAATCCCAGTGGTTAAAGTAAGGAGAAAAAAACTATATGGTTGCTCAATCTGATTCCTCAAATCTTCATCACGTCGTCATTGTAGGCGGTGGTTTTGGTGGTCTATATGCAGCACAAAAACTAGCCAAAGCCCCTGTTAAAGTTACTTTAATTGATAAACGAAACTTTCACGTTTTTCAACCCTTACTCTATCAAGTCGCTACAGGCGGTTTATCCCCGGCAGACATTTCTTCCCCCTTACGAGCTTTATTGAGTAAAAATAAAAATACAGAAGTTTTAATGGGAGAAGTTACCGAAATTGACCCAGAACAACAAACCGTTAAACTTCGTTATCGAGACGTTAAATATGACTCCCTCATTCTCGCCACAGGAGTCACCCATCAATATTTTGGCAATGACTGGGAAAAGAACGCCCCTGGACTAAAAACTATCGAAAACGCCCTAGAAATTCGCAGAAAGGTCTTTATTGCCTTTGAATCGGCCGAAAAAGAACCCAACCCGGAACGAAGGAAAGACTGGTTAACCTTTGTTTTAGTGGGAGGAGGGCCAGCCGGTGTTGAATTAGCTGGAGCTTTAGCAGAACTGGCCCACGGAACCTTAAAAGAGGATTTTCGGAATATTGATACCTCAGAAGCTGAAATTATCCTTTTACAGAGCCGTGAACACATCTTACCCGTCTATCCTCCCCATCTCTCCCTAAAAGCCCGAAAATCCCTAGAAAAATTGGGTGTTACCGTGAAAACTGGGGTGAGAGTGGACGATATTAGGGGTCAGTTAGTAACTTATCGTGACGGGGATAAGTTAGAACAAATTCGCACCAGGACTGTTCTTTGGACTGCTGGTATGAAAGCCTCTCCTATTGCTAATATGTTAGCCGAATGTGCCGACGCGCAACTGGATCAAGCCGGACGAGTTATAGTAGAACCTGATTTTCATTTAGCTAAATACAAAAATATCTTTGTCGTTGGCGACTTAGCCCATTATCCCGATGGAGAAGGAGGTATTTTACCTGGTATTGCCCCAGTTGCCATGCAAGAAGGGTTTTATGTTGCTCGTTTTATTCGTAATGGCATCCAAAACCGTCCCCTAAAACCCTTTAAATATACAGACTGGGGTAACTTAGCGGTTATTGGTAAACACCAAGCAGTGGTAGATATGGGGTGGTTAAAATTATCCGGTTTCTTGGCTTGGTTTGTCTGGTTATTTATCCATGTTTTCTACCTCTTGGAATTTGACAATAAATTGATTGTTATGATTCAGTGGGCGTGGAGTTATTTTACCGACAGCAAAGGGGCTCGTCTTATTACTACTCCTGGTAAAGACCCTGAAATTAAACTCGAAGATGATCACGAAACCATCATCTATGAGGCTACATTAAACCCGACCGAAACATCTATTTCCCTGTAACAGTTTTTCAAAAGCATAGATTCTAACTGTCTCTAGATCGATTGAAAATCTTTTTCATTGTATATATTGGCCAAATTAACCAATTTGGCCACAGTTTTTTATTGTTCTTTCCGACGAGAAACTAACCCTAAACAACTTACTAAAAATAGTCCTATAATTATTATTAATTACAGTTGAAATGATTAAATATTTTTTCTAAGATTATCTAAATAAGTTAACCATTTAGCTGCTAAATCAATCTCAGTAAAGGGAATTTTAACTACCGGTTTATTCTTTTCGATAAAACTAAACTGAATTACAGGTTTTCCCTTTCTGGGTAAATTGGCTAAATCAACAGATTGGTCGTTAACTAATAATTCCATTTTGTCAACATCATTTAACAAAAGTTTAGGTAAAACATCAGGAATAGATCGGCCTGGTTTTCCCCAAGTAATTTCTTTACCTTTAACACCAATGATGGCATAAATATCATATTTAGCTTGCTCAAAATCTTCTGCCCATACCCGATAAGCTTCTAACTTTTGATATTCATTCCAACCACTCCAAGCTAAGATAAAAAAGACCACTAATAACGATAACCAAAAAAGACCCCTTGCCATTGTTAAAATTCCTAGAAAATGAATCAATATTCTTTTATTGTAAACATAAATAATAATTATTCTCAAGACTTCATACACAAGGGGGTATCAATTAGACCTCAAATTATGGTAAATAAAAATAATGAAAATGCTCATTCATGGTAATCCTTAAAAGTTGATGAAATTAAAACAAAGTTTTTGGTTTGATGTCCTATCCACATGGAAACATTGGTGCAAAAAAACCATAGTCGCTATGATGGTAGTGACCCTATCTATTGGTTTATCTGGGGCAACCTGGAACCAATTAGGTACAAATTCAGTGTTGGTTGCGGCTCTTGCTCAAGGAAACGCCATTACTAGCCCCGAAGCTATTTTAAGGTACGCCTTACCTATTGAAAACGAACCCATTCGCAAAGTTCAAGATGCCATCGAAGATATTTCTAATCATCTGAGGGGAAAACGTTGGCCTCCCATCGCGAAAGATGTCAAAAGAGCCTCTTTTGTTCTCACCATACGCAGCGATAAAATTATCGACGGGGTTCCTAGCGATCGCCAACCCCAAGCAGAAAAACTCTTAGAAAATGTTAAAACAGAGATCAGCAAACTGCAGGAAGCAGTAAAAAGTAAAGATACAGAACAGGTATGGCTAACAAGAAGGGCTATTCTCAATAATGTTGGTGATATTGAAGCCTTAATGGTGGAAGGTTTCCCTTTTGATGTTCCCACAGAATACGCCAGCTTGCCCCAGTTAAAAGGACGGGCTACGGTTAAACTAGAAACTACCAAAGGGGATCTCACCATTGTGGTTGATGGTTACAACGCCCCTGTTAATGGAGGAAACTTTGTTGATCTGGTGCAACGAGGTTTCTACGATGGTTTACCTTTTCTTGACTCAGAAGATGGTTTTGCCATCCAAAGCGGTGATCCAAAAGGGCAAGAAGAAGGGTTTATTGACCCAGATACAGGAGAATATCGTGCTATTCCCATGGAAATTTTGGTTAAAGGGGATGAAACACCCATTTATGGCGCAACTCTTGAAGAGGTGGGTATTTATTTACCAGATTTAGTTCTTCCTTTTAATGCTTATGGGGCCGTTGCCTTAGCCCGTCCTAGTTTAGATCCCAACGGTGGATCATCACAATTTTTCTTCTTTAAATTTGACAGTGAATTAACCCCTCCTGGGTTTAACTTAATGGATGGCCGTTATTCTGTTTTTGGTTATCTAGTTGATGGTAAAGAAACATTAGCAGAGTTGACCAAAAAAGATCAAATTGTCTCCGCACAAGTGATCGATGGGTTAGATAATTTAGTCGAACCTCAAAACAGTTAATTCCCAACTCTTTGATACTTATACCAGTTTCCTAAAGTAGGGGTCAACGGCCGTTGACCCCTACAACGTTAATACATATTCAGTGACATACTTCTGCTGTTAGGCAAGAAGCTTCCTGGGCTGAACGTGCCATCACTGGTCTTACCTATTCATGTCTCCCAAGGCGTGAATTTCGGGATGCCCTCCCGTATCCTTCTATACTAGTGCAGCTTGGCGAAAGTAATCCACCAGATTTTTACAGAAACTTTCGTGACTAGCCACGACAATGTGTTTCAATGAAACTAACGGAAGAATCTCGAAGTTGATGTCCATGATAAAAGCATTGCCAATTAACCTCTCCAACCTACAGAAAACAGTACTCCAACAAATAGTGAGAGGGACAACAAACCCCTATCGCCTTGTTAGACGAGCCAAGCTAATCTTAGCCGCAGCATCAGGAGAGAGCAATAGTTCGATTAGTCGAAGATTAGAATTAGACCGAGTACAAGTGCGTCAGTGGCGATCGCGATGGTTTGAGGAGAGAGAAAAACTGAGTGCCGCCGAAGAACAACAGGTAACGGAGAAAGCATTAATGGTCTTGATCAAAGGAATTTTAAGCGATCGCCCAAGACCTGGAACAACAAAATCCTTTACGGTCGAACAAGTAGTCCAGATTGTAGCGATCGCTTGTGAAGAATGTGAAAAATCAGACAGACCAGTGAGCCATTGGACACCTTCAGAGTTGGCGGATGAAGCCATAAAAAGAGGAATTGTCGAAAAGATTTCCCCCCGTAGTGTGGGGCGTTTTTTAAAAAGAAGCGACATTACAACCACATCTCGTTCGTTACTGGTTAAATGCCAAAATTGATGATCCCTTAAAATTTAAAAAGCAAGTCAAATATATCTGTGAACTTCATCAAGAAGCTAAAACTTTGTTAGAACAAGGAATTCATTTAATTAGTACAGATGAAATGACAGGGATTCAAGCTCTTGAGAGATTATTTCCGAACAAAAGAATCAAGCCTAAACAAGTAGAAAAAATCGAATTTGAATATGAAAGACACGGAACTTTAAGCTTAATTGCGAACTGGGATGTGGCAAGAGGAAAAGTTGTTAGTCCCTCTATTGGACCGACAAGAACAGAACAAGATTTTTCTGAACATATCCAGAGAACGATTAAGATTGATGAAAAAGCAGAATGGATTTTTATTGTAGATAAACTCAACACTCATAAATCGGAAAGCTTAGTCAAATTAGTAGCAGAAAGCTGTGGAATTACTATTGATTTGGGGAGAAAAGGAAAGGAGGGGATTTTGCAATCTATGGACAGCAGAGCAGATTTTTTATCAGATGAATCTCATCGAATTCGCTTTGTTTATATTCCCAAACATACATCGTGGCTTAATCAAATTGAGTGTTAGTTTTCGATCTTAGTCAGGCGTTTACTCAAAAGAATTACTGTCCGTTCAACTGAAGAACTATCCCAAAAAATTCTCAATTTTATTGATTACTTTAATCAACATTTTGCTAAGCCGTTCGTTTGGAAATTTAAGGGCTTTAAAGATCATAAGTGACTGGTGGATTATTTTTGCTAAGCTGCACTAGATAAACCAATGGAAAGTAGAGTTTCCTCGTTTAGACCTGGGTGGGTATCCACAAAGAGATAATCTAACTCCAGTGTATCTCCCACCTCATAAAATCCTTGTTGGAGCAATTCCACGTCATATCCTTCGCTGAGAATAGTGGCAATATCCTCACTTTTCATACTCGAAGGAACCAAAAAGATTTTCCCATTAGGGTTGGCCGCCACTGCAGATCCATGATTTAGGACATAACTGACATCATAAGCAATTTGCTCTGCTGAGCAATCATCATCCCAAAGATAATCGTTGAGGGTTTTGTTAATTTTTGTTTCATCGAGGCGAAAGAGAATATGGATTCCTGGAGATTGGATATCGGTATCCACAATACCCACACGCTTACCTAACATGGCCATGGTGGTGGCTAGGTTAGCCGTCATATTAGATTTTCCTGTTCCACCGCGATAGGAATGAATAGAAACAATTTGGGTCATGATAAGGTTTTTTAATCAGATTCAATAAGTGATTGGGTGCAATTTAAGAAAAAAGACTGAATATTTCCGGTATTTACCCAGCCAATGCCTTTAAAAACAGAATATAGCCTGAATGTTTGGACTCGGGGTTTAACCTTGATTGAGAGAAACTCATTCAAGGTGATGAACCATTAATCTCTGTTCCGGTTGAGTCGAGTGGAGGTATTATCCTCCGACCCTCTCATTTAGATCCGGACGTGCGCATTTCTGAGCATCCGGCTCCCGACAAATTAGACTTTTCCAGTCTTGCCCATGTGGATGTACTGGTGGCAGCTATGGTGGACTGCCATTAAGTTTTTGGGCTTCCAATTACTGTGTTCTCCGTCTATGTGGTGGAGGTGTACCCTCTCGTCATCCATAAACTTCAATCCACAATGTCCACATGAATGGTCTTGTCTTTTCAGACATTTAGAGGTTGCTTCATCGTAGAGTTTGCTGTTACGCTTGCTCCAGTAAACTTCGTCCCCGTCGTATGGGGATTTATTACCTTTGACGTTGATGTGGCGATTCTCACTATAAGATACTGCTGGAAAAGCCTTCTTGATAAGCTCTGATGCCGTATATCGGTTCAGTTTCCTTTCTTTGTTGAAGACCTTGAAGGTTCTGTGGTTCATTCTCCATAAGGAGAAGCGAGAGCCTTCCAATTTGCAATATCTATGGTAATTTCGCCATCCTCTGACTAGGGGGGCTAATTTCATAGCTTTAACCCTAGCCCCATAATTCGAGCAGTTGACGATGTCCTTGACTTTCTTGCGGAATGCTTTGTAATTGTCCTCTGATGGGACACATCTAAACTTTCCGTTGGATTCTACTTTAAAGTGCCATCCTAGAAAATCAAATCCATCTGTCGCTTTGACGAGCTTAGTTTTCTTTTCACTCACTTTTAGTCCTCGGACTACCAGGAACTCTTGTATATTCTTGAGTATCTTGTCGGCATCGTCTTTAGGCTTTAAGATTACAACCATATCATCCGCGTACCGGATGGAGGTATGGATGTCCTCTATGTCGTCCAATGCGACGTTAGCTAATAGTGGACTTACCACCCCCCCTTGGGGGGTTCCTTGTTCTGGAAATTCTGGGTTGACACCTGCTTTTAGGCATTGACCTATTCCAGTCTTGATTGACTGAGGGGCTATCACCCTTTCCATAATTGAGGTGTGGTTAATCCTATCGAAGCATTTTTCAATGTCTAGCTCAAGTATTCTCTTGTTTAATCCGTTTGAATTGGATCTTAGATTTGCGAATAGAATCTTTTGAGCATCGTGCGTTGAACGTCCAGGTCTAAACCCGTAACTTCTGGCGTGAAACAGTGCTTCGTGTGCTGGCTCTAAGGCGTATTTAACGAGGCATTGCCATGCGCTGTCTGCCATAGTTGGAACCTTTAGCATTCTGGTTGTACCGTCCTTTTTGGGGATGGGGATTTCTCTTAGCTTTGAGTGTTTCCAATCGTGTGCCTTGAGTAATCTTTCTGCTAAGGCGAACCGTTGTTTGAAGTTGAGAGATTTGACCCCATCTACTCCTGCGGTTTTCTTGCCAGTGTTTAGCTGTGATACTTGTCGGACTGCAAGTAACCTAGCTGCAAAGGATTTCAAAATAAGCTTTTGTAGATTCCTAGCTCGTCTAGTGTCTTTTGCTTGAATGGCTTTGAACAATCTTCTTTGGAGACGAAAGAGATTCTTGCGGAATTTCTTCCAGGGAATGCTCTTCCAGAGTTCACTAAAATCTTTGATTTTGTGTCTAACCATGTTCACCTCGGTTAATCGTTTTCTTTTTGCCTCGAAGCAATTACGCTTCGTCCTACCCGAATCTAGAGATTTCCGCATCTCGTCTTGCCTACCCAGGTTTCGACTATTTCCTGAGACTCTAGATTCGTTTTTATTCGTTCCGTCCGATGATTGATTGTCCCTTTACCCGGATTTCTCACAAATTAATTTGAAAGCCCAATCCAGAGATGAAAAATGATAATTTTTAGGACTAATAGAAATTTTGAATATAGATGAATAAAAAAATTGACTTTGATTATCCAAAAATTGAGTTTAAGAGGGAATAATTATATTAACTTTTGATTTTCTCCACGATAAATAAGACTAAATGAAAGTATCAGTCAGTCAACAACTTATGATAGATATCTTTTTTAAAAAACAACTTATTCTACTTATCCAGTATTAGGAATAGTTTTAATTCTTTTGTTAGCAATAGACAAAATATCTTGATAAGGACAAGCACTAGCTATAGCGATAATAATTCTTCTACAACTAATCTTTATTCTGGCTCCCAACTTAAGAAGATTTAGACGTATTCTTCCCACAGTTGCTTTAGCCAATGAAGTTTTTTTTAAACAGTGTTGATGAAAAGCATTTATGAGAACATAAGCCCAGGAATGTATCCATAATCTTAGTTGATTACTTTGAAATGTTTGAGTTGAAGTTCTATCAGCTAACAAGTCTAATTGTTGTTCTTTAATCCGATTTTCCATCTCGCCTCTCGGACAGTATTTTTTTGTATAAAGTTTTGAGGGTGGAATTTTTGAAGCGGGCAAAGATGTCACCACCTGGCGCATTTTTAAGCCATCACTTCCATAACAAACTTTTGTCACTACTCTTCTTTGACAACTCCATGACTTTTCTGTTTTATAACGAATAGAGCGATACCAAGTAGAAATTGGTACTAATTTTTTAACTTCTTCTAAATCTTCTTTTTTCTGAAATAAACTATCCATTAATTCAGTTATTGGAGCTAGTTTTTTTTCATATTCATGTTTGGCTTTTTCAATTACATCATCCGCTCGTAACTTAAGAACGCCATTTGTTCCCATAGCTATAACATAATCAACTAAAGGCTGATTTTCACAAAAATAGAAGATTTCTTCACGGGCATAGGCACTATCACCCCTAACTAGGATATGAGTCTCTGACCATTTTTCTCTAATTAGTCCGATAATTCTTTGTAATTCGTCTAAGGCTCCATCGGCTGGATCTACATTAGATGAACGAAGTTTAGCAACTAATAAATGATGCCCACAGAAAATATATAAAGGAGCATAACATACTCCGTGATAATAACTATTAAAAAATGCCCCTTCTTGATTACCATGTACTTGGTCATCCGTGACATCCATATCTAATATAATACTTAAGGGAGGTTTTTTATAAGACTCTAAAAAAAATTCGACAAAAGATTTTTCAATGGCTTCAAAGTTGGGTTCTATTTTATGATAACGACTCGTTTTTTGGTCGAGAATAGTCTCAGGACAATATTCCAATCTATTAATTGTACTTTTTCCAGCTAACCATCCCTTTTTATCTTCAAGTTCATTAAGCTTTTCTAAAGCGATCTTAAGGGCAGGATCGTGACGTAATTTATCATGGTCATTGACATCTTCATAGCCTAAAATAATTCCATAAAGCCTTTGTGCTAATAACTCATGAACGGAATGATCTACATAAGATTGATGACGATGATCTTGAAAACAGTTACCAAACTTCTCCGTAATTCCCAGTTTTTTATCCAACTCAGCTATCCAGACAATCCCCGCATCTGAAGTGATTAGTCCCCCATCAAAATTAGCGATTATTTCTTTTCCTTTCTGTTTACTAAAGTTGATTACTTGACGAGGGGTTCGGGGATGACTGGGACTCATTAAATCAGTTTAAGGTAAATTGCTTTAATAATTAAATTATAGGATATTTTATTCTAACAATCTAGTACTATTAGAGATTTTATTAATAATTTTTTTTGGAAAAATGAGTGATTGATTTATCTTTTCATCTTTGTCTAATTCGGGTTGATTTTAACTTAAAATCTGACAACAGACTGTTGGTTGGGGAAATCTGCGATCGCTCTGTTCAAACCCACTTCCTGTAAGGCTTCTGTGTTTGGCGATCGCAGATTTTGTGAGAAATTCGGGGTTAGCGTCTGTAAGGTCTTCCAAGCGTTCTAAATGACAAATTCTGTTCCCAGAGCAAGTGTCCAGAATGTTAAACAAGGTGCTACGTCCGCTATAACCATCCTTAGAAGTCCAGAGAATAAAACAGTTTTTGAACCCATCATAACGCCGTTCCTGCACACCTACAATGTTTAACCAACAGACTGCAAGAATAAGCTCCCGTAGCTTTTCATCTCCCCCTGACATCATGTCAATAAGGTGCAGAATTTCCACAGGTTTCTCACCTTCATAATCCCAGTAGTAAAAGTTTTCACCAAGGGATAATAAATAGTCTTGAGGTTCTGCACCTACTCTAAACTTACCTTTTTTTATGTCAAAAACCCCGTTAGAAAACGGAATAACACCCGATGGTTTAGGGAGCTTTTTGATAGAACCCTCATCCTTATTAGTCTTTAGCACACAGGGGAACATCTCCTTTAGTTCTTTAGAGGGTGTGTCCTCTGACAACTTGAAACGTAATAACCACTCTGTTAGGGATCTGTAGAGTTCCCAGACGTGGGTTTCCTTGTTAAACCAGTAATAACCTTTATCGTTATAACACCATTTACAACCCGAACGTTGCAACCAAAATTTTACTACTTCTAAGTGTGTGGTGGGTTCCTTTTTTCCTCTACCTTCTAAGAGTTTGTTATAAGCGGCCTGAGTGGACATTGATAAACTCTGTTTATCTTCAAATGGTCGTGTGTTGCTTGGGTCTGTCATAAACCTCCGTTGTAGGATGTGTAAAATAATAGTTGAGTGCTTCATTTACTATCTGGGAGAAGCATTTACCCGTTGTGTTTATTTGTCCCCTGACTTTCTCTATGTTGTTTTTGTGTAGGTGCAGCCCAATTTTCTGGTGCGTCCTAACCATGACTTACTAACTCTTTATCCTTGTTAAAAATCTTACTACCAATAGAAAAGCGTTCTAACTGGCCTTTATCACTAAAAGTCCAAATTCTTTTAGAACCACTTTCTGTAATAGCAATAGAACCATCTTCATAAGTTTTGATTTTCATGTTTTACTCCTTTTTTTAGCGTGATAACTACCCGTTGGTAGTTTGCTTCAAGTAAGTCTCTATGTTCCTCTGTGATGTTTTCTCCCAAAAGCAAGCTTGTTTTATTTGTTGATTAGTTAGGTTTTCTGCTCCCGACAGGTTTGCTTTTTGAAGATTTGCTTCGCGCAAGTTTGCTCCTTTAAGATTTCCTCCTCCCAGGTATACTCCTTCAAGGTTTGCTGACACCAGACCTGCTCCTTGAAGATTTGTTCCCCACAGCTCTGCTCCTTCAAGATTTGCTCCATACAGTTGTGTGTTACTGAGATTTAGACCTGCTAAAGAAAAATCATTTTTTAGCAGTCTTTCTAATCCTATTTTTACCGCCCCTGTTTTATCTCCTTTACCACTGGCTTGATTGACCACTTGCCAAGTAGCAAAAATCTCATTTTCTCTTCTTTCTTCTATCCCAGTTATCCAAGTTATCAAACTAATAATAATGGTGATTTGTGCCAGGAGACTGATAACACTCAGAAAAGCACTTTTTTTTAGTAAGTAGTCTACATCTTCTAGAAACTTCTCAACAGGAGTAGTCTCCCACCAATCAGCAAACTTTCTAATGGAAGAGACTTTTGGCTTTTCCCAAATAATCCTTTTTTCTCCTTTACCAGATTCTTGCCAAATCTTTTTCACTTCTACTTTAGTTTTTTTCCTCTTCTTCCACCATCTTTTCATCGTTTTCACAGAGTGAATGTTATTTAACTAACATTCTAAAACTCACGTTGACTAAATAGCCTATAATAAGTATTAACAAAACAACAACTATTGTAAACATTAGAACAAATGAACAGCCTTACGAGAGCAGAAAATGATAGTGAGCTTATAACTACCTGGCTACTTCACCAATCAAGTAAGTTAACCCGACAGCATTATCAATCAAACATCAAGCAGTTTATCAGATTTATTGGTCTCTCTCTTGAAGAGGTCAAGATTGAAGACATACACGGATTTGTCCGAATGTTGGAACTGAAAGGGAATAAACCCAGCACGATAAAAGGGAAACTTTCTACCGTGAAGTCTCTATTCTCCTTCGCTTACAAGGTAGGCTACCTTACGTCTAATGTCGCTGTGTTGGTAAAAAGTCCCAAGGTAAATAAACGGATAGCATCTATGAGAATAGAAAATGAAGACATCCGTAAGATGGTTGACGGGACGAATAGTAAAAGAGACAGGTTGATAATAAAAATGATGTATTTCCTTGGACTGAGAGTATCTGAAGTTCTACGTTTGAAGTGGAGTTATTTCTATCAGAATAAAGTCTTTATCAGTGGAAAGGGAAATAAGGAAAGAAGTCTAAACTTACCAGAGGAACTATTTCTTGAACTATCAGAACTAAAATCTGAGTTCAACCCGACTTTTGTTTTCACTGCTTACCAAAGGGATGAACAGTTGAAACGACAAGCTGTGAACATTATGCTAAACCGACTGAAGAAAAGATTAGGGATTGATGCTAATATTCATCCTCACAAGTTTAAACATGAACATTCAATGACATCCCTAGACAATGGTTGCGACATCCACTTACTCAGCAGAAGTTTGGGTCATAGTTCTGTAAGCATTACGGAAAGCTATTACCTGAATGGAAGGGAGAACCAATCCTCCTCCAACTTTATAACACTCTAAACCAAAAAACACCCCAGAAATAACTCTGGGGGCTAAAACATGATTACTATCTATTATGACTCAGAGTTCTGTAATAGAACAAAACAAGATGTTCTAAGCTACACACGGGTTTCACTGACAGATGGTCACTATGATATTCTCACCGACTTCATGAGTGATGACTTTAAAAATCCTATTTTTGAGGTTGTATGCTACCTCCATAACTCTTTCCCTCGGATAAAAAAGTTCTCCGCTGACTTCGTTTTTACTTGGTCTGACAGAGACCTTATAAACTTTTTTGGACAAGATTTGTTGGTAGGTATTGTTAACCGAAAACACTTTGACAAATCGGGGAAATGGCAAGGTCAAACCTCACTCCTCTATTTCCCCGATGGGAAACTTGAAATAAAAAGTCCTAAAGTAAAGGGGTTTTCGCATACCATAAAAATAAGACTAAGGGACATTATCGGTCTCAATCCTGAAGGATTGAAAGCAAGTGGAGAAATCATTGATTCTCAGTTTGTTGAAGGTAAGTCTCCCAACTTTGACATGGGAAACATTTCCAAACACTATCATGAAGATTATGAGGAGCTTTTAACCTATCTAAAAAACGATGTAAATCTTACTGAGGAAGTGCATTTGAACTTTAAAAATAACCTTGAAAATCTTATGAGGGAAGCAGGACATTCAGTAAAGTTTTTAGACCCTCATTACACTATGGGAAGAATGTCAGCCCACGCCTTCACTTCTTTCATCTATAGCTTACACCCAAAGATGGAAGAAGCTATTTGCAGACATGGAGTTTTTCCCGATTACATTCCACTAACTGAAGAAGGTTTGAACATAAACACTAAAAAACCTGTAAAACCTAAAATAAAAGGACTAGGGGTGAATGGTAAATCTTTTTATGCTCACAGAGTAGAGGGGTCTTCATGGACTTTAGGACTTGTCTATGGGGGAAGATGTGTGAATGAAAGACCTTATGAGAACTATGCTGAAAACATTGCAGACATAGACCTTCAAGGTTGCTATGGGACGGCGTTAGTCTCCCAACCCTATTTTATTGGGAGACCTAAGATTTACTTTCAGGATAATGTCAGCAGACCTTTAACCCTTCGTCAGTTTCTAAATAAAAATGAGAAAGAGTTTGTTCCGTATGGTTTCCAAATATTCATATCTGGACGCCTAAGTTTTGACCAAGATTTATTACTATCTATGGACATTAACAAGGAGAAAATGAAAAAACTTTTTAACGCTGAAACTGAGGATTTAGCAAAGAAAGTTGAAGATTCAATAAATCTATGTTTGGCGAGAAATGAACTCTATCATACAGTGATAACGTGGGAACTTCTTGAAGTCTTACGAAAAGTTTGCACCAACAAAGAAATGAGTGAGTTATTAGATTGTGAAGTTGAAGCTGCTTGCTGGTTCCCTAAATCTTGGATAACGAATAATCCACAGGAGTTTGTAAGCAAATCTTTGAAAGGGAAAATATATCGTAGAAAGAAAACTAACCGAAGAGGTTTATCTTCAGTTGAAACTGGAGGGTCAAAAACCTGTTTGAGAGTTATGATTGGCGACTACCTGGAACCTATTCTTGACAAAAGAATGGAGTTTAAACATAGAGGAGAAAAGTCTAAATCAGATGGTTTGAAACTTCTCATAAACTCACTTTATGGAGTAATGTGTTCTAGGTTTTTTGACGTTGGAAATACATTGGTAGCAAATAACATCACAGCCGCCGGAAGAATAGGTTGCTGGCAGATGAATAAAGCACTTGACACTATTCTTTCAATCACTGATGGGGGATTATTTGAAATAGATAAGGTAAGGGTGTTGAAAAGGGGAAAACGACCAGGTTTAAACGTTCTTGCAAATAGGTCAATACTCAACAATCACAGAAGCATCACAATAACTTCTGTGAAACCAAATGAAGACATTTTATTACAGCACATTAAAGACTTTTGGCGAATGTATGAACTTCCCTTCAGGTTCAAAGTAGAACTAAAATCTCACAGAAATCAAAAGATTTTTAGGTCTGTTTCATGGATAAATAAAGCAGATTACACAATCTTTGATGAAGAAGGAAACTCTATCATTTCAAAAGTAAGAGGAGTCAATCCTTCAGGATTGAAAACAAATCCCAAAATAAAGCTACTTGAACAACTAAATGAGGAAAAGGGTGGGGAAGTAGATTTTTCTAAAGTCTTGGAAGATGTTGAGACAGGGAGATTTTCAGAAAAGGAAATCCTAAGCCTCAAGAAAGCACTTATTTCTAGGGAGGATAATCTTCATTTGGTGGGGTTCAACGTAGAAAAGGATTTTTACTTCCGATTAGGGCTTACTCATCTCCCTGTGAAGACCTTGAAAGATTTTAGAAAACTGAAAAAACAGGATAGAACATGGGTTCTAATCAAGAATGAACCGTCTCCGCCTTTTTTCAGATTTTAGAGGGGGACAGGACATCGCTGAGATTACTACGTAATCAGGGTTGCGCGGATTTTAGACCTTTTACTTGCCCTTAACAAGGGAAAATGGAATAACCCCCAAGAGAGTTTTATCAAAACGTGGGACAATCTTTTGTGAGGTATTGAAAGGAATGGCAAACCAAGAGCAACTAAGAACACTTAAAAAAGAGGGCGTAGAGGTTTGGAATCTATGGCGAGAAGATAATCCTGATGTGAAAATTGACCTCAGTGATGCCGACCTCAGTGGAGCTAACCTCTCAGGCTCTAATCTCAGACGAGCCAACCTCTCAGGAGCTAACCTAAAAGGGGCCGGCCTCGTTCAAGCCGATTTCAGAAACGCCTACCTCGATAGCTGCAGACTCGAAGACACCAAGCTCAGTAGAGCCGATTTCAGAGGAGCCTACTTCTACTTCACAGGAACCTACTTCAGTGGAACTAACCTTAGTGGAGCTAACCTCTCAGGAGCCAACCTCAGTGGAGCTAACCTCTCAGGAACCGACCTCTCAGGAACCGACCTCACAGGAGCTGACCTAAAAGGGGCCTACCTCAGAGGAGCTAACCTCAGTAGAGTTCGAGCGTTACGGACTAACTTTGATGGGGCAACCTTGACTGGAGCTTGTATACAAGATTGGAATATCAACAGTGAGACTAACCTAGAAAATGTAATCTGTGACTACGTCTACTTAAGACAAGACCAACAGGAACGTAGACCTCATGACCTTAATAGAAACTTTGAGCCTGGCGAGTTTACCAAACTGTTTCAAAAGGCATTAGAAACAGTAGACCTGGTATTTTTGGATGGCATTGATTGGAAAGCCTTCCTTCTCTCTCTCAAAGAGTTACAGAATGAATACGGACAAGAAAATGTTGATGTTCAAGGAATAGAAAAGAGACCAGGTGGAACCTTTGTTGTTCGCATTGATGTCCCCCCTGAAGTCAACAAAGCAGAGATAGAACCCAGATTCCGCACTTCAAAAAGTAGCATTAAATACTACAAGCCTGGGGTTAACAATTAAGTATAATTGCTTAAGCTCTTGAAGACAAAAAAGTGGGATAATTGTTTAAGTTGTTTCCTCTGTAAAAAAAGAGCGAAAAATGTCTTATTTAGAAGAAATACAAGTTAAAAATTTAGACCATTTAGGGATAGTAGCTGGTTTAATTGATGAAATAGGAATAGTCAAAATAATTAATAATAAATTAGGAATAGATGTTAGAGAAAAAATCTCAGCAGGTACAGTAGTTAAGTCTATTTTAATCAATGGACTAGGATTTGTTTCAAGACCTCTATATTTATTCAGTCAGTTTTTTCAAGATAAAGCCATTGAGAAATTGTTAGGAGAAAGAATTAAACCTGATTACCTTAATGATGATAAAATTGGGAGAGTAATGGATGAATTATATAAATATGGACTAAATGATATTTTTATTGAAGTAGTTTTAGAAGTAATTAAAAAATTTAAAATAGACCTTAAATACTCCCATTTAGATCCCACATCATTTCATTTAGATGGAGAATATAAAAGGGAAGAAGATAAAGAGAAACAGGAAGAAGAAAAAATTATTAAAGAAAGACCAATTTTTATTAAGAAAGGATATTCTCGGGATCATAGACCAGACTTAACACAATGTGTCTTGGATTTAATAACAAGCCAAGATGGAGATATTCCATTATTTGTGAGAGTAGGAGATGGAAATGAATCTGATAAAGCTGTATTTGGAAACGTTTTAGTAGAATTCAAAAAGCAAATAAAGTTTGATAGTATCATGGTTTGTGATAGTGCTTTATATGGTCAAGAAAATCTCCAACTAATCCAACATTTAAAATGGATAACGAGAGTTCCAATGACCATAAAAAAAGCAAAAGAATTAGTGCAAAATATAGAGGTGGAAGAAGTAAAAGATGAAGATAAAGAAAAAAGAAGTGACCTAAATTTAGAAAGTTATACCTGGAAAGAAGAAATTGTTACTTATGGTGGAATCAAGCAAACTTGGTTAATAGTCTTGAGTGAAAAAAGACAGAAAAGTGATTTGGAAAAACTAGAAAAACAACTTTCCCAAGAAGAGAAGAAATCCCAAAAATTTCTTAAAGAAATACAATCTGAAGAATTTGAACATCCTCAAGCTGCTCGATATAAATTAAAAGCTATTAATAAAAAATTGAGATTGTTGGAAATAAAAGAAGTTGAACTGATTGAAACTTACTCGAAAAAAAAGGAAAAGATTTATAAAATGATTAGTCTGATCATCAAAAAAGATGAAGAGATAAGTAGAAAGACTAAAGAAGCAGGAAAATTTATTTTAGCAACTAACTTAGTAGAGGAAAATAAATTAGAAGCTAGTGAAATTCTGATAACTTATAAAAACCAGCAATCTACGGAAAGAGGATTTCGATTTTTGAAAGATCCCTTATTTTTTACTGATAGTTTCTTCGTTGAAAAACCAGAAAGAATAGAAAAAATGTTATTTTTAATGTCTTTGTGTTTGTTGATTTATAACTTGGGGCAAAGAGAATTAAGAAATTGTTTAAAAAGAGTCAAAAAAGGAATAAATAATCAAGTAGGGAAAGTAACATTGCGTCCGACTTTGAGGTGGATATTTCAATGTTTTCAAGGTATTCATTATGTGATTTTAAACGGAGTTAAACAAATTGTCAATTTAACAGAAGAAAGGCGTTTTATATTGAGTTTATTACCTGCATCTTGTCAAAGATATTATCTATAAATTGAATTGGATAAAGCAAAAATAATAAAAGAATAAGAGTCTAATGATATCAAATGAGAAGAGGAAACTCTCCTTCGTTTGTGCTGAGTCTTGCTAAGTTTTCAATGAGTATAAATCTTCTTAATTTGATTATTTTTCCTAAAAATTTAATAAAAAGAGAAATATTCTTGCCCAGGTATGATTTTCGGACTTTTTAAAACTATGTATTTTTTTATACTACATTTTGAAGTGCGGAATCTGGGTTATTATGATAGCCTCATGGAAACAGTTTATCTCTTAAAATCTCCTGCTAATGCTCAACATTTAGAAGAAGCGATCGCAGAATATAAAGCAGGTAAAACACAAGAACATAATTTAATCGATGCTTGACATACTCCCCCGTTAAACTGCGTTGTAACGGGGGATTCTTTCCACATCACTATTAGAAATTCCTTGCTCAACGAGACGGCTTAAATTCTCAACGTTGCCATTAAGAACCCAGAGGTCGGACTCTCCCAAGGCGTTTGGGTACGCCAGTTGCTCTACTTGGGGAGACCCCAAGACCGCACTGGCTCCGGTTTCTGTATGCCCTACAGTACCGTTGAGATGTTCTCCCAAATATTTCAAACCCTTTTTAAGAATATTAATTGCTGCGTTATGATCCCTATCTAAGACTGTTTTACAGTTAGGACATTGATGAGTTCTGGTACTTAATGATTTCTGAACTCTTGTGCCACAAACCGAACAATCTTGACTGGTGAAATCCCGAATTTCTCACAAAATCTGCGATCGCCAAACACAGAAGCCTTACAGGAAGTGGGTTTGAACAGAGCGATCGCAGATTTCCCCAACCAACAGTCTGTTGTCAGATTTTAAGTTAAAATCAACCCGAATTAGACAAAGATGAAAAGATAAATCAATCACTCATTTTTCCAAAAAAATTATTAATAAAATCTCTAATAGTACTAGATTGTTAGAATAAAATATGCTATAATTTAATTATTAAAGCAATTTACCTTAAACTGATTTAATGAGTCCCAGTCATCCCCGAACCCCTCGTCAAGTAATCAACTTTAGTAAACAGAAAGGAAAAGAAATAATCGCTAATTTTGATGGGGGACTAATCACTTCAGATGCGGGGATTGTCTGGATAGCTGAGTTGGATAAAAAACTGGGAATTACCGAGAAGTTTGGTAACTGTTTTCAAGATCATCGTCATCAATCTTATGTAGATCATTCCGTTCATGAGTTATTAGCACAAAGGCTTTATGGAATTATTTTAGGCTATGAAGATGTCAATGACCATGATAAATTACGTCACGATCCTGCCCTTAAGATCGCTTTAGAAAAGCTTAATAAACTTGAAGATAAAAAGGGATGGTTAGCTGGAAAAAGTACAATTAATAGATTGGAATATTGTCCTGAGACTATTCTCGACCAAAAAACGAGTCGTTATCATAAAATAGAAACCAACTTTGAAGCCATTGAAAAATCTTTTGTCGAATTTTTTTTTAGAGTCTTATAAAAAACCTCCCTTAAGTATTATATTAGATATGGATGTCACGGATGACCAAGTACATGGTAATCAAGAAGGGGCATTTTTTAATAGTTATTATCACGGAGTATGTTATGCTCCTTTATATATTTTCTGTGGGCATCATTTATTAGTTGCTAAACTTCGTTCATCTAATGTAGATCCAGCCGATGGAGCCTTAGACGAATTACAAAGAATTATCGGACTAATTAGAGAAAAATGGTCAGAGACTCATATCCTAGTTAGGGGTGATAGTGCCTATGCCCGTGAAGAAATCTTCTATTTTTGTGAAAATCAGCCTTTAGTTGATTATGTTATAGCTATGGGAATAAATGGCGTTCTTAAGTTACGAGCGGATGATGTAATTGAAAAAGCCAAACATGAATATGAAAAAAAACTAGCTCCAATAACTGAATTAATGGATAGTTTATTTCAGAAAAAAGAAGATTTAGAAGAAGTTAAAAAATTAGTACCAATTTCTACTTGGTATCGCTCTATTCGTTATAAAACAGAAAAGTCACGGAGTTGTCAAAGAAGAGTAGTGACAAAAGTTTGTTATGGAAGTGATGGCTTAAAAATGCGCCATGTGGTGACATTTTTGCCCGCTTCAAAAATTCCACCCTCAAAACTTTATACAAAAAAATACTGTCCGAGAGGCGAGATGGAAAATCGGATTAAAGAACAACAATTAGACTTGTTAGCTGATAGAACTTCAACTCAAACATTTCAAAGTAATAAACTAAGATTATGGATACATTCCTGGGCTTATGTTCTCATAAATGCTTTTCGTCAACACTGTTTAAAAAAAACTTCATTGGCTAAAGCAACTGTGGGAAGAATACGTCTAAATCTTCTTAAGTTGGGAGCCAGAATAAAGATTAGTTGTAGAAGAATTATTATCGCTATAGCTAGTGCTTGTCCTTATCAAGATATTTTGTCTATTGCTAACAAAAGAATTAAAACTATTCCTAATACGGGATAAGTAGAATAAGTTGTTTTTTAAAAAAGATATCTATCATAAGTTGTTGACTGACTGATACTTTTATTTAGTCTTATTTATCGTGGAGAAAATCAAAAGTTAATATAATTATTCCCTCTTAAACTCAATTTTTGGATAATCAAAGTCAATTTTTTTATTCATCTATATTCAAAATTTCTATTAGTCCTAAAAATTATCATTTTTCATCTCTGGATTGGGCTTTCAAATTAATTTGTGAGAAATCCGGGAAATGGGGCGGCACAGCAATACAAACAATACGATAAATCTTAGCAAAATAATTCAACCATTCAGTGAATTGATACCAAGAAGCATCACTAATTGACTTAGAAAATTTACGGTTCTTTACCAAGTTTCTAACTTTTAAAGCCTCATAGACCACCAGATCATTAGATTGGACTAACGCCAAAGCATATTTAATTGCTTTGTCTTCACGCTGTCTTGATACTTTAAGATGAAGCTTGGCAACTTTTACCCGTTGCTTGTGGTAGTTGTTAGACTGTTTCTTGCCTTTACGGAAACGTTTTGATAATCGTCTTTGTGCCTTTTTAAGACGCTTTTCTGATCTCCTTAAATAGCGTAGATTATCAACAGTATTTCCCTGAGCATCAGTATAAAACTCTTTTAAGCCCAGATCAATTCCTGTTACTTGTCCCGTTGGTTCATGGTTTTCTTGACGTTCTACATCAATTAGAAACTGGCAATAATAACCGTCAGCACGTCTAACAACTCTTACCCGTCTAATCTGTTGTTCTGAATAATAAACTAAGGTTCTTTGACTACACCATAAATCAAATTCTCCGGCTTTAAAACCATCACTGAATTTAATTTTACGTCTGTCATCGGATAGCTTGTATCCTGTTAGTTTATACTCAACAGAACGACTATATTTTTTAAACTTAGGAAACCCTTTCTTCCCTGATATCTTGGCACGACTGCTTGGTGCGGCGACATGCGCCATGAGATGGCGCGTCGGCGCTCCGCAATTCTGGTAGAACCTGTTAATTGATTGCCATGCCCTATCAGCAGCGGATTGACGGGCTTGAGAGTTTAATAAAGTTACCCAAGGTGTGTCTTTATTTTTAGCTAAGGTGATTTCCAAGAAAAAGTTTCCCACCCATTCTCAGAATCTGTTTGTAGAACATCTCAAATAAGCGAAAAGGGAAAAATAAAAAGTTGTTCGCGGATACTTTCCGCGAACAAAAACCTCCCTATCTAAAAGAAAGAAATACGCTAACTTTTAAATTAGCTTTGACTATTTTTAAAAAGGAAATTCACTTAATTTTACACTCTTATTAACTTTTTAGACTAACTGGGTCTAATCAAAATATCCCATTTAGGTAAGTGAGGATTACGTTCTAAACGTTTCTCAATTTCCTTCATCTCTTTTTTCGTTAAAGAAATGCCTTTTTGATAAACTTTTTTACTTAACTTAACTATCGGATTTAAGCCTTTCCATGTCATAGTTTTTACCCAAGCTAACATCGTTTGAGCATTTCTCAGAAGTGTTCCGTTCCAATGCCTCTCTAAAATTCCCCAACATCTTTCTATGGGATTATATTTACTGTGATAAGGAGGAAAATATAGTAATTGAATAGATTTCTTAGTTTGGTCGGCAAACTCTACCATTCTCTTCAAAAATTGCCTTCTTATTCCACTATTTTCTGGTCCATTATCAACTTTAATTTGGATGTTCTCTAGTTGCTGCTTTTCAGTTATACTAAGACTTGTCCACCATTGCTCCAAGTTATTTACCATGAAATCACTCGTTTTATAAGAACTTCCAAAAGTTACATAAAGTTGCCCTGTATCTTCATCTACAATCCCACAAGGAACGTATTTTTCTTTAGTTCCCATATCATGATCTTGAGCTTGATTATAACCTCTGGTTTGTCCGCCACGTGAATATTCTCCTATTTCCACAGTTGCTTTACAATCCATACTTAAACGTTTCACAGAAGGGTCTTTTTTTCTATCTTTTTTCTCTATATTCTCGAAGATAGCGTCCGTCTCCGAGATTTTTTTTTAGGTTTAGCTTTTACCACTTTTCTTAATCGATAGCCCAAACAATTTAAAATATCTGCCATTGTCGAAGCAGCAGGAACCTCCCCTCCATTATATCCTAGATTTCTTAATTGTTTAATGGCTTCAGCCGCCGTTAATCTTGTATAGGCAATGGGGTTATTAAATGTGGGGTTTTGTTGTGCGTGAGCTTCGGCTATTTCTTTCAATGATTGGGCAACTATTGGGTATCTTTCCTCCCATTTTTTACATCCACTATTGACTGATTGTAATCCTAAACACACTATCCCAGTTCGTTTTTCATGTAATCCAAGTTGAACATTTTTTCTCCCCCAACCAAACACGATTTCGGTTTGTCTGGCACTTCCTCCACAATACTTGAGACACATTTCAGCTTGAAATGAACGACGCTCTGCTCCCGTCATTTTTGAGGCTGCTAAACGTAAATCATCGACCATCGACGGGGTTAAGGGATGATTTGTCTGTTTTAGCTTCAATTTACTCTCTCTAATCTTTTTACCTCTTCATTTTAATCTATTTCTTCTGTTTTTTCAGACAAGCCAATTATGAAATTTTAAAGTTGTGTACCAAGATCCGCTAACTCTCTGTTCCTTTTATTTCTTGAAAGCCTTTAGTCCAAGCGATTACCCCCTATGGGAAAAGCTTTCTCGGAAATCACCTTAGGTGGTTGACCGTAAAGTAACCTGCGCTGATAAAAATCAGAATCTTTAGATACGGTTATAAATCCATTTAAACGCGCATATTCCCAAATATCTTGATCAGGAAAACCTTTTAATTTATAATCTCGAACATGAATACTATTGAGAAAATGTAAAGCTAACAAGATTGGTAGTTTAGGAGATAAATTTTCATCAAATAGTAATTTTATGGGGAATAGTTGTTAAGCGTCGATCGCGATCAGCAGCAAAGGCAAAACAAGCTTGTATATCCTCAAGGGTTAGATCAGGAAAATCGTCTAATACTTCCTCAATGGACATTCCTCCACCTAAATAGTCGACAATATCAGCTACAGCGATACGAGTATTAATAATACAAGGTTTTCCACTGCGAATGCTAGGATTAATGACGATGCGATCGCGATAATTCATGACTAAAGATATATATTGTTATCTTTATTGTATCAAACAAAGAATTACTCAATAATATTGCTCATCAAGACAATAAAAACAGGATTTTATCTTTTTTCGATTTATGCTAAACATTTTAACGAAAACTTTCCCAGATTAACTAATTGTTATCCCGTCAATAAATGAGGTATTGTTATGAACAATTTTAAGGAATTAGATATGGTTGCTTTAACAGAAGATAGACAAACAACTCACTTTGAAACTGGCGTACCTATTACCCTATATAAAAGACAAGTCGGAACCATTGTTATGGAATATGATGGTAAAGCATTTGAAGTAGAATTTTCTAATAATGATGGAACAACCTATGCAATGGAAACAGTACCAGCTAATCAATTAATTTTATTACATTATCAATTAGTGACAGCTATTGCTTAATTTATTAAAAAATAAGCAATGTTACCTTCATCTCAATTAAATTCTAAGATTGAAGCATATTTTTTTACTAAAGTATTAAAATAAATCCTTCCTCATTATATTTCGAGGTGAGTTATTGCCAAAATAGTTTGCTTTGGAAGCTATGAGTTTAAAATCAAGACTAAGATACAAATTTATCGCAATAGTATTATGAGGATTTACTGTTAAAAAAACATAATTCATCTTCATCTGTCTAAAATAAGATAAAAGATAGGATGTCAATTTTCGAGCAATACCCTGATTTCTATATGAAGGAGCAACTGCTAGGGCTAAGATCCAAGAATCTAATGTATTTATTTTTGGACAACCTATCGTATATGCAACAATTTTACTTTCTGGGTTTTTAGCAACAACAAATAACTCACCACATACATCATAAAACTGTCGTAAAACGAGAAATGAATAACCTTCATGACCAAAAACTAGATTCTCTAAATAGGGTTTGCTGAATAAAAGCAAAACCCTATTCTTTAAAAGGTTACACCCATATTCGCGATCGCAAAAAAGATCAGCTTTGTCGGCTACAAACCGCTATAATTGGTAGAAACACCTCCCAGTTGTTGGTCAAGAACAAATGTATCGAAAAGAGGAGCAACCTTTACCGCCCCCAGAAAAATTTGAATTACCTTTCGAGGGCAAATTGTCCCCCAATAATCGTTGGGTAATCATGGCAGAGTTGATACCTTGGGATGATTTTGAGGAAGAATATGCTAAACTTTTTTCAGCAGAAAAAGGTGCGCCAGCCAAACTATTTAGAATGGCATTAGGGACATTAATTATTAAGGAAAAATTAGGAACAAGTGATAGATAAACTATAGAACAGATTAGAGAAAATCCCTATCTACAATACTTTATAGGTTTAAATTGTTATCAACAAGAGCCACCACTGGAATCTTCAATGCTAGTTCATTTTAGGAAAAGAATTGATGGAGAATTGATAAACAAAATCAATAAAAAAATAGTAAAAAGAGAAATAGACAAGAGTGATAAAGAAGTAAAAAAAAAGGATTGTCTCCAAGAAAAAGGAGAAAAAATAAAAAATAAAGGTAAACTAATTTTAGATGCGACTTGTGCGCCAGCAGACATCAAATACCCAACGGATTTAGGCATATTAAATCAAGCCAGAATTGAGACAGAAAGAATAATAGATAATCTTTATAAACCATTAAGAGTAAAATTGAGAAAAAAGCCGAGAACTTCTAGAAAAATTGCTAGAAAGGAATACTTAAAAGTAGCTAAAAAACGAAAAGTATCTTATCAAGAAAGAAGAAAAGCTATCGGGAAACAGTTAAAATACCTTAAGAAAAATTTAGGAAATATAGAAGACTTAATTCAAGCTGGGGCTTCCCTGGAAAATCTGAGTAAAAGACAGAAAAATTGTCTAGAGACTATCAAAAAAGTTTATGAACAACAACAGTCAATGTGGGAGAATAAGACCCAGAGTGTTCCTCAAAGAATTGTAAGTTTAACTCAACGGCATATTCGTCCAATAGTGAGGGGAAAAGCAGGAAAACCAATAGAGTTTGGAGCTAAACTCTCAGTAAGCTGTGTAGATAACTATGTGTTTCTAGAAAAAATAAGTTGGGAAAACTTCAATGAATCTTGTCATTTAAAAGAACAAGTAGAAAAGTATAAAGAAACGTTTGGCTATTATCCCGAATCCGTCCATGTAGATAAAATTTATCGAACTAGGGAAAACAGAAATTGGTGTAAGGAAAGAGGGATAAGAATCAGTGGTCCGAAGTTAGGAAGACCTCCGAAAAATGTCAGTGAAGAAGAAAAGAAACAAGCCCACTCCGATGAATGCTTCCGTAATGCTATTGAGGGAAAGTTTGGACAAGCTAAACGAAGATTTAGCCTAAATCTCGTGATGACAAAACTCCCTGAAACCTCCATTACATCTATTGCTATTACATTTTTAGTTGTCAATCTTTGTAAACTTCTGAGGCAGTTTTTGTCGCTTTTTTTGTCCTTATTTACTAATAATAGAACAGGGGAACTCATCAAACCGCCTTTCATTAATTTTGATTATACTTTAAACAATTTTTATGTACTAAAACTTATTGATTTGTCAGAAAATTCTTGGTCAAAAGTGGCATAAATTTTGGAGAAACTTTTTCAGCAAACCCTAAATAAGGCTGAAAAGCAGGGATTTGAGGTTGCTTATTCTAACGAAGCTTTTGAGTTATGGTATGTCTTACACTTTGAGTTTTTAAATTCACCTATTCCTCGAAAAGAGTACCTGAAGAAGTTAAATACATTATTAGGTAAACAGTACACAAAAAATAGTGATACTATCTATGATGAGTTATTGGATAGACAAGAAACTGCTATTAGAAATTCTGAAAAGTTACTGAAACAATATCATAAATCTAATCCTGGTCAAGATAATCCATCAACCACAGTACATTTATTAGTTAAAGCACTTAATCAACAATTATAGAAGATAACAAAAACCTATAATGATCAAGAAGTTAAGGAGATTCCTCGTACCTCGGAATGACCATTGTTAATTGTTAAAAAGGACTATTGGCCAAACAGGAAGGAGCGATCACCAAACAACAGTTAGAAGAGATGCTGAATAAACATCTCAAGTAGTGGGTAAGGTTGGAGAGTTTAGTCTCTCTCCCTTAAGCATCTTGTGCAATCTTTTTTTTCATATATTCTCTGTATTACAAAGATTCTTTTTGCTCTTCTAACAGCATTTCCATAACTTCTTTGCTGAGTCAAATCCTAGTTATAACTAAAACTGGCGATCCCCTGATAACATTGTCAATCGATGAATAATTAAACACGAATTGGAGAATCTGCGAAGCCCCAATTTAGCATAAGTTGTCCAATATTTTTCCATTCAGAATGTAAAGACTCTTCAACCATAGAAGGAATTGTAAATGAAGATTGAGTATTGAGATAAGTAATTGTATTTTCTAGGATTTTTTGACCAAAACCTAATGAAATCTTACACTTACATGATTTTTTCTTAGGATCAGGATCACAACACGACCAATTTTCATAACACCATTCATCAATATCATTGGAATAATTTGGCAGTTTATCAAGTTTATCTTTCCAAAAATCTTTGACTGAACTCGGTTCATTAACTATTTTTTTAGTCTTGTTCCTTCTTTGATATCTAAAAAATTTCGTATTTCTTTTACTGAACTTTCTTCAATTTTTTCTAATTGTTTAAAAGGGTTTTCTCTATCTCCATTTTTAGACATAAGTTCAGATAAAATTGAAAGAGGGATTAAGTTTTCAAGTTCACGAACGGGTAAAATATAAAGTAGCGTCGTAACGGAAGTATTATCATCTTTTTGTTTAATATTTCTAGCTGTAGAACCTAGACTACTATTAGGAGATAACTTATCACTATCAACAATACATAGACACAATCTTTTTTTCTTATTTTGAATATTCTCATATACAGTTGATATTGTATTTCCTCCTCCTAAGGATGGTTCAAATTTTGGTTTAATATTTAATCGTTTCCATTTACAAAAAGTTTCAGCGATTATTTTATAAAATTCAGTATCTTGTAAATTTTTACACAACAGTATAGATTTTTGTATTGTTTCTGAATCATTGAAAAAAGTGTAAGGTAATTTAATAATATCTTTTCCTGAATTAGAATCTATTTTATTAACATTACAAGGATGAATAATTTCAATATATCTAGAGACATGGGAAAGATAAGCTTTAAATTTAGGTCTGTCATTTAATATTTTTTTATAAGAAATTTTGGCATTTTTAGATAAGTCTGAACATTTTGCAATTATTTTTAAAGTGTTTAAATCTGCAATTATTGAATGTTTGCCTTCACGTCTTGCAAGTGCTAAATTTTCAAGAGCTATAATAAGATCATCTGGCCATGAATTAGAATTTTCAAAACTCTGGACAACAGAAACATCAATTTTAATCAACATATTAAATAAGATCCATATCAAAAAATCCTAATGGCCAATCTTCGCTTAAATAACCCTCAGAATCAAATTGACTTGTCCTGACTTTTATTTCTTTAGATTGATCAGATTTATAAAATAATACTATATTAATATCTTCTGGTAAAATGTGTTTTTCTGCAACCAGATATCCTAATTTATTAATTAGAACTTCGCTATGGGTTTCAATGACTAAACGTAAATCAATCCCTCTTTCTTTTGCTGCTTCAATTGATTTAACAAATACTTCAGCTAAAACTCCTTGTAAACGGGGATGTAAATGTAATTCAGGCTGTTCAATAGGGAAAATAACAGGACTATTATATCGGAAACCAGGAGGACGAATTCTTGAAGAAGTCTTAGTAAACTCACTCAGAAACCATAACTGAGTAATAATAGGCAAAATTTGAGAAAAACCAAATCCTGTATCAGCAACATTAAAAGATTCTTTAGAATCTTTAGAAGGTCGTATTTCTAAAGAAATTAATCCTTGACTTGTTGTGATTAGAGGTTCAAAACCAAAATTATTAAGTGTCCAAGTCCTAAATTCTTTCAATTCTCCATGTGTTAAATTTCGGAGAAACATTGGTAAATTAGTTCCCTGATAATCTACCTCATCTACTGCTAAATCTTGTGTTCTATAGTAACGCTCTGCTGTTGCTCTAACTGGACCCATATAACTAATTTTAGTAGCAAAATTAGCTAATAAATCATCACATTCTTCTAGTAACCAAGGTACTGAGTTAGCGATAATTAAATCTCTAAATTGCCTAAATTCATTAGATTCTATTGTCCATGAGTTTACGCTTTTCTTCCAAGTTTTGGTAGAAAAAGGATTATTTTTAATATCTTGAAGCATAGTTGCTGAATCTCCAATGACAAATGAAGATATCATTTTGAAAATAGTAGTTTCTGATGTAAACTTATGGGCTTTATTTTTTGTTATTTGAAAAAGTTTACTGAATAATTGTTGAAAAATAAATCTTGTTCTATTGACTCTGTTCAAAACTCCTAAGTTGAGAATTTTCTCTTGATTATTTGAAAATTCTCTTACTTGCGGTAACATAAATTTATGACCCAAATCAAACAAAATATATTTATCACCTAACATTTCTAAAATATCAAAGGAATTTACTAAAAAGCAAGAGATTTTATTCTCTTTGTTTATTTCAAGTTGAATTACAGAATCGGCAAATTTTATGATCAATTTATGTATTATAGTAATCTGTTGTTTTTTCTCTTCTAAAAGCTGTAAAATAACAGAAACATCAATGGGATTAAATATTAATGGTCTTCTACTTGACCAGAATATTATTTCTTCGTCTGTATTTTTTTTTTAAGCATTATTTTTTGGAAAGGAAGGAATTTCAAATTTAAACTCTAAACAAATATCCTCTTCAGAATGCTTTTGATGAGCATCTTTATAGTTGCCGAAATCCACTAATCGACCATTCCATAAAACCGGTCCAATGGTTCTAGACTCAACACTTTGCTTAAGTAAAGGAAAGAAACGCAAAAAGGTACTTTTCCCTGAACTATTTTCTCCCACAAGTATCGTAATGGGTTTAATTTTAATTTCCCCGGTATCTGATAAACAACGTAATCTTTGTAGTCGAATAGAATCCATAGTTTTGTGGTAATTATTTACTACTCTATTCAAGAAAAAACGGCAGAAGAGTGAAACTTCTACCGTTGCTTGAGGGTTAAATCTGAATAATTACGAGTCGGTAGCTTTAGCTAAAACTGGTTGTTGTTTCTCATTAGAAACCACTTGAACTTTGCCATCTTCGCCGATATCAACTACAGCGACATCGCCTTCGCCAACTCGTCCGGAAAGAATTTCCTCTGCTAAGACATCCTCTAAGAGACGCATAATAGCACGACGTAACGGCCTTGCACCGTAAGCAGGGTTATACCCTTCTTCTACCAAGCGTTCCTTGAATTTATCGGTAACTTGTAGAGTAATCTCTTTCTCGGTTAAACGTGCAAATACTTCCTTGAGAAGAATTTCGGAAATCTCCTTGACTTCTTCTTTGTTCAACTGACGGAAGACGATAATCTCATCTAAACGGTTGAGGAACTCAGGTCTGAAGTATTGCTTCAATTCTTCGTTAACTAGGTTACGTATACGGTTGTACTGTGCCTCATTTTGGTCGTCTTCAAACTCAAATCCGAGGCCACCGCCACCCTTCTCAATGACCTTGGAACCGATGTTAGAGGTCATGATTAATAAGGTGTTCTTAAAGTCCACTGTACGTCCCTTAGCGTCGGTTAAACGACCGTCTTCTAAGATTTGTAGCAGCATATTGAAGACATCGGGGTGTGCTTTTTCGATTTCATCGAATAAAACAACGGTATAGGGACGACGACGAACAGCTTCCGTGAGTTGTCCCCCTTCGTTATAACCCACATATCCTGGAGGAGAACCGATCAACTTAGAAACCGTATGACGTTCCATGTATTCGGACATATCCAGACGAATCATGGCTTCTTCTGACCCGAAGAAGTACGCTGCTAAGGACTTGGTTAACTCGGTTTTACCCACACCAGTAGGTCCAGAGAAGACGAAACTAGCAATAGGACGGTTGGGGTTCTTTAAGCCTACTCTTGCCCGACGAATAGCCCGAGAAACAGCTTTAACTGCGTCCTCTTGACCGATCAAGCGTTGATGTAAAGTATCTTCCATGTGGAGAAGTTTTTCGGATTCTGTTTCCGTCAACTTGTTCACAGGAACACCAGTCCAAGAAGCCACGATTTGGGCGATTTCTTCAGCATCCACAAAGGGTTCTGCGCTGTCTCCTTCTCCTTTCTTAGCGGTGGAAATAGAGCGAATTTGCTCTTTAATATCCATTTCTTGATCCCGCAATTCTCCAGCGCGATCGAAGTCTTGGGAGCGAACTGCGTCATCTTTTTGCTTCAAGATAGTGCGTAGTTCTTTGTCTAATTCCTTGGCCGCAGGAGGCAGTTGAGAGTTAATTAAGCGAACCCGTGATCCTGCTTCATCGATAAGATCGATGGCCTTATCAGGAAGATAACGGTCAGAAATATAGCGATCAGAAAGTTTCGCTGCTGCATCTAAAGCTTCATCTAAGATTTTTAGCTTATGATGCTGCTCGTAGCGTTCCCGTAGTCCAAAGAGAATTTCTACGGTTTCATCAACGGAGGGTTCACCCACCATTACGGGTTGGAAACGACGTTCTAGGGCTGCATCCCGTTCGATGTGCTTACGGTACTCATCGAGGGTGGTTGCCCCAATACATTGTAATTCGCCCCGTGCTAGAGCAGGTTTGAGGATATTAGCAGCGTCGATGGCCCCTTCAGCAGCACCAGCACCGATGAGGGTATGAACTTCGTCAATAACTAGGATAACGTTTCCAGCTTGACGAATTTCGTCCATAATTTTCTTGAGACGTTCTTCAAATTCCCCACGGTATTTGGTTCCGGCGACCAATAAACCGATATCGAGGGTAACGACTCGTTTTTCTTCGAGAATGTCGGGAATATCTTTGTTAGCGATGCGTTGAGCTAACCCTTCTGCGATCGCTGTTTTACCCACACCGGGTTCACCGATGAGAACGGGGTTATTTTTGGTACGACGACCGAGAATTTGGATCACACGCTCGATTTCTTTTTGTCGTCCAACTACGGGGTCGAGTTGACCCTCACCGGCTAACTGGGTTAAGTTGGAACCGAATTCATCGAGAGTGGGGGTTTTTGTGCGTCCTGGTGTACCACCACCGGCGGCAACCTCTGCGGTTTCACCTAACTGACGAATAACTTGGGTTCTGACTTTGGAGAGGTTAACACCGAGGTTTTCGAGAACCCTAGCGGCCACCCCTTCCCCTTCTCTAATTAGACCTAAGAGAAGGTGTTCAGTACCGATATAGTTGTGTCCTAACTGTCTGGCTTCCTCTAAGGAGAGTTCCAGCACTCGTTTTGCTCTTGGGGTAAAAGGAATTTCCACAGCGACGAAACCTGAACCCCGACCAATGATTTTCTCAACTTCAATGCGAGCGTCTTTGAGGTTAACCCCCATTGATTTGAGAACTTTGGCGGCGACTCCGGTACCTTCACCGATGAGGCCAAGAAGAATTTGTTCTGTCCCGACGAAGTTATGCCCGAGGCGACGAGCTTCCTCTTGCGCCAGCATTATTACCTTGATGGCTTTTTCTGTAAAGCGTTCAAACATATCTTTATTAATCCATCACCTGTTACTTGCCCTTGTTAGCTGATTTTAGCACAGCTTTTTTGTCGATATTACTAATGTTGAATTTTGTAGCATTAACTACTGTTGTTCGATTTGTTCTTGATTTTTTTGGTGGTCATTCCTCCATTAATAATATTTTAGGGTCTATTGTTTTTATGATTTTGACACAGAATTTTTGATTTGTTCGCTCAAATCATTAAGATGATCTAAATTTAACCGATAACTAAGGGGATGGGCAATGAGGCGAGCCGTACTTTGGAATAGGGTATCCACCTCCACCAGTCCATTCTCTTTGAGGGTACGCCCTGTGGAAACTAAGTCAACGATCGCCTCTGACATTCCAGTAATTGGACCGAGTTCAACCGAACCATAAAGGGGTATTATCTCTACCGGTAGGTCTAGCTGTTGAAAATAAGTTTTAGCACAGTTTACAAATTTTGAGGCAATCTTGCTATTGGGGGGTAATTCTCTGGGGTTTTGGTAGGGACTGGTTTTGGGAACAGCTACGGACATCCGGCAACCGCCAAAGTTTAAGTCCCCTAGATGGGCAACTTCTGGGCTTTTTTCTAGTAGCAAATCGTAGCCTACTATGCCTAGTTGTGCTTGTCCGTATTCCACGTAAACAGGTACATCGGTGGCTCTAACTAAGAGTCCTTGGGCGGTATTTGTAGGATCTGTTATTTGTAATTGACGGTTTTTGGAGTCTAAAAAGGCACTAAAATCTAAGCCAATGCCTTTAAATAGTTCAATGGAATCTGATAATAATGCCCCTTTGGGTAATGCAATGGTAATCATTATTGATAGTTTCTAGGACTATGTTTTATTTTATAGCAATTTGTATTGACTAAAATTTAATGTTACGCAACTAAAATGAAAATGTTATATTATTGGGAGAAAGATAATAATTACAATTAGGGCTATTAGGACCATTCATTTACCTATTTAAGGATAGAACCTATAAAAATAATTGGTCAATATAAATTTTAAACCGTTCAATTTTTTCCCTTTCGTCATCTGTTAATAAAACATTTACTTTAAAAATAAGCTCACCTTCTTCAGAGATATCAGCAATAACTCGGTTTCTTAAACTTGCTCCTAACTCTTTCTCTGCTGTTTTCCATAAAGAAACTTGAGGACTTTCTAAAATGTCTAGATTTTGCTGTAAAAAGTCCTTTTGATAATCGTAAGGTATCCAACCAATCTCAGATTTTAAGGCGTTGATTAATGTTTCCGATAAAATATCAGAATTGGGTTTTTCTCCTCGACTTTTTAACCATAAAACCCAAGAACAAAATGCCATTAACGTATTCTCTAAATTTCGGGAACAATAGACGATAGTTTCTAATAATTCTTGAGAAAAGTTAACCCCTAACCGTCTCAGTCCCCATTTATATTTGTCGAAAATTTCAACCACACCATCATCAATATATTCGTAATAGACTGCTTTCCTTAAATCAATCATTACCTTCGATTGACAATAGTGTCTTTAACATTGCCGTACATAATGCACCTTGAGACACTTGATTAAAACGAGCAAACATGGGAGAGGTATTCAGTTCGAGGAAAACCAATTTTCCTGTTTGTGGATCACTCTTAAAATCAGCGGCCCCAAAATCCATATTCAGTTTAGCCGTGAGAACCCGTAATGATTCCACCTCTGAGGGAACCTCCCCTAAAAAGATCACCTCTGCATCTTGTTTAACTCGATAATCAAGGGAATTACTGCGCATTTCAAAAGCCAATGCTTGATTACCCACAATATAAATCCTAATTTCTGGAGATACCAGTCTATTTTGGACAATAGCAAGATTAGCAGCACAACCTGAACGAAACTCAACCCCGTTTAAAAGTTCTTCTAACCCATAACAATAATCCCCACCGGCCACCGGTTTAGCGATCGCTGTTCCTGGAGTATATTGCCGTAAAGATGCTTCTTCGTTGGTAATCATGGTTTGAGGAATCTCTAAACCGCATTGTTGTGCCAGTACCAAAGTAGCACCTTTATTGCCACCCATGGGAGATTGATGACGATTAAATAGTCTAATCTTCGGGTCAGATAATAACCATCCTTGCAGGGTTTGATACCAACCCATGGCCCGTTTTGCTACCTCTGGCCGAGAGTCCTCCATCCCGGCAAAAACATCATAACGAATGAACGCACCATAAGGCTTGATTTCTTGATTATTGACCTTGAGAGAACCTTGATTAACTTGCCAAGATAGGGGAGGACTATCTTTGACACCGTGGCGAAGGTCTTGCACCACAATACCAGCTTGTTGAGCAGTGGCCACCAATTGACCCAAATTAGGATCTGAGTGGCCACCTGCTATCACCAAGGTTTTGCTGGGATCTAAATCAACCATTAATACCGTCCAAAGGGAGAACTTTCTTCTCCTATGGCTAAAGTAGTAAATTCAGGTTGTTCTTCCCCTACTGCACGAGTTGTGGGTTGACTTTCTTCTCCCGCTGCACGAGTAGAGGGTTCTTCCTCTCCCAATGCGTAGGTAGTAAATTGAGGTTCTTCTTCTCCTACTGCACGAGTTGTGGGTTGAGGAGGTTGAGGTGGACCTTCCTCTCCTAATGCACGACTAGTGCAGCTTAGCAAAAATAATCCACCAGTTACTTATGATCTTTAAAGCCCTTAAATTTCCAAACGAACGGCTTAGCAAAATGTTGATTAAAGTAATCAATAAAATTGAGAATTTTTTGGGATAGTTCTTCAGTTGAACGGACAGTAATTCTTTTGAGTAAACGCCGGACTAAGATCGAAAACCAACACTCAATTTGATTAAGCCACGATGTATGTTTGGGAATATAAACAAAGCGAATTCGATGAGATTCATCTGATAAAAAATCTGCTCTGCTGTCCATAGATTGCAAAATCCCCTCCTTTCCTTTTCTCCCCAAATCAATAGTAATTCCACAGCTTTCTGCTACTAATTTGACTAAGCTTTCCGATTTATGAGTGTTGAGTTTATCTACAATAAAAATCCATTCTGCTTTTTCATCAATCTTAATCGTTCTCTGGATATGTTCAGAAAAATCTTGTTCTGTTCTTGTCGGTCCAATAGAGGGACTAACAACTTTTCCTCTTGCCACATCCCAGTTCGCAATCAAGCTTAAAGTTCCGTGTCTTTCATATTCAAATTCGATTTTTTCTACTTGTTTAGGCTTGATTCTTTTGTTCGGAAATAATCTCTCAAGAGCTTGAATCCCTGTCATTTTATCTGTACTAATTAAATGAATTCCTTGTTCTAACAAAGTTTTAGCTTCTTGATGAAGTTCACAGATATATTTGACTTGCTTTTTAAATTTTAAGGGATCATCAATTTTGGCATTTAACCAGTAACGAACGAGATGTGGTTGTAATGTCGCTTCTTTTTAAAAAACGCCCCACACTACGGGGGGAAATCTTTTCGACAATTCCTCTTTTTATGGCTTCATCCGCCAACTCTGAAGGTGTCCAATGGCTCACTGGTCTGTCTGATTTTTCACATTCTTCACAAGCGATCGCTACAATCTGGACTACTTGTTCGACCGTAAAGGATTTTGTTGTTCCAGGTCTTGGGCGATCGCTTAAAATTCCTTTGATCAAGACCATTAATGCTTTCTCCGTTACCTGTTGTTCTTCGGCGGCACTCAGTTTTTCTCTCTCCTCAAACCATCGCGATCGCCACTGACGCACTTGTACTCGGTCTAATTCTAATCTTCGACTAATCGAACTATTGCTCTCTCCTGATGCTGCGGCTAAGATTAGCTTGGCTCGTCTAACAAGGCGATAGGGGTTTGTTGTCCCTCTCACTATTTGTTGGAGTACTGTTTTCTGTAGGTTGGAGAGGTTAATTGGCAATGCTTTTATCATGGACATCAACTTCGAGATTCTTCCGTTAGTTTCATTGAAACACATTGTCGTGGCTAGTCACGAAAGTTTCTGTAAAAATCTGGTGGATTACTTTCGCCAAGCTGCACTAGTTGTGGATGGTCAGATTACAGTCCTGTTCCATTGGGAGTTAAAGAAGGATTCAGTTATGGGGCGCGATTAAGTAGCATCGTGGGCTGGCTTGGCTATGGGGGTAATCTTACATGGCGTAAACAGGAACATTTTATAGAGTATGTCTTTGGCATTCCCATTTCTCAAGGGAGCCTTGCCAAAATGCACAAATGGTTTCAAGAAAGTTTAGAACCCTTGACCCAACAGTGGTTAAAGTACATCCAGCAGCCAGGAATCCGATGTGTTGACGAAACCAGTTATTGCATCGATGGCATCAAGTATTGGGTTTGGGTAGCCACATCAAATGAGGTCTGTGTGTTGATGTTGGCTCCCACTAGAAGCTCCGCAGAAGTCGAGAAATTGTTAGGAGCAGATTTTAAGGGCATCCTCACCAGTGACTGCTATAGTGCCTACTTTAGACAAAGTGCGATGGCCAAACAGAAATGTCTGGCACATTTAGAACGAGAGTTAGAGTCCCTTAAAACCAGTCGTTTTCAAGCGAATCGAGAATTTGCTGCCGATGTACAGCAAGTTTTAGCAACCGCCCGTATCCATTATCGTCATTATCATGCTCGAAATTTAACCCTTGAAGACTTAGGCTCCAAAAGAACAGAAGTCGAGAACTCACTGCAAAAGATTTTTAAAGCAACTCCCAAAAAAGGATGGCCTTATGATGCACAAAGATTGATTAACCGTCTCAAACGTCATTGGGAAGAGTGGTTCACCTTTCTAACTTATCCTGAAGTCAAACCAGATAATAATGATGCTGAGAGAGCTTTACGTCCCATTGTCATTCACCGCAAAGTAAGTGGGGGAGTAAGAAGCGACTGGGGTGCAGAGTTAGTCACCCAAATGTTCAGTTTTTTAGAGACCATGAGATTACAGGGGCAAAATTCCATTGTCCAATTATGCAAATTATTGTCATTAGCTGGTCGGAGTCCCCCAGGATTAGAGATGTAAAAGGCTCCGGAGCCGATGGGGGATAGATTTTTCTTGATCCCCCTATCTCTCTGCACAAAAATACACAGGGTTAGCGGATAATCTCCGCTAATAAAAAACTATCTTACTATTCTTTTTTTTTCTCATATTGTTGTTTTTATTTGAGGTTTTTAAAAGACTTGATTCTGGGAATGTTAGTCATTTAAATAGCCGTAATAAATTAGCTTAAATTTTACGCTAAATCACAGGGCTTATATTTTTGTTGACTCAACTGATGTTGTTTGTAGTGCTTTTCAATAAGACTTTTTTGTTGCGGTGAGCAGTTACAAAACTTCTTCTATTTTCTCCTCTAAGTTTTGGGGATCAACATAATAATTAGTTCCTAATCTTTGGGGTTTTGTGTTGTGATAATTCACTAATAAACCCCTTTCTGGGGTAATTAATTCATTCATAGGAGGTGCATTTGTGGTTAGAGTTAAAGCTTTGGTACTCATAGCTTCTAGAATATAATGACCAAACCCTTCTGCTTCTGAAGGACATAAATGAATACCTAATGTATTTTGATATTTTTTGAGAGTTTCATCGTCTAAAAAATCATGAATATATTGTATATTAGGGGCAGAAACATGAAAAGATTTTTTGTTTTGTCTGAGGATCAGGGTAGGCCATTCAGGGTGACGATTCCAGAGAGTAACAATGGTTTTTGTTCCTTTTTGAATTGAACTACTTCCTGCTAAATGAAAAAACTGATTATAATTTTTTTCTTGATGTTGATCCCAACAATCAAAACTGCTAAAACTGATAAATTCCGTTTGACATCCTAGTTTTTTAAAGATAGATTGAGCATATTTTGTTTTACAAAGAATATAATCTAATTTGGGTAGAAATTGCAAACAACCATCTCTAAACCATTCTTGATTCGGAATTAGACAGTTAATCTTAGCATAGGAAAACCAAGCAGGAATAATATCCTGCAAAAATAGGTTAATGTCATAGGGAGGAGTCTTAGTAATTTTCTCACTAAAAAAAAGTTCCCCGTAGGTATAGATTCGGTGTAACTTATGACCAATAGTAGGTTTTCCTACTTCAAAAACAGAAACCTTAAAACCTGATTCTTGTAAAATTTTTTTCAGTATTTTGGCATCACTTGTTAAACCACCATTGTTATCTACAGTAATGATATTGATCTTTTTCATGATTTTCTTAATTAGGGCTATTAGGTTATATTTTCTATAATTTTAAGAGTTTCTTCTGTCATTTTTTCTTCAGAAAAATCTTGTAATCTCATTGCGGCATTTTTGGACATTTCTTGCATTGCTTGTGGTTTTTTTAATGCCCAAAAAATGGCTTGTTTTAGTTGCTCTTTATCTCCCTTAGAAAAGAGTAAGCCATGAACTTTATTGTCAATAATTTCCGGAATACCACTAGCATCCGAGGTAATAATAGGTAAATTATATGCCATGGCTTCACTAACTACAAATGATTGTCCTCCTTCAAAATAGGTAGGAAAAACAAATAAATCTGCTGCTTTCATTAAGCGAGGAACGTCGGTTCTATAACCTAATAGAATAACATGATTATTAAGGTTCTGCTTGTTGATTTGTTTAACTAAATATTTTCACTTGTCTCCTTCTCCTACCCAGACAAACTTAGCATGACTGAATTCTTGAATAATAGGTGAAATTACTTCGACTAAGTCTTGGTATCCTTTTTGGGAATGTAAACGTCCTACGGTTAATAAGATGATATCATTAGGACAAATTCCGATTTCTTGACCAACTTGATGACGAAGATTTACTGTATCTTCTGGAGAGTAATTGAGAAATTCAGAACTAGGTTTTGCTCCATTATAGATCACGCTGAGTTCTTCTTGAGGGATTTTAAAGGACTCACTGATAAAGTGTCGATTATTATTCGATATTGCAATCCATTTTTGTTTTCTATTATATGCCCATTGATAAGCCTTTAATCTTAGTTTACTGTAATGGTAGTAACCAGGGAATAATTGAAAGACAACCACAGTTGGAATATTTAATACAGCACAAGTTACTAAGGTATCAAAACACCAAAAAGGCCAGGGAACAGTAAGATGAACCACATCAGGTTTGACTTTTTCTAGCAAAGAGAAAGTTCTATAACAATGGGGAATATGCTCTCTAAATAGTTTAAGTCTTTTGCCGTCTACAGGAGCAATATCTAAAGGATGATATGTAACTCCTATCTCTTGAAAATCTTTAATTAAGGAGATGGTTTTTTCTGTTTGTGGAAAAGCAGCATTGACTTCCCAACCTTGGTTTATCCCCGCTTTACCAATAGTTAGTGCATATTCTTCTGCACCACTTCGGATCTCTGATGGAAAAATTATTAGTAATTTCATCTTAATTATTAGCAATAAATATCGAGGTTTAGCAACATTATTGGTATCCTACTTAGTAATTTTATATATTTAATTAGAAAAAATCGATTGCACTTTTTGTCTGAAAGAAGGAATGATATCTTGAGGATGACGGTAAAAATATGTCACTCTCACCAAAACTAACATATACAGTTGTAAAAAAAATGGTAATTTTTTGCGATAATTCTGTAAAAGTTTTTGATAACTTTTTTGTCCTTGACCACTTTTAGCATCTTCAACACTTTTTGTTCCTTCCAAATATCTAAAGTTTCCCCAAGTTTCATCTATATATTTAACTTTAGCAGCTTGAACAGCCCTCAATAAAAAATCAATATCCATTGCATAGTTTTCGCCTAGATCATAGAAACCAATTTTCTCATGAAGAGATTTATGATAAAAATAAGCAGAGGGATTAACAGGAGGTTGAGCAAAAGTCCATCCTAATAATAGATCTGTGATATGTAGTTTTGAAGGTTTATTGACTCCTTTGAGATTTCCTTTACTATCCCAAATATTACAATTACCTACTAATAAACTCGGTTCGGGTAAATTATTAAAAAATTTTTGTATTTTGTTAAGAACTAATGGTTCATAATAGTCATCAACATTCAAAAAACTGATAATGTTTCCTTTGGCCATGTCAAGACCTTTATTCATAGCATCAGATTGACCTTGATCAGCTTCAGAAATCCAGCGAATATGAGGATATTTTTCAGCATATTGTTTGATAATAGTAACTGTCCCATCTTGGGAACCACCATCAACAATAATATGTTCAACATCACCACAATTTTGCTCAATCACAATCTTAATACAAGACTCAATAAAAGACTCTCCATTGTAAACAGGAGTAATAACACTAATCATAATTAATTTGTGGTTTTTTCGGTTTATATTAACAGAATCATTATCCACGGTCTAATATAGCATTTTTAAATGTGAATCGTAACACAGTCTTCTAGACTGTATAACATGATTAAGCGAAAGTATACTGGTCAGTCCCAAAAAAATCAACAGGTTAGTGTTAAGTTAAAAAAGAGCCAAGAGCATTAATATTTAGCAGAAAACTTGGTATTATAAAAAATAAGCACTAAAAATTGAGAGGAAAGGAAGCATATATGCCAGCTAAACTGAAAAAAGGCGCATTAGTGCGTGTCATCAAAGAAAAACTTGAAAATAGTGTAGAAGCGAAAGCCAGTGATCAGCGTTTTCCCAGTTATATCTTTGAAAGCAAAGGGGAGATTCTGGAGATGAATGATGAATACGCCCTGATTCGATTTTATGTTCCCACTCCCAGTGTTTGGTTACGCCTCGATCAACTCGAACCTATAGAATAAACCTTATAACAACACACGGGATGTTCAAAACGCCTGTTTTTAAACAGGTGATGTAGAACCACTCGGCATCGCAGCGCATTCCCTTGCGCCCTAAGACGGCGCGGGGTCGCTGCTCATTTTTAAATGCCGTGAATATGGTAAAATAAAGTCAGTCAGTACAAGACTTAAAAACCTACCGGGGGACTCTCGGAAAGTACACGCCCAACACCTGAATTGGCAGGGTTTAAGGAAATATCACTACGCCCTTTGAGGCAAACGTGGTGAGCCTGGGAACTTGTGAAAACAAGATAATAACCATCCCGACAGGGATTCGTTATGAATCTCCTGCGCTTCAGCCAGGAGAGCGTCAAAAACCTGAAAAGTTATGACTGTCCCTTATGACCCCCTTCTTCTTTGTCAATCTCTCCGTGTAGCTATCATCGGCGCAGGTAATGTGGGGCGAACTTTAGCCCAACGGATCGTTGAAAAAGACTTAGCTGATGTTGTCCTCTTGGATGTAATAGAGGGACTCCCCCAAGGAGTGGCCCTAGATTTAATGGAGGCTCAGGGGCTAGAATATCATAACTGTGAGATAGTGGGGACAAACAACTATGAAGATACAGCTAACGCTGATTTAGTCGTCATTACCGCAGGCCGAGCCAGAACCCCTGGTATCAGTAGAGATGACCTTTTGGCGATTAATGCTAAAATTGTGGCTGACGTGGCTGAAAAAGCCTTTAAATACTCTCCTAATGCCATTTTCATAGTCATTGCCAACCCCCTCGATGTGATGACCTATTTAACCCGCAAAGTGATCGGTTTACCGCCACAAAGGGTGATGGGGATGGCTGGTGTCTTGGACTCTTCTCGTCTGCAAACTTTTATCGCTATGGAGTTGGGCATTTCTACTGCCAATGTGACGGCCATGGTATTGGGTGGCCACGGGGATTTAATGGTGCCTTTAGCCCGTTATTGCACCGTCAACGGCATTCCTATTACTGAATTATTAGACTCCCAAACTATCGATCGCTTAATGGAGAGAACCCGTAAAGGAGGGGCAGAGGTGGTTAAATTATTGAAAACAGGAGGGGCTTATTATGCACCAGCTTCTGCGGCTTATGTCATGGTGGAAAGCATAGTCAGGGATCAATCTCGTTTATTGCCAACGGCGGCTTATTTACAAGGTGAATATGGATTAAATGATATTTATATCGGGGTTCCCTGCTTTTTGGGTTGTCGTGGAGTTAAGAAAATATTAGAAGTACAATTAACATCTGAGGAAAAAGAAGCCCTACACATTTCTGCTAACTCTGTCAGGGAAAATGTCAAGCTTGCTTTAGAAAGTGTTGGCATTTAACTATATCTAAGGCTTTTTTGATTTTTTATGGCATATTGTTTCAGAAAAGTCAACCTATTGTCATCAAAGCATAAAAGATTTAAAGTGATTGTCGACAACCATTAACAACATTTTAAAAAGAACATGGAACAACGGGGCGTAACAGTTTGGTTTACAGGATTAAGTGGTGCCGGCAAAACCACCATTACCCAAGCTTTAGAAAAGAAATTAAGAGAAGCAGGTTATCCTCTAGAAATCTTAGATGGGGATATTGTTAGAACGAATTTAACCAAGGGGTTAGGTTTCTCTAAAGAAGATCGTGACACCAATATCCGTCGTATCGGTTTTGTGTCTCAGTTGCTTACCCGTCACGGTGTGATTGTTTTAGTTTCTGCTATTTCTCCTTATCGTGAGATTCGTGAAGAAGTCAAAGGTAAAATTGGAGACTTTGTGGAAGTCTTTGTTAATGCACCTTTGAACGTTTGCGAAGATCGAGATGTGAAGGGATTATATCAACGGGCCCGCGCTGGTGAAATTAAATCTTTCACTGGTATTGATGATCCCTACGAACCCCCTTTAAACCCTGAAGTTGAATGTCGTACCGATCTCGAAACTTTAGAGGAAAGTGTTAACAAAGTTTGGCAGAAACTCGAAGAAATGGGTTATCTTGCTAAACCTGTTGCTGTTTAAGTAACGGGTTTTGGGGAGATTTATTATTATTTTAGTCTTCCCCTTCCTTACCATAAAATCGTAAAAAATGCAAGCTAAATTTTATATGTCATTCCGAGGTACTCCGAATCTCCATAACAATGGATAGTAGATAATGGACAATGGATAATTGCCATTTTGAGGTACCCCGAATCTCATAATATCTAGTGCAGTAATTTATAATTCAGGATAATCTAACCAAGCATCTAAATCATTAATATCTTTAAATTCCAGTAAAGACATAGCTAAATCTTCGATATCGTTTAAAGAAAGGGTTTCAATTTTATTGGTTAACCTTTCTTCTAAATTAGGAAATCTTTGATTTAGAAGTAACATTACTAATTTTAATCCTTCTTTTATTTCTCCTTTCCTTTCTCCTTTTTGTAGGATATCTTGGTAAATAACAGAACCTTTCATAATCTCCTCCTGAAATAGTGAGTTAACTAATATTTTATCAAATCGTAAACCGGCTAAAATGCTTGTACAACTTCCTAAGATTTGACGCTGTTAAATATCTTCTAGGTTATTGATTTTAGCAGAAATTTGTTGCAGTAAAGTGTTAGGATTTTTACTGTTAGTTAAGGGTGCAAAGGGATATAATCCAGGTTGATTAATAAATAAATTAGGATCTTGTTCCCATAAGCGAATCACTCGATCTCAATTATTATTATTCCCCCCTTAATAAGGGGGGTTAGGGGGGATCATCGGGGATCTCCTTTATCAGAAATCACCTTAATTCTTTGTGTTTTGTATAAAGAAAATTGACCCATTGAGGTATATGATACACCGTTGAATTAGATTGATCCGATAAATTACAAGAATTAGCATAAAATCTAGCTATTGCTAAAAGAACATTATCTTCAGCTTTATTTTCAGAAAGATAGTCATCTTCAATTATAATTTCATCTTCCCAATAAGGTTTAGCTTTAACAATTTTTAGGATAACTTCTATGAGTTTTCTTTTTTCTTGAGGGGTTATTGTTGAATTTTGATTTAATTTTTCACATTCATTAATAAGACTGTTTTTATCAGGAATAGACATAGATAAAAATTTTTCTATTCGTTGGAGAACATTATTTATATTATCACGATGATTAATATCTGGATTGTCATTTATATCTTGAATCATGTCTTGATAAATAGTCTCTAAGGATAAAGGATTATTTTTATATGTAATTTTAGTTAAAGGTAATTCATTTTGTAAATAGTCTTGTAAGTCTGGTTCTAAAAAATATGCTTCTTTATGTATCCATCCAGTAATAATAATTTTTGATTGATCAATTATGTTTGTATCAATAGGATTATTTTCATAAATAGCATGATAAAGTTCTTCAGTAGTTTGATAATGAGGACAAATATTGCTTATATCCTGACACTGAATATCTAAGTCAATGAGAATAAATAGTTTATGTAGAGATAAATAAGAATTATCAGGATCATTGTTATGTAAATCAATTAATTGAGGATAAATTCTCAGAATATCTGAACGGGAACCACAGGGAATAAATACAGGTTTTTTGCTTTTCCATTCCATAGGAATAGTTTGTTTCCAAAAGTTAGCATCAGGAAAATCATCTAGTCTCTTAATTTGTTGTGGAGTATGAACATTTAAGTATTCTCTAGTTCCTTCACAGAGAATAACTAGATTATTTTTTATTCTTCGATGCTTCAATATTATCTGACAAAATTCTGGATCTTTTACTTCAATATCATTCATAATAGTTTTTATTCTTCAGAGTTTGGATTTAACATTTTAGGTTCAATTTCTTTAACATGAGCTGGGGTTAATACTTCACATAAATAGAAGGAATGTGTTGCTAATAAATATTGATTATCTCCCCAAGATGCTAATTCATTTACTATATTATATTGCCAATCAGGATGGAAACCATTTTCAATTTCATCAATGAGAATAATAGAATCATTGATATTATTATATTTGATCCAAGCATACAAGCCTAATTTTTTTAATTCTCCATGACTTAATTCTTCGGGTTCCAGTTCTATAAATTCATTTTCTGAGATTTTGCGTTCAACAATAATGGAATTCATATCTGGTGAAGGTTTGATATATTTATCATTACCTAAAAATTGATGAAAATCCTCTGCTAATCCTTTCAATTCTGTACCGTATTCTAGATTATCATTCTCAAGCGCAGTTTTAAAGTCTTGTTCTCTTGCTTGTTTAAAGGCGTGTTTTATGGCAATTATAGATAATTGATTATAAATGTAAATATTAGCTATTTGTTTTCTTATAGCATTAACCTTATTGTAATAGTCAGCAAAATTACCATCCATCAATTTTTTGATTTCTCGATCAAAAAATAAAAACATCTGTGTCGGTGGTGTAACTAAATAAATGTTTTTGCTAGCATAAGCAAATGCTTTATAAGATATTTCAAAATTATCAATATTTGTCTTACAAATCATCCATTTGTCCTGAGCTGCAATATAATTACAGCAAAGGATTTTTAGCTCTTTTTGATAAATTAAGAGTCTAGAATTTGTTGATTTTATATACTGTTTAATTTCTTCTTGTTGTAAAATTAATGTCTGTTTGCCCTCTTCTAGCTTTTCTATATCTTTTGACTTTTTTTCTACTAATCCTGATGATTCTCCCATATATTCCCTCCTCTTCTCGGATATAATTTGATCTATATTTGTTATCTCCTTTGATTTATCTTGTAAATCTTTCTTGAAATTCAAAATCTCTTTTGTAAATTTTATTATTTTTTGATTATCACTGTCATTTTCGTCTAAATAAGTGAATGTAAAATTAATTATTTCTCCTTGATAATTCAACTCAAATTGAGCTATTTCATCAGTATCTTGAAAGTTATCTATGACAGAAATTAAAAAATTACTCAAGTAAATATTCTTATTATCATCCAATGAACAAGTCAGCAACACAAAAATTAATTGTAATAAGGTACTTTTTCCTCCACCATTTTCGCTACCAATAGGAAAAACAGCAGGTTTTAAACTGGGTTCAAAGGTTAACTCAACATTCTTAAGGTTACGAAAATTTGGAACAGAGACTTTAAGTAATTTCATAATCAATTTTACCTCTAATAATCATGAGAAAAACTAAACACTATAATAACCTACCAACTATGATAAAAGAAAAGAAACTCTCCCCAAGGACTAATATATAATATACCAGGTTCTTGACAACTGGGTTTAATACTAACCTCCCAACCTCCATCTAACCTTAAATCAGTATATCTCTGTCTTAATTTTACTGTTCCCAAAAGTCTTTTTTTGCCAACATCAAACTTAATAGGAATTTTTTGCCAGATAATTTCACCCTGAGTATTTTTAAGAACAATAACACTTTCAGTGGGGGTTAATAAGTATGATTCAAGAATATAAGTAGGGATTCCTAAACGAGATAATTTAACTTGAGACTCTAAGGTTAATAATTCAATATCTCCCCCATAGTCTTCTGAATAATATGGTCCGTCATCCATATTAAAAAGATGAGGTTCACAGCTATAGACAACAAAGACAATAATCAATAAGCTGCTTATTTGTATAATATTTTGTTTGATTCTAAGTTTCATATATCTATTTTATTTGATGTTTTCATAAGGAGTAATCATATTTAATTTATCTCCTAGTTGCACTTCTGCTATTTCTAAATCATAAGCTTGTTGTAAATTCATCCAAAAATTAGCCCCAGTATTAAAGAATTTTCCTAATCTTAAAGCAACTTCTGCATTAAGGTTGGATTTTCCTTCAATAATTAACTTTAGTTGTTCTTCTGAAATATCAATTTTTTTAGCAATTCCATAGATATTTAAGCCAATTTCTTCAATTTCATCAGCTAGAATTTCACCAGGATGAATCGGATCTTTCCAATGAGTCATAATTTTTCTCCGAAAATCTCTTATCATATAATTTAACAAAAATGAAAACTTAATACTAAAAGGTGTGCAAATTTTTCAGAGATTAGTATAACTTGAAATAACTATTTATAGCTTTTCTCGGACTCATTAAGTACACCTAACATCCAACTCCGAACTCCGAACTCCGAACTCCTAACTCCGAACTCCTAACTCCTATCATTTATAATTTTTTTATCAAACCTTGTCGAAACTAGGTTAGAATTGTGAAGAAATCTGTAGTAATGTAACTATATACTTCTCATTACCGTAACCTATGTCTCTTCCCATTCGTAACGTTGCTATTATCGCCCACGTCGATCACGGTAAAACCACCCTGGTGGACTCCCTTCTCAAACAGTCTGGTATCTTTCGTGAAGGGGAAGAGATCCCTGACTGTGTGATGGACTCCAATACCCTCGAACGAGAACGGGGTATTACTATCCTCTCCAAAAATACAGCAGTTCGCTACAATGACACCCTAATTAACATCGTTGATACCCCTGGACACGCGGACTTTGGGGGAGAAGTAGAACGAGTGTTAGGGATGGTAGATGGTTGCATCTTGATTGTAGATGCTAACGAAGGTCCCATGCCACAAACTCGTTTTGTTCTCAAAAAAGCTTTAGAAAAAGGGTTACGTCCCATTGTAGTTGTTAACAAGATCGATCGCCCTCAAGCTGAACCGGATCAAGCAGTGGATAAGGTTTTTGACCTCTTCATAGAACTAGGGGCCGATGACGATCAGTGCGACTTTACCACCTTATATGCGTCGGGTTTATCGGGGTTTGCAAAAGATAACCTAGAGGATGAGTCAGAAGACATGAAACCTCTATTTGAAGCAATTTTACACCATGTTCCCCCACCAGCAGGGGACGTAAGCAAACCCCTACAACTACAAGTAACTACCTTAGATTATTCCGAATATTTAGGCCGTATTATGATTGGTCGTATCCATAACGGAACTCTCAAAGCAGGACAACAAGCAGCTTTGATGAAAGAAGATGGTACAATTGTTCGAGGTAAAATTAGTAAACTGTTAGGGTTTGAAGGACTGCAACGGGTAGAATTAGAAGAGTCTAACGCAGGGAATATCGTTGCTGTGGCCGGGTTTGCTGATGCTAACATCGGGGAGACTTTAACTTGTCCCGATGAACCCCAAGCGTTACCTTTAATTAAGGTAGATGAACCAACTTTACAGATGACTTTCTCGGTAAATGACTCTCCTTTTGCCGGTCAAGAAGGTAAGTTTGTCACCTCCCGACAAATACGCGATCGCCTCATGCGTGAGTTAGAAACCAACGTAGCGTTAAGGGTTGAACCAGGAGACTCTCCGGACCAGTTTTCCGTTTCCGGTAGGGGTGAACTCCATTTAGGTATTTTAATCGAAACCATGCGTCGGGAAGGATACGAGTTTCAGGTGGCCCAACCCCAAGTTATTTATCGTGAGGTTAATGGCCAACCCTATGAACCCTTTGAATATTTAGTGTTAGACGTTCCCGAAGAAGCAGTAGGATCTTGCATCGAACGTTTAGGCCAACGAAAAGGGGAAATGCAGGATATGCAAACCGGGGTCAATGGACGGACTCAGTTAGAGTTTGTTGTCCCGGCCAGGGGTTTACTGGGTTTCCGTGGTGACTTTATCCGCATTACACGGGGTGAAGGGATCATGAACCATAGTTTCTTGGAATATCGTCCTTTATCTGGTGAGTTGGAAACCCGTTACAATGGGGTGATTATTGCCTTTGAGGAAGGGACATCTACTTTCTACGCTATGAAAAACGCAGAAGATCGCGGTGTCTTCTTTATTATTCCCGGAACCAAAGTTTATAAAGGGATGATTATTGGTGAAAATAACCGTCCCCAAGACTTAGAATTAAATGTGTGTAAGACGAAACAGTTAACCAACCATCGTGCAGCTAGTGGAGAGGAATTAGTTCAACTCCAGGCCCCCCAGGAAATGAGTTTAGAAAGGGCCTTAGAATATATTGGTTCCGATGAGTTAGTAGAAGTTACACCAGAGTCTATTCGGTTACGGAAGATGAAGACGAAAAAATTAGCCAAACGTTAAATTCCGTAGGGTGGGCATTGCCCACCTTTTTCATACAAAATAAATGGTATCAAAGCCGTTAAGCAATGATACTCATCTAAGGCAGCAAGTAGTTAAGTTTTGTAAACATTTCTGACAGAATACTAATAAACCTTTAGAATTTGAAGCAACTAGGATGATAATTATCAATTTTTAGATTTATAGTAAACTACGATTACAAGATATTAATGATGAGCAAACCCTTGATTATCGCACCCCGCTATCGTTTAGACGATGAAATAAACTGGTTAGAAGGTATCGATCCCTCACGACGTTACTGGTTAGCTGTTAACGGCGATCGCCAGTCAAAAGTCGTTATTCCTGGGTTGTGTGTGACTTCTTCTCAAGAATTAAAAGATGCTATTTTGGGGTTACGTGGGTTGCAACCTCAAGAAAAAATGGTCATCAAGCGTCCTTTTGGTAAGTTAATCATTCATTGTCTCAGCAATAACTGTTACGCTATAGAGGGAAGGGTTGAAGGAGCTTTAACTTGGCATCTCTTTGATAAGGAAACTATCGAAAGCCTTTTGTTAACAGGCCATCCCAAATGGGTTCCCTCACCAAGAGATACAGAATTAGGTCGTAAACTCTTGGAATTAGCCTTTGAGCAACCTGCTTATGCAGTTTAACGCCTCAAACTAACCAATTCCTCCAAAGAAGCTAATAATTTCACCTCTACTGAAATAATTTCTTTTTGATTGTTAAGAATGAAGATCCAGGCTACATTGACAGTGAATAAGGTGGTTTTTACTTTACCTTTGATCCTAGCTTGAGTGTGGCCTGTTTCTGTTGTTTCTAAAGCTTCGGAGAGGGGGGAAAGTATCATCTCCCTTGCTTCTTGCTGTAAATAATTAGCGATCGCTTCTGGTCCGCTTATGGGAGACTCAAAGGGAGGTTGTAAAACACCATCAATAGCGAATAATTTAGCTGTTTCTGGAAAATCACCCTTGTTTAGAGTTTCAAAATATCGTGTAATAACAGGTTCTGTTAAATTAAGGGGATTTAGCTTCTGAGACGATCCTATCATATTTATGTCAAAATAGTTGATAAAGCTTCATTTTATCATGTTAACTACTCCGGTGTGTGCTTAATAATATTAGGCCACTACTAAGACTATTATGACTCTTTACTGTCTTAATCCTGCTTGTCCTGATCCTAATAATCCCAATACTCATAATTATTGTCAAGGATGTGGTCAAGAATTATCCAAAACCACCCAAGGTTATTTATTCGGCGATCGCTATATTATTAAACAAGTATTAGGGGAGGGAAACTTTGGCCAAACTTATTTAGTTGAAGATCAAAATTTTCACAATAGAAAACGAGTATTAAAAAAATTTATTGCTAATCTTCAAGGAAAAGGTTTAGAAACCGCTAAAGAATTATTTAAACGAGAAGCTAATATATTAGACACTCTAAAACATGAACAAATTCCTGCTATTTATGATCATTTTGAAGAGAATAATTCTCTCTATCTAGTTGAAGAATATATCGATGGAGATGACTTAGTTACAGAATTTGAGCAACAAGGAATATTTAGTGAAGATAAAATAAAATCCCTGTTAAAAGATTTATTACCTGTTTTAGATTATCTCCATCAAAAAAACTTATTGCACCGAGATATTAAACCGGATAATATTATGCGTCGTCGTTATGATGGCAAATTAATATTAATTGATTTTGGGGGGGTTAAAGAGGTTTCGAATACTCGCGGAATTTTAATTTATACTCCTGGTTATGCTGCTATAGAACAAATGACAGGACATCCACAACCTGCTAGTGATATTTACAGTTTAGGGGTTACTTGCATTCGCTTGCTAACAGGATGTTTTCCAGGTGATGATAATGAAAATGATCCGATTTATGATAGTAGTCAAGCGACTTGGTTATGGCAAGAATATTTAGAAAAAGAAGAAATTAAAATTAGTGATCAATTAAGTCATATTTTAAATAAAATGTTAGAACATTTAGCCCCAAATCGTTATCACAATGTTAAAGAAATCTTAGAGAATTTACAAGAATCACCTACTTATATACAACCAGTAGAAACTTCTACTAATTTACCAATCTCAGAACCACAAAAATCTAGTGCTTATGATTTAATTAGTGTAATTGCAAAACCCCAAATATTTCTCTTAGTAACTTGTTTTAATGGCAGTATAATTATAGCTTGGCTGATAAAATATTTTCTCTATCCCTCATCCTCTAAACCTTTATTGCTGTGGGAAAAAATTATCAATTATGTAACCTTACTCAGTGTATTTATTATCTTATTTTCTTTCCTAAGTTATCTTATTTTCCTGATTAAAAATAAAAATAAATTACCCACAACCATTAAAAGAACTTTTTTAGCATCTCCCAATCATTCTCTAAAAAACACTCAAATTACCCCAACCTCTTCTAATCCTTTAAAAACTCAAAAAACAAATTCTCAGATTCCGGCAACTCCTTCTAACTTATCAAATAATCATTCAACAATTAAACCCACAACTACTATAAGTAAATATAATAAAAAGATAGTTAGTTCTCTAAAAGATTTTAATTTTAAAGTTATTAAAGTTAATCATAAAGGCGAAATCATAGAACAAGAAAACAAGAAAAGTCAATATTTTGCGGTTGAGTTAGCAGCAAATATTTACTTAGAGATGGTTGTCATTCCCAAGGGAATATTTTGGATGGGAACTCCTGAAAAAGAAGGTAAAAATTCCTCACAAGAAAGACCACAGCACGAAGTAAGTTTGTCATCATTTTGTATGAGTAAATATCCCATTACACAAGGACAATGGGGAATAATACTTCTGAATTCAAAGGTCAAAATAAACCCGTAGATAGTGTATCATTTTATGATAGTTTAGAATTTTGTCAGAAGTTATCCGAAGCAGTTGGTATTGAATTTAATTTACCCAGTTAAGCACAATGGGAATATGCTTGTAGAGGTATTATTGATCCTAGTCAATATAGACAGTTAGACGGGATATATATTTATCCCCCCTTTAATTTTGGAGATACTATCACCCAGACATTAGCAAATTATAATAGTACACGAAATTATCAACAAGAAAACATTGGAATACATCGGCAACAAACCACCGAAGTTGGTTACTTTTCTGCCAATAATTTTGGTTTATACGATCTGCACGGAAATATCTGGGAATGGTGTGCTGATGATTGGCACGAAACATATCATAATGCGCCAAAAGATGGTAGTATTTGGATAGATGGATACGATCAATATTCTCCTATGCGTGGAGGATCTTGGGCAGCTTTTCCATTTTATTGTCGTTGTGCAACCCGCAATAAAGTTCAACGTAGTAGCCGAAGTCGTTACAATGGATTTAGGGTTGTCTATAACTACAAAAAAAAAGTAATAAACTGAGTTAGGAGTTAGGAGTTAGGAGTTAGGAGGCGCGAGTTTTTTCCATGAGATAATCAGGGTTTAATACTCTTGATGTAAATCAGTTGTCTCCAAATTTCCTTATGTCGAACTCAGGTTAACACAGTCTTCTAGCTGTAACAGAAAATAATGGATAATCAAGACTTATATAATACCCTAATCCGACTAGACGGAAAAAATTACAAAGCGTATAAAGATATCAAGGCAAACTATCAATTTCCTAAATTTGATTTAATTATCGAACATATCCAGGGTGATCCCTTTGCCTCCCCCAGTAAACTGATTATTAAAATTCCCCATAATGTTGCTGAATTCCCCACTGAGTTATATGAAAATGAAAGTAGAAAAATTGCTTTAGAAGACTATTTAATTCGTCAATTTAGTCAAGCTTGTCAACAAATAAGTCGTCACAGAGGAACAGGAAAAAGCGGAAAAATTACTATTATAAAAATTGGTCAAGAAATCTTAAAAAGAACAGCAGCAAATATTAATAAAAATGATATAGAAATACGTTTTTCGGTGGGACTTCCTGCAAGGGGAAGGACTATTTTAGGTCATCAAGCAGCACAAATGTTATGTGAAGATGTACCCGATATTGTTGAACAAACATTACTATATCAAGCTTTAGATTCTCAGGGGATTAAAACACAAGTTGAGACAGCAGAAGATGCAGATTTTATCCGTCAGCAATTATCAAAAAATAACTTAGTTACTTTTATAGCTAATGGGTCTATTTTACCCCGAAAAAGTGGTATTGATCCTCGTCCCCTGGAAACAGATGCTATCCCTTTTAAGTCCCCAGAATCATTAGAAATTGCTTTTGAAACACCCAATCAAGGGTTAATCAAAGGTTTAGGTATTACCCAAGGAATTACCTTAATTGTTGGGGGAGGTTATCACGGAAAATCGACCTTATTAAAAGCAATAGAATTAGGTATTTACAATCATATTCCTGGGGATGGTAGAGAATTTGTAATTAGTGATCCATCAGCGGTAAAAATTAGGGCAGAAGATGGTAGAAGTATTGTAGGGGTTGATATTTCTCCCTTTATTAATCAATTACCACAACAACGCTCAACTAATGATTTTACCACCACCAATGCAAGTGGAAGTACCTCTCAAGCAGCCAATATTATCGAAGCATTAGAAGCAGGAAGTAAAGTATTATTAGTGGATGAAGATACCGCAGCAACTAACTTTATGATCCGCGATCGCAGGATGCAACAATTAATAGCAAAAAATAAAGAACCCATCACCCCATTTATCGATAAAATTAAACAATTATATATAGACTATGGTGTATCAACTATCTTAGTAATGGGAGGAAGTGGAGACTATTTTGATGTAGCAGATCAAGTAATTGCTATGGATAACTTTGAACCCTATAATGTTACAGAAAAAGCCCAAAAAATTGCACAAGAAAACCCCAATGAGCGTATGATAGAAGGGGGCAATAATTTCGGTAATATAACCCCCAGAATACCCTTAGCCCAAAGTATTGATCCCAGTCGAGGAAGACGGGACGTTAAAGTTAAAGTGAGAGACGTAGATCAAGTAGTTTTTGGAACAGAAGACATTGATTTAACCTCTGTTGAACAATTAATTGAACCAGGGCAGTTAAGGTCAATTTCTGCTGCTATAATTTACGCCAAACAATATTATATGAATGAGCAAACAAGCTTACCTGATATTTTAGATCAAGTGATGGAGGATATTGATAGTAAAGGGTTGGATATTTTAAGTCATTTTCCCCAAGGAGACTTAGTTATATTTCGTCGCTTTGAATTAGCCGCTGCTATTAATCGTTTGCGATCGCTAAAAGTTTATCAGTTATCTCAGAAATAGAAAATCAGAACAAACCCAATGGGATTTATTGAATTCAATGCTTCTGTAAAAATCCCCCAGACTACTCATAGCTGAGGGGTTAATCTAATGAACTAATTGTTCTATTTTTTCTTAGCTTTAGCTAATTTACTTTTACCCTTGACAATAGAACACATAAACCCAAAAATAAGTTCAAAGTTTTCATAATTATTGACAGCTTAATAAACTCAGTTGTTTAACATCTTCATTACTGAGTAACCAACCCATTGCCCCTGCATTTTCTTGTGCTTGCTTGGCATTTTTTGCCCCAGGAATAGGAATTACATCACCTTGGGCAATTAACCAGTTTAAAGCAATTTGAGCAGGAGTTTTGTCGTATTTTTCTCCCAGTGCTGTTAGTTGATTAAGAATCGGTTCAATTTTTTTTAATCCAGACGCAGAGAATTTAGGATCTATTTTTCTGGCACCTGTAACTTGTTCTTGTTTTTCTGGAGTATATTTTCCTGTTAATAATCCTTGATCTAAAGGACTATAAGCTAAAATTGTTACTCCCAATTCACGGGCTTTGTCTAGAATACCATTCTTTTCAATAGTTCGAGTTAACAAAGAATAACGTACTTGGTTCACCGCTAAAGGAACATCATAAGTGGCTAAATAATCATAAGCTTGCTGCATTTGTTTAGCGGAATAATTACTGACCCCAACGGTAAGAATACGGCCTTTTTTAACTTCTGTAGCCAAGGCTGTCATTAAGGTTTCTTGCCCCATGAAAAAGTCAAAAGGCATATGCACTTGATATAAAGCCACTTGTTCAACGTCTAATCTATCTAAACTAGCGGTTAATGCCTCCGCTACTGCATCCCGATTAAAACGCCAGGGTAAGGGAAAATATTTGGTGGCTATTTGTACGGGTTGGCTGGTTTGTTTGAGAAATTTACCGATCAGTTTTTCTGACTCTCCTAACCCATAAACCTCTGCAGTATCAAAAAAGGTGGCACCTGCTGCCACGGCTGCATCAAAGGCTGCTTGTACCTCTGTTTCCCCATAGTTGGACCCGTAACCCCAAAATAAACTGTCTCCCCAAGCCCAGGTACCAATACCCAAGTTAGGGAGTTGAATGTTTCTCACGGATAATTGATTGCTTTGCATCGGTTATTTCATTATGACTGCTCTTTACATTACTTTACATTATTTGAGTAGAGGAAGTATTTCTTTGATGGTTATTTGTGCTTTAATGTTCATTAAAATGATGAATGATGCTCCTTGGCAACAAGAAACGGTTATCCACAGAACCCAATTAATTCTCAGTAGTTTTGAGCATTGGTTAGGCTGTTCTTTTTGTTTTTCTGACTTTTCTTTTCTATCTTGATGGCTGATTCCATCCCAAATAAAAACCACCCTATTTCTAGGGTGGAGGAGGTCATCTGGTACATCTGAGGAGGAAATCTCAATGTAGGGAAAACTTGTTTCTTGCTGTTATTAATATCCCATCATTTCCTCGTTCAAGTCTTCATCTAGTTGGGTGAATTAAATAGGTTTATCTGAAGTGATTTGTCCTTTTTAATCATGAGTTCCTGACAGGAATTAAGCTTCTTCTTCTGTAGTAACACCATCACCCACAAGAGGATTGGACAAAGGAGTTTCTAAGATATAGTCAAAAAGTAAACCTGTCCCAATCAAGAAAGCAAGAATAACAACGGTGTCAAAGGTTATTTTTTTGATAGACATGGTGTCACACTCCTGAAAGGAATTAGTATTCATATACCTTACGGGTACTAGGATACTCCTTAACTTTGGGTCATGGCTTCATCCATCTTAAGGGTTATTGCTCACCCATTTGGGTGAAATTACAGTAACTACTAAAAAAATGAGAGAGGACAAAGATTGTCCTCTCCAGGGTTTAGCGTCCGCTTTTTTTATCTCGGTCTTGGCGACGACGATCGCGCCATTCTATGGTTGTTAAATAGAGTATCCCCCCACTGACCAAAACGAGTAATACTAAAGCAGTGAGAAAGAGTACATTGAGAAGAGATGATGTTTCCACAGTGCTAGAAACCGTTACGTCCCCAAACGACCATAGCGATAGACCAAGTGAATAAAGCTAATACGCTAACCCAACCGAGAGCTAAAATATCCATAGTGATTGATGTCTATAAAATGACGTGAGTGTTAAAACAATACACACTATCATACTTCTATTCGGTTAGGTTGTGGAGATCATAGTAAAACCTAAGAAAAGGGAGGGATTATTAGATGGTTTTTTGCTCTCCAGTAATACTTTTGAAGGATAAGGTTCCCATATTCTCTCTATAGGTCTTTTTAATGTCTCGTAACATATAGAAATCATTGGCAAAGATTAGGGAACCCCCCATAAGTCAACTCATTCTATAAGCAAAAAGAGACCTACATAATAATTTAGATAACCTCTCCTCATCAACTATGCTTAATCGTATCCGTCCCTATTTTGCTTCTCTTCCTTTGACTTTAGTAATGTTGCAAGGGATGACTCCCTTAACCCTTGCTACACCACCTCGTAACCCCGATAAAACGGTAGAATGTGAATTATTAATAGTCGGTGGTGGACTGGCAGGAACCGGAGGCGCTTATGAGGGGTTATTAGCAGGAAAAACTGTCTGTATGACGGAGATAACCGACTGGGTTGGGGGACAACTTTCTTCTCAGGGAACCTCTGCTTTAGATGAACGTCCAACCCAGCGAGCGGAGTTGATCTATCCACGGGGTTATCTAGAGTTACGAGAACGCATCGAAGACTATTACGGGGAACTCAACCCTGGAGACTGTTGGGTAAGTTATTCTTGTTTTCTCCCGGAAGATGGTCATAAAATCCTCAAGGGAATGTTGGATGATGCAGCCAGAAAAGGCGGCGGACAACTTAACTGGTTCCCTTCCACTGTGGTTAAAGATTTAAGCATCGAAAGAAATCCTAACGGGGGAAAGGGAAAACAGATCATGAGTGCGATCGCTATTCAACACACCCCCAAAGAGGGCGCACCCCCTTTAAATACTTATCCCCTCTCCCAAACCATCGAGGATGCTTATACCTACGAAGATTCTAAGTTATTTGACAAGACTATTATTAAGTTTATTCCTAAGCCCCACGATCAAGGGGTACCAGCAGACTGGTATGTGATCGAAGCCACAGAAACAGGGGAAATAGTCGGTCTAGCTGATGTTCCCTACCGTTTAGGTATCGATCCCCGTTCTTATCTAGAACCCTCTTCCGCTAGTGTCAGTGGTGATCCCTATTGTACTCAAGGGTTTACTTATACCTTTGCTATGGAAACTACCGAAGATCCCCAAGAATACGATATACCGGATTTTTATGCTCAATACGCCCCTTATTATAGCTACGAGTTGGAGAGGTTAGCGGATTTTGATTTAGTCTATACTTACCGACGTATTTGGAGTCCTCAACAGGGGGAACAAAGCGAGTTTGGAGGGATCGGTTTTACCACACCGACTCCTGGGGATATTTCTATGCAAAACTGGACTTGGGGTAATGATTATCGCCCGGGAACCTCTCGAGATAACCTCATCTATAGTCGTCGACAACTAGAAGAAATGGGGCAACTAGATCCCGGACAGTGGATGGGTGGTTTACGCACAGAAACCCTACGAAAAGGGGAAGAACATTCTATCGGTTATTTCTATTGGTTAGTGGTAGGAACTACGGACTCCCAGTTAGGAGATGGGGTCAAAACCCCCGATCCCTATCATGTTTATATGAAGGGGTTAGAGTCTCCTATGGGAACGGTTCACGGGTTATCTAAATACCCTTATATGCGTGAAGCAAGGCGCATTATTGGTCGTGAGTCTTTTCTTTATGAAAATGGATTTATGATCAACGAAATCGATATTTCTCGTCGTAACTATCAAGATGATTTTTATAAACAAAACCTTTCTCCTAGTACCTATCGTCGTTTACACGCTGCTTTAGCCGGGTTAGAAGGGTTTAAGGTTCTCCGTGGGGATGCTTCCCCAGAACAAGTTACCCGACGTGAGCGATCGACTATTTACCCTGACTCTGTGGGTATTGGTCATTATGCTATTGATTTTCATCCCTGTATGACGGAATATCCGGCGGAAAAACCAGGTAACACGGAGCGTAAAGGGGAAAGAGAGGGTCAAAGTCAAGCTTATCCTTTCCAAGTGCCTCTAAGGTCGATGATTCCCCAAAACATCGATAATTTGCTGGTGACGGGTAAGAGTATCGCTGTTAGTCATATTGCTGCTGCTGCTTATCGGGTACACTCCTTTGAATGGTCATCTGGTGCTGCGGCCGGAACTACTGCTGCTTTTGCTATTGATCGACAAATTTTACCCTATCAGTTAGTAGAAGAACCTATTTTTCGCTCGAAAAAGTTACAAGAATTACGTCAAAAATTAGATGCTAATAACAATCCGACTACTTTCCCCAATACTTCTATTTTCAATGATGATTGGAGTGATTGGAGATAAATTAAGAATATGGGGAACTAAAGGGGGGATCTCGATAATCTCATAAATCATTACTGATTGCTATATATAAACTAAGTTGAAAATCTTAAGAGGAGCTAATGAATCTTTATTATCTAAGGTTAAGAGGGGTTAGAATAGGTTGGTTTATTCTTTCCTTTATCTTTATGTTTTCTATCCCTTTGCAAGCTAAGGAAATTAGTTCTACTCTTAATAAAAAAGATATATCAGTTTGTCAAGCTGATTTAAAAAGTAAAATAGATACTATCTTAGACCAAGAAGAATTAAAGCGATCGCATTGGGGAATATTAGTTAAAAATTTAGATAATCAAACCACATTATATGAGTTAAATTCCCAGAAATATTTTATCCCTGCTTCTAACGTTAAATTACTAACAACAGCAGCGACATTAATTAAGTTTGGAGCTAATTATCAAATTAAAACTCCTGTTTACGTTTCTGGTTCCTATCCTAATCTAAGTGTTTTAAAAATAGTAGGACAAGGTGATCCAACTTTTAATAGTAAACAGTTAGAAACATTAGCTAAAGAATTAAAGGCAAGAGGAATTAATAGTATTGATAATTTAATTGTTCAAGATAGTCCTCTAGAAAAACCATCTATTAATCCTACTTGGGAATGGGAAGATATACAATTTTATTATGCACCAGCAGTTAACAAGTTAATTCTTAATGAAAATACTGTTATTTTAACCTTAAATACTCAAGAAATAGGAGAAAAATTAGCAATGGATTGGTCTGATTCTATTGCTGCAAATCAATGGATTATTGATAATAAAACTGTAACAGGGGAAGAAGATAGCTCTTATTCTGTTTCAATTAATAGAAACTTTGCAAAACCATTGTTAACAATTACAGGGAGTTTAGCAATTAATTCTGATCCTAGAATTTTGGGAATGACAGTGGTTAACCCAGGAGAATATTTTTTAAACTCAGTGCAATTTTACTTAGAAAAAGAAGGAATAAATATTATTAAGTCTCAGGTGGTTTATGGAGATAGTGCAACAGAAAACTTAGTGAAGATAATTGAAATTAATTCAGATCCTTTGCAAGAAATTATTACGAAAACAAACCAAGACAGTAATAACTTATATGCAGAAAGCTTACTAAATCTTTTAGTCAATGGTACACCAGAAAATAGTTCTCTTGATAACCTAAAAGAAATTCTTACTGAATTAGGATTAGATACTAATTCATATCACTTAAAAGACGCTTCAGGATTATCTCGTCATAATTTAGTTACCCCAGAAACATTAGTCAATTTACTAACCCTAATGGCAGAAACTCCAGAAGGGATAAATTATCGTGATTCTCTCCCCATTGGTGGTGTCAATGGAACCATAACAAATCGTTTTAAAAAGACAATCATTGAAGGAAAAGTACAAGCTAAAACAGGAACATTATCAGGTACTTCTTCCTTATCTGGTTATATAAATCCTCCAAATTATGCTCCCCTAGCTTTTAGTATTCTTGTCAATAAATCTGACTTAAAATCCTCACAATTAAGACAAATTATTGATAAAATTGTCATGAATTTAGGATCCCTTAAACAATGTTAATCTACACAAACTGGTAAAAATCATAACTCCGAACTCCGAACTCCGAACTCCGAACTCCCCTCACTATTCATTTTCCTTAAATAATGAGGTTTACAAGGACTTCCCCAGGCTACCATAGCAGCAGGAATATGCTTAAAAACACTACTTCTAGCACCAATAACGGCATTTGAAGCAATTTTAACCCCCGGGGCAATAAAGCAGTCTGTAGCTACCCAAACACCGTTACCAATGGTGATCGGTTTAACGATTAAATTAAACGTTGGATCTCGAAAATCATGGCTTCCTGTACACAAATAACTCTTCTGAGAAATTACACTTTGAGAACCAATTTTTATGATTTCTAAACTATAAAAAACCACATCATCTCCAACCCAACTATAGTCCCCAATCTCAACTTTCCAAGGGTAGGTAAAACGGGCAGTAGGACGAATAATTACTTGTTTCCCGATCTTAGCCCCAAAACGACGTAATAACCAACAACGAAAGCCATTAGCATTGTGTAAACTTAAGGTGATTTCCAGAATAAAATATACCTGCTTTTCCAGTTATTTCCCCCCTTAAAAAGGGGGGTTAGGGGGGATCATTAGGTATCTTCTTGATCAGAAATTACCTAAGGGAAAAGCAATGGATTGTATTAACCACCATAATAATACATACCATCCAGGGCGACCACGATCGTACCAAGACTGATCATATTCACGTAAATCTACCCAAGGATTATTATCGACAATTGGGACACCATTTGGTTCTATTTCCATTTACAATTTTACCTGTATGGGTTCTGAAGAAGTTTTAGAATCATCATTTAGGTCGTTTGTATTAACATTTAGTTGTCATCCAAATTGTCGTAATTCATAAAGTTTTACTCCAATTTGATATTCATATTGACTCAATAAACGTGCATAAGTGTATCCAGCATGGCCGTCTAAAAATCCTAAGCGAATAAAATAAAATAAAACAAATCTTAGTAAAGGTTTAAACGGTAGTCGAATCCAGATTTTTTTGAGAAATCTTTTTCTTTGAACTGCATCTCCAAACAAGTTAGCACCAATGGTGCCACTGTCATCTTGTCCTGTTAATAAATTATAATAAACTCTGTCCTCCCAATTAGAATAACGATTATGTCTTTGTAACCAGTGATAAATATCACGGAAATCAATATGTAGCATATCCTCTTTTAGATAGCCCACATTACCTTGTAAAATAACGTGTTCGTGAACTTCATTATCCCCCGTGTTGGGAATATCTTCTGTGTTTAAGTTCTCATAACGTCCTACTTGATGACGAAATAATCGTAAATTCCAGTCAGGGTATTTTCCTCCATAACGAATCCATTTTTCTAAGAAAAATACTTTACGATTCAGATAATATCCATTGTAATTATCATCCTTAATATTCGTTTCTATCTCGTCCCATAATTCAGGGGTAATTCTTTCATCACAATCAACAATTAAAACCCATTCGTTGCGAAAAGGTAAATTCTCTAAAGACCAATTTTTCTTTTTTGGCCAACGTCCGTTAAAATTAAACTGGACTACGTTAGCTCCATACTCTTGACTAATTTCTACAGAGCGATCGCTACTTTGGGTGATTTCCAAGAAAAAGTTTCCCACCCATTCTCAGAATCTGTTTGTAGAACATCTCAAATAAGCGAAAAGGGAAAAATAAAAAGTTGTTCGCGGATACTTTCCGCGAACAAAAACCTCCCTATCTAAAAGAAAGAAATACGCTAACTTTTAAATTAGCTTTGACTATTTTAAAAAAGGAAATTCACTTAATTTTACACTCTTATTAACTTTTTAGACTAACTGGGTCTAATCAAAATATCCCATTTAGGTAAGTGAGGATTACGTTCTAAACGTTTCTCAATTTCCTTCATCTCTTTTTTCGTTAAAGAAATGCCTTTTTGATAAACTTTTTTACTTAACTTAACTATCGGATTTAAGCCTTTCCATGTCATAGTTTTTACCCAAGCTAACATCGTTTGAGCATTTCTCAGAAGTGTTCCGTTCCAATGCCTCTCTAAAATTCCCCAACATCTTTCTATGGGATTATATTTACTGTGATAAGGAGGAAAATATAGTAATTGAATAGATTTCTTAGTTTGGTCGGCAAACTCTACCATTCTCTTCAAAAATTGCCTTCTTATTCCACTATTTTTTGGTCCATTATCAACTTTAATTCGGATGTTCTCTAGTTGCTGCTTTTCAGTTATACTCAGACTTGTCCACCATTGCTCCAAGTTATCTACCATGAAATCACTCGTTTTATAAGAACTTCCAAAAGTTACATAAAGTTACCCTGTATCTTCATCTACAATCCCACAAGGAACGTATTTTTCTTTAGTTCCCATATCATGATCTTGAGCTTGATTATAACCTCTAGTTTGTCCGCCACGTGAATATTCTCCTATTTCCACAGTTGCTTTACAATCCATACTTAAACGTTTCACAGAAGGGTCTTTTTTTCTATCTTTTTTCTCTATATTCTCGAAGATAGCGTCCGTCTCCGAGATTTTTTTTAGGTTTAGCTTTTACCACTTTTCTTAATCGATAGCCCAAACGATTTAAAATATCTGCCATTGTCGAAGCAGCAGGAACCTCCTCTCCATTATATCCTAGATTTCTTAATTGTTTAATGGCTTCAGCCGCCGTTAATCTTGTATAGGCAATGGGGTTATTAAATGTGGGGTTTTGTTGTGCGTGAGCTTCGGCTATTTCTTTCAATGATTGGGCAACTATTGGGTATCTTTCCTCCCATTTTTTACATCCACTATTGACTGATTGTAATCCTAAACACACTATCCCAGTTCGTTTTTCATGTAATCCAAGTTGAACATTTTTTCTCCCCCAACCAAACACGATTTCGGTTTGTCTGGCACTTCCTCCACAATACTTGAGACACATTTCAGCTTGAAATGAACGACGCTCTGCTCCCGTCATTTTTGAGGCTGCTAAACGTAAATCATCGACCATCGACGGGGTTAAGGGATGATTTGTCTGTTTTAGCTTCAATTTACTCTCTCTAATCTTTTTACCTCTTCATTTTAATCTATTTCTTCTGTTTTTTCAGACAAGCCAATTATGAAATTTTAAAGTTGTGTACCAAGATCCGCTAACTCTCTGTTCCTTTTATTTCTTGAAAGCCTTTAGTCCAAGCGATTACCCCCTATGGGAAAAGCTTTCTCGGAAATCACCTAACAGCTTGAAATATTCTTTTTTGAAGCTTAAACACCTTTCTCTGGACTTTTGCCCAGTTAATTGTGTTCCACTCTGGCGTAGTCTTGGTTATACTCGCATTCGACATATTCACCTCTAATAGAGACTATTTCTTCTAATTAACCAGCAATACGTCAGCTTATCCGTACTCATTACAAGTGGGCATTAGCAACTTAATTGCTTCTCACATCCATGACCCTTGCGGTTCAGTTTGTCCCTACTTACCTACTCGACCGGTGGTAAGAGCAATCATGGACTTAATTCGTTCCGTTGATTTGGGTATATCGGTTTTAGGTTTCATCTTTCCCCCAGGTTACTTTTAGGAATCTGTGTGGATGCTCACGGAAAAACTCCACTTTTTACCTTGTTCTTTTGAACGCAGCCTATCAAACAGATTTGGCTACTTGGCGGTTTTGAGGGTTCATGTCGATGATTCAACGTAATGTTTAACCATGACCGATTGACTTGGGGAGCGACTTACCATGCTGCTTCATGACGGGTTCCCCTTCTAACCCTGCTTCCATCCTGGGTTTACTAAGTCCAAAACGGAGGGTTATGTCGTCACTCTTAGGATTTTCTCCTTTGATTCCGAGTGTGGCTCCATTAGCCAACAAATCAACAGTTATTCAGATTTCAATGTTCTGAACGAGCTACACGCTTGTTTCCAAACTTTCTAGCTCAACGAATCGCACTCCGAGAAACGCCATATATCATAATGGCTAGTTTTCTCCCTAAAAATAGGATAGAAATTCACACATTTAAACCGCCAGCTTTTCTGCCTCACCTGTTTGCTTCCGTAAAATTTTTAAGGCGCGGCTATAAATTTGACGGGCCCTTTCATGGCTAACACCACATTTTTCGCCAATGGCTTTGTAACTCATTTGTTTACCATCTCGTAAGCCAAAACGCAGAATAATTACTTCTTTCTGTCTGGGAGTCAAACTTTCTAAAAGATTATTTATCTGAGATATTTTCTCTTCTTGTTTGACAAAATCACTAGGGGAAATACTTTCCTCATCGGGTAATAATTGCCCTAACTCGGTTTGATTTTCATCAATAACAACATTTAAACTACGGGACTTAGTTTTAAAAGCTGCTTGTTGGAGAAATTGTAACCTGTCAACGGAGATTTCCATATTTTCAGCAATCTCTCTTTGAGTTGGTTTTCTCCCTAATTTTAGGGTTAGTTCTCGAATCGATTTACGATATTTATTAAGATTTTCGTTGATATGAATAGGTAAACGAATGGTACGACTTTGTTCTGCGATCGCCCTGGTTATTCCCTGTCTTATCCACCAATAAGCATAGGTTGAAAACTTGTAACCGCGAGCCGGATCAAATTTTTCCACACCTCGAATTAAGCCTAAACTTCCTTCTTGAATTAAATCTAACAAAGACAAGCCCGAATTGAGGTACTTCTTAGCAATGGAAACCACCAGACGTAAATTTGCCTCGATCATTCTTTCTCTAGCTTTTTGTCCCTTAGCGACAATTTTTTCCTCTTCTCGGCTCAGTTGTTCCTTCTCTAATAGAGGCAACATAGCCTGGATTTCTTCTGCTAGTTTAATCTCTTCAGCACTAGAGAGTAAGGGGGTTTTACCAATAGACTGAAGATAGTGGCGAACCGTATCAACTTTTTTCTTGGTTGTCATGTTTAGCTATCTCTTATTTATTTGTTGTTTGTAGATACAGTGAAGGAAATTCACAGGGGTGGTTGTAGCTTAAATTTTCTTGGTAATTTCTTTTCTCTCAGCAAAATCTGAATCGATATTGTTGGGATTTATTGCTACTCTAATTGTAAAGTAAAATTAAAATTTTGGCAAGCTATGGCCCTAATCTCTCAGAAAAATTGTTAAGATTAATATCTTAACCAAAAATAAAGTCATTCTGCCCCCACTTGAAACGAGGGAAGTAGGAGGCTTGACCTAAAAAATCAAGGATTTTTACCCTAAAATAGAAATAGGGTTTAACCTGTGATTGCCTAAATACGTAACTTTGAGTGAAACAACCATTAACCTCAACTGAGCTTAGGATTGAAGAACTATTTCCCTTTGAACTAGATCCCTTTCAACAGGAAGCGATCGCAGCGTTGCATCAAGGGGAATCTGTCGTTGTCTGCGCCCCCACAGGTTCAGGTAAGACAGTTATCGGAGAATTTGCCATCTATCGGGCTTTGCATCTAGGTCAAAGAGTTTTCTACACCACTCCTCTCAAAGCTTTATCTAATCAAAAGTTTAGAGACTTCCAAGACAAATTTGCCACCACAGAAGCAGGAGTAGTCGAAGGGATGGTGGGGTTAATTACAGGAGATACGGTTATCAATGCCGACGCTTCGATTGTGGTGATGACCACAGAAATCTTCCGTAATATGCTCTACGAAACCCCCATTGGGCAAGTGGGAACATCCTTAGAAAATGTGGCTACGGTTATTTTAGATGAGTGTCATTATATTAGTAATCGTGGTAGGGGAACCGTCTGGGAAGAATCGATTATTTATTGTTCCCCCAGCATTCAATTAGTCGCTCTCTCTGCAACCATCGGCAACTCAGAAGACTTAACCAAGTGGATCAATCAAGTGCGGAAAACTGCTCCCAACTTTGATCCCGACAAAACCTCTATCAGTCTGTGTAAACTGATTAACTCGGATTTTCGCCCCGTTCCTCTACGCTTCTACTTTAGCCAGAAAAACGGACTCTATCCCCTGCTTAACCAGCAACAAACGGGCCTTAACAATCGCCTCAAACCCAAAGGAAACCGTAAGAAACGCCGACGAGTAAAACGAAGTGAATGTCCCACTCCGATGATGGTGATCCAACAACTTTATGAAAAGGATCTCTTACCAGCCATCTATGTTATCTTTAGCCGTCGAGAATGCGATCGAGCCGTGCAAAAACTTGAGGGGGTGGTGTTGGTGTCTCCCGAAGAAGCCCATGCTCTACAATATAACCTGTTGACCTTCTTTTTAGGGGAAAATACCAATTTACAAGTGAGTCTCCTCGAGGCGGTGGCCACAGAAAACCCACCTTTATACGAACCCCTCAAAGACTTTTTAAGCACCCTTTCCCCCCAGTCTAATCTCTTTACCTATTTAGGGGAGGATGAAGAGAGCAAAGTCCATTTATTCGAGATTCTAGCTAATCTGTGTCAGTTAGTACGCTCAGAACAACTCGAACCTTTAACCAGAGGTATTGCGGCACATCATGCCGGGATTTTACCCCTGTGGAAAGAATTAGTGGAACAACTATTTGAAGTGGGTTTGGTTAAAGTGGTGTTTGCCACAGCAACCCTATCAGCCGGGATCAATATGCCAGCCAGAACTACGGTTATCTCTGCTTTATCTAAACGCATTGATACCGGACACAGTATGTTAAACCCCTCAGAATTTCTGCAAATTGCTGGGCGGGCAGGACGACGAGGTATGGATGAGGTGGGCCATGTGGTCACCATTCAAACCCCCTTTGAAGGGGCAACAGAAGCTGCTTACTTAGCCACCGCAGAGTCTGAACCCTTAAAAAGTTGTTTCACCCCTTCCTATGGTATGGTCTTAAACCTGTTGCAAAAACACAGCCTACGGGAAGCAAAGGACCTCTTAGAAAGGAGTTTTGCCGAATATTTAGCTCAACTAAAACTAGAACCAGAACAACAGGCTATCGCTAGTTTGAGTACAGAATTAGCTAAACTGGATATCGAATTAGGAGGGCTACAAGAAAAAGATATCCTAGCTTATGAGAAATTAAAAGCTCGATTAAAAGAAGAAAAACGACTTCTGAAAGTTCTTGAAGCTCAAGCACAAGAAAAGCGTAAAAAAGAAATTGCCGGTCAATTGAGTAAGTTGAATATTGGGGATTTAGTTTATTTAAAGGGCAAACGCTTAAAAACATCTATTCCTCAACTAGCTACGATTGTGGCTATGGTTCCAGGCTCGGGACAAGGTTTTGATTTGCTATGTTTGGGGGATAATAACTACTGGTATTTAGTAAAAAGAGGAGATATTGTTGATTTTTATGGGGCTTCTTTACCCCTCTCTTTTGCGGATAATTTGACCCTACCGGATCTGAGAAGATTATCTTTAGGCAGGGGACCAAAAGGGGATGAAAATTCTAGGCAAATCACCCAACAAATGAGCGATCGCGCCTTTGGCCGAATCACCCCACCAGAAGTAATCGAACAACAACAACGTATTGATCATGTGCAAACCTTACTCGATGATCATCCCTTAACCCAAAGCAAAGATTTTAAACGCTTATTTAAGTCCCATCATCGACGTTTAGAATTACGGGAACAACTCCATAACCGACAAATTAAGTTCCAAAAATTACAGTCCAATCAATCTTACTATTGGCAAGAATTTCTGAATTTAATCGAGATTTTACGGGAATTTAAGGCTTTAGATAATTACACTCCCACAGCCCTTGGTGAAGCGGCGGCTACCATGCGCGGAGAAAACCAGTTATGGTTGGGCATGGTGCTTATGTCGAGTACTTTAGAGCATCTCGAAGCCCCTCAACTAGCGGCGGCGGTGAGTGCTATTATTACCGAAACCCTCCGCCCTGACACTTGGACAAATTATTTACCGTCTCCAGAAGTCTTGAGTCTGTTTCAAGAGTCTCCAGAAGACGGGGTGAGTATTGGGGAAATGCGCCGTTTATTGAACCAAACCCAACGACGCTATCAAGTTACTATTCCTGTTTGGTTAGAGTTAGAATTAATGGGCTTGGTGGAACAATGGGCTTTAGGGGGTGACTGGCAGGAACTTTGTGAAAACACCAGTTTGGACGAAGGAGACTTAGTTCGTTTGCTGAGGCGAACTGTTGATATTCTTTGGCAAATTCCCCAAACTCCAGGCATTTCCGGTTATTTGATCACAACCGCTAAAGAGGCGATCGCCCTGTTGAAACGATTTCCCATTTGACGCTCCCTTCGCTAAAAGTGAGGGATTCTTGGACTAAAATTAGCTAAAGTCCCGTTAAAAGATCGTTTAATATCTGTATTTTATAAGATAACTGAGCTATTTCTGATGAGTGTAAATTATGGGGTACCTCCATAATTTTGGATAGTTCTTGTTCATATTTCCGTAAACTTAATAATACTTGCTCACTAAAATGAGTTAAATAGTTCTGAGCAAATTCAACAGAAGTAGATGGAGTTTGAGAATTCTGTGTCATTGCTTCTTTTTCTGCTTGTGTTGTGGTTTTGTTGAGGAAATAACTTGCCCCTCCTAAAACGGCAGCTGCTATAGGTCCTCCTACTAACAAACCGATTCCTGTAGGAATACCAACGGTGGTGATATCATTAAAATAGTTAGATTTTTCTTCATTTCCTTCTGGTAAAGAAATGGATATTTCTGGGGGATCAGGAATGCTAATATTTAAAGGAGTCAAGAAGTTATTTTCAAAAAATAAACAAGCTTTATCTCCCCATTCATTGATATTCTTTTGATAAGTAATTATTTTATCTTGAAAATCATTATTACACCACTGTTGAAAGGTATTTTGTTCTAAAGCGATCGCTAATTCATTTTGATATTGATTTAATAGTTTAGGTAAGTATAGCCAACTATAAAAATCAGAGAGGGCGCGTTGAAATCCTTGGTTAATGACTTGTTGTGCTTTCTGTTTGATTTCTTTTTCTTTATCTATTCTCTGTTCTATATTTTTCAATTGTTTAATAAGATTATTTCTTTGATTGAGGGCTATCTCTTTCACTTGAAAACTAATTGTCTCAAAACGTTCTCTTCTAAAAGTTTGTTCTTGTTTCTGTTGAATGATAATAGTTTGTAAAGCAGACTCAAGCATGGACAAACCACTTCTTTGTACTTCATTATTATCCCCTTTGAGTTTCCCTCTCAATGCCGGTAAAGCATCAACTCTATATAGATTACTGAACCCAGAAGGTAAATTTGAGCGAAAACTTTCAGCAACAAAGCGTAATCTATAATAAACGTCTTTTTGTTCTTGTGGTTCCCATAAATTCAAGAAATTTATCACTAATATAACACTATTAATGCCACGGTTTAGCAACCAATCTCTAAAATTTTCTCTTTCTTCAAGAGTCATTAATTTTCGAGCATCAACCACTTGGATAATTAAATCTGAAGTTAATAATTGATCTTTAACTAATTTATTTTGCTCTTCTCGATCATTGGTTCCTGGTAAATCTAAAAATTCCACTCCCATTTTTAAAAGGGAATGATTACAATAAACTTCTACAGATTTTACTTCTTGATTCATACACCTGTTATCATCAAGTGTTGCATATTTTTTTAGGATATTTGTTCCTTCTTCTTCAATAATTTTATTATTATTTAAGGTTATTTTGGTTTTTAATTATTCTCCATATTTAACATAAATGGCTGCCCCTGTGGTGGGAATAAGATCGATGGGTAAAGTTTTTTCTCCTAGTAAAGCATTTAATAGGGTAGATTTACCATAATTAAAAGGAGCAAGGTTATTTCCAAGAAAAAGTTTCCCACCCATTCTCAGAATCTGTTTGTAGAACATCTCAAATAAGCGAAAAGGGAAAAATAAAAAGTTGTTCGCGGATACTTTCCGCGAACAAAAACCTCCCTATCTAAAAGAAAGAAATACGCTAACTTTTAAATTAGCTTTGACTATTTTTAAAAAGGAAATTCACTTAATTTTACACTCTTATTAACTTTTTAGACTAACTGGGTCTAATCAAAATATCCCATTTAAGTAAGTGAGGATTACGTTCTAAACGTTTCTCAATTTCCTTCATCTCTTTTTTCGTTAAAGAAATGCCTTTTTGATAAACTTTTTTACTTAACTTAACTATCGGATTTAAGCCTTTCCATGTCATAGTTTTTACCCAAGCTAACATCGTTTGAGCATTTCTCAGAAGTGTTCCGTTCCAATGCCTCTCTAAAATTCCCCAACATCTTTCTATGGGATTATATTTACTGTGATAAGGAGGAAAATATAGTAATTGAATAGATTTCTTAGTTTGGTCGGCAAACTCTACCATTCTCTTCAAAAATTGCCTTCTTATTCCACTATTTTCTGCTCCATTATCAACTTTAATTTGGATGTTCTCTAGTTGCTGCTTTTCAGTTATACTCAGACTTGTCCACCATTGCTCCAAGTTATCTACCATGAAATCACTCGTTTTATAAGAACTTCCAAAAGTTACATAAAGTTGCCCTGTCTCTTCATCTACAATCCCACAAGGAACGTATTTTTCTTTAGTTCCCATATCATGATCTTGAGCTTGATTATAACCTCTGGTTTGTCCGCCACGTGAATATTCTCCTATTTCCACAGTTGCTTTACAATCCATACTTAAACGTTTCACAGAAGGGTCTTTTTTTCTATCTTTTTTCTCTATATTCTCGAAGATAGCGTCCGTCTCCGAGATTTTTTTTAGGTTTAGCTTTTACCACTTTTCTTAATCGATAGCCCAAACGATTTAAAATATCTGCCATTGTCGAAGCAGCAGGAACCTTCTCTCCATTATATCCTAGATTTCTTAATTGTTAATGGGCTTCAGCCGCCGTTAATCTTGTATAGGCAATGGGGTTATTAAATGTGGGGTTTTGTTGTGCGTGAGCTTCGGCTATTTCTTTCAATGATTGGGCAACTATTGGGTATCTTTCCTCCCATTTTTTACATCCACTATTGACTGATTGTAATCCTAAACACACTATCCCAGTTCGTTTTTCATGTAATCCAAGTTGAACATTTTTTCTCCCCCAACCAAACAAGATTTCGGTTTGTCTGGCACTTCCTCCACAATACTTGAGACACATTTCAGCTTGAAATGAACGACGCTCTGCTCCCGTCATTTTTGAGACTGCTAAACGTAAATCATCGACCATCGACGGGGTTAAGGGATTATTTGTCTGTTTTAGCTTCAATTTACTCTCTCTAATCTTTTTACCTCTTCATTTTAATCTATTTCTTCTGTTTTTTCAGACAAGCCAATTATGAAATTTTAAAGTTGTGTACCAAGATCCGCTAACTCTCTGTTCCTTTTATTTCTTGAAAGCCTTTAGTCCAAGCGATTACCCCCTATGGGAAAAGCTTTCTCGGAAATCACCTTGGTGGAAAAATCAAGGGCAAGAATGGGTTGATAAATTTCGAGAGATATTAATCAATCACCGTAACATTTGTTATGACTGGCGGTTAGATGAACAAGAAAAGGAATTATGGAACCTTTTTTATAATGGGAATGTTTTCTTAGTAGAATGTTTACAGGGAGAGGGTAATATTAGCTCAAAGGTGAAACAGGAAATAGAATCGACTTTATTATCAATTTAAGACATAAATAAGGGGCTTAATCAAATTAAGCCCCTTATTCATTGATATCATAATTAGTTAAGGTTGTCCAAACTGTCTGCTATAAACCTCTTCTTCTTTTTCAGTTTCAACGACGAGGTTAGAACGAGGATAGGATACGCATAATAAGGCATAACCCTCTCCTTGTAACTCAGGACTTAAACCCATCCCGTCACTTTGTTCAACTTCTCCCTCCAAGAGCTTTCCTGCACAGCTTGTACAGACTCCTGCTTCACAGGAGATTGGTAGATCGATACCTGCTTCTCTAGCTGCAACTAACACCTTTTGATCTTCGGGAACTTCAATGGTTTGGGTGTTTCCTTGATGATGGATCTCAACAGTATAGGTATTGGACATATTTTCCGTAAAACTTGATCGGCTTTCCTTAATCTAATGTATCTTTATTCGGTAGCCTCTTGGTTATTGTTAAGAGATATGACTAAACTTAAAGCTTGATTGCAATTTACAGCATTTCCTGACACTTGGCTCTCAGAGAATGTTAAGTTTGAGCAACGTCAAAATTATCTCTTGTATTAATAGAACCAAGAAAAATATATGTATAAGAAAAATACAGACAAAGACTTTGTGAGTGCTGCTTTAACTGCGGGTTTAGGTGCAGGGGTTGTTACCTCTTTTGCGGTTAGCCAAGGACAAAACCCTCTCCTAGCTTTAGGAATCACGGTTTTTGCCGCTGTGTGTGGGGTTATTTGTCATCAATTTGATTTGATCTAACAAAAATTAGGGGATTATGGCAATACATTCAATCTCCACTAAAACATCTTTAGGCAGACGAGAAACTTCTACACAAGCCCGTGCAGGCGCTGTTTCTTCGTTAAAGTATTGACCATACACTTGATTCATCGGGGTAAAATTGGTTAAGTTGCTCAAAAAAACAGTAGTTTTAACCACATTTTGCCAGTTTGCCCCTGCTGCGGCCAAAATAGCAGCGATATTTTTCATAACTTGTTGGGTTTGTTCAGTAATATCATTTTCCCCAACCAGTTCCCCTGTTTCCGGGTGCAAAGGAATCTGTCCAGCCAAAAACAAAAGCCTCCCCTGTGCTGCAATGGCCTGATTATAAGGGCCGACAGGGGAAGGAGCATTATTGGTACGAATAATCTGAAAATTACTCATATTTTTCCATGTGTACGGGCTTGGAGGGACTTGAACCCCCGACCTCGTGGTTCGTAGCCACGCGCTCTAATCCACTAAGCTACAAGCCCTTGTCTTTCTCAACGACTAATTATCATAGCACAACCTCCAGACATTTAGCAAGACTAATCGCAAAAATAATTTTAGTTACCTTTGGAGGCCACAAGAACAACGCCACAGACAATAAGTCCTAGACCAAGAGCCTGATGGATGAGGATATTTTCTTTAAAGACAAAATACCCAAATAAGACAGAAAAGATATAGATAATCGAAGCAGAAGGGCCAGCTACACTAAGGTTGACACGAGTTAATAAAAGAATATAAGCGATCGCCCCTAACCCATAGCAAGCCAACCCTAATATTAGTTTTGGGGTCAAAAGAATATTAAGAATATGACTGACAGCATTACTTGCGTTCACCTTTCCTAATGAATTGGCTCCCATTTTCAGGAATAACTGTCCCATGGCGCTAGTTAGCACTGAAGCCAACAATAAACAAACCTCTTGAAAACCCATAATACAATACTTCCTATAAAAATTTATAGTTTATCACAATGTCGTCCGAATTCTGTCTGCGGGATAAAGCTAAGGAATTAACTTGACGAAATCATCGGGGGGGTAAAGTTGCCAAAAAAAACAAAGGCATCTATAAGTAGATGCCTTTGATAAATAAGAAACTTAACTATTGAGAGTAAGTCAAAGTTTACTTAAAACCTACTGCTGCTTGCCAAACGAAGGCTAGAGCCAAGAAAAATACGGGAATGACTGGTAACACATCTACCAAGGGATCGAAAATTTGATAAGCTTCGGGTAATTTTGCTAAAAGGAATACGGCTTCCATCTGGTTATGTACCTTCCCAATTGTTTTATATTATGGATTACAAAATATCCTATCATAAACGGGTAATTACTCATCTTCTGGTTTGGGTAGAGGTTTAAAAACAGGACAGTAACCCTCTTGTGTCACCTTAAACCCATAAAGAGGGGACTGAGAATTCCAACAACGTTGACCCCGATAATGACAACAGGTCAAACAACAATCTAAATCATTAAATATCTGATCGGTTTTACTTTGGTTGAGCAGTTCCCGTTGAGAAATACCGCGCAAAACCAACTCATCCCCTTGCCAACGAGCTTCAAGCAGGCCCGTATCAGCGAAATAACGCCAGTGAGGATCGTTAACAATGGTGTGGGGGAAAGTCAAGGTAATATTGGTTTCTAAATCATTTAACTCTCCCTCGTAAACACCAGAAGAAGGAGCTTCTGGTTGAATAAACTTGTCTCCAATGGGAAGTTCCACTAAAGTTCCAGGGGATGGGAGATGAAGTTGATAACGATTTTGTAGCTCTTCTAAATTAGTTAAATCTCTTAAATTAATCGTTGAACCATGAACAAAAATAATATGCTGTGGTCGTAAATTATGAATTAATTGAGTGGTATTGCGGCCATCGCTATGTTCCGCCAAAACATAAGACTCGCTATGAATAGAAACCCGTTCCATCAGGGACATAATTTCCGGTGATTCTAGGGTTTGTCCCTCATTGGGAGAAGCAGGGAATAAAATCACCCATAACCCTGATAGCAAATAACCTTCGTCATAAAGAGTGGTGAGATCATCTGTTAAGACAATGCAGGAATTTTGTCCAATTTTTCCCCGTTGTTGGGGGGTCAAACGACGTAAACGGGGACAGATGCGCTCATCCCAAAAAAGAGGTTGATGCTTAGCGAAATTTTGTACCGATAAGGGAAACTCTGAAAGCAAATCTAAATAGCGATCGCAAGCGTTGGCCACCTCCCCATCCACCCAAATATCCAACTCACGGCCCGTAAATTGATGATGGGAACGTAATAATTTTAAAATTTCTTGTCCTAGCCCCAAGGTTGGCACTGGTAAAACAATACTGTAACCATGAGTCAAACACTCATGAATACGCTGCATTAGTTGTTTTTCTTGTTGACGACGATGGGAATGGCGAATAGTCCCATAACTTCCTTCAATAATCAAAATATCGGGAGATAAACCCCGTAATGCTTCGATAGAGAGTCCTTCCACCAATTGGAGATTGGATAAAGAAAAATCTCCTGTGTAGAGTAATTTATAGGTTCGTTGGCTGGTACGGTAACTCAAGAGAATAGACGCAGCCCCTGGTAAATGGCCGGAGGGAAATAATTGCACCGTTAAATCATCAAATAATTCCAGGGGTTTTTCCCAGGATAACCCCTGACAAAAATTAGAGGTTTTGGGGGGATTTTTCTGGGGCCAATTCAGGGGAAGAAGGTGTTTAGTGACCTGACTAGCATAGATAGGTAAGTTAGGAAAAGCCTCATGAAGTGATTTTAAACCTCTAGCATGATCCCTGTGAGCATGACTACAAAAGACCGCATCAACTGGAGTTTGAGTTTGATCGATTAAATGGCTGAGATCCCCTAAACCACAATCCAGTAAAATGCGATAAGGACCCAGTTGCACCTCTAGACAGACCCCTTCATCATCATGACCAACCCCGTATGGTAAACAGGCCAAACGATTTGGAGGATGCTTAGCTTTGGGAAGACGTTCATTCATAGACACTGTTTTTAGTCAATGAGATTTACCAATTACCAGTTATTCAGTCACAATTTTCTCCTTCTTTCAATCGTAAATTAATAGCTTCTGCACTGCCGGTAAAACCTTCGGCGAGGGCCAAAGTCTCCAAAACACGGGCTATTTTTTTTAGGGCAGTGGGAGAGTATTCGATGAGATGGGAGGGTTTGAAGAAGGTTTCTACCCGCACCGAAGAAGCATAACGAATTAAGCCAGAAGGGGGCAAAATTACGCCTCCATTACCCAAATAATCACCAATAGCTTTTGGGGTCATTTGGCCAATGAACAGGCTACCGACGGTACGAATTTTCTCTACTATATCCCAAGGTTTAGCTAAGGTTAAAATCAGATAATGAGGGGCAAATTGGTTGGTAATCTTAACAGCTTGTTCTAGGGACTCCACCACCGCAATTAAGCCATAATGAGCAATGGCTTTTTCGGATAAAATGCCGTGGGCGTTATCTTGTAATTTTTGTTGTACTTTGCTTTGAATTTTTTGTGCCAAGTTGAAATTCGTTGTCAGGACTATCACTGCACTACTGGGATCTTGTTCAACTTGGGCTAATATGTCGGCGGCAATGTAGGATTCGTTTGCCGTTTCATCGGCAATAATAAATAATTCTGAGGCATCCACAGGGGTGTCGGTGGTGACAGTGCCATAAACCATGCGTTTAGCTAAAATGACATCTAATCCTCCGGTTCCTGTGATCACATCTACTTTGGGAATAGTTTGGGTTCCGTAGGCCAAAGCAGCGATGGCCTGGGCTCCTCCTAAGCGGTAAATTTGGTTAACTCCACTCACTTGTGCAGCTACTAAAATGTCGGGGGGAACTTTGCCAGTTTCATCCGGGGGACTGACGAGGATAATCTCTGGTACTTTGGCAATTTTTGCGGGGAGGGTTTGCATCAGTACCCGAGTGATAGGTGAAGCTTGATCCCAGGGTACATAGATCCCAGCCCGTTGGACAGGAATGTAACGTTTGCCTACAACTACGTCGTCTTCTTCAAATTTTACCCAAGGTTTGGGCAGTTGCTGTTTATAGAAGTTTTCTAGTTTTTGGCTGGCTGTTTGGATGGTATCTAGTAATTCTTTGGAAATTTTTTGATAGGCTGCGTCTAAGTCGGAGCCGCTAACTTTAAGGTTTGTGGGAGTGGTGAGGGTGTCGAAGGGTTTAAATAGTCCTTGATCCCCTTTATGTTTAATCCTCTCCAAAATTTCTCCCACAGCAACCTCTTTTGCTTGAATCTCGTCCCGATAGGGGCGATCTCCGATTCTTTGCAATTCTGTATTTATCTCGGCTGACTGGGTGATGATTCGCAGCATGGAGTTTTATCACTTTGCTAGAGTCGCACTTACCAGATTAAACAATCTTTTTCCACTCACACTCGATCGAGAAATTTTCTTCCCACCTTGGAGGAACTTTTGTTAATCCTTTACTTATCTAGCTTACCTTGTATTTTTCAAATTGTAGTTGACCATTAGACAAGGTGGGCATTGCCCACCCTACAGGTTTAGTAATAGTTACCGACTTTTCGGTGGTGAGTAGCGGTTAACCCATCGGGGTTAGAAACTCGCCCATTGCTCACTTTGCTATAAACGATCCAATGATCACTACATTCCATCCGACTGACAACTTCGCATTCTAAATAGGCTAAAGCATCCACTAGGATAGGTGATCCATTGTTAGCGGTTTGGACATTAACCCCTTCAAAGCGATCGGACCCAGGACGGAATCTTTTCAGGAAATGCTTCATCAGGGGTTGATATTTCCCTTCTTCGAGGATGTTTAAAACGAAACTATCTCCTACCTGCATCAAAGACTCGATCGCCCGATCTTTGGCTACGGCAACAGTAAACCCTGGGGGGTCAAAACTTGCTTGTGTTACCCAAGAGGCTAACATGGCCCCGTTGAGTTCTCTCTTATTAGCGGTGAGAATATATAAACCGCCACTAATACGACCGATGGCTTTATCTAAGTCGCTATCTAAGGACTTCCTTTGCTTGACTTTTTTGGCTTGGGTTAACGCTTGTCCTAAGTCGACTCCTGCTTCTTCACAGAGTTGATAAATAGCTTCTGTGGGGGTATCTTTAACCCGAATAGGATTAAACCCTTTGTTTAAGCCAGCTTCTCGGAACCTGGTTAATAAGGGGTCGATGGGTTCATCGTTGTCACCATAAGACTCGAACATCCCTATATATTGCTTATTTTTAGCTGCGGCGAGAATGGTTCCGATGTTGCTGGTGGTTTCGTTGCTATGAGTGCCTTCTAAGGGGGGCATTCCCACCACTAAACCGGCGGAACCACTGACGATCTCGTGGACATCTTGAGCATCGGCTGATTTTAGATCAACCATTTCTACTGCTACACCGGCCTTGGTGATACCTTTGGCAATAGCTTGGGAGAGGCGATCGCTATATCCATAATCAGAAATATAAAACACAGCAACGCTTTTATCGGCTTTGCTTTGTTCCTCGCTCCAAGTACGATAACGTTCTACTAACTCATGGACATTGTAGCGCAGCAAGGGACCGTGACCATTGGCTACTAAGGAAAAATGACCTAACTTGTCCATGCGTTTTAAGGCCGAAAGCACCGATCTCGCGTTGGGACCCATCAAACACTCATAATAAAAGTGATAGTCTGGGGCAATATCCTCTAAGTGTTCGTCGTATAGCACATCAGAACAATAGTGCATCCCAAATACATCACAGGTGTATAAGGTTTCGGTACCTTGATCATAGGTTAAAATCGTATCAGGCCAATGTAGATTAGGGGCGTTGACAAATTCTAAAACATGACCTTTCCCTAAGTCCAAACTATCCCCCGTTTTGACGGCAATGTATTCAAAGGGTTGATGGATAAAGTTTTTTAGAAAATTAATCGCTACTTTTGACCCTACTATAGTTGCTTGGGGAGCTAGTTCTAAGATATCTTTAACCAAACCACTATGATCCGGTTCGGTGTGACTAACCACTAAATAATCGATGGTTTTGGGGTCAATGAGTCCGGTTATGGTATCGATGTATAACTGTCGAAACTTAACATGAGAAGTGTCTATTAAGGCGATCTTCTCACCCCTAATAATATAGGAGTTATAAGTGGTTCCATTTTGCAGACCAAACTCTATGTCGAAGCGATCTCGATCCCAGTCTAAGGATCTAATAGTAGTTGTATTTTCGGCAATATCACCAGTTTGTATGCTTAAACGCTTTTTTGTTTTGATGGGAGTTGCTACCATATCCCTCTCCGTATAATGTTTTCATTATTTATTTATATTGTGACACGCTTCTTTAATAATGTGACTTTGAATTACTTATGGAAAAGGTAAGATTGTTTTAATCAATTCACAAAAAAATGATCAAAGTCTGGTATAATCCTGGTTAAATTGCAAAAAATATGTTTAATTATCCATTATCAATTGGGAGCATCCCAAAGTTGCTTTCTTGTCCTTTACTGATAATAGTTGATCTGATGAATTTCTCCCCGTCTCCCCGTCTCCCCGTCAAACTCCAAGAATTAAGTTTTTTGCAAAAATAGGATGCTCTCTATCAATTATCCCTTGATAATGGAGCAAACTCTAGTAGAATCTTTGTCAAATGCTAAAAAATAAGTTAAAATCTGTCTAATTTTATATTTCTATGAGAATCATGAGTGATATTGTTCTTGATGTATCTAATCTCCGTATTGAATTCCCGTTACAAGGAAAATCAAATAAAATAGCAGTAAATGATATTAATTTTCAACTCAAAAGAGGTGAAATTTTAGGTATTGTTGGGGAGTCAGGCTCAGGAAAATCTGTGACTTCTTTAGCTATTATGGGTTTAATTCAAAATCCTGGTAAAATTGCTCAAGAAAGTAGTATTAAATATTATCAATCTCCAGAATATACCATTGACTTAACCAGATTAGAATCATCAGAATGGACAAGATATCGTGGTCAAGAAATTGCCATGATATTCCAAGAACCTATGAGTGCTTTTAACCCCGTTTATACTATAGGTTATCAATTAACTGAAGCTATTAAACTACATCAGAATGTAACTCAAGAAAAGGCTAACCAAGAAGCAATTAATTTATTAAAAAGTGTCAGAGTTTTAAAGCAAACCTGTCCCGATAAACAAGCAAAAGCCTATCTAAAAAGGTATCCTCACGAACTATCTGGAGGACAGTTACAACGGGTTATGATTGCTATGGCAATCTCTTGTAATCCTACTATTTTAATTGCTGATGAGCCAACAACTGCTCTAGATGTAACGGTTCAAAAAGGAATTTTAGAGTTATTAAAAGGTCTCTGTCAAGATAAAAATATTGCGATGATTTTTATCTCTCATGACTTGGGAGTTATCAATGAAGTAGCTGATAATATATTGGTGATGTATCAAGGAAAAGTAATAGAAAAAGGGAAAAAAGAAAATATACTTTATTCTCCTCAAGATCCCTATACCAAAGGATTATTAGCTTGTCGTCCTCCCCTTCATGTTAAAGTAGATAAATTACCCACTGTCGCTGATTTCTTGACAGATAATCAAGTTACAGAAGCATCTCAACAAAGCGATTTAATTTATCAAATTATACCTCATGATGAAATTGAATCTAGAACTCAAGAAGCCCAAGAAAAGAAAGTTTTATTGTCAGTAGATAAGTTAAATGTAGAGTTTGGAAAATCAGGTTTCTTGGGATCCAAATCCAATAAATTTACGGCAGTTAATAACATGAGTTTTGAAGTTTATGCAGGGGAAACATTAGGGTTAGTTGGTGAATCTGGTTGCGGAAAATCAACTTTAGCAAGGGCTATTCTTAGACTTATTTCAGCAGTAAGTGGCACAATTTCTTTTGAAACTTACGAGATTTCTAAAAAATCGATGAGCAATAAATGGTTAAAAAATTTGAGAAAAAATATGCAAATTGTTTTCCAAAATCCCTATAATTCTCTCAACCCCAGACTAACTGTAGGACAAGCTATTGCTGAACCGATGATTATTCATAAAACCCAAAGCAATAGTAAGCAAATCAATGAGATTGTGGCAGCATTGTTGACTTTAGTAGGATTAGATATAGACAGTTTTAATCGCTATCCTCACGAATTTTCTGGAGGACAAAGACAACGAATTTGTATCGCCCGCGCCTTAGCTTTAAATCCCCGTTTTTTAATCTGTGATGAGTCAGTTTCTGCCTTAGATGTATCTGTACAAGCACAGGTTTTGAACCTCTTAAAAGACTTACAAGAAAAGTTGAAATTGACCTGTATTTTTATCTCCCATGACTTAAGTGTAGTCCGGTTTATGAGCGATCGTATTATGGTCATGAATCAAGGTGAAATTGTGGAAATAGGAGACGCAGAGACTATTATTAATAATCCCCAAGAAGAATATACTAAAAATCTCCTTGATTCTATTCCCCAATTTCCAGAATCCCTAGATTGGACTTCTGGTGTTAGGACTTAGTATTGTTAATAATTTATAAAATTAAGCCCTATCTCGCCAAATTTTAGCTATGATATAGTGCATATATTTTGTTAACTATTTATGGGATAAATATTTGCTGTAGTGGCATTTTATCCTTGCTTCCATTGTTCCCTATTTCCTAAACAAAGACAAATTTTGTATAGTTTCTATACGGCTCAAATAAGTAAAAAACTAGATAAAAAAGGTTTTAGCTACTAAGATGAATGGGTTTATATTAGTGGATGAGGACTGGTGCGTTATCTATAAAAGTGCCTTAAAAGGAATTTTAAGGCACTTATTAGAAGATAATCACCAGGAGGGAGCAAGGGACAAAGAGGAGTATTTCGAGGAATCCTCTTCCGAGTAAACATTATGGGAAGTATGGCCAACTTGGGTCGGTACTGATGTGGAAAAAAATTTACGCCATGCTATGGATAAACAGGTATTTAGTAGTATGGAATATGGCTATCCTAATAAGTCTACAAAAGTCATTTGCCTGGAAATTCAAACTCATCCCTTTCCAGGAGGACTGGCAATTTTTTTCCATGATATTAGCGATCGCCACCAACCCGAAAGGCAAGATCAACAAGCAGAAATAGACCTGCAAAAACAAAATCAAGAATTAGAGCAACGAATCGCCCAAAGGACGGCTCAATTATCCCAGGTTTTAGCAGAATTACATAGCACTCAAGCAACACTCAACAGCAGAGAAAACCATTATGCTCAGGCCCTTAAGTTCAGCCAAACTGGTTCTTGGGAGTTTGATGTGGTAACAGAAAAAGTATTTTGGTCAGAAGAAGTAGAAAGAATCTGGGGGATGGAACCAGGTACATTTCGGGGGGAGTTGCAACAGGTTCAAGGAGCGATTCATCCAGAAGACGTGGAACACTGGCAAAAAAATGTCCAAGATTGTCGAGAAAAGGGCAAAGAACACAGAATAGAATATCGTATTATTCACCCAGATGCTTCCATCCACTGGGTTCAAGCTTTAGGCAGTGCTGAAAAGGACGATCAAGGTAATGTTATTCGTCTCCTTGGCATAGTTATGGATATCACCGAACGTAAGCAACTGGAACTGGAACACAAAGAAACAGAGATGGCCTTACGAGAAAGTGAAGCCCTTTTTCGGAACATGGCCGATCATGCTCCAGTTATGGTCTGGGTAACAGACGAAACTGGTTATTCTACTTATGTCAGTCAAAGCTGGTACGATTTTTCTGGGCAAAAAGAGGGAACTGCTCTAGGGTTTGGTTGGTTAGACGTGATTCATCCCGATGAGAGAGAATTAGCTCGTAAACGCTTTCTAGAGTTTAATGAAAAAAGACAGCCTTTTTCTATTGATTATCGTTTTCGCCGTCGTGATGGTGTCTATTGTTGGGGTATCGATGCCGGAAAGCCTCGGTTTAGTGCCGATGGCCAGTTTAAAGGTTATATCGGTTCGGTGATGGATATTAGCGATCGCAAACGCATGGAGGAACAACTAAGGATCTTTGAATGTATTGTTGCCACCACTCAAGACATGATGGCCCTTATTGATCAAAACTACACTTATCAAATAGTCAATGATGCTTATGCGAGAAACTTCCAGAGAGCAAAAGAAGAGATCATTGGTAAGTCTGTTGTTGAGATTGTTGGGGAAGAATTTATGGATACAATCCAACCCCACCTAGATCGTTGCTTACAAGGAGAAGAAGTCAGATATGAAACTTGGTTTGATCTGGGTGAGGAACAACGTTATTATCATGCCCTATACTCCCCCTATAGAGAAGCAAATAAAGGAGTTACCTCTGCTGTGGTAAACATTCATGATATCACCCAGATCAAAGAATCAGAACAGAAGCTTTATTATCAGGCTCACCATGATACTCTCACCAATTTACCTAACCGTATGCTCATGAATACTCGTTTAGAGCAAAGTATTCAACAAGCTACTCGCAAGGGAGATAAGTTAGCAGTGGTGTTTATCGATTTGGATCGCTTTAAAAATATTAACGATAGCTTGGGACACAGGGCCGGTGACTCCTTATTAGAACAGTTAGCACAACGCCTATGTCAACAGAGACGCAAGAGTGATACCGTCGCTCGTATTAGTGGGGATGAGTTTGTGGTTATTTTAGAAGACATTAAAGATACTCAACACGCAGGGATGGTTGTGGGGAAACTGATGAGGACTTTTGAGGAACCTTTTATCATAGAAGGTCGAACTATTAAGATGACTTCTAGTATGGGGTTAAGTTTGTTTCCCGATGATGGAACAGATGTTGCTACCCTTCTACGCAATGCCGATGCTGCTATGTATCGTGCCAAGGAAGATGGCCGCAATACCTACTGTTTCTATAGGAAGGAAATGACTTCCACTGTTTTTGAATATATGTTATTGGAAAATGCCCTCCGAGAAGCCCTCAAAAAGAAGGAATTTTATTTACTCTATCAACCCCAAATTGAGATGTTGTCCCATCGTTGTCTAGGAATAGAGGCTTTATTACGTTGGCATCATCCAGAGTTAGGAGTGGTTTCTCCTGCACAGTTTATCCCCATTGCCGAGCAAAGTGGACTCATTCAAGAGATCGGCACTTGGGTGTTAACCACTGCCTGTCGACAAGCTAAAATTTGGTTAGAGCAGAAGCTCGATTTTGGTCGTATTGCTGTTAATGTGGCTGCCCCTCAAATTCAACATGGGGACTTTATCCAAGTGGTTGAAAATGTCCTCAAAACCACTGGCCTACCAGCCGCGTATTTAGAATTAGAGTTAACCGAAGGGTTATTAATGAAGCAAACAGAACAGAATATTAAGCAACTGGAAAAGTTACAAGGCATGGGTATAAAATTGACCATTGATGATTTTGGAATAGGTTATTCTTCCTTAAATTATCTGAAGAGACTACCTATTGATAAACTTAAAATTGACCAGTCTTTTATTAGGGATCTTCCCCACGACACCAATGATACGGCCATATCACAAGCGGTGATCGCTTTGGGTTATGCCCTCAATTTACAGATTATTGCCGAAGGGGTAGAAAATGAAGAACAAGCAGCATTTTTAAAAGAAAAAGGATGTCATCAGGCCCAAGGTTACTTTTTTAGTCAACCCATTCCTCCCCAACAAGTTAGTGCTTTGTTTGCCTGACTTCACTCTGTTACCCCTTCTAGGATAGGATAGGGAAAATCTAGAATTGTTTCATTGTATTAACAACTTATGTTTTTCAAATCTGCCTTATCTCGTATTCTAGCCTTAGTTTTAGTGGCTGTGGTTACTTTAACAGGATGTGGTAATAGTTCAAGCGGACTCTCTGGTAATTATAGCGAAGATACCTTAGCAGTTATCGAAACTTTAACCACTGCCCTCGATCTACCTAATGATGCTGAGAACAAGCAAGAGATCAAATCTTTAGCCAAAGAACAAATTAATGATTATATTTCTCGCTATCGACGCAATGGAGAGTCTGGAGGACTTCGTTCCTTCACCACCATGCAGACGGCATTAAATTCCCTTGCAGGTTACTATACTTCCTATGGAAATCGTCCCCTACCTGAAAAGTTGAAAAAACGCTTAAAACAGGAATTTAAGCAAGCTGAAGTGGCTATCAAACGAGGCATTTAAAATTTTTTTGTCTATAATGTTGCAAGGTTTGATTCTTCAAACCTTTTTTTACTCCCATTTAATAAAAGCTATGATTTCTAAACTTACTCTCTCTTTACTCACAACCCTTATTTTCAGCAGTATTGTTCCCCCTGTTTTGGCTTCTACTGATTTACCTTTACTTGTATCACAAACCCCTCGCGAGAAACAATTAGATGATTTATTACGCCGAGGGAGAGATCATGTAGATAAGAGAGACTATCAACGGGCGATCGCTATCTATCAACAGGCCGCCAGTTTAGACACTGATAACGCTAAAATATTTTCAGGAATCGGTTATTTACACAGTAAACAGGGTAACCATTCAGCAGCAGTAAAATATTATCAAAAAGCCCTTTCTCTTGATTCGAGTAACCCTAATTTCTATTATGCTTTAGGGGATAGCTTAGCTAATGTTGGAGATAATAATAACGCAGCTTCTGCCTATTATTATGCTATTCAACTAAACCCTAAATTTGTTAAAAGTTATATTGGTTTAGGTGTTGTTTTACTCCGCCAAGAAGATTATGAAGGGGCAGCAGAAGCTTACAAAAGAGTGATCGCCCTTGATCCAAATAATCCCGAAGCTTTTGCTATTATGGGTTCTTCTCTCTTACAACAAAAACAACTGGATCAAGCTTTACAATATTTAGGCAATGCAGTTCAACGTTTTCCCCGTGATGTAGATTTAAGATTATTATTGGCTACTGCTTATCTACAACAAGGTCAACTAGAATTAGGAAAGGAACACCTAAAAAGAGCAGAAAGAGTTGATCCCAGAAATATTAAAGTTCAGTTAAAAATTGCCCGTATTTATGAAGTTCAAGATAATCTAGATGAAGCACTGAATATCTATCGTAGCGTTTCATTTTTTAACAGAAAAAATCCAGAAGCTTTTGCAGGAGTTGGCAGAATTCAGTTGGCACAAAAAGATTATTTAGGAGCAACTATTACCTATCAAGATTTAATCGAAATTATACCTCAAAATCCAGAACCTTATTATTATTTAGGTATGGCTTTTAAAGAAAGAAATAGGAATGGAGAAGCAAAAAAAGCCCTCGATTATGCTAAAAAGCTCTATCAAGAGTACGATAACACAGAAGGAATAAAAAAGGTGGATGACTTGTTAAAACAACTATAGCACTTCTCATACTTGTGAGGTACACAGTTTTCTAGTGTTCGGAGTTCGGAGTTCGGAGTTCGGAGTTCGGAGGCTTGATATTAGGTGTACATATTGAGTCCGAGAAACGCTATATAACCCTATATAAAAGGTATAATTGTAAGTATAGCATTTTCATTGCCGAAGCAAACCTTAACCCAGTCTTCGAGACTGTGAACCTGTAAAATCAATAACTGTTGTAAATTGTCTATAATTAACTAGGAGTTATTATCATGGTAAAGACCCTTTCTACTATGTTACCTTTGGGGACAAAAACCCCTGATTTTTCTTTAGAAGATGCAGTATCAGGTAATAAGATTTCTCTCGATACCTTTACGGACAAAAAAGCTTTATTAGTAATGTTTATTTGTGTTCATTGTCCTTTCGTTAAACATCTTCAGGATGCCCTAGCAGCCGTAGGAAAAGAATATGTAGATAAAGGTTTAGGTGTTGTAGCTATTAGTTCCAACGATATCACTACTCACCCCGGTGATGCCCCTGACAAAATGAAAGAAATGGCAGCAACATTAGGTTTTAATTTTCCTTTCTGTTACGATGAAAGCCAAGAAGTTGCTAAAGCTTATACTGCTGCTTGTACTCCTGATTTTTTCTTATTTGATAGCAACAATACCTTAGTTTATCGTGGACAGTTCGATGATAGTCGTCCCGGTAATGATGTTCCTGTTACTGGAAAGGACTTAAAAGCAGCCATAGAAGAGGTTTTACTAGATAGAAAGGTTTATACTCAACAAAAGCCTAGTATCGGCTGTAACATCAAATGGAAAGCGGGTAATGAGCCCCCTTATTTTGGTGGGTAAGCTAAACAACTGGGGAGAATTATCTATTGGGTAGTGCAATTGAACTTGATTTTTTAGATTTGGGGTGGTCTTTGGCTATCATGGCTATTGCTATGGTTTTGTCCAACTGGCAACGGTTGGGCCTAGAAGGACAACTTTTTTTAGCCACGGGGCGATCGCTACTTCAACTGTTGGTGGTGGGTTATGTTATCACTGCCATCTTTGAATTAAACCATCCTATCCCTGTTCTATTCATTTTAGGGGTAATGTTAACCATTGCTACCCAAGTCTCCCGTAACCGCATTTCTCAAAAGATTAAGGGACTTTTTCCTCTGGTTTGGGTATCGTTATTGGTGAGTAGTGGTTTAACCATTAGTTATGCCCTCGCTTTGATTATCCAGCCGGAAGCTTGGTATTCTCCTCAGTATTTAATTCCCTTAACAGGCATGATACTGGGAAATGCTATGAATAGTGCTTCTTTATCGGGGGAACGTCTTATTAGCACCATCTCTCATAACCAACTTGAGGTGGAAACCTATTTATCTTTAGGGGCAACTCCTAAAGAGGCCATCGCTAGTTATCGAAAAGAAGCTATTAGAGTTAGTTTAATTCCTACCTTAAACCAAATGATGGTGGTAGGGATGGTTAGTTTACCAGGAATGTTTACCGGCCAGGTGTTAGCAGGAAACAACCCTTTAAATGCAGCCTCTTATCAAATTTTAATTTTATTTATGATTATGTTGACCAATATTTTAACCGCTATTCTGGTGACAGAAGGCGTATATCGTCGCTGTTTTAATGAACAAGCACAGTTAAAAAAATTTATTCTCTGATAACAGAGATTATCTTTTTTACTTTGCTTTTTAGCTTCGTGAAATTTGAATTTGATTGATAACTTGTAACTGGTTTAGATTTTGTAAATTGATTCAGTAATTTCTCTGATTCACCTTTCTTAATTTGTTCTAATATATCTCTCAAATTTACATAATTTAAGATATCCTCTTCTGGAGGAGGCGCAACTTTACTAGAATTTAGCCATGAAATTTCTACTTGGGGCAAACCTAAAGCTTCAAAAAGTTTATAGTAAGCCTCGTATTGGACTTTGGATAAAAAACAATTGTTAGCGTAAATTTTACGCTAAACATATCTCCAGAGCTAAAATAGAGAATTAAGGTGATTTTAAAAACTCTCTTTCCATCTTTTTAGGGAATTTTAAATATTAAATAGCTTCATTCAGTTTCGGTTCCAATATAGATATCTAAGTAGGGTTTGCTGAATAAAAGCAAAACCCTATTCTTTAAAAGGTTACACCCATATTCGCGATCGCAAAAAAGATCAGCTTTGTCGGCTACAAACCGCTATAATTGGTAGAAACACCTCCCAGTTGTTGGTCAAGAACAAATGTATCGAAAAGAGGAGCAACCTTTACCGCCCCCAGAAAAATTTGAATTACCTTTCGAGGGCAAATTGTCCCCCAATAATCGTTGGGTAATCATGGCAGAGTTGATACCTTGGGATGATTTTGAGGAAGAATATGCTAAACTTTTTTCAGCAGAAAAAGGTGCGCCGGCCAAACTATTTAGAATGGCATTAGGGACATTAATTATTAAGGAAAAATTAGGAACAAGTGATAGAGAAACTATAGAACAGATTAGAGAAAATCCCTATCTACAATACTTTATAGGTTTAAATTGTTATCAACAAGAGCCACCACTGGAATCTTCAATGCTAGTTCATTTTAGGAAAAGAATTGATGGAGAATTGATAAACAAAATCAATAAAAAAATAGTAAAAAGAGAAATAGACAAGAGTGATAAAGAAGTAAAAAAAAAGGATTGTCTCCAAGAAAAAGGAGAAAAAATAAAAAACAAAGGTAAACTAATTTTAGATGCGACTTGTACGCCAGCAGACATCAAATACCCAACGGATTTAGGCATATTAAATCAAGCCAGAATTGAGACAGAAAGAATAATAGATAATCTTTATAAACCATTAAGAGTAAAATTGAGAAAAAAGCCGAGAACTTCTAGAATAATTGCTAGAAAGGAATACTTAAAAGTAGCTAAAAAACGAAAAGTATCTTATCAAGAAAGAAGAAAAGCTATCGGGAAACAGTTAAAATACCTTAAGAAAAATTTAGGAAATATAGAAGACTTAATTCAAGCTGGGGCTTCCCTGGAAAATCTGAGTAAAAGACAGAAAAATTGTCTAGAGACTATCAAAAAAGTTTATGAACAACAACAGTCAATGTGGGAGAATAAGACCCAGAGTGTTCCTCAAAGAATTGTAAGTTTAACTCAACCGCATATTCGTCCAATAGTGAGGGGAAAAGCAGGAAAACCAATAGAGTTTGGAGCTAAACTCTCAGTAAGCTGTGTAGATAACTATGTGTTTCTAGACAAAATAAGTTGGGAAAACTTCAATGAATCTTGTCATTTTAAAGAACAAGTAGAAAAGTATAAAGAAACGTTTGGCTATTATCCCGAATCCGTCCATGTAGATAAAATTTATCGAACTAGGGAAAACAGAAATTGGTGTAAGGAAAGAGGGATAAGAATCAGTGGTCCGAAGTTAGGAAGACCTCCGAAAAATGTCAGTGAAGAAGAAAAGAAACAAGCCCACTCCGATGAATGCTTCCGTAATGCTATTGAGGGAAAGTTTGGACAAGCTAAACGAAGATTTAGCCTAAATCTCGTGATGACAAAACTCCCTGAAACCTCCATTACATCTATTGCTATTACATTTTTAGTTGTCAATCTTTCTAAACTTCTGAGGCAGTTTTTGTCGCTTTTTTTGTCCTTATTTACTAATAATAGAACAGGGGAACTCATTAAACCGCCTTTCATTAATTTTGATTATACTTTAAACAATTTTTATGTACTAAAACTTATTGATTTGTCAGAAAATTCTTGGTCAAAAGTGGCATAAATTTTGGAGAAACTTTTTCAGCAAACCCTAATTAGACAAGAGGTTATTGAGCAAATAGGTTTGATGGATGAAGGCTATTTCATGTATTTTGATGATGTTGATTATTGTCATTCTGCTAAAAATGCAGGATGGAATATTCTTCATTGGCCCTATGCTAGGGTAGTTCATCTTAGGCGTGGTAGTGGTTCAGTAAAATCTGATGTCAAAGCGCGTAAACGTCCCCGATCCTATCTATATGCGTCTCGTTCTCGCTATTTTGCTAAGTTTTATGGCATATTTGGTCTTTGGCTCGCTAATATTTGTTGGTTATTGGGAAGAAGTATTGCTTGGATACGAGAATTAATCAACAATAAACAACCCCATACTTGTGAATATCAAGAACAAGATATTTGGATGAACTGGAAAGAACCTTTACAATTACCTATTTTACCCCCTAGTAGTTATGAAAAAAACTCCCTAATTTTATTATTATTGGTGCCATGAAATGCGCTACCAGTTCCCTCCATGAACAATTAAACCAACAGCCAGGAATTTTCATGAGTGAACTGAAAGAACCTAATTTTTTTAGTAATGATGAAGAATATAATAAGGGATCAGAATGGTATTTATCCCATTTTGAAGAGGCTAATATTAATGATTTAATTGGAGAGTCTAGCACTCATTACACGAAACTCCCTACCTATCCCCATACTATTGAAAGACTACAAAAATATCTACCTGATGCTAAATTTATTTATGTTATGCGTCATCTGATTAATCGTTTAGTCTCTCAATATATTCATGAATGGAGTCAAAGGGTTATTTCTGTTGGGATTAATGAAAGTATTGACCCACATCCAGAATTGCTGGAATATAGTTTGTATACTAAACAATTACAACCCTATTTTGATACTTTTGGCCAAGAGAGAGTTTTACCTATCTTTTTTGAGAGAATGTTAACCACTCCACAAACAGAATTAGAAAGAATTTGCCGCTTTATTGGATATAAAGATAAACCCCAATGGTATCAGGAATTAAATGCTAGTAATGTTTCTAATCAACGCATGATTAAAAGTGCTTGGCGAGATGCTATTGTGGAAACACCAGGATTAAAACAATTACGACGTTTACTAATCCTTAAAAGCTTTCGCACCTGGGTAAGAAGTCTCTGGACAATTAAGAAAAAACCTGATTTAACAGCAGAAAATATTGACAGACTTACAGTTATTTTTGATGAAGATTTAGCCGTTTTAGGAAGTTGGTTAGGTGTTGATTTAACCTGTGATAATTTTCAAGAAACAGTGAAAAATTCATCTTTAGATTGGGTTAATATAACTCGTACTTAAGTAAGGTGCAAGGCAAAGAACCGTTATACACGGGAATACGTCCTGATGTTCTTAAACCAACTTTTTTGGTTAGTTCTTTGTTTCCACTTAAAACATAAGCAGTCCAACCCTTAAAACGCTGTTTAAATATATCTCCTAATAGTTTATATAATGACCCTAATTCTTCAGACTTACCTAACCGTTTACCGTAGGGAGGGTTACAGATAATGATACCATGATCCGTGGGTGCTTCAATATTTTCTAAGGCAACTTGAGTTAATTTAAGATGGTGGTTTACATCGCATTTTTTTGCGTTTATCCTTGCTTGTCTCACCATTTCAACGTTGCGATCGCTAGCAAAAATGGGCGCGTCTAATTCGTGTTTTTGTTGCTCTATTGCCTCATCTATTATTCTATCACATAATTCTGCATCAAAGTCTGACCACTGTTCAAAATTAAAACGATTTCTCGATAAACCGGGGGCAATATTTAAGCTTTTTAAGGCAGCTTCAATGGGTAAAATTCCTGAGCCACACATGGGGTCTAAAAAAGGAATATCAGGGGTCCAGTTTGCCATTTCTAATAGGGCAGCAGCTAAGCTTTCTTTTAGAGGTGCATCCCCCATTGCTGGCCGATATCCTCTTCTATGTAAACTTTCTCCAGAACTATCTAAACTAAGGATACATTGATGATCATAAATATGAGCATTGATTAATATGTCGGGATCTTTGACATCAATATTTGAGCGTCTATTATAACGATCTCTTTGTTGATCAACTATGGCATTTTTAATCTGTAAGGCGGTAAAATGGCTATGGTTTAATTCTTGATTTTTTCCTGTACAATTAATAGCAAAGGTTTGATCAATTTGTAAATGTTCAGCCCAATTTATTTTTTTTACATTTTTATATAATTCTTCTGCATTTTTACTATTAATAGTGTTAATAGGAACTAAAACACGGAAAATAATTCTTGACCAGATATTAACTTTATATAATAAAGCTTTATCTCCTTCAAAATAAACCCCTGTAAAGTCAGGATTAACATTTTTTGCTCCTAAATTTTCTAACTCTTTAGCAGCAATTTCTTCTAAACCTCTGGCAACGGTAGCAAAATATTGATTCGTCATTAATAATAATAATTGTTTGGATTTGATTGTTAGATATAGTAGATTGGAATAGTTAGTCGAGGTATTAAAACTGAGCGTATTCGAAATTTTAATTTGTAGATGATTTTTGGGAACTCTTATGGTAGTAGGGATAAACAATGATCAATTATGTTACAAAAGACAACAAAATTATTTTTAACAACTGTGGCAGCGATCGCCACGATAAACACCATTGAACTACCACAAGCACCTAACACCTCTCATAGTTGGTTAAAACCTCAACAGGAAGTACAAGCAAGAAGCAGTGGGGGACGCAGTGGAGGGGGATCATTCAAGAAGGGTTCCTCTGGTTCGAGTAGTCGTTCTTCTTCTGGAAGTTCTAGCAGTTCATCGGGATCAGGATCTAGCAGGGGTTCCTCAACTCCTAGTCGTTCCCATAATAATTCTTCTACATACTATAACAATTCCCGTAACTATTCTACTTCTACAACCTATTATACCCGAATTTCTCACAAAATCCGCGATCGCCAAACACGGAAGCCTTACAGGAAGTGGGTTTGAACAGAGCGATCGCAGATTTCCCCAACCAACAGTCTGTTGTCAGATTTTAAGTTAAAATCAACCCGAATTAGACAAAGATGAAAAGATAAATCAATCACTCATTTTTCCAAAAAAATTATTAATAAAATCTCTAATAGTACTAGATTGTTAGAATAAAATATGCTATAATTTAATTATTAAAGCAATTTACCTTAAACTGATTTAATGAGTCCCAGTCATCCCCGAACCCCTCGTCAAGTAATCAACTTTAGTAAACAGAAAGGAAAAGAAATAATCGCTAATTTTGATGGGGGACTAATCACTTCAGATGCGGGGATTGTCTGGATAGCTGAGTTGGATAAAAAACTGGGAATTACGGAGAAGTTTGGTAACTGTTTTCAAGATCATCGTCATCAATCTTATGTAGATCATTCCGTTCATGAGTTATTAGCACAAAGGCTTTATGGAATTATTTTAGGCTATGAAGATGTCAATGACCATGATAAATTACGTCACGATCCTGCCCTTAAGATCGCTTTAGAAAAGCTTAATGAACTTGAAGATAAAAAGGGATGGTTAGCTGGAAAAAGTACAATTAATAGATTGGAATATTGTCCTGAGACTATTCTCGACCAAAAAACGAGTCGTTATCATAAAATAGAACCCAACTTTGAAGCCATTGAAAAATCTTTTGTCGAATTTTTTTTTTAGAGTCTTATAAAAAACCTCCCTTAAGTATTATATTAGATATGGATGTCACGGATGACCAAGTACATGGTAATCAAGAAGGGCCATTTTTTAATAGTTATTATCACGGAGTATGTTATGCTCCTTTATATATTTTCTGTGGGCATCATTTATTAGTTGCTAAACTTCGTTCATCTAATGTAGATCCAGCCGATGGAGCCTTAGACGAATTACAAAGAATTATCGGACTAATTAGAGAAAAATGGTCAGAGACTCATATCCTAGTTAGGGGTGATAGTGCCTATGCCCGTGAAGAAATCTTCTATTTTTGTGAAAATCAGCCTTTAGTTGATTATGTTATAGCTATGGGAATAAATGGCGTTCTTAAGTTACGAGCGGATGATGTAATTGAAAAAGCCAAACATGAATATGAAAAAAAACTAGCTCCAATAACTGAATTAATGGATAGTTTATTTCAGAAAAAAGAAGATTTAGAAGAAGTTAAAAAATTAGTACCAATTTCTACTTGGTATCGCTCTATTCGTTATAAAACAGAAAAGTCATGGAGTTGTCAAAGAAGAGTAGTGACAAAAGTTTGTTATGGAAGTGATGGCTTAAAAATGCGCCATGTGGTGACATCTTTGCCCGCTTCAAAAATTCCACCCTCAAAACTTTATACAAAAAAATACTGTCCGAGAGGCGAGATGGAAAATCGGATTAAAGAACAACAATTAGACTTGTTAGCTGATAGAACTTCAACTCAAACATTTCAAAGTAATAAACTAAGATTATGGATACATTCCTGGGCTTATGTTCTCATAAATGCTTTTCGTCAACACTGTTTAAAAAAAAACTTCATTGGCTAAAGCAACTGTGGGAAGAATACGTCTAAATCTTCTTAAGTTGGGAGCCAGAATAAAGATTAGTTGTAGAAGAATTATTATCGCTATAGCTAGTGCTTGTCCTTATCAAGATATTTTGTCTATTGCTAACAAAAGAATTAAAACTATTCCTAATACTGGATAAGTAGAATAAGTTGTTTTTCAAAAAAGATATCTATCATAAGTTGTTGACTGACTGATACTTTCATTTAGTCTTATTTATCGTGGAGAAAATCAAAAGTTAATATAATTATTCCCTCTTAAACTCAATTTTTGGATAATCAAAGTCAATTTTTTTATTCATCTATATTCAAAATTTCTATTAGTCCTAAAAATTATCATTTTTCATCTCTGGATTGGGCTTTCAAATTAATTTGTGAGAAATCCGGGGTCACCCCGTCACTCAGTTAAGCCAAATTTTGATACACTCAATTGAAAACTGCTGTCAAACCCCCTGTGTAATTTTGTACTCTTTTATTCTTGGCTTTCTCTTAGGGATGATGATTCTAATTTGGAGCCGTTATCACCTAAAAGCTCAATTAAAGAACGTTTTAACCTTCTGTCCTGATACACAAGATTTATTGGGAGCTTTACCAGTAATAACTCTAATTAAGAGGGAAATTGGCTATATTAAAGAACAATACCACAAACAACAACAAGAATTAGCATTAAAACAGGAGATTTTAGAGATCGCCCCCATTGCTTATTTACGGGTAGATCAAGAAAATCAGTTACTATGGTGTAATCAACAAGCTCAGCACTTATTGCAAATTGATCGCTGGCAACCTGGACAAGTTCGTTTATTACTGGAGTTAGTTCGTTCCTATGAATTGGATCAACTAATCGAACAAACTCGGCAAACTCAAAGTCTTCAAGTGAATGAGTGGACATTCTACCCCACCAATTACGTACCAGAAGGACATCAAAACCAGAATTACCCAAAAAATAACCTAAATAGCAGTTCTGTAGCTTTAAAAGGCTTTGCTTATCCCTTACCTCAAGGACAAGTTGTTGTCTATCTTCATAACCAACAACCCCTAGTGGAGTTATCCCGTTCTCGTGATCGTGCTTTATCCGATCTCACCCATGAGTTACGCACTCCTTTAACATCAATTTCCCTGATTTCTGAGTGGTTAGAAAGACGTTTAGCAGATCCCGAAGGCCGTCGAGCAAAGCAAATGGGACAAGAAACCCAGCGTCTGATTAATTTAGTTGAAGATTGGTTAGAATTGAGTCAAATACAAGACAATCCTTACCAAAATTTACGCTTAGAACTATTAGAATTAAACGATATACTATTGGTAGCCTGGGAAGTAGTAGAACCCCTTGCCCAAGAAAAACAAATCAATTTAAGGATTTCTGGAGCAAAAACATTACAATTTAGCGGCGATCGCTCTCGTTTAATTCAAGTTTTTATTAATCTTCTTGATAATAGTATTAAACATAGTCCTAATAACAGTGAAATTCTTGTCAATCTCCGAGATAATCAAGATGAGCAAACCAGAGAAATTAGTATTCTCGATCAAGGAACAGGTTTTTTAGATAAGGATCTACCCCATATTTTTAATCGTTTATATCGTGGGGATACCTCTCGCACCCGACAAGGAGTAGATGATCAATCTGTCAGATCAGGAAGCGGTTTAGGACTAGCGATTGTCCAAGAAATTATCGAAGCTCACGGGGGAACAATCACAGCTAAAAATCATCCTGATACAGGAGGGGCTTGGATAGAAATTATGTTAACCAAAACCCCTTAAAGTGTTAGTGATTTCTTAACTTCTTGCTGTTAAAGTATATAATCTGACAATAAATTTATGTTGCAAATTGTTGTAACTTGCAGAGAAAAAAGACTATGGTAGATATAGGTCTAAATTAAATTTTTAATCAAGTAGTATTAGGTATAGGTTAAAAATAGTGTTGTGAATGTCTCTTACCCAGAAAATTATCCAGAAAATACGTATTTTCAACGTTGTTTGAAACGACTCGAACAAGAAGTTTTGCGCATGGGAACCTTAGTAGAAGAATCTTTCCGACTCAGTCATCAAGCTTTGTTTGAAAGAGATATTGATGCTGCCCACAAAATTGCTATTCTCGATAAAAAAATTGACCGTTACTATCGTAAAATCGAACTAGACTGTGCGACATTAATGACCCTACAATCTCCTGTTGCTCAAGATTTACGTCTTCTGAGTGCTTTTATGCAATTAGTCAGAGATTTAGAGCGGATTGGAGATTATGCCAAAGATTTAGGGGAAATTTCCGTTAAATTATTTGCCTACGAACCCCACGATTGTATGGACGATATTGCCATGATGTCTAATCATGCTCAAATGATGTTGGCTACCAGTTTAGTGGCTTTGGCAGACTTAGATGCCGGTGCCGGCCAACGGGTGAAAAAGTTAGACGATACCGTGGATGATGCTTACGAGGAACTCTATCATCATTTAGCTTATCAGCACAGTATTCCAGGGGTAATTGAGCCATTTTTACTCCTTGCTCTGATGATTCGTCATCTAGAAAGAATGGCTGATCACGCTACTAATATTGCTCAGCGTGTCTCCTATATTGTTACCGGCCATCGGGGGTGAGTGGGGAGTGTGGAGCAGGGGGAGCAGGGGGAGTGTGAGCATCCTGCTCACTAACGTTAATGCGGATAGAGAAAGGATAGAGAAAAATTCAGGAAAATAATAATAAAAGATGATGATTTGACAATCTTCTCTTAACTAACCATTAGATTAGTATTAATAGCCGAAATTGTTCCCAAAACATCAATTAGGCTTATTAGTTTTAGGCGTGAGGAACGCAAAAGTGCGGAAATTATTCTCCCAATGTCTCAAAATGACATCCGGTGTAGCAGTCTTATCGATGATCGCTGCTCAAAGTGCGATCGCTGTTCCCGATGAAAGCCAACTAAACCAAACTCAAGGGGAGATCATTTCCCCTGAAGAAGCTTTAGGGGTATTACAAAATCGTCCAACCCTCAACACTCCTTTAAACCGAGACACCAGTAAACAGTTTTGGGATAACACCAGTGGGGATGGAATGTCCCAAGTTACCAATATTTCTGAGTTAAGAGACGTTTCCCCTACAGACTGGGCCTACGAAGCTTTAAGGAGTTTAGTAGAGCGTTATGGTTGTATTGTGGGCTATCCCGATCGCACCTTCCGAGGCAACCGCGCTACGTCTCGTTGGGAGTTTGCTGCCGGTTTAAACGCTTGTTTAAACACCATCGAACGGTTATTACAGGAAAATGTCGCCGTTTTACGGGAAGATATCGAAAAATTAAAGCGGTTGGCCCAAGAATTTGAACAAGAGTTAATGGCCCTAAAATCACGGGTGGATAACTTAGAATCACGGGTTGCTTTCCTCGAAGATCATCAGTTTTCTACCACCACTAAACTAGGAGGGGAAGTCTTGTTTACCTTCTCCTCTGCATCTGGAGAACGGGCGATCGATTCTCGTCAACGGGATGCTATCTTTAACTTTGGGGCAGACGGACGCAGAGCAACCCGAAGACCTGATGATAATGCCACTTTAGCCTTCCGGACTCGACTCAATTTTGACAGTAGTTTCTACGGAAAAGACCGTTTAAGGGTTCGTGTTCAAACTGGAACCATTCCCCGATGGGATCGGGCAATGGGAACCACCATGGCCCGTTTAGGACACGATGCGTCTAATGATGCTGATGTGGAATTAAATGATGTTTACTATCGCTTCCCCATCGGTAAGTTCCGTGGTTGGGTAGGAACCAATGCCTTAGATATTGACAACATTTTTGATGTAGGTAACCCATTCTTAGCTAGTTCTGGAAGCGGTGCTTTGTCCCGTTTCATCCGTCGTAACCCCTTACTATTCCGTGGACCGGAAGGGATCGGTGCTGGTGCGGAATACAAGTTCTGGGACGATGTTTTTGTAGTCAGGGGTCTTTACCTAGCAGATAACGGAAATAGCCCCGACTTAGGGGAAGGTTTATTTAACGGTTCCTATAGTACAGGGGGTCAGTTAAGTATTTATCCCACTGATAGTTTAGACATCAGTTTTACCTATGTGTTTTCCCACTTCACTGAGGATGATGTTAATACTTCCTCTAGTAATGGTAGCCGTGTGGCTAGTGATCCCTTCTTTGACGTAGCCACTAATCGAGATAGTTACGGTATAACAGGAGATTGGCGTATTAATGATACGTTCCATTTATACGCTACTGGTGCCTATGCTTTAGCCCGCGCTCAAGGTGTTGCTAACCCGGCTAATGGAGAAGATCGCCGTGGTTTAGGGGCTGATTTATGGACTTGGACAGCTATTTTGTCTGCTGTGGATATCTTTAAGGAAGGTGCTGTATTTTCTGTTGGTGGTGGACAATACGTTACTGCTGAACGGGTTGAAACCCTTCCTGGAGATTTACAGTCTATTGACAGAGATACTCCTTATATCATCGAGGCTCAGTATAAGTATCCTCTTGCAGATGGTATCTTATTAACCCCTGGTTTCTACACTGTGATCAACCCTGAAGGGGATGAAGATAACAATACTATTTGGGTTGGGGTTTTACGGACTACCTTTAAGTTCTAATTTAATTTCAAAAAATTAGAGTTAAGAACGTAGAAGTAATAGTTGATTTTACCTTCTACGTTTTTTTATTAAGAGAATTAAATAAATAAATAGGTAGATAGTATGCAAGTCATTTTAGTTTCTACTATTCAAAAGTTAAAATCTTGAATTTCCCTAGTTTGTAGTTAGTCCTAATAGATGATAAAGATAGTCCTCATGATGGCTAAAGCCTTCACTACGAACTTTTCTATTGAGGTGATAACTGATAACTGCCTTCTCAGGGAACTTTTGGCAATGAGTCAACGTCAGCAACATCATTGACCTCTATTTTAGATTATATTTTCTATGACGAAAAGCCGATAATCTTAGGTTAGTTATCATAAACTAAGTTAAGGTTAAACATTCAACTCACTGACTTCCGATAAAATAAGTTGACAAACCCTTAAATTGTGCTTAGTATTTTACGGATGCCATCATTAGCCTTAAACCAAGAATTAATTGATTCTGTCAACCAAGGCGAAACTATAAAAAAGTGATTAATTAGTATCTTATGAAAGTCCTGATTGCTGATTTCGATTTATTTAGTAAGGTTGGCGGTGGTCAAACCTTTTATCGCAGTAATCAAAAGTTCTAGAGTATTTCAAAGGAATTGAAACCTTATTACAAGCTTATCGTTCTTTAGATTGGATGCCTAAATTATCTCGATTTCCCCCGTTAAGCAGAGTTCTACAAACTCGGAAGTTAGCCAAACAAATCGAACAAGAACATTTAGCAACCTGGGATGAAGAAAAAAGCTTAGGATTAAAGCCAGATTATCGTATTTTTAACGATAATTGTCACGAACAACACGCATTTTTATGGTTAACTAAATTGGAGAAAACTGAATCATGAAACAACTGAAAGAATGGTTAAAAGCAAAACTAAGTAAAGGTTTAGCCCCAGAAATTGATCAACAATTAGGACTCAATCAGAAACTAGAAGAAGTACGAATGTATGGTATTTCTCCCTGGTATCAGGGCAACTTCTGGGAACCTCCTGTACAATTAGCCTTGAGAGACTTATGCCGTCCTGGTGATGTAGTTTTTGATGTGGGTGCTAACTTTGGAGGTTTAAGCACCGTTATGTCTCGAATGGTGGGACCTAAAGGGGTGGTTTGTTCCTTTGAAGCTAGTCCCCGTATTGTTGATAAATGTCAGCGTAATATTGTCCTTAGTGGGTGTAGTAATGTGCAGTTATTTCATGCGGCAGTCTATTACAAATCCTACAGTAAAGTTCCCATTTATTTAGGCAGTCATCTCAACGATAGCATCTACGCAGAACAATCAACAGGAACTCAAGGTTATGAGGTTTCAACTATTGCTCTAGATGATTTTGTTGAACATATCAAATTAGTTCCTAATCTAGTTAAAATGGACATCGAAGGGGCAGAATTTGATGCCGTTAAAGGAATGTCCAAAACCATCGAATCGGCCAAGCCCCATTTAATTTTAGAAACCCAGCCAGAAGATACTCGTTGTTTAGATTTCTTATTAGAGAAAGGGTATATTTCTATTGATTTGAATACCTATCAAACCATCGAAAATGCCCAAGATTATCCCCCAGGAGTCGCTATCCGCAACAATCTTTATATCCATCAAGAACGTTTATCAGAAGTACCTTACAATCCCCCTTTTAGCTTCCGAGAAGGAACCACCCTAGATGCTTCTAATTTTTATAGCAAAGAAAACGGTTCTATTGGGTTAAAAACACCTTTAATTTTGGATAAAGGACGCTACTTAATCGATGTTGTTTTTACGGCACAGGGAACCGATAATGACTTAACTTGTGGGGTTAAAGTAGGGGATAAACCTATTTTTCGTTACCACGCTTATAGTAATTTATTGGCTTCTAGTTATCGTGATTGGGTGATTCATCTTTCTGAGACATCAAAAATAGACCTTTATTTCGACTTTCTTCATGAAACCTTTGACGATACTTTGTCAGTCCAAGGAGCAAGAATTATTGAGATTAGCGACTTCAAAAACTTGCCCACTAATCTTTATATATAGTATTTGATTCTAGCACTAAGTATAAACTTTAAGCTGGATTAGAAATTAATTCTAATCCAGAGTATATAAACTAAAATTTCAAAATTATGTTTATTCCTCTGATTAGTTTCGTGTTCGGCATCATCATTTTAACTACATCATCCCTGGTATATGTTGCTGTGCCAGCCCTCAAAAATATTCCGTTTATTTTTGGACTAAGAGAACAAAAAATAACACTTCTTGGTTTAGTCTTAATTTCCCTAGCATTAATGTTGGGAATAGTTGGTTATTTCGGATATATTGACGGCTCACTATTACGAAAAATTAGAGCTTTTTTAGGAATAGGAGGACTACTGAGTATAACATTTCCTATTTTACAAAATAACAAAAACACTAACCATTTTCTATCCAAGATAGTTTCTCAGTTAACCCTGAAAATATTGTTAACAGTCGGTTCTATTACTATACTATTTTCTATTTTTCAGATTAGCTTTTTTGATGGTAACTATGGGGGAGATGCCTATATGTATCATCTTCCTTTTGCTGCTAGGATTTGGGGTATTATCTCCCCCGAACAATATACTTTTGAATACAATTTAGAACATCGTCTCAAGGGATTTCCCCTATTAGCCAACTTTTTACAAGGACTTTTTTGGAAAATATTTCAAAGACCAGAAGCAACCAATTTACTCGCTTTTTTTAGTCTAATTACTATCATCTCTTATCTAAAGTTTTATCTAAAAATACCCTTTTATTTGGCTACTCTCTCCTTGTTAGCTGTGCCGATGGTTCATATGCACGCAGCTAGAAGTTATATTGACTTACCGGGGAATGTTTGTGTTTCTATTTTAATTTTGACAACTTATCTACTGTATGTTAATAAGATTTCCTTAAATAACAAAACGTTTCTCCTTATTATCGCTTCAGCAGCAGGAGCGGCACATATTAAATTTCAATTAATTCCTGTGGTTTGTTTAATTTTGCTGACAGTTTTGCCACAAGTAATTTTGAAATACGGTCAAACAGAAAATGAAAAAATTAATAGTCCTCGTGCAATTAAGAGTTTCTTGTTATGTTTATTAGCAAGTTTATTGATTTTTGCGACTCCAATCAAAAATATCATTGTTTATCAAAATCCATTTTATCCCGTTAAAGTTGAGATTGCTGGCATAGTTCTCAATCATAACGAAGCTGCTCCTAATTTCATGCACGAAAATATAAGAAAGCTTCCTCCACATCTACGCTGGGGAAGGTCGGTATTGGAAATTAATGCTTTTGATGATAGAAGACCTTGGCCTTGGACTTTAGCTATGGACTTTATTTCGTGGGATGAAGAAAGATTTGGTATCGGTGGTTATTTTGGCGGTTATGTCCTAGTTAACCTCTGTTTATTTATTTATTTGTGCATCAGAAACTTCAATGCTCAGGCTAAAGTCGCTATGATTTTAATGTTGATTATGACAGCATTAACACCATTGATGCCTCAAGCTTATGAACTTCGATACTATATGTATTGGATGATAGTTTTTGTTTCTCTAAATTGTTATTTACTGTGTCATAATCTAGACTTATTACCCGATAAACGAATTCTTAAACCACAATATTTTGCCTTAGTTGCAGCAGCTTTTATGTTTATTTTTATGGAGAAAACAAATTACTTTTTTAGCAAGCCTTCCTTTTCTCCCTTATCAGATTATATCGAGCCTAATGTGTCTCAAGAAGTGCTGGCAAAGATAAAAGATGGTGAGTCTGTTTGCTTAGTTGGTGAAGGACCTCATACTTTTTTCTATAGTTCTTATTTCCATCCTCCTCGCAATTATTCTCTTCAAGGAGAGTTTGATATAAGTCCTGAATATGTTGCGGAGAAATGTCAAGGGAGAAAAATTTTAAAATAATAGGTAGTTTACTGATTTTTTCTGTTTTCTTAGCCAAAAATCTTAAATTGTAAAATGTTAACTAAATTTAAAAATACTTCCCTCTATTTGCCAGCTATCTTAATTACCGCTTTACTATTAAGAGTAGTATTTCTAGGAAGCATACCCAGTGGTTTGTTTACCGATGAAGCATCCAATGCTTACGATGCTTATTCAATTCTTCATACTTTACGGGATCAATATGGAGAGTTTTTACCGTGGTATTTTAAATCAGCTAATGATTACCGTGAAGGACTTTATACGTACCTCATGGTTCCCTTCATTAAACTATTTGGATTAACCACTTTTGGAGCAAGAATTACTTCCGCTGTGATTGGAACCTTAACAGTTTTCATAGTGTACCATCTTGCTAAAGAAATTTTTAATCAAAAAATAGGTCTCTTATCTGCTCTATTTTTAGCAATATTACCCTGGCATATACATTTTAGTCGTGTCACGTTTCGAGCGATTTTGGTTCCCTGTTTATTTTGTTTAAGTCTTTTCTTATTTTTCAAGAGTTTTAAGCAGCCCAAATGGTTAGTTGCTTCAAGTTTACTATTTTGTATTAGTATCTATACGTACAATTCTTCTAGAGTTTTTATTCCTTTATTCTTACTGGGATTAGGTGCTATATATTGGGAACATCTTTGGAAAAATCGATATTATACAACGTGGGCTTTAATTGCTTTTTCTATTCTATTTATTCCTCAAATTATTTATCAATTATCTCCCGAAGGAATGGCTAGAGCTAATACAGTAGGAATTCAAACAGATTTTAATAAAATTGTTAGTGATTATTTTTCCTATTTTAGTTTAGATTTCTTGTTTTTTGAAGGTGATCCCAGTCCTCGTCATAAGATTAATAATATGGCCGGACTTTACTCATTTCAAATACCCTTAATTTTGGCAGGTTTACTACTCCTGATTAAAGAGAAAACCTATCATAAATGGATCTTATATATATGGTTAGTATTATACCCCATTCCTGCTGCTTTTATTTCTCCAGAGAGTGCGGTTAGGACTTTACTAGTTACTCCATTATTTGCGATTATTTCTGGTTATGCTGTTGGTAAAATAACTGACTTTTCTCAAGGTATATGGAAAAAGGCTGCCATATTTTTGCTCATGGGAGTTATGTTCGCTAATTTAGTTATTTATTCTCAGCGATATGTCTTTGAATATCCCCGTTGGCATACAGATGTTTGGTTATCAACTTTAGGAGAAACCATCAGCTATGCTGAAAAAACTTCTTATGAATGTATTGTTTATAGTGATCATGTTTATGGAACTTATGCTTATATCATGATCCCATTTTTTGCCCAAATGCCTCCCAGTCAATATCAACAATATGGGGTAGATGTTGTTCAAAATAAATTAGATATGGGAAGATGGAAAATTAAAGACTTGGAGAAATTAGAAACTCTTAATACTAGCTGTCTTTATCTTCTTTATGGGGAGTCCGATAGAGATAACCCTAAAGGAGAGGATGGAGAAATTATCGAGAATAAGGGTTATCAAGAAAAATTTATTCATTCTTTCAAAGACCTTAATGATGTTGAACGTTATCGTTTAGTTGAAATTGAGAAAAAGACTTAAATCATAATTTGTTCTTTCACCCATTCCCTAACAGCTTTGCGGAAAGTATGTCTTCCTAACTCACGGTATGATTCAATTAATCTGGGAATTTCTTTAATGTTAAGAGCAGGAAAAATAAAACTCTTTTCTGTTTCGATATAAGTTTCTTTTTCTAATTGATAAATTTTTAGTTTGCCAGAATCATAACACCATATTTCAGGAACGCCTAAACGAGCATAAATTGGCAAGCGATCTAAAGATTTACTGGTTAAATCAATTTCTAAAGCTAAATCTGGGGGAGGATCTTGATTTAAGTCAAAGGTTAATTTCCCTCTAATTAAGGGTTCGTTTTGGAAGTAGAAACAGTTATCCGGTTCAACTCCTGCTTGTTTAATTTCTCGTTTCCATGTGCTTGATCCTAAACATTCAAAGTCTAAGTCTAATATGTCAGCAGCATCCTTAATTGTATCGCTGATTCTTTCTTTAAAATATTCATGTTCGGGTAAAGGGGTCATAATTTCTAATGTTCCTTGATCATAAGCTATTCTAGCGGAACGGTTATTTCCTAAGTCTTTTAATAAGTTATTAAATTGTTGCCAACCAATATGATATAAAACAACTCGATCAGCTTTTGGGTTAGTAGGTTTGTCAGTGGTTAGCATGATTTTTTGATGTTATACACAGGTGGAGTGGTTTTAATAGTATTAAACCCCTACAACAAATCATTCATAAATTCTCATCCTCGTAGGGGCATAATACTATTATGCCCAAACTCTGTATTAAATTAAAACTGTTACGGTTCAATCAATTTTTTAGATTCTTGACGGCGATATTGAGCTTTTAATTGTCTTAATCTTAAAGGGGGATAAAGTAACATTCCTGTTAAGGGTAAACCAGAAGCAAGTAAACCTGTAATTAGGGTTTGCTGAATAAAAGCAAAACCCTATTCTTTAAAAGGTTACACCCATATTCGCGATCGCAAAAAAGATCAGCTTTGTCGGCTACAAACCGCTATAATTGGTAGAAACACCTCCCAGTTGTTGGTCAAGAACAAATGTATCGAAAAGAGGAGCAACCTTTACCGCCCCCAGAAAAATTTGAATTACCTTTCGAGGGCAAATTGTCCCCCAATAATCGTTGGGTAATCATGGCAGAGTTGATACCTTGGGATGATTTTGAGGAAGAATATGCTAAACTTTTTTCAGCAGAAAAAGGTGCGCCAGCCAAACTATTTAGAATGGCATTAGGGACATTAATTATTAAGGAAAAATTAGGAACAAGTGATAGAGAAAATATAGAACAGATTAGAGAAAATCCCTATCTACAATACTTTATAGGTTTAAATTGTTATCAACAAGAGCCACCACTGGAATCTTCAATGCTAGTTCATTTTAGGAAAAGAATTGATGGAGAATTGATAAACAAAATCAATAAAAAAATAGTAAAAAGAGAAATAGACAAGAGTGATAAAGAAGTAAAAAAAAAGGATTGTCTCCAAGAAAAAGGAGAAAAAATAAAAAATAAAGGTAAACTAATTTTAGATGCGACTTGTGCGCCAGCAGACATCAAATACCCAACGGATTTAGGCATATTAAATCAAGCCAGAATTGAGACAGAAAGAATAATAGATAATCTTTATAAACCATTAAGAGTAAAATTGAGAAAAAAGCCGAGAACTTCTAGAAAAATTGCTAGAAAGGAATACTTAAAAGTAGCTAAAAAACGAAAAGTATCTTATCAAGAAAGAAGAAAAGCTATCGGGAAACAGTTAAAATACCTTAAGAAAAATTTAGGAAATATAGAAGACTTAATTCAAGCTGGGGCTTCCCAGGAAAATCTGAGTAAAAGACAGAAAAATTGTCTAGAGACTATCAAAAAAGTTTATGAACAACAACAGTCAATGTGGGAGAATAAGACCCAGAGTGTTCCTCAAAGAATTGTAAGTTTAACTCAACCGCATATTCGTCCAATAGTGAGGGGAAAAGCAGGAAAACCAATAGAGTTTGGAGCTAAACTCTCAGTAAGCTGTGTAGATAACTATGTGTTTCTAGACAAAATAAGTTTGGAAAACTTCAATGAATCTTGTCATTTAAAAGAACAAGTAGAAAAGTATAAAGAAACGTTTGGCTATTATCCCGAATCCGTCCATGTAGATAAAATTTATCGAACTAGGGAAAACAGAAATTGGTGTAAGGAAAGAGGTATAAGAATCAGTGGTCCGAAGTTAGGAAGACCTCCGAAAAATGTCAGTGAAGAAGAAAAGAAACAAGCCCACTCCGATGAATGCTTCCGTAATGCTATTGAGGGAAAGTTTGGACAAGCTAAACGAAGATTTAGCCTAAATCTCGTGATGACAAAACTCCCTGAAACCTCCATTACATCTATTGCTATTACATTTTTAGTTGTCAATCTTTCTAAACTTCTGAGGCAGTTTTTGTCGCTTTTTTTGTCCTTATTTACTAATAATAGAACAGGGGAACTCATTAAACCACCTTTCATTAATTTTGATTATACTTTAAACAATTTTTATGTACTAAAACTTATTGATTTGTCAGAAAATTCTTGGTCAAAAGTGGCATAAATTTTGGAGAAACTTTTTCAGCAAACCCTAAGTATCCTAGATTTAAGTCGAAACGTGGTAGGCAGTCTATACAGTACCCTCAAAACGTCAAAGTATTTGATAACTACTTGAAAATTCCTAAAATTGGAGATGTAAAAGCAGTTATCCATAGACCTATTGAGGGTAAGATTAAAACTGTAACTATCAGTAAAAACTGTTGTGGTCAATACTTTGCTTCTATCTTATTTGATGATGGTAAAGAAAAGCCAGAAGCATCAACAGAAGGAAAAGCAGTCGGTATTGACGTAGGCTTAACCCATTTTGCTATTACCAGTGATGCCTCTAAATTTGATAATCCAAGATTTCTCACCAAATATGAAAAGAACTTAAAACTTAAGCAGCAATAACTATCTAGAAAACAAAAAGGTTCTAATAACCGTAATAACGCTAGAAGGAAAGTTGCAAAAGTACACCGTAAAATAGCTAACTGTCGTGAGGATTTTCTACACAAACTCTCTCGTAGGATTGTTGACGATAACCAAGTCATTGTGACAGAAAATCTTAACGTTAAAGGTATGATGAAAAACCATTGTCTGGCTAAAGCCATAGGACAAGTGGGATGGGGAATGTTCATGACCATGCTTAAATACAAAGCAGAACAAGATGGAAAAACCTATCTTGAAGTTGATCGGTTTTTCCCTTCCTCAAAGACTTGTCATGTTTGCTTAAATCAAGTGGGTAGTTTACCCCTTGATGTCAGAAAATGGACTTGTAATAACTGCCATACAACACACGACAGGGATGTTAATGCTGCAATTAACCTCAGAGAAGAGGGACTACGAATTTTGACCTGTGGGACACGGGACAAAGCCTATCGCCAGACTGTAAGCCGCAGTAATAGAGGACGCAAGAAATCTACTACTGTGCTTGTCTCTGGGTAGGAAACCCACGCTGTACGCTTGCGTCAGCGTGTGGTAGTTCAAAACCAATCATCATCCTCTTCATCCCATTGGTTTTCTTTGGGAATACGACGGGAGCGATCGCGGGTGTAATAGCTATCGGAGTCTTTGGGAGGATAGCGACGGGGTTCAGGAGAAGGACGACGGGATCGGGGACTGGGGCGATCGCCGCTGTCCCATTCATCGTATTCGTCATCGTAACGATCATTGCGTTCATAACGAGAAGGAGGAGAACCATAGGTTTGACGCTCATCATAACGACGTTCATCGTAACGGGGTTGTCCATAGTCTGATCTTTCTGGATAACGGGGTGTATCATAATCGTTACCATAACTTGAACCACGGGGAGTATAAGGATAGTCGTCCTCATCGTCTCCCACTAGGGTACGACGGATAGAATCAAAAATGCCCTCATCTTCTTCATCCTCATATTGTAAACGCACTTCTCGCTTCAGTTCGTACAAAACATCTTCTAAGTCTGCTTGCGCCCGATCTAGTCGTCTTTCGTCGTCTTTATCTAAACTATCCATGATCTCTGCATTTAAAGCTTCGATTTGACGACGATAACCACTGGTAAATTGGGTTCCAAAGTCCAAAGTAACGTCTTTTAAACGACGTAATGCCTGATCCGTTAGAGCTTTGGCCTTATTCCGTTTTTCGATCCTTTCCCTTCTCTGTCTATCTTCCTCAGCAAACTCCGCTGCTTCATTAATCATCCGATTAATTTCCCCTTCGCTAAGAGTAGAAGCACCTTGAACCACCACACTTTGTTCTCTGCCTGTGGTGCGATCGCGTGCCGTCACCTGTAAAATTCCGTTAGCGTCGATATCAAAAGCTACCTGCACTTGAGGAATGCCCCTTGGTGCTGGTGGTATCCCTGTTAATTTAAACCGTCCCAAGGATTTATTATCCTTAGACATTTCCCTTTCTCCTTGCACCACATGAACCTCTACCATAGTTTGATTATTTTCCCCAGTAGAAAAGATATCGGAACGACGTACAGGAATAGTGGTGTTACGGGGTATCAACTTTTTAGTGACACCTCCAATGGTTTCCAAACCCAAAGACAGAGGAGTAACATCCAATAACAAGATTTCTTTCACTTCCCCTGCCAAAATACCCGATTGAATGGCCGCCCCCACCGCTACTACTTCATCGGGGTTAACATTTTCGTTGGGTTCTTTATCGATAAAACTCCGTACCAGGGCTTTGATCATGGGCATTCTAGTCCCCCCACCCACTAACACCACCTCATCGATCTGTACAGGGGTTAATCTAGCATCGTTCAAAGCCCGTTTAATGGGACGAGTGAGACGACTTACTAAGTCTCCGCAGAGATCCTCGAATTGAGGGCGCATCAGACGGGTTTCTATGTGCTTGGAACCCTCTTCGGTGGCAGTAATGAAGGGGAGGTTAATATCGGTGACACTGACCCCTGATAGCTCAATTTTCGCCTTTTCTGCTGCTTCTGTCAGCCGTTGTAATGCTTGTCTATCTTTACGAAGGTCGACTTTTTCCTGTTCTAAAAATTGCTCGGCCAACCAATCGACAATGCGTTTATCAAAGTCTCCTCCTCCTAGTTGGGTATCCCCACTGGTAGCTCTGACTTCAAACACTCCATCTCCCACTTCCAACACAGATACATCGAAAGTTCCTCCTCCTAAGTCAAAGACGAGAATTTTTTGTGACCTTTCTTGATCCAACCCATAGGCCAATGACGCTGCTGTGGGTTCGTTGATAATTCGTAAAACCTCTAATCCAGCGATTCTGCCAGCGTCCCGAGTGGCTTGGCGTTGGGAATCGTTAAAATAGGCCGGAACGGTGATCACGGCTCCTGTAACAGGTTCTCCTAAGTAGCGTTCCGCTTCTTCTGCCAATTTACGGAGAATTTTAGCTGAAATTTCTTCGGGAGCAAAGTCTTTTTTGAGGCGAGGACATTTTATTTTAATGCTACCGTATTCATCCCGACGGATGGTGTAGGGAACTTGTTTTGATTCGGGGGTTAATTCTGGGTATTTTCGTCCCATAAACCGCTTCACCCCATAATAGGTGTTTTGGGGGTTCAAAACCGCTTGTCGTCTGGCCATTTGTCCAACGACTAATTCTCCATCTTTATTGAAGCCAACCACAGAAGGGGTAGTACGCATTCCTTCTGAGTTGGCGATCACGACTGGTTTTCCGCCTTCCATTACTGCAACGACAGAATTAGTTGTCCCCAGATCAATGCCGACTACTTTGCCCATGTGTGTTTGTTTCTCCAGCTACTCCATTTAATCGCGGATAGTGTTCGTTCGAGAGTTTAGCTTGATTATGTCTCGTTGACAATATTGTATCGAATTGTCATGCGTTATCGTTGCTCAGTTATCAAACGGATTTCGGAGTTCGGAGTTGATCTGGTTATTTTTGCAACTTATCGAAAAATTGGGTTTAAAACCTCCCCCTTTTAGGGGGACTTGATTTAGGGGTTGACATTACCTAACTGGTTAGTTTAACATAGTGTCGTAAGTTTGGTAAAGATAAGGTTAAAAGCGTACAAGTACCGTATATATCCAACAGAAGCCCAAAAAGACTTGTTAATTAGGTCTTTTGGGTGCGCTCGTTGGTTTTACAACTATGCTCTTAACCTAACAAGCCAAACCTACAAAGACACTGGTAAAGGGTTGAGTCGCAACGACATCATTAAACTTTTACCTACACTTAAAGAAGAGTACGAATGGCTGCCTGAAGCACCTTCACAAGCTTTACAGCAGGTAGCTTTAGACTTGTCCAGTGCGTTTCTTAACTTCTTTGGGAAGCGCGCCAAGTACCCTAATTTCAAGAAGAGGCATAAAAAACAATCTATCAGATTTCCTCAAGGAATCAAGCTAGAAGGGGACTACTTAACATTACCTAAAATAAAGAAAGTCTACTGTAAGGTATCTAAATTGCCCCAAGGTAAGCTTAAGTCCGTAACTGTTTCTATGACCCCCTCTGGTCAATTTTACGCCTCTTGCTTGTACGATGATGGGAAAGAAAAGCCTGAGCCTAACTCTCAAGGCAAGGCGGTCGGTATTGATGTAGGGTTAACCCATTTCGTTATAACTAGCGACGGTACTAAGCACGGTAATCCTAAATACTATCGTAAGTATGAGAAAAAGTTAGCAATTAAACAAAAACAACTTAGCCGTAAGCAAGAATGCTCTAGTAACCGTAATAAAGCTAAAGTTAAAGTTGCTAAGGTTCATGAAAAGATAAGCCGATGTCGTGAGGATTTTCTACACAAGCTAAGTCGTAATTTAGTTGACGAAAACCAAGTCATAGTAGTAGAAAATCTGGCGGTCAAAAACATGGTGCGGAATGCACCGCCGCTTTCCACCTTGAATTCAATTCAAGGTGGGTCGGCGGTTAAGAACCATAGCCTAGCCAAGTCTATTAGCGACGCTGGTTGGGGGATGTTCTGCACCATGCTTAAGTATAAAGCAGAATGGGAAGGAACAACTTACATTGAAGTTGATAGGTTTTTTCCTGGCTCTAAGACCTGTAACGTATGCCTAACACAAGTGGACAGTTTGCCACTTAATGTTAGAACCTGGACTTGTGAGCATTGTCAAACTACCCATGATCGTGACATAAACGCTGCTAAAAATATCAAAGATGAAGGATTACGAATTTTGGCGGGAGGGCATCTCGCTGCTGCTTCTGGAGTTCGAGTCAGACCAAGCAAAGGCACTGCTTTTGCAAGGCGTTGAGCGGTGAAGGAAGAATTCACTCGCCATAAGGGCAGTGGAGTTGTCAACAAGTTATGATATCCCTGTCACATTTATTCCCTTAAGATAAAATCATGAAACAGTGGTACGAAGAATTATTTGAAAATTACGCTCTTAAGTACGATCAAGAAGGGTTTACTAAAGGAACTGTTGGTGAGTGTGATTTTCTTGAAGAAGAAATTAATTATGATAAAAATACCAGAATATTAGATATCGGTTGTGGAACAGGCAGACATTCTATTGAATTGGCCAAACGAGGTTATCAAGTAGTAGGTATCGATTTGTCAGATTCCCTATTAAACAGGGCTAAAGACAAAGTGCTTGGGGAAAATTTATCTCTTGAGTTTTATAAACATGATGCTAGAAATTTACCTTTTATTGATGAATTCGATTTGGTCTATATTATGTGTGAAGGGGGATTTTGTTTAATGGAAACCGATGACATGAATTTCCAAATTCTTGCTAGTGCAGCTAAGGCTTTAAAACCTGGGGGACTGTTTATTTTTACGGCTTTAAATGCTTTATATCCCCTCTATCATTCCGTTAAAGATTTGATGGATGATAATATTAATTCTGGAAACACGGAAAATCATTCTTTTGATTTAATGACTTTTCGAGAGTCGAGCATTTTTAATATTGAAGATGATCTGGGCAACAAAAAAACAATTAACTGCAATGAAAGATATTATGTACCCTCAGAAATTACTTGGTTATTACAAACACTAAATTTTAACCCAGATTCCGCACTTCAAAATGTAGTATAAAAAAATACATAGTTTCAAAAAGTCCGAAAATCATACCTGGGCAAGAATATTTCTCTTTTCATTAAATTTTTAGGAAAAATAATCAAATTAAGAAGATTTATACTCATTGAAAACTTAGCAAGACTCAGCACAAACGAAGGAGAGTTTCCTCTTCTCATTTGATATCATTAGACTCTTATTCTTTTATTATTTTTGCTTTATCCAATTCAATTTATAGATAATATCTTTAACAAGATGCAGGTAATAAACTCAATATAAAACGCCTTTCTTCTGTTAAATTGACAATTTGTTTAACTCCGTTTAAAATCACATAATGAATACCTTGAAAACATTGAAATATCCACCTCAAAGTCGGACGCAATGTTACTTTCCCTACTTGATTATTTATTCCTTTTTTGACTCTTTTTAAACAATTTCTTAATTCTCTTTGCCCCAAGTTATAAATCAACAAACACAAAGACATTAAAAATAACATTGTTTCTATTCTTTCTGGTTTTTTAACGAAGAAACTATCAGTAAAAAATAAGGGATCTTTCAAAAATCGAAATCCTCTTTCCGTAGATTGCTGGTTTTTATAAGTTATCAGAATTTCACTAGCTTCTAATTTATTTTCCTCTACTAAGTTAGTTGCTAAAATAAATTTTCCTGCTTCTTTAGTCTTTCTACTTAGGGTTTGCTGAATAAAAGCAAAACCCTATTTTTTAAAAGGTTACACCCATATTCGCGATCGCAAAAAAGATCAGCTTTGTCTGCTACAAACCGCTATAATTGGTAGAAACACCTCCCAGTTGTTGGTCAAGAACAAATGTATCGAAAAGAGGAGCAACCTTTACCGCCCCCAGAAAAATTTGAATTACCTTTCGAGGGCAAATTGTCCCCCAATAATCGTTGGGTAATCATGGCAGAGTTGATACCTTGGGATGATTTTGAGGAAGAATATGCTAAACTTTTTTCAGCAGAAAAAGGTGCGCCAGCCAAACTATTTAGAATGGCATTAGGGACATTAATTATTAAGGGAAAATTAGGAACAAGTGATAGAGAAACTATAGAACAGATTAGAGAAAATCCCTATCTACAATACTTTATAGGTTTAAATTGTTATCAACAAGAGCCACCACTGGAATCTTCAATGCTAGTTCATTTTAGGAAAAGAATTGATGGAGAATTGATAAACAAAATCAATAAAAAAATAGTAAAAAGAGAAATAGACAAGAGTGATAAAGAAGTAAAAAAAAAGGATTGTCTCCAAGAAAAAGGAGAAAAAATAAAAAACAAAGGTAAACTAATTTTAGATGCGACTTGTGCGCCAGCAGACATCAAATACCCAACGGATTTAGGCATATTAAATCAAGCCAGAATTGAGACAGAAAGAATAATAGATAATCTTTATAAACCATTAAGAGTGAAATTGAGAAAAAAGCCGAGAACTTCTAGAAAAATTGCTAGAAAGGAATACTTAAAAGTAGCTAAAAAACGAAAAGTATCTTATCAAGAAAGAAGAAAAGCTATCGGGAAACAGTTAAAATACCTTAAGAAAAATTTAGGAAATATAGAAGACTTAATTCAAGCTGGGGCTTCCCTGGAAAATCTGAGTAAAAGACAGAAAAATTGTCTAGAGACTATCAAAAAAGTTTATGAACAACAACAGTCAATGTGGGAGAATAAGACCCAGAGTGTTCCTCAAAGAATTGTAAGTTTAACTCAACCGCATATTCGTCCAATAGTGAGGGGAAAAGCAGGGAAACCAATAGAGTTTGGAGCTAAACTCTCAGTAAGCTGTGTAGATAACTATGTGTTTCTAGACAAAATAAGTTGGGAAAACTTCAATGAATCTTGTCATTTAAAAGAACAAGTAGAAAAGTATAAAGAAACGTTTGGCTATTATCCCGAATCCGTCCATGTAGATAAAATTTATCGAACTAGGGAAAACAGAAATTGGTGTAAGGAAAGAAGGATAAGAATCAGTGGTCCGAAGTTAGGAAGACCTCCGAAAAATGTCAGTGAAGAAGAAAAGAAACAAGCCCACTCCGATGAATGCTTCCGTAATGCTATTGAGGGAAAGTTTGGACAAGCTAAACGAAGATTTAGCCTAAATCTCGTGATGACAAAACTCCCTGAAACCTCCATTACATCTATTGCTATTACATTTTTAGTTGCCAATCTTTCTAAACTTCTGAGGCAGTTTTTGTCGCTTTTTTTGTCCTTATTTACTAATAATAGAACAGGGGAACTCATCAGACCGCCTTTCATTAATTTTGATTATACTTTAAACAATTTTTATGTACTAAAACTTATTGATTTGTCAGAAAATTCTTGGTCAAAAGTGGCATAAATTTTGGAGAAACTTTTTCAGCAAACCCTAAGTATAGCCACACTTTTCTGTTCTTTGGTCGCTGGATTTTTGTTTGCTTTTGTCCTAGTAGTGATGCCGGGAATACAACGTTTAAATGACCGAGAGTTTATTCGTGCTTTTCAGGTGATAGATAGTATTATTCAGAACAATCAACCAATTTTTGTTTTAGTTTGGGTTGGTTCAGTAATATTTTTAATCACTTCTGCCATACTTGGCATTGGACAATTAAATCAATTTTTTCCTCTGCTTCTTGTTGGTACATTTATTTACATTTTTGGTGTTCAATTACCCACTTTTACCATTAATGTTCCACTGAATAATAAACTACAAACTTGGGATGTTATGGATATGGATGAAAGTACATTAAAAACAGCACGTTTAAACTTTGAACCCCGTTGGAATAAGTGGAATGTAATTAGGACATTGTTTGCCTGTTTAACATCTACTCTGTTAATAATTCTACTACTAGAAATTTGACCAAGGCAGTGAGATAGAATGTAGAATCAAATGTCATTCTATATTCTATCTCTGTAATTATCCATTATCCATTATCCATTATCCATTATCCATTATCCATTATTAAAATTTACAACTATTTCCCGTTGTTTAGCTAAACACATAGCAATTCCTTTTTCATAATAAGCTGCTTCATTCACAAAGACAGGGTAAACTGTTGAATCACCCTGATAAGTGATAGTTTTACCATCGAAAGTAATAAATAAATCATCCCCTGGATTAAGAGGTTTATAGTCTTTAAATTGTAAATTAGGGTGAATCATAGCTGCTATTTCTTCATTTATTCTGGGATAATCAAGTCTTTCAAATACTTCATAAAATCCTAATTTATGACTTTTTTCAGGAATTTGATCTTGATTTTTTTTGTCTAAATAATCTAATAAACTCTCAACAATCTTTTCTGTTTTAATAAATAAATTTGCATCTAAGACTCCCTGAGCAACTGCACCTATTTCAATGGTCAATCCTAATTCTGTATTACTTCTCAACAATTTATCTTTTTCCTTTGAAGCATAGAATAAAACCTTAATTTCGGGATAAATACTGCTTAAATAACTACAGAGTTGTAGATGAAAATCATCTGTATCAGAAAGAATAATTGTTAATCCCATATTAGCTGTTGTACTATGGAGATCCACAACAAAATTTATCTGCTCATTGAGTAGCTTTTGATGAATGGTTTTAGCTAAAAGTTGCTCATATAAAAAATTATCTAAATTGTCTATTTCCTCCGAACCAAAACAACGATTCAAATCAATTTCTGTATATCTAACTCTGGATTCAATTGCTCTAGGATTAGATAAAAATGGAAAAACTTTAAGAGTTGAACGCTCAATTAAATCGGGGTTTTGGAGATATTTTTTAATCAAATAAATTCCCGTCATCTCGTTGCCATGAGTACCACCAAAAAGAGCAACTTTATCAATCTTATTCACCATTTATCCCCCATTACTGAACTTAAGGAAACTGTTGTCAACTCACTTAAACCCCGTCATTAAGAACGGGGTCTTGTCTAGTTCTGTAATTGTTGCTTTAAAGCTTCTAAACCAGACCAACGACTATCAATTTTTGGTTCATTTTCCTCTGTTTTTGTTTTTGGGGGTTGACAATCTTTACCACATAATTGTCTTAAAGGAACCGCTAAACATAATTGTTCATAAAGCCAACCTTGAGCATCAAAATGTCCATCTGGGGATAAAGTTTCTGATAAATCTTCCAAAGAAACTTCTCTTTCTTGAGGATAATTTTGCGGTAACTCTGCGTCTTTATCTAACCAAATAATTTCCGAAGTATCTAGAGCAAGACGACGATTATACCGTTGTAAACAGCGATCGCAGGTTAAGGTAATAATAGTTTCTCCTTTAACCCCCACTTCCAAAAAAGTTCCTCCGTGACGAACCATCATTTTCCCACGAAAGGGGGTTAAACTTTGTAATTCAGGGATAAAATCATCAAAAACAAGGGTTTGGGTTCTATTGGGAGCGTTGAGTAAATGGGGAATATAAATCGCTTGCATAATCTTAAACCTTCCTCTTGTTAATGTTCAATTAGGTCATGTTTCCCCTTGTGAATAACCAAGGGATAGGGTTCCTGGTGGTAGTTTCAGGGTGGTTTTTGACCCAGGGGCCTGCAAAGAAACCTTTAACTCTCCTTGAGTGCTAACACCGATGATAGTTCCTGTCATTCCTTCAATGATAACTTTACGGCCGACACTATCCAAGATTTCTATATAATTTCTCAGTAAATTATCAATCCCATTGCTCAAATAATGGTCATAACCCCGAAAGACTCCATTGGTGGTAATGGCCGCTAAGGTTTCTAAACTGTCAATATTATGGGGTTTGTCGTAAGATTGAATGGTAATCCCTGGATCTGGTGTTTGATTACACCAATTAATCCCTACACCAATGACACAGTGGGTAATTGTCTCTTGTTGAATACGAGTTTCGCTTTTAATTCCCCCTAATTTTCTGCCTTGCAAAATAAGATCATTAGGCCACTTTAATTTTACGGGTAGTCCATAACGAGGTAAATTCTCAGCAATACCCCAAGCACTGAAGAGGGTTAAATGGGGAGCATTTTGGGCTGTTATCTGCAATTTTAGACCGATGGATAGATAAAGTCCCCCCACCGCAGAAACCCAGTTTCTGCCCCATTGTCCCCTTCCTGCTGTTTGTTGAGAAGCGATCGCCATCAGAGGGAAGGGGTTTCCCTCTGCTAATAAGTCCCAAACCACTTGATTTGTGGAGGTAACTGTATCAAAGATATGTAGGGGAAGTTCAGGTTTTTGTAACTGGATTTGGATTTTTCGAGGATCAATACTCATCAATACTTAAAAATCTTAGGGTTTATGGGCAACTGGGTGGGAATTTATATCTATAGTAGACAACGAGTAAACCTAGATTACGAGGAGTAACCCACTTTGAAAAAGGTAGAAGCGATTATCCGCCCCTTTAAATTAGACGAAGTAAAGATCGCTTTAGTCAATGCGGGAATTGTTGGTATGACAGTTTCTGAGGTTCGGGGGTTTGGACGACAAAAAGGACAAACCGAACGTTATCGCGGTTCGGAATATACGGTAGAATTTCTACAAAAATTGAAGCTGGAAATTGTGGTTGAGAATGATCAGGTAGCAATGGTTATTGACAAGCTGAGAGGGGCTGCACGTACAGGGGAAATTGGAGATGGCAAGATTTTTGTTTCTCCTGTCGACCAGGTTATTCGCATTCGCACTGGAGAAAGCGATCTCGAAGCGATTTAACCTAATTCCCTGGCTAAAAACCCAATTGAGGGTATTATCTGGACATATAGCACTTCTCATACTCGTGAGGTACATAGTTTGTTGTAGAGACGTTGCATGCAACGTCTCTACAGGAGGGCAGGGTGTACCTCATAAGTCTAAGAAACGCTATAATGCCATTTGCGGCCATAATAATATTATGTCCCTACAATAGATATTTATTGTTTCAATTTATTCATTATTTTTTCGTCGTAACCTTCGTCTAGTGATCTCAATCCGTTATATTCGTTATAATCGGCCATCTTAAGCTCTATCATCCGTTCTAGTATATTTATAGGCGGACGAAAAGAATTAGTAGGATGAAATAAATTGCATACTTTAATGCAAACTTCATCATAATCAAGTTGCAATTCTCTTGCTTTGAGATAGGATTCTAAGGCCTCGTCATGCTTTCCTAAGAAAAATAACACATTCCCTCGACAATACCAGGCTTCATAATCATTAGATGAAATTTCTAATGCTTTATCCCAAGAAGTGATCGTCTCTTCTAGCCTTCCTAAGTTATGTAAAGCAATCCCTCGGTTATACCAAGCTTTATCTTTATCTGGTTTAATTTCTAATGCTTGATCATAAGATGCGATCGCCTCTTCATATCTTCCTAAGTTATATAAAGCATTCCCTCGAAAATACCAAGCTTGATGATCATCAGGTTTAATTTCTAATGCTTTGTTGTATGATGCGATCGACTCTTCATATCCTCCTAAGTTACCTAAAGCATTCCCTCGGTTATTCCAAGCTTCATGTTTATCAGGTTTAATTTCTAAAGCTTTGTTGTATGATGCGATCGACTCTTCATATCCCCCTAAGTTACCTAAAGCATTCCCTCGGTTATTCCAAGCTTCATGTTTATCAGGTTTAATTTCTAAAGCTTTGTCGTAGGATGCGATCGCCTCTTCATATCTTCCTAAGTTACGTAAAGCAACCCCTCGGTTATTCCAAGCTTGATGATCATCAGGTTTAATTTCTAAAGCTTTGTCGTAGGATGTGATCTCCTCTTCATATCTTTCTAACTGTCTTAATTCTTCTTCAGATTCTGCTAACTTATTTAGGGTTTGCTGAATAAAAGCAAAACCCTATTCTTTAAAAGGTTACACCCATATTCGCGATCGCAAAAAAGATCAGCTTTGTCGGCTACAAACCGCTATAATTGGTAGAAACACCTCCCAGTTGTTGGTCAAGAACAAATGTATCGAAAAGAGGAGCAACCTTTACCGCCCCCAGAAAAATTTGAATTACCTTTCGAGGGCAAATTGTCCCCCAATAATCGTTGGGTAATCATGGCAGAGTTGATACCTTGGGATGATTTTGAGGAAGAATATGCTAAACTTTTTTCAGCAGAAAAAGGTGCGCCAGCCAAACTATTTAGAATGGCATTAGGGACATTAATTATTAAGGAAAAATTAGGAACAAGTGATAGAGAAACTATAGAACAGATTAGAGAAAATCCCTATCTACAATACTTTATAGGTTTAAATTGTTATCAACAAGAGCCACCACTGGAATCTTCAATGCTAGTTCATTTTAGGAAAAGAATTGATGGAGAATTGATAAACAAAATCAATAAAAAAATAGTAAAAAGAGAAATAGACAAGAGTGATAAAGAAGTAAAAAAAAAGGATTGTCTCCAAGAAAAAGGAGAAAAAATAAAAAACAAAGGTAAACTAATTTTAGATGCGACTTGTACGCCAGCAGACATCAAATACCCAACGGATTTAGGCATATTAAATCAAGCCAGAATTGAGACAGAAAGAATAATAGATAATCTTTATAAACCATTAAGAGTAAAATTGAGAAAAAAGCCGAGAACTTCTAGAATAATTGCTAGAAAGGAATACTTAAAAGTAGCTAAAAAACGAAAAGTATCTTATCAAGAAAGAAGAAAAGCTATCGGGAAACAGTTAAAATACCTTAAGAAAAATTTAGGAAATATAGAAGACTTAATTCAAGCTGGGGCTTCCCTGGAAAATCTGAGTAAAAGACAGAAAAATTGTCTAGAGACTATCAAAAAAGTTTATGAACAACAACAGTCAATGTGGGAGAATAAGACCCAGAGTGTTCCTCAAAGAATTGTAAGTTTAACTCAACCGCATATTCGTCCAATAGTGAGGGGAAAAGCAGGAAAACCAATAGAGTTTGGAGCTAAACTCTCAGTAAGCTGTGTAGATAACTATGTGTTTCTAGACAAAATAAGTTGGGAAAACTTCAATGAATCTTGTCATTTTAAAGAACAAGTAGAAAAGTATAAAGAAACGTTTGGCTATTATCCCGAATCCGTCCATGTAGATAAAATTTATCGAACTAGGGAAAACAGAAATTGGTGTAAGGAAAGAGGGATAAGAATCAGTGGTCCGAAGTTAGGAAGACCTCCGAAAAATGTCAGTGAAGAAGAAAAGAAACAGTAATTGCTCACCGCAATAAAGAATCTGTCTTGACAACATAAAGGTAAAATCGGGGATTTTTATGTATAGTGGGGGTTATGACCACAAATGCTACCATTGATTCAAAGCTAGTTAGAGCTATCGCCGATGAACAGTTGGCGAACAATGTCTTCATGATTGAGTGGCTAGTCAAGGCACAACAACAGTTATCTCTTCAACAAAGACTGATTGACCAGCAACAACAACAAATCTCTACACAACAGCAAGAAATTGAAAAATTGAAAGAAGAGAGAGATAAGCTAAAAAACCGTAACTCAAAAAACAGTTCAGTCCCCCCATCATCAGACCAACTAAAAAAGCCTTCTGACAAAAAGAAACGCAAAAAAGGATTTAAACGCGGACCAAAATATGACCACCCAGGGAAGGTGATTTCCGAGAAAGCTTTTCCCATAGGGGGTAATCGCTTGGACTAAAGGCTTTCAAGAAATAAAAGGAACAGAGAGTTAGCGGATCTTGGTACACAACTTTAAAATTTCATAATTGGCTTGTCTGAAAAAACAGAAGGAATAGATTAAAATGAAGAGGTAAAAAGATTAGAGAGAGTAAATTAAAGCTAAAACAGACAAATCATCCCTTAACCCCGTCGATGGTCGATGATTTACGTTTAGCAGCCTCAAAAATGACGGGAGCAGAGCGTCGTTCATTTCAAGCTGAAATGTGTCTCAAGTATTGTGGAGGAAGTGCCAGACAAACCGAAATCGTGTTTGGTTGGGGGAGAAAAAATGTTCAACTTGGATTACATGAAAAACGAACTGGGATAGTGTGTTTAGGATTACAATCAGTCAATAGTGGATGTAAAAAATGGGAGGAAAGATACCCAATAGTTGCCCAATCATTGAAAGAAATAGCCGAAGCTCACGCACAACAAAACCCCACATTTAATAACCCCATTGCCTATACAAGATTAACGGCGGCTGAAGCCATTAAACAATTAAGAAATCTAGGATATAATGGAGAGGAGGTTCCTGCTGCTTCGACAATGGCAGATATTTTAAATCGTTTGGGCTATCGATTAAGAAAAGTGGTAAAAGCTAAACCTAAAAAAAAATCTCGGAGACAGACGCTATCTTCGAGAATATAGAGAAAAAAGATAGAAAAAAAGACCCTTCTGTGAAACGTTTAAGTATGGATTGTAAAGCAACTGTGGAAATAGGAGAATATTCACGTGGCGGACAAACCAGAGGTTATAATCAAGCTCAAGATCATGATATGGGAACTAAAGAAAAATACGTTCCTTGTGGGATTGTAGATGAAGATACAGGGCAACTTTATGTAACTTTTGGAAGTTCTTATAAAACGAGTGATTTCATGGTAGATAACTTGGAGCAATGGTGGACAAGTCTGAGTATAAATGAAAAGCAGCAACTAGAGAACATCCAAATTAAAGTTGATAATGGACCAGAAAATAGTGGAATAAGAAGGCAATTTTTGAAGAGAATGGTAGAGTTTGCCGACCAAACTAAGAAATCTATTCAATTACTATATTTTCCTCCTTATCACAGTAAATATAATCCCATAGAAAGATGTTGGGGAATTTTAGAGAGGCATTGGAAAGGAACACTTCTGAGAAATGCTCAAACGATGTTAGCTTGGGTAAAAACTATGACATGGAAAGGCTTAAATCCGATAGTTAAGTTAAGTAAAAAAGTTTATCAAAAAGGCATTTCTTTAACGAAAAAAGAGATGAAGGAAATTGAGAAACGTTTAGAACGTAATCCTCACTTACCTAAATGGGATATTTTGATTAGACCCAGTTAGTCTAAAAAGTTAATAAGAGTGTAAAATTAAGTGAATTTCCTTTTTAAAAATAGTCAAAGCTAATTTAAAAGTTAGCGTATTTCTTTCTTTTAGATAGGGAGGTTTTTGTTCGCGGAAAGTATCCGCGAACAACTTTTTATTTTTCCCTTTTCGCTTATTTGAGATGTTCTACAAACAGATTCTGAGAATGGGTGGGAAACTTTTTCTTGGAAATCACCTAATTGCTATATCTGAGGGTGGTTGTTTAATTCCTTTACTGACTAAGGCAATATCCCCCACACGGGTGATTTGACTAGAAATAGAAGATTGTAGAGGTATTTGTTTAATTCTCTCTAAACTGTCTAACTCTGTATCAACTTCTAGCAATAACTCATTTTCTAGGTTTCTGAGTTGTCCTGATGCGACTTTAGCGTCACTTTCGTCAATGGTTTGAGCCACTTGTTGTGGGGTTAACCCTAAACTAGATAGGGTAATGGGGTTAATTTCCACTAAAATCTCTTCATCGGGTTCTCCTCGTAATTCTGCTTCTTCTGTCCCCGAAATTGACCGTAATTCATCTTCTAGCATCTTCGCACGACGGCGTAATATAGCATAGTTTGGTTCATTATCCGCCTCCCAGGTTAGGCCAATTAACATTGCATAGGCTTTGATTTTTAATTCCTCAAATTCGGGTTCGGTTGCTTCTTTGGGGAGATTAACTTGAGCATCATTCAGTTTACCTCGGACTTGGGACCAAATTGGATCAACTTCCTTAACTGAGTCTTCTAACTCTACAGTAATTAAGGAAAGTCCCCTTTGAGAAACGGATTCTAAGTTTTTAATTTCCTCAATATCTTGCAATTTATCCTCTAATTTCTCGGTTATTAGCGATTCCACCCGTTCAGCATTTGTTCCTGGCCAAAAAGTGGTGATGGTTGCTACCCGTGATAGGAGTTCAGGATCTTCCATACGCGGAAGTAGTTGAAAGGAAGATAACCCCACAAAAAGGATTAGGAGAATTGTTAGGATTAATAAGCGTAAATTTCGATAAAAGATAGTAGCCATTTTATGAAGTCAGAAGTCAGAAGTTTCTCAATACGTAGAGTGTGCTATCCCACAGAAATGTAATTCAGAAGTGTAATTGATAGAAAATCAAGATCAGAAATGTAATTGATAAAAAATCCATAATTGTTAACTGTTAACTATTCACTGATCACAATTTGTCCTGGTACAACTCGTTGAGTTCCTTGAGTAATAACCCTATCCCCTGGGTTAATCGTTCCTCTGACTAAAATTCGACTACTTTCGGTATATAAAATCTCTATATCTCTTTTTTCAACTATTTGTGTGCCATTTTCCCCTTCAATAACCACATAACAAGACCACAAACCCCAATCGCCTTTAATTAACGCTGTAGTCGGTAACCAAAACCCTGATTGAGCAATGGTTTCATTCACATTTAAACGAGCGATCGCACCTTGGGGAACTCTAAACCCTGCACTGGATTCTAGGTTTAAAATGATGGTCTGAGTACGGGTAGCAGCATCTACTTCTGGTAAAATTGCAGAAAGCTTGGCACCATACTGTTTATTATTAATTAATACAGAATATTGACTTTTACGCCTAATTATGCTTATTTTATCGACGGGAATCCCAATTCTCACCTCTAACTTGCCATCTTCCACTAATTTAGGGTTTGCTGAAAAAGTTTCTCCAAAATTTATGCCACTTTTGACCAAGAATTTTCTGACAAATCAATAACTTTTAGTACATAAAAATTGTTTAAAGTATAATCAAAATTAATGAAAGGCGGTTTGATGAGTTTCCCTGTTCTATTATTAGTAAATAAGGACAAAAAAAGCGACAAAAACTGCCTCAGAAGTTTAGAAAGATTGACAACTAAAAATGTAATAGCAATAGATGTAATGGAGGTTTCAGGGAGTTTTGTCATCACGAGATTTAGGCTAAATCTTCGTTTAGCTTGTCCAAACTTTCCCTCAATAGCATTACGGAAGCATTCATCGGAGTGGGCTTGTTTCTTTTCTTCTTCACTGACATTTTCGGAGGTCTTCCTAACTTCGGACCACTGATTCTTATCCCTCTTTCCTTACACCAATTTCTGTTTTCCCTAGTTCGATAAATTTTATCTACATGGACGGATTCGGGATAATAGCCAAACGTTTCTTTATACTTTTCTACTTGTTCTTTTAAATGACAAGATTCATTGAAGTTTTCCAAACTTATTTTGTCTAGAAACACATAGTTATCTACACAGCTTACTGAGAGTTTAGCTCCAAACTCTATTGGTTTTCCTGCTTTTCCCCTCACTATTGGACGAATATGCGGTTGAGTTAAACTTACAATTCTTTGAGGAACACTCTGGGTCTTATTCTCCCACATTGACTGTTGTTGTTCATAAACTTTTTTGATAGTCTCTAGACAATTTTTCTGTCTTTTACTCAGATTTTCCAGGGAAGCCCCAGCTTGAATTAAGTCTTCTATATTTCCTAAATTTTTCTTAAGGTATTTTAACTGTTTCCCGATAGCTTTTCTTCTTTCTTGGTAAGATACTTTTCGTTTTTTAGCTACTTTTAAGTATTCCTTTCTAGCAATTTTTCTAGAAGTTCTCGGCTTTTTTCTCAATTTTACTCTTAATGGTTTATAAAGATTATCTATTATTCTTTCTGTCTCAATTCTGGCTTGATTTAATATGCCTAAATCCGTTGGGTATTTGATGTCTGCTGGCGCACAAGTCGCATCTAAAATTAGTTTACCTTTATTTTTTATTTTTTCTCCTTTTTCTTGGAGACAATCCTTTTTTTTTACTTCTTTATCACTCTTGTCTATTTCTCTTTTTACTATTTTTTTATTGATTTTGTTTATCAATTCTCCATCAATTCTTTTCCTAAAATGAACTAGCATTGAAGATTCCAGTGGTGGCTCTTGTTGATAACAATTTAAACCTATAAAGTATTGTAGATAGGGATTTTCTCTAATCTGTTCTATAGTTTCTCTATCACTTGTTCCTAATTTTTCCTTAATAATTAATGTCCCTAATGCCATTCTAAATAGTTTGGCTGGCGCACCTTTTTCCGCTGAAAAAAGTTTAGCATATTCTTCCTCAAAATCATCCCAAGGTATCAACTCTGCCATGATTACCCAACAATTATTGGGGGACAATTTGCCCTCGAAAGGTAATTCAAATTTTTCTGGGGGCGGTAAAGGTTGCTCCTCTTTTCGATACATTTGTTCTTGACCAACAACTGGGAGGTGTTTCTACCAATTATAGCGGTTTGTAGCCGACAAAGCTGATCTTTTTTGCGATCGCGAATATGGGTGTAACCTTTTAAAGAATAGGGTTTTGCTTTTATTCAGCAAACCCTAAATAATAAAGCGGATTAGTTAACTTCTGACTATTAACCCAATCGATTAAAGATTGATTATCCTCAAAAAAAGCACCGTAATATATTCCTTGTAATCTAGCAGTTTTATATTCTTTCCAATAACTTTTTTCCCCGTCTTCTCCTCTTAATCTGATTTTCCCTCCATCTACAGCAACCTCTGAACAGCCTTGTTTTACTTCTGGTAATAAATTGTCGATTCTCTGGACTTTTCGATGATGGGTTGAATGTCCAACTTTAAAGCCCATTAATAATAACATATCCTTCTCCGCATTCTGATAAGATTCATTGGCACTTAAGAGCAAACAACACTTTTCTAGAAGGGGACTATGACGAGTATAAGGATTAACGCCTAAGCGGTCACATTGTTTTTCAGTTATTTTTAATTGTCCCACACAACTTTTTATTTTCCGATTTCTTCCTTTTCTCGTTTTTGTTTTTCTTTCGATAAAAAAAGCGGTGCGAACCCGCGTCGTCTTACGGCGCAAGGGAAGGCGCAACAAGACGGGCTATTTGTGGACTAACATTCTCTAAAACCTGCTCCCTCACAGCAGTTTCGATGTCTTCAAGAGTCTCTAAAGAGTCAGGGTCTGCATTTTTATAAAGTATTTCACTTGCTCTGTTTATACAAGCTTCAAGTTCAAGTCTTTCTAATGGAGTCATAATGAGATAATTCTCAATGTTTACACCCCCATTATGTCAGAATTAATTGATGGAAGGTAAATATTTAAACTTATTCGCGAATAAGTTTCGCGAAGTATCTGCATCCTTTTAAACTGTCTAAATACAAAAATGGGATGCTCCCCAATTATCTGACTATTGTAAACTTTCTATATAAAGATTAATAATCATTATCAGCAATACATATTCCTTTACATTTAATACCATTGCTGGCTGTCCGTTTACAATGGGGGCATAAAATAGGATCTGAATTTGAGGAAGTTTCTAATACCTGTTGGTTGGTCGTTTTTTGCGACTTATTTTGAGTGTTCTCTAAGGATGATACCATGATTTTAAAGTTAATTAAACGGTCAATATTTAAGGATTGTATGTCAAACAAAAAGACTATTATTTATTTATTATAATAAAAAATCACCACAGATCAATGTAAACTTTTCTGAGTAACTCTGAATGTGGAAGCCAAGCACATCACAACACAAAACACTATCCACAATGGCTTCTCGCCAAGGTAAGATATTGAATGAACTATAATCCTGTAAGCTTAGGATAATAATATTCAGGAGATAAATAATTATGGCTACCCAAAAAACCCAAACTAACGGCACTCCAAGCGCAGAAACCCCAAAGACAACAGCTACTAGCAAAACCACCACCACTCGCAGTAGAACTACTACAGCGACAGCAGAAAAACAGAGTAGTGCCTTATCTGTTAAAGAAAAAACCAGTACAACCGCTCAGGGTATTCAACTAATTACTGAACCTGGCCTTCTCCCTGGAAACCGTCCCGTAGAAGCTAGTCATCTGAAGATAGTCAGTACCTATAAGTCCGTTGGTGCAGCCCGTCCCGTTGCTGCTGGTGATATGGAAATCTCCAGTACCTTAACCATCTCTGGACAAAGACCGATCATGGTCAGTCATTTACAAGTCAGTGAAACCTATACCGTTATGGGCAATCGTCCTGTTGCTCCTAACGAAATAGATGATCCAGCTTTATTAATGGGCTATCTTGATTAATCAAGGGAAATTCCCAGGTCTATCAAAATACCTGGGTTCAACATTAATCTTTCACTTTAAACACAGAGATTTCTGTTTGTAAACTTTGTGCAGCATCATTTAATCTTTCTAAGACAAGATGAGTATCGTGGAGAGAATAAGCGGTTTGTTCGGACCCTTCGCTCAACTGTTCCATCGCTTCACGGATATGTTGGGCGCTGCGAGATTGTTCTTCCATGCTTTTACTCACTAATTCAAAGCGAGGGGTAATACTTTGCACCTGTTCGATAACTTGAGCAATTTGATGACTAATATTGCCCACATCTTGCACACTACTACTCACTTCTTTATTAAATTTATCCATTTCCATAACTCCTGTAGAAACAGCAGATTGCATTTCTTTAACCATCTGTTCAATTTCTAAGGTTGCTACCGCAGTTTGATCCGCTAAACGACGAATTTCCCTGGCAACTACTGCAAACCCTGCACCATATTCTCCTGCTTTTTCTGCTTCAATAGCAGCGTTTAAAGACAATAAATTGGTTTGATCCGCTACTTTGGTGATAGTTAAGACCACACTGTTAATATTGTGGGCTTTTTCACTCATAATTCCCAATTTAGAAGCAATAGAAGTGGTTGCTTCTGCCAATTGACGCATAGTAGTTTCCATCCTCCCCAAATCATCTTGACCTTGATTTGCTGCGGTGGCCGTACTTTGGGAAAGTTCCGTAATTTGTTCCATGGTATTGACTAATTCTTCAGAGGTATTAGCAATTTCTTGGGCGGTGGTTGTTACCTCATTAGTCGAAGCAATTTGTTCGGTTAAAGTCGCTTCTAATTGTTTGCGAGAAGCAGCCATTTGTGTTGTTGAACTGGTAATAGCAATACCCGATTGTTGTACCTTAGAAATTAAAGAATTAAGGTTATAAATCATGATTTTTAAAGCTTCTAGAAGTTGTCCAATTTCATCCTTAGAAATTACTTCTACTTCTCCGGTGAGATTGCCATTAGAAACCTCTTCTGCCAGTTGAACTGCGTGTCCTAAAGAGTGAGTAATGGTACGAGTAATCCAGTAGCCTAAACTGATAATTGTAATAATACTAATGATAAACGTAATAGAAACAATGTTAACGGTATTTTGTTGATGTTGTTTCGCTACTTTAGCAGAATCTTGGGATAAACCAACTACCTGGTTAACTAGAGCAATATTTTTGTCTTTGAGTCCATCTTGAGAAGCCTGAACTCTGCTGCCAATATTTCTAGCAGAATCGATGTCATTACTATTGATTAAACTGAACACCTTCTCAGCCCCAGTGTTATAACTAATATGAGCTTGTTCGTAATCGTTTAAGCTATCGGCGATCGCCTGAAAATCACTTTCATCTTTTGGGTTATTGGCAGTATCTAGTTGCTTACGAATGAGACTTTGGGAAGATTCGATGGCAGTACGAACCCGACTTTGATTATTAAGAAAGTTAGTACGAGATTGATTAAAATTAGTTTTATTGGTGGGGTTATTGACACTATTAACGCCAGCGATATAAGCTTTCTCAAAGTTAAGCACTTGTTCCAGTTGATTTTCCTGCATTAAAATCAAATTTTGAATCAAAGATAAATCTTCTTCTGACATTTGTCTAACTTCCGCGTATAGCTTAGACATCCCCACCCAAGTAACTATGGCACCAACTCCCATAATAAAAGCAGAAAATACCAACAGTCCCAATAGTTTGGATTCGATAGTCATCGATCTGTAAAATTTCATAGTTTCAACCTTGAAGATTCTCTAATCGTTGAATGCGATTTTTTAGGATGGCTGCCCCTTGTTTATCTCCTTTACTTTCTCGCAGCAAGGCTAAATGAACTAAAGCTTTGCGATAATTAGGCTGAAGATAGAGAGCTTTTTGGAAACACCGTTGAGCTTCTTCTGGGTTGTCTTGCGCTTGAGAAATCTCCCCCAACAAGACATAACCCTCAGCATCAATGGGATTTTGTTGGAGATAAGTTTGACAAGATTGGGCCGCTTCTTCTAATTTTCCCTGATTAGCGAACTTTTGTGCTATTTCTAAAGGAGAAACTTGGATTTGTTGTTTTGAGGGTTTTTTGTTCGGAGGCGATCGCCTCAAAGGTTGGTGAATTTGCGTTGATCTTGAAGTAACTTTGCCCACAGGGAGGGCAACTTTTTGATAAGCAAAAGCCGAGGGGTACGGCATAAAGTGAAAATGAGGACTTTTAACCAAGGTGGTTTCTACGGCACCAACGAATAATAATCCCCCCTCTGATAACAGATTATCTAAGGTTTTGAGAACGCGATCGCGAGAGGCTTCATCTAAATAAATTAATAGATGACGACAAAAAATCACATGATAGGGAGGATAATTCGGAGGCCAAGCAGACAGTAAGTTTTTAGCAGAAAACTTAACTTGACGGCGAATTGAGGGGGAAACTTGATAACGATTTTCCTCAACCTCAAAAAAATGCCGATAATCTACTTGATCGTGAGAACGAAAAGAGTTTTTTCCATAAACACCTTTTTTCGCAATTGTCAATGCTTCCTGACTAATATCCATCCCTTCAACCATAAATTGTCGTGAGGTTAAAGGAGAGTTGAGTAAAGTCATGGCAATGGAGTAGGGTTCTTCCCCCGTTGAACAAGGAACACTGAGTATTCTTAGGGTTTCTTGTGAGCCGGAGGGCAGCCATTGAGTTTTAACATAATGATGTAATAAAGAAAATGCCTCTCGATGCCGAAAAAACCAAGTTTCTCCAATGACAATTTCTTCAACCAATTCTTGAAATTCATAAGCTGAAGATTGTAATCGTTTTAAATAATCCGATATTTTCTTGAGGCCACAAGCTTGTTGACGGATATTGACCGCCCTAACTAACTGACGCTGACCAATTTTATCTGGACCCAAACCAATTTTTTGGGCTAATAACTTCTTAATCCCTTGATAGTCTTGGTTCATCGTTTTGCTTACTGTGAGAGATTTTCCGGTAACAACCAGCTTCGTTGAGCATCCGAGAGTAATTTATCAACCCTTAGTCTTTGAATCATACCGTCTTTTTCAGGAATCATCTCTCCAAAGTAGGCGGCTACCTCAGAGGAGACTTCTGTTGACATCCATTCTTCTTCTGACTTATAGAGGGTGTCTGTTACTCGTTCTGCCATTAGGCCAAGGTAGCGGGTGGTACCATCAGGCATAGGATAATTACTATGATAATCCTTGTACTCAGACAATGACGACAGGGATATTCCCCAATTAGATAACATAAATCGATGGCCGGCACGATTTTACTCCGATAGTTAAACACCCCGGCTACGTATTTTGGTGCTTGGTAGAGTTTTCTCAGTAACACTTGTGGGATAATTTCCACAACTTTTGTACCATCAATGGCGTATCTTTCATCCCCTAGATGAAATAGTAGTAAGAGCATTTAGCGGTTATATCTCGGCTTCTATATTATCCATTATCCGTTGAGAAAAAATCTCCCTAGAAAAAACTAGAGAGATAAAATTAAAAATGAACTCAAATTATTTTAATAATTTGTTTTAGAAGTAAATTGAGCCACCCCAGTAAGAATCTAATTTAGGTGCTACTAAAACATAACCAGATACATCATAAAGATCCTCCTCGGTGAAGTCTCTTAACTCTGGATAGATGTCAGGACGATTAACATTAACGTGGAATTCGGTGTAATCGTCTTCTCCATCGTAACTGGTGGGTTGCTTGAGGTAATCAACGATCGCTAATAAATTATCGCGACGAGGTTCAGCCCCAGCTAAGTCTTCTAGCCCTAAACTAACGTTATTATTGGTTTTGGTTTTCCCTTGTAAATGACACTGAGTACATTCACGTATAAATAGTCTGTTACCATTGGCCAATTGTTGGTCACTGAGAGTTGTCTCTTGCCCATCTTCGGCTAAAGGAATTGTGCGAGTTTTTTCGTTTAATTCTAAGGCAGTAGCATTATGGATGGGGAATTGTAAAAAGAAAAAGACAGCGGCGATCGCCGTCAGGATGAGTCGTTTTACCATTGTTCTCCTACAAATTATGATTTTGTGGTTATATTAATCTTTGAGCGCATCACGGCTTTATTCAAGATACCATAATTTTTGCTCCATAGAGACCATTCAGGGAACTCTTGAGAAGAAACTGGGTTCAGATAATCTGATGTGGTACATACTGAAAATGAAGTGTCTTAATGACCAACGAGTCAGTTTTTGATATCATAGCCCGTAAAATCATAATTAGTTGATTTCACTTTAGTGGTGTCTGAGGAGAGGTAATGGTGAAAACCGTAGATTTTAGTGGACGGCCCTTTCATTTTATTGGCATTGGTGGCATCGGTATGTCAGCTTTAGCATATGTTCTGGCAAAACGGCAATTACCCGTGTCAGGGTCTGATTTGCGTTCAACCCATATTACTGAACGATTACAAGGGGTTGGGGCGCATATTTTTAGCAGCCAAGAAGCAACCAATTTAGAATTATTTAGCGATGGTCCAGAACAAATATTAGAAACCGTATCGGTGGCTACCAATGGTAATGACTTAACCCACCGCAAAGGTCATAATACAGGGTTTGGAAACTCTAACCTTTTATCTTTTAACAAAAATTTACCCCAAGTTATCTGTTCAACAGCTATTGGTCATAATAACTCGGAATATGCTGCAGCCAAGGAAAAAGGCTGCCCTATTTTCCACCGTTCCGATGTCTTAGCTGCTTTGATTCGAGATTATCAAAGTATTGCCGTTGCCGGAACCCACGGCAAAACTACTACCAGTAGTTTAATTGGTTATATGCTCCTCAAGGCAGGGGTTGATCCAACCATTATTGTTGGTGGAGAAGTGGATGCTTGGGAAGGAAATGCTCGTATTGGTGCTAGAGGGGGTTATCTGGTGGCAGAAGCGGATGAGTCCGATGGGTCTTTGACTAAGCATTATCCTAACATTGGTATTGTTACTAATATTGAATTAGATCATCCCGATCACTATCAAACTCTAGATGATGTGGTCAAAACTTTCCAAATTTTTGAAACCCAGTGCGACATTTTAATCGGTTGTCTCGACTGTGAAACCGTAGCAACTCAACTCACGCCCTCTATCACCTACAGCTTAGATAGCAATAAGGGAGCAGATTACACAGTTAAACAACTCTTGAGCGATCATAACGGGACTACTGCACAAGTTTGGGAAAAAGACAAGTATTTAGGGGAAATGCGCTTAACTATCCCCGGCAATCATAATGTTAGTAATGCTTTAGCTGCCATCGCCGTAGGACGAAAATTGGGCTTAGAATTTTCTGTAATCGCTGATGCTTTATTCACCTTTGAAGGGGCAAAACGACGGTTTGAGCAACGTGGCCATTGTAACGGTGTTACCTTTATAGATGATTATGCCCATCATCCTAGCGAGATTGAAGCAACTCTCTCTGCTGCTCGTTGTAAAGTGGATGGTAACAATATTTCTCGTGTTGTGGCTATTTTTCAGCCCCATCGCTACAGTCGAACTGCAACCTTTTTGAAGGAGTTTTCTGTTTGTTTCAACTACGCCGATCTTGTAGTTTTAACCGATATTTACAGTGCCGGAGAAGTCAACCGACACAACATCAGTGGCCAAGATTTAGCGATCGCAGTACAGGATAATCATCATGCCCAAGTGATCTATGAGCCATCTCTAAAAGCCTTAAATGAAGCCTTAACCAGTTTACTGCAACCGGGGGATTTAGTGCTGTTTTTAGGTGCAGGGAACCTCAATCAGATTATTCCTCAAGTCATTTCCCAATATCAAGCAGCTTAGTTTAGTTATCAGTTGAATTTCTACAAGAATAAATACTTTAATCTCTAGTCTTCTTGCTCAAATTACCCTCATTGTCCCCTAATAGCCATGATTACTGCTTTTAAACCTTCTTCTGAACCAATAATCCACCCTAATGTTTCCCTTGCCTCTCATACCTCTTATCGAGTGGGGGGAAAAGCCCAATGGTATACTGCCCCCAGAAACTTTGAACAGTTACAAGAAACTTTTGAATGGTTCCAAAAACAAGATATTCCCTTGGTGTTATTGGGCGCTGGATCCAACCTGTTGATCAGCGATCGCGGCATCGATGGGTTAGTCTTAAGTACCCGTTATCTCCGTCATCGTCGCTTTGATGAGGCAACAGGGCAAGTTACCGTAGCAGCAGGAAAACCCATTGTTGGTGTGGCTTGGCAAGCGGCCAAACTTGGCTGGAGTGGCTTAGAATGGGCTGTGGGGATACCTGGAACCGTTGGGGGAGCAGTGGTAATGAATGCAGGGGCACACAATCAATGTACGGCTGACTCTTTAGTGAGTGCTGTGGTGGTGTCCCCAGATGGCAAGGTGGAAACCTTGACCCCAGAAGATCTAAATTATAGTTATCGAACCTCTGCGTTACAGGGAGGAAAAAGGTTAGTCATAGAAGCCACTTTTCAACTACAAACTGGCTTTACTCGCGAAGAAATAACTGCTAAGACACAAGACAACCTTTGGAAGCGTAAAAGTTCTCAACCCTACGATAAACCTAGTTGTGGCAGCGTTTTCCGTAACCCTAGTCCTTATGCAGCCGGTTGGTTAATCGAACAATTAGGATTAAAAGGCTATAGAGTGGGAGATGCAGAGGTGTCCCAACGTCATGCTAATTTCATCTTAAATTGCGGTCAGGCAAAAGCTCAGGACATTTTCCACCTCATTAATCATATTCAAGAAAAAGTCCAGTCTCATTGGTCTTTATTATTAGAACCAGAGGTGAAAATTTTAGGAGAGTTTTCTGCCGCTTCATGAAACCTACCGCTGCTTCATGAAAGCTAGACAAACCTAGACAAACCTAGACAGCTAGAATCCCTGTGATTTTAACCCAGGGAGTCTCAAACTTTTCCAACCCTTCCCAAATTTTGGTCAATTTCGGGTTAACCATTTCTGCCCATTGAGGCGTTGTAAGGTATATAAGACCATTAAATCAAGGGTAACTTTACGCTCATCGATCATAAAAGATTCAATGGTACTCGGAGGTTTACCATTAACCGCATAAGAAAAGGCTTTTTGTCCTTTTATATCCTCTCCGGGGAAATAGATGTTAAATTGTCGTTTTCCTTTGTCCCAAGTACCAATGACTTGCCAACAAGGTTCATCGGATATGGCCCCAGGGATAGAAACAGGTGCTTTAGTGAAGGATAATTCAATATCGTTGAGTCCCTCTTTTGTGAGACTTTCTTTGAGAGTAGGGGTAAAATGCTCCTCCATAAACTCGGTGAAGGGTTTTTTCTCGATCGCAGGGGGCTTCCCTTTTTTCGCTACGGGTTTTGTCTCTTCTGCCATAATGGTGCCTGTAATTTTATTATTATCAAAGATATAGGGTTTCATCCCCACCTAAAAATTTTATCAAAAACATTCACATTTTAGGTGGGGATGAAACCCAACCAGTATATAAACTGCGGCTCATTCATGATGTAATGTAATGTAATAATTAATAATGTATAATTAGAATATTCTAGTTTGAAAAAAATAGAATATTCTTTATAAATCCCTTGACTTTAACATCAGCTTATCTCCTTGTCTCCCACGGCAGTCGTGATCCTAGACCACAGATTGCATTAGAACGATTATCCTATTTAGTAGAAGAACAACTACAATTCTCTACCAATAAAACAAGCAACCCAGATCAAAGCAGCCATTGCGCGGTACTATCTCCGGTAACGATGGTTCAAACAGCATCCCTAGAATTATCTGAGCTTCCCTTATCCGAAAAAATTAAACAATTTGCCACTAAACTAGAAAGAGTAGGCATTAAAACTCTGAAAATTGTTCCTTTATTTCTCTTACCCGGTGTTCATGTTAGGGAAGATATTCCCAGAGAAATCGCTACAGCCCAAGCAGAAATCGGCCATACAATAGAAATAGATTTGTGTCCCTACTTGGGTAGTTATGAAGGGTTGATTAAGATTATCTCTCATCAGTTCTTAATGTATCCCCAAGACGCTAGAATTATTGTCTCTCATGGGAGTCGTCGTCAAGGGGGCAATGATTCAGTTGAGGCGATCGCAACTCAATTAAAAGCTAAGGTTGCTTACTGGAGCATCAAACCCAGTTTATCACAGCAGGTTCATGCTTTTGTGAAACAGGGTCAGCAACGGATTACTATTGTGCCTTATTTTCTCTTTACTGGGGGCATCACCAATATGATCGCTCAACAAGTTCAACAACTACAAGAAAGTTTACCCCAAGTTCAACTTAACTTAGGACAACCTTTAGGGGCAACTCCAGAACTAGCTCAAATGATGGTGAGTCATTTGATAAATAGTTCAAAATCAGTGATCAGCTAATGATATAGGAAATAACAAAATGACGGAAAATATTAGCGAAATTTGCTTAGGTAAGGTCTATTTAGTTGGGGCAGGACCCGGTGATCCTGGGTTAATGACCATAAAAGGCAAAACTTTGCTTGAACACGCTGATGTCGTCGTTTATGATGCCCTAGTAAGCCCTCCGATACTAGATATGATTGGGGAAAAAGCGATTAAAATCGATGCAGGAAAACGTCGGGGTCGTCATTCTAAGTTACAAGCAGAAACTACCCAAATTTTAATCGAAAAAGCGAGACAATATCCTGTCGTAGTTCGTCTTAAAGGTGGTGATCCCTTTGTATTTGGTCGCGGAGGAGAAGAGATGGCAGACTTAGTTAATGCAGGTATTCCTGTGGAACTGGTTCCAGGAATTACTTCTGGTATTGCAGCCCCTGCTTATGCAGGTATTCCCGTCACTCATCGGGGTTATAGTTCTTCTGTTACCTTTGTTACTGGTCATGAAGCAGTAGGAAAATATCGACCTAAGATTAATTGGGAGGCGATCGCTCAAGGTTCAGAAACTATTGTTATTTATATGGGTGTTCATAACCTCCCTAATATTATCAGAAAATTACAAAAAGGTGGCTTAACTGCTGCAACTCCTATTGCTTTGATTCGTTGGGGAACTCGACCAGAACAAGAACAATTAATGGGGACGTTAGAGACTATTATTAAACAGGTAGAAGAGACTAACTTTGAAGCACCGGCGATCGCAATTATTGGTAAAGTGGTAGATTTATCAGTGAACAGTTATCAGTTATCATTCATTGAGTTCTCCTAAATAACGTTGTACAATTTCTAAAATGCGATCGCTTGCCTTCCCATCCCCAAAAGGGTTAACCGCATTAGCCATCTGTTCATAAGCTAGTTTATCGCTCAATAATTCACTACTATTACTAACAATATTTTGATAATCTGTCCCCACTAACTTAGCCGTCCCTGCATCCACAGCTTCAGGACGTTCCGTTGTTTCTCGTAACACTAACACCGGTTTACCCAAACTAGGTGCTTCTTCTTGTAAACCACCAGAATCAGTCAATAATAGATAACAGCGTTGAATTGCCCCCACTAACTCCCCATAGTCCAAAGGTTCTGTTAAAAACACCCTGGGATGGTTACTTAAAGCTGCTTGTATAGGTTCCCTCACCGTTGGGTTGCGGTGCATGGGCAATAACAATGCCGTATCGGGAAATTTGTCTAAAATGAGGTGAAACCCTTTTAAGATGTCTTCTAGAGGCTTTCCCCAGTTCTCCCGTCGATGAACGGTAGCCAATAACACTCTATATTGATTCCAATCTAACCCTTCAACATCACAGTTGGGTTGTTTGTCTGCAACGGTTAATAAAGCATCGATGACGGTATTTCCGGTTAAATGTACTTCTCCTGTGACACCGGAACGGCCTAAGTTTTCAAAGGCCAACTTTGTGGGGGCAAAATGTAACTGGGCCAGTTGAGAAATAAGACGACGGTTAGCTTCTTCGGGGTAGGGGTTATAGATGTTATCCGTTCGTAAACCAGCTTCTACATGACCGATGGCAATTTGTTTATAAAATGCAGCTAAGGTGGCAGCAAAAGCGGTTGTGGTGTCTCCTTGGACAATCACACAATCAGGTTGTATTCTCTTGAAAATGCCTTCTAAACCCTGTAAACTGCGGTGAGTAATGTCGGTTAGGGTTTGTTTAGGCTGCATAATATTTAAGTCTTCATCTGCTGTTATTTCAAACAGTTGCATCACCTGTTCCACCATTTCTTTATGTTGTCCCGTTAAGATAACATGGGTGTCAAATGCCTCTGAATTACGAAACTTTTGGATCACAGGAGCAAGTTTTATGGCTTCGGGACGGGTTCCAAGGGTGATACAAACTTTATAACGAGATGAAGTCATAAGTAGAACAGTTGAAGACTTCATCTATTGTACAAGATTAGGTGTTAATATTATTTGCGATCCAAATTGTTAATTCTGATTCTGTTATTTCACTATTTGCTACTTTTAACATGATTTCTGTTGCCCCTTTTGGAGTCGCTACTAATTTAAACCCATTAATACGAAGAAATAAACCAATGGCTAAAAAGGGCAAAACAGACGATAAAGATAGTCACGCTCAAGGCTAAAGCCTTGACTACGAAATTTTATAATAGTAAAAAATAATACTTTCTCTGGGAGTTACCTCAAGCAGATACAGTCAACGAAACAGGTTTATCAGAATGGATTTTTCCTGAAAAATGTCCCTATTCCGTTGAACAAATCAAATCTAATTTGCTGCCTGATTAATTAAAATTAATGATTGGTGTTTTATAAACTTCCATTACTAAATTGATTACCGATTTCGTTCATCCGATTTGGACAAATTTCATACATTTGTAAGCCAACTTCATTGCCTATTTCAAAAAGAGTTTGTTGATCTTGCATTTCTTCGAGACTTAAGTTGCCTTCCTCCATCCATCCTCCCATTGCTTGGATCATTTCTTTAACCATAGATTCTTGAAAAACCTCGGGGGATGTAGCCGGAAGTTTGCAAATTCTTTGGGCTAATTGATTAATTTGAGGTGAGGTAGGAAGGGCGTTAACGGAAGCAGGAAATAATCCGATCGCCAATGGCATTAACCAGATAAAACGACGCAACATAAAAAAACCTAATTGTGGGATACTTTACCTAACATAGTAATTGGACTTTGGATAAAAAACAATTGTTAGCGTAAATTTTACGCTAAACATATCTCCAGAGCTAAAATAGAGAATTAAGGTGATTTTAAAAACTCTCTTTCCATCTTTTTAGGGGATTTTAAATATTAAATAGCTTCATTCAGTTTCGGTTCCAATATAGATATCTAAGTAGCTTTCAGTTAGAGATTGAATGACTCGTTCTAATTCATCAATGAGATTTCTTCTAGTGAGTTTTTCTACAGCATCAATATGAGCAGAACTTCCGGCTCGTCCTAAATATTTATATTTGGTTTTTTTCTCATTATTAGTGGCCATAGGAAAAATTGATTCAGCAGCCTGTAGTTTATAATACCAGTAGATTGTTCCCTTTCCATTAACCTGATAACGAATAATATGACAATTAGCTGGTGCTACTTCCCCTTCCCGTTCAATTTTCTTTATTTTCTGTTTAAGAGAGCGAATTAGACTCTTAATTTGTTTGGCTCTCAGGTGGACATCTTGACTGGTCTTAAGTTCGGAATGTGATGACATTAGCCTTAACTGTAACAAACAACCTCTTTTGATGTTAGCGTATATATTCCGCTAATTTATAAGGTAATAAATTTTAAAAATGACCAAAAATGAAACGGCTACGTCTGTCGAGGAATTCCTGGTGTGGAGGTCTAACCTCTTCCAAGGACTAAAAGCTAGAAAAGAAACTATTATAGAATTACTCGATGCCCTCTCCAGTAACCAACAAGCTCACTCAGTCGTTGAATTGTCTCTCAATCCTTTATTTAGAAGAGATTATAACAGTTTATATAGAGGAATTCAATAGTTTTTACCCACTCAAACTGACCCTAATTATGAACAGAGAATTGAGACTTTATTTTCAGCGGTATCGAGAACAATTCCTCCCACTTCAAAACATTATAACTTATTTGGTATTGACACAACTCCCTGTCCACGACCGTTTGCCGAAACGTTAGCGGATAAAACTTTTATTCATTACCCCAATCCAATTAAGGGAAATAAACCCATTAATATTGGACATTGTTATTCCGTTGTCTGCGCTTTACCTGACCAAATAGACACAGAAAAAGTCCCTTGGGCTGTCCCCTTATCAGGAGAGCGAGTCCCCTCTAAACATAAAGGAGTAAATCAAGGCAATCAACAACTAAAAAAAATCTGGCAAAGTTCTTTATTTTCTGATAAATTATCTATCTTAGTGGCTGATAGTGACTACAGCCAAAAGGATTTTATTGGGGAACAAGTTAAGCATGAAGACCTAGTTACTATTACAAGAGTTAGAAGTGACCGAGTTTTTTATCGTCAATTTATTCGGGACCCAAATCAAGCCAAAACTTCGGGACATCCCCGTTGGTATGGGGATAAATTTGACCTTAAAGATGACCAAACTTGGACTGAACCTGATGAAGTTCATCATGTTCCCTTTACAACGAAAAAAGGTCGTCAATTAACAGTGACTATTTCGGGGTGGAAACAGATGTTAATGAGAGGAACTAAAAACTATAAAATGAACAATCACCCCTTTACTTTACTCCAGATTGTTGTCAGAGATCAAGAAAGAAATAGTATTTGGAAACCTATGTGGCTTATTGTTATTGGTTCTCGGCGCGATGAGTTAAGTTTAGTTGATTGTTATCAGTGTTATCGACAACGTTATGACATGGAACATCTTTTTCGATTTGGTAAACAAAGATTATTGATGACATCTTATTTAACTCCCGATGTACATCATGAAGAAAATTGGTTTAAACTAACACTTCTTTCTTATGTAAATTTGTGGGCTGCCAGAAAATTAGCTGTGGTTTTACCCCGTGATTGGGAACAGTATTTGAAGACTAATAAATCCATCAAAATCACCCCTAGTCTAGTTCAAAGAGACTTTTCAAGAATAATTACGACCTTGGGGACTTTCGCCAAATTTCCCAAACGTCGAGGTTTTTCTTCCGGACGTATTAAAGGTTACAAAAAAGCCCCACGAACTCGTCATGATGTTATCAAGAAAGGGAGCAAAAAATCAACTGAAAACTTAAAAGCTCCTTAGTTTTCCTCAGAATCTATAGATTAGCCCTATTTGTCAGCAAATTTTATTGACTGATACAGAGCCGATATTTTGGGATTTTAGTTTAGCGTAAAATATACGCTAACAAACTTTTTTTGTCCAAAGTCCAATCTTAAGTGGAGGATTTAATTTTCGCTGCGCTCAACTTGCAATTTTCAAGCAAGCTATGACTCAGCAAGAAATAACTGCTCTTTTGAACAATGGAGACGGAATGCTACTTTAGGGAAATGCTCAATTTTAATGTTGTTGTAATGTGATTTTAAACTTTCGCAACATTTGTTGAAAATAAATCAAAAATGAGTTACTGTGAGGATATCATCGTGCTTTTGGGTCCAATGAACACCCACAAAAAAGTATAACGCCAAGAGCTAACCTTTGACGTTATCAAAACTTTTAGGGCAAGCCCTATAGTTTATTGTGTAACGTCCCACCAAATCAGTAAATAAGAAGAGAGTTACCATGTACAACAATTATAGCGAATTCTGTCAGTCTCGTGTACACTCCCACTTAATTTTTTTAAATTTTAAAGAGGTTTCTGGGGATGAAGCGTAATTGCTCACCGCAATAAAGAATCTGTCTTGACAACATAAAGGTAAAATCGGGGATTTTTATGTATAGTGGGGGTTATGACCACAAATGCTACCATTGATTCAAAGCTAGTTAGAGCTATCGCCGATGAACAGTTGGCGAACAATGTCTTCATGATTGAGTGGCTAGTCAAGGCACAACAACAGTTATCTCTTCAACAAAGACTGATTGACCAGCAACAACAACAAATCTCTACACAACAGCAAGAAATTGAAAAATTGAAAGAAGAGAGAGATAAGCTAAAAAACCGTAACTCAAAAAACAGTTCAGTCCCCCCATCATCAGACCCACTAAAAAAGCCTTCTGACAAAAAGAAACGCAAAAAAGGATTTAAACGCGGACCAAAATATGACCACCCAGGGAAGACCCGTAATGGTTTTGGTCAGCCCGATAAGATAGTCCCTTTAGAACTAGAAAACTGTCCTGTTTGTGGGGGTTCAGTGGAACGAGATGAAGTAGTTCCCGAAAAAGTCCAGCAAGTGGCTGAAGTAGTAGACCAACCCATAGAAATCAGGGAATATCGTCGCGGATTCTATAAATGTCCTAGTTGTGGATGGTCAGATTACAGTCCTGTTCCATTGGGAGTTAAAGAAGGATTCCGTTATGGGGCGCGATTAAGTAGCATCCTGGGCTGGCTTGGCTATGGGGGTAATCTTACATGGCGTAAACAGGAACATTTTATAGAGTATGTCTTTGGCATTCCCATTTCTCAAGGGAGCCTTGCCAAAATGCACAAATGGTTTCAAGAAAGTTTAGAACCCTTGACCAAAAAGTGGTTAAAGTACATCCAGCAGCCAGGAATCCGATGTGTTGACGAAACCAGTTATTGCATCGATGGCATCAAGTATTGGGTTTGGGTAGCCACATCAAATGAGGTCTGTGTGTTGATATTGGCTCCCACTAGAAGCTCCGCAGAAGTCGAGAAATTGTTAGGAGCAGATTTTAAGGGCATCCTCACCAGTGACTGCTATAGTGCCTACTTTAGACAAAGTGCGATGGCCAAACAGAAATGTCTGGCACATTTAGAACGAGAGTTAGAGTCCCTTAAAACCAGTCGTTTTCAAGCGAATCGAGAATTTGCTGCCGATGTACAGCAAGTTTTAGCAACCGCCCGTATCCATTATCGTCATTATCATGCTCGAAATTTAACCCTTGAAGACTTAGGCTCCAAAAGAACAGAAGTCGAGAACTCACTGCAAAAGATTTTTAAAGCAACTCCCAAAAAAGGATGGCCTTATGATGCACAAAGATTGATTAACCGTCTCAAACGTCATTGGGAAGAGTGGTTCACCTTTCTAACTTATCCTGAAGTCAAACCAGATAATAATGATGCTGAGAGAGCTTTACGTCCCATTGTCATTCACCGCAAAGTAAGTGGGGGAGCAAGAAGCGACTGGGGTGCAGAGTTAGTCACCCAAATGTTCAGTTTTTTAGAGACCATGAGATTACAGGGGCAAAATGCCATTGTCCAATTATGCGAATTATTTTCATTAGCTGGTCGGAGTCCCCCAGGATTAGAGATGTAAAAGGCTCCGGAGCCGATGGGGGATAGATTTTTCTTGATCCCCCTATCTCTCTGCACAAAAATAAACAAGGTTAGCGGATAATCTCCGCTAACAAAAAACTATCTTACTATTTTTTTTTCTCATATTGTTGTTTTTATTTGAGGTTTTTAAAAGACTTGATTCTGGGAATGTTAGTCATTAAAATAGCCGTAATAAATTAGCTTAAATTTTACGCTAAATCACAGGGCTTATATTTTTGTTGACTCAACTGATGTTGTTTGTAGTGCTTTTCAATAAGACTTTTTTGTTGCGGTGAGCAGTTACGCGAAAAATTAGTCAACCTCGACGGGGAGGACGGTTAATTTACCGTGATAAGTTCCCTTTAAAACAGATGCTCTCTTTTTTACGCCAAGCCGTTGACCAAATTTTCGGCACAGTAAAAGATGTTTATATTCCCATCAATGATATTTTACCTCTTCCTTCTCCTCCTACATAATTTAAACTTATGATTTTTAGTGGCGATCGCTTGTCTCAAACTGACTTTGTGATCTACTGAGTCTCTCTCACCTTCATCACTGGGTAGGATGTCCACTGCATGATACAAAGATTTAGTTAAACTGTTGTATGATACATCTTATGTCTACAAATTCATTAGATAGGTAAATATCTATAATTTAGAAAATAATGTATTTTTACTATTACACATGAAGTTATAAATTACGTTTATGGACAAAATTATTCGTCATATGTATTATTATATTAGAAACTTATACTGATTTTGAAAATGGTTAAAAATATATTAAATGGATTTAGTGTTTTAACAGTTTCAATAACTATAGGAACATTATCATTTATTGCTCCTGAAGCACGAGCATTCACCATCACGTTAAATAATGTAAACTATGAGTTAACTACAATCCAAGGAAGCTTTGAAGATAACCAAGCTCTTTTAACCTCACAACCTTGGTGGGGTTCTGGATCTGACGCGGTTTCCGCTGCAAATCAGGTTGGAGGTAGCTTAGGTTTTCCGAATAATTCTTCTGGTCCCAGAAGTCCTAACTTTGCTTTTGCAAATAACTTTTTTGTTGTCCAAAATATCGGTACTCGAAGTAATAATAATATACAACTGCTAAGGTGATTTCCACACTTGAATATACCTGCTTTTCCAATTATTCCCCCCTTTTTAAGGGGGGTTAGGGGGGATCGTAAGGGATCTCCTTTATCAGAAATCACCTAAATAATCTAGTTGAACAAGACTTAGTATATGCAGTTACTGAAGGAACTCCTATACCTGAGCCTTTAACCATTCTCGGAGCAGGAACAGCCATAGCCTTTGGAGCAGGATTCAAACGTAAATTAGCTAAAGCTAAGAAGAAATAGAAGTTGATACTAAATTTATTTTTGAAGTCCTCTACTGAATGTGGGGGATTTTTTAGGTTTTGAGAGTCGTAAAACTGTATTTATCTGAGTCCTACAAGTACACTACTAATCAATTACTAAGTAAATGACTATTGACTTAAAGATATTTTTAAGACTCTGATAATTGGACTTATTTGACGCACCAATCTACGAGGTGGGGGACACTGTGGCAAAAGTTAGCATTTTTGCCACAATTAGAATATCAGGAGCAATAGTTGATTTTCCTGTGGCAAAAGTTTGTTGCATAAAGAAAAGACTTATGCTCTATATTTTGCCACATTTCCATCATAAACCTTTCATAAATTATTCACCAAAGCTCCATTTTGCACGCATCCTTTGCAAACCCCTATTCCATAAACGACTCCAGATATTAGAAGTGCTGAAAATTATCCAAAAACTAGCCAGTATAATTAGGGTTTTGCTTTTATTCAGCAAACCCTAAATATATCTCGACCAAAGAAAAACTCTGAATCATTAGGAGCAAAATGAAATAAGCCACGATAAGGACAGACAAGATTATCATCAACAGGCTTCTCTGAATCAATAGACTCTACATCATACTGACCATAATAATAGTTATAAATGATTACTTTTTTCCGTGAATACCTCCAATATCACGTACTTGTCCTTCTACTTTTAGGTTTGCAATGGTTGTATTTCCTTCTCCTTTAGTAGTAACATTTCCCATAGTGATATTTTTCTGTGCAGGAGATTGTTCTTTTATTTTTTCTAGCAATGCTTGTGCTAATTGTATAATTTCTGGATCTTGATGAGCGTTAACTGCTTCAATTTCTTCTTTTAGAGTTTCTTGACGACCTTTTGAATCAGGCTTATTTTCTAAGTTATCAACAGCTTTTGCTAAATCACTTGTTTCACTAAATTTCTTCTTACAAGCCTCTTTCAGGGCGTTATAACTATCTTTGATAGTCTGTTTACTCAAATCAGCTAAGGCAGCTATGATCGCTGTGGTAATTGGGTCCATCGGAAAAACCTTAATACTTATCGAAAATAGTTGGGTCTAAAACCCCGGCTTTTAAGGACGTTCGGCGAAGCTCAGTCGAGCCGCGCATAGTTTTTGAAGCGGAGCATAAATCTCTGTTTCAAAAACAACTTCTGTACGATAGTGCCGGAACGTAGTGAGGAACTTCTGACTTCTGACTTCCTTAAGAAGCTGCCCCAATTTTAGCGAATTTTTACTTATTTTTACCCGGCGGATCTTTTGAAGCAGAATTATTTTGAGACTGATTAAAAGCTTGGCGATCGGGAAACAAAGTACATAATAGTTGATTAATATAAACTTGACCCACCACAGGGGCATTTTTAGTCTCTGTAGGAGTATCAGGTTTTGTGGGAATTTCAGGAATTTCTGTTACTTCTTCGACTTTGGGTGGAGTATCTGCCCATAAATCCTCTATTTCTTCCACAAATTCCGGCTTTTTCTCTTCACTTTGCTGAGGTAGATTATCTTTTTGATTATTATCGGCAATTAAATGACCATTTTCTGAAGAACCATTATTCTCTGCTTTAATTTGTTTGGGAGCTTTGGTTTCTTCTTCTGAAAACTGACGAGAAGTATCACCAATTAATGTTCCAGCTTCGATGGTGGTTCCCGACTCAATAGAACTATTAATTACCGTAGTACAAGAACCAAGACAAACATTTTGACTAATTTTACTTTGACCAACGATTAAAACCCCTGCCCCTAACATAGCACCGGATTCAATTTCAATGTCTCCTTGATAGGCATTAATTAAGGTTCCCATGCCAATGCAAGCCCCCGAATGGATGACAATACGACAATTAGGGGCAGCTTGTAAAATTGTTCCTGGTGCGACAACCGCACCCTGATGAATAATAACCTCACCAATAACCGAAACTTCTGAACGACTTGGTGGTTGAATAAGTGGTAAAGGCATCACTTTATAAATTAACAATTAATAATTAACAATTAACAACTGATTTTTAATTGTTAATTGTACATTGTTGAAATCTCATAATGAGAAGAGGTAAGTCAATATTCCGTCGGTTTTTCTTAAAAACGACTTGATTAAGATGATTTAGAATGCAGAAAAAATTAATTCTCAAACAACCTAGATAATATTGAGGGGGAAGTCTCCTCACCCCTTCTACAGATTATTATGGACGTTGGATGATGGTTTCTAAGACACGCCGTTTGGCTTGGCTATCAATACCAATCAAGCGGATATATTCCCCTTGATGCTCTGTTAAACAGGCTTCTAGAGCCGCAAGTACATCGGCTTCACGGTTGCTATCTATGGGAGAGCAACTTTGCCAAGACTTGGTACGGAAACGCCGTTTATTTGCGTGTTCTGTGCCAATTTTATAACCTTGCTTGAGTAACGAACTCACTTGGGAAACTATCTCGGTGGTTAAGTTCATGGTAGCAACACGACCATTGCCATTGCCATTGCCATTGCCATTGTCACGACTACTGCTGGCATAACTGTAACTTTGACCAGGGGCCGTCGCTGTGGCGGTTCTGGCTCCATTATTAGAAGTTTCACCAGGCCGTTGAATAATGGTTTCTACCACTCGTCTTTTAGCCTGAGTATCGATCCCAATTAAACGAACGTACTCCCCACTATGATCTACTAAACAGACCTCTAAAGCAGCAAGCACATCGGCTTCACGGTTGCTATCGATGGGAGAACAACTCTGCCAAGACTTGGTACGAAAACGACGCTTATCGGCGTGTTCTGTGCCTATTTTGTACCCTTGAGAGAGTAAAGAACGGACTTGTTGAGCAACATCAGCAGTTAAACCGCCACTGGCTACGGCTTCTCTGTTGGCTGCTCTGGGAGAGGCAACTGCACCATTACTCTGAATATTACCTGCTTGTCCTGGACGCTGAATAATGCTTTCTGATACCCGACGTTTAGCGTTAGGATCAACCCCGATCAAGCGGACATATTCCTGCTGGTGTTCGGCTAAAATGTTTTGTAATTGGTTAATAACATCGGATTCACGATTACCTTGAATGGAGGGGCCTGTTTTCCAAGATTTGGTCTGAAAACGACGTTTATTGGCATATTCTGTGCCAATTTTATACCCTTGATGTAGTAAGGCACGAACTTGGGAAGCAATATCATCTCCAACATTTCCATTGCCGTTGCTGGCAGCGGCAACATGGCCATTACTAGAGTTGTTTTTGGTGGTAGTAATGCGACTGGGTTCCCCTGGGGTGTCTTTTGGTCGTTGCACTATCACTTCGAGAACACGGCGTTTTGCTCCCGTATCAACTCCTAAGAGGCGAACATATTCCCCTTGATGCTGTTGTAGAAACCCTTCTAAGTCTCCTAAAACTTGATCGGCGCGACCACTAAAAGTCCCACCAGTTAACCAAGATTTTGTTTTAAAACGACGTTCATTAGCATATTCTGCCCCAATGGTATACCCTTGGGAAAGTAAGGAACGGACTTGAGCCACGATGTCTGAACTTAAACTCATACTTGTCACCGAATTTCTATAATCAGTCTGTTTAATGTCTTTTATAGACTGCCCTAACTGTCCACGAATGGGGGTAATACAAGCGTTGTTGGCGGCACATTGATATCCGATCCGCAACGCTTCGTTGACTTCCACTACATGATGGGCAAAGTGGCGATCGCTCTCTTGTACGTCAGGGAGGCGATCGGCTTGTTGTTGGTTAGTAATAACTGCACCAGAGGGGACGTATTTTCCTGGGGGAATCTCTACATCCTGAATCAAGGCGTGCATCATAATAACACAGCCTTCACCGACTCTAGCGTTAAATACGGTTGAGCGAAAACCGATAAAGCAGCCCTCACCAATATAAGCAGGTCCGTGGATCAGTGCCATGTGGGTAATACAGGCTTCTTTACCGATCCAAACTGAATATTCTTGGCCGTCATCTCCCATAACCCGCCCTTGTTCTAACCCATGAATGACAACACCATCTTGGATGTTTGTGCCTTCACCAATATAAAAAGGTGTGCCTTCATCGGCTCTGATGGAGGTTCCTGGGGCTATTAAGACATTGCCCTCTATCTCAACATCCCCGATCAGGTTAGAAAAGGAATGCACGAAGGCACTGTCATCAATTTGGGGTTCTGCGAGGGTTTGTGACCAGGGTGTTGGGGGTGCCGCCCTTTTGCGGACTACCATGACAATATTTGTCCTCCTCTTTGTAATTTATTATGAGTTTTTAGCTGACGTTGATGAAGGCTTTAACCTCGTTCTTCGTCTTTTTTGCTATACAGCCGACTATTTTCCACCGTAACCGTATCAATAATTCCTACTACCAACGCATCGAGAGGACGGTGTTCCATCCCATCGTCAACGCGAGCAGCACTGCCTCTTGATACCAATACCCACTCGTTGATTCCTGCACCGACTAAATCCCCGGCTACCTCGTAGTTAGGAAGCGGTTGTCCTTGGGCATCCATAAACTGAAGCAATAAGAACTTTGTTCCAGTTAAACTGCGGGTTTTGTAGGTACTGACAACAGTACCTCGAACTTTGGCAATTTGCATTATCTTGGAAAATGACTAATTATCCCCGTCGTAAAGGAGGGTTGACACTTTCACGGAATTGTTCTACTGCCTCGGTGTAACGAATAGGTAAGACATATTCGAGGTTTTCGTGGGGTCTAGCGATGATGTGGGTGGATAAGACTTGTCCACCGTTAACTCTTCCTGCGTTGTCAACACCGGCTGAGACTGAAGCTTGAACTTCGGAAACGTCACCCCGAACAATAACCGTAACACGACCACTCCCAATTTTTTCGTAGCCTACTAAGGTAACACGGGCCGCTTTTACCATTGCGTCTGCTGCTTCTACTACGGCAGGAAAACCAAGGGTTTCTACCATTCCAACTGCAATTGACATGAGTTTTTTCTCCTATGATTAATGGCTAATTGTTCTCTTGATCGCTCTTATGGGAAAAGACGGCTAATACGCTCGAAACTGCTCTACTTCCTCGGTGTAGCGAATGGGTAGAACGTACTCGAGGTTTTCGTGAGGACGGGCGATAATGTGGGTAGATAGAACTTCTCCCCCATTGACTCGGTTAGCGGCTTCGATCCCTGCGCCAACAGAGGCTTGTACTTCCGAAACATCACCCCGAACAATAACCGTAACACGACCGCTCCCAATTTTTTCGTAACCCACTAGAGTAACACGGGCGGCTTTTACCATCGCATCTGCTGCTTCTACCACAGCAGGAAAGCCCTTTGTTTCGATCATTCCAACGGCAATTGGCATTTTTTACTATCCTCCCTTTAAGGCCAAAACTGAACTTTATTAATGAGAAGCTACTAGAGGTTTTTTGTTAACCCTATGGGTTTCAACAACAGAAAAATTGTTTCTAGACCGAATAACTACTAAGCAAATAGATACATTTACCTAATATTTTGAGCATCTAATCTAACGTGAAACTTGATTCTTCTAGTGCTAAAGACTAGGGGAAAAATTTACACGGGAGTAGCTAACTTATTAACCTTCTATATAAACAATAGAGAACCTTGGCCCCTTTGACAATATAAATCGCAATGATATTTTCTAATCTAATGGTTAATGAAAGTTAATAGTTGGCCATTAAATGTAATCTGTTCATGGCTTTTGGTGTAAAATTGGACTCATAGCTAGGGGTGTCTGTGAAGCCAGGCTGAGAAAGACCCTTAGAACCTGAGACTGGGTAATACCAGCGTAGGGAAGCTGTTTATAGAGGTATCAAAGTATGAGAACACAATGGGTTGCCAAGCGACGGGGGCAAAGTAATGTCTCTCAGATGCACTATGCACGTCAGGGACTAATTACTGAGGAAATGGACTATGTGGCTAAACGGGAAGGTTTACCCCCGGAATTAATCCGCGAAGAAGTGGCCAGGGGACGGATGATTATTCCAGCTAACATCAACCACCCTAACCTAGAGCCAATGTGTATTGGCATCGCTTCTAAGTGTAAGGTTAACGCTAATATTGGGGCTTCTCCTAATTCATCTGATCTCGATGAAGAGGTGGCTAAACTAAATTTAGCGGTTAAGTATGGTGCGGATACGGTGATGGACTTATCCACCGGTGGGGGCGACTTAGACACTATTCGTAGTGCCATTATTAAAGCTTCTTCTGTCCCTATTGGTACGGTTCCTATCTACCAAGCAATGGAAAGCGTCCACGGTAATATGGATAAGCTCTGTGCTGATGATTTTCTCCATATCATCGAGAAACACGCCCAACAAGGGGTGGACTATATGACCATTCATGCAGGTATTTTGATCGAACACCTGCCTTTGGTGAGAAGTCGTTTAACAGGTATTGTCTCCCGTGGGGGTGGTATTATTGCTCGTTGGATGTTACACCATCATAAACAAAACCCTCTTTATACCCATTTTGACGACATTATCGAAATTTTTAAGAAATATGACGTTTCTTTCAGTTTAGGGGACTCTCTACGGCCAGGGTGTACTCACGATGCTTCTGATGAAGCACAGTTGGCGGAGTTGAAAACCTTGGGACAACTTACCCGTCGTGCCTGGGAACACGATCTACAGGTGATGGTAGAAGGGCCTGGCCATGTGCCGATGGATCAGATTGAGTTTAACGTCAGAAAACAGATGGAAGAGTGTTCTGAGGCTCCTTTCTATGTGTTGGGTCCTTTGGTGACTGATATTGCTCCTGGTTATGACCATATTACCTCGGCGATCGGTGCAGCTATGGCCGGTTGGTATGGCACGGCTATGTTATGTTATGTAACCCCGAAAGAACATTTAGGGTTGCCTGATGCAGAGGATGTCAGAAATGGCTTAATTGCCTATAAAATAGCAGCACACGCCGCGGATATTGCCCGTCATCGTCCGGGGGCCAGAGACAGAGATGATCAACTGTCGGAAGCTCGTTATAATTTCGATTGGAACCGTCAGTTTGAGCTATCTTTAGATCCTGAGCGTGCTAAGGAATATCACGACGAAACTTTACCGGCAGATATCTACAAAACCGCTGAGTTTTGTTCTATGTGTGGTCCTAAGTTCTGTCCCATGCAAACAAAAGTGGATGCGGATGCTTTGACAGAGTTAGAAAAATTCTTGGCTGAAAAAGACCGAGAAAAAGTGGCTAAATAAGGCAAAAACTTTAATGGGTAATGGATAATGGATAATGGATAATTAATGGGGTTCAACACCTTTCTCTAAAAATTGACAATTAATTTTCCTGTTGGTTTTATATCCTATATTCAACTTATCCATTGTTCATTGTTTAATGATTAATAATTATGCAAGCACAAGAAAAAAAATATTATACCCCTCAAGAATACCTGGAATTAGAGATTAATTCAGAAAATCGTCATGAATATATTAATGGAGAAATTGTTAGCGTGACAGGTGGAACTCCTAACCATAATCAAATTTGTCTTATTTTAAGTGGTTCTCTAAATTTTGCTTTGATGAAACAACCCTATCGGGTTTTTGTTGCTGATCAACGTATTTGGATACCAGAAAAGCGCATCTATGCTTATCCTGATGTAATGGTAGTTGAAGGTAAAATAAAATTACAAGAAGGAAGAAAAGATACCATTATTAACCCCTTATTTATTGCAGAAGTTTTATCAGACTCTACTAAAAAATATGATATTGGTGATAAATTTGCTGCTTATAGAACTATTCCTACTTTTCAAGAGTATATTCTCATTGCTCAAGATAAAATACATCTAGATCATTATTATAAAACAGAACCCAATAAGTGGATTTTTTCAGAATATGAAGGAGAAAATACTATCTTCTCCTTAACTTCTATTCCTTTTCAAATTTACCCCAGAGAAATTTATACTAAAGTTGATTTTCAATAAGATCATGATAGGAAGAATATAAGAGCCGATAATCATATTTTTTAGCAAATTGTTTGGCGTTTTCTCCCATTTCTTGAAGTTTATTTTCATCTTTTAATAGGTTAGCAATTAAAAGAACATATTCATCTAGGCGATCGCAGATAATACCTTCTTTGTCAGACTCCACAGGATAGCCCCTAAAAGCGACACTGGTTCCTAAAAGAACTTTTCCATAGGACATAGCTTCAACTGTCTTCAGAGAGGTTCCTGTGCCTGAGAGGAGGGGTGCTAGAATTAGGGTTGCATGATGATATAACCATGCCAAGTCTTGATCGCTGACTTTTCCGAGGGCAATAAAATTATTGTTTTCTTCGGGTTCCCAACAACTTCCCACCACAATAAACTGAAATGTAAAATCTTTAAACTGAAATGTAAAATCTTTGGCTATTTGCTGAATAACTTCCACTGCCTCTATATTGGGATCATGGCGACTACCTACAAATAAGCAAAAGGGTTTTTCTATAGTCTTAAATGGTGAATCTTCTCTTAATTTTTCGTCACTACATTCCTCTATATTAGCTGGGTTAGGAACGAGTATAGAAGATAGTTTATGCTGTCTTAAAAAAGATTGATTATCTTGAGAAACAGAGATAAGATGATCCCCTTGTTTCAAAGCTTTAATTTCTTCGGCTAAAGCAATCTTTCCTATTAAGGTATTTTCGTCAAGTTGTTGAACTAATATATCATGTGCTGTGATAATTAATTGAGTTTTAGATTGATGACAAATATCTCCGACAGTTGAACCCCAAAAAGGATATTCTAATATCACTGTATCTGCCCATTCTGTTAATTTTTTAACCCAATTAATAAATCCTAAATCGAAACGATATTGATAATATATCCAAGGTAACCAATGCTCAGATTCTTGGTTATTTTCTAAAGTATCACTATTAGAATTTAAAACATCATACCAAGATTGATAAGCATCTTTATAGATATCATTCACTAAACAATAATCTTCATAAGCTTGTTGATAATAGGTATAGTGTACGCCATCTTCTCTAAAGTCTTTAGCATCCCCTGTGGTGAATAACCAAACTTGATAAGATTGTGATTTGAGATAATCAATGAGTAGACCAACTCGTTTACTTGCCCCACTTTTTCGCTCTAAAATATCTCCCCAAGGATATAAAATAGCGACTTTTTTACCTGTTGTATTTAAGAGCATAGCCCGATCATCATTGGACTTTGGACAAAAAAAGTTTGTTAGCGTATATTTTACGCTGAACTAAAATCCCAAAATATCGGCTCTGTATCAGTCAATAAAATTGGCTGACAAATAGGGCTAATCTATAGATTCTGAGGAAAACTAAGGAGCTTTTAAGTTTTCAGTTGATTTTTTGCTCCCTTTCTTGATAACATCATGACGAGTTCGTGGGGCTTTTTTGTAACCTTTAATACGTCCGGAAGAAAAACCTCGACGTTTGGGAAATTTGGCGAAAGTCCCCAAGGTCGTAATTATTCTTGAAAAGTCTCTTTGAACTAGACTAGGGGTGATTTTGATGGATTTATTAGTCTTCAAATACTGTTCCCAATCACGGGGTAAAACCACAGCTAATTTTCTGGCAGCCCACAAATTTACATAAGAAAGAAGTGTTAGTTTAAACCAATTTTCTTCATGATGTACATCGGGAGTTAAATAAGATGTCATCAATAATCTTTGTTTACCAAATCGAAAAAGATGTTCCATGTCATAACGTTGTCGATAACACTGATAACAATCAACTAAACTTAACTCATCGCGCCGAGAACCAATAACAATAAGCCACATAGGTTTCCAAATACTATTTCTTTCTTGATCTCTGACAACAATCTGGAGTAAAGTAAAGGGGTGATTGTTCATTTTATAGTTTTTAGTTCCTCTCATTAACATCTGTTTCCATCCCGAAATAGTCACTGTTAATTGACGACCTTTTTTCGTTGTAAAGGGAACATGATGAACTTCATCAGGTTCAGCCCAAGTTTGGTCATCTTTAAGGTCAAATTTATCCCCATACCAACGGGGATGTCCCGAAGTTTTGGCTTGATTTGGGTCCCGAATAAATTGACGATAAAAAACTCGGTCACTTCTAACTCTTGTAATAGTAACTAGGTCTTCATGCTTAACTTGTTCCCCAATAAAATCCTTTTGGCTGTAGTCACTATCAGCCACTAAGACAGATAATTTATCAGAAAATAAAGAACTTTGCCAGATTTTTTTTAGTTGTTGATTGCCTTGATTTACTCCTTTATGTTTAGAGGGGACTCGCTCTCCTGATAAGGGGACAGCCCAAGGGACTTTTTCTGTGTCTATTTGGTCAGGTAAAGCGCAGACAACGGAATAACAATGTCCAATATTAATGGGTTTATTTCCCTTAATTGGATTGGGGTAATGAATAAAGGTTTTATCCGCTAACGTTTCGGCAAACCGTCGTGGACAGGGAGTTGTGTCAATACCAAATAAGTTATAATGTTTTGAAGTGGGAGGAATTGTTCTCGATACCGCTGAAAATAAAGTCTCAATTCTCTGTTCATAATTAGGGTCAGTTTGAGTGGGTAAAAACTATTGAATTCCTCTATATAAACTGTTATAATCTCTTCTAAATAAAGGATTGAGAGACAATTCAACGACTGAGTGAGCTTGTTGGTTACTGGAGAGGGCATCGAGTAATTCTATAATAGTTTCTTTTCTAGCTTTTAGTCCTTGGAAGAGGTTAGACCTCCACACCAGGAATTCCTCGACAGACGTAGCCGTTTCATTTTTGGTCATTTTTAAAATTTATTACCTTATAAATTAGCGGAATATATAAGCTAACATCAAAAGAGGTTGTTTGTTACAGTTAAGGCTAATGTCATCACATTCCGAACTTAAGACCAGTCAAGATGTCCACCTGAGAGCCAAACAAATTAAGAGTCTAATTCGCTCTCTTAAACAGAAAATAAAGAAAATTGAACGGGAAGGGGAAGTAGCACCAGCTAATTGTCATATTATTCGTTATCAGGTTAATGGAAAGGGAACAATCTACTGGTATTACAAACTACAGGCTGCTGAATCAATTTTTCCTATGGCCACTAATAATGAGAAAAAAACCAAATATAAATATTTAGGACGAGCCGGAAGTTCTGCTCATATTGATGCTGTAGAAAAACTCACTAGAAGAAATCTCATTGATGAATTAGAACGAGTCATTCAATCTCTAACTGAAAGCTACTTAGATATCTATATTGGAACCGAAACTGAATGAAGCTATTTAATATTTAAAATCCCCTAAAAAGATGGAAAGAGAGTTTTTAAAATCACCTTAATTCTCTATTTTAGCTCTGGAGATATGTTTAGCGTAAAATTTACGCTAACAATTGTTTTTTATCCAAAGTCCAATCCCTAAATGGTCTAAATTTTTAACTTGTATTTCTTCTAAATAAGACATTTTTCGCTCTTTTTTTACAGAGGAAACAACTTAAGCAATTATCCCACTTTTTTGTCTTCAAGAGCTTAAGCAATTATACTTAATTATTAACCCCAGGCTTGTAGTATTTAATGCTAGTTTTTGAAGTGCGGAATCTGGGTTAGAAATAAAGATGGTAAAACCTTTGATTATGAAGAAAATGTCAATGGTAATCGTTTTGATGTGACGATTGAAGTTGATGAGCAAGGGATTGGTAATACCCCTGATGTCTCATTCACTGAAACCGTATTTATTTATAATCTAAATGAAGCTCCAACAGATATTCTTTTTGATAATTTATCAATTGATGAAAACAATATTGGTGGTGTCATTAGCAATTTATCTGTTGTTGATGAAGATCACAATGAAACATTTACCTATCTACAAGTTTATACCAAGGAGAAAAATGGTAATGGCTTTATTCCTGATAACCGTTTTGAAATAACTAATAATCAATTAAAGCTTAAAGCAGGTCAAGCTTTGGATTTTGAAAATGAATCTGAAATAACATTTTACCTTACCGTCAGAGATAGTGGTAATCGCTCTTATTTTGAAGAGATAACCATTGGTGTAAATGATGTCAACGAATCTCCAACCAATATTACATTAGATAATGAATCAGTCAATGAAAATGCAACAGGTGCAGTCATTGGTAATCTTGATACTAGTGATGTTGATAACGAATATACGTTTACTTATACTTTAGATGACGATCGCTTTGAAGTGGTTAATGGACAGTTAAAATTAAAATCAGGGGAATTCTTAAACTTTGAAAATGAATCATCTGTTAATATTAATATCACAGCAGAAGATAGCGGAAACCTAACCTATAATAAACTGTTTACTATCACTGTTAATGACATAAATAAACCCCCAACAAATATTACGTTAGACAATCAATCAGTCAATGAAAATGCTAGTGGTGAAGTGATTGGTAATCTTTCCGTTACCGATGTGGATAATGGTGACACATTTACTTATACAGTTAATGATAATCGCTTTGAAGTAATCAATGGACAATTAAAATTAAAAGCTAATCAAGCATTAGACTTTGAAAATGAGCCGTCTATAAACATTAACATCACAGCAGAAGATAGCGAAACTCTCACCTATAGTCAACCATTTACTATCACGGTTAATGACATAAATGAAGCCCCAACAAATATTACGTTAGACAATCAATCAGTCAATGAAAATGCTAGTGGTGAAGTGATTGGTAATCTTTCCGTTACCGATGTGGATAATGGTGACACATTTACTTATACAGTTAATGATAATCGCTTTGAAGTAATCAATGGACAATTAAAATTAAAAGCTAATCAAGCATTAGACTTTGAAAATGAGCCGTCTATAAACATTAATATCACAGCGGAAGATAGCGAAACTCTCACCTATAGTCAACCATTTACTATCACGGTTAATGACATAAATGAAGCCCCAACAAATATTACGTTAGACAATCAATCAGTCAATGAAAATGCTAGTGGTGAAGTGATTGGTAATCTTTCCGTTACCGATGTGGATAATGGTGACACAGTTACTTATACAGTTAATGATAATCGCTTTGAAGTAGTAAATGGACAATTAAAATTAAAAGCTAATCAAGCATTAGACTTTGAAAATGAGCCGTCTATAAACATTAACATCACAGCGGAAGATAGCGAAACTCTCACCTATAGTCAACCATTTACTATCACGGTTAATGACGTAAATGAAACCCCAACAAATATTACGTTAGACAATCAATCAGTCAATGAAAATGCTAGTGGTGAAGTGATTGGTAATCTTTCCGTTACCGATGTTGATAATGGTGACACATTTACTTATACCATTGATGATAATCGCTTTGAAGTAGTAAATGGACAATTAAAATTAAAAGCTAATCAAGCATTAGACTTTGAAAATGAGCCGTCTATAAACATTAACATCACAGCGGAAGATAGCGGAAATCTCACCTATAGTCAACCATTTACTATCACGGTTAATGATATAAATGAAGCCCCAACAAATATTATATTAGACAATCAATCAGTCAATGAAAATGCTAGTGGTGAAGTGATTGGTAATCTTTCCGTTACCGATGTGGATAATGGTGACACATTTACTTATACCATTGATGATAATCGCTTTGAAGTAGTAAATGGACAATTAAAATTAAAAGCTAATCAAGCATTAGACTTTGAAAATGAGCCGTCTCTGAATATTAACATCACAGCGGAAGATAGCGAAACTCTCACCTATAGTCAACCATTTACTATCACGGTTAATGATATAAATGAAGCCCCAACAAATATTATATTAGACAATCAATCAGTCAATGAAAATGCTAGTGGTGAAGTGATTGGTAATCTTTTCGTTACCGATGTGGATAATGGTGACACATTTACTTATACCATTGATGATAATCGCTTTGAAGTAGTAAATGGACAATTAAAATTAAAAGCTAATCAAGCATTAGACTTTGAAAATGAGCCGTCTATAAACATTAACATCACAGCGGAAGATAGCGGAAATCTCACCTATAGTCAACCATTTACTATCACGGTTAATGATATAAATGAAGCCCCAACAAATGTTATATTAGACAATCAATCAGTCAATGAAAATGCTAGTGGTGAAGTGATTGGTAATCTTTCCGTTACCGATGTGGATAATGGTGACACAGTTACTTATACAGTTAATGATAATCTCTTTGAAGTAGTAAATGGACAATTAAAATTAAAAGCTAATCAAGCATTAGACTTTGAAGATGAGCCGTCTATAAACATTAACATCACAGCGGAAGATAGCGAAACTCTCACCTATAGTCAACCATTTACTATCACGGTTGATGACGTAAATAAAACCCCAACAAGTGGAATAATTCATATTAAGCAAAGAAACAACGATATATCTAATAAATCAACTTTATATCTTGGTAAAATCAATGTAAATTCAGGTATGGTTAGTCAAATTTTAACGATTAAAAACATAGGAAATGCCGACCTAAATATTACTAATATGGCTATTTCGGGAGCAAATGCTTCTGACTTCAAAATCACATCACCAACCATTAATACTCTATCGGCTGGAAGTACAACTACAATTACTATTGAATTTAAACCTGGAGGGATTCAGTCTAGAATGGCCACTTTAATTATTAATAGTGATGACCAAGACGAAAGTACCTATAGCATAAACTTAATTGGTCAAGGAATGACAAACAGAAATATTGTTGCAACCGATAAAGATGATCAAATAAATAACTTAGGGGGGAATATTAAAATTGATGCGGGTGCTGGAAATGATACGGTTTCAGGGGGACAAAAAGGAGAGTTGATTCGTTCAGGAGAAGGAGATGATTGGGTGAATAGCGGTAGAGGAAATGATCGAATCTATGGAGATGAGGGTAATGACCACATTCTGGGAGGAATTGGCCGTGATTACCTTCGTGGTGGTGATGATAATGACTCTCTGTTTGGTAATGAAGGAAATGATTACTTAATTGGAGATTCTAGTGATGATTATCTTGATGGTGGAGAAGGAAGTGATCGTCTACGTGGTGGTACAGGGAATGATACCTTTGTGTTGTCTAAAGCACAAGGAACAGATTTAATTCTTGATTTCAATCCCGAAGAAGATCAATTTGAATTACAAGATTTACAAGTCAGTGATCTCTCGTTTGATACTGATAGAATGTTTGGATTAATTAAAGTTGATAACAAAATTATTGCCAAAGTGCGTAATATCAGCGGGGAGCAATTACGTTTATATTTCGGCGTTTGAGTACAGGGTAAACCCATCTAAAATATGGGTAGTGTTGCAAAAACAGGCGATCGCGTAGTTCCTCATCATAACTTTTGACACTCCCAAAACGGTATGATTTGTATAAAAACTTAAATAAATTATTTTGAAATACAATTTTTTTATGCGACATTTGCAATGGTATTATGCGATCGCCGCTTAGTCACCATTAATATGAATAACAATCTCTCGGTGATGACTACGTTGACGGTGTTCCCAGAGATAAATACCTTGCCAAGTTCCTAACACTAATCTACCATTAGAAACAGGTATTTGTTCCGAAGTTTTTGTTAACATAGAACGAATATGAGCCGGCATATCGTCATCACCTTCGGCACTATGAATATACAGTTTAGAATCTTCAGGGACTAGCTTAGAAAAGAAGTTTGCTAAGTCTACTAAAACATCGGGATCAGCATTTTCTTGAATAAGTAAAGAAGCGGAAGTATGGCGCACAAAAATAGTACATAAACCCGTTGAAATTCCTGATTTACTAACAACATTTTCAACGTCACGGGTAAGACGATGAAAATCTTTTCCTCTTGTCTGAATGCTTAATAACTGCTGATAATTATTCATAAAAAGTTCAATCCTAATCAACTCAAAAACAATAAATTTCTTCCCACACTCCCCAGTCTCCCCGTCCCCCAGTCACCCAGTCTCCCCTAACTACGGTGCCAAGTTGTCACCCCTCCAGGTTGATCCACTAATATAATACCTTGTTCTTTTAACTGATCTCGAATGCGATCGCTTTCAGCAAAATTCTTATTTTTTCTGGCTTCTTTTCTTTGTTCAATGGTGGTGAAAGGTTCTTTTTTGCGGGTTAAGGTATTGTATAGAGTTAGTGTCATTTGCTACTTTGATGAAATTCAGTTATGAGGTGGGTAAATGACCACCCCATAACTGAATAAGCAATTATTTCCGATGCCAAGAAACTGTAGGTAAAATCTGCTCTTTGTCAACCCTTCCTTTGTATTTTTCAGCAAAATTTAACAAAGAATCCAGAAGAGAATCAGACAGATAATGGGGTTGTAAACCTAAATCTAATAACTTAGTATTCTTAGCGTTAAAATAGTGTTCATCTAATTCAACCCTGGGGTTATCTAAGTTATCAATTTCCACTTTTAAGCCGATCGCTTGTCCCGCTTTTTGTACCATTTCAGCTAAGTCTTTAATACTGAATAGTTCAGTAAATTGGTTAAAGACACGGAATTTTCCTTCTTCAGCAGGATTTTTAATGGCAATATCTATACAGCGTACTGTATCACGAATATCCAAGAAGCCTCTGGTTTGTCCACCTTTACCATACACCGTCAAAGGATGACCGATCGCAGCTTGAATACAGAAACGGTTCAACGCCGTACCAAAGACACCATCATAGTCTAGACGGTTAATGAGCATTTCATCCATACCCGTTTCTTCAGTCAATACCCCATAAACCACCCCTTGGTTTAGATCAGTGGCTCGTAGCCCCCAAATTTTGCAAGCAAAATGGATATTATGACTATCGTGGACTTTACTCAAATGATAGAAACTACCGGGTTGTTTGGGATAGGGTAAAGTATCTTTGCGGCCATTGTGTTCAATGGTAATGTACCCTTCTTCGATATCAATGTTGGGTGTCCCATATTCTCCCATTGTTCCCAGTTTAACGAGGTGAGCTTCTGGGAAGTCTTCTTTCATGGCGTAGAGAATATTCAGGGTTCCCACCACATTATTAACCTGGGTAAATACCGCGTGTTCCCTATCGATCATAGAATAAGGTGCCGATCGTTGTTCTCCAAAATGGACGATGGCCTCTGGTTCAAACTGCCGTAAAGTTTGACTTAAAAAACTATAATCAGTGATATCCCCCACAAATAAGTCAATGGTTTTCCCTGTCAACTCTTGCCAACGTTTAATGCGTTTTTGAATGGGGGCGATGGGGGTTAGGGTATCTACTCCTAGTTTAGAGTCCCAATAACGTCGACTTAAGTTGTCGAGAATACCAACGTCATACCCTTGGTTGGAAAGATGTAGGGCGGTTGCCCAACCACAATAACCGTCACCGCCGATAACAATAACTTTCATACTGACTCTAATAAATAACTTTGCTGATCTCAGGCAACAGTAACAAGTTTTGGGACTGCCTAGACCATAGAATATCAAAACTTTTGTGCCTAATAGGTCAGTTTATCATCTTAGAGGGAACAGTACCGTAAAAATATGTAATTTTAATTTACTTTATCCCCCAAGCTGCGATCGCCAAACTTAGCCAACCTATGATCAAGGCCGCCCCACCGATAGGAGCGATCGCCCCCAACCATTTGATCCCTGTTAAACTAAGGGCATAAAGACTGCCTGAAAATATTAAAATACCGATAATAAAAGCATATCCTGCACCAACCATAGTTATTGGGGTATTTTCTTGGCTATTTAACAGTAAAGCCACCAAAATTAAAGCTAAGGCGTGATACATTTGGTATTTTGTCCCTGTCTCGAATATTTCTAGAAAGCGATCGCTTAGTCTATCCTTCAAAGCGTGACTAGCAAATGCACCTCCTGCCACGGATAAACCAGCTAAAATTGAACCGATAAAGAGAAAAATTTTGACCATATCCTATTTCATTCTTTTAGTAGCTTAAAATATACTTCTACTAAGATAACATGATTTTCAAGAATTTTTTGTCTACTTTCAGTTGATAAAAATAAGTTACTGTTTTTATTCTGCTTAAGTTGACGTTTCATATTATTAATGGCAAAGTTTTTTGTGGACTCATTAGGTAAACCATAGGTAAAGAAAATATAGGGTTTCTCATGATATAATGTTTTGGATAAACTCAGTTAGCTAACATATAACTAACTGCTTGTTGATAGCGTTGAATTTGTTGTTTTCTTGAAAAATTATCCCAGTATTTCTGTTGAGCATTTTCAATTATACAATCAATATTATTCAACTCATTTTTCCAAGCATGAAAAGCTGATACAAGACTAGGGGTATCTGTTGGGGAGAATAGAAAACCTGATTTGCCATTTTCGATTAATTCTGATACCCCATCTACATCTGAAGCAATAACAGGAGTCCCTAAAGCCATTGCTTCTAAGATAACTCTTGGCATCGCTTCTGCCCTTGAAGGTAAGACTAAAACATCTGCTCCATAGATAAACTCCAAAGCATTCTCTTTTGGACCTAAATATTCCACATGCTCTCCCCAATCATTAGAAGCAATTTTATTAAGTAAAGAGTTTGTCCAATTTTTGTCATAACAGGTTTGTCCGATCAAATATAACTTAAGATTAGGTATGATAGAAAGTATTTCTGGAAAAACATCTATGAGAATATCCTGTCCTTTTCGGGGCTGGAGACTAGCAACACAAACAGCGACTAATTCATTTTTTGGAAATCCCAATTTTTCTCTTATAGTTAAACGATTTTGGACTCTAAGTTGTTCTACTAAATCTTCTCGACAACAATTAGGAATATATAGTAGTTTGTTTCCATTGAGATCAGCTAATTTAGCCCATTCATCTCGACAATGAGATGAAACAAACATCAAGTATGAGTAGTTTTGAATATCCCCAATTACATGCTCTAAAGAACGAGGATGAGGTTGTTTAAAATGTCGAGGGGATTCACGAACAATTAAAACTGATTTGGGGTTAGTTGCCAGATTCTTTCTAATTGACATCCACATTTTATGACTTGCTAAACTATTTATGACACAAAGATGAGGATATAAATTTTGGATTTGACTAAGAAAATTTTGATAGTTATTTCTCTTTTTTAGATACTGTAAAATTCGGCGAGGTAAAGTGCGCTTAATCCCTTTTTGAAAAGGCACTTTATGACAATAATCTATTAAAGTTGGTACATTCTTGGAAAAGTGAGTTATGTTAGGAAGAATCATATTGGCCTCTTTGGTGCAAACCGTAACAGATTTGTCGTTTTCTAATAAAGCTACTAAAACATCAATACCTGATTGACCTACACCATTCAAAGCAACTAAATTTTCAGAAACGTAAAGAATCATTTTAACCTCAAAATCATGTTTTTCAATACACTTGAATAGCTCTTTTTATCCAATTTTTAAAGTCTCTTTTATATGTTATAAAGAACTGATTGATTGATGGGTAATTTTCTCCCGTCCACTTCGCCCATAGCCAACTAATAATAAGGCTTAGTGTAGTTTTTAGGGTTATCAATAATCTGCTCAGGTTAAAATTTTCTTTGTTAGATAAATGAGCTTGCCAATACAGAGGCATTATTTTTTTTCGACTTCCTTTAAAATGAAGAATTACTTTGTCTTTATGTTCTCTCACAATAGAATTGGGATTTCTATCGGGGGAAAAATTATAAATTTCACAATCAAGTAATTTTATTTTTTGCTCATCAACTAGCATTACATCAGATTGTCTAGAATTAAAGTTATCAAAACCAATTGCATCGATTAAAGCATACTGATCCCCCGACCATGATTGGTAATCTTTTAAATATTTCTCTTGATAAATTTGATAGACTTTTTCTAAAAATTTGATTGCTTCTTGTTTTCTATCTCTTGAGAGGAAAATAATACCACCATTAATTGGCATATCTTTCACTGCTTCTAAATATCGATAAGTTAAGGCAACGGAAAAATCTTCTTCAAAAAGATGTTCTAGATTAGCATTAACTAACATATCTGAATCAATTAAAATAATATCTGAGTCAATTTGTTGCGTTTTTACATAGTTAAATTGGGCAACTAGACGACTAAACATAATTGATTCAGGATCTAAGGAGGTACGATAGACTTCAATATCATCTTCCAATCCTGCTAATCGGGTATTCATGTCAGTTAAAACCACTTTACGACAATTAGGATGGAAAATTGAAACAGAACGAAATAATAAGTTAATTAATAAGATATAGTTGTAGTCATTACGAAAATCCTTATTATCTTGATTGTATATCTTTTTAGCTGTTTCTTTACTAGAATCAACATGGAAAGTAACAAAAGTCAGCATATCAATAACATCCTCATTTATTGGACTTTGGACAAAAAAAGTTTGTTAGCGTATATTTTACGCTGAACTAAAATCCCAAAATATCGGCTCTGTATCAGTCAATAAAATTGGCTGACAAATAGGGCTAATCTATAGATTCTGAGGAAAACTAAGGAGCTTTTAAGTTTTTAGTTGATTTTTTGCTCCCTTTCTTGATAACATCATGACGAGTTCGTGGGGCTTTTTTGTAACCTTTAATACGTCCGGAAGAAAAACCTCGACGTTTGGGAAATTTGGCGAAAGTCCCCAAGGTCGTAATTATTCTTGAAAAGTCTCTTTGAACTAGACTAGGGGTGATTTTGATGGATTTATTAGTCTTCAAATACTGTTCCCAATCACGGGGTAAAACCACAGCTAATTTTCTGGCAGCCCACAAATTTACATAAGAAAGAAGTGTTAGTTTAAACCAATTTTCTTCATGATGTACATCGGGAGTTAAATAGGATGTCATCAATAATCTTTGTTTACCAAATCGAAAAAGATGTTCCATGTCATAACGTTGTCGATAACACTGATAACAATCAACTAAACTTAACTCATCGCGCCGAGAACCAATAACAATAAGCCACATAGGTTTCCAAATACTATTTCTTTCTTGATCTCTGACAACAATCTGGAGTAAAGTAAAGGGGTGATTGTTCATTTTATAGTTTTTAGTTCCTCTCATTAACATCTGTTTCCATCCCGAAATAGTCACTGTTAATTGACGACCTTTTTTCGTTGTAAAGGGAACATGATGAACTTCATCAGGTTCAGTCCAAGTTTGGTCATCTTTAAGGTCAAATTTATCCCCATACCAACGGGGATGTCCCGAAGTTTTGGCTTGATTTGGGTCCCGAATAAATTGACGATAAAAAACTCGGTCACTTCTAACTCTTGTAATAGTAACTACGTCTTCATGCTTAACTTGTTCCCCAATAAAATCCTTTTGGCTGTAGTCACTATCAGCCACTAAGACAGATAATTTATCAGAAAATAAAGAACTTTGCCAGATTTTTTTTAGTTGTTGATTGCCTTGATTTACTCCTTTATGTTTAGAGGGGACTAGCTCTCCTGATAAGGGGACAGCCCAAGGGACTTTTTCTGTGTCTATTTGGTCAGGTAAAGCGCAGACAACGGAATAACAATGTCCAATATTAATGGGTTTATTTCCCTTAACTGGATTGGGGTAATGAATAAAGGTTTTATCCGCTAACGTTTCGGCAAACCGTCGTGGACAGGGAGTTGTGTCAATACCAAATAAGTTATAATGTTTTGAAGTGGGAGGAATTGTTCTCGATACCGCTGAAAATAAAGTCTCAATTCTCTGTTCATAATTAGGGTCAGTTTGAGTGGGTAAAAACTATTGAATTCCTCTATATAAACTGTTATAATCTCTTCTAAATAAAGGATTGAGAGACAATTCAACGACTGAGTGAGCTTGTTGGTTACTGGAGAGGGCATCGAGTAATTCTATAATAGTTTCTTTTCTAGCTTTTAGTCCTTGGAAGAGGTTAGACCTCCACACCAGGAATTCCTCGACAGACGTAGCCGTTTCATTTTTGGTCATTTTTAAAATTTATTACCTTATAAATTAGCGGAATATATACGCTAACATCAAAAGAGGTTGTTTGTTACAGTTAAGGCTAATGTCATCACATTCCGAACTTAAGACCAGTCAAGATGTCCACCTGAGAGCCAAACAAATTAAGAGTCTAATTCGCTCTCTTAAACAGAAAATAAAGAAAATTGAACGGGAAGGGGAAGTAGCACCAGATAATTGTCATATTATTCGTTATCAGGTTAATGGAAAGGGAACAATCTACTGGTATTATAAACTACAGGCTGCTGAATCAATTTTTCCTATGGCCACTAATAATGAGAAAAAAACCAAATATAAATATTTAGGACGAGCCGGAAGTTCTGCTCATATTGATGCTGTAGAAAAACTCACTAGAAGAAATCTCATTGATGAATTAGAACGAGTCATTCAATCTCTAACGGAAAGCTACTTAGATATCTATATTGGAACCGAAACTGAATGAAGCTATTTAATATTTAAAATCCCCTAAAAAGATGGAAAGAGAGTTTTTAAAATCACCTTAATTCTCTATTTTAGCTCTGGAGATATGTTTAGCGTAAAATTTACGCTAACAATTGTTTTTTATCCAAAGTCCAATTATACAGTCCCTCAGAAGCCTCCATAATTTGTTGCAGAGTTCGATCCTTTTCTTCTGGTGTAGCGATTTTTCTCAGTCTAGGATCGGCAAAAATGGATAAATTGGCCATCTGTTTGATGTCCACGTAGCGTTCTTCCAGAGAACGCTTTACCTTATCTGACATATCAAAGGTTTGAGCCGCTTGTTCCTCGGTAATGCGTTGGGTGATACTACGATTAGCAAAGTAATAGGATACTGAACCGATGAGTAGTACCGGTAGGGTACTCATGGTTATGGCTACTAAGGTGGTTTTCTTTCTGAGATCCAGTGTTTTCCAGAAGTGCGCGATCATTTCTTGGGGCTTCTGCCCATCTTTGTTGATCATTAGTTATTTATACTATTATATTTCTTTACAGTTTTATTGTTCCCAGAATTGTCATTAAAATTAACTTTTATTGAGAAAAATCTTCATCAAGTCACAGACACTGCAAACTTGTGACCAAAATCAACAAAATTGAGTACCTAGATCACTGCATAATATAAATTATTTGCTGGTATAGTACCCGTGTTATAGTAGGGGTTATACGGTTGCTGTTTTCTATTTTCTATTTTTACTGATATACAAGGATATTTATATCATGTCAAGTTTCAAAAAATTTCTTATTTCTTCTCGTATATTTCAATTTTTATTTGGTTTATTATTCTTTCTTATCTTAAGCAAAACTTGGCTAAATCACACATCTGTAAATGCAACGACAGCGTTTACAGAGTTATGTTTAAATCAAGAAAGACTATCAGAAGAAGCGCAGTACACCGTATCAATTTTATTAGAAAAAGCTAGAAATGCTGACTGTGAAATAGCTGCCCGTCATCTAGCACAGTTAGATAAGTTAGATTTATCAGCTACAGAAATTAAAGACTTAACCCCATTATCTTCCTTTCAAAAAATCACCGAATTATACATAGCTGATAATCAAATAATAGATATTACTCCCCTATCATACTTAAAAAGAATTGAAAAATTAGAATTATCCAATAATAGTATTAGTGATATTAGCCCTCTAGCTAATATGAAAAAATTAGAAACACTTTGGATGTGGAATAATCAAGTGAGTAGTCTGAAACCTCTAGCAAAATTAAAGAATCTTACCCATCTTTATCTTCCCAACAATAAGATAGTTAATCTTCGTCCTATCGCTTTCCTAAAAAACTTAGAAGCTATCATCTTTGATAATAATCAAATTACTGATATTTCCGCTTTATCTCTTCTAGATAAATTAATAGGAGTCTCATTAATGAAAAATAAAATTGAGGATATTAGTAGTTTAGAAAATCTGGAAAACTTGAAAGTTTTTATGGCTCCTTATAATCGCATTAATGATTTAAGTCCTTTAGAGAAATTATCCCAACTAAACTTATTGATACTCGATAACAATTTAGTCAAGGATATTCGTCCCTTATCTAATCTTTTAAATTTAGAAAAAGTCCATTTATCTCATAATACTATCGTGGATATTACTCCTTTATCTTTCCTTCCTAAATTATCTTATATTCAACTCAATAATAACCGAATTAAAGATACTTCCTCACTGAAAAATTTAACCCAAGTAACCCATCTCAACATTGCTAATAACCCACTTAATTACTTGAATTGTCCCATGGAAACTGATTCAATTTGTCGGTTTTAATAGAATTACCGTCCTCCGCTAGGTGCTTAGGACGGTGAGGATGTCAATTATCCATTGATAACGGGAGATAATGACTTATCAAGCGGTAATTTCTTCTGCTTTAATTCCTCTATTATCCAGGACTTGTTGTAATTGAGTTTCGTCGTCTTTACTCAATGAAGTTCTTAACACTTTGCCTCCAAAGGGTGCAATTTCTTCAAGAACTTTATCTGGAGTTACTTTTCTAACTAAAACAAACAAGGCAGAAGATCCTGGGGTTAGGGTTTCTCCTAACTCTTTCATAAAATTATCATCAACCCCAATATCACTAATAGCACCACTCAAGGCACCACCAGCAGCACCCATAGCAACACCTGCGATGGGACAAAGAAATAAAGTCCCGATTAAAAGTCCCCAAAAACTACCACTAGCAGCACCAGCAGCAGTTAAATTAATAGCTTGGTTGAGTTTAACTTTCCCCTCAGCATTTTTGATAACAATGGCAGCATCTTCGAGTTCAATGAGATGCTCTTTCTGCATTTTAGCTAAGGTAAGACGTACCTCTTCGGCTTTGAATTCGTCATCGTAAGCGATCGCAACTAATTCACTCATAACTTAATAATGCTTCGATTCTATTAATGCTTAACTCTATCAGAAACTGGTCATGTCTTAAGTTAAGAAACATTTAAAACTAACTTTATGATAAAATACAGTGCATTATTGTTATTATCCTTTTAAAATAAATGAGTAAATTAGGAATTGTTCTTATAGGAAGAAACGAAGGCAAAAGATTAACTGAGTGCCTAAAATCTGTTCTCGATGAAACTAAAAATTATGAGCAGACTGCCATTGTTTACATAGATTCTGGTTCAACAGATGGCAGTGTGCAAACGGCAAAATCTCTAGGAGTCTCAGCTATTTCTCTTGATAGCGATCGCCCCTTTACGGCGGCCAGAGGACGTAATACAGGATGGAAATGGCTGCTTAAAGAACATCCAGACGTAACTTACATTCAATTCATGGATGGAGATTGTACCCTCATGGCTGGATGGTTAGAAAAAGCAACCGAAATGTTAGAAAATAATCCCACCATAGCCGTAGTTTCTGGGAGAAGACGGGAAAAATTTCCCGATGCCACCCCTTATAACCGTTTAGCGGATCTCGAATGGAATACCCCCATCGGAGAAGCTTTAGCTTGTGGGGGTGATTCTTTGATTAGGGTTAAAGCCTTACAACAGGTTGAGGGCTTTAACGATAGCTTAATCTGTGGGGAGGAACCAGAAATGTGTATCCGTTTGCGGGGCCAGGGTTGGAAAATTTGGCGTTTGGATGAAGAAATGACTGCCCACGATGCAGACATGACTCGGTTTAGTCAGTGGTGGTCCCGTATGATCCGAAGTGGTTGGGCGATCGCTCAAGGCATGGCTATGTACGGTTTGACCCCCGAAAAATATATGATGCGTCAAGGGATTAGTAATTGGTTGTGGGGGTTGATTTTACCTCTAATAGCCTTGGGTTTAGCATGGTGGACTAGGGGCTTAACTCTCTTCTTATTGATAGGTTCTCCCGTGTTAGGATGGCGTATTTATGGCTATCGTTCTACTTGTGGCGATACCCCTGCTCAAAGTCGCTTATACGCTTTCTTTTGTATTTTAGGCAAGTTTGCCCAAATTATGGGTCAAGTGAAATATTGGCTCACAAAATGGCAAGGCCAAACTGCAACCTTGATTGAATATAAAAAATCCCAAACTGGGTGACGGGGTGATGGGGTGATGGGGTGATGGGGTGATGGGGAGTGTGGGGAGATGGAAAAACTTATTACTGCCACTAAAGGTTTCTTTTTTCCTCTACACTAGGTAAGGATGGATAATGTTAAACAAACTTAGAGAACAAACTGTGTTTAAAGGTAATTGGTTACTTTCTTTATTGGTGAGTGTGGGAGTTTGGCAGTGTAGTGTTCCTGTTATGGGACAAATGCTTTTACCTTATACCCCTCAACTCAATAGCGAACAACTCGAACAACAAGGCTTAGAAGTGGCTGAAGAAGCAGCCCAACTGATCCGCTTTCAACAACATGATTTAGCGTTATCACGGGCAAAATTAGCTGTTCAGTTAGCCCCAAATAAATATCAACCTTGGTTTATTTTAGGAACTTTATATATTATCAAACAAGAATTGGAACCAGGTGTGGAGGCTTTAGAAAAAGCTTTAGTCCTAGAACCAGAAGAAGTAGGGATTAAATTTACTTTGGGTAATGCCTATTTTCAACAAGGAAAGTATCAGCAAGCAGCTACGGCATTGGAAGAAGGATTAGAAATTAAAGCCGATGTTCCCTCTGCTCAGTTTGACTTAGGAAATGCTTATTTTAAACTAGGCCGTATGGCAGAGGCGATCGCTGTCTATCAAAAGGCAGTTGCTCAACAAGAAGAGTTTTGGCCGGCGGTGAATAATATTGGTTTAATTAAGTACGAACAAGGTAATATTTCCTCTGCGATCGAACATTGGCAAAAAGCTCTAGAAATTGATGAAGAACAAGCAGAACCTATACTTGCTTTGGGGGTTGCTTTATATATTCAAGGACAAAAAGAAGAGGGGCTTAAATTGGGAGAAGCTGCCCTGGAATTAGATAGTAATTATGGAGAAATACAACACCTTAAAGACAATCTTTGGGGAGAAAAGTTAATTAAAGATACACAAACTTTCTTTACTACCCCTCAGATGCAAGGTATTCTTGCTCAACTAGAAAAAGACTCTTGAATGACGACAGAGGATCAACAACAAACAAGAAATAATTAACTTTAATTTTTCTGATAGTTACTAATAGTGGTTAACACCTTATTAACAAACTTTTCGTGGTCTACAACTGGTTTAGAGATGTAAACATCAGCCCCACTTTTTTCTAGGAAATGTTCTCGATCGCCTTCCATAGCATGGGCCGTGACTAAAATAATTGGTAAATTAGCAGTGGTGGGATCAGCTTTGAGAAATTGAGTGATTTTGATCCCATCAACCGCTTCTCCTTGATAAACGCTATGAGACAGAGAAACATCCATGAGAATAATATCTACTTCCCCCTGTCGGGCAATTCTCATTACTTCGTCTACGTCTTCTGTACCTTTGACGCTTAAACCCCCTCGTTTGGTGAGAATTTTTGAGAAGACACGAAGATTAATAGGATCATCTTCTACAATCAAAACTGTGGCCATAGGTATCTATTCAACCTCTTGTTATTCTTAAGTTAGGGAAAATTCTTATATTCATATCTATTTTACCCTGATTAGTTCCCAGAAATAACAATATTAATTAATTATCCATTATCCGTTGCTAAAAAGGTTTCAACAGTTTCATTAAAAGGGGTTGGCTCCACTAAAAAAGCCCAATGATTTCCGGGAACTTCGGCGATTTCTAACTGTTTCAAATAGGTTTTATAGGGTTTAAGTTGCCAAGCGGTTCGATTCAATCCTTTTTCTGGTTTAATGAATAATGTAGGAATATTAATATCTTCGGTAAGCCCTGCATATTTCATTACTTCTTCAAAAATTTCATCCCTCGCTTGTTTAATAAATTTACTGCCCCATTTTCCTGCTTCTTTTTCTTCCATTCCTAACTTAAATACTTGCTCTTGCAAGAGAGTCCATCCTTGATATTGTTTCAAACCACGGGCTAATTTTTCTGCTTCTTCATAGCTGTCGAAGGGTCCAATTACTTTTAAAAAGGGCAAGGTTTTGTAGAGAATGGGGAAAGTAAGTTTAAACCATCGTGGCATTTTATCGATAAAAAATGGATCAATTAATACCAAATCTTTGAATCTTTCTGGTTGCTGGGTTGCCCAAATAGCTGCTAGTTTTGCTGACCAAGAATGGGAGACAATATGAGCAGATTCCCAGCCCAAATAATCCATGAATTCGTTTAAATCAGCTATATAATCGCTAAATTTATAACCGTTGTTTGGCTTACTACTGTCTCCATGTCCTCGTAGATCCGGGGCAATAATATGATAATCTTTGGCTAAATAATCCCCTAAATTTGACCACACAAGAGCATGATCCACTAAACCATGTAATAATAATAATGGTTCTGCCCCTTCTTTCCATTCTAAATAGGACAATTCCACTGTTAATAATTTAATACTTTTTCTTTCCAGCATCTACAAAATACATTCTACTAAGGGTTTCAATAATAGGACAAATCTTTCCTGATTAACAACTAAAGAAGGAATAGATTTACTACCATAATCTGTGCCAATTGTCAAGGGAAAAAGTCGAGGATCTTTTAAGAAAATAAACGTCCCTCCGGCTGCTTGAACAATGACCCAAACTGCGGCAATGTCCCACACTTTCGGGGTTGCTTCTACTCCGCCCACGGCAACTCCAGACGCTACTAATAATAAATTATAACTGGCTACGCCGATCATGCGAATTTTACAGGGGAAAGGTTTTTGTAATATTTTTATACTACGGGCGCAAAGATTGAATAAATGACTTTTGCTGGGGGTATCATCAGAGGTAGTAATGGGTTGACCATCACGATAGGCCCCAGTTGGTCCGCTTAACCCTGTTTCCCCGTACCAATAACCGTAGAAAGACTGTTTTAGGGGGGGAAGATAAACAAAACCAAAGACGGGGGTTCCCCGATAGGTTAAGCCCAGAGAAATAGCCCAGATGGGGACTCCTCTAGTAAAGTTGGTGGTTCCATCGATGGGATCTACTATCCAACACCAGTCCTGTTCGGGAAAAATATGACTGGTTTCTTCTGTCAGTATACCATGATCCGGAAATTGTTCTGCGATCGCTTCTCGGATGGTTTTATCGGCCCAGCGATCGGACTCTGTTACTAAAGATCCGTCTTCTTTGCTGGTGGGGGACACATTCCCTGCTTTTTCCATTAAAGTCTCTGCGATCGCCTCTGTTGTCTTTTGACAGAAGACTAAAACCTCAGACCAAAACTGTTCTCTGTTTTCCAAGAGAAAAACTCCCTATTTACATTATCTTCTCCAGCATAGAAGGGATTACAGCAGTTTTCAACTGAGTTTAGAGAGATGGGGGGATGGGGGGACGGGGGGATGGGGGGACGGGGAGACTGGGAGTATTTTTCCTTAATGTTTAATAAAGATATAAACTTTCATACGTTGAACAATTTATCTGAGATCGTTTACCATCGTAGTTAAGTATCTACCATTAGTACGCAACTACTTACTCACACATTAATTAAGTTAATATCTTATAGTTTAGAGGGAATTATGACGAGTCTACCTCCTAACCCACCTCCAGTCCCCCCATCTGGTAGTTCTTCTGTATTGACAAAATTAGTGAACTTTCTCAAGAAACCCTCGACTTTGATCGCGGGTGGAGTATTAGTATCTTTAGGGGTAGGAACTTATGCAGGAGTTAATTATTTTGTCTATGAAAGATTATCTCCTTTGTTGTCGAAGGAGTTGAGTAAAGCGTTAGAAAGAGAGGTTAGAGTGGGAGAGGTTGAAAGTTTTTCTTTCAATCATATTACTATTGGTACATCTTCTATTCCTACCACAGAAAACGATGCTGATCGGGTTGATGTTGAGGAGATCAAGGTTAAGTTTAATGTATTACCTGTATTAATTGGTCAACCTTTAGATGTTAAGATAACTATCGATGCTCCTAATTTATATGTTGAACAAGATCCGTCGGGAGACTGGGTAAGCTTACCAGAGTTTGAAGGAGAAGGGGAATTAAATTTACCTATCGATATTAAAGCCAATATTAACCTAAATAATGCTCAGGTTTCTGTGTTACCTAATGGGTTTAAGGAACTGATAAAAATAGAAGCAGGAGGAACAGCAGGATATAGTTACAAGTCTAACGATGAGCAAAATGTTAATTATGATTTAGATGTTGCCTTATTAAACAGTGCTATTACAGTCAAAGGGGAAACTAATCTAAAATCCTTCCAAACTCAAGCACAATTGATGATCTCTCAATTAGCTGTACCTGAGTTAGCTGGCTTAATTCCTAATTTGCCCGTAACCTTAAAGAGTGGTTTAGTTGAGAGTAATTTAAACATTAATTTACCTTCTTTAGAGAATATAGAAGGAACAGAAGGAAACGGAGAATTTCAAATATCAAATATCGAAGCAAGTTTAAAACCTTTGCGAGTTCCTATTAAGCTGGATGTGGGACTTAATTTTGTGGGTCAAAGTTTAAACTTTCAAGAAACTCGTTTAAGTTTAGGTGACTTTGTTATTGATGTTGAGGGTTCGCTTAATTGGCAAGATGGCTATAATATTGATGTTAATATTAATCCCTTTTTACTGAGAGATATATCTAAGATATTAGCGGTTAAAATACCCATTAATTTAGCAGGGGAAATAGAAGGAAAAATTAGTTTAACAGGAGACATAATAAACCCTGTTGTCACGGGGACTATTAATAACAGTAAACCTTTATTAATTGACAAAACAAGAGTAAAAGAATTAAAAACAGTTTTTCAAGCAAATCTAGATCAAGTTGATCTCAAAGAATTTAATATTAAACCAACAGCAGGAGGTAATATTACAGCTACAGGAAAAGTTGAGTTAGGTATTCTAAAAGCGTTAAAAGAAAACAAAGCAATAGACTGGCAAAAAATGCCAGCTGATTTAGTATTTGTCGCCAACTTACCAGGAGATAAGTTAACGCAACCCTATTATCAATCTCCCCAAAATGTTAGTATCGGAACGATAACAGCACAAGGTAAGGTAGGCGGTACATTAGGAGATCCCAAAGGAAAAATAGAATGGTCTGCCCCTGGTATTATAACTGTTTCAGGAGAAGATATTTCAGGTAAAGGGACAATTCTTATCGGGGGCAAAAATATTTTAATTCAAGATACTGTTTTAACCTCTACCGAAGGCAATATTACTGTTCAAGGATTAGGTAATCTTGAAAAGAAACAATGGCAAACCCTGATCACTGCTAACCAATTTTCTCTTGATCCCTTTGTCAACTTAGCCTGTTCCTTAACCACTTGTCGCCAGGAAATTTTTAGCCAAGCTGTTACCCTAAGAGGTGGCAATATTCGTGTTAGTGGAAAACTAGATGACTTTGCCCTAGATAGTATTCAAAGTCAAGGTAACTTACAACTGCAAATAGGACAAGGTGCGATCGCCCTGGAAACAGCTTTATCTCGAGGCAATATTACAGGGACGGCCGCAGTATCTGGTTTACCCCTCGATCCCTATATTCCTAACCTAGCGGTTCCAGTTCAACTGAGTAGAAGCAATATCAATCTTTCTGGTTCCCTCGAAAATATCTTTCAGGGGGGACAGTTAAATATTAATCGTCTCAACGTCAATGGTAATGCACAATTAATCGTTAATGGTAGTCCCATCAACGCCAACATAGAAGTAGGTAACGGTATCTTAACCACCATAGCCCAAGTAGGAACCATTGCCCTCAACCCTATCATTCCTAACTTACCTGTACAATCTACTTTAGTCAGTAGCGATCTGGTTTTGACAGGAAACCTCAACTCTCTCCTCTCTTCTCTAGGAAACACCCCAGATATTAGTAGTTTTCGGGGCAACGCTGATGTAAAATTGAGTGTAGATGGTAGTCCCGTGAGAGTCATCGGTGACTTAGGCAGTGGTCAAGTTCGTGGTGTGGTAGACCTATCCACCCTATCCTTAGACAAGATAGTACCTAACTTGCCCATTAAAGCCCAGTTAGTAGATGGACAAGCGATCATTTCCAGCGATGTACTGCCCCTACTTTCCCCGAAACCCGATCTCAGTACCCCCCAAGCTACCGTTAACCTGCAACTAGCAACAGCAGATGGCACCATCGACACCCAAACCCGTCTGCAAAATAATCAATGGACAACCGAAGTCACTGCATCCAACCTTAAACCTAATCTGATTCTCGCCCAAATTGCTCCAGAACTGCCGAAAATCGATATTAATGATATAAATGCTCAAATTTTTCTTTCAGGTACGTTATCTAGCCTTTTCGACGAGAATGCCATTTTACCTATCAGTGCTAATAATATCACAGTTGAGGCCAATGGACAAAGCTTAAAAGCTAGGGGCAATATTGTTGTTTCCAACCCCCTCACCGTCCCCGATGCTAATGTTAACCTATCGGTTGAAGCTACTTCTACCCTAGATGATTTACCCCTAACCCAACTCATTTCCCTCGTGCCTATACAAAGGGATCTTCTCCCCGAAGAACTAAAACTACAAGGGGTAGGAACCTTTACTGGAAACGTGATCGGACAAAACCTCCTCACGGCCCCCACTCTTCCAGGCAATATCAAACTCATAGGGGACTTAACCCTACGTAACTTTGCCTTTAACGATCGCACTTTTGAACCCCTATTAACAGGGAAAGTCAACGCTACATTAGGACAAAGCATAGCCCTAGACTTACGGGGTAAACAAGATGTCATTGCTGCATCTTTGCAACCCTGTACCCGTGCAGACTGTCTGGCCCCTTATCTACCCGTGGCCTTTGAGTTACGTCAACAAGCAGGAGATCAGGCCCCCATTGCCATAAGAGGTAAGCTACAAGGGGACGAATTAGTGGCTAAAATCGAGCAAATACCCTTAGATATCCTCAAAATTGCCCCAGGAGGTAACTTTGGTATTCCTGGGTTTTTGTCTGGGGATGTACAAACAGAAGTAGTGATCAACCCCTTCACCCTGGAAGGAAGGGGAAAACTGGTGATCGATAAACCCAGTATTGGTTTTGTGGAAGCTACCCAGTTAACTGCCGATGTCGTCTATCGAGACAATATTGCTAGGTTAGAAAACGCTACCCTGAGCTTAGGACAGAGTTTATATGCAGTGGAAGGATCATTCAACCTAGACTCCAACGAGATCACTGGAAGATTAAATATAGAAGAAGGCCGCCTACAGGATCTCTTCATCGCCCTAAAACTGTCCAATATAGAACGGTTACTAGACTTATTGAAGATCAAACCCATCGACTACCAAAACGCCGCTGCTATCCCCCCTCAGTCTGTAGGAGATGCCAACGGAAATATTGCGGAGCAAGTTAACTTATTAGCTGTCATTGACCAAGAAATCCGAAAATTAGCCAAAGAAAGGGAAAAAGGCGGATTACCGACGGAACTTGACCTAAGAGGGCATTTTGACACAGAAGTTATTTTAGGAGGTACCATTTATAAACCGAATATTAGTGTAGCTTTAAGTGGTAGAAATTGGGAATGGCATCCCCAAAAACCCTATGCAGATGTCATAGAACCGCTGGTGTTAGTAATCAGAGATGTGTCTTTTATTCCTATTAATGAAGTCACCTTGAATGCTGCTGTAAATAATAATGCTTTGACCATAGATAAGGCCGCACTGCAAATTAATAGAACTAGAATGGCATTAGAAGGAAAAGCTTCTTTACAAGAAATTGCCCTTAATTGGCAAGTTGACTATTTTTCCCTAGCAACTATTAATAATTTTATCAAGATTCCTATCGACGCAACCGGGGCATTAAATACATCAGGAAGCATCACAGGCAGTCCCCTAGAACCCCAGATACAAGGGGAGTTTGCTTTAGTAGATACCACCTTTCAAGGAAGACCTTTCGCAGCTAATATTGGCGGACAATTTAGTTATCAAGAGCAACGTTTTCAACTGGGAACCAATGATAATTCTTTGGTTGCTGCTGCTGTTGATATTCCCTTTCCCATCTACGCCGATAATGATAACTTTGCCGTCAATCTTAACTTAAATACAGAAGCATTAAAGTTAGTCAGTGTCTTCACAGGTGAACAGATTTTCTTGACCGATGGAGAAGGAGAAATAAATGCTCAGGCTAGTGGTAATTTAGACTTATCAGAAGGGTTATTAGTTTCTAACTTAAATGCCGGGGGAAAGATTACTTTAAATGAGACAATTTTCCAAAGTGCTGCTTTACCCCAACCTTTAACAGTTAGTGGAACCGTTGCTATTACCGATCAAGGTATAAATGTCGAACAAATACAAGGAAACTTTGCTGATAGTAATATAAATATTGCAGGGTTTTTACCCTTATTTCAACCACAAAATAATTTAGAAAATCCCCTAACAGTTGCCATAGAAAGAGGGGAAATTAACCTACAAGGATTATATAGAGGCTTAGTCGATGGCACCATAAAAGTTACTGGTTCTGCTATTCAACCAGTGGTAGGAGGAGATGTTAAATTAGCTAATGGTCAAGTATTTATCCCCACAACAATACAAAGTAGAGAAGAAATTGTCAGCGAAATTAATGACTGGGTTTTACCAAAACATGGTGGTCAAGTTGCTAGTAATCAACCCATGTTGTTTATGCCAAAATCAGAAAACTTTGCTGTTAGCTTAGAAAACTTATATATAGAAGTATTGCCTTTCTTTCGGTTTGATTTTGGGGGGAATGTCGCTGTTAACGGTACTCTAAATGATTTAACTGCCCTTGAACCAAAGGGTGAAATTGTAGTAAACAGAGGGTTGGTAAACTTCTTAGAAACTCGCTTTTTTATAGAACGACGTAGCCCAAATACTATAACCTTTAGTCCAGATCAAGGCTTATTAAATCCTACTCTTAATCTAGGTATGAGAACAATTGTTTCAGAAGTTCCTAATACTAGCAAAAAGTTCCGTGCAGGAGATAAAACAGAAATTCCTGATGATAGTCTTAATAAAGTACAAAGGGTTGATATTAACTTAGGTTTAAATGGTCCCCTTTCTCAACTGCTTCCCAACTTAGGAAGAGAGGAATATGAAATATGTCAACTGCAAGATCCCCTGAAACCGATTCAAACCACCACCCGTTTATCCCAAGACGATTTAGATAAGGTAAGTACCTGTTTACAAACCCTGGCTAATCAAGGAAATACCGATGAACAACTATTAAGTAATTCGGTTATAAACTTAACCAGTAGTCCTCCGAGAAGTCAAGGGGAGATTGTTCGTTTACTGGGTGAACAAGTTCTGGTTTTAGCCGATGCTTTGCAAGGACAGAGTACAGAACAATTAATTCAATTTGGAATTGTTCAGTTAGCTTTACCAATGGTCTTTCAAACCATCATCTATGATGCTGAAACCGCAGTTAGTGAGACGATAAATAGTACAGATTTCAAGATTGTTCCTTTCCTAGAAACCATTTATGAAGTGGAAGATAAAGGTTTTGTGCGTTTGTCTTATGATTACGCTTTCAATGAGTTCCGGGTTAGGTATGAGAAAAGATTTTAATAGTATTTTTGATCTTTGTAGGGGTAAACGCTTCGACTACGCTCAGCGTTTACCCCTACGGGACAGACAAACCCACCCCCTTCAGTTCCCCCTCCGGTGGAGGGGGTTAGGGGGTGGGTTCACCTTCTAAGTACGAGAGAAAGAAACGATCCAAGTACCGATATAAACCCGTAAAGGAATTTGTCCAGAGGTTAAGACATCACCAATCAGATAATAGGTTCCAGCACTGGGATTTTTGACGTTAGAAAAGACAATTTCAGCCGAATTTCCTGCTTCTAAGGGTTTTTCTAAGTCAATTTCTACCACACGACTTTCTTTATCCCAATAAACTTCTCTTAAGGGAAGAGATTCGCCATCAACCCGTACTTCTACGGAATTAGTGTTAAATTTACCATCGAATTCGGGATCTTTGAGATAAGAGATAAAAAATTTACTCACCCCTTGGGTTAACTTCTTCTTAGAGATCCGCAGTCTCATCCGTTCCCCATAAAATCTGGGTCGTCCATTAAAGTCTAATTTATAGTTGAGGATGTCGCTGCGTTCTTCAACACCGCTAAAAATAACCAGTCCGGGGTTACCATTCGCTAGAGACAAGGTTTGCACACCGCTTATTAAGCATCCAGATAAAGCTAAAGTAGCCATAAACCGTTTAGATAGTCCTGTTGCTAGGGTTTTGATTTTATTCATAATTAAGTTTGTCTTAGAATCACTCGTTTTTAGGATAGAGCGATTGTTGTTCACTCCTGATACCCAGCATAGCAAATGATTGACAGCTATTACTGACTCAAATACAGAGTTCTCATTTTTTTCAGTATCTTTCTGGCATTGTTATATTTACTAAAAAGAACACCTGTTGAAACATTGACTTATTTTGTGAAAAAGGGATTTATTCCCAAAGGTAAGTAGAAAATTTTTATGAGGATCATATTCTAAACATCAAACTTGCTTTAATCTGCTCTTATGTAATAACTGTGTTTTTACTTAGGTTGAAGATAAAATTACCAGAAAAATGGCATTTTTTTTTACTCAGCTTAAAAACACAACAGTATTTTTAACCAAAAAGATATCAAATCTCTATAAAGGGTAAATTGAACTTTAATAAATACTTAAAATGTAACAATTTTGTTATGGGGTTGCCACTCCATATTTTCTCAAATATATTAGATGTATACCTGAACTTCCCCCATACATATCTACTATAGAGCCTTGAAACCCTTATCTATGAAGGGATACAGCGATTAGACTCCGGTGCTGTACCCATGTATATGGTAACATATCTTAATGGACAGGGATTCTCTCTATTTGCTAAAATAGTAGTCATGTATATAGAGCGAGTTCCGAATAGAAATTCCCCCCCGGCTGTTCTGCTTCGTGAATCTTACAGAGAAGGAGAGAGAGTCAAAAAAAGAACCCTGGCAAATCTATCAACATTGCCAGATGAAGTTGTTGATAATATGAAACTGGTATTAAAAGGGGCGAAAGTTTCAATGACTGAAACGATACCCGATAATTTTGAGGTGATAAGAAGTCGTCCTCATGGTCATGTGATGGTTATATTAGAAACCATTAAAAAGTTAGGGTTAGATAAGATAATTGCCAAAACTTCTTCTCGAACTAGAAACTTAGTTTTGGGTATGATAATTGCGAGAATTATCAATCCTAAATCTAAATTAGCCACAGCCAGAGGATTTCATGAGAAAACTTTTAGTAATAGTTTAGGAAAAGTGTTAAACTTAGAAAAAGCTGATGAAGACGAACTCTATGATGCTTTGGATTGGTTAGTCAATAAACAAGAGAAAATTGAAAATAAATTAGCTAGTCTTCATCTCAATAATGGCTCATTAGTTTTATATGATGTCACCTCAACCTACCTAGAAGGGAACGGATGTGAATTAGGAAAATATGGATATAATCGAGATAAGAAGAAGGGAAAAACCCAAATAGTCTTTGGACTACTTTGTGACCAAAATGGTTGTCCTATCGCTGTAGAAGTTTTTGAAGGAAACACCTCGGATACTAGCACATTAGAAAGTCAAATAGAGAAAGTTAGGAAACGATTTGAGGTTAAGAATGTGGTGTGGGTGACAGATAGAGGTATTTTAACGTCTTCAAATATTAAAGAGTTGGTGAAAGCAGTAGAAGGATTGGATTATATCAGTGGCTTAACTAAGGCAAGCATTAGAAAATTAGCCGAAGTAGAGGCTATTCAACTAGGATTATTTGATGAAGTTAATCTCGTTGAATTTGAAAGCGAAGATTACCCAAATGAAAGATTAATTGCTTGTCGAAATCCTTTGATTGCTGCTAAAAATAGGAAACAAAGAGAAGCTCTATTAAAAATAGCAGAAGAACAATTTGAGTTAATTATCAAAGCCACCAAAAGGGAAAAAAGAGCTTTGAAAGGAGCGGATAAAATAGCCTTAAGGGTGGCTAAGTTATTAAACAAGTATAAAATCAATAAATACTATAATTTAGACATCACAGATTCAGGATTTACTTATGAGCGTAAACAAGAGTTGATTGACCAAGAAATTGCTCTAGACGGGGTTTATATTCTTAGAACTTCTGTAGATGAAACTCTAATGGATGGATTTGAAGTTGTCAAAGCTTATAAAAGTTTATCTTCGGTGGAAGAAGCTTTCCGTTGTTATAAATCTATTGATTTAAAAGTGCGTCCTATTTATCATTATAAGGGAGACAGAGTTAAGGCACATATTTTCTTATGTATGTTGGCTTATTACGTTGAATGGCATTTAAAACAAAAATTAGCCCCTTTATTATTTGAAGATGAAGAAATTGATAATAACTATCAGGATGTCATAAAAGCTCGTCGTAGTAATTCTGCTGTTGCTAAAGATAGAAAAAAACGCACCGAAGATAACTTACCAGTTCACAGCTTTCGTACTTTACTAGAAGATTTGGGAACAATTTGCTTGAACACAGTTGAGTGTTCTTTAGAGAGTGGAAAATACGTTTTTGACAAGATAACTCGACCTACTGAAGTGCAACAAAAGGCATTAGATTTATTAAGCATTTCTTCTGTTTGTACCCATTAATAACCCCTAGCTAATTCGGTGTATCCCTCATGCAGCATACGTTATCGGGTTTTGTCAAAGGGGAAGTTCAGGTATACACTTAAATAAGTTCCCTGACGAGGTGTGACAAATGACTAGTGCAGCTTAGCAAAAATAATCCACCAGTCACTTATGATCTTTAAAGCCCTTAAATTTCCAAACGAACGGCTTAGCAAAATGTTGATTAAAGTAATCAATAAAATTGAGAATTTTTTGGGATAGTTCTTCAGTTGAACGGACAGTAATTCTTTTGAGTAAACGCCTGACTAAGATCTAAAACCAACACTCAATTTGATTAAGCCACGATGTATGTTTGGGAATATAAACAAAGCTAATTCGATGAGATTCATCTGATAAAAAATCTGCTCTGCTGTCCATAGATTGCAAAATCCCCTCCTTTCCTTTTCTCCCCAAATCAATAGTAATTCCACAGCTTTCTGCTACTAATTTGACTAAGCTTTCCGATTTATGAGTGTTGAGTTTATCTACAATAAAAATCCATTCTGCTTTTTCATCAATCTTAATCGTTCTCTGGATATGTTCAGAAAAATCTTGTTCTGTTCTTGTCGGTCCAATAGAGGGACTAACAACTTTTCCTCTTGCCACATCCCAGTTCGCAATCAAGCTTAAAGTTCCGTGTCTTTCATATTCAAATTCGATTTTTTCTACTTGTTTAGGCTTGATTCTTTTGTTCGGAAATAATCTCTCAAGAGCTTGAATCCCTGTCATTTCATCTGTACTAATTAAATGAATTCCTTGTTCTAACAAAGTTTTAGCTTCTTGATGAAGTTCACAGATATATTTGACTTGCTTTTTAAATTTTAAGGGATCATCAATTTTGGCATTTAACCAGTAACGAACGAGATGTGGTTGTAATGTCGCTTCTTTTTAAAAAACGCCCCACACTACGGGGGGAAATCTTTTCGACAATTCCTCTTTTTATGGCTTCATCCGCCAACTCTGAAGGTGTCCAATGGCTCACTGGTCTGTCTGATTTTTCACATTCTTCACAAGCGATCGCTACAATCTGGACTACTTGTTCGACCGTAAAGGATTTTGTTGTTCCAGGTCTTGGGCGATCGCTTAAAATTCCTTTGATCAAGACCATTAATGCTTTCTCCGTTACCTGTTGTTCTTCGGCGGCACTCAGTTTTTCTCTCTCCTCAAACCATCGAGATCGCCACTGACGCACTTGTACTCGGTCTAATTCGGGTTTGCTGAATAAAAGCAAAACCCTATTCTTTAAAAGGTTACACCCATATTCGCGATCGCAAAAAAGATCAGCTTTGTCGGCTACAAACCGCTATAATTGGTAGAAACACCTCCCAGTTGTTGGTCAAGAACAAATGTATCGAAAAGAGGAGCAACCTTTACCGCCCCCAGAAAAATTTGAATTACCTTTCGAGGGCAAATTGTCCCCCAATAATCGTTGGGTAATCATGGCAGAGTTGATACCTTGGGATGATTTTGAGGAAGAATATGCTAAACTTTTTTCAGCAGAAAAAGGTGCGCCAGCCAAACTATTTAGAATGGCATTAGGGACATTAATTATTAAGGAAAAATTAGGAACAAGTGATAGAGAAACTATAGAACAGATTAGAGAAAATCCCTATCTACAATACTTTATAGGTTTAAATTGTTATCAACAAGAGCCACCACTGGAATCTTCAATGCTAGTTCATTTTAGGAAAAGAATTGATGGAGAATTGATAAACAAAATCAATAAAAAAATAGTAAAAAGAGAAATAGACAAGAGTGATAAAGAAGTAAAAAAAAAGGATTGTCTCCAAGAAAAAGGAGAAAAAATAAAAAATAAAGGTAAACTAATTTTAGATGCGACTTGTGCGCCAGCAGACATCAAATACCCAACGGATTTAGGCATATTAAATCAAGCCAGAATTGAGACAAAAAGAATAATAGATAATCTTTATAAACCATTAAGAGTAAAATTGAGAAAAAAGCTGAGAACTTCTAGAAAAATTGCTAGAAAGGAATACTTAAAAGTAGCTAAAAAACGAAAAGTATCTTATCAAGAAAGAAGAAAAGCTATCGGGAAACAGTTAAAATACCTTAAGAAAAATTTAGGAAATATAGAAGACTTAATTCAAGCTGGGGCTTCCCTGGAAAATCTGAGTAAAAGACAGAAAAATTGTCTAGAGACTATCAAAAAAGTTTATGAACAACAACAGTCAATGTGGGAGAATAAGACCCAGAGTGTTCCTCAAAGAATTGTAAGTTTAACTCAACCGCATATTCGTCCAATAGTGAGGGGAAAAGCAGGAAAACCAATAGAGTTTGGAGCTAAACTCTCAGTAAGCTGTGTAGATAACTATGTGTTTCTAGACAAAATAAGTTTGGAAAACTTCAATGAATCTTGTCATTTAAAAGAACAAGTAGAAAAGTATAAAGAAACGTTTGGCTATTATCCCGAATCCGTCCATGTAGATAAAATTTATCGAACTAGGGAAAACAGAAATTGGTGTAAGGAAAGAGGGATAAGAATCAGTGGTCCGAAGTTAGGAAGACCTCCGAAAAATGTCAGTGAAGAAGAAAAGAAACAAGCCCACTCCGATGAATGCTTCCGTAATGCTATTGAGGGAAAGTTTGGACAAGCTAAACGAAGATTTAGCCTAAATCTCGTGATGACAAAACTCCCTGAAACCTCCATTACATCTATTGCTATTACATTTTTAGTTGTCAATCTTTCTAAACTTCTGAGGCAGTTTTTGTCGCTTTTTTTGTCCTTATTTACTAATAATAGAACAGGGGAACTCATCAAACCGCCTTTCATTAATTTTGATTATACTTTAAACAATTTTTATGTACTAAAACTTATTGATTTGTCAGAAAATTCTTGGTCAAAAGTGGCATAAATTTTGGAGAAACTTTTTCAGCAAACCCTAACTACAAACTTACATTGATTTTTACCTACCTACTTAATTGATTAAGTAGCTTAAAATGTCATCGGTTAAAGGTTCATTAAAGTCAAGTTTAATGGCTAAAATAAAAATAGTCCCCTGGCAACCACCAAGGGGACATCAAACTTTTGTTAATTAATTTGAGAGTAACACAATGTCAGAAGATAGATTAGCTAGAATTGAAAAGATTGTTGAATCTAATGCTAAATCGATTCAAGCTTTAAGTGATGCTGTAGCCCAAGATAGAAAAGAACGGGAGAAGGAACGAAAAGAATGGGCGCAGGATCGTCGCCGTGTTTTTGAATGGATGGCTAGATTAGCTGCTGCACAAGCAGACTTTTATGAAGTTCAAGCGGACTATGTGCGTCATATTGAAACCATAGAAGATCGCCTCACAGAAATCCGCGATCGGTTAGATCCTTAAATGTAGGGTGGGCATAGGTTAATCAACAAGAATTATGATATCTAACCTATAATTAATTGCCCACCATTTTCATCACTATCAATACATATTAAGGTGCTGGTGTGCAAGTCTTTTAAATGGTTGAATTAACTTTAAAAATTTTCCCTCTTTCCCACCCTACAAGCTAGACTATTTCAGCTAAAATGAGTTCATAGGAATGTGAGCATCTTGCTCACTAAGCTCGAAAAATAGCAAGCAGGATGCTTGCACTCCATTAAATATTAATCATAATTAACCCCTAATAAACAACACATAAAATTATGGGCATAATATTATTATTCCCCTACAAAAATATATTCTTAAAAATTTCCTACAAGCCTTATATGCTACAGTTTACAAGTCTTGACGCGAGAGAAGAGAGATTTTCCCCTCCTACCCACTAAAAAAGGGAGGTGTCCCGATGGTGCTTTTATGGATGCAAATGTAAGATTTTTGGAGTTCAACCAACTTCCTCCTTGTCGCCATCCCACGGCATCACCGAAGGATTCCCAGACTTCCCTATTATACTCTCTCGTGCCTCCTAAGCGGTGGTATATCTCCTTTTGGACAGAGAAGCCAAATTTCCCTTCACTATAGCTTAACCAAAGCTGATTGATGGTGCGTAAGTCCTCACAGGGGAAGTTGTCGATATCATTAACAGTTAAGTATCCTTCTTTAACTCGGTTTGCTGCTTGCAACATAACTCTTGCTGTTTCTTGATCTGCTTCTTTCCAGTTACCTGCTGCGAGGAGATCACGTAGTTTAGCATAGTCAACATTTCTAGCACTTTTCAACTCAACTTCGGAGACTAAAGGTACAGTATAATCATTAATATCAACAGTCTGGTTAGTATAATTATTTCGTAGTTGATTTAAGTTTGATTCTACATCATTTTGAATAGAATCAAGTGCAGTGGTTAAAGAGGTATTTTCTAACACTTCTGGAGGTAATAATGACTCATCTAAACTCTTAACAGTTTCAAAACGCATATTCTCCAAAGCATCCCCTATGCGTTCCCGTTTACCATAACTTGTTGCCAAAAAATCTACCACACTATCCGATAAACTTTCCGACTCCTCAAAAGCAAATAATCTAGCATCTTGGTTGAGAATATCTCCTGCTAATACTCTAATTTCTTCTACCGTTCCTGAGAGTTCTTCATCAATGCTCACAACTTGTTCAATTAAACCCTGAAATGGTCCCAAAAAGTTGCTCATAATGTTCTCAAAATTCATGGCAACATCAGCTAACTTATTAATATCTTTTTCTATTTTATTAATTTCTTGTTGTAAAGCATAAGCTTTTTGATACTTACTCAATTTTCCTACCATGTTCTCTAACAGAGACTTTTGTTGTACTTGATCTTCTGCTAATTTTTGGATATTCTTATTAATTAAATCAACTGTTTTCAACATCAATTGAGCAGCACGGTGTAAAATAAAAGCATTCCTAAAAATCTGTTGTTGTTGACTTTGATATAATTCCAATAAAACAGGATCATTGTCTGCTTCTTGCAGTCCCATGAGTCGTTTTTCTTCTACTTGTGCTAATTCTAATGTTAGAATTAATGTTGAAACTGATCCCCCCAACCCCCCTTATTAAGGGGGGATCTCTATGACCTCATGAATTATTACTGATTGGTATAGTAAGTAGGTAGGGCAAAATAAAGGTAAGTTTGTAGTAAGTCCTAACAGACGATAAAGATAGTTATCATCAAGGCTAAAGCCTTGACTACGGACTTTTGTATTTAATTACACCTACTCACTTATAAGGTAGAAAAACATCTTTCTTGCAAAAAAAATGCCACTGATAATAGTGGCAAGATAAACTAAATAATGACTAAATTTTTAGACATCATAATACAACGCAAACTCATAAGGATGAGGGCGTAAACGTAAAGGATTAACTTCATTATCCAGTTTATATTCGATCCAATTTGTGATGAAGTCTTCTGTGAAAACACCACCATCGGTTAAGAAAGCATGATCTTTTCCTAAGCATTCTAATGCTTGTTCTAAAGAACCAGGAGTAGAAGGAATTTTACTCAATTCTTCAGGTGAAAGCTCATAAAAATCTACGTCCAAAGGCTCTGCTGGCTCTATTTTGTTTTTAATGCCATCAATACCTGCACAAAGCATGGCAGCAAAAGCTAGATAGGGGTTCGAAGTAGCATCAGGACAACGGAACTCTAATCTTTTGGCCTTGGGGTTACTCCCTGTCAAAGGAATACGAATGGAAGCGGAACGATTTCCTTGAGAATAAACCAAGTTAACCGGTGCTTCAAACCCAGGAACCAAACGCTTATAAGAGTTGGTGGTGGGGTTGCTAAATGCCAATAAAGCTGGAGCGTGTTTTAAAATACCACCGATATAGTGAGTGGCCAGTTTACTGAGATCGGCATAAGTACCTTCTTCCCAGAATAAGGGTTGTCCTCCCTTCCAAATAGATTGGTGGACGTGCATTCCTGACCCATTATCATTAAATAAGGGCTTGGGCATAAATGTTACGGTTTTACCATATTTTTTAGCCACGTTTTTGATTACGTACTTGTATGTCAGCAAATAATCAGCAGCGTCAATTAAGGTAGCAAAACGGAACCCTAATTCATTTTGTCCCCCGGTTGCTACTTCGTGGTGATGTTTCTCGATGGGAACCCCACATTTAGCCATAGTCAGCAACATTTCCGTCCGCATATCCTGGAGGGTATCGGTGGGAGAAACGGGGAAATAACCCTGTTTATAACCAGGTTTATAGGCTAAGTTACCGCCTTCTTCTTCTCGGCCAGTATTCCAACGACCTTCTACACTATCAACGGAATAATAAGCTTTGTTCTCTGTTTGGTCGAAGCGAACGTCATCAAAAACAAAGAACTCTGCTTCTGGTCCAAAAAAGGCAGTGTCACCGATACCGGTGCTTTGGAGATACTCTACTGCTTTTTTGGCAATGGTGCGAGGGTCACGACTGTACCATTCCCCTGTACGAGGCTCTTTAATGCTACAAATTAAACTTAGGGTAGGTTCCTCATAGAAAGGATCGATCCAAGCTGTCTTGGGGTCGGGAACCATACACATATCCGATTCGTTGATGGCTTTCCATCCCCGAATACTGGAACCATCGAAGGGAACCCCAGCGTCAAAGGAATCCTCGTCAATTTGGTTATGATAAAAAGAGCAATGTTGCCAAATCCCTGGTAAATCAATGAATTTGAGGTCAATAATTTGAATGTTGTTGTCTTGAATCATTTTCAAGACTTCTTGGGGCGTTTCGGCCATGAAAGACTCCTTGGGATTTCAATATAATACGTCTCCTCAAGTCATTGATGGTAAAGACTCACTTTACCATATTTTGTATAATTTGCTACTGTTTAACCCTTTAAAACCTGTAGATAATACAAAGTTTTGAGAGCAAAAGGAAAAATCAAAGTTATATGTTAAAGAATTGTATCAAGTGTTTTCAAAAAAAGTAGTTAAATTCCCTTAAATTAACGATATAGTAAACATGAGCAGACGTTATATTTTAGGCAGCCTCGGTAATGCAAGTTTCATTGCGATCGCAACCCCTTTTTGAGCAATTATCTAATTTGTCCTGGAGTCAACTCAGGTACGGTATCAGGTATGTGTTAAACCACAAAAAACGACGGAAACTGCTACTGTGTTTATCAGGGTCCATGGGAACCACCCTGATGTTAGCTTGGGACCCCAAACTGGTAGCTGCTACCTTAACGGGGATGGGACTCATGGGTGTGGTTTATTGGGTTCAAACTGATAAATGCCAAAGTTATTGGCTCTATTGTTATGACTTTTCCCAAACTTTTCAAGGAAAGTTAGCGATCGCTGTTATCAGTGGGGGTTTCGGGGCAATTGGTAGTTATATTGCCCTTGATATTTGGTCTAATGCTCAAAATCGCTGGTTAGCTACTGGACTGATTTTACAAGGGTTAGGGACTTTTGTAACATTAGGTTTACTGAGTTGGCAATTATTTAACATACCCAGAAAAAAACAAGAAAATCAGTATCAAGAATGGGTATCTCAATTAACAGACGTTAATGTTTTAAAAAGATTAATTGCTGTAGAAAATTTATTTAATCTTATAGAAAAAAAACAGTTAACACCAATTCAAGCAAAGCAGATTCGAGGATATTTCCGCCTCATGTTAAATCAAGAAACAGAAGTTATTGTTAGTCAAGTTGTATTACAGTGTTGCCAACTGCTGAATAACCCTCGGCATTTTTAAAGAATTCTAGAAATTAATTTTGTATCCCAACTCAGTCAAGCATTGTTTAAAGGAATCAGTTTAATCAAGAAAATAACCATCCCGTGCTTGGATTCGTTCTGAATCTCCTGCGCTTCAGCCAGGAGAGCGTCAAAAGGCTACCCTATCGACAAGATTCTTTTGATTCGAGTAGTAACTTGACCTCGCCATCTTCTAATTTGCGAGCGCCGATTTCTGAGTTTAAAATTTTGATAACTGTACAGTTTTCTAGTATCATAAACAATAATCTAATCTGTTTCAAAGCAAATATTTCAATAAAAAGAGGCAATCTAGATGGCACGGCCAAGCTGTTCCCTATGGATGTTCGTTGCTCGTACAGATGTTTCCTTTATGATGCACACCATTCCTCACCTAGTGAGAATGAACCATTTTCCCTTTGAGGAGAAGGTTTTGGTCATTGATACTGCCCCCTTGACTGGGGATAAAGTACGCCGTCCTGGGATCGGAACCATGCAGGAACTTAAAGAATGTACCCAACAGCTACTCAAGGCTAATATTGTCGATAGGATTGTCGATATTAATTATAATCCTAATTATCGTCGGCAAGTTTACGGCAAGCACTTTGGTACCTCGCTTCGCTGCACCCACAACTATAAAGGGTATCCAATACTAGGGTCGATTTTGAAGATCGAAGAATGCAAAAGCGACTATATGCTTCACTTCGACAGCGATATGTTACTACACCAACAACCAGATTATGATTGGATTACAGATGGCGTTGAACTAATGCAGGAGTATCCTGAGATGATGTTTATCAGACCGTTAACAGGCCCGCCAACGGAAGATGGAACGATTTACCAAAGTAGGGTTGACGAAAAAGAATCGGACAAATTCTACAAATCTAAATTTTTTGGAAGTCGAGCATATTTGGTTAACTGTAAACACTTCGATCTCTTACTGCCTTTACCAATTGTTTGGCGTTCTTATAAGCGGGAGTTTATGAATCAATTGTCAGTACCCCTAAAAAATGTTCTCAATCAAATTACGGGTAAGGGAAAATTGGATTCTTGGGAAATTATGGTATCGAAGAAATTAGAGGAAACTAGCTATTTTAGAGGAACTTTAATGAACCCTAAAGCCTGGACTTTACACCCTATAGATCGTAGTCCTGCATTTATAAAAGCTTTACCTAAAATCATTGAAAAAATTGAAGCTGGAGACTATCCTTCTCAACAGGCTGGTTATTACGACTTAATTTCTAACTTATGGTTCTAAATTGATTTTAGTGACACTTTTCATTCTTTTTTGCTTCAAGCTGATTACAATTATTTCCCTTCTAAAGGAATAACATAAATCCAGTTCTTATAATCAGAGTCTTTATTTTCAGTAATCCCTGATAACTTCTCTTTTAACTGTTCGGTAATGGGACGATTTTCAGGGAGTTTAAAGGTTTCTATTTGCTTGACTGGGGCTATTTTTGCTGCTGTTCCGCATAAAAACACCTCATCAGCGATCAATAATTCTGACTTATCAATGGGACGTTCGATGGTGGGGATACCTAAATTTTTAGCTATGGTCAAAACACTATCTCTTGTAATTCCTTCTAGGATATCTTGTTCAAATCCAGGGGTTATTAACTTGCCTTTTCTCACAATAAAAACGTTCATTCCTGTGGCTTCACAAACCTTCCCTTGAGAGTTCATTAAAATGGCTTCATCAAACCCTGACTCTACTGCTTCTGTTTTGGCTAAAGCAGAGGTAATATAAGCAGCACTGATCTTTCCTCTTAAGGGAAAACTCCGATCTTCTTGACGAGTCCAAGAACTAATACGACAACTAATCCCATCAGGGGAAAGATAGTCTCCCATTTCTAAACCATAGACAAAAAAGTTTTTTTCAATGTTGTGTAGCCTGGGGGCAATTCCTAATCCTGAACTATAAACTAAAGGACGAATATAAAAGGACTTGGTTGGCTGATTTTTCTGGACAAAATCAATAATAATTTGTTCTAGTTTCTCTGGAGATAATTCATAATTGAGAAACTTGGCACTTTGACATAAACGTTGACAATGACGATCTAAACGGAATAAGAGAATTTGTTGGGGGTTTTCGGGATCAGGTATGCCACGCATTCCGCCAAAAGCCGCTGTACCATAATGTAGGGCATGGGTCGCTATAGAAATTTTAGCATTTTCAAAGGGGACAAATTGGTTCTCAAAATAAGCAATTGGCAGAAAATTGTGCATCTTGTATTCCGTTATCCTTTAGCGGTTTTTAGATAGTTTGCTATCCCAGACCCCTATTATAACCCGAAATTTGCCTAATATTTCCCCTAAATTTTTCCAAGCCAACCCCTTAAATTTTCTTGTTGAAGCAGTGAAGGATTTTCCATTTCTACCACCTCATATCGACTGGGTTGGGGTTTTCCTAAGGTGACAGAGAAGGTTTTTAATTCATCTTGGTGGAATACTGTCACAGAAATGATTTCTTCTGTTTGGTGATCCTTCAGACGTCCCTTTAATTGTGCGGCCGTCACCCTGATCCCATTAATGGCTAATAATTCGTCTTCTGGATCAATTCCCTCTACAGCAGCTGGTGATCCTTTCTCAACAAATTTAATAATTTCTTTATTATTTTCTGAGGCAACTCTGATGCCTAAATAGGGAATATTATCTTCTTCCAGAATCGCTTTAAGCTCTAAACCGAAGGGGTTTAAATACTTATTAAAGGGTAATTCTTCTGTGCTATCAACGTATAAATTGAAAAAGCTTTGTAAGTCCATATCCGCAACAGATTCAATCACCCGTTGTAGTTGATGGGGAGTAAAACCAGTTTCCGATTTTCCGTATTGTTCCCACATTTGAACTAGAACGTTATCTAAAGACCGTTTATTTTGATGCTTAGCCCTAATCAATAAATCTAAGAGAAGGGAGACTAATTCGCCTTTTAGATAATAGGAAATTTGGCAATTATCACTGTTGTTATCTCGGCGATATAGCTTGATCCAAGCATCAAAACTAGACTCACTTAAGGGCTGAACTTTTCGACCTGGAGTCATTAAGAAACGGGTAATTTCTTTGCCTAAAAGTTCCAAGAACTTTCTCGGATCATAGATTTCCGCTCTCAGAGGAATCAGCAGATCATAATAACTGGTTGTTCCTTCAGAAAACCATAAAGAAGGGGTATAATTTTCCTGTTCGTAATTGAAGGTTTCTAAGGCTTTGGGACGGATACGTTTTACATTCCATAGATGGAAGAATTCATGGGCGACTAATTGTATGAAACGGTTATATTTTTCTGTATCCTTAAAGTAAAAACGAGAATAGATCAAAGAACAAGAATTTTTATGTTCTAGTCCCCCAAAACTCTTGTGGGTGAGATGAAGAATAAACAAATAATCATCGTAGGGTAGTCCACCGAATAATTGGGCTTCTGTTTCGATAATTTTTTTAGTATCTTCTATTAGTTTGCTAGGTTGAATATTACCAGTTCCCCAAATAGCATATTGATGGGGTTTTCCTAAGACTTCAAAGGAATAAACTCCGTGATTACCAATTTCAAAAGGACTATCAACTAATGTGTCAAAATCTTTGGCATAAAATTGATTAACTTTTCCAGAAACCTCTGGTAAACCTGTGCTAACTTTCCAACTAGAATTAGGGGGAATAATTTCCACAGTAACGGGAGTTGCTTCTAAGCCTGGAATGAAATAGAATAAAGCAGCCCCATTGAAATAACCATGAGTATCATCTAAATGGTTAGTTCTGACCGTTAATTCGTTGGCAAAAACTCGATAGGTTATCAGTATATTATCAACTTCTTTGGTTTCTACTTGCCAATGGTTTTTCCCAAGCTTTTGACTGAGGAGTTTTGTTTGTTTATCTTTTGATACTGCTCTAAAATCTTGGATATGTCGAGCATATTCTCTCACTAAATAAGAACCTGGTGTCCAAACTGGCATTTTTAGGTTAAGAACCGGGTCTGGCCAATGTTCAATTTGGAACCCTACCTCAAAGAGATGAGAACTAGGGTTAGTCATTTTCACAAAATAGGTTAAGCTGGGTAGGGGATAATTAAGTTTTTTGAATTCCGTATTAATTGATCTAATCATTCTTAAATTTGTTTAGCAAAATGGTTTAGCTGTTTAAGATTCGTCAGAAACAGAAGTTGACGAGAGGGGTCACTTTCTAGGCAACCTTGGTGTTTTAATTGGGTAATGATTTGCTCACATTCATCCAAAGAGATATCAGCAACATCGGCTAAGTCTTGATGAGGTATTTGTAGTATCTCTGCTCCCTCTTCGATTGATTTACCATAGTTTTCTGCTAACTTAATTAACGTTTTAATCAGCTTGATTTTTGATGTTTGTTGATATAGTTGAAAGCGACGGTATAGGTGACGAAATCTTCTGACACTGAGTTGCAATATTTTGTGATGGACTTGAGGATCTTTGAATAGCATCTGTAAAAAACGTTGTGCGGAGATACTCAGTAATTGAACATCAGACAGGGCAATAACATCCACATACTTAAGTGACTCGTCTAAAACCTCCATTTCTCCGAAAAAATCCCCTTTACCGAGGATTTCTAACACCGTTTGCTGATTGTTATAGTGAGAACGCACTTTAACCCAACCCGATACAATAAAGTGAACCGCTTTTCCCCAGTCATTCTCTTTTATAATTTCTTCATTCTGTTCATAACTCTCTTCATCAATAACAGACAATATCCATTCTAGGGTTTCTGGATTCGCTACACTAAACAACGGGAATAGCTCGACAATTGCTTGAGTTTCCATTAAAGGGGGTTCAGGACAACAGTTAATGATAGATGAAGGAATATCAGTCCCTTGACTTTTCCTTCTAGTTCAACCATTTCCTTTAATGATAAACCCCACATACTCCATACGTCTAGCTATCCACTAGCAAAAATTAAGTAGTATTAACCTGATTGAATGTTGTATTATCGTGAGGATGAGACCTCGTAATTAAGGACGGGGTTAAAATTAAGTAATCACTTGGGAATTAGCATGGGTAAAAAGTATCACGTTTACGGTGTCGGTAATGCCTTAGTTGACATGGAGTTTAGAGTGACTCCTGAGTTGCTACAAGAATTACAGATTGATAAAGGTGTTATGACTTTGGTGGATGAGTCCCGTCAAGGGGAAATCATCGCTAAGTTTAATGGTAATCTTTGTAAACAAAGTGGTGGCGGTTCCGCAGCTAATACTATGGTGGCCTTGAGTCAATTGGGTGCAAGTGGTTTTTATTCTTGTAAGGTAGCTAAGGATGAAGCTGGATTTTTTTACTTAGAAGATTTACAAAATTGTGGTTTGGATACCAATGTTCACGACGAAAAAGAAGTGGATGGTACCACAGGCAAATGTTTAGTTATGGTGACTCCCGATGCCGATCGCACTATGAATACTTTTTTGGGGATCAGTGGCAGTTTATCGGAAACAGAATTGGTGCCTGGGGCGATCGCTGATTCGGAATATCTCTACATGGAAGGGTATTTAGTCACTTCTCCCACCGCCAAAGCAGCAGCTATTAAAGCCAGAGAAATTGCTCAAGAATCGGGAGTAAAAACCACATTTTCTTTGTCTGATCCCAATATGGTCTCTTTTTTTAAAGAGGGATTATTAGAAATCATTGGAGAGCAAATTGAGTTTATTTTTGCTAACGAGTCAGAAGCTCTAAAAATGGCTGATACAGAAGACTTTTCTGAGGCGGTTAATTATTTGAAAAGCTTATCTCAAGGGTTTGCTATTACCAGGGGATCACAGGGATCTGTAGTTTTCGATGGTCAAGAATTAATAGAAATCACCCCTTATCCTGTGGAAGCTGTTGATACTGTAGGTGCCGGAGATATGTACGCTGGAGCCTTTTTATATGGAGTTACCCACGGCATGAGTTATGCTCAAGCTGGTGATTTAGCTTCCCGCGCTTCTTCTCGCATTGTTACTTGTTATGGTCCTCGTTTGGAAACAGAAACCTTGAAGCAATTACTCAATAGTTAATCCATAATGGATAATGTAGAATGGGCAGAAAAACTCATCCTTGAAAGGCCAAGGGTTTACCCGAGTCCATCAATTATCCATTATTCTAAGTAGGTAGGCAAACTTGAAAGTAAGTTTGTCGTCAGTCCTAACAGACGATAAAGATGGTCATGATCAAGGCTAAAGCCTTGACTACAAACTTGTATTGTTGTTATTATAGTACAATATAACTTATTAATAGGAATAGTAATAGAGGAATATTGATTATGTTAAACCAATTCCGAAAACATTATCCGGGAGGAAGTTTAGTTAGTGAGTTAGTGAGCATCGATCATGGGAAATATATTGTTAGGGTATTACTACAGAATGATAATGTAACATTAAGTACGGGATTAGCAGCAGATGAGAAAATTGAAGCCGCAGAAGATCGGGCGATCGAACGAGCATTAAATAATTTACAATTAGAGGTTAAACCTGTTGCAGTGACGGAGAAAATTGCGGTTCAACCATCACCCTCTCCTCCAGAAATCACTCAACCAAAATCAACGGTTGCATACTCATCTCCTCCCCCAGAAAAAACCGTTGAACCAGTTGTTACTAAAAATGAAATTAAAGAGATAGAAACAGAACCTGAAGCACCGATTAAAATCAAAACTGAAACCCCAACTAAATCATCTAAAAAGCGAGTTAAAACTACAACCAACTCTAAGCAATCACCATCAATACAAGCAGAAATAGAAGAAAAACCCCTTCCTATTGTTGAAACCCCACAGGAACCAGAAATAGAAGAAAAACCCCTTCCTATTGTTGAAACTTCACAGAAACCAGAAATAGAAGAAAAACCCCTTCCTATTGTTGAAACCCCACAGGAACCAGAAATAGAGGAAACCTCTCTTCCTATTTCTGAAATTACCGAAGAACCAGAAATAGAAGAAAAACCTCCCGTAGAAGAAGAATTGCTTGACTTTTCCGAAATTATAGCCCGTTCTAATGTAGAATTAAAACGATTAAAATGGACAACGGAACAAGGTCGGGAATATTTAGTCAAAACTTATGGAAAGCGATCGCGTCAGGTGCTGTCTGATGGGGAATTATTAGAATTTCTTCGTTATCTGGAAGGCTTACCCACACCTTCGTAGAAAGACAGGATTCTTATACCAATTTCATTCGGGGTGAACACTTCGACTGCCCTCGGCGTTGACCCCTATAGTATGAACATCTGTAACCTGAGTTCGGAGGCGCGGAGTTGGAGTTTTTTCCAGAAAAGATTGATCAGTGAGGAGTTTTAAAAATGTTGGATCTATTAGCTTTAATTTTAGGTAACTTATTAGGAAAAACACCCCCTCCTATTGAGGTGGTTCCCGTGGTAGCTTGGCAAGAAGCAAAAGTGTTTGATGTTCCCACCCAATCCGATCCCGTGGTAGAGTCTATCATTGCGGATTATTTGCAAAGATTGTCCTCCTTAGGGTTTTCTAGTAATAGACAAGCCATTTGGCTACAATCAGACTGGGCTTATTTAGGAGATCATCAAGCCAAAACGCCCTTATCCGCCGCCTCTTTAACCAAAATTGCTACCTCTTTAGCAGCCTTGGAAACTTGGGGAACTGGACATCGTTTTGAAACAGAATTTTTAAAGGTTGGAACCGTCGAAAATGGAGTTTTGAAGGGGGATTTAATCGTTAAAGGTAGCGGTGATCCCTTATTTGTTCGGGAAGAAGCGATCGCAGTGGGAAATAAACTCAATGAACTGGGTATTAAACAAGTTAGTGGCAATCTGATTATTGTGGATAATTTTGCCATGAATTTTAAAAGCGATCGCCAAAAATCAGGACAATTATTACAATTAGCTTTTAATTCTTCTCGTTGGACTCCCTTAATTAAAAAACAATATCAAACCTTACCCCCCAACACTCCTAAACCGCAAATTACCATTCAAGGCACAGTTAAAGTTGAAAATAATGTCCCTGAAACAGCACAAAGGTTACTGAAACATCAATCTTTAACCATGGCGGAACTCCTCAAACAAATGAATATTTATAGTAATAATGTCATGTCCGAGATGATTGCTGACTCTGTGGGAGGGGCGGCCGTTGTCTCAGAAGTGGCAGCCAAAGCAGCTAAAGTTGATAGCCATGAAATCCAATTAATCAACGGATCGGGGTTAGGGGTAGAAAACCGTATTTCTCCCAGGGCTTCAGTAGGAATGTTAATAGCAATGGAAGAAAAATTACAAGATAATCCTTTAAATGTTGCCGACTTATTTCCTATGGGGGGACGAGATAAAACAGGAACAGTTCAATGGCGAAATCTTCCCGATGGAGTTGCCGTTAAAACCGGAACCCTAGCCCAGGTTAGTGCCTTAGCTGGGGTTATTCCTACCAAAGAAAGGGGGCCAGTCTGGTTTGCTATTATCAATCATGGACCAAATATTGATCGCTTTCGAGTAGAACAAGATCGCTTCTTACAAAGATTAGCTAATCATTGGAATTTAACCCCAGTAGTTTCTCCAGTTAAAGCAACACAACCAGTTAAATTAGGTGATCCTAAACGTAACATACAGACCGAAAGTTAGTTGTAGGGTGGGTTAGGTGGCGATAAGATATGTTGGTTATTTGTTAATTAATTATCCATTATCTCCTTTAGCAATTTATCGTGAATTTTCAGTTGAAGTAGAAGAATAAGGAAATTACTCGATAACCTATTCATCTTCCTTCTTCATTCAAAGCTAAAATTAAGAAATAAGACAAGATCAGTAAATCCATGACAATTCGACAACCCCGTTATAGCAAAGAAGAATTAGCAAAACGTGGTCATCAACTCTATGACTCTCAGATTCGTTCTCAAGTTGAGGCAAATAATCACGGTAAAATAGTTGCTATTGACATTGAAAGCGGAACCTTTGAAGTTGCTAATGATAGCTTAACGGCGGCCAAACAATTACTAAAACATCATCCTGATGCACAAATTTTTGGTATTCGTATTGGCTATCCTGCGGTTCATCGCTTTGGTTTTTCTTCTTCTAATACACAAACATGATTATTGGTTATGTAAATACGAATAGAGAGGCAATTATCAAGTTAGCTGTGCTTGGTGAAAATAAAGTAAATCAGGGAATTAAAGCAGTAATCGATACGGGATATACAGGCTTTCTCACCTTGCCATCTGCTATTATCACAAAACTAGGATTGATTTGGTACATGGAATAAGAAGGGATTTTAGGGGATGGGAGTTTATGTTTATTTAATGTATATGAAGCTTCCATAATTTGGGATGGACAGGTTAGATCCGTCGAAGTAAACGAATCTGAAACAGATCCGTTGATTGGGATGGGATTACTTGAAGGGTATGAATTGAAAATTCAGGGTATTGCTGGAGGATCGGTAACAATTACACCATTATCTTAACGATAACGAGAAATGCGATCGCCCCAATTTGCATCTCTCCAGTAATTACACTAGGGTTGGGCAGAAGGTTAAGAAAAGATTGTTAAGTTGTTTTACTGCAAATTTTAAGCTTTATGCCAAAGTGTTCTACTATACAAACTTGGCTGCTAAGATGGGGATCTCGAGAATTCTATCAGAAAGTCCTATGAATCAAGCTGTCGTTGCTGTTATGGATGGTACCAAAGCCCGCTTTTTTACCCTAGAAGAGGCAGATTTTCCTGAATATCAGTCAAGTCCTAATCTAATTGAACATCAATGTTTAACCAATGCGGCCAAGGAAATGGCCGGCAAGGAACTCTGGGCGAATACGAAAACAGGGCGAAACCGAGGCTCTCGCAGTCAAGGCCATGGCTATGACGATCATCGTCAAAACCATATCAGCGAATATGAACGTCATTTTGCTAAGGATATTAGCCACAAAATTGCAGAACTTCTCAGTCAATGGGAGTCTCATTTAATTCTTTTGGTAGCTGAACCTCAAATGTTAGGATTTGTGCGTGAGTCCCTGATGCCTCATTTATCCAGAAACATCAAACTTGAAGAATTAGCCAAAGACCTTTGTAAATTAAAACCTCTAGAACTTCATGAATATTTAGCCCATAAAAATTTAGTCCCTGCTCGCAAAGCCGTGGTGCTTTGATGTAATACCACACCAAAATCAAAGATTTTGGTGTGGTATTACTAATATTTAGGGTTTGCTGAAAAAGTTTCTCCAAAATTTATGCCACTTTTGACCAAGAATTTTCTGACAAATCAATAAGTTTTAGTACATAAAAATTGTTTAAAGTATAATCAAAATTAATGAAAGGCGGTTTAATGAGTTCCCCTGTTCTATTATTAGTAAATAAGGACAAAAAAAGCGACAAAAACTGCCTCAGAAGTTTAGAAAGATTGACAACTAAAAATGTAATAGCAATAGATGTAATGGAGGTTTCAGGGAGTTTTGTCATCACGAGATTTAGGCTAAATCTTCGTTTAGCTTGTCCAAACTTTCCCTCAATAGCATTACGGAAGCATTCATCGGAGTGGGCTTGTTTCTTTTCTTCTTCACTGACATTTTTCGGAGGTCTTCCTAACTTCGGACCACTGATTCTTATCCCTCTTTCCTTACACCAATTTCTGTTTTCCCTAGTTCGATAAATTTTATCTACATGGACGGATTCGGGATAATAGCCAAACGTTTTTTTATACTTTTCTACTTGTTCTTTTAAATGACAAGATTCATTGAAGTTTTCCCAACTTATTTTGTCTAGAAACACATAGTTATCTACACAGCTTACTGAGAGTTTAGCTCCAAACTCTATTGGTTTTCCTGCTTTTCCCCTCACTATTGGACGAATATGCCGTTGAGTTAAACTTACAATTCTTTGAGGAACACTCTGGGTCTTATTCTCCCACATTGACTGTTGTTGTTCATAAACTTTTTTGATAGTCTCTAGACAATTTTTCTGTCTTTTACTCAGATTTTCCAGGGAAGCCCCAGCTTGAATTAAGTCTTCTATATTTCCTAAATTTTTCTTAAGGTATTTTAACTGTTTCCCGATAGCTTTTCTTCTTTCTTGATAAGATACTTTTCGTTTTTTAGCTACTTTTAAGTATTCCTTTCTAGCAATTATTCTAGAAGTTCTCGGCTTTTTTCTCAATTTTACTCTTAATGGTTTATAAAGATTATCTATTATTCTTTCTGTCTCAATTCTGGCTTGATTTAATATGCCTAAATCCGTTGGGTATTTGATGTCTGCTGGCGCACAAGTCGCATCTAAAATTAGTTTACCTTTATTTTTTATTTTTTCTCCTTTTTCTTGGAGACAATCCTTTTTTTTTACTTCTTTATCACTCTTGTCTATTTCTCTTTTTACTATTTTTTTATTGATTTTGTTTATCAATTCTCCATCAATTCTTTTCCTAAAATGAACTAGCATTGAAGATTCCAGTGGTGGCTCTTGTTGATAACAATTTAAACCTATAAAGTATTGTAGATAGGGATTTTCTCTAATCTGTTCTATAGTTTCTCTATCACTTGTTCCTAATTTTTCCTTAATAATTAATGTCCCTAATGCCATTCTAAATAGTTTGGCTGGCGCACCTTTTTCTGCTGAAAAAAGTTTAGCATATTCTTCCTCAAAATCATCCCAAGGTATCAACTCTGCCATGATTACCCAACGATTATTGGGGGACAATTTGCCCTCGAAAGGTAATTCAAATTTTTCTGGGGGCGGTAAAGGTTGCTCCTCTTTTCGATACATTTGTTCTTGACCAACAACTGGGAGGTGTTTCTACCAATTATAGCGGTTTGTAGCCGACAAAGCTGATCTTTTTTGCGATCGCGAATATGGGTGTAACCTTTTAAAGAATAGGGTTTTGCTTTTATTCAGCAAACCCTAATTAGGTTGAATTAAATATAGGGCTGCTTCGATGAAAACCTGATTATTGTCTTGTTTCTGACTTAAACTTTGCCATTCTTTTAAGCGTTTTTGCCCTAATTCATATAGTCTTTTATTGTCTTGAGGAAGTAATTTTACTGCGGCGATCGCTCCTTGAAAATCTCCTAAAATAGCTCGTCCCTGAGCAATATCTAAAATTATCTGACTCCACTGATTAATATTATTTTGTGCTTCTTTATAGAGAGGTGTATGGGGTTGAATTTGACGAGCATAACTAATGGCTTCATTAAACCGTGATGCTTGTTGTATATTTAGTCTTATCTTACCATAATCTAATATTTGTTGATTCTCCTGGATGCTTTGATAATTGATCTTGTTGAGATGTTGACGTATTTTAAGAGACATCCACCACAACACACCTATTATTCCTAATATTGCTCCTATCCATAATAAATCTTGTATGATCCATAATTTTTTTGGGGTTTTATTACTTTTTTTTGAGGTTGAAGGGGGTGAGGCAGTAGCAACAACGGGTTGAATATTTGTTTTTGCAGTAGGGGTTTTTGCAGTAGGGATATTTAAAGAGAGTGTCGGGTTAAATGATGGTTGTGGTAGCTTGGGTAAAATGACGGTATTTATGGACTGTTTTTGAGGGAAATGGGATGACGTTTTTTTTATCTTGAAAGATGGGGTATATTTTGCTTGATTATTAACTAACTGCTTCTGATGCTTGGGGAATAGGGGTTGATGACGAGTCTTATAACGACTAATAATAATGGGAAGGGCGATTGCAGGAAATTTACTTTGCTCAGAAGGGTTTAATTTTTTTCTTAAGTAAAAGTCTAATTTAGCAAGGGTAAGATCATTTTGATAATAACGTAAACCTTCCGTTGAGACATTAATTAAAGGACTTTTTTCTAGATTAATGCTTCGATAAAAAAGGGAACGACAGGAAGAAATCAAAGAAATTCCTTTTTTTTGGGCTATTTTTAAGGTTACTTGTCCTAGTTTACCGTCTTTTAAAGGGTTTTGTAAATCTAAAATAACTAAGAGGTTTTTACTACGGGTTTGCAATTTTTCAAAGAGCGATCGCACTTTTATTCCTGTTTGGGTAACTGTATTGATATTACTATCAATGGGTAATAAATAATCTTCTCCTTGATAGTTGATACCGTATCCTTGAAAGAAAAACCAACAATATTCTATATTGACAGGAATATCATTAATCCACTCTAAAATATTATTGTGGTTAGGATAAGTTGAGCGTTTTCCTGGGGAGGGAGAGGTATCAGTGAGTAATAATAATTGATCAGAGGGAAGATTAGATTCTGCAAAAAAATAACGATACAGTGCTTGTGCTCTATTTTCAGCACCTCTTAAAGGTTGATAATGTAAATATTCTTCTATTCCTATACATATAGCCCAAAAATTATTCATAGATACTATTATTATTTTCTCGTCTTAATTATTAAGACTGTTTAAACAAAGATCCCGTTCCCTATTTTGTGTTTAGATAAATTAATTCTTTTTAGTCCATTCGTCTGGTTGTCTATCTACTGCATACTGAAAATTTTTCGGTACTAAGTCAATGGTAATTTCTTGTTGTGATGAGGGAAGAGGATCAATGTGAGCATATAATAATTCTCCTTGAAAGTTTGGTTTACCTAAAATAATTTTATGTTGTTTTTTATTCTCAAGTTCAATAGTAATTGTTCCTAATGGTTTATCTAAACCGTACTCTTTTTTTTGATTATTAGGAACTGTTAAAGTTCTAGCAGTTTCACTATTAACTAAAAGATTGGTTAAAAAAGCGATAATAGCATCGTTTGCTACAGTTTCTTGGGGTTTTTTCATTTGCCAAGGTTGTTTCTCGTCGCTGGTTTTCTCGAATTTATAGGTTGTATCTTTGGTTTCAATGGTTAATACTTTGATGTCTTTTTCTTCAAAAGTGAATAATTGTTTACTTTGGGTTGCAATTTCTTGCTTTTGGGGATTAATTTGTAATTCGTAAACATAAACTCCTACTCCCAAAATCGTAGCAATTCCTAATAAAATAAAAGTGTTTTTTTGTAATTTCATGATTGACCTCTTTATTGTTAATTTTTATCTTCTTCGCCACCAGGTTATCCCAGCAGCAATTAAACCTAATAAGGGAAAAACAGCTAATGACAATATAGGGACTATAGTAGCTTGGAAGGGGGATAAATTGAGTCTTCTATCTTTTGCTTGTTTAGGACGAATTGATAATGTTTGTTCGTCTTGATTACTTAACCATTGTACAGAGTTTAGGAAGACATCTCCATTTAATTGTTGATTAAATAAATTATTGGTTGCAAAGGTTGAATTACCAATCACCACTAAGCGAGATTCTATTTTGTCTTTATTAACATTATTATTATTCTCTGTTTCATCTTTGTTTGAATCAGTTACCTTATCAGTTTCTTTTGGTGGAGAATCATTATTCTTTTCTGTTTCGTTTTTGTTAGTATTATCTATATCATCGTTATTTTTAGCTGAACTTTCTTGATTATTATCAGTTTTTTCTGCTTCTGCTTTATTATCTTCTTTTACTTGATTCTCAACTGTTTCTGAGGGAATAGTACGGGTTAGTGCAACCCCTAAATCAAAGGGGCCAGATATATCTTCTTGGGGATCAAATGTAACTTCTTCTGAGTCTAAATTACTTTCGGCCCACATTTGTTCACTGGTGACTAATAAGGAGGTTCCTTGGACATTTTCAACCTCAATAGTATCCACAGGACGAGATAAGGGATAGAAGGAAATACTATTAGTAAATTCTTCTGTGATAGGATGGTTTCCATAATTGGTAATAAAGGGAGTAGTAGGACCTAAACCAACAATATTTCCGGCCCCCGAACCGTCTATAACTATACGATTATCTAACTTAATTCCCCAGTCTTTTAGTATGGGATCTAAGCCTGGGTCTATGTTAGGATCAAGTAAGAGTAATAAGTTACCTCCTTGCTTTGAATATTCTTGTAGTGCTGTTACTTCTTGGTCAAATAATTCCCGTTTTGGACTAGCAATAATAATCACATTTGCATCATCGGGAATACCTCCATTTTCTACTATATTTAAGGTTTTTATTTCATATCCTTTACTTTCAAGACTTTTGCTTGCTTCTGATAAACTTCCTTCGGGATTTGCTTCCAGTGAATATTCTCCATGACCTTGTAATACATAAATTTTTGGGATATAGTCTTTTTGAATGGTTGCGATCGCATTAGTTAATTCTATCTCTGATAAGGGTTCCCTTTGATTAAAAGAGATCAAGGTTTGTACTAATTGTTTTTTATCTTCGTATTCTAGGTAAACGTCTCCTAATGATTGAACATTAAACTGTTGGGTGAGTGCAACTTGTTTATCTGGATCAACTAGTTCAAATTTAAAGTTATCATTGTAACGTTGATAGTTTTCTAATAAGTCTTCATCTCGTGGGTTTATTTCTTTATCAAAAACATAAACTTTGGTTGGTTTATCAAGATTTTTGATAATTTCTTGGGTTTGTAATGATAAGGTATATAGTTGATTTTCCGTTAAGTCAATACGAGGGGAATAACGAACAGCAATAAAGTTGATTAAGGCTAAAATGGTTAGTAAAGACAGAGTAGAAATAAACGCATTTGTACCTATTTGAGTTGATCTTTTTTGCCAAAAACTTCGCCCCGTAACCAACAAATAGACTAACCAAATAAATAAAAAAACGCTTCCTACAATCACTAAAGTTAGATAGAGGATAGTTTGGGTTTGGGTAAGAAAGATCGGAACTAAACCAGCAACGGTTAAAATCAGTCCAGGAACAAAAAGATATTTGAGGATTATTTTATAGTTGTTTATTTTCTGCATTTGTTTATAATAATTTTAAGAACGTTGATATCGTAAAGCTTCAATAGATTGTGCAGTTAAGAAAATTCCTAATAGTATATAGCTTGTAAACAAAACTATACTACTAATATCTAACACTCCACTAACTAAATCTGTATAGCGATCAAACAGCGAAAGATAGGATAAAATACTTTTAAAAGGTTCTTGTAGATTAGCAGCGATCGCATCCATTATCCATAAAAATAAGATTAAAATAAAGGTCAAAATATAAGCCAAAATTCCGCTATCGGTTAGGGAAGAAATAAACATTCCCAAGGAAAGTATAGCAGTGGCAACTAAAATTAAAGCACCATGAGATAATAGTATAATATTGAGGTTAATTGGTGGACTTGCGTTACTAAAAATTATGATTTCATAAATCCAAAACGGCATCATTAAAACGATAAAAAATGCTAAAACCCCTAACAATTTTCCCACAGCAACAACCCAGTTTGTTACGGGAGAAGTTGCTAATAATTCTAGGGTTCCCCGTTTTCTTTCCTCTGAATAAAGTCCCATAGATAGAGCAGGTAATAACACTAATAATAAAGAGATAATTACCGCAAAAAAACTATCGATAAATTGACCAGCAACATCAACGGGAACAGATAATTGACCACTTTGTTCAAAAAAGGAAAGGGTTTGTAATATTTCTTCTAGAATAGCACTAAAAAAGAAGCCCCCAATTAACCAAAAAACGGCAGCGATAATATAGGCAAAAGGAGAAGCAAAATAACTTTGAAATTCTTTACGAAAAATAGCATATAAATTGGTTAGTATCATTTCAATAATAGTTATAAAGTTGATTCATTGTCGGTAGTCTCTAAAGACTCTTCTGATGGGAAAATCCCAAAGTTGCTTTTTTATCCTTTTTTGATAATATTTTATCGGATAAATTTACTCCCCGTCTCCCTGTCCCCCCGTCTCCCCGTCAAACTCCAAAGATGATTTTTCTCCCAAAATAGGAGCTTTCCCTTCCGTTGCCGCTTCTTCTGTAATCACATTTAAGAAAACATCTTCTAAAGTAGCACGAGTGCGCTTCATTTCGTATAAGTCTAACCCTTGATTAATAATTAAAGCAGCAATATCTTTGCCTATTTCTTGATGGGAATCAGTGGTTAATAATAAAGTATGATGTTTAGTTTCACTATTGGATATAATTTCTAATTGACTAATTCCAGGTAGATCGTTTAACATCGGTTCTAAACTAAAGATATCCCCTACAATTTCAATTTCATATCCTCCTTTTGCTGTTAAATGGGACATTAAATTATTAGGGGTATCCGTGGCCACAACTTTACCACCGTTAATGATTGTCACCCGATCGCAGGTCATGCTTACTTCTGGTAAAATATGAGTAGATAAAAGTAGGGTATGTTCCCCAGCTAAACTCTTAATTAGGTTGCGAACTTCGATAATCTGTTTAGGGTCGAGGCCAACAGTAGGCTCGTCTAGTATAATCACGGGGGGATCGTGGACGATCGCTTGAGCAATACCAACCCTTTGTTTATAACCCTTAGATAGCTTCCGAATCAAAACTTTACGTTTATCTTCCAATTGACAGCGTTCCAGAGACCAGTCTACCCGAGATTGGCGATTTTTGCGGGCTACTCCTTTAATTCTAGCCACAAACTGCAAAAAACCCTCCACTGTCATATCTGGGTACAGGGGGGGAGTTTCCGGAAGATAACCGATATTGCGTCTAACTTCTAAAGACTGTTCATGAACGTCATATCCGGCAATTTTAGCGGTTCCTGCGGTGGCAGGGATAAAACCGCTCAGTATACGCATGGTGGTTGTTTTTCCTGCGCCATTAGGTCCGAGAAAACCGAGAATTTCCCCTTTTTCAACTGAAAAATCTACATCCTCGACAGCAGCAGTTGAACCATAAATTTTGCTTAAGTGTTCGACTTCAATCATGTATATTAAAAAGCGTATATATTATTAGATTTCAACTTCTAGCTGCTTGGTTGGCACAAAACATTCCCCCGGCAAAAGAACCGGGTTATTACGAAAAATTAATTGGCCTCGATAACTTTTGCGATGAATGGCGATACCATAGGGTCGCTTGGAGTTTCTCGGATGTAACATACAATAGGTACGGTAGGTCCTTTGTGCCGCCCGTAATAAACTTGGGTCTAAAATAATGGTAGAGTCCATACCCTGGGGTTGGGACTCGTGTATTTGATGTGCATAAGCCATAACTATGATCTCCTCACAAAGTTATCGAGGTTTGTCTTTATTATATTAATGCAAAGAATACACATCAAAGGACGGAAAAATCTTTAACTATGATTCCAATATCCTTAACAAAACTTCTCCCATCCCTTTACATCCCACTGCTTTCATGCCGTCAGACATAATATCTCCTGTACGATATCCTTGGGCTAAGGCTTCTAAAACAGCTTTTTCTAACTTAGTAGCTGCCTTTGGTTCGTTTAAGCCATAGCGTAGCATCATCGCTGCACTGAGAACCTGGGCTAAGGGGTTAGCTTTGTCTTCTCCTGCGATATCGGGGGCCGAACCGTGAACGGGTTCAAATAACCCTGGTTTTTCTAAGCCCAAACTAGCAGAAGGTAACATCCCAATACTACCGGTTAACATGGCTGCTGCGTCGGAGAGGATGTCCCCAAATAAATTACCTGTGATGATGGTATCAAATTGTTTGGGTTCTCGGACTAACTGCATTGCTGCGTTATCTACATAGAGGTGAGAAAGTTCTACATCGGGGTACTTTTCCGCCATCAAGGTGACGCGATCGCGCCATAGTTGAGAAACATCGAGGACATTTGCTTTATCTACAGAACAAAGCTTGCCACCGCGTTTCTGAGCGGTTTCAAAGGCTACTTTAGCGATGCGATCAACTTCTGACTCGGTATAAGCCATAGTGTTGACCCCTCGTTTTTCTTTGGTTTCTGTCTCAAAAATGCCTTTGGGTTTGCCAAAATAGATCCCCCCGGTTAACTCCCTAACCACCATAATATCTACCCCTTGAACGATCTCTGGTTTCAGGGAAGAAGCATTGATGAGTTGAGGTAGAATGGTAGCTGGCCGTAGGTTAGCAAAAAGGTTTAGTCCGGCACGGATGGCTAATAAACCTGTTTCCGGTCGCTTTTCACGGGGTAAATTATCCCATTTATAACCGCCGATGGCAGCTAATAAGACAGCGTCGCTACTACGACACATCTTCAGGGTTGCTTCTGGCAGTGGTTTGCCTGTTTCATCAATGGCTACCCCGCCGATCAGGGCTTCTTGGAATTGAAAATCAATCTCTAACTGCTTACCAACAACTTTGAGGATATCAACGGTAACAGCTAAAATCTCAGGGCCAATGCCATCCCCTGGCAGTAGGGTAATGCGATATTGCCTCGTCATAGTTCAGTTCTTCATTTATTTGTTTAGTGAGCGATCGCTAATCTCACGCTGTGGAGGTTAATATCTATCCATTTAACCTGCAATCTTAACTCTACCATGAGTTGGTCAAAAAAAAATTTCTCAAAATGGTTGACACGGATAAAAACTCTTGTTATATTAATAAAGGTCTAGAAAAAACAAGCCCCCATCGTCTAGTGGCCTAGGACACCTCCCTTTCACGGAGGCGACAGGGATTCGACTTCCCTTGGGGGTATCAAAAGGAGCAAGCTTTAACTCTTGCTCCTTTGTTGTTGAGAAGATTAACAATGGATAATGAACAATGGATCATGGATAATTGTCATTATGTCATCAATTAAAGCTTACATAAAATGGATAGTTTTAGGAGTTACCTTATTTTTTATAATTGCAACTTTTAAAAATCATTGGCAAGCTGTTACGGAAATAAAAATTAATTCTCAGGGATGGTTATTGTTATTATTAGCTTTAACTGTAACTTTATTTGCACATATCTGGTCGGCTATTGTTTGGATAAAAATTCTACAATTGTTTAAACAGTCTTGTCAGTATCAATGGGGATTAAAAATATATTTAGTGACTAATATTTATAAATATTTACCTGGAAATGTTGGTCATTTTTATGCTAGAATTTCTGCTATTTCTAAACAAGGAGCTTCTTTATCTATTGCCAGTTTAAGTGTACTACTAGAACCTTTATTAATGGCTGCTGCTGCCTTGTTAATTGCTTTATTAAGTCATAGTATTGGCTTAATTGAAACAACGAAAAATCTTAACATATTATTCTTACAATGTTTTTTATTAATTAGTGTTTTAGTAGGTATTCACCCTTTCGTTATCAATAGAGTTATTCATTTTATAAAAAAGGAGAAAAATCAAGATAGAGAAAATATTTATTTACAGCAATATCCTGGTATTATTTTATTGGAAGAGATTGTTTTTTTACTATTAAGAAGTTCAGGATTTATTTTAGCTTTAATGGCATTTGTATCTATCACACTTCAACAAATACCAATGATAGTTAGTGCCTTTAGTTTCGCTTGGTTGTTAGGTTTAGTAATTCCTGGTGCGCCCGGGGGGTTGGTGGTTTTTGAAGCAACAATTATTGGTTTATTAGAAACATCATCCTTACCCATCGAAGTCGTTTTAACAACCATTGCTATTTTCAGAATAATTAGTATTTTAGCCGAAGTAATAGGGGCAGGATTAGGTTATTTTGGGTTGAATCGTTAGGAGTTAATTTTCTCCTAACTAGCTTACAAAATAATACCAGTTTCCTAAAGTAGGGGTTAACGGCCGTTAACTCCTACGACCTTAACATCTTTAGTCTCAGTTGATGAAAATGATATCATCAACAATAAATTATCCCTGACTAATATATTTAGACTTAAAACCTTGAATTGCTTTAGCAAAGAAACTTTTTGCCTCGGTAACTTCATCAGAAGACTCATTAATTGGAGCAATGATTTTTTCAGCTTCTTTGCTTTCTTCGGCAACTTCGGAAGTTTCAGGAGTTTCTATTGCAGAAGTTTCAGAAGTTTCTAGAGATTGTTCAGTTTCAGAAGTTTCTAGAGATTGTTCAGTTTCAGTAGTTTCTATTGCAGAAGTTTCAGGAGTTTCTAGAGATTGTTCAGTTTCAGTAGTTTCTGTAGCAGAAGTTTCAGAAGTTTCTAGAGATTGTTCAGTTTCAGTAGTTTCTAGAGATTGTTCAGTTTCAGTAGTTTCTATTGCAGAAGTTTCAGGAGTTTCTAGAAATTGTTCAGTTTCAGTAGTTTCTATTGCAGAAGTTTCAGGAGTTTCTAGAGATTGTTCAGTTTCAGGTTCTTCTATTGTAGAAGTTTCAGGAGTTTCTAGAGATTGTGCAGTTTCAGGTTCTTCTATTGTAGAAGTTTCAGGAGTTTCTAGAGATTGTTCAGTTTCAATAGTTTCTGTGGCAGAAGTTTCAGGAGGTTGTAAAACTTGGATAAACTGTTTTAACTGTTCTTCTTCTATAAATAATATTTTCCTAAGTTCTTCAACTTTTTTAGAGATTTCTGTTTCCCCGATATAGGATAACCATTTTTCAAAATCCCCGCTTTTTAAATAAGATATAACTTCTTGTGGAGACTGATGGCAAACTCCGATTAAATCTGCTACCGTATGGGCAAGATGACCACTACTAAATCTAAATGGTTCTGGCATGGTTTTTTGTGTAAGAATAAATCCTCTTCTCAAGATTATCAAAAATCCTTACCTTTGTGCTATGGTCTTTGAAATGCGATCGCAGTGAGATTTTCGGGCAAAACTCAGCTTTTTATCATTTATGGTTTAGTTAATTGTGAAAAGATAAAGATAGACTCATAATAAATTGTCTGTCATGTTCCTAATCAAATCCTTCCCTAGTGTGAAACAACTATCTCATCTAACTTCTCTACGAGTGCGACTAACGGTAGGTATTGCTGCGATGTCTATTTTAGGGTTGAGTGGGGTTGTTACTGGGATCTGTTGGCAAATGCAGAGTATTTTAGTTGTCACCCATAAAAACAATACACGCTACATTGCAGGCCGTTTTCCTTCTGATGTGGAGATATATAGCGATATGGTTTCCTTGGAAGAGGGAACACAAAGGGCCATTGATAACCTTTCTAACCCCCAAACCTTATTATGGGTGAAAGGTCCCCAAGGAGAAATCTTGGCCCAGTCTGAAGCTTTAAAAATGGGAATGAGAGGAAAAAATTTAGTTTCTTTGACGGATATTCCTCTTCAACCAGAGTTACAACGGATTAATAATCGTTATTGGTTGTTATGTGCCACAAAATTAGTGGTTAAAGGGGTTCATCTTGGAGAATTTTATATTGCGCAAGATATCACCAAGGATCAAACCATGTTTTTGAGTATTATGAGCAGTCTTTTGCTGGTGGGTTTGATTGTAACTATTTTGATGACAGCAGCGATCGCCTGGTATATTCAAAACGCCTTACAACCATTAAAACGCATGAGTCAGACGACAAAAGACATTTCTCCTGAAACTCTAGGCAAGGTACAAATTGAGTTAGAAAATGCTCCCAGTGAGGTCAAAGAATTAGCCCAAACCCTACAAACCACCCTAACGGATCTTTCCCACGCTTGGGAAGATCAACGTCAGTTAGTTAGCAATATTTCCCATGAGTTACGCACCCCGTTAACGGTGGTTTCTGGTTATTTGCAGAGTACCCTACGCAGGGGCAATAATTTAACCGATATCCAACGGGAAGCCTTAGAAACCGCTTCTTCAGAGGCTGAGCGTACTATCCAATTATTACAGGATTTGTTAGATTTAGCCAGGGCAGAAAATGGACGGATGTATTTTCATTTAGAAACCGTTGTTCTTAACGAGTTATTGACTGAAATTGAGGGAATGGTGGATCAATACCCAACTCCTGTTAAGATTTCTCTTCCTGATCAGTTAGTTAAGATAAAAGGGGATAAAAATCGCCTCAAACAGGTGTTTTTGAATTTAGTCGATAATGCTGTTAAATATTCCCATTCTTCTGAACCCATTTTGCTGAAACTCTCTCAAGAAAAACAACAGGCCAATATCCAAGTGTGCGATCGGGGTGTAGGTATTCCTTTAACCCATCAAACTCGCATTTTTGAGCGGTTTTATCGGGTTGATGAGGCGAGAAGTCGTAACATTGGGGGAACCGGACTAGGTTTATCTATCGTCAAAACTTTGGTAGAAGGGATGGAAGGGACCATTAAAGTTATTTCCCAACCCAACCAAGGCACAACTTTCACCATTCTTTTCCCTGTGTCGTGATCGGGTTTAATATTGGAATATTTGTGATAACTTTAAGTCATTCTCTATTCCCTATTTTCATACTTAATTTAGGATGACAACAACAACTAAAGAATCTAACAAATATTTATTATTATCGGGAGATGCTGAACGTCAGAAATTAGATGTTAATTTCTGGCTGATCTCTTTAATGGGGTTATTGCTATTTATCGCTATCTATACCCTAACCCTATTATTTTTAAGACCGACTTTTGTTGGGGTGCTTCTGTATGAAAGAGGATTCACCCAATTTTTGGTTATCTATTTAGCTTGTTTTGTGGTTTCTTTGACAGTAATTAAACTAATTAAATTACAACAAGAATCTGTAGCATTGCGTCGTTCTTGGGTTCCCCAAACTGTTACCTTTGATAATCCAAGATCCCGAGATTTATTGACCTTACAAAACAATTTAACCAAACAGAATCAACTTTTACCTATTCGTTGTAGTCGTATTTTAGGAGCATATATTCAGTCGGGAAGTCGTAAAGTTGCTTCGGAATTAGCCCTAGATGATTCTACGTTTTATTTAAGTGCAACAGAGACTTCTTATACCTTTCCCCGTGTTCTAGTTTGGGCAATTCCCTTATTAGGATTTATTGGCACAGTTATTGGTATTAGTCAAGCGGTAAACGGGTTTTCTAGTTTCCTGGAACAAGCAGGAGAAATCGAACAAATTAAAGAAGGTATTGGGACTGTTACCAGTGGTTTAGCAGTGGCTTTTGATACAACTTTATTAGCTTTATTGTTGAGTGTTTTGGTGATGATTCCTTTGGTTTTAGTAGAAAGAATGGAATCTCGTTTACTGCTAAGAATCGATATTTATATCAATGATTTCGTCTTACCTCGTTTCAAAGAGAAGGGTGAAAACTTAGATTATGATGGCATTAATCAATCGGTTCGTCAGGCATTTCAAGACTATTTACCAAACCCAGAAGCGTTAATACAACCAGCAGAAATGTATGCTAAACAAGCAGTAGAAAATTTTTCTCAAAGCTTTATCACAGAAATAGGAAAGTTACAACAATTAAGTGGTAATTTGATGGAACAAATAGAGAAAATTAATAACATGAGTCTAGAAGAAAAGAGTAAATTCTTAGAAACATTAGACCAACAAGTAAACGTCAATCGACAACTTTCCCAGTCTATGATCACAGAAATAAAACACATTCAACCGATTCTAGAAAAGTTAAGTAAACCCCGTTTGATAACCTTTACCGATTCCGAAGAACTTTAATTTATGCGTCGTCGTTCTTTTGCCAAAAATTCCCTAGAAGTCGAGTTATTTCCCTTTCTCTCCATTTTAGCTTGTACCATTGGTACGCTCATTTTATTAATCATTGTTTTAACCACCCAACTACTAAAAGATGAACGAGCAATTACCATTATTGCCAAACAAGAAACCGCAGGAGAAAATCAAGGTAAAATACCTAGATATGTAGAATGTCGGGAGGATGGAGTTTTATTACATCCTAGTCAAGTTTTTGTCCCCAAATCTGACATTAACAATCGGCGATCGCCTTTAAATCAATTAATTAGAGAGGTAGAAAAAAACAAAGATAAACAGTATTTAATTGTTGTCCTCCGTCCCCAAGGAATCGATGTGTTTCAACAAGTTAGAGACATAGTAGAAAAACGAGGGATCGATATTGGATACGAACCCATTGATGAAGATTGGACATTAAAAATAGAAGAATTAAACAACAATGAGAACTAGAAGATACCGTCAGCTAAACTCACCTAGTCAAAACCTAGATTCTTTTTTAGACATTCTAACTAATACCGTCGGTGTATTAATGTTTATTAGTTTATTTATCACCGTTGTTGCAGTGGATTCGAGTACCATTGTGACAACTCCCTTGGTTTCTAATACCGAGAAAAAGCCGAGGTTTTTTGAAGTTCGGAATAACAAAATATCTTATATTGACGATGAAGAAGTGGATCGTCAGATTGCCATTTTAACCAAAAATTTACCAGAATGTTCTGTCCCCGAAATACCCCAAAACTTAGATAATTATACTTATCAGTTATATCTTAATCGTATTCAAGAATACGAAAAGTGTCGAGGGCAAACTATTCAAAGTTTTCGACGCTTTAAGGGAGAAACAAAACATTATAAAGTTAAATTTTATGATGTAGATGCACTAATTTATGAACCTTTAACCCCCGAAACAGGAGAATCTTATCAAACCATTGCACAAACGGATTCAAACTTTAATGAGATCCTAGAAAACTTCGATCCGAACACAGATTATTTAGCTTTTCTGGTGCGTCCAGATAGTTTTTCTGCCTTTAGAGCAGCTAGAAAACAAGCTTGGAAAGCAGGTTATAATGTGGGATGGGAACCTTTAAAACAAGAAACCCCCATTGTTTTTGGTTCTAATGGAAGAAGCGTCGGGGTACAATAGATTTTTAACAGTGATCAAGCATATTATTATGATTAATAATTTATATGATACATATTATGCTCAATGGACAAGATCGCAAATTGAAGCATTGAAAGCACAAGATTTGAAAAACATAGATTTTGAGCATTTAATCGAGAATTTAGAGATGGGAGATCCCAAAGAAACAGTTGAAAGTAATCTCATTATTTTGATTGCTCATCTTTTAAAACTTGCTGTGCAAAAAGATGCTCCTGATTGGATGACCAATAGTTGGTATAATTCTATTGATGAACACAGAAAACGAGTTCTTAAAGCGCAACGAAAGTATAAACCAATTAAAAAATATTTGCCAACTGCTATAGAAAATGCCTATCCAGATGCTAGGGATTTAGCCATAAAAGAAGGTAAACGTGCTGATGGACGCAAAGTTATTAAAAGAGATGAATCTGAGTATCCCGAAAAATGTCCTTTTACTTTTGAACAGATTCTTGATGAGACTTGGTATCCCAACTAATCTCATTTTCATCAACTTGGACTACAGATGTGGACTTTGTAGGGGTCAACGGCCGTTGACCCCTACATTATGAAATCACTATGACAAATTATTTCAGGAAATTTTTGTTTATTTTCCCTAAGATTTGGGCAAACTAACAGTAAGTTATGATTATGTTGCCCATGACCAACATTAATAAAAAAAGTTTCAGTGAACGGGATATTTGCACAAAATATATCACTCCGTCCTTAGTTAAAAATAATAAATGGGATCTTAACATCTAAATTCGAGAAGAAGTCACTTTTACCGATGGTCGAATATTAGTTAGAGGCCAACTAACCAGTCGAGGGAAAGGAAAACGGGCTGATTATATCCTCTACTACCGTCCTAATCTACCCATTGCCGTCATGGAAGTCAAGAACAATAACCACAGTATGGGTGCCGGAATGCAGCAAGCGATGGACTATGCTAGGATTTTAGACGTTCCCTTTGCTTATAGTTCCAATGGGGATGGCTTCATTGAACACGATTTTACCCGTAATGATGCCCTGATAGAACGAGAAATCTCTTTAGATGAATTTCCTTCCCCTGACGAATTATGGCAGCGTTATCGCCAATGGAAGGGCATAGAGGAGGAAGAAAACGAGATTATCACCCAACCCTATTATAGTGATGGTCGAGGCAAACGTCCCCGTTATTATCAATTAAATGCCATTAATCGCACCGTTGAAGCTATTGCCAAGGGAAAAGAGCGAATTTTATTGGTAATGGCTACAGGAACGGGAAAAACCTTCACTGCGTTTCAAATTATTTGGCGTTTATGGAAATCTCGCACCAAACAAAGGATTTTATTTTTAGCCGATCGCAATATTTTAGTGGATCAGACCAAAACCAATGATTTTAAGCCGTTTGGTCAGGCCATGACCAAAATTAAGAAGCGTCAGATAGATAAGTCCTATGAGGTTTATTTGGCTTTATATCAAGCAGTCACAGGGAATGAGGAAGAAAAAAACATTTATAAGCAATTTTCCCCCGATTTCTTCGATTTAGTCGTTGTAGATGAATGTCATCGGGGAAGCGCAGCAGAAGATTCAGCATGGCGTGAAATTCTTGATTATTTTAGCAGTACTACTCACATCGGTTTGACGGCCACCCCCAAGGAAACCAAAGATATTTCTAACATCGACTATTTTGGCGAACCCCTTTACACCTATTCCCTGAAACAAGGAATTGAAGATGGTTTTTTAGCCCCCTATAAGGTGATAAGAATCGATATTGATAAGGATTTGTTGGGCTGGCGACCGAAAGCGGGACAAATAGATAAATATCAGCAATTTATCGAGGATAGAATCTATAATCAAATGGATATGAATAGATCCCTGGTACTCGAAAATCGGGATATTTTGGTGGCCCAAAAAATCACAGCATTTCTCAAAAGGACGAACCGTTTTCGGAAAACTATTCTTTTTTGCGAAGATATTGACCATGCAGAACGGATGCGTCGGGCGTTAGTGGTAGCAAATAGCGATTTAGTGGCGCAAAATTCCCGTTATGTGCTAAAAATAACAGGAGACGACAAAATTGGCAAAGAAGAGTTAGATAATTTTATTCTGCCCGATAGTCCTTATCCTGTGTTGGTAACCACTTCTAAGTTGATGACGACGGGGGTAGATGCTCAAACTTGTCAATTAATTGTCTTAGACCGTTCTATTAAGTCTATGACGGAGTTTAAGCAGATTATTGGGCGCGGAACCCGTATTAATGAGGCGTTTGGTAAATCTTACTTTACTATCATGGATTTTAAGAAGGCCACGGAATTATTTGCTGACCCCAACTTTGATGGCGATCCAGTACAAGTTTACGAACCGAAAGGGGATGATCCCATTGTCTTAGAAGAGGATAAACCGTACCAAATGGCCAACCCTTCACCAGTGGTTAGGGAGAAACGGACTAAATATTATCTGGGTAAAGAGACGGTGAAAACATCGGTTATCAGGGAGAGGGTGCAGTATTACGATAAGGAGGGGAGATTAATCACCGAATCTTTGAAATATTACACGAAAAAGACGGTTAATAAGGAATATAGGTCAATGGATGCCTTTTTGAGGCAATGGGGTGAGGCTACCAAAAAACAGGTCATTATTGATGCTTTACAGGAGAGAGGGGTCATTTTTGAAGGGTTAATGCAGGAGGTTGGTAAGGAGTTTGATGCGTTTGATCTCATTTGTCATGTGGCGTTTGATCAACCGCCTTTAAGTCGTCTTGAGAGGGCAAATGAAGTGAAAAAGCGCAATTGTTTCACAAAATATGGGGAAAAGGCTAGGAAAGTGCTTAAGCCCGCATTTCTCACAAATTCTGCGATCGCTAAACTTCAAACCATTATGTAGTCTGAGTTTAACCTTGATTTGAGGGGCGAGTAAAAAATAACAGTGTGCCATTTTAAGCGATCGCTTGAAAAATAAGCCACATCTAACCTCTAGCTGATTACTGATCAGTTTGTGAGAAATGCGGGTTAAGGCACTTTTAGATAAGTATGCAGATGAGGGAATAGAGTCCATTGAAGATTTGAAAGTGTTAACTGTTGCACCTTTTGATAGGTTGGGAACCCCGATGGAAATTATTAAACATTTTGGGGGGAAAAAGCAATATTTAGCAGCTATTCAAGAGTTAGCAAGGGAACTTTATGGGGTTTCTTAATGTTATCCTATTTCCGTAGGGGTTAACAGCCGTTGACCCCTACAATATGAACAACAATGAGAATAATTAGAGATTTTTTTCCTTTGTATCAATTAATATTTATGTGTTTTCAGCCTCAGCTTCTTGACGACGTTCTGAAATTAATTCCCTGGCTAACGAGCAATTTTTAGCGTAACGAGCAACAATTTTTTGAGCGCGACGTAAAGCTTCAGTTTTAGATAAAATATTTATGTTTCTTTTTTTCATAATGAATATATTTTCTGGCATAATTTATATATCTGTCATTTTAACTTAATTTGTCCTTTTAATTTTATGTCCATTTCTACTACTGTTAAAGCTATCCAAGATATTATGAGAATTGATGAGGGGGTAGATGGAGATGCCCAGCGTATTAGTCAATTAACTTGGATGCTATTTCTCAAGATTTTTGATGATAGAGAAATGGAAGCAGAATTATTTGAAGATGATTATATTTCAGCTATGCCAGAGGGTTTAAGATGGCGAGATTGGGCGGCTAATGATGAGGGTATGACAGGGGAAACTTTATTAGATTTTGTGAATAGTAAACTGTTTAAAAGTCTCAAAAATCTTGATTTGTCAACAAGCAATAATCCTAAGTCAAGAATTTTAAAAGAAGCGTTTGAAGACGGATTCAATTTTATGAAAAATGGCACATTGATCCGTCAAGTTATCAATAAAATTAATGAGATTGACTTCAATAATTCTCAAGATAAACATCTCTTTGGGGAAATTTATGAAAAAATATTAAAGGACTTACAAAATGCAGGAAATGCAGGGGAATATTATACGCCTCGTGCTGTAACTCAATTTATGGTAAATATGATTAAACCACAGTTAGGAGAGAGAATTCTTGACCCTGCTTGTGGAACTGGTGGCTTTTTAACTTGTGCTTTAAATCATCTCAGAAAGCAAGTTAAAACCGTTGAAGAAAGGGAAAAATTAAGTCATTTAATTATGGGAGTAGAAAAGAAACCTTTACCCCATTTACTCTGTATTACTAATCTTTTGTTACACGAAATTGATGCGCCCAAAGTACGCCGTGATAATACTTTAGCTAATCCTTTAAGAAATTATCAACCCTCGGATAAGGTAGAGGTTATTTTGACTAATCCACCCTTTGGAGGGAAGGAAGAAGATGGGATTGAAGGGGGGTTTCCTAAAGCTTATCAAACTAAGGAAACTGCTGATTTATTTTTAGTGTTAATTATACACTTATTAGAAGTAGGGGGACGAGGAGGTATTGTGTTACCTGATGGGAACATTATTTGGGGAAGGAGTAAAGACAAGAATTAAGGAAAAATTGTTATCAGAATGTAATTTACATACTATTGTGAGGCTACCTAATGGGGTGTTTAATCCTTATACCAGTATTAAGACTAATTTACTCTTTTTTACCAAGGGTGAATCAACAAAAAATATCTGGTTTCATGAACATCCTTATCCCCCTGGTTATAAATCTTATTCTAAAACTAAACCGATAAAAATTGAGGAATTCGCAGCGGAAAAGGCATGGTGGAATAATCGAGAAGAAAATGAGTTTGCTTGGTGTGTTTCCATAGAAGAAATTAAAGCTAATGGCTATAATTTAGATATTAAGAATCCTTACCAATAAAGGGAAAAACATCGAGATTTAGGTACAATGTTAGAAGAGTATCAAGGATTAATTAACGAAATATCCAACACACAACAATTGTTAAAAAATGAGTTAAAATCAGCCTTAGATGATCCCCCCAACCCCCCTTAGCAAGGGGGGCTATAAAAACCAGGGTGGGCAAATTATCACTCTTGGATAATCCCCCCAACCCCCCTTACTAAGGGGGGCTTAAAAGAGTAGGGTGGGTTAGACGGCTATAATTTAGGTAGGTTATCACAAGAATATAACAATCCGTCGTAACCCACCATGTTAGTCAAAACAATCCACTATTTAATGTTTTATTGAAGATAGGAAAATTATTATGTCAATGACAGAATTTACTGATAAAGTTAATCAAGGTAAAAATTACATATCTGATGAATATTTACAATATTTAGAATAAGTAAAAACAGTACAAATCAGGATTGTTAAATTAAAATTAATAGAGGTATAAAATGGTAAACAAAACCGAACATTGTTATATTATAACTGACTCAGAAATTCTCAATGGAGAACCAATTATTAAAGGAACACGCACTCCTGTAAGAGCAATTGTCGAAACGTGGCGTAGGGGTGTTTCTCCTGAAGAAATACCCCAAGGAATGCCTCATTTAACTTTAGCACAAGTATTTGATGCTCTGTCTTATTACAGTGATCATCACACAGAAATTAATTATTATATTGAGTTAAATCGTATTCCTGATGAGTTAATTGATCCGTTATTTAAAGAGTAATGAATAATTTATTTATCACACTATATTTAGATGAAGATGTTCATGTTTTGGTAGCTGAGTTAGTGAAGGCAAAAGGGTTTATGACAACCACAGCAAGGGACGAAAATCAATTACAAAAAAGTGATGAGGAGCAGTTAGAATATGCTGTGAGTTTAAAGAGTACAATAGTAACTCATAATAGAGTAGATTTTGAGTTATTAGTGCAGCAGTATTTTGAGGAAGATAGGGAACATTATGGGGTCATTTTTGCTGTTCGTCATCCTCCTCATGAAATTGCGAGGCGACTGTTAGTTATTCTTAATCATGTCACGGCTGATGAGATGAAAAACCAAGTACGTTATCTTTAGTAAAATGATGAATCTAGAAACATTTTTTAATCACTTTGAATTATTAGCTGATGCACCCAATGGAGTGCAGAAATTAAGGGAATTAATTTTACAATTAGCAGTGATGGGTAAATTAGTTCCCCAAGATAAAAATGATGAACCTGCTTCTATTTTATTGGAGAAAATAAAAGCAAAAAAAGCTAAATTAGTCAAGGATAAAAAGATTAAAAAATCTAAACCTTTAACCCCTATTACTGATGATGAAATTCCTTATAATTTACCTATTGGTTGGGAATGGGTTAGGTTAGATGATATTACCTTATTAATTACAGATGGCGCACATCATACTCCAACTTATAGATTTTCAGGAGTTCCTTTTTTATCAGTGAAAGATATTTCTAGTGGTTTTATTAATCTAGCAAATACACGCTTTATATCTGAAGAAACACATCAAAAATTAATTAAAAGATGTCATCCAGAGTTCAATGATATTTTATTAACTAAAGTTGAGACAACTGGAATTGCTAAGGTTATTGATATTGATATCGAGTTTAGTATTTTTGTTAGTTTAGCTTTATTAAAGTTCAATAAATCTTTGATTTATACTTATTATTTAGAGTTACTAATTAACTCACCTTTAGTCAAAGAAAAATCAGCAAAAAATACTCAAGGGGTTGGTAATAAAAATTTAGTGCTAAAACACATCAAAAATTTTGTTACTCCCCTACCACCCCTAAATGAACAACACCGAATAGTTAAAAAAGTTGCTCAATTAATGAAATATTGCGACGAATTAGAAAATAAAAAAACAGAGCAAAAAAAGCAACTAATATTACTAGGAGAAACAGCAACTAATAAATTAACTAAGACCAAAGAAGAGGATTTTAAGAATAATTGGCAACAGATTCAAGAAAACTTTGAGTTAATCTATAGTACCCCCGAAAATATTAAACAGTTACGTCAAACTATTCTACAATTAGCGGTGATGGGTAAGTTAGTTCCCCAGGATAAAAGTGATGAACCTGCTTCTATTTTGTTGGAGAAAATAAAGTCCGAAAAAGCTAAATTAGTCAAGGATAAAAAGATTAAAAAATCTAAACCTTTACCCCCTATTACTGATGATGAAATTCCTTATAATTTACCTGTTGGTTGGGAATGGGTTAGGTTAGGAAATATAGTTAATTTTATAGGAGGTAGTCAGCCTCCAAAAAAAAAATTTATTTATCATGAAGAGAAAGGATATACAAGATTAATTCAAATTAGAGATTTTAAGTCTGAAGAATTTAAAACTTTTGTTCCTAATCAATATGCTAATCGTCCTTTTTCAAAAGATGATGTAATGATAGGAAGATATGGCCCTCCAGTTTTTCAAATATTACGAGGTTTAGAAGGAACTTATAACGTAGCGTTAATGAAAGCTGATCCCATTCACTTATTAATATCAAAAGATTATCTATATTATTTACTTCAAGAACCTAGAATACAAAAAATAGTGATTGCAGAATCAGAAAGAACGGCTGGACAAACAGGTGTTAGAAAAGAATTGATCAATGCTTTTGTAATTGGACTACCATCCCTAAATGAACAACACCGAATAGTTAAAAAAGTTGACCAATTAATGAAATATTGTGATGATTTAGAACAGCAACTAACCCAAGGAATAGAATATAGAAAAAAGCTGATACAAACCGCTATTTATCAACTATTAGCAGCCTAAACTTTAAACTTGTTTTAATTCTACCAATTTCCTAAAATATCTCCGTAGGGGTCAACGGCCGTTGACCCCTACAATGTTAATATCTGTAGTCTAAATTTATGAAAATGATATTACTATTCTCTATTAACTTTCGGATAAAAATCATTAATTTCTTGTTGAATATAATCAATAACTTTTTCAACAGAATCTTTTAAAATGGGACTAATTTCTAACCCTAATCCTAAATTTTCTGCTTCAATTAAATACACAGTAACATCTTCAGGAAACTCCTCTTTAAATATTTTTCTTCCTGCTGCTAAAGCATTATCCCACCTAAAGTCATGTAAACTATAACTAGCTTCCGGTAATTCTTCTAATTCCTGTCCTGGTACTTTATAAATAGTTCCTGGTTCTGAGTCTGTAGAACAAGCATCAATAATAATTAATTTTGTGCTTCCCCTTGCTTGAAACATGACCTCCATTCCTGCGGTTCCACAGTCATAAATGTGTAAATCAGTCAACTTTTTATCCTTAAAAATATCTTGTAATTTCTGAGCAATAATAACCCCAACTGCATCATCACATCGGTTTAGATTGCCGCAACCAATAACTGTTAACATATCTGATTATTTTTTTCTTAGATTATTAACCATTATAATTGTCCTTATTATATAAATAAAATTAAAAGAAAATTATTATCTTACGATTGAAAAATATTCGCTGATACTTTAACTAAGATGGTGGGTTAAGACAGATTTTTCTGTTCTGGTTAAAACCTAAATTATAGCTGTCTAACCCACCCTACTATATATTTTTAACCGCAAATATCTGATAAACCTTCAAGTAATTTATTATTATCCTCGGAGGTACGAACCGCAATGCGAAAATAGCGATCGCCTAAAGTTTCAAAATTTAAACAATCTCGAATCAAAATATGATACTTTTGTAATAATTTTTGTTGTAGTTTAGGACCAGGGATCTCGGTTTCAACCAAAATAAAATTAACGTAATTAGGAAAAGTATTTAAACCTTTAATTTGTGATAGTCCCGTTAATAATTGTTGACGAGATACTGATAACCATTCCCTAGTTTGTTCTGTAAATTCTTTATCTTCTATAGCAGCGATCGCAGCTTGAACCGCCAAACTATTAACTGGCCAAGGATCGCGCCAAGATTTCCATTTTTGTATACGTTGGGGATGGGCGATCGCATAACCTAAACGCAGACCCGGAAGACTATAAAACTTAGTCAGCGATCGCACAATAATCAAATTAGGATAATCAGCAATAACAGAGATTAAACTCTCTTCTTGAGCAGGGTCAACAAAATCCATAAAAGCCTCATCCACCACCACCAAACTAAACCGTTCTAATAAAGGCAATAAAGTCTCTCTAGTGAATAACTTACCCGTAGGATTATGGGGATTATTAATAATAATACCAGCATCATTTTCCCCAACATTATAGACACATTTAAGAGCATCAGAACTTTGCCAAGGAAAAGAGACGGGGATAATATTCGCCCCAAAAGCTTGTAACCCTCGCCAATAATCCTTAAATCCAGGAATCATGACATAAGTTTCTTTTTGCCGTGCCAACTCACAGCCAGCCCAGGTTAATAATTCTGCTGCCCCATTCCCTGGCAAAATCCACTCAGAGGGCAGTTGATGCCATTCTGAGAGGGCTTGCCTCAGTTCTGTATAGTTAGGGTCAGGATAGTGTTGAACAGTGCTTAAAGCCCATTGAATGGCGGTTAAGACAGATTGAGGGGGACCCAGGGGATTGATACTAGCAGAAAAATCCAAAATAGAAGAAACTGGACAGCCTATTTGCTCTGCTGCCCAGACTAAATTACCACCATGAATGGGTTGTTTCATCTGCCGATTAAGGTAACTACTCTTTAGGGGCAACCGCTTCTTTAAATTTCTTTCCGGCGGAGAAAGCAGGAACCTTGGTAGCAGGGATGTTCATTTTTTCGTTGGTTTTAGGGTTACGACCTTCACGGGCTTTGCGATCCCGTGATTCAAAAGAGCCAAAACCCACCAAAGTCACCTTATCATCTGAGGCCACTGCCTCCATTATGGTGTCAATGGTGGCACTAATAACCATTTCTGCTTGTTTTTTGGTAACTTCAGCCTTATTCGCTACTGCATCAATTAATTCACTTTTATTCATCGAATAATCTCCTTAGTATGGTGTTTTCTGTCCTATGTCGTTTTGGCTAATCCCAATTAAAAAAGGATGGATGATCAGTTACATTAATAAACTTAAATCCCCAAAATACCCATAGACTAAATGTTTCACTGCATTATTCTAAGACGAATTGTCCCCTATAGATCCCTGAAAACAGTAATTTATATAAATTTTTTGGATAACATAGGAAAATATAAGTCCAAAAACAAAGCAACCAACACAGAGAAATTGTGAATAATTATTCTCCAAAACTACTATGGCTTAACAGATCGGGGTTAGGATGTTTCCTAAACTTGCTACTATTGGGCATTTTATTGGTCTCCCTGGGTTTAGGATGGCTGGTTAATGGATTTTTGATTTTATTGGGGGTTATTATTGTTACCCCCATAATCGGATTATGGATCTTACGGTGGTGGGTTCAGCGCAACCTAATCGAAGATCAATGTCCTGTGTGTGGCTATGAATTTACAGGGTTCAAAGGGGTCAATTCTTCCTGTCCCAACTGTGGTGAAGCTCTACAAGTGAAAAACGGCAAGTTTCAAAGGATTACACCCCCAGGAATCGTTGACGTTGAAGTGGTTGATGTCTCGGTTAGACAATTTGATGATCCCGATTGAAATATTTTGTTACATAAATTAAAGTTCTATAACAATTTGTAGTGATAGACCCTCGTACTGAGGTAAACTAACCCTTAAGCCTAACTATGTTTTACAATAGACACATTAAGATATTCTTAAGTCTTTGTTCAGTGGGTAAATCTCGACTGTAATTAAATTTAAGTCGAGGTGCTTGACGAAGGAGAACATTCGGTTAAGGAGCCGAAAATCAATGTCACATAAAGTTAAAATTTACGATACCTGTATTGGTTGTACTCAATGCGTTCGCGCTTGTCCCCTAGATGTTTTAGAGATGGTTCCCTGGGATGGTTGTAAATCAAGTCAAATTGCTTCCTCCCCTCGTACAGAGGACTGCGTGGGCTGTAAGCGATGCGAAACCGCTTGTCCTACCGACTTCTTAAGCATCCGTGTTTATCTTGGGGCAGAAACAACCCGCAGTATGGGATTAGCTTACTAAAAAATCTGCCATTAAACCTATCATTGACAACATTTTCCCCACCCGATGATTTCTCATTGAGGTGGGGCTTTTGATGAAGTGCTAGGCCACGATCCTGGCAAGATAGAGGTTCAACTGGAGCCTCTAGACGACTTCAGAAGGATGCCTTTAACTAAGCCGGATTGGGTCAAAATTCCCTGGGATGGACTGAAGAAGAACGCCAGCAAAAACAGCCCAAAGGCCACCAACACAATGGCCGATCCCGAAGGAATGTCCAGATAGAAGCTCATATACATTCCGGCAATGCTGGCAAATGCCCCCAGAAAGCCCCCCAAAATCATCATCTGGTGTAGCTCTTTGACCAGCAGATAAGCCGTCATTCCAGGAGCTACCAGCATGGCAATCACCAGTAATACCCCCACAGTTTGCAGACTGGCAACTATGGTCAGACTAATGGCGGTGACGATGCCCAGGTAATACCAGCGCACCTGCAGTCCACTCGCCTGCGCCCCAATGGGGTCAAAGGTGTAAAACAAAAGCTCTTTGTAAAACAGCCAGACGCTAATCAAAATGATTAACGCCACGCCGAAGGTTAGCATCAGATCGCCCCGGGTGACCCCCAGGATATCGCCAAACAACACATGAATCACATCGATGCGGTTGGCTCCTGGCAGCACCGTTACCAAGGTTGTACCGATGGCCAGAAATGATGCCAAGATCAACGCCATCACGGCATCCATCTTGAGCTTAGATTGGGACTCAATGCCAGCCAACACGACCGCACTCACTACCCCCGCTACCAGCGCCCCCAACGATAGGGGCAACCCCAGAAATAGAGCCACCGGCAACCCGGCCAGGACAGAGTGAGCAATCATATCACCCATCATGCTCATGCGCTGCACGATCATGTAGCTGCCCACGACGGCGCACAAAACCCCCAGCAGGACTCCCATAGTCAGGGCATTACGCATGAATTCAAAGCCCAAGGGCTCAATTAACCAGTTCAAACCAATACACTCCGTTTTACTAAAATGAACACCCGAGACCTTATGGAGCAATAGACCACACCGGGGCATCGTAGGCTGCCAGCAAGTTATCTTTAGTCATTACTTCGTGGCGCGCTCCCTGGGCGATGACCCGCTTGTTCAGTAATAGCAGCTGATCGTAGTTATCGAGAGTTTCGCTGAGGTCATGGCTGATGACGAACAAAATTTTGGACTGGGCTTTAAGCTCCCTAAAAATGTCAAACATGATGGACTCCGTTTTCTGATCCACTCCGTTGAAGGGTTCATCCAAAATCAGGAGTTCCGCTTCTTGGGCAAGGGCGCGGGCTAAAAATACTCGCTGCTGCTGCCCGCCGGACAGGTTACTAAGACTGTGATCGCGGTTTTCATACATACCAACCCGTTGTAGCGCGGCCTTAACCAGTTCACGGGACTGGCGACTGGGGCAACGAAACAGCCCGGTTTGCAGGGTGCAGCCCATCATGGCCACATTCCAGACGGTAATAGGATAGTCCCAATCAATTTGCGATCGCTGGGGTACATAGGCAACCTGAGAAAGCTGCTGTGTCAGAGGCTTACCTTTTAATAGGGCTGTCCCCGTGGCAGACTTAATCAGCCCCAGCATGGCCTTGACCAAGGTGCTTTTACCCCCCCCGTTTGGGCCAAAGATGCCCACCAATTGGCCAGGGTCGAAGGTACAACTCACATTGTTGAGTGCTGTAAAACTGCGGTAACTCACGGACAAGTTTTGAACTAGGAGCATAGCCTGCCTCCGAGAAAAGTGAATAGACAATGAACAGAAAATGATGCAATTATGAAATAAGCATAGTGCAAATCTTTTTCAAAAATCAACGGCTTTTTGCTACCTAGACGGAACAGACCTTTTAGAGACTGCTTGTAAAAAGAAAATTAAGAAACTTTTACCAGAAAATCATCCCCAATAAACCTGTAACAAGTTTATTAGTTTTTAAGAATTATAGTTTTATAATCAGGAATTTGTGCTACTTAATTTCTTTATATTTTATTTATAAACAGTCCCTTAAACTATCAATAATCATGATCTAAACTATAGTGAGATTATTTCTCGATTAGATACCCAACATATTAAGAAAATTCTATGAATTTTTTCTTTCAGTCAAAGCGTCGTTTTGCCAGCACTTTCGCCGCTTTAGCCCTCGTAACTGGTTTGGCGGCCTGTGGTAGCAGTTCCCAAACCACCACCGACCCAGAACCAGGGGAAAATCCTGGGGAAGTCATTAGTGATGGTGAAACCATAAATGTCGTCGCTTCCTACAGTGTCGTTTGCGACATGGTAGAGCAAGTTGCAGAGGGGGTGTTTGAACCCAACTGCCTGATCAGTTATGACCAAGATCCACACACCTATGAAGCCAAACCGTCTGACCGACAGGCGATCGAGGTTGCGGATGCGGTGTTCTATGGGGGGATGAACTTTGAGCCTTCGATTATTGAGATGGCAGAAGCGACTACCACCCCTGCTCCCAAAGTAGCGGTACACGATGAAGCCGTCCAGGACGTGATTGAAATTGAGGAAGAAGGGGAAGTGGAGCCTGACCCCCATATTTGGCACGACATTGAAAACGGCACTCGCATGGTAGAGGTAATTAAGCAAACCCTGGTTAAAATCGACCCCGACAATGCCGACACCTACACCAGCAATGCCGATGCCCTCACCAGTAAGTTAGAAAGGTTGGACGCTTGGATTCCCGAACAAATTGCTACCATTCCAGAAAATCAGCGCCGTCTGATTACTACCCACGACGCCATGAGCTATTACGCCAGAGCCTATGGCCTGACCGTGGAAGGTACCCTGTTGGGACTCTCAACGGAGGAAACACCCACAGCAGCCAAAGTTAAATCACTATCGGAGGGGATTAAGACAGTTGGCGTTCCCGTGCTGTTTGCAGAACTCACCGCCAACGACAAGGTACTGCAAACTGTCGCCAATGAGGCAGGGGTAACTATTTCAGAGGATGTGCTGATTGCCGACGGCATTGGGGAAAAGGACACTTCCGCTGGAAGCTATCAAGGTATGCTGGTTTACAACACCTGTACCATCGTGAATGGACTGGGGGGAACTTGTTCAGAGTTCGATTAACATATTCCCCCGTTAACTTTAATGTCGGGCTAAGTCCCACGCTATAAACGAGGGGGACGCATCGAACCGTAGGTGAGTACCTGCTCGCGCGTTCACGAGCGCGAATGCGATTCGCCGGGGTCGCTCGCCAAGGTTTTAGCGTGCGGATAAAGCCCGATCAATATATTAACGTGCGACAGCACAACCTTGCTTAGATGACTTATGTTACCACTTTATTATTTTTGTGCTAACATATTGTCATGACTCTAACACTCAACTACTCGTACCGAATCTACCCTGACAGCAAACAAGAGGCAATGTTAGACCAATGGCTAGAAATTTGTCGCCGTTCTTATAACTATGCTTTGCGGGAGCTAAAAGACTGGATTGCTTCGAGGAAGTGTCCAATAGATCGGTGTAGTTTAGAGTCAGAATATATCATGGCGGCAAGTTATCCTTTTCCTAGTGCAGCTTAGCAAAAATAATCCACCAGTCACTTATGATCTTTAAAGCCCTTAAATTTCCAAACGAACGGCTTAGCAAAATGTTGATTAAAGTAATCAATAAAATTGAGAATTTTTTGGGATAGTTCTTCAGTTGAACGGACAGTAATTCTTTTGAGTAAACGCCTGACTAAGATCGAAAACCAACACTCAATTTGATTAAGCCACGATGTATGTTTGGGAATATAAACAAAGCGAATTCGATGAGATTCATCTGATAAAAAATCTGCTCTGCTGTCCATAGATTGCAAAATCCCCTCCTTTCCTTTTCTCCCCAAATCAATAGTAATTCCACAGCTTTCTGCTACTAATTTGACTAAGCTTTCCGATTTATGAGTGTTGAGTTGATCTACAATAAAAATCCATTCTGCTTTTTCATCAATCTTAATCGTTCTCTGGATATGTTCAGAAAAATCTTGTTCTGTTCTTGTCGGTCCAATAGAGGAACTAACAATTTTTCCTCTTGCCACATCCCAGTTCGCAATCAAGCTTAAAGTTCCGTGTCTTTCATATTCAAATTCGATTTTTTCTACTTATTTAGGCTTGATTCTTTTGTTCGGAAATAATCTCTCAAGAGCTTGAATCCCTGTCATTTCATCTGTACTAATTAAATGAATTCCTTGTTCTAACAAAGTTTTAGCTTCTTGATGAAGTTCACAGATATATTTGACTTGCTTTTTAAATTTTAAGGGATCATCAATTTTGGCATTTAACCAGTAACGAACGAGATGTGGTTGTAATGTCGCTTCTTTTTAAAAAACGCCCCACACTACGGGGGGAAATCTTTTCGACAATTCCTCTTTTTATGGCTTCATCCGCCAACTCTGAAGGTGTCCAATGGCTCACTGGTCTGTCTGATTTTTCACATTCTTCACAAGCGATCGCTACAATCTGGACTACTTGTTCGACCGTAAAGGATTTTGTTGTTCCAGGTCTTGGGCGATCGCTTAAAATTCCTTTGATCAAGACCATTAATGCTTTCTCCGTTACCTGTTGTTCTTCGGCGGCACTCAGTTTTTCTCTCTCCTCAAACCATCGCGATCGCCACTGACGCACTTGTACTCGGTCTAATTCTAATCTTCGACTAATCGAACTATTGCTCTCTCCTGATGCTGCGGCTAAGATTAGCTTGGCTCGTCTAACAAGGCGATAGGGGTTTGTTGTCCCTCTCACTATTTGTTGGAGTACTGTTTTCTGTAGGTTGGAGAGGTTAATTGGCAATGCTTTTATCATGGACATCAACTTCGAGATTCTTCCGTTAGTTTCATTGAAACACATTGTCGTGGCTAGTCACGAAAGTTTCTGTAAAAATCTGGTGGATTACTTTCGCCAAGCTGCACTAGACGGTTAGTAGCCAAAGTCCAGTCCAAAATCTCTAGATGTCGAGGAGATTTTCTACACAAACTATCCCGTAAGATAGTCAACGAAAACCAAGTTATTGCTGTAGAAAATCTCCTCGCGCTACCAGGTGCGCCGTACGACGGCGCGGGGTCGCTCGTCAATTTCAAGGGAATGGTGCGGAATGCACCGCCGCTTTCCACTGCCGCGTTCCACGCCTTGAATTTAATTCAAGGTGGAAAGCGGTTAAAAACCACAAATTAGCTAAGGCTATTAGTGATTGTGGTTGGGGAATGTTTTGTACAATGCTTAAATACAAGGCAGAAAGGGAAGGGAAAACTTATGTTGAAGTTGATAGGTTTTTTCCTAGTTCTAAGACTTGTCATGTCTGTCGTTATCAAGTGGAAAGCTTACCTCTTGATATTAGAAACTGGACTTGTGAACATTGTTATACAAACCATGACCGCGACATAAACGCCTCAATAAACATTAGAAATGAAGCCTTACGGATATTGTCGTTAGGAACTAGCGATACTGCCAAGGGAGGGAGTGTAAGACGGCTAGGAGGGAAGATTTCTTACCTCTTAGACGCAACACGAAGATGAGATTGGAAGCCCCAACTATATTGCTTGCAATTAGTTGGGGTAGTTCACGAAACATATCCAGATTCAAATTCCCGATTAAGTCTTGTAGATCCACCTCTCACTAAATCTTACACTCACCCTGTCTGCCTGTGGAGGCTTAGTCGATGGACAGCCTGTGAAGCAGGAAACTTCTGAAAAAGAGTATGTTCAGCTATCTCTATTTTAGAAGCCCCCGTTAAACCGCCTAAGCGGTTAACGGGGAGAGAACGTCACGTAATATCCTTTTTGGCGGTTAGACTGGCCTGTTGTTGGCGGAGACTTAAGAGTGTTGCGTCAATTTTGGCTAGTTCAGGTTCTATTTGAGCCATGGCTGTTTTCTTAGGCAATTTAGCTCGTTTAGCCGTTGCCATTGTTTCGGAGAGGAGTCGCTCTCGATATTGTTCAAATTCTTCAATGACTTCTGTTAGGTCTTCTGCAGTTACTGGTTTCCCATTATCTTGAGTTCCTTGAGAACTGACTGGTGTAGAGTCTGGAGTGAAGTTCATATGTGTTGCCCCCTGTAAATATCGATAATTATTTTATCCTGATGTCGCTATTCATCCCTAATCTTCCTTCTATTTCATTGAACCTCACGTCGCGAGAGGCGCGACCCGCATTTCTCACAAATTCTGCGATCGCTAAACTTCAAACCATTATGTAGTCTGAGTTTAACCTTGATTTGAGGGGCGAGTAAAAAATAACAGTGTGCCATTTTAAGCGATCGCTTGAAAAATAAGCCACATCTAACCTCTAGCTGATTACTGATCAGTTTGTGAGAAATGCGGGTTTAGCCTTCTCCTACATTCAAACTTGTATGAATGCTCTTTGGTTTCGAGAGTTGATGGCATAGAGGAAACCTTTATTTTCTGCTGCCAGTAATGATCATCTAGACCAATATAAAACTGTGTCTTTCTTAAAATAGCATCTATAAATTTTTCATCTTTGTTGCTATCTTTCAAGGCTCACGGTTTGCTGCGCAAAATTAAAGAATAACGCTATAACTACTTAGGGTTTGCTGAATAAAAGCAAAACCCTATTCTTTAAAAGGTTACACCCATATTCGCGATCGCAAAAAAGATCAGCTTTGTCTGCTACAAACCGCTATAATTGGTAGAAACACCTCCCAGTTGTTGGTCAAGAACAAATGTATCGAAAAGAGGAGCAACCTTTACCGCCCCCAGAAAAATTTGAATTACCTTTCGAGGGCAAATTGTCCCCCAATAATCGTTGGGTAATCATGGCAGAGTTGATACCTTGGGATGATTTTGAGGAAGAATATGCTAAACTTTTTTCAGCAGAAAAAGGTGCGCCAGCCAAACTATTTAGAATGGCATTAGGGACATTAATTATTAAGGAAAAATCAGGAACAAGTGATAGAGAAACTATAGAACAGATTAGAGAAAATCCCTATCTACAATACTTTATAGGTTTAAATTGTTATCAACAAGAGCCACCACTGGAATCTTCAATGCTAGTTCATTTTAGGAAAAGAATTGATGGAGAATTGATAAACAAAATCAATAAAAAAATAGTAAAAAGAGAAATAGACAAGAGTAATAAAGAAGTAAAAAAAAAGGATTGTCTCCAATAAAAAGGAGAAAAAATAAAAAATAAAGGTAAACTAATTTTAGATGCGACTTGTGCGCCAGCAGACATCAAATACCCAACGGATTTAGGCATATTAAATCAAGCCAGAATTGAGACAGAAAGAATAATAGATAATCTTTATAAACCATTAAGAGTAAAATTGAGAAAAAAGCCGAGAACTTCTAGAAAAATTGCTAGAAAGGAATACTTAAAAGTAGCTAAAAAACGAAAAGTATCTTATCAAGAAAGAAGAAAAGCTATCGGGAAACAGTTAAAATACCTTAAGAAAAATTTAGGAAATATAGAAGACTTAATTCAAGCTGGGGCTTCCCAGGAAAATCTGAGTAAAAGACAGAAAAATTGTCTAGAGACTATCAAAAAAGTTTATGAACAACAACAGTCAATGTGGGAGAATAAGACCCAGAGTGTTCCTCAAAGAATTGTAAGTTTAACTCAACGGCATATTCGTCCAATAGTGAGGGGAAAAGCAGGAAAACCAATAGAGTTTGGAGCTAAACTCTCAGTAAGCTGTGTAGATAACTATGTGTTTCTATACAAAATAAGTTGGGAAAACTTCAATGAATCTTGTCATTTAAAAGAACAAGTAGAAAAGTATAAAGAAACGTTTGGCTATTATCCCGAATCCGTCCATGTAGATAAAATTTATCGAACTAGGGAAAACAGAAATTGGTGTAAGGAAAGAGGGATAAGAATCAGTGGTCCGAAGTTAGGAAGACCTCCGAAAAATGTCAGTGAAGAAGAAAAGAAACAAGCCCACTCCGATGAATGCTTCCGTAATGCTATTGAGGGAAAGTTTGGACAAGCTAAACGAAGATGTAGCCTAAATCTCGTGATGACAAAACTCCCTGAAACCTCCATTACATCTATTGCTATTACATTTTTAGTTGTCAATCTTTCTAAACTTCTGAGGCAGTTTTTGTCGCTTTTTTTGTCCTTATTTACTAATAATAGAACAGGGGAACTCGTCAAACCGCCTTTCATTAATTTTGATTATACTTTAAACAATTTTTATGTACTAAAACTTATTGATTTGTCAGAAAATTCTTGGTCAAAAGTGGCATAAATTTTGGAGAAACTTTTTCAGCAAACCCTACAGTAGAAAATGCTGTTTGGGCAGTGGGAGAAATTGGCACCAGTGATCTAAATATTCTTGAAGATATTGCTCAATTACTTGACAAACCTGGGCAAACTTACCGCGTTATTATCCACACCCTAACTAAGTTAAATTATGAACCGGCCCTAGACCTTGGACTTTGGATAAAAAACAATTGTTAGCGTAAATTTTACGCTAAACATATCTCCAGAGCTAAAATAGAGAATTAAGGTGATTTTAAAAACTCTCTTTCCATCTTTTTAGGGGATTTTAAATATTAAATAGCTTCATTCAGTTTCGGTTCCAATATAGATATCTAAGTAGCTTTCAGTTAGAGATTGAATGACTCGTTCTCATTCATCAATGAGATTTCTTCTAGTGAGTTTTTCTACAGCATCAATATGAGCAGAACTTCCGGCTCGTCCTAAATATTTATATTTGGTTTTTTTCTCATTATTAGTGGCCATAGGAAAAATTGATTCAGCAGCCTGTAGTTTATAATACCAGTAGATTGTTCCCTTTCCATTAACCTGATAACGAATAATATGACAATTAGCTGGTGCTACTTCCCCTTCCCGTTCAATTTTCTTTATTTTCTGTTTAAGAGAGCGAATTAGACTCTTAATTTGTTTGGCTCTCAGGTGGACATCTTGACTGGTCTTAAGTTCGGAATGTGATGACATTAGCCTTAACTGTAACAAACAACCTCTTTTGATGTTAGCGTATATATTCCGCTAATTTATAAGGTAATAAATTTTAAAAATGACCAAAAATGAAACGGCTACGTCTGTCGAGGAATTCCTGGTGTGGAGGTCTAACCTCTTCCAAGAACTAAAAGCTAGAAAAGAAACTATTATAGAATTACTCGAGGCTCTCTCCAGTAACCAACAAGCTCACTCAGTCGTTAAATTGTCTCTCAATCCTTTATTTAGAAGAGATTATAACAGTTTATATAGAGGAATTCAAGAGTTTTTACCCACTCAAACTGACCCTAATTATGAACAGAGAATTGAGACTTTATTTTCAGCGGTATCGAGAACAATTCCTCCCACTTCAAAACATTATAACTTATTTGGTATTGACACAACTCCCTGTCCACGACGGTTTGCCGAAACGTTAGCGGATAAAACCTTTATTCATTACCCCAATCCAATTAAGGGAAATAAACCCATTAATATTGGACATTGTTATTCCGTTATCTGCGCTTTACCTGACCAAATAGACACAGAAAAAGTCCCTTGGGCTGTCCCCTTATCAGGAGAGCGAGTCCCCTCTAAACATAAAGGAGTAAATCAAGGCAATCAACAACTAAAAAAAATCTGGCAAAGTTCTTTATTTTCTGATAAATTATCTGTCTTAGTGGCTGATAGTGACTACAGCCAAAAGGATTTTATTGGGGAACAAGTTAAGCATGAAGACGTAGTTACTATTACAAGAGTTAGAAGTGACCGAGTTTTTTATCGTCAATTTATTCGGGACCAAAATCAAGCCAAAACTTCGGGACATCCCCGTTGGTATGGGGATAAATTTGACCTTAAAGATGACCAAACTTGGACTGAACCTGATGAAGTTCATCATGTTCCCTTTACAACGAAAAAAGGTCGTCAATTAACAGTGACTATTTCGGGATGGAAACAGATGTTAATGAGAGGAACTAAAAACTATAAAATGAACAATCACCCCTTTACTTTACTCCAGATTGTTGTCAGAGCTCAAGAAAGAAATAGTATTTGGAAACCTATGTGGCTTATTGTTATTGGTTCTCGGCGCGATGAGTTAAGTTTAGTTGATTGTTATCAGTGTTATCGACAACGTTATGACATGGAACATCTTTTTCGATTTGGTAAACAAAGATTATTGATGACATCTTATTTAACTCCCGATGTACATCATGAAGAAAATTGGTTTAAACTAACACTTCCTTCTTATGTAAATTTGTGGGCTGCCAGAAAATTAGCTGTGGTTTTACCCCGTGATTGGGAACAGTATTTGAAGACTAATAAATCCATCAAAATCACCCCTAGTCTAGTTCAAAGAGACTTTTCAAGAATAATTACGACCTTGGGGACTTTCGCCAAATTTCCCAAACGTCGAGGTTTTTCTTCCGGACGTATTAAAGGTTACAAAAAAGCCCCACGAACTCGTCATGATGTTATCAAGAAAGGGAGCAAAAAATCAACTGAAAACTTAAAAGCTCCTTAGTTTTCCTCAGAATCTATAGATTAGCCCTATTTGTCAGCCAATTTTATTGACTGATACAGAGCCGATATTTTGGGATTTTAGTTTAGCGTAAAATATACGCTAACAAACTTTTTTTGTCCAAAGTCCAATAGACCGAATTCGCCAATTTATAAATGATCTTGACCCTCTTATTGCTAGTGCTGCCATTACTTCAGTTTGCCGTTTTAGCAAGGATTATTCTCAGATGGGGAAAGTGATAGTCATGTTGCAGCACCAAAATGTCTTAGCAAGGCGGTTGTCTATTCAGGATTTGATCGATGCTCGTTACTACAATGCAATTCCGGATATAGCCCGATGTCCTGTCTCATTGGTGTTTCGCTTACGAGGTATTCGGATGTTAGCAGAAGCAGGTATGAAGAGCGAAGAAATCACTTTTGAAATGATTCAACCCCCTTTAGAGCAAACCATTAGAGATCATCCCGATGATTTCGGTTTAGTGCATAGCTATGAGACAACGCCAGATTTAACAGTTTTAGTACGAACCTTATACGAAACCGATTTTGGAAAATGTTATCTGGCCAGTAAAACGATTCTCGACCATTATGCAGACACCGCCGCATCGGCCCTATTGGCGAATTATGAGGAAGAAGTGAAGAGTGATTATGGAGCGCATTTTCATGTAATCAAACTATTAGGCTGGTTGAAATATGCTCCAGCTTATGATTTACTACTAGAAGCCTTGCATAATCTTCAACCTCAATATCAGAAATCACGGGCCGCTGCTGCGATCGCATTAGGGGAACTGGGGGTTTCAAAGGCTATTCCAGTTCTAAAAGCCACCCTCTCATCAAAAAACTGGGTTTTAAAATACGCTACATTGATGGCACTTGAAAAACTTGGCTGCAGGAATGGTCATGAGATCGCACTCAACGACTCTGACTGGTTGATTCAAGCAAAAGCCCAACTCCAATCCACTCTAATTAATTAATTAATCGACGACAAACGCGCTTATCGAGTAATTAATTAGGGTCAATTTTTCCCATTTCTTTGATTTGTAATCCTATGACCACAGATTCCTTATTTGCCAAACTAAAACACCCCAACCCCCATCTACGGGAGCAAGCAATGTTGGAAATTGCCGAGTCCCGCGATGAAAACACCATTCCTTATCTGATGAGTATTTTGGATGAAGAAGATACAACTTATCGTCGGGCAGCCGTAAAAACACTAGGAGTAATTGGTATCGATGCCGTCCCATTGGTAGTTGAATCCTTGCTGCATAGTGACAATGTAACGGTACGAGGAAGTGCAGCTAAAGCCTTGGCACAGATTGCTGTTAATTATCCCGATTTACCTTTTCCTTCTACTGGTTTGCAGGGATTGAAGGCTGCTATCAATGACCCAAATCCGGTGGTTCATATTGCATCAGTAATGGCATTAGGTCAAATGGGTTCAGCTGCATACTCCATTTTAGTGGAGTCGTTGAAGACAACAGAAAACATAGCAGTGCAGGTGGCAATTGTCAACGCACTCGCTTCCATTGGAGATCCGAAGTGTGCTGAAGTCCTCACAACATTTGCCAATGATGAATCGGTGGATTCCTATGTACGCGAATCAGCTATAAGTGCTTTATCTCGTTTGGATTTAGTAATCAACTTTGACAAGTCCCGTCGCTGAAAGCGAGGAATTCTTCCTTCACCGCTCAAATATCTGCCAATATTATACAAATATTTATTTGGTACTTTCAACTTTACAACCCACATTCCGCACATCTTTCGTCGCAAAAAAGATTATGGCTTGGAACCCCGCTAGAACTCAGTGGGCAAACAAATGAACTCATAACGGGGTTGCAAGACATAATCTCAACCTGACAAGATAAAAGTGTGAGAGTTAATTCGTTTTCAATTGGAATAAACAGTTTTTCAACTGTAGACAAGATTCGTCAAAAAAGAGATAATAAGATAAAGTTCTCAATAAGCTTAGACGATGTTATCATCACAAGAAAACTCGATTCAAACTATCAACCACTTAGGATTAGTTGCCGGAATTATTGATGATATTGGTCTTGAACAAATTATTAATGAAGTTGTTGGCTCTGACCCCAGAGAATTGATAACATCAGGTCAAGTCGTAAAAGGGATTCTTCTTAACGGATTAGGATTTACTTCCCAACCTCTGTACTTATTCCCTAAGTTTTTTGAAGATAAAGCGACAGAACATTTAATCGGAGAAGGGATAAAAGCTGAATATTTAAACGATGACAAGATTGGTAGAGTAATGGACAAACTTTATGAAAGCAGGAAGATTTATTTTAGCTACCAATGAACTTGAAGAAAGTCAATTAAGTTCTGAGGATATTTTGATTAAATAGGGTTTGCTGAATAAAAGCAAAACCCTAAGTAGGCAACGTGAAGAACACGCAAAAAGACTTGCCCGTTGCGTAATCCAATTCTTAGATTTGGTCGCCTATGAAGATTTGAGAATTAAAAACTTAGTGCGGAATGCACCGCCGCTTTCCACTGCCGACCCTGCTGGATTTCAAATCCAGCAGGGTCGGCAGCGCATTCCACGCCTTGAATTCAATTCAAGGTGGGTCGGCGGTGAAAAAACATTGTTTAGCCAAGTCTATTAATGATGCTGGTTGGTATCAATGCTCGAAAATGGTTAGAATATTTTGGAAAAAAAATGGGCAGAGTAACTGTTGCAGTTAATCCTGCTTATACAAGCCAAATTTGTTCTAATTGTGGGGCTGTCGTTAAAAAATCCTTATCTACAAGGACTCATGTTTGTGCTTGTGGATGTCGATTAGATAGAGACGAAAACGCAGCCATTAATATTCTTAATCGAGCCTTGGGTACTGTAGGGCATACAGGAACCTGGATCTTAGATCCGAACACTTCAGGAGACTTGTCCTCTACTTTTGTTGGAGCAATCCTGCATTAGCAAGACGAGTCGTTGATTGAAGAATCCTCGTACCTTTAGGTCGAGGAGTGTCAATTAACCATTCAACCATTTCGGTTCAGGAGGCAGAAACGGCTTCTCAACGAGGCACTAAACCGTTACCATTTGGCGTTCCAAATCAAACAGGAATCCATGAATATACTCCTCTGTCCATGCTTGTCCATAGAGACGAGTAAACATTCCTCGTGCCGGATCTTTGTCCGCACGGTAGGCGATGTAACGCCTTTGTGCTTGGAGGATATCTTCGAGTCTTTGACTATCAGTAATCGGTTTGGCTTGCTCCACGAAATTCAAATAAGCTTGGAGATAGTCCTTAAAAGCTGAGAAAACTCGTGTAATTACCGCTTCTGTTTCTTGGGGACGAGTCCATAAAAAAGCTGGAGAAAAGAAAGGTTTGGCTTCTTCTGGAAAATCTCCCCCCCAGGGTAAATGCTGTTGGTGGCTTTTGAAAAGGGGCAAGATAGGCTCTGTATATTGCTGCTGGTAAGCTTTATCGTGGAATAGTGGCTGCATATCCAAAGCAATGAGGTGTCCCCCAGGCAACGTGACTAAATCTGCGCCAAAAAAGGGCAAATCATAAGTTAACTGTGGGAAGATGACAAAATTAAGAACTTGTAGGGAACTACCCCCTTGAACATGAGCGGCTCGAATTTGTCTTAGTTTGGGAGATTTAAAAGCATAGCTGCTAGTGACAACCCTTTGCTGCCTTTTCCCCTTCCCTGTCATCTCTTCTTTTCTCTCAAACCCTTCAGGAATGGGATAGGGTTGCAAGGAAAGTTGGTCTTGCATTAGAGAAATAGCATAGTCTAAGAACGGTTGATAGAGGGTCATAGGATTAGAAAATCAATCTTTTTTTTTTGGTGAGCGATTAGGGGTCGAAAAGGTAATCGCTTACCTCTCCTCCCATTCCGAACCGTGCGTGAGACTTTCACCTCACACGGCTCTCGGCAATTAGTCCCTTGTCATGGGTACTGTTAGTACATCGTCCTTCCATTCATAGCCATTATAAGTGCCAATCATAGAGATAGTCATTTTTGCTTTTAACATCATGACAATGACGATGTAGAGCTTGAAGATTGTTGTAGGTATCCTTTCCACCTTTCGATTTTGGGATAATGTGGTCAACTTCTATCAAGTCTTCGGGTGTAAAGTGTTGCTTACATTGAGGGCATATACCTTTTTGTTTCTTTAAGAGTTTTGCGACCCTAGTTGGTGTCCCAGTATATGTACCCCGTATGTATGCTCCAGTACGTCCAGTTTCCGTCTAATGGTGATGCTTCAGGCTTGACCAGTTGATGTCTCTTAATTTCCGTTTCGGCGTGATTATAGAGGACATTACCTTTTGTTTGAAATGTCCATAGTCCGTATTTTCCGTATGAGAAATATTTTCTTAGAGCTTTAGTCAATGGTGTCTTTTTCTTTGTCCTGCTGACTGATTAGGGGTCGAAGTGGTAGTCACCTACCACGACTCCCATTCCGAACCGTGCGTGAGACTTTCACCTCACACGGCTCTCGGCAATTAGTCCCTTGTCGTGGGTACTGTTAAAACGTCGTCTTTCCATTCATAGCCATTATCTAACCAATCATAGAGATAGTCATTTTTGCTTTTAGCATCATGACAGTGACGATGTAGAGCTTGTAGATTGTCGTACCTGTCCTTTCCACCTTTCGATTTTGGGATTATGTGGTCAACTTCTATCAAGTCATCGGGTGTAAAGTGTTGCTTGCAGATAGGGCAGATACCTTTTTGTTTCTTTAAGAGTTTTGACACTCTCATTGGTGTTCCAGTGTATATTCCCCGTCTTTTGCTCCAGTATGTCCAGTTTCCGTCATATGGTGAGACTTCGGCCCTAACCAATTGATGTCTTTTTATTTCCGTTTCGGCGTGGTAGTAAAGGACCATTCCATTTGTTTGAAATGTCCATTTTCCGCGTCTTCCGTATGAGAAATATTTTCTGAGGGCTTCAATCAGTGGGGTCCTATTCTTTTTCCTGCTGACTGTCCAGGCTCTCAGCATATTCCATAATATGTGGTCTTCGGTGTCGAACGTTTCCTTACTGCATACAGTTCGGTAATAATTACACCATCCTCTTATTATGGGGTTTAATTTTGCAATTAATGCTGCTTGTGGGGCATTCTTGTTGGCATTTATGACCTTTTTGATCGCCTCATGGTGAGCTAGTATTTTCTTTTTGCTTGGTTTGATTATAGTTTTGAATCCAAGTATCTCACGATGGGGTGTTTTCCCAGAGTGGTATTTCCCTACGGGGTAGGACTTTATGTTGAATCCAAGAAAATCGAAACCAGGGTCAATGGTTTTTCCGTCGTGTTCAATACTTTTTAGAGTATGTCTGATGGAAGTCTTTTCTGGTTTTAGTTCCAGTCCGACTTGTTTCAACCATTGTGCAATTAGATTTTTACATTTTAGAATAACGTCGTAGTCCTCATGGAGAACTACGAAATCATCGGCATAACGGATGATTGCAGGTTGGTATCCTGTTTTGTAGCTACCATCTTTCCTCTTTTTATTTGCAGGAAATTGGTTTCTTATATCATTAATCAATCCGTGTAGTGCAATATTAGCCAATAAAGGGCTTATTACACCGCCTTGGGGAGTTCCTGAATCGGTTTCCTCAAATATACCCTTGTCCATAACACCGCATTTTAGCCATTGTTTAATGACTATTTTGACGTTATTAGGACAATCTAATTTGGACAGTAGGTGGTCATGGTTAATCTTATCAAAACATTTGGATATATCGGCATCTAGAGCATATTTGGCTTTTGAATTGATTACCGTGTATATCCTTTGTATAGCGTCTTGTGCGCTTCTGCCTGGACGAAAACCGTAAGATGTTCCCTCAAATTGGGCTTCCCAATATGGCTCTAAGGCTGATTTAACCAAGGCTTGCATTACTCTATCTTTCATTGTGGGAATTCCCAGACCACGTTTTTCTTCTCTTCCAGGTTTGGGAATCCAAACCCGTCTGAGTGCCTTTGCTTTGTAACCTTTTAAAGCTAGTTCTTTGGCTAACTTTAATCTTTGGTTGGGGCGTAATGCCTTTTTCCCATCAACGCCAGCAGTTTTTTTGCCTTGGTTGTCTTGGGTTACTTTGCGTATGGCTAAGAGCTTTGCGTAATGTGACTTTAACAGTAACTTCTGAAGCTTTTTAGCTTTAACTTTATTACCTGATTTAACAGCTTGAAATATTCTTTTTTGAAGCTTAAACACCTTTCTCTGGACTTTTGCCCAGTTAATTGTGTTCCACTCTGGCGTAGTCTTGGTTATACTCGCATTCGACATATTCACCTCTAATAGAGACTATTTCTTCTAATTAACCAGCAATACGTCAGCTTATCCGTACTCATTACAAGTGGGCATTAGCAACTTAATTGCTTCTCACATCCATGACCCTTGCGGTTCAGTTTGTCCCTACTTACCTACTCGACCGGTGGTAAGAGCAATCATGGACTTAATTCGTTCCGTTGATTTGGGTATATCGGTTTTAGGTTTCATCTTTCCCCCAGGTTACTTTTAGGAATCTGTGTGGATGCTCATGGAAAAACTCCACTTTTTACCTTGTTCTTTTGAACGCAGCCTATCAAACATATTTGGCTACTTGGCGGTTTTGAGGGTTCATGTCGATGATTCAACGTAATGTTTAACCATGACCGATTGACTTGGGGAGCGACTTACCATGCTGCTTCATGACGGGTTCCCCTTCTAACCCTGCTTCCATCCTGGGTTTACTAAGTCCAAAACGGAGGGTTATGTCGTCACTCTTAGGATTTTCTCCTTTGATTCCGAGTGTGGCTCCATTAGCCAACAAATCAACAGTTATTCAGATTTCAATGTTCTGAACGAGCTACACGCTTGTTTCCAAACTTTCTAGCTCAACGAATCGCACACCAAGCCTCATCATATAAGCAAGCCATTAGGATTTTAAAGGAGATAGAAAAAGAAGAATTAGCTTACAATCACGCCCAGAAACTAATCGAAGAACTAAGTGAAAATATTTACAAATTAGCTCAAGAGCAGGCGGAAAAAGGACAGTTAAATCTAGCGATTCAAAGCATTGATTTAATACCAGATAATAGTCAAATTTACTCAATTGCACAAGAAACTAAAATAAACTGGCAAAAACGTCTCAATCAATAAATGTAAGCAAATTTTTCCCTATAATAATTAATGTTTTGCTTTAGCCATTAAAACCACACAAGATCGTCCATTGGTTGTATAATTTCCCGTAGTTACTTCAACCGCAACGTCTAATTCACAAATGGTTTTATCGATGGGTAAAGAAGTATCTACAACACGATACCAATGCTCGTCATCTCCCAACCAAGGTAATTCAAATTCTAGAGGTTCCCAATAAGCATTAAGCATTACGTGAAGATACTCTTTTTTTTCAGGATGACGTAAACTAAAAGCCAAACAGTGGGAATAATCTGACCAATCTGGTTCTCCTAATTTTACCCCATGCCAACTAATATGAGGATGATTAGGATTATTATAAGCAACCTCTAACCTTTCCTCTTGATTAAATAATTCCAACCCTTGAGTAAAGTAAATTAAACGTCGAAGAAAACACCATAAATCATATTCGCTTTCCACCCCATCCCAATTAAACCAACTTAACTCATTATTCTGACAATAAACATTATTATTACCTCTTTGGGTGCGTTTTATTTCATCCCCCATTAATATCATTGGAGTTCCTTGGGATAAAAAGAGAATGGTGAAGAAATTTTTAATCTGTTGCAGTCGCAATGTATTAATTACTGAATCATTTGTTTCCCCTTCTACCCCACAATTCCAACTATTATTATGATTATCTCCATCACAATTATCCTCCCCATTTCCTTCGTTATGTTTTTCATCATAAGAAACTAAATCATTGAGGGTAAAACCATCATGACAAGTGACAAAATTAATACTACGATTAATATCAACATCTTCACGGTGATAAATATCGGGACTACCAAGAATACGACTGGCTAAACGGGGAACCATCCCGTCATCCCCTTTGACAAAACAACGCACATCATCCCGAAACGGTCCATTCCACTCAGCAAACCAGTCTGCTAACTCTACAAATCTTCCCACATCGTATAATCCGGCAGCATCCCAAGCTTCTGCAATCAATTTTGTTCCTGCTAAAACGGGGTCAGATTCGATAATCCATAAAATATCTGGAGTTGTTCCTCGCAAGTCTTCTAAGGGGGTTCCTGATGAATCTCTGGACAGAATCGAAGCCAGATCAAAACGGAATCCATCCACGTGCATTTCTGTGACCCAATAATGCAAACAGTCTAAGATAAAACGACCCACAATGGGATGATTTCCCCGAAAAGTATTACCGCAACCGGCATAATTTTTGTACTGTGAATGGTCTTCTTCTAGGATGTAATAGGTTGAGTTATCGATCCCCCGAAAATTAAGGGTTGGCCCCCGTTCGTCGCCTTCTGCGGTGTGGTTAAAGACAACATCTAAAATGACTTCTATGCCTTCTTTATGTAACGCTTTCACCATGTCCCGAAATTCATTAACGGGGCCAAGAGGACTTTGATCGGAACTATAGTAACTGTGAGGGGCAAAAAATCCGATGGTACTATATCCCCAATAATTTTGAAGTCCCGGTTTGACATCTTCTACATCAAAGTAATGAATGGGTAATAGTTCAACGGCAGTTATTCCTAAGCTTTTTAAATAAGCAATTTTTTCTGGTTCAATTAATCCAGCAAAGGTGCCTTTTTTTTCTGGGGCCACCCCAGAGTTGGGATGACGGGTAAACCCTCCCACGTGCATCTCATAGATGACACTTTTAGAATAGGGTTGGCGTAAACGAGGTTTTTGTGTCCAGTCCCCTTCCCAATCATAGGTTTCTGTGTCTACCACCACACCACGTAAGGCTTGGGCGCAGTTGTCTCCTGGTTGTTTGGCGGCTTCTCGATTGTAAATAGAAGATCCCACAATGGCTTTAGCGTAGGGGTCTAGTAATACTTTTTCAGGGTTAAAGCGATGGCCTTGACTGAGATCAAAGGGACCATGCACCCGATAAGCATAGATTTGTCCGGCTTTGAGTCCCTCTACAAAAATATGCCAATAATAATGGGTACGATTTGTTTTAGTATCTAAGGGGATAGTATGGGAGGGTTGGGGGTCATTTTGCCCTGCAAATAATAGTAATTCTATAAAAGTCGCTTCTTTGGAGAAAATACAAAAATTTACCCCATGTTTTCCATCTTTTTCTACTGTTGCGCCGATGGGATAACTTTCGCCTGGAAGGGTTTTGAGGGTCATGAGATGTGGTTAGTAACTCTTGTCTAATATTATCAAAACCTTACCTCAGATTACTTCTATCATCCCAATTTTTTACGATGTTTTTAGATTAAAGTAAATTTGAGAAAAAATGCCATAATTCAATTAATAATATCTAGTTGTCTTAATATCTGTTTGGTCACTTTTGTTGACAATTCATCGGTTTCCTGCTGGGTTAACTTAATATTAAAAGGATAACCAAAGATTAAATAAAATGTTAGTTTAATTTTTTTTGTCTTTGAATGATTAACAGGAATTAGTCCACATTGCTGTTTTACTCCATTTTTTTTACCTTAGCAAACCATTTCAAATTATGTTCTTCAATTATATCAATTAATCCCTTATCGGTTACTTTTTCTCTTTCAATTAACTTGATGGATACTGTTTTTTTAGGTTCGCCAAATCCTTTATGTTGTTTCATGATTTTTGTAGTCTAATTGTATAGCAAAAGGAATCTGTACACAATTTTGATTATTCAAATAAAAATGAGACCAAATTGACCTAGTGCAGCTTAGCAAAAATAATCCACCAGTCACTTATGATCTTTAAAGCCCTTAAATTTCCAAATGAACGGCTTAGCAAAATGTTGATTAAAGTAATCAATAAAATTGAGAATTTTTTGGGATAGTTCTTCAGTTGAACGGACAGTAATTCTTTTGAGTAAACGCCGGACTAAGATCGAAAACCAACACTCAATTTGATTAAGCCACGATGTATGTTTGGGAATATAAACAAAGCTAATTCGATGAGATTCATCTGATAAAAAATCTGCTCTGCTGTCCATAGATTGCAAAATCCCCTCCTTTCCTTTTCTCCCCAAATCAATAGTAATTCCACAGCTTTCTGCTACTAATTTGACTAAGCTTTCCGATTTATGAGTGTTGAGTTGATCTACAATAAAAATCCATTCTGCTTTTTCATCAATCTTAATCGTTCTCTGGATATGTTCAGAAAAATCTTGTTCTGTTCTTGTCGGTCCAATAGAGGGACTAACAACTTTTCCTCTTGCCACATCCCAGTTCGCAATCAAGCTTAAAGTTCCGTGTCTTTCATATTCAAATTCGATTTTTTCTACTTGTTTAGGCTTGATTCTTTTGTTCGGAAATAATCTCTCAAGAGCTTGAATCCCTGTCATTTCATCTGTACTAATTAAATGAATTCCTTGTTCTAACAAAGTTTTAGCTTCTTGATGAAGTTCACAGATATATTTGACTTGCTTTTTAAATTTTAAGGGATCATCAATTTTGGCATTTAACCAGTAACGAACGAGATGTGGTTGTAATGTCGCTTCTTTTTAAAAAACGCCCCACACTACGGGGGGAAATCTTTTCGACAATTCCTCTTTTTATGGCTTCATCCGCCAACTCTGAAGGTGTCCAATGGCTCACTGGTCTGTCTGATTTTTCACATTCTTCACAAGCGATCGCTACAATCTGGACTACTTGTTCGACCGTAAAGGATTTTGTTGTTCCAGGTCTTGGGCGATCGCTTAAAATTCCTTTGATCAAGACCATTAATGCTTTCTCCGTTACCTGTTGTTCTTCGGCGGCACTCAGTTTTTCTCTCTCCTCAAACCATCGCGATCGCCACTGACGCACTTGTACCCGGTCTAATTCTAATCTTCGACTAATCGAACTATTGCTCTCTCCTGATGCTGCGGCTAAGATTAGCTTGGCTCGTCTAACAAGGCGATAGGGGTTTGTTGTCCCTCTCACTATTTGTTGGAGTACTGTTTTCTGTAGGTTGGAGAGGTTAATTGGCAATGCTTTTATCATGGACATCAACTTCGAGATTCTTCCGTTAGTTTCATTGAAACACATTGTCGTGGCTAGTCACGAAAGTTTCTGTAAAAATCTGGTGGATTACTTTCGCCAAGCTGCACTAGTAATGTTGGGTACAGGGATGGGATTAATATTAAGCCCTTTTTCTTGTCTGTATGGTGATGTTAATAGGGGAATCGGTTTTGTCAATCGGTTCTGGATATTCGTCACTCCTGTGATCTATCCTCAACTTACAGAGGGACTCTGGGGAATTTTAGTGGCCATTAATCCTGTTACTCCCCTATTGGTAACCACAAGAGACTTAATAACCACTGGGGAGATTACTAATCTTACAGGGTTTTGGATCACTAGTGCTATAGCTTTAATTACTACTTTTGTTGGATGGATATTCTACCGCTTATCTCTGCCCTTTTTGGTTGAAAGAGCTTAGATCACTTCTCTGTCTCACGAGTAGAAGTGTGTGGGATTCTTGCTTCATCAGGTTTTTCCAGCTAATCCCCTTTATTAAAGGGGGATTGGGGGCCTGAATGTTTCAAAATGAGTTAACCTAAAATCAATTATGATGATAAGTTGGACTTAATAACATTGACTACAGGGAAAATTTTGTGACAGTTAGAGTTCGGATCGCCCCTAGTCCTACAGGGAATTTACACATAGGAACCGCCAGAACCGCCGTTTTTAACTGGTTATTTGCCCATCATAACCAAGGCCAGTTTATCCTCAGAGTGGAAGATACAGATCAAGAGCGATCGCGGCCTGAATACACAGAGAATATTAAATCAGGATTAGCCTGGTTAGGTTTAACCTGGGATGAAGGCCCCTTCTTTCAAACCCAACGCCTCGATCTCTATCGTCAAGCCATTCAAACCCTACTAGACAAAGGTTGTGCCTATCGCTGTTATTGTACTCCAGAAGAACTGGAACAGATGCGAGAGTCCCAAAAAGCTAAAAATCAAGCCCCTCGTTATGATAACCGTCATCGTCATCTCACGGAAGAACAACGTCTTGCTTTTCAAGCAGAAGGGAGAAAACCAGTCATCCGCTTTATGATCGATGACGATCGCGAAATTGTTTGGCAGGATCTCATCCGAGGTCAAGTTACCTGGAAAGGAAGTGATCTCGGCGGAGATATGGTAATCGCTCGTATTGCTGATAACCCTGAGCAACCTTTTGGACAACCTTTATATAACTTAGCCGTGGTGGTGGATGATATGGATATGAAAATCACCCAGGTTATCCGAGGAGAAGATCATATCGCTAACACAGCTAAACAAATTCTCTTATATGAGGCTTTTGGGGCAACAGTCCCAGACTTTGCCCACACTCCCTTAATTTTGAACCAGGAAGGACGAAAGTTGTCAAAACGAGGTGGGGTAACTTCCATCGATGACTTCCGTAAAATGGGCTTTTTACCCCAAGCTTTAGCTAACTATATGACCCTCTTGGGATGGACTCCCCCAGACTCCACTGAAGAAATTTTCACCTTGACGCAAGCTGCCGAGCAGTTTAACTTAGAACGGGTTAATAAGCCCGGGGCTAAGTTTGATTGGGATAAACTCGATTGGATTAATAGTCAATATTTACACAAAATGTCAGGGGAGGAATTAGTGGATCTCTTGGTTCCCTATTGGCAACAAGCGGGTTATCCTGTCGATGTAGACGGCGATCGCCCTTGGTTAGAACAAATGGCTACCTTAATAGGACCCAGTCTTACCCGTTTGAGTGACGGGGTTAAAGAAAGTGTCTTATTGTTTGGTGACAGGGTGGACTACAGTGAAGAAGCTATAGCCCAAATGCGCCAAGAAGGGGTCAAAGAGGTTTTGCAAGCTGTTTTAGAGAAGATTGCTGAATCTTCTCAGTTAACAGAAGACGAAGCCAAAGATACCCTCAAACAAGTGACAAAAAACTTCAAAGTAAAAAAAGGATTAGTGATGCGATCGCTTCGTGCTGGTTTAATGGGTGAATTACACGGACCTGATTTAATTCAATCTTGGCTTTTACTTAATCAAAAAGGGTGGGATAAAAGTCGTTTGAGTCATGGCTTAGATTTATTATAATCCCCTCAAAATCTTCTCTTACACTGTAGGGTGGGCAAAGCAGATACTCATTTAAAACGATTATCAAATCTGCAATAGTTGCCCACCTGAGAAAAGCAAAATTGATCAGGATCACGTCTATGATCAAATCTGCAATAGTTGCCCACCTGAGAAAAGCAAAATTGATCAGGATCACATCTATATTTTCCTGATATCACAATTAACCCACTCTTAAGATTGTTATCATTGAGTCATGATAATTCTTTTTGATTACAACTTTTTAGCAATTAGAAGCTGAGAAAAATGTGATAAATACAAGGAAATTGTAATGTACCATTTAAGTTATACCCATTCTCATTCTTATCTCATTACTCAAATCAAACGAGTGCTTCAACAAGGAAAGTTAACCTCAGTGGATGAAAAATATTTTCTAGATGCAATGCTGTGTAATCAACCTATTACACAAGAGGAATTAACGGGAATTACTGATATTTTTCAAGGATTGGAATCAGGAAAGATTAGGTTGATAGAGAAGGAATAATTCGGAGCATCCCATTTTTATTACGTAATATTACAGATGATAGATAAAGATAACTTTCTGGGTATCTTATGAACACATTCTATATTAAGTCTAACCCATAGGAAGAATGAAGAATAGTAAGCTTTTTGGCTTAATAATAGTCAAGTGTTGCCAAAAAAACAGATCAATTCCTTTCGGGTTTACCCTCCTAGAACTTATGATTACTGTTGTAATTATGGGTATCTTGGCGGCTTTAACCATACCCAGTTTGTTAGTCCAAGTAGCTCGTTCTAGAGAAACAGAAGCAGTTACAACACTAGCAAGCATAAATCGGAAGCAACTAGCCTATCGCTATGAATATGGAACATTTGCTTTAATCGGCGAAATTACTCCCGAGGGAATTAACGAACCCTCCAACCTTGAACTGGGTTTACAAGCGAAGTACTACATCTATCGCGATATTCCCCGTCCTCGCATCGATCACCTAAGAGTTAAATATGGTGCAGTACCCGGATTTCTCACAAATTAATTTGAAAGCCTAATCCAGAGATGAAAAATGATAATTTTTAGGACTAATAGAAATTTTGAATATAGATGAATAAAAAAATTGACTTTGATTATCCAAAAATTGAGTTTAAGAGGGAATAATTATATTAACTTTTGATTTTCTCCACGATAAATAAGACTAAATGAAAGTATCAGTCAGTCAACAACTTATGATAGATATCTTTTTTAAAAAACAACTTATTCTACTTATCCAGTATTAGGAATAGTTTTAATTCTTTTGTTAGCAATAGACAAAATATCTTGATAAGGACAAGCACTAGCTATAGCGATAATAATTCTTCTACAACTAATCTTTATTCTGGCTCCCAACTTAAGAAGATTTAGACGTATTCTTCCCACAGTTGCTTTAGCCAATGAAGTTTTTTTAAACAGTGTTGACGAAAAGCATTTATGAGAACATAAGCCCAGGAATGTATCCATAATCTTAGTTGATTACTTTGAAATGTTTGAGTTGAAGTTCTATCAGCTAACAAGTCTAATTGTTGTTCTTTAATCCGATTTTCCATCTCGCCTCTCGGACAGTATTTTTTTGTATAAAGTTTTGAGGGTGGAATTTTTGAAGCGGGCAAAGATGTCACCACATGGCGCATTTTTAAGCCATCACTTCCATAACAAACTTTTGTCACTACTCTTCTTTGACAACTCCATGACTTTTCTGTTTTATAACGAATAGAGCGATACCAAGTAGAAATTGGTACTAATTTTTTAACTTCTTCTAAATCTTCTTTTTTCTGAAATAAACTATCCATTAATTCAGTTATTGGAGCTAGTGCAGCTTAGCAAAAATAATCCACCAGTCACTTATGATCTTTAAAGCCCTTAAATTTCCAAACGAACGGCTTAGCAAAATGTTGATTAAAGTAATCAATAAAATTGAGAATTTTTTGGGATAGTTCTTCAGTTGAACGGACAGTAATTCTTTTGAGTAAACGCCTGACTAAGATCTAAAACCAACACTCAATTTGATTAAGCCACGATGTATGTTTGGGAATATAAACAAAGCGAATTCGATGAGATTCATCTGATAAAAAATCTGCTCTGCTGTCCATAGATTGCAAAATCCCCTCCTTTCCTTTTCTCCCCAAATCAATAGTAATTCCACAGCTTTCTGCTACTAATTTGACTAAGCTTTCCGATTTATGAGTGTTGAGTTTATCTACAATAAAAATCCATTCTGCTTTTTCATCAATCTTAATCGTTCTCTGGATATGTTCAGAAAAATCTTGTTCTGTTCTTGTCGGTCCAATAGAGGGACTAACAACTTTTCCTCTTGCCACATCCCAGTTCGCAATCAAGCTTAAAGTTCCGTGTCTTTCATATTCAAATTCGATTTTTTCTACTTGTTTAGGCTTGATTCTTTTGTTCGGAAATAATCTCTCAAGAGCTTGAATCCCTGTCATTTCATCTGTACTAATTAAATGAATTCCTTGTTCTAACAAAGTTTTAGCTTCTTGATGAAGTTCACAGATATATTTGACTTGCTTTTTAAATTTTAAGGGATCATCAATTTTGGCATTTAACCAGTAACGAACGAGATGTGGTTGTAATGTCGCTTCTTTTTTAAAAACGCCCCACACTACGGGGGGAAATCTTTTCGACAATTCCTCTTTTTATGGCTTCATCCGCCAACTCTGAAGGTGTCCAATGGCTCACTGGTCTGTCTGATTTTTCACATTCTTCACAAGCGATCACTACAATCTGGACTACTTGTTCGACCGTAAAGGATTTTGTTGTTCCAGGTCTTGGGCGATCGCTTAAAATTCCTTTGATCAAGACCATTAATGCTTTCTCCGTTACCTGTTGTTCTTCGGCGGCACTCAGTTTTTCTCTCTCCTCAAACCATCGCGATCGCCACTGACGCACTTGTACTAGGTCTAATTCTAATCTTCGACTAATCGAACTATTGCTCTCTCCTGATGCTGCGGCTAAGATTAGCTTGGCTCGTCTAACAAGGCGATAGGGGTTTGTTGTCCCTCTCACTATTTGTTGGAGTACTGTTTTCTGTAGGTTGGAGAGGTTAATTGGCAATGCTTTTATCATGGACATCAACTTCGAGATTCTTCCGTTAGTTTCATTGAAACACATTGTCGTGGCTAGTCACGAAAGTTTCTGTAAAAATCTGGTGGATTACTTTCGCCAAGCTGCACTAGTTTTTTTTCATATTCATGTTTGGCTTTTTCAATTACATCATCCGCTCGTAACTTAAGAACGCCATTTGTTCCCATAGCTATAACATAATCAACTAAAGGCTGATTTTCACAAAAATAGAAGATTTTTTCACGGGCATAGGCACTATCACCCCTAAGTAGGATATGAGTCTCTGACCATTTTTCTCTAATTAGGGTTTGCTGAATAAAAGCAAAACCCTATTCTTTAAAAGGTTACACCCATATTCGCGATCGCAAAAAAGATCAGCTTTGTCGGCTACAAACCGCTATAATTGGTAGAAACACCTCCCAGTTGTTGGTCAAGAACAAATGTATCGAAAAGAGGAGCAACCTTTACCGCCCCCAGAAAAATTTGAATTACCTTTCGAGGGCAAATTGTCCCCCAATAATCGTTGGGTAATCATGGCAGAGTTGATACCTTGGGATGATTTTGAGGAAGAATATGCTAAACTTTTTTCAGCAGAAAAAGGTGCGCCAGCCAAACTATTTAGAATGGCATTAGGGACATTAATTATTAAGGAAAAATTAGGAACAAGTGATAGAGAAACTATAGAACAGATTAGAGAAAATCCCTATCTACAATACTTTATAGGTTTAAATTGTTATCAACAAGAGCCACCACTGGAATCTTCAATGCTAGTTCATTTTAGGAAAAGAATTGATGGAGAATTGATAAACAAAATCAATAAAAAAATAGTAAAAAGAGAAATAGACAAGAGTGATAAAGAAGTAAAAAAAAAGGATTGTCTCCAAGAAAAAGGAGAAAAAATAAAAAATAAAGGTAAACTAATTTTAGATGCGACTTGTGCGCCAGCAGACATCAAATACCCAACGGATTTAGGCATATTAAATCAAGCCAGAATTGAGACAGAAAGAATAATAGATTATCTTTATCAACCATTAAGCGTAATAT